>JACNKX010000201.1 GCA_014381825.1 Planctomycetota bacterium
AGGTGGTGACACAGACCGCCAAATGGAACGCGAATGGACACGATCGTGTGGTGTGTGTCACCCACATTCTGACATGCACAACTCAAGACAGTCGCCTTTTCGGTTGATCAGTCGTCGACTTCGGCCGGGTTAGCGACGAATGAGAGGAACGACTGGTTGTCGCCAATGCCTGCCATAATGTGCTCCAGTGCTACTTCATCATCGCCAGAGACTCTGTCGCGAAAAAGACCACTCGCGCGATCGTAGACCATGTCAATTCGCTTACTTCGCAGCAGCCCGGTCACCGATAGCGAGCAATTCCCGAGCTGAGCTTGCTCGATTAGGAGGGCCACATCGGATTGGATAGACTCCTCATTCAGATTGGCGGCGTGAACTGTACGCGTGAATCCGACGATTGGCGGTGTCTCCGTGGGAAAGGAAAGCAGGAAGCTCTCAAGCGCTGCCTTGTCCTGCTCGGTGATTCCTTGGAAGCGATGCGAATCCGCGAAAAACTCCCGCAGTGCTGCTTTAGAACCATCCGCGCCGAAGCCGAACCCGCCAATGCGAGTGCCATCGCCAGCAAACGAAATTCGTTCATTGAGGCCTCGCAACTGAGCGACTTTCGTTGGCTGCTCGATCAACCCGGTAAACCCGGTCGTACCGGCACCGTTCGATCGCATGTGGCAATCAGCACAGCGAAACTTGTTGCTTCCCTCGCGGCCGACGTCCAGACGTTTCATGAAAATGCGTTCTCCATCGCGGGCACTCATCCCCGTGGGGTGAGCTGACAGAGAATCACCTCGATTCCGCCTTGGGTTCGGACCAAAATGGATACTCTGCAAGTAGCCCACAAAGACAGCCAAGTCATTATCCGCAAGCTGCTCGCCTCCCATCAGGTGCTCGAACGTTCCGTTAAAGGATGCGAGCCCGGGCCGATCCGCCCGCCAGTGAAAGAGTTTTTCACCGGCAAGCCCTCGCAACGTCTGTGTGAGCAATGGGCCCTTCATCGGATGCACTGCTTGAGCGGTCCCGTTGTTGAACATCGCTCCGCCAGGATCACCGAGATCCCACGCCAAGCCATCCCGATCGCCATCGACGTGGCACGATGCACAGGAAACCGTTCCGTTGCCAGACAGCTTGGCATCGAATAGATACCCGCGACCAGCGCGAATGAAATCCGGCGTTGGATCACTCATCACCAGCTCATTGACGACGCGCTGCGACTTGGTATCCACCACCGAGACGCTATTGGAAAGTCGATTGAGCACATACAGCGTGGTTCCGTCGCGATGCATCGCCAAGGATCGAGGCCCTCGTTTGTGCCGGGGGTCTGTGTCGCCAGCGGGTGCATCATGAAGCTCGATTCTTGTGAGAACATTACCTGCATCGTCCAAGACTCCAATGCGGTCAGTACCGAACGACGCAACGAAGGCTTTGTCGCCAGTGGAATTGAAGACGATGTCGGTCGGTTGCGCAATCGCTGTCTCCAGCCCAACAGTGCTGGCAAGTTGCTCGTAGTCGATGTGCGGGTTCAAGTCGGTGATCGAGACTGGAGAATCTGAAGTACCGACGACATCAAGTCGGCTGATGCGATTGTCGACCACATGCCCTTTCAATTGGGGCTCAAAACGAACGAGGTTTCTGGCATCGGTGTTTACGACCCACACTTCCCCCGATTTCGAATGCTGGGCCAGATTAAAAAGCGTGGTACCAACTCCCGCAAAGCTACTGCGGATGTTGAGCGTTTCCACATCGATCTCGAAAACGTCTTCATCTTTCAGTTCAAAGCCGAGTTGACTCTTCCAGCGAGGGTCGGTGGCTGACACGATGATTCCCTGCCGCGGCGGATCGGGAAGCTTGGCGTTCGTGGGCGTCGGCGGCGCGGGTGCGGCGTTGTGAGGAACGACCGTTGTGCCGTTGCCCGACAAATAGCTCGCAACCCAAACCGTCATCTCGTCGGAGCTAGCCAATAAAGTGCGCGGCGAGTGCGTGGGAATCGATATTCGCTTCTTGATCTTCCGCGTGGCGACATCGATCACGTAAACGCATTGCTCATTCATCGATGACACGAAGGCTAGACGGCCTTGGTCGGCGAAGACGACATCACCTGGTCGGTCTCCAACCTGAACCGTTTCGACGACGACCCCACGCCGGAGATCGATCACACTGACGGAATCGGACAGGTGATTCACCACCCACACCTCGTTCTCCGACGGCTGGGCAACCGATACCGGCTCGAGCCCTACTGGGATCTCAGTTGCAGCCTTGGGAGACGTCGGCTCGTCAATCGATAGCACGACTAGGGAATTCGCCGGGGTGTTGACGACAAACAGTCGGTTTCCCTCACTGGATGTCGCCAGACCATGCGACTGCGGGCTCTCGAAGTTCACGAACGCTTGTTCTTGTGCCGCGCAGTCGTTGCCGTTTGCAAGCACAAGTAGCGTAAAGAGCAGATGATCGATCACAAGTCTCACGGCGAACATACCTCGTTTAACCTTTGCGACAGTTTTTTTCGACGGCGACACAGGGCTTAAACGGGTAGCCTCATTCGTCTGCAGACTTAAAGTCCCATTTCAAATAGGGCATACCTTTCGGCGACGATGTCCATACCGACTGCCCGCCGGCCGTGTAGGACACCACGGCTTCGACTCGGGGTGCTCGATACAGCCCGTCGGGCTTCTCCGCGATTCGCCAGCCACCCGCTTCCGGCATGGAATCCAAGTAGTACTCGAATCCAAATGGCAGATCGCCTTCCCATGGACGCCCGTCTTCGGTCTTGCCGGCGGAAAAGACAAACTCCACGTAGATGGCGTCCGTGCCGTTGTATTCGAATGGGTTATCGAAACGAAAATTGAGTGCGTTCTGCGGGCCGCCCCATTCAGCCGGTTCCGTTGCGGGGAAACCCTTCAGCGTCGGGAAGCTCCATGGCTTAGAGAAAACAACAACCGGTTCATCGACAAGGTCAAATTCTTCGGATGCGTTGTACTTGATCGATGACCAGTTGCCGTGTGCGATTCGAATCGTGACGTGCTCCCAGCTGCGGCCGATCGAGTCGTGGTCGCGATGGTCGAGTCGAAAAGAGAGCCCTTCAATCAGACGGGGTTCGCCTCGGTGGCTATGGTCCATGAAGCGATGCGTCGCGTCGGCGGCCCACCCGAAGAAACCAGTGGCTACCGGACCCTCTTCGTCGCCGGCGGTGGATGTGGTTGGCAGGGAAGCACTGAGTTTTTGCATCTGCTCGAGACTGAGGCCGGGCATCTTGTAGTCCGATCCTTTCACGCCTGGCGTCTTCGGTCCTTGAGTCTTGGACGAGTCGCCCGAGACGACGGACATGTAAAGACCTTTGGCTTCCGCCTCAGTCAGTTTTCCTTCAGCCACAAGCGCCTTTAGCTTTCCGGCGAAGACCGAGAGATCCGGCGTTCTTGACTTGTCGCCGGTTTCGCCCAGCCGCGCGGCGACTGCCTCGTATTTCTGGACAGCTTGCTCCTTGGTCAACTTTCCAGCCTCAACCGCTTCTGCCAGTTCCGCCTTTAAAGCCGCAAGGTCTTGTGGCTTCCCATCCTGAGCGTAGGCACTGGTAACGGACAGTGCCGTTCCCACAATGAGGACGAGGACAAGTGTGGATTTCTGTTTCATGACGTTTCCTTTATTTATCGAGGATTTCAACACGGATAATCTCAAACTTGGAGGTGTTCGATTCCGTGACACACCACCAATCGTGTATCACCGAACCAGTTGGTGTATTGCTCGACTTTGGCAAGAGGTCGCTGGCATGGACGACCCATTCGAATTTGCCTTCAGGAGATCGATTCAATTCCTGTGAGGTGATCGTGCAGCTGAACTTGTCATGGAATCCGCCCTCCGCCTTATAGGTACTGACTCCCATTTCCATCTTGGCGGGTGCAAAAATTCGCCCGGTGATACGGAGCTTGGATTGATCCATGAGTTGGACGCGGTTCCCGTCCTCATCTCGGACATCTAGCCAGACCAGGCAACCGATTTTCGATGGCTTTCCCCAAACGGAACCTTGGCTATCCAGGCGGACCGCCTGCTGGTACTCAGCAAGCGCTTCGGCCTCCGTGGTTTCACCCGCCGCAACGGCTTGCTTGAGTTTGATTCCCAGTTCGAAGAGCGCTGGCTTCCAGTAGCCATGCATCACCTCAGAGTCGCTTTCCAAGCGACTTTGCCACGTCGCAACTTGCGGCCTAAGGGGCTGAATAGAGAAACCCTCGGCCGGGTCAAGTGAGGCAACTACTCGATGCTCGGCAGATACGTCTAGTGCTTTGCCGTCACTGGATCGCAGAAAACGAACGCGACCTTCATTGACGGCTAGCTCAGTGTCGGTGGTTCGGGCTGATACATTGAATTGCGTTCCTAGAACTTCAATCTCAGCCGCCGGGGTTTGGACAATCATCGGCGAACCAACCGGTTGCGGTTCCACGTCGGCAGACATGCTTCCGTGACGGAGTTGCAGCCGTTTTCGATCGCGATCGGAAAGTACAACCTCTGCTTCGCCGGACAATGTAACGATTGAGCCATCATGGAAGCGAAATGACGCCCAAGCATCAGCCGTGAGAACTTCCAACGTGCCTCCGGAAAGTGATTCGCCTATTTCAAGATCGTTTTCAACGACACCGTCTTGTCCTGTCCAGCGGACTGGGCCGTGACGCTCGACAAATGTCCCAATGGACGCGCTGCCTGCATTCAGCCAAATGAAGCCTGCAAAGATGAGGAGTGCGGCTACCACAACGGCCAACGAAGTCCACGTTGCCCACACGAATCGGGGAGTAATCGACCTTGTTGCGGGCGGCAGCACGAGATTCTTGTCGTGCAATTCTGGATGGCCACCGAGTGCCCTTTCTTCCATCGCGTCGATCAAGTTCATCTCATGCAGGAATCGCCCGCGAGCACCTTGATCGCCCTGGAGCAACTCTTCTAAACGCTGGAGCTCCGCCCGACTGATCGTCCCGTCGCCGTAAGCCCTGGCGAGTGCTTTAAGTTCGTCATTCATTCAAGTGCCTTCCTCAGCGAGTTTCTGCCTGACGCACTCGCCCAGCAGGTCACGGAGTGCGTTGACTCGGCTGTAGAGCCGCCGCGTTTTTTGCCCCAGTTGCCGGGCTATCTCCGCAACGGAATCTCCCCGCGTGTGGACGCTCAGAAGAAGCCGCTGGTCCGCCGGCGACATGCGGTTTAGGCAATCCTCCAGTGCTTGGCGTTCTTGTTCCGCAATAAGAGCCCGATCTTCTGCTTCTGCCGATAGGAGTTGAATCGTCTCGTCGCTGAGTACCAAACGATCGCGGGCGCATTTTCGTCGGTACTTGAGGACCTCGAATCTGGCGATCACACACGCCCATCGAAAGAACGCGTCTTGTGAATCGTCAGTCTGAAAATCCGAGAACTTATGCCAGCAGGCCAATCCCACTTCCTGCATCACCTCGTCGGCGTCTTGCGACGATGGCAGCATGGACCGTATCACGCCGCGAACTGCACGCTCGTGTCGGGCAAATAGAGCCACGAACTGATCGTAGCGGTCGGTGATTGGTGGCTCAGTCATCTTGTCTGCGAAACTCCTTGCCCAGTTACTCCCGGTCATTGCGGGTTTACCAAGAATTTTCGGAGATTTTCGCGAGTATCGCGACTACGGTTCTGCTGCGAGCGCAAGAGGCTCAACAGCGAGCCGGGGCCAGGAGTCCGCGCGCGGTCGAACGATGTTGTGACCGCTCACCGAAGCCAACCCCGGTAGGTTGCGACCGAAAGGGCGAAGCCAACACCTGTTAACCCAGGCGGTGCGAGACGGAGAGACGGCCGAGAGTTTGGGCCAGAAATGGGTCCTGGAAGGGCCGAGCGTGTGAATCGATCGGGTCGCGCGCGACCACGGGCGAGATAGAAATCACCGGCAGTAAGCATCGCAAACCCTTGCGAATCCTGGGGATAACTCGCCTTGTCTCTCCTTCAGCGCAAAATAAAACCCCGGGGTCGCGAAATTTCGCTACTCCGGGGTTCAAGTTGTGTGACTCAGACTCGTTTCGAGCGCATTCTGAGAGTTTTTAG
>JACNKX010000133.1 GCA_014381825.1 Planctomycetota bacterium
GGGCGAGTGGGACGGCTGCTGCAAGTGCGGTCGCACCTGACGAGAAAGATTGTGGACCGAAGGCTTTGGCAAAGAAGTAGCCGTGGTTCGTGCCTCGGGTTGTCACTTGAACCGCGTTCCCATTCGTTGCCGGGGTGAACGTTTGGTTCCCGCGATTCCAGATTCCGATCTTGACTTCATTGGGATTGATTTCGGCGCCGGAACCACCGAGCTGTTTGTTCAGATCGGCGAAAGTCACGGCTTCGGCCACAACCGATTGTTGCCCAAGGCCGAGCCGTGTCGCTGCGGCGAGCGCAGCCGAGTCGGAGGCGCTTTGAAGTTGTGTCTTTACGAGCACGATCGCGCCGACGTCGATCGCTATGGCGACGCACACGAGTAAGACAACCAGGATGACGGCCATCAGCACGGCAACCGCGCCGAGTCGCTTCGATGGTTTCTGGTACTTTAATGACCGCTCGGGGGCAGTTGCTGACATTGTGTGTCAGACTCCTGTCGGTAAAGGTGGGACGCTGGGCATGACGGTTCGAGCATGGCGCTGACTCACCAATCGAAAGCCGCGAGATTCCGGGGAGCGAACGAATCCGTACGTAAATGAAGAATGGGACACGAACCATCAAAGAGCAAAAATTCGTAGGCGAATTCGGTGGAATGAACGGGGTGATTGCTACAGCTGTGGCGTTTTGGCAACGAGAGGCTGCCGATGTTTCAAAATTGACACGTCCCGGAACGTGACCCATGTTTTGTTGGAGATTTTCCAGCGAGCCAACTGTCTACGCACGACGCGCGGACTACGAACGGGATCGCTCCCACCAAACTCTCCTACCGATAAGGAATGTTCTCGTGCAACGCTTGAACTTTGGCGGCTGTTTGCTCATGGTTCTCGTTGCGCCCTCGGTTTCAATCCGCGCAGAAAGTCCAAACGATGCGAGCTTAATCTCTGCGAGCGAGATTCAACGCCGAACCCACTCGGATCACTGGGCGTTTCAACCGATTCAACCGGCACAACCACCCGAAGTCGACGATCAACAATGGACCAACAACGGCATCGATCGTTACGTTTTGCGCCGGCTTGAAGAGGAGCATGTCACGCCGTCACAACCAGCAGATCGACGCACGCTGATTCGGCGGATCTACCTAGACTTACTGGGACTTCCGCCAACTCCCGCGCAGGTTGGTCAGTTCGCCGACGATCTCGATCCGCGGGCTTATGAAAACCTCGTCGATCGCCTATTGGAGTCGGAGCACTACGGCGAACGTTGGGGTCGTCATTGGCTCGATCAGGCCCGTTATGCAGACAGTCACGGTTACGATATTGACCAGGGGCGATTGCACGCATGGCGTTACCGACACTGGGTCGTCGAAGCGTTAAATCGAGATCTCCCATTCGACCAGTTCACCATCGAACAAATCGCTGGGGATCTGTTACCGAATCCTACCACGGACCAATTGGTGGCCACCGGCTTCCATCGCAACACGCTCAGCAACACCGAAGTTGGAGCTGATCCGCACGAAGACCGCGTTCGACAAACATTCGATCGTACTGAGACGACCGCAACCACATGGCTGGGTTTGACACTTGGATGTGCTCGATGCCACGATCACAAATACGACCCGCTGACGCAATTGGATTATTTCGGGATGTATGGCTTCTTTAATAGCGTATCGGAGAAAGACATACCTGCACCGCTACCCGAGGAACTCGAGCCGTACGCGGAGAAGAAGGCGAAGTTTGACAAGCAATACGAGATGATGCTCTCAACTCGCCGCGGCTACGAGGAGCGAATTGCCGCGGCGAAAGCGAAACATTGGGCAGCGACACTCGCGGCAATCCCGCTGGCGAAATGGGAACCGCTACGCCCATCATTTTTGTCTGCCAGCCAAGGCGAAGAGCTGATTCTGCGGGACGACTTCTCGGTTCTGGCTGCTGGCCCGACTCCCGAGACTTCGACCTATACGATCGTCGCGACCAGCGATCTGCCGTCAATCACTGGACTGCGAATCGAAGTATTGCCCGACCCGAGCCTGCCGCACAACGGACCCGGTCGTGCGCCAGACGGAGACTTCGATTTAAGCGAGTTGACCGTCGAGGCCGAACGCGTGCCGGCTGAGGACATTTCTATCGAAGTCCCAGACCTTCCGAAAGCGGAGAAGGTCGAGTTGCTGCATCCCGCGGCAAGCTTCTGGCGGCGCGATCGACCGTTCCAAGATGCGATTGCTGGTCGTCGTGGATCGAGTGGTTGGTCGATCGGAGTCCGAACGGGTGAACGACACGTCGCAGTCGTCGAATTTCGGAGCCCATTGGAGAATCCATCGGGAACTCGCTTAACGATTACGATGCCGCAGGGGCAAGGTGGCTGGTTCCAATTGATCGGCCGCTTTCGACTGTCAGTGACGGGCACGGCTGTTCCGTTTCGGATTGAAGAGATTAAAGGTCGTGCAGCCGATTTTTTGGCAGTTCCGACCGGACAGCGGACCAAAGATCACGAGCAAGTTATTCGCGAGTATTTCTGTTCGCGTGACAAGGATTGGTTGCATATCGATAACGGCGTGCAAATGCGCCGGCAACATGCTCCCGTGAATCCACACGATACGCTCGCTCAGACCATTTCCGAGATGGACGAGCCAAGAGAAACTCGCCGATTTGAGCGAGGTGACTTCCTTCGCCCAACTGAACTCGTTCGCTGTGCAACACCGGAAGTGCTTCCGCCGATGCGAGCTCGTGGCGAGCAGCCCGATCGACTCGACTTCGCTCGCTGGATCGTCGATCCCGCGAATCCGCTGACCGCCCGTGTTGCAGTCAATCGCGTTTGGCAACAGTACTTTGGCCGCGGACTGGTTGCCACGGACGATGACTTTGGGACGGAAGGCGACTCGCCGTCGCACGCAGAGCTTTTAGACTGGTTAGCCCGCGAATTCGTTACCGGTGGTTGGAGCATGAAGCGGCTACACAAACTGATTGTCATGTCCGCCACCTATCAACAATCCAGCAAGTACCGGAGTGACTTGGCCGAACGTGATCCGTTAAACGAGCTGTTGGCCCGGCAGCAGCGATTGCGCGTCGATGCGGAAATCGTACGAGATATCGGGTTGGCGGCGAGCGGCTTGCTTGACGCGCGAGTCGGCGGACGAAGCGCCGTGCTTCCGCAGCCGGTCGGAGCTCGGGACTTGTCCTTTAATCGGAGCCAGCCGCTGACCCCTTCGTGGGGCAATGGCTTGTTTCGTCGAGGTCTTTACGTTTGGTTTCAACGTACCGCGCCGTATCCCGGCTTGATGATCTTTGATGCTCCCCATGGCAACGCGACCTGCACGCACCGTCATCGATCGACGACGCCGATGCAAGCATTACATCGTATGAATGAATCATTTTACTTTCAGTGCGCCCGGGCTTTGGGCCAACGGATGGTGAGCGAGTTGCCCACGGTAAAGTCGACCGCGGAGAGTACAGACGCTCGTTTGACCCGTTTGTACGAGTTGTGCCTGTCGCGTGAACCAAGAGAAGATGAGTGGCCGGAACTACGCCGCCTGTTCGAAGAACATCGCGGGTTCTATTTAGCGAACCCGCAACTAGCTCACGAAGTAACACTCAACATGAGTGTCGATACCTCCAATGTGGAAGCGGTCAGCGAACTCGCCGCGTGGGTCATCTTGTCCCGTGTTGTCACCAACTTAGATGAGTTCATCGTCCGGCAATAGGAGCGAGGAAGAACGTGCACCCCCGACAAGCTACTTTACTGCGAGATCGACGAGCGTTCCTGACGAGCTGCGCAGGTGGCATTGGTGGCGCGGCATTGGCGAGTTTACTGGGCGCTGATGGGCTATCGGCGAATGAATCGGACTCGGTCGGAGCGGGGCTTCACTTTCCTGCGAAAGCTAAATCCTGCATCTTCATTTATCTCGTCGGTGGTCCTAGCCAGATCGATCTGTACGATCCGAAACCGAAACTGGCCGAAATGGCCGGCGAGACGCTCCCCGCTTCCATCACCGGAGACGCGAGATTCGGAGCTTTACGGAAAGGCACGGCTCGAATAATGCCTTCTCCGTACAAATTCCAAAGGCATGGCGAATGCGGCATGGAACTGAGCGAATTGCTCCCCAACATCGCGACGTGCGCCGACGATATTGCGCTCGTTCGCTCGATGCACACGGACGCCTTCAATCATCATCCGGGCGAATTGGTGATGAATACGGGGTTATTGCGGTTCGGCCATCCGAGTCTTGGTTCTTGGGTGAACTATGGCCTGGGCAGTGAGAACGAGAACTTGCCGGGCTATGTCGTACTCACCGCAGGAACGGCAAGCCGCGCCGGTGCTTCGAATTGGTCAAGCGGCTTTTTACCAAGCGATCATCAGGGATTGCTGTTCCGCAATCGGGGCGAGCCGGTGCTGCATCTCGACAATCCTCACGGGATCTGCCCCACGGTCCAAGGCAGCACGTTGAATGCCGTTTCGCGGATCAACGGTCTTAACTACGAACATGTTGATGACCCTGCGATCATCGAACGTATCCAGGCGTACGAACTTGCATTTCGAATGCAGGCCGCCGTGCCGGAATTGGTCGACTTCTCTGACGAGACGCAGGCGACGTTTGACGACTACGGATTCATGCGACCCGTTCCTGACGATTTGCGCGGTTGGGAAGGGGGCAACAAGAACACGTTTGATGACTTTGCCAGAAACTGTTTGATGTCTCGGCGGTTGGTGGAACGCGGCGTTCGTTTCGTGAACGTGTATCACGCCAGTTGGGATCATCATTCGCAATTAGTACCGAACCTCGAACGCAACTGCTCGGTGGTCGATCAACCGATCGCGGCTTTGCTGAAGGATCTGAAACGACAAGGGCTGCTGGACGAGACGTTAGTCGTCTGCGCGAGCGAGTTTGGTCGCACCCCACTGGGCGAGAACAAGCTTGGCAACACCAATGCCAGCGGCCGCGACCATCAACCTTTTGCATTTAGCTTGTGGCTCGCGGGAGCGGGAATCAAACCTGGACAAACAATTGGAAAGACCGACGAGTTCGGATGGAACATCGTCGACAATCCGATTCATGTCCACGATCTTCATGCTACGATTCTGCATCTGTTCGGAATCGATCACGAACGGCTGACCTACCGATTCCGTGGGCGTGATGTTCGCCTGACCGACGTTTCGGGGCGAGTGGTAAAAGAGTTGCTCGCGTGAGGCGGTAATCGCGCTAGTAGTCTGTCGCAGCTCAATCTTGGGGTTGGACGTGGCTGGGGCTTCCAGCGGCAGCGCCTGTAAAACTGCGGCTGGAAGCCCCAGTCACAGAATGCTCGCAACCGAAAACTAAGCAGCGGCAGACTACTAGTGCGCATTCTGATTTTAAGTTTGGGGAAAAACTTCAGATTTCCTAAAGCTATCGGTTTGACTAACCGCGGTAGTGACATACGTTTCAAAGTGGAGAGCCAACAGTTCGCTGTCGAATCTCTCGGAACGATGCGTTCCCTTTGGAACCCCTTGTTCTGCAGGCGAGCAGCCTCACATCCTCGAAAGGGCAAACCGGTCGTAAGGCTGGGACGCAAAGCTCAGGGCCACGCACGATTCATGTCGGGCGCGGTAGCCTGGTTGCCGAATGGATGGAATGTTGTCACGAGTTAACTCGTACGACCTCCCAGACACGAGGACTGAGATGATGACGAGGCGTGCCGCAGTCGAGTTGTATGGAATTTGAACCGACACCGATCCGCGAGGCTTACTTTCGCGTTTCTCCGCCGGTTCACGTTTCGAAACGTATCTTTGTTCGTACGAGTTTTCGTTCGCTCGGTCGACTTGGCCGGGAACAGCGGCACATTTGGGAGGAAAAGATGAAGAACTTCGCATCGAAAGTAAAGCGTTTTATGAAGTCGGAAGATGGCCCAACGGCTGTCGAGTACGCCGTGATGCTCGCTTTGATCATCATCGTTTGTTTGACTGCGATTACAGCTGTCGGTACGCAAGCAGCTGCTCAGTTCAACAACATCGCCAACAAGGTCGGTGGCGCCAGCAGCTAGTTCGTGGCTGCTCTGAACTAAATTAAGCAAAAACGCCCGCATGGTGTTTCGACACCGTGCGGGGATTTTGCAGTGTTATGGATTCTGGTTTAGGGCGACTTATTGATCAACGTTCTCGCAGTGAGTCAAAGCATGTACCCGTTTTTGCCTGCCGACAGTATGGCTGCGGCATTCGAGCTGGTGTGTGGCTTTGCGACTGCGATTTCCGCTATCGCTAGTTGCTTGTTCGCTCTTCGGGTCTGAGTACCTAACGCGACTTGAACATGCGAGTCGACAAATAGAAGTCGACTGAGATCCCACGGGAAAGGAGACACAATAATGGACGCGCTAACAACACTCGCTGACAGCATGGTGAGCAATTGGCATGTTTGGTTAGTCACGATCGTTCTGATCGTTGCCGCGATCATTGATGGAATTCAATTGAAGGTCCCAAATTGGTTGACCTTTCCGATGATTATCAGCGGTTGGCTGTTCAGCATTGGATCCTATGCCTTGGCCGGCGAGCCGTGGTACCACGGACTGGGCTGGAGTCTTATCGGAACCGTCGTTGGATTGGCTCTCTTGCTGCCAGCTTATTCGATTGGTGGAATGGGAGCGGGAGACGTCAAGTTGCTGATGGGAGTCGGTGCTTGGGTACACGGCTCGACTACCTTCTTCGCCTTCTGCCTTTCAGGAATCGTCGGAGCAGTGCTAGCTGTGCTGATGGTCGTGGCTCGGGGCGCCTTTACGAAGCACTACTATCAATTCTGGGCAATCCTCGGCGAGATCGCGACGATTCGCGATCCAGAACGACTTTCAACGATCGCTGCGGAACGCAAGAGTTCCATGATGCTTTTGCCTTATGGCATTCCGATCGCCATCGGGACCATCGCTTACTTTGCTTGGACAGGGATGCTGGTATGAGACTATTTGGCTTGAAGAATAGGAAGACAGCCCAGTCTGGCGAAACGCGGCACACTGGAAAGCGAACGACGACCTTGCCGGGTAGAACGTCTATTATGCACAAAGTGTGCGGGTCGTACCGAAAACAACGAGGAGCGGCAGCTGTCGAATTTGCCGTGGTTGCTCCTATCTTTATTTTGCTCCTGTTCGGAATGATCGAGTACGGTCGGATGGTGATGGTCCAACAAATGTTGACAAACGCCACACGCGAAGGCGCACGCCGAGCTGTATTGGATGGCACGACGGTGACGAACGTCAAGACGACCGTACAGGACTATCTCACGAGCGGAAATATTACGGTGAACAACAACGAAATCACCGTAAGCCCTGACCCGAGTACCGCAGCCTTTGGCGATCCGGTTACCGTCAGCATGACGGTACCGTTCAGCCGCGTCAGTTGGCTGCCGGCACCGATGTTTCTAGGGAACGCGAACATGTCAGCGAGTTCCGTCATGCGTCGCGAGAGCGTTCAATAGATGAGCAACCAAACGGCAGAGGGAGAAAATTGATGCGAGCGAAATCACTGGTCTTGTTCGTCATCGCCGTTAGTTGTGGACTAGCCGCGTCGATCGGCGTCAGCCAATACATGGAGAATGCCAACGGTAACGTCGGGCAAGTTGAAACGGCGAAGATTTTGGTCGCGATGCTAGACATCAATATTGGTGAAAAGCTTGATGCCCAAACCGTCAAACTTGAGGAATGGCCGAAGGACCGTGTGCCGGAAGGCGCCGTTTATGATCTTGAAGAAATCGATGGTAAGTTCCCGCGAATGCGGATGTACGCCGGCGAACCGATTCTGCAAGCCAAGTTAATGGGGTCGAACAACAACAGCGCAACCCAAACCATTCCGAAAGGCTTTCGAGTCGTTGCCATCAAGGCTTCGGTCGAAAACGCGGGCGGCGGTTTGATCCAGCCAGGTGATCGCGTCGATGTCCTTGTGTTGTTAAGAAAGAGCGCGGAAGTTCCGGAGACGGGCACGCGAACCATCCTGAAGGATGTAAACGTCTTCAGTGTTGACGGCGCGACAGAACGCAGCGTTGATGAAGAAGGTCGCACCCGTGCGTTGAGTACCGTATCGTTGTTGCTCAAGCCAAGACAAGCCGAAGCTGCCATGCTTGCTTCGGAGCTTGGGCGGCTGTACTTGACATTGCGTCGTCCCGATGACGATACCGAGGACAACCATGAAGAAGGTGAAACTGTTCGGTCGCTACTGGGCCAGGATGGCGAATCGGCCAACGATCGCATGATTGGACAAGATGGCGGATTCTCGGATTGGCTGAAGAGTCAAACCGAAGCGCAGCCGATTGAGCCGGTTCAAGAACTCGCAGCTCCGGTCGAGACGAAACCGAAATGGAAGATGATAGTTCTCGGGTCAACCGGCTCCCGTGAGTTCCTTTGGAGTGATGAGAAAGAGCTGCCGACCGAAGCCGGTTCCGAGCAACCGGCGGATGATTTCCGCGCACCGACGTCGAGCCCAAACACCCCGTCGCGACCACAGCCTCCCGCTCGTCGGTCGCCACCGACATCGGCACCACCGAGTGACGTGCCCGGCAGTGCCAGCCCGGTAACGGATGATGCTGATACTGAAGAAGACATCCCGATCTCTCCGCACTGAAAACTGTTACCAAGGACGGTAACGACGCTAAACGCAAGGAAGCAATAGCAATGTTGAAAGCATGTGCAACCGCGACAACGGTCTTTGGAGCGATAGTGTCGCTCGCGATTTGCTTAGGGACAGTGAACTCTGCTAACGCTCAAGTCCTAGGCCGCCAACCGGTCCACTTCAAGGTGAGCGGCCCCGTCGAGCGATTGGAGATGATCGTCAATACCAGTCGCATTCTGACGACGGAACACAAGGTACCGCAGCTTCTGGTCGAGAACCAAGGCGTCATTCGCGCACAACCCATCTCGCCTAACCAAGTGCAGTTGTCGGCGCTGAAGACGGGCTTCACGACACTGACCGTCTGGGACGAGAGCCAGGAGGAGCATTCGATTGATGTGCTGGTTTATGGTGATGCGCGAGAGCTCGAGAATCTACTGATGACGGAGTTCCCCGACGCGACCCTCCGGGTGAAGCCGCTCGCCAGCAGCGTTGTCATCTCGGGCTTTGTCCCGCGAGCCGAAATGGTCAGCCGCATTGTTCAAATGGCCGAAGACTACTATCCCAGCGTGATCAATAACATCACCATCGGCGGTGTTCAGCAGATCCTCTTGCATGTCAAGCTAATGGAAGTTTCGCGGACGAAGCTTCGACGCCTCGGCTTTGACTGGGCTAACTTCAACGGCAACGACGGAGTGGCGCAAAGTGTCGCCGGGCTCGTCTCGGGAGTTGATTTATCAGCTGGCACGGTCGCAAGCTCTGGCGGCGAAACGGTTGCCTTTGGAATTGTCAACAACGCGAACTCCTTCTTCGGATTCATCGATGCGCTACGTCAATACAACTTGGTCAAGGTCCTGGCGGAGCCCACGTTGGTGACCGTCAGCGGTCGTCCAGCAAGCTTTAGCTCGGGCGGCGAATTTCCGATCCTGGTCCCGCAGAGCCTTGGCACGGTTTCGATCGAGTATCGTCAATTTGGTACGCGAGTTGATTTTGTGCCGATCGTCCTCGGAAACGGACGCGTTCGATTGGAAGTTCGCCCGCAGGTAAGCGAGATCGATCCGTCGCGCAGCGTCACGATCAACAACACCACCGTGCCCGGTTTGCGAACGCGATGGGTAGATACCGGGGTCGAAATGAAAGCTGGGCAGACGCTTGCCTTGGCCGGACTGATCCAGAATCAAATCGAATCCGAGAACGTCGGACTACCTTGGCTGTCGGATCTGCCGTGGATCGGAAGTGCATTTCGGCGTGTTAAAGAACAGAATAACGAGATTGAATTGCTGATTCTGGTCACACCCGAATTCGTCGACGCATTGGATGCGAGCGACGTGCCGCCGTGCGGCCCCGGCCAACTGACCGCATCTCCGAACGATACCGATCTGTACTTCCGTGGTTACCTCGAAACACCGAAGTGCTGCCACGATGGCAGTTGCTCAAGCTGCGAAAGTGGTTATGGGCCTGCAACATTCACCTTGCCAAACACATCCGGTCCCGCGTATGAACCTGTTCCTGCCGTACAACAACCCGCGTCGGCGTCGTTCAGCGACCGCGCGTCGCCTCGTACGGGAAACTTGCCTCCGAATCCACCAGCAGCAGTTGGGGGGCAGAATGTCGGTGGTCCAGGACTGATCGGACCAACCGGTTACGACGTACTTCAGTAAAGAACAAAGTACTTGGACGCCTTACTTGCCACGCACCACAACTTGGTTTCAATACGGTTAAAAACATCGATGAGTAACGTACTTCGGTTGGCGATTGTTGATCCGAGCGATGACAGTCGCGAGAATTTGAAGGCAATGCTCTTGGGCATGGACATGGTCTGGCTTGAAGCCGAGTGTTCACGATACGAGTTCTTTGCCGATGTTGTCGGCCAGACCCATCCAGATATCGGCGTTGTTTCGATCGATCACGATGCTGATAAAGCGCTCGACTTAATCGAAGATCTCAAAGAACGATCGCCCGAATGCAGCATCTTGGTGATAAGCGGTTCGACCGACGGGCAAATCATTCTCAAGGCGATGAGGGCCGGTGCGAAAGAGTTTTTGACTCAGCCGGTGCGCATGGAGGATTTGGTCACTGCGATTCAACGTATCGGGCGTCAGAGCACGTCTGGTAGCGATGGTCGCTCTCGTTCGTCGACGGTACTCGCCGTCGCTGGTGCGACCGGTGGCGTTGGTACGACGAGTCTGGCCGTGAACATTGGTTGCGCATTGTCGAAACGACCAGAGAATTCTGTGGCATTGATCGATTTGGATCTGGCGTTGGGTGACGCGGATGTCTTTCTCGATACAATTCCCGACTACACTTTGGTCGACGTCGCACAGAATATCGCCCGGCTCGACTTCAATCTTCTTAAGCGATCGCTGACCAAGCACTCATCAGGACTATATTTGCTCCCGCGCCCGATACAGCTGCAGGACACTTCGTTGGTAACGCCGGATGATCTGCATCGAGTAATAGGCTTGCTTAAAGCGACGTTTTCGCACTTGATCTTCGATTTGTCGAAAGGCTACAGCGAACTCGATATCGTCGCGATGCAAGCAGCCGAACATGTGTTGCTCGTCACTCAGTTGGATCTTCCTTGTCTTCGGAATGTTGTGCGGCTGTTGATGTCGATGGATGAAATTGATGGTCTGAAAGATAAAATTCGCGTGGTCGTCAATCGAGTTGGTTTGGAGAACGGCCAGATCAGCATGAAGAAGGCCCGAGAAACCATCGGAAGAGAGATCTTTAAACAGATTCCAAACGACTATCGTGTGATGGCCGATGTCCGCAACAACGGCGTGCCGCTCATCGAGGGAGCGCCTCGGGCGGGATTGACGCAAGCGGTGGTCGATTTGGCGGATTCGCTCTGCGGCTCAGGCGACGAGGCCGACGACGTGGCTTCAGCTCCCGGGTCCTCCAATTGGTTGAACTTTTGGCCAGGGCTCGCAAAGGCGCGCGGCAAAGCCTAGTTCTGCGAATGCCTACCTGCGTACGTTGCTGATGTGGCCGCGCGCGCTTCCGAAGGATTAACCGGCAGAATCGGGTCTTCCCTCTTAAGCGATGCCGCCTCGCTCCCGTTTCGCGTGAACCTTGGTTTTCGCGTGAGCTATGTTTTCTGTAGTCAACACCGGGCATTATGCGCCGAGTGTTGCCGAGGACTGCCCCAAGCACTTGTTTCGAGACGGAAATCTGCCATGAAAACAATCGCCCAGCCAGTCAGATCTGCCGACGCTACGAAGGCGGCTGAGTACGATAGCCTCAAACGCCGCATTCACAACAAGCTGGTCGATAAACTCGATCTGACAAAGGTCGGTGATTTGCAAGGCGACGTGCTGCGCAGCGAGATCCGGTTAGTCGTCGAACATCTTTGCGACACAGAAGACACACTGCTCAACCGCAACGAGCGCGATCGTTTGATCGAGGAAGTCCTCGACGAGACACTGGGCTTTGGGCCATTGGAGTTCCTACTGAAAGACTCGACGATCAGCGACATCTTGATCAACGGTCCCAAGAACGTCTATGTCGAACGCCGCGGTAATCTTGAAAAGACGAATGTCGAGTTTCGCGATAACAAACACTTGATCCAGATCATCGATCGTATCGTGTCGAAAGTCGGGCGACGAGTCGATGAAGTCTGCCCGATGGTGGATGCTCGGCTGCCCGATGGTTCACGTGTCAACGCCATCATTCCGCCACTGGCGCTCGATGGCGCTGCGGTTTCGATACGCCGTTTCGGCGCAAACCCGCTCAAACTCGAAGACCTGCTGAATTACAAGGCGTTCACTCCGGAGATGGTGATGCTACTCGAAGGAGCGATCAAGGCTCGTCTGAACATTGTTATTTCCGGCGGTACCGGTTCGGGTAAGACGACGCTGCTGAATACGCTATCGAGCTTTATTCCCAATTGCGATCGAATCGTCACCATCGAAGATGCAGCCGAGCTTCAACTCCAGCAAGACCACGTCGTTCGTCTCGAAACACGCCCCGCGAATATCGAAGGAAAAGGTGCGATCACCGCGACGGATCTTGTCAAGAATGCGTTACGTATGCGTCCCGAACGAATCATTATCGGTGAATGTCGTGGGCCAGAAACGCTCGACATGCTTCAGGCCATGAATACGGGACATGACGGTTCGTTGACGACAACACACGCCAATACACCGCGCGACGCGATCGCTCGTATGGAAACGATGATCATGATGTCCGGATTCGAACTGCCAATTAAGGCCATGCGACAGCAGATTGCGAGTGCTGTTCAGCTGGTCATTCAAGCTAGCCGGCTTCAGGGCGGTGCACGACGGGTCACGCACATTACCGAAATCGTAGGCATGGAACAGGACACCGTCGTCATGCAAGACATCTATCGCTACGTCAAAGAGGGAGTCGACGAAACCGGAAAGACTCGTGGTTACTTCGAGTCGACCGGAATTCGTCCCACGTTCATGGATACGCTTGAAGCCTTCGGCATTCGCTTGCCCGCGAGTGCCTTCCGCGAACGAATCATGATGCGAGACTAGAGTTAAGGCACCGTAGCTACTTAGCAGAAGAACCACTTTTCGAAAACAATAACCTTCGGCCATCACAGTACCATGAGCCCGTTAATCATTATCGCAATCGTCTTCGTCGCCGTTGTCACATTGGTTGCCGCGTTTGGAGCGATGATGGCTGGCAATCGCGCGTCACAAGCGGAAGACAGACTTGATTTCCTCACCGGAGCCGCCGGTGCCACGACGATGAAGGGGCAGGATGGCACCAGTTTAATGCTCGGCACAGCGGCCGAGGGCAAGACGGCTGCCGTCGACTTCCTGAACCGATTTGGCGATATTCAACGTTTCCTTTCGCAAGCCAACGTTTCGATTACCGCCGGCCAGTTCCTTGCGGCGACGATCGGATTGGGAGCGGTGGGAGCATTGATCATCTTCACACTGGGCCTCCCGTTTTACTTCGCACCGCTAGCCGCCGGCGTGTTGGGATCGCTCCCGTTCGGTTATGTATTCATCGCACGAAAACGCCGAGTCGGGGCCTTTGCGAAACAACTGCCGGATGCGCTTGAATTGGTCAGCCGTGCGCTTCGCGCCGGTCACAGCTTGGCAGCTGGATTCAATCTTGTCGGTGACGAGATGCCACAGCCAATTTCTGGCGAGTTTGCTCGCTGCTACGAAGAACAGAACCTCGGCATCCCGCTCGAAGAAGCCTTAGAGGGGATGACCGAACGTGTTCCGAACCTGGATTTGAGATTCTTCGCGACGGCGGTCATCTTGCAGCGCCAGACAGGCGGTGACTTGGCGGAGATTCTCGACAAAATCGGTCACCTCGTGCGGGAACGATTTCAGATATTTGGTCAGATACAAGCCTTAACCGGTGAAGGTCGATTGTCGGGCATTGTGTTGTTGGCACTGCCGCCAGTTCTATTTGTTGTCATGTACCGATTGAATCCGGATTACGTGATGGTGCTGTTTACCGACGAGATTGGCAAGTTGATGCTGACCGGTGCCGTCTTCATGCAATTGGCTGGTGCATTCGTCATTAAGAAAATCATCAACATCAAAGTATGAGTGGAGCTATGTTTCTCGTTGCAGTTATCGGACCAAGCGTTCTCGTGCCACTCGCAGCTGGTGGTGCCGCCGTTGCTGGCGTGTGGCTATTGCTCGAAACGATGTCGAAAAAAAAGCCGCGGCTTGACGAGCGGCTTGACGAGTTCCGCGATCCGTCGCTGCGGCGCCGTAAGGAAGCTGGACCACAGGGCGCGACGGAGGCGATGCGAGGGGTTCTTGAAAAGGCAACGCCGGCACTCGCGAAGCCGCTGCAACCGCAGAATCAACAAGACGTGAGCAAGCTGAAGACGAAGCTCGCCGTCGCTGGATTTCGTAGCGATGGTGCGGCGAACGTCTATCTCGGACTCAAGGTCATCGCTCTGATGATTGGATTGGTTGTCGGGGTTGGCGGATTGTTTGTGTTCGGTCTGGGCACGCAAGTAGTGTTGCGTACAGCGATGTTCGCATGTGCCATGTTCTTTCTTCCAGACATTCTGCTCTGGCTCATCGCCAGCAAGCGAAAGGAAGGGATCTTCCTCGGTTTGCCCGATGCATTGGACTTGATGGTTGTTTGTGTCGAAGCCGGTCTCGGCTTGGACCAGGCGATGCGGAAGGTCGCGGAAGAGATGAAGAAGTCCTACCGTGTGATCGCCGAAGAGTTTGGTCTTTGCAATTTGCAGCTTCAAATGGGACGCACGCGTGGCGAAGCCCTGCAGGAACTTGGCAATCGCAGTGGAGTCGACGATCTCAAGCAGTTGGCATCGATTTTGATCCAAGCCGACAAGTTCGGCTCGAGTATCGCTCAAGCGCTCCGCGTCCAAAGCCAAGCCATGCGAACGCGACGCCGACAGATGGCGGAAGAGAAAGCGGCGAAGACCGCAGTGAAGTTGATCTTCCCGCTCGTTCTGTTCATCTTCCCCGGTATCTTTGTCGTTCTGGTGGGGCCTGCCGGAATCTCGATGTATCGTGAGATGTTCACAGCGATGAATGGTGGCGGCTAAACGGCCGCTTCGAGCAAGCTGAGCAAGCGTTCCAATTCTTGCTGTGTCTCGTTGTCCAGTTCCCAAGCCAACGGCTTGCGACGATAGTCAGTTGCGAAGATCCCTTTTTTCTGAAGCAAGTACTTCTCAACCGCAAGAAAGCCGTCGAGCCCCGCTTGCAGTTGCAACGCGACTAGTGCGCATAGCGGGAGATAGATGCGGTAGATCGCTTCTTCGTCTCCGTTTTGCAACGCTTGCCACAACGCAACCACGGCCGGCAGAAACTCCATCCCAGGGATCGTGCCGACGATTCCGCGACGATAGCTGTCGACCAAACACATCCCGCCCGAGCCTTCGAATATCTTGGCTTGACCAGCAGTCGCATCGCGTAGCTCGGACAGCTTCGGACCGATCGGTGTGGCTTCCGGCTTGAAAAGAATCTTGTCCGCGCCGTACGAAGCAAGTAATTCAGTGCTAACTGACACGGGGATTTCCTGGCCGACGTAGGACGAGGCGTCTTGCACGATCAACGGTAAAGAAACCGCGTCGGCTAAGTCTTGGAAGTACGCGAGTGTTTGTGGGGCCGGCAATGCGGTCGAGATCGGTGGAATCGCCATGATGGCGTCGCAACCAGCCTCTTCGGCGCATCGCGCGTACTCGACGGCCTGCTTCGTACTCTCTGCGCCAACGCCGATCACGACGACGCCCCGGCCTTGGTTAAGCGCGCCGAGTCGCTCAGTTAGCTTAATTCGTTCGTGGTAAGTTAGACGGAACAGTTCGGACACCATACCGGTGCAGTAGCCGTCGGCCTCTTCGGCAAAAGCCCATTCGACCTGCCGTTCGAGACTTTCCCAATCGATCGTATCGTCGTTATGGAAGGGCGTATGAACGACCGGTAAAACGCCTGCGATTACTTTCGTCATGTTAGTAGGATGGGCTGTGCCCACCATCCGGTTCGGTGGGCCAAACCCACCCTACTTGAGAGATGTTACCAATCCCCAACGCTTCCATCAGGATAGAAGACGCGTTGCGGCAATTCCTGCTCGAACGGATGCTTGCGGACTTCTTCCTCATCAATCTCGATACCAAGTCCTGGTTGTGTGTTCGGGCGAACGATGCGGCCTTTCGGTTCAACCGTGAATCCTTCTCGAACAACATCGCTACGCCATGGCACATCCGCGTGAACCGTTTCGCAAATTATGTAGCCCGGTTGCGAGAAACCGAATTCAAGTGAGGCAGCGGTACTCACGGGCCCTTGCGGATTGTGAGGCGCGAGAGCGATTTGATGGGCGTCGGCTAACGCGGCGATTCGTTTGGCCGCCGTCAGGCCGCCGCAGTGCGTGATGTCGAGTTGGCAGATCTCGCACGCTTGTCGCGCGAAGACTTCGCGAAACGTCGAAAGGTCGGTAATCCGTTCGCCGGTAGCGACGGGAGTTGCGATCGCACGGTTGATCGCTGCCAAGCCATCAATGGACTCAGGCCAACAGGGCTCCTCGAAGAAATACAATCCGTAAGGATCGAGCGCCTTGCCGAACTTCAATCCCATGGCTGGCGATGGTCGAGCGTGGCAATCAACCATGATGTCAATCTCGTCACCAACCGCGTCACGCATCGCGGCGACGGCTGCTTCGGCAAGTCGTATCGGACGCAGGCCTTCGATCGGCATCGTCGGAGGCACCGCCATACTCTTGAAGGCAGTGAATCCATCTTCAACTGCTTGGCGAGCTAGATCTCCGAAGGCCTTCGCATCGTCGACCGTCGTTTCGTAAAAGTCTTCCATCTTGCCGCCGCCCAAATGGCAGTAGGTGCGAACGAAATCGCGGACGGGACCACCCCACAGCTGCGAGCAAGGGACGCCAGCAACTTTTCCGGCGATGTCCCAAAGCGCGATATCGATTCCCGAGATGGCCGTCGAGCGAACAATGCCATGGCCGTGCCAGAAGTGTTGGCGAAACATCATCTGCCACAAGTGTTCGATTCGACGAGGATCCTCGCCGACGATCAGTTCCGCGACGTCTTCGATTGCGCCAACGACGGAACGCGTGTGCCATTCGAGCGTCGCCTCGCCCCAACCGTAAAGTCCCGGCTGGTCCATGATAACTTTAACGAATACCCAATTTCGCATCCGTGCGTGGCACACAAATGTTTCGATCTTCGTGATCTTCATGAACTTAATCCGCTGAGTTCGACTATTCGATCAGTTGCTGGATGGTTGCGGTTAGCGCTTCGGTCAGTTGCTCGAGACTGCCTCGAGCCAGCGTCGACGCCTCTTCCTGATACAAGCCTTTGCCGTACGAATCCGCATCCGGAAGGTACCAAACACTGGAACCATTCGCGAGTGTGCCGATCACCAAGGTGTGGTCCGGGAAACTCGCTCTTAAGGAACGTTGCAGGACATTGTAGTGTTCGCCATCCAGCGGAATCCAAATCGCATCACCAATTCGTAACAACTCGGCCCGATACTGAAACGTATCACCTTCGGGAAGATGTTCAACGCGAACCAGACGTCGTGTCGCACGTTCTGCCATGGCACGAGCTTCGCGGGCACGCTGAGGATCGTCCGCGGCGAGAGCGGCTTGTTCCTCCGCTTTCCAACGCGATTGATCTTCCAGTAGTTCCGCGTGTCGCGGCAAGTCGGCGCGATACGCCAACGCGATCTCGCAGACGGCGCTGCGCCATTCACTTGCAGCTTGAAGGTGTCCGCATGACGGTGGTTCGTGCCGCCACGTCCCAATCGTAGCGCCCGATACGACTGGCCCGGTATAAGTGAACTGCTGGCTTGCCACCACCTCCTCCAATGCAGAGAGCGCTGCATAGCCGAGCTGTCGTCCGTTTCTGTCTGCCACCGCAACGTCGCCGACAAATCCCTCGCGTGGCCCAATGTCGCCAGACGCACCTTGGATGAAGAAACACGGGGCATCCGTCGCGCCTTCGATCACTTCCCGCATCGCGCCAACGTAATCAGGGCTGATCAACGTATTGTCCCAGGCGAGGGTCGTGGGGTGACATGCATAGTTGACGACTGTTGCGAGTGTTTCTCCCGAGTCGCTCGTCACACGTGCGGCGATGACGGTGTCGTCGGCGACTCCATCTGGGTTGTATCCACAGACATAGCCATCTTGCTCCGGGTCGAAGTAATCTCGATTCGTCGCAAGTGAACAATGCCCGGTCGCGTAACTGATCGAGGCGGATTGCGATGTTGCGAGTGCGTTGCGGACAAGCCGAGCGACTTCCGTTGCCATGTTGTCAAGATATTTTGGAATCATGTCGCCGCCTGGAAGCTCGCATCGTTCGAGTCCCATCAGTCCTGCGGCATGCGTGTGCGAGAAGAAAACCGTGAGCGAATCAGGCGAAACGTCAGCTCGCTCGGCAACGCGGTCCAAAAACGTACGCATCTCGACCGTCCAGAACAGACAATGATCGATTGCAACCGAAATCTTTCGTTCGTGGCTCCGATCTGTATCGTGCGGAGCAATCGCGAGTACGGTCGCAGTGAGCGGGCGATGCACTCCCGTCGAGCGGTCATGAGTTGCCGCTCCCCACATGCGATGGTAGATGCCAACCGGCGGAGTGACGTCGCCACGGGCGACGCCGACTTGTATGAGGCTTTGCTTCGAGCTAACACTTCTCGTCATGGCCCATCTGCCTTTCCAGTAGCGATTGATCGAACACCGTTCCATTTGTGTTCAGTAAGCCCCAACATATCGCCGCCCCTAGGTAGGTCACGGCGAATAAGACCAAGACCGCGTTCCAACTGTTGCCATCACACTGCTCTAACAAGCTGGGTGTGTTTTCGATCCACGTCTTGAAGCGAGGTACAATCCACGGCATCAATCCCGCACCAAAATTACCAATCATGTTCATCGTGCTGAATAACGATGCGACGTTCTTTCCGCCCATGTCCATCGTGACCGTATAGGCACAGGGCCCAGCGAAGGCGGCTAAGAACGCCCCGAAGCTGATAACCACGACGGCAGCTGTCGGGTCAGCGACAAAGAACGCCGAAAATACAAGTCCTGCGCACAGCGTCAAGCTTCCGCCGGCAACGCCCTTTCGTGAGAGCGCTAAACTTCGGGTCGCGCGAAACACAGAGTCGGATGTCATACCGCCGAGCTTCGAACCAAGAACGGTGGCCAGCAATGGTAGGGCGGTGAGTGAACCAGACTGAGCCGTCGAGACGCCACGCGTCTCCATCAAATACGTTGCGAACCAACTTGCGAAAAATGCGTAGCCGCCCGCGCGAAAGAACTGTTGTCCGCAAATTAACCAAGCTGCGGGACTGGTCGTCAATCGCGACCACATTTGGGCATCGAATTCCGCTCTGCTGGACGATTCCTTTGTCGTGCTTCCTTCACTGATTAGAGCGCACTCGGCAGGGTTGACCGATGGGTGCTCATCAGGTCGTTCGCGAAACCAAATCCAAAATCCGATCGCCCAGAGCAAGCCGGGCACTGCAAAAATGGCGAATATGAATTTTGCTGGCATGTACCCGAGCATCCAACCGGTTAGGCCTGCCCCCAACGCTCCCCCCACCGACATCGCCGCGCCGAGAGTTCCGCTCGCGGATGCCCGACCGGTCTGTGGGTTCCAAAGGGCGATCGTTCTAGCGGAACAAGGAAAGATGCCCGCCTGTGCGATCCCATTTCCGATACGGCTCGCTGCAACGAGACCAAAGCCGGTAGCGAGTGCGATTGCGGCCGTTGCAACCGACCAAGCCGCAGCAAACGTCGGTAAGCATCGTCGTGATCCAAATCGTTCTCCGAGCCATGCCGTCGGGATCTGTGCGAGCGCGTAAGTCCAAAAGAAAGCAGGGCCAAGAATGAAGCCCATTTGTTCCTCAGTGATTCCGAGTTCTGCACGAAGGTCGCTCTCAGCCACTACCAAGCTATTCCGGCAAAGGTAGGCACACACAGCCGCCATCGCGAGCCATGCGGAAACGGAGAACCGTACTCTCGTCGGCGACCCTGGTCCCGTGGAGGGTGAGCTGCTAGCCGGGGGCGGCTCAAGATGTTGATCAGAGTCTGGCATGGCCGAAGAATTATACTGCGCGAGCTTACTCGGTGCTCGTCACGCCTATCGAATCTAGCGGGAATCGAGCTACTTCCATTTCGAGTTCGGTCCACATCTCCAACAGACGCAAACGGAGGTCTTCCAAATCTCCGGCGAATGACATCTCATTTTGTTTGTGCTCACCGACCTCACTCTCCAATCGCTTGTGCGTGTGTTCGATCAGGTTGTAGCAAGCAGTAAAGCGACCACAGAGCACGATTGCATCAAGACGCTGGCTTTCCTGGAACCAAAGCGTCGTCGGCATCGCAACCGCGCACTTTGCGATGGCGATCATTGCCGGTGAGGGTTGCACATTCCCAGCAGCTTCCTCGGTCGTGGAATTGCCTCGTTTTGGCAATTCGTAAATGAGATTGGCGATGACTCGGTCTCGTAGCTCGTTGTTTTCGTACAAGTCTCGATATCGCAAATCGCGGACGTTCTTCATAAACACGTTGCTGGACATCGCGTAGAGCGACTCGATCCGCATGCGAATTAAGTCGCCGAGCCAACTTGGACTAAGCGTTCCTACCGTTCCGACGATGTCCAAGCCTGATTGTTCCGGTAGCTGGCGAAGGATTGAACGGTCGAGCCAACGTAGCCCGCGCCACAAGCCGAAGATCGTCAGGGACAAGACGATGAATGAGAAAATTGACTCGACGAAGATCCACCACTCAGGCAAAGATCGCGTGACGACCATCTGCCCGATCCGCCATCCAAGCAGGCAGGCCGCGACAATCGCAATCACCAATAGCACTCGGCCACCGAGGAGTACATTGTTCACACTGAGCCAACTCGCACGAGGGGCGCGATTGTGTCGGATCAAGGGAGTATCATTCGGCGAGTCGGCGTCAGAAATGAAGACTAACCCGATCGCAGGTTGGTCCTCTTTCTCCCGGCGACCGAGTGCGACCCGCAAACTGCCAAGCCCCTGATTATCCGCAACGCCACCGTCCATCAGCGGCAGCGGTTCTGCGAAAGTCTGGTCGGCGGAATCGTTGCACAAGGCGCTCAGCACTGTTTTACGGTCGTCCCATGCGAAGTCATGCGGAAAACCTATCGGCTCGAAGCCACCAGGGAAGCAAGACGATGCAGCGACGATATCGGCGAGCCGCATCTGGCAAGCTATCTCGGTTGGCATCCAATGCTTGCCATTGCCGATGCGTGCGCGCGGGTTGCGACTCTTCTGAAAACGAAACGGCAACCCACAACGAAAGTCCGTCGCATTGAAGATGATCTCGCCGATATGAATTGGGGTTTCGAAGAACTCGCCAAATCTCGCGTCTGCATAGTACTGCTCGTTGAGAGCTTCAGCTTGCGCGGCGATCAACGTACGGCGCGGCAAGGAATCGTGTTGACGGGTCAATAACTGTGCAGCGCGATGAACCGGGCGCTGAGTTCGCAGCCGAGTGAGAAAGTCATCATAGAAGCGATCAAAGCTCTCATCTCGCACCTGCGACAGAGCATAGGAAGCTCCGACAATCGTACCACCGGAAACCGTCGACAGAACATCGACGCTCTCCAATAAGTCCGCTTCGTGCAGTGAACGCAGAGTGCCTAAATGGAACGCGGCCGCGCGATAGCCTCCTCCAGATAGAGCCAACGCGATTGGCCCAAGAGTCGCCGGTGCTGCTGCGTCTGCCATAACTGCTTCCTTGCTAGGAGCCGACGAACTACGATCGACGACGCAGTATCGCAAACCTTCGAATCTCTCTCAACCGGCTGTGAGAGCATCTGCGTATAGCTTGACAAATGTCCCTCCCGTGCAAGACATTACTATCGTGTCGTTCGACGCGTTATATCTAAGGAAGGGCGATCGCGAATGGATGGCGAACAAGAACCCAAAGTGTTTAGTAACCCCGCGTCGGCGGCTGGAGTCGTACCGCCCCGGCGTCAGGCCCCGGAGATCGCGATCGACACCCGTGATAATCCGGTTACGTGGCGCGAACTAGCCGCTGTCGGAAGCATTGTACTGCTTGCCGATCTCTCGCTGTTTCGCGGACACGGATATGCAGGATGCGCGTTGTTCTTCTTGCTGGCTCCGGGCTTGTTGCTCGCGGGAATGAAGTCGTGGCATCGTTCGGTCAGCTTCTGGATTTGCGGTGCGATGCTTATTCTACTGGTGGCGAAGCTGCTGTGGTGCGGTGCCGTGCTGCTCGTCTTCTTTGGCTTTGCGCTGACCGTTGCGACTGCGATGAGCGTTCTTGGTTATCCACCATTCGTTCTTGAACTGATCGTTTATGCCTCACAGACGATCCAAGCCGGCTACCTCGGGCTCGTTCAGTACTGGCGAGCTGCTTCAAGGCTTTCCCCGCATCTGCCGCGGGGCGGTTGGCTCAATATTGGTTTGCCGGTCGCTGCCGTGTTCGTTTTCGGTTGTATCTTCGTTCTTGCGAACCCAGACCTTGCAACCGCATTTGGGGAGGGCGTGGACTGGTTCGTTAGCAATCTGCGTACTTGGTTGTTCGATCGATTGCCGACACCGCTAGAGATGCTGTTCTGGGCCTTGGTGGCATGGGTCACAATCGGGTTGCTGCGGCCCGTGGTTCCGTCCGCGTTGCGTGATCGTGAAGAAGATGTTGTACTCGCCAAAGCTGTCCATGAACCGGCTCCGCTGTATCTGCCTTTCCGTAATATGCTCGTGATGGTGATTGGCTTGTTTGCGGCGTATTTGATCTTCGAGTTTGCGACTCTTTGGTTTCGTGAGTTCCCACAAGGATTTTACTACTCCGGCTATGCCCATGAAGGCGCTGCGTGGTTAACGATTGCCCTCGCGCTTGCGACGGTCATTATATCGTTAGTCTTTCGTGGTTCCGTGTTGTGTGATGCGCGACTTCCCCAACTTCGCAAGCTCGCTTGGGCTTGGTCACTCGAGAACGTACTCCTGGCGTTCGCCGTCTACAATCGGTTGTTCATCTACGTCGGATTTAATGGAATGACGCGGATGCGAATTGTTGGCCTTTTCGGCATCACCGCTGTCTTGGTTGGCTTCATCGTTGTTCTCGTGAAAATTGCCCAGAATCGCAGCTTCTTATGGCTGATACGACGTCAATTGTGGACGCTGTCGATTACCGTCTTTGTATTTGCGTTAACTCCCCTCGACGCGATCGTCGTCGGCTACAACGTGCGTCGAATTCTTGATGGAGATCTTGCACCGAGTGTGCAATGCAGCGTCCATCCCATTAGCGCAGAAGGAGTTGTGTTACTTCTTCCGTTGATGGAATGTTCCGACGACATCATACGAGAGGGAGTCGCTGCAATGCTTGCGGAACGCGAGCAGATTGTCGAGGACAGAGCCATTCATCAACGGCGCGAAGGTTGGACTTCTTATCAGTTGTCGGATGCTTGGGTTTTGCGCGATCTAAGGGCGGATCGAGACGCCTGGGGAAGCTATCGCGATTCATTGAAACGTGACGAAGCATTGGAAGCGTTTCACGAATACGTTTATCAATGGTACTGATGAATCGCGGGCGAGAGACTCAATCTGCGTTCGACCGGTCGATCAGATCCTGCCAGAAGTCACGAGCCTCGCGATGAGGCTTGATGACTTCGTTCCGATGTGCGGCATCATCGATTTTGATGCGGCGTGCTCGTTCGTAAACCCAATCGTAGAAGAATTGAGCTGACTCTTTGCTGATTCGAGGTTGTTGGCCAATTTCGACGTAGTAAGGGCCGGTCGACGCAAATCGAAACGTGTCTTCATTATTAGTCACCGCGCGGATGAGCATCCAACCGCTTTCGTTGAACTCGACTTTTGGCAAACGCCCGCCTGCTTCTTTGTACTCAGACAGTCGCACCTCGCGTTCTACTTGCCCGTTCTTGATGATCTCGAGATACTCGACCTTCTCTCGAACGGAGAGATTTAAAGCCGCTTGCAGCTCGATTGCTTGGCCTTCTGCGGCGGTGAAAACATGTCCTGGCAACTCGCCATTCACACGTGGGCGCAGTAAGGGCCCATTCGTCACGACAACTTGTCCCGCACGTAGACCCTCGAACCACTTCTCGTAGGTCAGCTCGCCGTCGCAATGGACGTACACGCGGTTATAGCCGACGGGATTCGGTAACACACCTGAAGCGCTGCCGGCCGATGGCGGAATTCGCAGCCCGCAATTCAACAAGTGATAGTAGATGTCCTGGGTCCAGCGACCGTTGCCATGCGTTCCTGGATAGAACTTTGTATCGCGAGGTTTCCCCCACGCTTCAGTCCCGAGGACTTCGCTGCGACACATGTGGTTATTGGCGAGTCCGATCGAGTCGACCTTTCCAGTGGCGACCCACATCGGCATGTCCCACCAGAACGGCTTTTCGATGTCGATGTGAACCGACGGTTGTTCTCGAGCGAGATCCAGAAACTTGACAGGCGACGGATACTCGCGATCGGCCTCTTGAATCGCGAGCGGGTTCTCGAGATTGAAGTACATCAGGGCTCCGCCTTCGCGCTCGTCTTCGCCTCCCATGAGATGATAGAAGCGGTTTGTGTCGAATTGCACGAGCAGCGACTCTGGCTGGCCGGTTTCTGCCCACGAATTCCTCTTGTTCCACCAAGTGATCACGGGAGCCACATGTAGGTCCTCGGCTCGCATCAACAACTCGATGTCCTTGATCGGTCGATGAACGTGCAACTCGCCGCCCCACCACCCTTCTTTTTTCATGTCGACGAATCTTTCCATTTCGAGAACGTGAGAGTCTTCCGCTCCACGCTCAATCATGAAATGCCCGGAGCGGATGCGATATTCGGGACCACGTTCTATCTCAAATGTGTATGCACCCGGGCGAAGCTTAAGCAGTATGTTTCCGTCAAAGACGAAATGGTCTTTCCAGGCGACGGTCCTTCGCGGGATGACGGGTCGCCCGCGTCGGTCTTTGAGATGCATACGAACGGCAAGTGCTTCGCCGGTCTTTTTATCGACTACTCTTACCTCGACTTCGCCCTCAACGGCAGCTTCGGATGAACTAGCGAACAAGAATGCTACCAGAATTGCCGAGAAGACGATCGTTCGCGTTGGTGTAGCAAAGCTGAACATGGATAGCTCTTTACTTGAGGCAATTTGACTGATCTGTATGCTCGTAACCTACCAGCATAACGCGAAATTCGATCGTCGTGAGAGAGGACCCGCCGCTTGATGGGAATCGTTGTGCGGTCATAGAATGGCGGTATAGTTGGTTTGGTGCGAAACAAGACAGATCGAGCAACTGGATAGCAACACGCGAAACACATGGACGACGACTATTACAAAGTTCTGAGCGTATCCCGCGAGGCTTCTGCAGCGGATATTCAGAAGGCATACCGCAAGCTGGCGAGGAAGTATCACCCTGATGTCAATCCGGATGATGCCGCAGCGAAGCGCAAGTTTCAAGAGATCCAAAAGGCCTACGAGGTCTTGAACGATTCCGAGAAACGCGAGATGTACGATCGATACGGCAGTTCATTCGAGTCGATGGGCGGGGGCGGCCCTGGAGGAGGAGGCTGGCAAGGTCACTCGGGCGGACCGGGCGGGCAAGCAGAAGTTGACTTCAGCCAGTTCTTTGGTGACGGAGCTCAGGGAGGATTCGAGGGCGGTTTTGGCGACATCTTTCGACAGTTCGGAGGTGGTCGTGCGAGTGCTCCGCGTCGCGCTCGTCAACGTCCGCGTAAGGGAGCTGACTTGAAGCATCAGCTCGACATTCCGTTCAACACCGCGGTCACAGGTGGCGAGGCGAGGATCAATGTGCAGCGACCCGATGGCAAGGTCGAGGAGATTGCGGTAATGATCCCTCCCGGGATCGAAGATGGAAAGACGATTCGGCTGCGAGGCCAAGGCGAACCTAGTCCGACCGGTGGTGCTGCTGCAGGCGACATCTTAATCACCGTCAAAGCAGCCGGGCACCCGTACTTCCGACGTCGCGGCAACAATCTCGAAGTCGATGTGCCTGTAACGCTCGCGGAAGCGGGCTTAGGCGGCAAGATCGACGTGCCGACGCCGAAAGGTGTGATTACGCTGACGATTCCTCCCGGTACTTCGAGCGGTAAACGCTTGCGAGTTAAGGGACATGGCGTCCAGTCGAAAGGAAACTCTGGCGACATGTACGCCGAGATTCAAATTGTTCTGCCAAGCGACATCGACTCGGAAAGTGAAGAGCTGATCCGTCAGCTGGATACGAAACATGAAATGAAGCCTCGGGCCGATCTCCGCTGGTAAGAGATGTGAGTGACGACATGTTCGACGCGCCGTGGATTCTGGCACAGCAAACCGAGTCAGTCTGGAGCCAGCTTGATCCGCAAACGCGCGCCAAAGTATTGGCGACGTTTGCTGGGCTGATCATTCTCGGTTTTGCCATGATGGCGCTCACCTGGCTTGGCGGTCGTGCGACTCGACGTTATATGGGCATGGAACGGAAGTCTCGTCGAGAAGAAACAGAGTTTCGTCCTGACGATTGGGCTCACAAGCCGCTGGTTCCACCCTTGGACGAATCGCCCACGGCGGAGAGCGAATGAGCGGCAACACCTCGCACGAGACGCACGAGTTCCCAAAGCAAGTTCGTTTGCGCAAGCAAGCCGAGTTTGATCGCGTGTTCGGTGGGAAAGCCTATGCTGCCGACGAGGTTCTGGTAATGAACGGATGCAGAAATGATCTGGAGCGTTCGCGAATCGGATTGTCCGTCTCACGAAAGGTTGGCAATGCGGTCGTGCGTAATCACTGGAAACGATTGATTCGGGAAGCGTTTCGAACGCAGCAGGGTGAGCTGCCGCGCGGTCTCGATATGGTCGTTCGCCCGCGGCGAGGCGCCGCGCCTGACCTTCATAACATCCGATCATCTCTTCTTGCGTTGGCGAATCGCATGATTAGAAAGCTCCCGGAGAACTGTTCGTGAGCTTGTTGCGGCTGCTCTTCATCAATCTCCCGAGTCGCCTCCTGATCGGACTGGTTCGGCTCTATCAGATTGTTCTGAGTCCGCTGCTTGGTCGCAACTGCCGCTTCCAGCCGACTTGCAGCAGCTACTTTATTCAAGCAGTCAAGAAGTACGGCCCCCTCAGTGGTTCGGTCCGCGGGCTGTGGCGAATCTGCCGCTGTAATCCGTTCAATCCGGGCGGTGAAGATCCGCCGTAGGCTTGAAAAAGGGGCGCGTGATCAGCGAGGCTTGTTGGGCTGCACCGCCAGGTTTTCGGAAGTTCCAATCGTCACGACTTGCGTTGACTCCGATTCGTTCTGTGCACATCCAAAGCATCCACCGCCGCATGCCCCATCGTTGCGGCGACGTAGCCGCTGGTACACGAGATAGGCCACGTAGGCGAACGCGATCCCTACGATTGCGAGTGCGGTAACATCTTGCCAAGTCCAGGTCATCACATCACCCGACGAATAAGCTTCCGATTTGGTAGGTGAGAAACGCGGCGGCGTACGCCAGCCCTGTCATATACGCAAATGTAAATGCTGGCCATCGCCAGCTGTTGGTTTCGCGTTTGATGACGGCCAGCGTTGATGAACATTGAGCACACAATGCAAAGAATACCATGATCGATAAGGCAACTGGAATATTGAAGACTTTTCGATTCGTTCCTTCCCACGTCGCCGAGCCTAAAGTTTCGCCCAGCGTCTCGAAATCTTCGGCTTCGTCCTCTCCTAGATTATAGATCACGCCGAGTGTCGCGATGACAACTTCGCGGGCCGGAAACGACGCGATCGCCGCACAGCCAATCTTCCAGTCCCAGCCCAATGGTCTCACCACTGGCTCGACGAACTGGCCAGCTTGCCCAAGAAAGCTGTGGCGAAGTTGCTCGCTGGGATTCGCTGCGGCCTCGTATCGTGGGTAATACGCTGCGGCCCAAACCAAAATCGTTACTGCGAAAATCAGCGTGCCAGCACGGCGTACGAACGCCCAGCCGCGATCGAGCATTCGATACAATACGATGCCGAGCCCTGGCACCTTGTAACTTGGCAGCTCCATCACGAATGGCGGCGTTGCACCCTTTAGAATTGTTTGCCGCAGCATGAGCGCAACGAGTACTGCCGCGATGATTCCGATCGAGTACATGACGAACATCGTGAGACCCTGCAGCCCCAACAGCCCCGCGATACGTTCGTTCGGAATGAACGCCCCAATCAACAGCGTATAGACCGGAAGTCGGGCACTGCAACTCATCAGTGGTGCGACGAGAATCGTGATTAGCCGATCACGGGGATTCTCGATCACGCGAGCGGACATGATACCGGGCACTGCGCATGCGAAGGATGAAAGCAGAGGGATGAACGATTTGCCGCTCAATCCGATTCGTGACATCAGGCGATCCATCAGATAAGCGGCTCGAGACATATAGCCACAATCTTCTAGAATCGCAATAAACAGGAAGAGGACAAAAATCTGTGGCAGGAAAACCAGGACGCCACCAACACCTTCGATTACACCGTTGACGATCAACGACTGTAGCGCACCTTCCGCAAGTTGTGCCGATACAAAAGTCGATGCATAGCCCTTCAGCCAATCAATCCAATCGGACGCCGGACCAGCGATCCAGAATACCGCTTGGAACAAAAAGACCATCAGCAGCACGAAAGCAGCGGTTCCCCATATTCGATGGGTGAGGAAGTGATCGAGCTTGTCGCTTCGACTCTTCGTACTCGAATCGGGTCTCCGAACAACGCCGTCGAGTAGCTTGCCTATCCATTGATAGCGGGCCATCGCTTCGACAGCGGGAACCGGCATGCCAGCGCTAGCGAGGCGCTCGCGCGAAGCGGAAATGGCTGATTGGATCGAATCGTTAATCTCGCGGATTCCGCCGTGCGACAAGTAGCTGCTCGTATCGAGCAGAAGACGCTCGACGAGATATCGCGGTAGTGGCGTGTGGAAAGCATCCTCGCATTGCGATTCCAGTTGCTTTACTTCGTCTTGAAAGGCCTCGGGAAATGGGCTGTCTGGGACTGGCGGGTTCGCCTTAATCGTGTCGACGAGAGTCTGCTTGAGTTCCTTCAACCCCAGCTTTCGATTTGCCTGAATCTCGACTATTGGAACATGCAGCCGCTTGCGAAGTATATCTAAATCGATCGTGATGCCTCGGTCGCGGGCCACGTCGACCATGTTGAGCGCGATGATTGTTGGCTTGCCGAGTTCAAGGACTTGGCTGACAAGATAGAGGTTTCGTTCCAAGTTGCTGGCGTCGACGATGCAAAGTACGGCATCGGGCTCGTCGACCGCTTTCTGCCGCCCCAACAACACGTCAACCGCGACCATCTCGTCTGGCGATCGTGGCGCGAGGCTGTAAGATCCCGGCAAATCGACAAGTGTAAATGGTTGCCAATGAAACTCGGCGCGCCCGAGTTTTTTCTCGACGGTCACACCTGGATAGTTGCCCGTCTGCTGCCGAACTCCGCACAGCGCGCTGAACAGCGTCGACTTACCGGTATTCGGATTGCCGATCAAAGCGACGGTCAGAGTTTGTGTGGATGAGTCGGCGGGCATATCGATCGCGGGGTATGAGCAGTCAGGCGGAAAGTTCGATCGTGATGCGGGTTGCTTCGCTCTTACGCAGGCTCAGTCGGTAACCACGAATTTCGATTTCGATGGGATCACCCAGCGGCGCGATTCCGATGAGTTTGAATTCGACGCCAGGCGTGAGTCCCATTTCAAGCAAGCGAACTGCGACGTCGTCCAGGCCTTCCACTTGCAGCACTCTTCCGGTCTGCCCCACCTTGGCATCGGCCAACACAGTCAACCTTTTACTCCCCGCAACTTGCGGCTCCTGGCCGCACGATCACATTGAACAGATCCGCATCACGGAAACACAGCTTCTGATCGGCGACGCGGATAATGCAAGGAGTGCCTGGCTCGAGCATCTCGATCGCAACGCCAGCACGCAGGCCAAGCTCTTCCAACCGGTGGACTTGATCCGCATCGCCCATGAGCTGCTCGATTTGAGCGGCCTGCCCTCGAGAGAGTAGGTTTAGCGGAAGCACTTCGTCCACGTATAGAGCTCCAGAAGTGGTGACTTGCGCTGAGACTGCGTCTCAATACTAGTCTTTGATAATAGACGCCTGGCCATGGATTCGCAATGTGTGCCGCGTGTTGGCCGAACCTTGGACACGGATCGAGGCCCGTGCTGGGGTAGCGATCATTCAGCAACCACGGGCGACTTCAGCGTGCCGATTCCCGAAATGCTGGCTTCCACTTGGTCACCCGCTTTGAGAAACGTTCCAATTGTACTCCCGACTCCGGCGGCGGTTCCGGTCGAGATGATGTCGCCTGGTTCCAAGGTGACGAAGCTGGAAATGAACTCGATCACGGCGGCAACTGGAAAGATCTGTTGAGCGGTTGATGCGTCTTGATGCACCGTCCCGTTGACGGTGAGCTTCATATCGAGTGTCTGCGGATCGGGAATCTCATCGGGTGTAACAACGCACGGCCCGCAGGGGCAAAAGCTGTCGTGCCACTTGCCGTGTAACCAGTCGAAGAATCCATCCTTCTCGCGTTCTTTTCGCCCCGAGTTCGGACGGAACTTGCGATTCGAGATATCGTTAATAACCGTGTAGCCTGCAACGTAATCGAGCGCGTCGGCCTCGCTCACACCCTTGGCCTCGCGACCAATAATCACGGCAAGTTCCAGTTCCCAATCGATGTGATTGGGAGAGACGTTCGGAATGCGAACGGGCTTTCCCGGATCGGTCAGTGTTGTTGTTGGTGGCTTCATGAATACATACGGGAATGTCTCGGCTCGCTCGGCAGCGATCCCGCCACCTTCTTCGATGTGCTTCGCATAGTTGCCGGCCAACAAAAACAATTTGTTTGGTCGTGGAATCGGAACGAGCAACTCGACTTGGTCGTGTGCCAGAGTCATATCATCCGTCAACTCGCACTCGTCACTAGCCATGAACGCGGCCAGTTTGCGTGTCGCTTCAATTGCTTCGCCGTCGGGTGGCAGGAATGGGAGTACGCTTCCGCTGATGGGCAAGATCGTCGCGGATTTTGTAGCGATCGTGTGAGCTTTCGCCACGGATGATAATGGGACGATTCGGTCGTCTTGATAGAATCCGACGGACGTTTGATTGTTGAATTTGTATCGACAAAGTCGCATCTTGCGAGTTCCTACTAGTAGGGTGGGCTGTTGCCCACTAATTGATTTATGGGTTCGACGCAATCTTCTACAGCGACTGAAGTTCTTGCTTCATTCGACGAAAGTAGTCGCCGAGGTGAGCCGCGCCGCCTTCGACGATCCGTTTCCGAACATGATCTTGAGGCGAAGTCGCTGCGTTTTCGTTGCGCAGGCACGTCTGGCCATCGACGTCGGCCCACTCGCCGCCGCAGACCTTTCGCAGTGATTCGCCGATGTACGCGCCCCAAATGCGCACAAGCATGGCGACATTCTCCTCGGACTTTCCACCCTTGATCGCGTACTCGACGTCGTTCGCATTGGCCTCGATCAAATCGATACTGGCTTCAGAAAAATCGAGTTCAAGCACCAAGTGCTTACGGGAGAATCGCTGAGCTTCGAGCGCATTCGCTTTCATTGCTTCGGCAATGTCTGACATGATTGGTCCTTTGGTCGTGATTGAACAACGCGTCGGGTTACACTTCCCGAGCGTGCTACGGGCTACCTAAAACACTAGCAAGAATCCTCGTTCGGTTTAGCGTTGCGAGTTTGCCAAGTCAAGCCGTCGCGACATCGGTCGCCCCGCCCTTCCACGAAACTGGCCAACCACGAGACGGCGAATGTAACGGTTAGAGAACACGGCATGATCCAGGTAAAGCTAAGTGTACGCTCGGAGAGGCTTGCCCCAAACATATTCAGTAAGGGCGCGAGTTGCTCGAAGTAGCCCAGGCCGATGCTGGTCGTGAGACCAGCGGCAACGCCAGCGATCGCGGCTCTTTCGCCGACGCGAGGCAAGAACATGCCGACGAGGAAAAGCCCGCCGAGCGGTGCAGTGATGGCATTGAAGGTCCTGGGCATCGCATCGACCACGCCCCACTTATCGGGCAGAAAGCTGAGGCAATAAGCTGCGATCGTGATTAGCAGGCCGGCAATTAGCGTGATTAACTTGGCCCTTCCGACATGTGACTTCTCCCGGGATGCTGCTCCTTGTTCCGTTGTGATCACGGTCGCGATGGAGTTGATTCCCGAATCGATGCTAGACATCGCGGCCGCGAGTAGAGCTGCGAGGATGGCTCCGCCACATCCGGCCGGCAATCGGCTGACGGCGAACGTTGGAAAGATCAATCGCTGCTCATTCGTCGAGCTCAAGTCGCGGTCGATCGGTATGTCCTGGCCGAGATAGAAATAGAGAACGGCGAGCCCGACCACGACGAGCATCAGATTGATGCCAACTCCGAACAGCGAACCCGTCACGAAGCTGCGTCGCGCGGATTTCATGTCGCTGGTGCTGAAATAACGTTGAACGGTCATCTGATTTCCAACATGTGTACAAACATGCCAGATGCACATATTGAAAGCGACGGTCACGACGGTTGCACGAACGAATGGGTCGAAGCTGAACAGCGGCAACGAATGAGTCGCGTTGGCCGTCGTCAGGTGGTTGCTGGCAGCTTGGTACCAATCGGGCAACCACGTGCCCGTTGTCATCGCGATGTACCCAATCGCAAACAGCCCGCCACCGATCAGCAGCACGACCTGAACCACGTCGGTCCAGATGACCGCTCGCAATCCGCCAAGCATTGTGTAGCTGGTCGCGACGATTCCGACCGTCACGATCACGAGGAACAGTTGGGCGGACGCGACTGGATCTGAAATGCCAACGCTCTTGAAAACGGATACGACAGCGGCAGGAACCGCTAAATCACTGACGCGCGCCAAGGCTTCGGCGGAAAGCAGGACGACGAATCCCATCCAGAGTACGACCATTGTGATGAACAGCCCGACGCCGACCTTACGTGCCGTGCGACCGAATCGATGTCCCAAGTACTCATACGCTGACGTATACCGGAACCGCATCATGAATGGAATACAAAACACCCACACGATGATCATCTCGAACGGAATCGCCAGCATCTTCCCAAAGATATGCGTGACACCCGACTTCCAAACTTCACCCGGCTCGGAGAGATAAGTCAGGCTCGACAACAGCGAAGCGATCACGCTCAATCCAACAGCGAACCAAGGCATCTTTCGTCCGGCAAGAAAGTATTCGTCGTCGCTACTTTGGCGTCGCGAAAGGTGAATGCCAAACGCGATCATTCCGGCCAAATAGGCAAAAATGACCGCGTGGTCTTGCCAGGCGAGGGCGAGCAGCATCAATGGTTCCTTCGGTTGATAGCTCTACTTGCGAACGTCGTAGCAGAGCATCTCGTGCTGATCGCGAAGGTACAGGTGCCCATCCGCAACGACCGGATGCGCCCAGCTGTTACCATTCTTAATGCCGATTTCGAACGAACCTTTCAGGTGATAGCCAGCAGGTGTCGCTTCGATCAGCGCCATGACGCCGTTTTGATAGCGGAAGTACAAGTGTCCGTCCGCACAGACAACCGCCGCCGATCCCGATCCCGGCCCACGACCGGGACGCCACATGTCGCGACCGCTCTCCAAATCGAAGCAGACGGGAAACCCTTTGTTGTGTCCATGTCCCATGTAAACGTGGTCTCCGATCAGGATCATTCCGCCATGATGATTCTGTAGTTCATTCGAGCGTTTGTACCAGACTTCCCGTACGTTGACTTGTCCGCGCGAGCCGACGAGTTTCAGCAGCGCGGATCCTCCATCCGGGTAGCCACTGGAACAAAATACATAGTCGCCCGTCACAATTGGTGTTGGTACATTTGCAGTTCCGTTCGCGACGCGATTGTAACCCCACAGAGGCTTACCGTTGCGAGCATCTACACTAATAACGCCGCGTCCGACCAACTGGACATATTGCTTCACGCCGGCCCCGTTGCTAACCACGATCGACGAGTATCCCGCTCCGTCTCTTCCAGCCGATCCGACGTTGTCCGGCATGGCGGCGCGCCAGATGACATCGCCGGTACGTTTGTCGAGCGCCGCGATCATCGCGTCTTGTGAACCTGGAGTGACGATTAAGCGATCACCATCCACGAACGGCGATTCGCTGTAGCCCCAACCGGACATCATCTTGCCGCCAAAATCACGAGGAAAATTCTTGCGCCATACTTCGCGCCCGGTCGCGGCTTCTGCGCACAGCAAATCACCTGAATGCGACAACGCAAAGACAAGATCATTATCAACGGTTGGCGTGCAGTTCGGTGCATCGCCGCTCCCGACCGCCGTGCCCCACAACATCTTGCCGTCTTCAACGTTTACGGCGACGAGACGTGTTTCTCCGCCGAACTTGCCCATCGTAAAGACGCGACCAGCCGAGATCGTGACGCTCGAGTATCCGCCTCCCAAACCACTCGCCTTCCAAACCGTAGGCGGGCCGCTGGCGGGCCATGAATCGAGTAAACCCGTCTCGCCGCTGATGCCATCGCGGTTCGGCCCGCGCCACTGAGGCCAGTTGCCGTCGCTCTGAGCAACTTCGGCTTGCAATTCGTTCGCAACTAGAGAAGCTCTTGCAGTTCGTCGAGCGAAGGCTTGGTCTGCGTTGCTCAATCGCTCGAGTGGCAGTTTGATCGTTTCCCCATTTTCTCGGCGTAAGGTAATTTGTTCACCTTCCAAGGCAACAAACGCAGCTCGCGTTTTGTGCTTGCCTGTGGAGTCCGTCCAAGTCCTGATGGTCTCTTCGGCTGTGGCGACCGTTGCTAGACAAATCACGATCGTCCAGACCATCGTCGCTGGTTTCTTGCATGTTGTAGGTCGGCTCATGTTCTGTTCCTTGATTCTCTGGGCTGGCCGATGAGTCGTTGTTGGTTTGGTAGCGTCGCCGGGTTGTAGAGTCGCTACGACGGTCGTGATTATACTCAATTTCTCTCGCGGAGAGCAGAATCCAACAAACACAACAACTAAAGGGATTTGCATGTCTTCAGACAACCCGTACCAACCGCCGCAGGTTGATGCCGGCGTGGCCGTTCCAAACCAATCGGAACCTAAGACGCAAACACTTGTCTTGGTGCTGTTTTCATTTCAAGGACGGATTCCGAGGCGCGTGTATTGGGCCACCACACTCGCGCTGCTTTTCGTTTTCTACGCCATCGTCTTTGCGGTGGTTTCGCTATTCGGCCCAGATTCGAATGTTCCAACGATCGTATTCCTTATGCTTTACATCCCGCTGATATGGGTTTCTCTGGCGATTCAGGTCAAACGCTGGCATGACCGAGACAAATCAGGGTGGTGGATTCTCGTTGGCGTCATCCCAATTATCGGACCATTATGGGCCTTCGCCGAAACAGGCTGTCTGCGTGGCACGGTCGGGCCTAATTCGTATGGTGCTGATCCGACCTGAGATCACACGTCTCTCGCGCAGCGAAATCCAACATTCCCACCTGACGTATCCGGTGTGTTACCGATGCGAGCTGAGACGCGGTAGCGGTTACAGTAGGAATCGTGGCAGAGGTAGGATCCGCCGCGTTGCACTCGGCGATCGCCTGAGGGTGGGCCGGTTGGATTGTCGGTTAGATCGGGCCAGACTTGATGGTAGTCGGGGCTGAACCAGTCCTGGCACCATTCCCAAACGTTGCCGACACAGTTGTACAAGCCAAACGTATTTGGTTCGTAGGTGTCGACCGGGGCCGTGCCTTGATAACCATCGTTGCCGGTGTCTTCGTGAGGAAAGCGACCTTGGAAAATGTTGCAGCGGTGTTTCCCAGTGGGCTTCAACTGGTTGCCCCAGGGGTAGCTCTGCTGTTGGAGTCCGCCACGAGCCGCGTATTCCCATTCGACTTCGGACGGAAGCCTCTTCCCTACCCATTGGCAATAGGCCGCTGCGTCGTTCCATGAGACATGGACGACGGGATGCATCAGACATTGTTTAAACGTCGAGCCGGGACCGCGCGGGGATCGCCAGTTGGCGTGCGGCACGGCCAGCCACCATTCGAGGCCGACAACTGCTTTTGTTCTTTTGAGTTGAACGCGTTGCTTCTTCGAGAGGTGCAGATGAAAGACGTAAGACCAACCGAATCGCTCGGCTTCGGTCTTGTAACCCGTTGCTTCGACAAATTGGAAAAACCGCTCATTGGAGATGGCGCACGCGTCGAGCATGAATGGCGGCACGGTTACTGCTCGAACGGGGCCCTCTCCGTCGGCCTGCCAAGCCTTGGGTCCTTCGCATCCCATCAGGAACGTGCCGCCATCGAGCCGGACCATGCCTTCATCAGATACTGAGTCATTCGAGACGATCTCAATGGGAGACTCAACATCACTTTCGCGGTGGCCAGCACTAGGCGTACAGCACGGCTTTTTCGTTGGTTCGTCCATCGATCATCGAGTAAGAGGCAATGCAAAGACGTCGCGACGCTGCATTGTACTCGACGCAAGGCATGATTGGCGTCGGCGGCTTCCCGCGAAAAGCAAACGGGCCAGGAATCTCTTTCGCCGAAGAGACGCCTGACCCGAAATGCAATATTGATTTTAAAATCGACCGTAGGTGGATCACGGAGAGCTTACACTGCCGCCGGCGTTAGTCCCACCACCATTGGTCTGCCTTGAGATGATCGAGTTTAATGTCGTCGCGTTGCTTCTTGACCATACCCTGCTCGTCTTGAAGCAAGTTGGACGAGTTCAGCGCGAGACGCGGTTGGATATTGACGCCACCACCGATCGGTGTCATCAGACGATTGCCTCGCCATACCGCTGACACAGCTGTTTCGACTCGTTGCGGAGCTTTCCCTGTTTGCACCGAGAATGCGTCCTCGTTGCCAAACAGTTCCATCGACCAACCAACTTGGCTGTAAAAGTCTTGCCGCTGAATATAGGCGGCGGCGACTGACATATCGATCAAGTTTCGAAGCTGTGCATAAACCGGCACGGCTTTGGCGAGTTCGGGATACTTGTCGGTGAAGCCTTGAACGAAACGCTTGCCGGCCGTGTCAACCAGACCAGCGTTCACTCGTGTTCCGTCAGCAGCCACCATTTCGTCGGCTCCGACCAGCTTTACCGAGTTGCCAACTAACTGCATCGCTAGCTCGTCTTCACTTACTCGGACGCATTCGTAATCAGGCACAAAATACCAACGCTGCATCGCATTACGAGCAACCGAAGTCGGGCTGGCAAGATCGACGTAACTCTTCATACGAACGCCGGTGCGCTCGAGGCCAATCCCGATCAGCTTCATTCGGTAATCGGCTTCGACGAGGATCTTCGCAAAGTGTGTGTCCGCGGGAACACCACCGATCGTGACATTCTGAAGTCCAAGGCTCTTTCGCAAACCGTCGACGATGAATCTGGTTTTGTTCGGAGTTGCTCGCGAGCCGAGACGGACGAGGAACTGTTGCATGTTCGCCAGCCCTTCTTTCGTTGGATCGATCGAACAACGAATGACTGGCGTTTCTTTGCCGGCTGGCGGAAATGCACGCAACGCGACGATCAGGTCTTGCAACTCTATCACCGGTGCTCCAGTGCCAATGCCGCGAACGCGCCCTGAGAGGTCGGACGCCCAAGCTTCTGCTGGCCCGGCAACAACGATGTCACCTGTTTCGGGGTAGACGAAGACGTATTGAATTCGCTGCAGTCCGGCTAAGTACCGCATGGCTTCGGTCGGCGTCTCGCCAGCGGCAATTCGCGCTGCGACAGCTGTTTCGAGGCGATTCAACGAAACCTTTCGCAGGTTGCTCGACCGGGCAAGATCGGCAGAGATCGAACGCAACGACGCTTCAATGCTGCTGCGAGTCAAAGCTCCGCTTCTATCGACAAACATGTGCATGCGAAGCACACCGTCCGCGTCAACTTCGACACCCGCCACGTTGCTCGTCGTTGTCGTTGTCGTTGTGTTCTGCGCCTGAAGCAGCGTCGCCGTCAGACTCACAAACAACAACGACAACCCAGTGACGCTGATTCGTCGCAGAATCATCAGGAACCTCTCCTCTTGCAGTGACCGGTACGCTCCCAACCTCAGAAACTCTCCGAGAATCTCGAATCGCCTGAGGTGGGAACGCTTGATTTAGTGCATTTACCCAGAAATGGATGCAATTCCACGCCACATCTACGCGATGCGGGGCGGCGTTCTGTTCGCTAAGGACACTAACTGATCTTAATTAGGCAACTTAGGGAAGGCAAGCAAAACCCTTGCTGTACCTCTCTGTTGTGCAACGCGAGGCATGAGCTGTCGGTGATGGCGACAGAACCGGCGCGAACGTCAATTGAGTTGCCAGATTCTAGATCACGTGATCCTAACTGCTAGTGATCAAATACTTTACGCGTTTCAAGCTACTGTCCGCGAACTTTCATCTCAAGAGAATAAAAGCCGGTCCTCGCAGTAATGAAGAGCGTTCTTCGCTCTTTGCCTCCGAATACGACATTCGCAGGACGTTCAGGGACGGCAATCGAGGCTATTTTCTTCCCTTTTGGCGAGTAGATCTCCACCCCGTCGCGCGTGAGGTACAAATTTCCGCGGTCGTCGAGCGTCATGCCGTCCGAACCCTCGGGAGCTGCGAGATGACGGCCGCGAACTGTGCCATCGGGCTGGATCGAGTAAACGTATGTCTTGTTTGCGCCGGGATCGGCGACATAGAGATGCTTTCCGTCTGTCGTCCCAAGTACACCGTTAGGTTTCTCAAGGTCGTCGATCACACGTCGAATTTGCTTACCGTCCGGCGAAATGTAATAGACGTGAAAGCCGTCTTGCTCGAGGCCCTCTTGGCTGCCGTATCGCGGATCCGTGAAGTAGATGCCTCCTTTCGGGTCCGGCCACAGGTCGTTGGGGCTGTTGAGTTTCTTCCCGCTGTAGCTATCCGCGAGCACGGTCACCGCGCCATTCATGGCCACTCGCGTTACCTTCCGGCTGCCGCCTTCACACGCGAGCAGGTTGCCAGCTTTGTCAAAGAACAAACCGTTTGCATTGCCCGTGTCTTCGCGAAAAACTGTCAGCTTTCCCTCAGTCGACCACTTGTGCGTTCGACTGCTCCGGACATCCGAGAAGTAAACATCGCCATTCTTATCTACTGCGGGTCCTTCGGTGAACACGAAGCCGGCCGCGAGCTTTTGAACCGTGGCGCTCGGGGCGACGAGGTCCGCATCGTCTGCGCTGACGATACTGCTGCTTAGCACGGCGAGTGTCGCGATGAAGGGTACGGCAAGCAGGTGGTTAGATCGCATCTTGCGTTCCCGTTCGAGAAGTGGCTGGTTGGATTGGTCCATTAGTTTACCCAAGATACAAAAGAAATTCAGGCGTTACCGCGGCCTGTTTGAATCGAGGAAGATCGTCCAGAGAATTGCATTTGTGCTTGCAGTAACACGAGTTACGGCGATCACGATCAACAATTACATAACATTTACATAACCGAGACGGTCCCGAAACGGAGGTGCCTCCGATATCGACTACAATTCCGAGCCCGTGGAGAAGACTTTATTGACCGAGCAACGCGAAACCACGTATCCACTGTGACGATAAAGGAGCCAGATCATGGCAATCGCACCAGATGAAACAGAACTCCGAGAGCTTGAAGCGAACTCAGCGACTGGCTTGTTGGATAAGTACGATACCGAGACTGCCGACGAATCACTGTGGCAGCAAGATTGCGCCACCGCAATGTCAGACGAGGCGCAGTTGTCGGAACAACAAAAGCGGCTGGCCGCTGGTCCCAACTATCCGGTTATGGGCTGGCTCATATTTTTGCACGCTGGTGCATTGGCAGCGCCTTTTTTCTTCAGCTGGGAAGCGTTTGCTGTATGCATGTTTTTATATTGGCTGGCAGGCTCGATCGGCGTCTGCATGGGCTACCATCGGTTGCTGACTCACGGCTCGTTCAAAGTCCACAAGCCAATGCGTTGGTTATTGGCGTTCATTGGTGGGCTGTCGGGAGAAGGTTGTGCACTTGAATGGGTTGCTAATCATCGAAAGCACCACGCTCACAGCGATCACGATGGCGATCCACATTCGCCCCGCGACGGCGGCCTTTGGTCTCACATGTGGTGGTTGGGATGGAGCGTTAGCTGTAGTGGTGAATATGAAGCCCACATCAATCGCTGGGCTCCCGATTTGGCAAGGGACCGTGTGATGCGTTGGATAGGATACATGTTTCTTCCGTCTCATATCGTCAGCGGACTCGTGTTGCTTGCCGTTGGCCAGTGGATCGGCGGTCCTTACATGGCGGCGTCGATGTTGGTTTGGGGATTATTCGTTCGCTTGGTGATCGTTTTGCATATCACTTGGTTCGTCAATTCATGGTCTCACATGTGGGGCTATCGGACGTACGAGACAACGGACGACAGTCGGAACAACTGGCTGATCGGGCTTTTGGCTTTTGGTGAAGGCTGGCATAACAATCATCATGCGTATCCTCGCATGGCCGCGCAAGGACACAAATGGTGGGAGCTTGATCTGACTTACACCGCCATTCGAGTGATGAAGTGGACAGGTTTGGCGTGGGATGTCGTCGACTATAAGAAGATCAGCGATCGCAACAAATAGACGCGTTCCAAATCTATGAAGTACACCAGAGCCCGCGAGTCGCAATGGCTTCCGGGCTCTTTTTTTGCATTCTTCCGAACCTGACAAGCAGAAAAACTCTCTTGCTTTCGTAGACAGTTTTGAGAATGATACGGATACAGTTACTGGGTCGTGCTAACGCAGCGCGACTGAACAGAAGGCCCGCGAGATCGTTGCACTCTTTGGCTACGCGACTTAAGCGGGGAGACAACCCAGTAGTAAGGAGGTGACCTAGTGAACTATTTCTGTACTAGCCAGCGAGGTGGCGACGCCTGACAAGGTCGGCGGACTGCGAAAGGCAGGCCACCGGCTCGCTGAGATCTCCGATCGAACGCGAGTTAAACGAGGCCCGGTTCCCGAGGGGGACCGGGCCTTCGCTTTTTCTTGATCGGGCCACTGGAGCGTTATGGCGCGCTCCAGGATCGATTACGCGCACGCCTCTCGCAGTTGAGCGATAAAAGACGGACATGCTTCGCGGGGGTCCTCGTCCTCTTCGTACTCGAGAACGACATAGCCGCGATAGTCAGCGTCGCGAAGGATCCCTGCAATGAGTTTGAAGTCGGTTGGTTGCCTTTGCTTGTCGGGGCCGCTGGTGACAACTTTGACCTGCACGTTCAGAGCATAAGCGGCAACCTTGGCGAGATCTCCGTATGGATCGTCTGTGTGAAAGTTGCCTGTATCAAGGTTCACTCCGAACCATGGACTCTTCACATCATTCACCAAGCCTAATAAACCTTCGGCGGTTGATGTCGGCCCGCCGTGGTTCTCAAGAGCCAGATGAACTCCATGTTGTCCGGCGTACTCACAACACTCCTCCAAGCCTTCGACCATCAACTTGTGCGACTGTTCGGGCGTCGTATCCTTCTGGGCATGCCCTGCGAACACTCGGATGACCGGCGCACCAAGTATCTCGGCATTGTCGACCCAATGTTTCAAATGAGCGAGTTGCTCGTCGCGTTTCTCACCAGGCGGATGGCCGAAGTCATTTCCAACTGCCGTCCCCGAAACATCCAGCCCTAACCGGAAACACTGTTGCTTCAGTTGCCGGAGGTACTCGGGAGTGACCGGATTCGGAAAGTAATACGAAGTTAGTTCCGTCCCCTCAAGTTGCATCTTCGCACAGTCGTCGATGAAGTCAGACAAATTAAGCTCGGCGGTCTTGCCCTGTAGTAGCTTCCGATAGCTGTAGGCGGCTAAGCTGAACTTAAACTTCGACGCCCCATTTCGTTCGATCGGCTCGGCAGCATCGACTTCGAGGGCTGCGACGCCGCTGGCCGCCGCGACGGATGCGATTGAACAAGTTTGCAGAAAACGTCGACGGTCAAAGAAATGATGCATGGCGGAAGTTCCGTTTCGTGAGGGCAGGTGGTGTCGCTTACGTTCCAGCTAACTAAGCATTCGCTAGCTAACCACGCATTGTCGCTCAGCGGTAAGAGGGTCGCAAGTATTCGAAAAAACTCGTGCGACTCGGCGTCGCTACTCCCAAATCGGCTGCGAGAGCGCCGCGGCTGTCGGAGCCAGGATAATCAGCGGAGCCCAGGCTGCCAGGACGGGCGACATCAGGAATCCGCTGGCTCCTAATGCTTGACAGACGATCATTACGATGAAGTACGCGATCACGATCCCTACGCCCATTCCTGCGGCTACAAAGACGTTGCGATTCTGGCGAGTCAGAACGAGAGGGATGCCTAGGACGAACAGCGTTACGTCAAGAAACGGCTGGACGAACCGAGAGTGCATGGTGACTCGCGTTCGGAGGCCAAAGTCGAGACTTGGGTTGCGAAGGCCATCAACGAGTTCGCCGGTCGAAGCGAACTGGCGATATTGCGGGCCGCACGCGATATCTGAAAAGGTGACGTCGCTTGCAACGAACAATTGATCGGGATCCAGCCAGTCCGTGTCCATGGGGCTAAGAATGACGGGCTCGCCATCCAAACTGACTGAGGCGAGTTCCGCATGCCCTTCGGGTTGTGAGACCTTAATCAACCGATACCCGCCAGGTTTGCCCGGAATCGGCGGCTCATAGAAGGCACTCTCGGCAACTAGCTTTCGCCCAAAGTCGCCGTGTCGGCGATGCAACGTGAATGTCGGCTCTTGAATTCGTTGATCCGCCACGAAGCATACCCGTCCGCCGAGGAGAATATCCGTTCGATTGTCGGTGACGGCGTCGACTTTGCGAGCCGTTTGGCCAAGCCAATCCTGAGCGTTTCGCACTAACTTGTCGCGGACCTCGGGGATCACGAGTTCTCGATTGGCGGCGGCGACAAGACTGACGACGACGGCTGCGGCGAGTAGCGGGCGAACGATCCTTTTGGTCGTAATGCCAGCCGCCATGAGAGCGGTCAGTTCATTCGTCCGCTGCAGCCAAGTGATCGCAAACATGCCAGCGACCAATGTCAGCAGCCCGCTCGCATGATCGAAGAACCAAGGCACGCGAGCCGAGTAATAGTCGCCAATGACCTTGAACAACCCACCTTGTTCCCGACCATATCCAATAAACTCGTCAAGATTGCTGAAGACGTCGATCACGATGTAGAGTCCGACCATGCTCAGGAAGCAGACGAACAACACCTTCACAAACAGCCGCAACAAGTACCGATCAAAGGTCGACATTGGAACTCCGTTCCCATCTGTCGTCGGGCGAGCCGACTAAGTAACTGCCTGAATCGCACGCGCGAGCGCCGCGATTCCCTCTCGAATTCGTTCACACGATTGAACTCCAAAGCTTAGACGCATGGTGTTCTTAGCAATCGGTTGGCCCTCGGCTGGGAAACAGTATTGTCCGGGCACGTACAGCATTCCTTCTACGATCGAACGGTCGAATAGTTCGCCCTCGGGGCCCGTATCGATGTGCGGTGGCAATGTTGCCCAGACATACAGACCGCCGGTCGGGCGTCTCCAGGTGACGCCTTCCAGTGGCGCAAGGAACTCGTCCGCGGCTTCGAGCATCGCATCTAGCTTCTGGTGGTAACTGGCTCGAAGTCTATCGACATGTTGCTCGAATAGCCCGCGTCGCAATACTTGGGCCATTAAGTGTTGATTGAGATTTGGCGAGCCGAAATCGATGTTTCCCTTTTGTGCACAAACCGGGGCGATCAGGTGTTCGGGGAGAATGCCCCACCCAACGCGAACGCCGGGCGAGAAGGACTTTGAGAAAGTACCCGCGGCGATGACCGTCTCACCATCCTCGTCGAAATCGCGTGCGCTCGGCACATCGTCGCCAGCATAACGCAACTCGCGATAGGCCTCGTCCGTTATCACGTGAATTCTCGTACGGTGCGACCAGCGTTTCGCGATCTCGACGATGCGTTGAACTCGCTCGGAAGGCATCGTGATGCCGGACGGATTGTCGAAATACGGGACTAGATAGATAGCTTTGACACGCGGCAGGTCTCCAGAATTAGCCAGTTGTTGCAACGTCGTTTCTAACGCCTCGGGGATCATTCCGAGATCGTCTGTCGCGACACTCCACGTGCGTCCTCCCAAGTTCGCGACCGTGCCGAGAAACACAAGATAGGTTGGCGCGGCGCAAAGGACGATGTCTTCTGAATCAAGCAAGCTCTCTGCGACGAGATGCAGCAATTGGTTGCTGCCCGCCGTGATGACAAGGTGATCGATCGTCTCACGAGAACTTGTGCCTGAAGTGAATTGCTGAAGGATCGCCTCGCGGAGCGCGGGCAGGCCGGGCGTTGTTCCGTATTGCAACATCGCTTGCCCTGCAGCCTCGTTTCCGAGCAGGTGTGCCATCACATCGCGAACGACCTCGACCGGAAGTGTCTCCTGGTCCACGAAGCCTGCCGCCAGTGAGATTAGCCCTGGATTGTCGAGTGCCCGCGACATCAAGTCGCTGATCGGCTGTCCTTCCGCCAACGTCGCCCTGCGGCTTCGAACGTACGGAGATACGACGGCGGGTTCGATCAAGAGAAACTTCTCCTCAGACGCAAGTTTGGTACGATGGGGAAATCGTCGAAGGCAGGTCAATGCGAACGGTGCGACTCCTGGTCTCACTCATGGCGATTCGGTGGAATTGTACAGGCGTTGAGCTTCTGGGACCAAGTGAGAAAGCGGCGTTCAGCGAACTTCGCTGTTGAATTTGCGAGACATCTTGGCGATTCATGACAATACACCAACGACAGCCGGATCTGCGATTAGGTTCACCTAGCACCAGTTTGATGCTTCCGAGGGTATGGGGGCGCGCGGCAGATTTGCTGTTTCCACCAACTTGCGCTCTCTGCGCTATCCCCATTCAGCTGGAAGAGCGGCGTAATTCTCGGATTTATCTGTGTAATCGGTGTGTTAGCGACGTGACCTCATCAAATTCCCGTGCGTGTAAGCGGTGTGCCCGCCCACTGCCGAAGGGGTTAGGAGACGACTCGGACGACTGTGCGGTGTGTCGAGGCAAAAGAGTTCGCTTCGTTCGAGCGTATGCACTCGGAGTCTACGGTGGAATCGTTCGAGACGCCGTCCTTCAAATGAAGCAGGCATCAGGCGAATCGTTGACGTTGGCGATGGGGCAATTGCTGGGGGAGGACTTGTCGCGAAGACTCGTCGACGTACCGAGCCACATTGTGTCGGTCCCCACTCATTGGACCAGGCGCATCCGGCGCAACGTGAATTGCCCCGAAATTTTGCTCGAGTCGGTGGCAAAACGGATCGGGGTTCGCAGCTACCCCAAACTACTACGTTGCCGACGTAAGACCAGCAAACAAGGCACTTTACTGCCTCACGAACGCCTTGCTAACGTTCGCGGAGCCTATCGAGTTTCTGCGGGCTACGCTATTAATGGTGCCAAAATGTTGTTGCTAGACGATGTCATGACCACCGGAGCGACGGCGAACGAGATAGCGAAGATTTTGCGGCGAGCTGGCGCGGCCAGTGTCGAAGTCGCAGTTGTCGCACGTGGAATCGGATTTGGCAGTTGAGCGGCCTTCCCGCGTTGGCTGTTAGATCCAACAATGGCAAGTGATCGCTCATCGCTGATCTAGCACTGTCCGATGGTCGCTACTCATCCTTTAATGACTCACGATCTTAGATGGAAAGCTCTCACCAAAGCCCTGACGCTACGCTCAAGCCACAGCGACCATTCCGTCGCGCGGTGCTGCGCGGGCTTGCCATCTTGATGCCGCCTCTGCTGACGATCGCCCTATTTATTTGGGCCTGGTCAGTCGTTGAGACGTCTGTGTTAGGACCAGTGGAGAGTGTCGCCGGTGATTTGATTGCTCTTTACACGAGAACGCCGTCGACTGACAAAGCGCCAAGTGGCGAAAGGTCGACCGTTGACGGCGAATTGACAATTACTGACGAAAGATCGAGTCGCATCTTCACCAAGCGATCCGACGGCAAGTGGGTCGGCTACTACACCGACGAGTACATTCGTGAGACGCACTTGCGCCGTGAAATTGTACTACCACTGTTTTTCTCAGTATTTTTGCTGGTCTCCTATATGCTAGGCAAGTTCGTCGCGGCCGGCGTTGGGCGAATGCTAGTCAACTGGGCGGAAGTGTTAATTCAGCGTCTTCCGCTGGTCAGCAATGTCTATGGCTCCGTCAAGCAAGTGACGGACTTTGTTTTGACGGAACGTGAGATCGAGTTCAATCGCGTCGTCGCCGTGGAGTACCCGCGCAAGGGCGTTTGGTCGATCGGATTCGTCACAGGCGAGAGCATGGCCGACATCCGAGCCGCCGCGAACGAACCCGTACTGAGTGTCTTGATGCCAACTTCACCGATGCCGGTCACGGGCTTTACAATCACCATCCTGAAGAGCGAAGCGGTCGATTTGAACATCACGGTCGATCAAGCGATCCAATTCGTCGTCAGCTGCGGTGTTGTCGTTCCAAGGCAGCAATTGCAAAGCGTCGAAGCCGAGAGAATCAGTCACAACGTCTCCGCAGCTATTGCACAGCACGGTGGCGGCAACGGATCCAGCGGAGATGAACAAAGTGCCGACGAACGGACTGACAGCTACGAAGCCCCGAACTGAGAGCACGATTCGTCTCGGTACACGAGCTAGTGCGCTCGCGCGGTGGCAAGCCCAATGGGTCGCGAGTCGTTTGACTGAGCTTGGTGCATCAGTCGAACTCGTTTTCATCAAGACAGGCGGTGACGGCACGACGACGCCGATCACCGAGAGTAGCGGTCAGGGTTTGTTCACGAAAGAGATTCAACGAGCTTTGCTCGATGGGCGAATCGATCTCGCGGTGCATAGCTTGAAAGACTTGCCAACGGAACGAATCGAAGGTCTAGGTCTAGCTGCGGTTCCCCCACGTGAAAGCCCAAACGACGCATTCATTTCCAATCAAGTTGCGACCGTCGAGCATCTCCCTGGCGAGTCACGTGTGGGGACGGGCAGTCGCCGTCGGCAATCACAGCTGTTATATGCTCGCCCTGATCTGGCAGTCGTCGACATTCGTGGAAACGTGGAAACGCGCCTGCAAAAGCTCGACGACGGCGAGTACGACGCGATCATTCTCGCGGAAGCAGGGCTTAAACGTCTTGGGTTGGGTGATCGAATAACTCAGCTCCTCCCGCCCGCAGTGATGCTCCCCGCTGTGGGTCAAGGAGCACTCGGACTCGAGACTCGCGAAGACGACGCCTCAACCATCGCCGTTGTTGGGCAGCTTGACGACGCTTGCACTCACGCTTGCGTCTTAGCCGAACGGGCGCTTTTGGCAGCCTTGCGAGGCGGTTGCCTGGCACCGATTGGAGCCTGGGGGCGCGTTCTCGACGACAAGTTACATCTTGACGCCGTCGTCCTGAGCGCGGACGGCGCGGCGCGACTCGTGGCGAACGCGATGGGTGACATCGGCTCTGCCGTGACGCTCGGCGAATCTGCTGCCCGCCACCTGATTGAGCAGGGCGCGGCCGAGTTGATCGCAGGTTCACGCGAGGGCTAAATCACAGGGTTCTCGCTTTGAACCTTTCGACAAGGGCGCGTTGCATTCTTGCAGCATTTTTTTCTTGACGCGTTCATCGTGCGACCTATGTTTCGATAGTGCAACAATCCGTCATGACATACGGATGCCGGTAAATTGTGACTATTCGGAAGAATCGTAACTTGAGTGAGTGTCGAGATGGTCGACGAAGCCCTCCTACAACCCGCACCAGAGCCAGTCGTACTCGAACCGCCGAGACGAATCCTAGTCGTCGATGATGACGAGGATCAGTTGGCCGCGCTCGGTTATCGACTTCGAAAGCTTGGGTACGACGCCGTTTCAGCGAGCTCGGGGCAGCAGGCGATCGAATCGGCGAACTCGATCGTTCCTGATTTGGTACTGCTGGATCTATGCTTGCCCGACGTCGATGGATTCGACGTTTGCGAGAAGCTTGGCGATTCGACAACGACCTGCACAGTTCCGATCATCATTCTGAGCGGGATGGAAACCGACGATATTGTCCGCCGAGCCCGTTCGGCCGGCTGTGCGTATTATCTTCGGAAGCCATACGACCCGAATGTCTTGCTGGCGCTGATCCAGAATGCCATTGAAGCCGCCCAGGACCTGGATTGGTAGTTAGTTTTGAGCCGTCGCTGTCCGCGAAGGCCTTGCCAGCATCGGATTCCATCTGTTAATCTGTCTAGCTGCGCGGGATACCCGCATGAGCTAGTTGTTGAAATCATTGTCGGGAGCCCCAAATTGGGAACGAAGAAAACAGGAAAAGGGCGACGCAAGGTTGGCCGTAAGAAGCGTCGCATGCGGGCGAAGATCCGTCATCGTAAGCGATAGTTAGCATCCGCTTGCCTTTCTCAAGCCATCTCCACGTCGGCCTTCTCGACGTGGTTTCTAATGCGCAATTCCTCTTATGCGCCTCAAATCCGTCACCCCTTTAGGCCAGTCGTGGCGATTCCTTGCAGGAAAGTGCGCTGCGTAAAGAAGAAAATCACGACGATTGGCAACGTGAACAGCGTTGCGGCGGCGAGCAGCAAGTGCGTTTGATCCGCGTAGGAACTGACAAACTGCTCTAGGCCATAGGCGAGTGGAAACTTGTCGGGGTCGCTCAAGTACAGGAGCGGCCCGCTGAAGTCGTTCCAAGACGCGATGAACTGAAACAGCGCCACCGTCGTCAGTGCCGGGAAACTGAGTGGCATGATGATCCGCGAAAATATTCCCCATTCGCCGAGACCGTCCAGTCGCCCGGCTTCACTAAGTTCTTCAGGTATCGTGAGAAAGAACTGCCGTAGAAGAAAGATGAAGAAAGCGTCGCCTAGAAACGTTGGCACGATCAACGCTGAGAGCGAATTGTACAATCCAAGCTCGCGAAGTAGTAGAAAGCGAGGAATCATCGTCACGTGCCACGGCAGCAGCATCGTCGCCATCAAGATGCCAAACAGCATATTTCTGCCGCGCCAACGAACTCGAGCGAATCCGTAAGCCACGAGCGAACAGGACAATACAGTTCCAAGAACACTCCCGCCGGCGAGCAGTAACGTATTCCGCAAGTAACGCACGTACGGCATCGCTTGAACGGCTTCCACGTAGTTACTCCAACGCCACTCGCGAGGCAAGAAGGCGTAGGGATCTTCAACCAATTGCGTCGATGGTTTGAGCGAAGATAGGACCATCCACATCAGCGGAAAGGCAAACACTATCGCCGTGACAACGAGCAGCGCGTATGCGAGCAAGTGCGGTTTGCGACGACTCATGGCTGCCCTCGCGAGGCACTTCGATCGACGTGTGCCTGAATCCTCGAAGCGGCTTCTTCAAGCAACGTCGTGACGCTGGGCGCATCCTCGACGTACATCGCGGTCGCTGCGGCGTCGTTGACCGTGCGTTGAAAGTACGCAGCACCCGGGATTACTGGAGTTGGAACTTGGTCTGGCGCGGCTGCCAGTTCGCTAAAGGTCGCGAAGAGTGGTTCTTGCTGTAAGTAGTTGAGAAACGTCGGATGATTGGCGACCGCCGTCGAAACAGGAATCCATCCACCAGCAACACAAGTCTGCGCGGCGTTCGCCTCGTTGCCATCGAAACCAGTCCAAAACTTCATGAACTCCCACGCGCCTTCTCGGTTCTTCACGCCCCGTGGTACCAGGAAGAAGTTCCCGTTCACCCATCCGGCACGCGAGCGACCGGCGGGTGGATGCGGCAACGGGCACACGCCGTAGTCTGTCACGGCTTCGCCGGCGCGGCGCTGTTCCGCTTGTGATGCGGCGATGTCACGAACTCGCCATTGTCCGTCCATGACAGCTGTATAACGTCCCGCCAACAACGGGAAAGCCTTGCCTGGCAACGACTGATCACCCTGTCGAAACGCTGCGACCTGTGCCGCTCCGTGGCGATCGCGGTAACTAACCATCCAGTCCAATGCATTTTGAATCGGCTTGCTGGCGAGCGTCACTTCGCGAGTCTTGTCATCGTAGAAGTTGCCCCCGAAAACGACTCCCCACGCCCACAAGCGTCGCGCGTCGGGGAGATAACCGAATCGCTCAACGCGACCATTGGGCTTAATTTCGGTCGTTGCGGTCGCAATCTCGTCCAATTCAGCGATTGAATTCGGCGGTTGTAGACCATGTTGATCGAGGATTGTCTTGTTGTAATAGAGTGCCCGGATGTCCATTCCATTGCACAGCGCATAGAGCCTGCCACGATAGGTCCCCAATCGATTTGAGGCTGGCACGAGCCACTTCTGCAAGGATTCGATTTCTGCGGGACTAGCAATTTCATCGAAGGGCAACAGCGCGCCTCGTTCGGCCCAGTCCGCCATGATCGGATCGTCTTGATTGACCACGTCAGGCGGATCGCCGCCAGTGACCGCCATGAACAACTTCATGTCCAAGTTGTTGCCGGGCATCGCAATGGCTCGAACGAAATGATCTTCTTGGCTCGCGTTGAAGCGGTCGACGACCGCTTCAACAATTTGCCGATCTTCTCCGCCCCAGAAATGCCAGAAAACCACCTCGCGCCGATCCGTTGGCACCACGTTCCGCTTGTCGGAACGATTGGTCCACAAAGCCATCACGACGCCCAGCGACAGCAACAGGAGACAGAACAAAACGGCTCGCGATGAATTCAACGACCTGCTCCTTGATAGTGAACCCAGTGTCTTGAAGTGCGGAACAGCAGGGCGGTCGAAACCAGCAGGAAGACAAACAACAGCCAAGACATCGCCGACGCGTATCCCATGTCCAAGTCTTGAAACGCCGAGAGGAACAAGTGTAACGAGAGCATTAACGACCAAGAGGCGGGCTCTCCTGTGCCCTCGCTGACGATGTACACCTGTGTGAAAGCCTGCACGGACTGAATCATTCCCATGACCAGATTGAAGAAGATCACGGGCGAAAGCGTCGGGACGGTGACGTGCCAGAACTTGCGTACCCTGCCTGCGCCGTCTAACTCCGCTGCTTCATAGAGCTGTGTCGGGATGTCACCCATCGCGGCCAAGTAGATCACCATAAAGTTGCCCACGCCCCACAGACTCATTAGCACCAGTGCGTCTTTCGAGCCAAAGTCGAGAAAGTCAGGTGGCGTCATCGCCTCCGTCGCGCCTTTAAACCACAGCTGGCTCGGAAGCGAGACTGATTGCAAGAACCGATTCAGAATTCCATCACGGGGATCGAGCAACCAGATCCAAAGGACTGAAGAAGCAACGATGGGAACGACAGAAGGAAGAAAAAACAGAGTGCGGTAGACGGCCTGTCCGCGCACGTTCCAGGAGAGCATCGTCGCGAGGCCGACCCCGATTGCTATGGACAGCGGAACTGAGAGCAGCGCGAAGTAGCCGGTGTTCCAGATTGCTTTTCCGAACCCTTCGCCGGTCGCGATTTCGCTTGCAAGGCGTTGGTAATGTTCGGTTCCGATGAATTCGGGAGGCGAGAGCAAGTCATAACGACAGAAACTCCAGTACAAGGAGGCCGCAAACGGGTAGACGAACAGCAAACCCAGCCCAATCAGCCAAGGGCTGACGAATGCGAATCCTGTTAGGTTGCGGCGAAAGTTGGCTGACAAACTACGAGTCCTTGCAGTCTTCTGTCTAACTGCTACACCGCTGGTGTAGCAGTTAGACAATTACTATACACTCGCAAACTTGCGACGTCGTGACCGTGACCTTTTTGCGCGAGAGCGTGCTAGAATTTCAAGGGAAGATCTCTTAACCGCATTTCATGCCATGAAGAACATCCCGCTGCCAAAAACACGTCGTCGATTCGAAGCGGCGCGAGACGAGAACGGTGTTCCGCATGTTCAAGCGGCGACGTGGCTAGACGCGCTGTTCGGTCTCGGATACATGCACGCAACGGATCGTCCGACTCAGCTTCTCTTTTCTAGGAGCGTGGCCAGCGGGCGCGGTGCGGAAGAGATTTCCGACACGCCTGAACTGCTGGAAACGGACCGCTTTTTTCGGCGGATTGGCTTGAATCTAGATCTGGAGACGGAGATTCGGATACTGGATGATCGGACCTTCACGCAATTGACAGCCTACTGCGAGGGAGTCAACGACGGGCTCGAAGGGGCTGGTCGCTCGTTGCCGATGTGGGCGGCTGGGTTTCAGCCGCAACCGTGGAACCAACAATCGGTTTTGTTAATTGGCAAGCTCCTTAGTTTTGGAGGCCTGGCCGTCAGCCAGATGCAGAATGAACGTCTGCTGATCGAATTGATTCACGCTGGTGTCGACGATGAAGCCCTTCGAGACTTGTTCGCGCCTCGGTTAGACAACGTCGACTTTGCCATGATTCGGCAGATTAAGATGGCGAATCAGCTATCAGACGAAGCGCTCGAATTGATTACGGACCTGCCTCGCCTTGCTGGTAGTAACGCCTGGGCAGTGAGTCCTCAGCGAAGTGCGACGGGATATGCGTTGCTCGCCGCGGACCCGCACTTAGAGATCAATCGTCTGCCAGCGATTTGGTATGAAGCGGTGTTGGAGTGGGGCAACCAGTACGTAATGGGCGCGTCGCTGCCGGGGTGCCCCATGTTTGCCGTTGCAAGGACAGATCGACTCGCGTGGGGCGTGACCTATATGAAGGGAGACACCGTGGACTACTTCGTCGAGGATTGTCGACCGGGTGGTGAGACCGGGTGGCAGTATCGGCGCGACGAGAGTTGGCATGACTTCGCCTTGCGCGAAGAACAGTTGGTGCGCAAAGGAGCGGACGATGCGACGCTGAAAGTTTACGAAAGTCCGCAGGGCATCGTCGACGGCGACCTTGACGAAAATGGCGAAGGATTACACCTCGCGATCGCATGGAGTGGAATGCATGAAGGAAATGGCACAGCGATTTCCGCGTGGCTGGACGTGATCGCAGCGAAGAATGCGAGAGCTGCGATGCGTGTCGCACGTGAATGCGCCCAGCCGACGCTGTGTTGGGTCTTCGCAGATCAGGAAGGGCATATCGGCTTGCAAAGCTGTGGGCGCTTCCCGAAGCGGGGCGGCGGCCAGATTGGGCTTGCGCCGATTCCTGCCTGGGACGAAGCAAATCATTGGCAGGGTTGGATTGCGAGTGAGTTGCTACCGAATGTCTACGACCCACCCGAAGGTTTTTTAGCGACGGCCAACGAAGAGAAGAATCTCGCTGGCATGCCGATGCTTGTTACTCAACCGCTGAACGATTACCGCAAGCGTCGGATTTGTGAGCGATTGGCCGAATTGCCCGCCGCAACGATGGACGACATGCAGTCGCTTCAGTACGACTTGATCAGCCTGCAGGCTCGTGATCTGCTTGCGTTGTTCCTACCTCATTTACCTGATGGTCGCGTTAAAGAGTCGCTATCAAGCTGGGATTATTCGTATGCGCCAAATGGCAACGAGGCCACATTGTTTCTCAAGCTATATCGAAACGTCATCGTGGAACTTCTAGGGCACGAGCAAGGCATTGGTTGGCGACGGATGCTCTATATCTGCACGCGAGCCGGATATTCGATGATGGTCCTGGCCGCTGCTGATCGAATGCTGAAGCGGGACGATTCGATCTGGTGGCGTGGCCGCGACAAGGGTGAGTTGATTCGACGGGCCGGCGAACGGACGGAGAACGAGCCAGATCAACCCTGGTCGAGCGTGAATAACTTCCACTTCACTGATCGCTTTTTTGGTAAGCATCAAGTCGGCCGGATGCTCGGGTTCAACAGTCGTCGCTACCCCATGCCCGGTAACCATGCGACACCGTTTCAAGGGCACGTCCTCCAAACCGCCACACGCGAATCCACGTTTGCGCCTTCCTATCACTTCGTCACCGATCTCGGAACCAATGAAGCGTGGACGAACTTGCCTGGCGGGCCAAGTGAAAGCCGCTTTTCGAAGTATTACAAGAACGATGTCGCTCGATGGTTTGCCGGAGAGTACAAGAATCTACGTGCGAGCAGTGCGCTGTGACAACTGAACTAAACATGTTTACTTCAGGGTCGATCGATCCCAGACACGGTCAGTCCCTTCTACGATTATCAGTTCTCGGTCGGCGCTTAAGTCGTTAAAGGTCTGCACGTTTCCCGATCTCCATTTAATCTGCAGATCGTCAACGACGGCGTCATTCCCAAGACCAATGACCAAACGTCGTTCATTACTGCACTGGAATCCATCCCCCGCCGTCAATTGAGTTATCGCGGTATGGCCGCCATGCTTAACCTCGACGATGCTTCCGACCGCATCTCGATCGGAGTGGACGCCCACGAGCGACAGCGATAACCAGTGCCCGTGTTTCACCGTCTCATTACTGAGGAGCGCGACCGGCGAGTCCAAATGTCCAATACAAACGTCCTCCAAACCGTCGCGATTCCAGTCGAGTCGCGCCATGGCGCGTCCTAGATATTTGCCCTCGAAGTAGTTGCCGAGCTGATCGGAAGGAACTTCTTCAAAGTGTCCGACACCATCGCCACGAAAGAGTTGCGGTTGCATGTAGTAGGGTGTTTCTTTCACCCAAGGATCGTGAACGTGGCCATTCGTCACTAGTAAATCGGAGATGCCATCAAGTTCTACATCGACGAATTGAGTTCCCCAGCCGAGTACAGGAAACGTCGCCTGTTGCAGTTGAGAATCCGCAATCTCATCTCGAAACAAGCCATCGGGTTGTTGCATGTAGAAGGCATTCGTATCGCGGTAGAAATTCGTAACAAACATGTCTAGCAGACCATCTTGATTTGCGTCACTTATTGCGATTCCCATCGATGCTTGGCTCGTGCCATTACTGCTGTAGGCAAGCCCGTTCAAAATCGCGCGCTCCACAAATTTCGGCTCACTACCAGGTGCCGTCGTCTGATTGTGAAAGAAAAAGTTCGCCGACATGTCATTGGCGACGAACAGGCTTAACCGACGCGAGCCGTCGAAGTCTGCGGCAACAATTCCCAGTCCTCTTCCTTCCGGCGCGACCACGCCGCAATGGTCGGTGACATCATTAAATGTTCCATCGCCTCCGTTTATATAAAGCCGGTCTTGCTCGGGTGGGTGTGCAATGGGGGCACAGCGGGGTAGCGTGTCGATTCGGCATTCTTGCGTGTACAGTTCGTCGCCACCGACGTAGTTTACGGCGTAGATGTCTGGCAATGTATCACCGTTTAGATCTGCGATCAGACAACTGGATGTCCAGACGTTGTACTGAACTCCGCTAGCGACAGTCACTTCTTGGAACGTACCATCACCGTTATTGCGGTAAAGGACATTGGTTCCGATATTAGCGACATAGAGATCGGGAAAACCGTCCGCGTCAATATCTCCGACGGCGAGGCCCTGACTATAGAGTTTGTTGTCCAAGCGGCTCTTACGAGAGATGTCGACGAAAGTTTCGCCGTTCTGATTCCGAAAGAGCCGATCGTGGTAGCCACCAGTCGGCGTTTCCTTGCGGCGAGGCAGGGGACCGCCTTCCGTCATGTATAGATCGGACCAACCATCGAGATCGTAGTCGATTGCCCCAATGCCGCCGCCGTTGAGCTCGAGGAGCGATTCGAGGTTGTTGCCGATTGCGCCATTGAAATATGTGAAAGTCAAAGCGACGTCAGTCGCTACGTCTCGAAAACGGACTTGGCCGTTGGCAGAGGCAATGACGGTGCCCTCCACCGACTTGGTAAGTGGGATCTGAAAGTTGGGGAGAGAATGCGCGGAAAGCTCGAGTTGTAAGGCCAAGTTCGCCGACCGCGTGGTCAGCGAGTCTTCGTCCGCGAGTTCGAAGAGAAGCTGGTCCAGAGCGGGTTTCGCCCAGTCGGCCTCGGCCTCCATAGCAAGTCGGCACCACCCAGCAGCTTCCCACAAGCGACCCAAATCGCGAAGCAGCTTCACCGCCTCACGCATATTGCGGGAGTTTATCAAGTCGTCGATCAGCAGTGTCATTCTAGCCAGCTTGCGCGCCCGTGTTGCGAACGCCTCCGCTTGGTCAGGCTTTCCGACAGCGGTTAATGCCTTCGACAATTGATAGTTCGCGGCCGCATGGTTTGGGTTACGGCGTAGTACCTCGCCAAAGCAGCGAACAGCCGCGTGCGTTTGTTCGGTTCGGCGAGACCACATGCCGCGTACGAACCAGATCTCCGGATGCTCGTCGGCGTTGTCGGGCAACTGTTCATGCCACTCGACGAATTCTTCCGGTGTTCCCGTTTCCAAAAGCGTCTCTCCGAGAGCCGCTCGCGCATCTAACAAATGAGGATATTCTCGGACGATGAGCAAGAGGACATCTCGCGCATCGAGCATTCTCTTTTCGTAAATTGCCCACTTCGCTTCGAGCAATCGCGGAAGTGGGTCGTCCGGCCTTGCCGCCAAGCAACGCTTTACAAAGGGAAGATTGGCGTCCATTAGCCTTTTCGAGGATCCGATGGCGATTAAATGATTCGAATCGACTCGGTCCGATTTAAGGAGTGGTAGAATTAGTTGCGTCACTTCCCACATGCGTCCCTGTGCGGCATAGATGTAGAGTAAACGCTGTCGCGCCGCGAAATTGTCTTTGTCGAGTTCGACGACGCGGCGGAAAAGCCTTTCCGAATCCGCTACCCAGCCTTGCTGATAAGAGAATTCGGCGCGGGTGAACAACGCTTGCTTCGATGTTGGCGTTCCGTCGTCGGGTATACGCGCGAAGTAGTCCATTGCCGATTCCGGATCGGAAGTCTCGCTTGCTGCAACTCCTGCCAAATACAATGCTCTGACCGAATTGGGATTGCGGCGCAAGACAATCTTCACAAGTCGTTCGGTTTCGGCAAACTCTCTTCGCTCTGCTGCGTTTTCGGCGCGGGCCAGCAGTCGAGGTGTCGACGACTCGACCGCGAACCAGATTCCTGAGGCAATCACCAACGCGGGAAATGCCAGCACCAGGAGCCTGCGTCGCCTCGGAGGCGCCGGGCTCGAAGCGGCCCCTGTGGAGTGCTGTTCCTTGTGTTTGCGATTCATGCGATTATCTGGCTCTTACGACGGGAGATCGCGGCAGCACGCGTCACAGGTTTACTAACGGGAAGCGTCTGGTCGATCGGGGCGATGACGCAACTCGGACTGGCCCTCGACGATCTCGACAAGCTGATTGACCTCCACGTTCTTAAACACTTGCGTCCGGTTGGTAGTGGGCCAGAATATCTCTAATTCTTCGATTGAGTTAGCCTGCCCCAAACCAATTTCTTGACGCGACACGGGATTGGAACCGAAACTTCCACCGCTGCCGACCCACTTGTAAACGGAACGCCGTTGGCCCCCGTCGTCAATCACTGCCTTGATGCGTGCGCCGACGGCGGAGCGATTTGACTGGCGGCCGATCAAACAAATCTTTAGCCAGTGGTTACCGAATCCTGGATTCTCGAACAGCGCGTTAGCGAAGCCATCAACTGGAAACGCACCACCCATCTCGATGAATACATCTTGGTCGCCGTCATTGTCGAAGTCCGCGAAGGCAACGCCGTGCCCCTTTTGTAGGTGACCAAATCCACCCGCGAAGGTCACGTCCATGAAGTCTTGCCCACGCTGATTCAAATACATTCGATTCGGCATGAGTCCTTCGAGTTCGGGATAGCCCGTGCCGAGGTAGAAGTCCGGGAAACCATCGTTGTTCAGGTCACCAAAGTTCGAACCCATCGGCAGTGTTACGTGTGCAACGTGACATCGCTCGCCAACCTCCTGGAATCCTCCCTTTCCATCCCCCTGAAATAAGTGGTCTTTTTCCGCCTGATGTTGATGCCCCAAGAAGTCGGCTGCAAAGTTCCGTGCTTCGGACCAGTATGCGCTCGCGAAGATGTCTAGATTTCCGTCATTGTTGAAATCCCAGAACCATGTCGGAAACCCCTTCAACGGCTCACGGACGCCCGATAGAGTTGCGACGTCCGTAAACGTTTTACCGTCGTTATTTCGGTAGAGGCGATTTGGCTGGCCATTGTTAGAGACATAGAGATCAGGAAATCGATCACCATTGTAGTCACCCCACGTTACACCCTTTGTGAATCCCCAATCGGCGGCCTCCGTTTCCGCCGAGTTAAGTACACCCGCCCGCGCGGCAACGTCTTTGAAGCGCCCGTCGCCGGAATTCTCAAACAACTGGCACGGGTATTCTTCGTTTCCGACAAAGAGGTCAAGATCACCGTCGTTGTCATAGTCAGCCCACGATGCCGTCTGGGTCGGATAATGCCGGTCGCCGAGCCCAGCAGCAAATGTCACATCGGTGAAGCGACCTCGACCATCATTCTGCAGCAACGAGTTCGGATATCGTGTGCCGAGTTCACGCAGCCAAGCACCTCGGAGTACGAGCACATCGTAGTCTCCGTCATTGTCATAGTCGGCTTGCAGGATGTTCAGGCCACCATAGATGCCTGTCAAACCAGCCGCTTCGGACGCGTCCACGAATTCGCCGGTCCCGGAATTGAGAAAAAGCCGAATCGACTCGCTGGTATTCCAGTTCGAAGCCATGATGTCCAGCAAACCATCGCCATCGAAATCCTCGGCGATCGCGCCGCCTGCCAGGCTGAACGAGTCCAAGCCCAGATTCTTGGCAATGTTATTGAATCTAGGGAAATCCGATGGCCCTCCAAAACGATCGGGAGGAATCAAGAACGACGTCGGAACGTCACTCGGATACCCGCCAATCGTCATAAATGCCACATTGAGTAGCCAGATTGCAGTCGCGTTATTCGGCTGTCGTTGGAGCACCGTGGTCAGGCACTTAATGGCATTCTTTGAGCCGGCTTGATGTTCGTGAATGCCACCGGCTTTGATCGGGATGATACAGCTCTCACCGTTGTTGCAGTGAACGCAGTTTTCTGTCTCGCCTTGACGGAGGTAGGCCACGGCTAACTGTAAGGTCAACAATGACTCCATCTCTGGGGCGACTTTCCCCCGAACGTCCGGCAATAACTTGATCGCGCTCTCGAGGTGCTCGACGGCTGCGTCGCCACTTCCTAACGTCAGGTTTTGATGACTTAGCACGCAGTGAAGACTGAACCGCTCGGCCTCAAAACCGGGGCTAGAAAGCGAGGCCAAGCGTCGTTCTCCTTCGTCCCGTCGGGCTGTTCCGAGGTACGGATGTTCGAACGGCGTGTCGATCCGGATTTTATCGAGTGTTTCCAGCATTGGGGCGTGGACGTTTGACGAAGGGACCGCCGGCGCCGAGCTACCGCAGCCAAGTGCCACGGCTAATACAGTCACCAAAGGTATTTGCGTGTGATGAGTCGACAACAGCAGCGGTTCCTGAATCGAGGGCGAAATGGATATTTACTTATCGTATCGACAATCCTCGGACATCGCTAGGATTTCCAAAATGCGGCCGACTAACCATAGGGTGTAGTCCGCGATCTTTCGTAACTGTTGTCGCCCGCGGCAAGGAATGATAGTCTGGAGCCAGGAAGGGGCGACGTGACGGCTGAGTAATCTCGTATGGCTTCGATAAGACAAACAAAGTCAGCGGAAAGTAGCCTGTTTCGCGTCGGCTACGTCGTAAATCCGATCGCGGATCTAGTGTGGTATCTGGGTCTGCCGCTGGTAGCCTTAGCGTTTGCGCTGGCGTGCCAGCAATGGCTCACCGCGATGGCGATCACTTCGATTGCACTTCTATTCAATGCGCCGCATAACTTCGTCACACTGCTGCGCACCTACGGACTCGAGGAAGATCGGCATCGCTTTCGCGACCAGCTAATTGTTGGTTTGGTGCTAATCTCTGCGTTTACTGTCGTGGGAATGAAATGGGCTCCGTTGACGATCTTACTCCTGAGTGTCCTGTGGAATCATCAACACAACTTGATGCAGTTGCATGGTTTTGCGCGGATCTACGATCACAAGGCCCGGGCGGGCACTCCCATGACACCGAGATGGGATCTAACTTTGAATTGGGTTCTGTACGTCAATATGTTACTAACGGCCCAGCTGTTCGCGAATTTTTGGATACGCGAATTGTATCGCTTCGATTTGCCAATTTCGGCCGAAGCAGTCCGTGTTCTTCAAACCGCGAGTTGGTGCGTGACGGCTGGATTCGTTGGCGTCTATTCCATCCACGTATTCAATAGCGTTCGAAACGGTTTCGCGGTGAATCCGCTGAAGTTCGTCTTTCTCTTTACGAATTACGCGGTCTTGTACATCGCTAGTTGGAACACGACGTCGATTCTCATTCATTCGATCGCCAACAATATCATGCATGGTCTCCAATACATCGTCATCGTCTACGTTTATATGCAACGCAAGGTCGAACATTCGTCCCAAGACGACGGCTGGATCAGGAGCATCGTTCGACCGGGAAACGTGAAAGCTTTTGTTGCTGTTTGCCTCCTCTATACCGTGGTCGTCCAACTGATTGCGCGTAGGCCGCTTGAAGAGTTCGGTTTTGGAGCGATCAGCTTTACGTCTCGCTACGATGCCATCCCCGAGCATCAACTTGCCGGAGTGTCACTCGCCGGTGGATACGAGCTGTTTGCATTGCTGGTAATGAACGTGCCGGGGCTGCTGCATCTGTATTACGATTCTTTCATTTGGAAAGTCCGTGACACCAAGATCCAGCAAGGGTTGTGAGCTTGCGTCAACTTGAATTTAGGAAATTTCGCTTCTTGTTTTTCGTCCTTGGGTTGACTCTGTTGGCGGCTCTGTGGGAGCTTACGGAACCCGACCCAGAAGGAAGCCCAAATTTAAAAGTCTTTCCTTCGATGTGGGCCGAGCTGTATCCAGAAAGTGCTGCTACCTATTACGTCCTAGCTCGGGCAGCTGCCGAACAAGGGGATCTCGAGGAAGCGCGGCTACACTTTGAGCGGGCACTCGCCAAAGAGGATAAGACGAACGAGGATCTGTATTATGACTATGCAGTTCTGTTGGTCCGTATGAGAGCCGATCGCAAAGCCCTCCACCAAGCCGTGAGCGACTGGAAGCGTTATTTTCCGATGTCAGCGCGTCGCGATCCATCGAAAGTGGAGGAATCGCCCCGGTAGCCATTGACTCGATGAGCCTCTGCTCCGGAGGCTTGCATTTCGGTATGCAGGTGCGGAACTAGTGTCTGTCTTCCGCGGTCCGACGCCAGTGTGCTGCGGATTGGGCGTCCCCCAACAGCAAGTGTTGTTCTGCGAGTTTCAGCCGCAATTCACGACTCGTCGGGTTTTCGTCAAGTTGTCGACGAAGGAAGAGAAGTTGCGACACGGCATTCGTCAATTGGAGGCTTCGTTCGAAGTGGCTCTCCGATTCCTCGGTCATTCCCAACCGTTGAAGTGTTTGTCCGAGCTTGTAATGGGCGTTGTGTTGGAACGGATTTATCGCCACGACGGCACGAAAATCGGCGGCGGCGGCATGAAAGTCGCCGGCGTCAAAGTTCAAAAGTCCGCGCAACATAATTCCACCAGGGAAATGTCTTTCCTTCGCTAGAATGGATTCGACGAGGGATCTGGCCTGCGAGTTCTGTCCCTTCCTTCTCAGCAGCTTCGCATACGTCAAATCGATCTCCGGCATGGTTGGGCTCAAATTCCGCACGAATTTAATGTGCTGCTCCGCGGTCTCCAAATTTCCAAGATGAAGCGACACTTCCGCCATTTGGAATCGCACCCGAAGCGACTCCTGCTCGGAGGGCGAGCGTTTCAGTGCTTCCTGGTAGGCGGACAGGGCGGGAGAAAGCTGTTCGGTCTCGTGAAGGATGCCGGCACTGACTAACCAGGGCTCCGGATCTTGCGGTGCCAACTGCGCCAGTTCGTCGCAGATTTTTAGTACGGCCCCCATCTCTCCCAAGTCGTATTGTACTGTCAGTAGCAGCCGTAGCACTCGTTCCTTTTCGGGACCTGGATGATTCGCCGCCAGGAGTGCCCTCTCGGCGAGCCACGCTGAATGGCTCTGGTTGGCCGCCAAAGCCAATTCGATCAAAATCTTCTGGTCGCTCGACTGAGGTGATTCGATCGTGTCGTAGTATCGCTCGGCGGCGCGCCAACTTTCCAACGTTCCCAGGAGTTGGCACTTCATGACCTGCGCATCCGGATAGGTACCGCCAGCATCTGCGATTGCCTGCTCGATCAATTGCAATGCTGCCTGCGGTGCCTCTTTCTGCGTTGCGCGGACTTGTTCGAGAAGGCCGCCACCTCGACGAGCCGTCAGAAAGAACAGCGTCAAACCGCACAGGACGATAACGGTCGCCGTCGCCCAGAATGTCCGAACTCGGAATCGCCGAGAAGCCGACTCGCCACTCTCTTGATTGTGATCGACGTTCACGTCCCGTTCCCTTCTATCAGACGATACGAGCGGCGCGTCTCTTCTAACTGAAAAGTTTCGACCTTGCCGCTCGGCCAATAAACCGTTGCGGGGCGAGCCTGTTCGTCTTCGGCGGGGAGCAGGATGCGCTGGTCGGAATGAGATAAGTATCCGGATCCAACTCGAATGTGGCGGACCAGCGCACGTCCCTGAAACTCTATCGAAACTCGGGCACCAACCGCGCTTAATTCCGTCTGGACAGCCTGTAGCTCCAAGCGATACCAGTGTTCCGCAGGATTGCGGTTCCGAAGTATCGCAATAGGTTCATTTTGATGAACAACAACGATATCGGGTGCGCCGTCATCATCCAAGTCACCGACAGCGACTCCGCGTCCCGGATGGCGCTCGCCGAAATAGGCCCCCCCTTGTTCGCTGACATCGAGGAACCTGCGGCCCTCCTGGTTTCGATACATGAGCGGCAGTTGCTCGTAACTCCCGACTCCCATCTGATAAAGCACATGTCCGTTCGAAACGAAAATGTCCAACCAGCCGTCCGAATCAAAGTCGACCAGTCCCGTACCGAATCCGACGCGTGGACGACCGTTTCCAAGATTGGCCGCCAGGGTAACCCTCGAAAAAGTATGGTCCGTTCCATGGCGACATAACGCATTGTCTTCGGCTTCATAGTTCGTGAACCATAGATCAGCCAGCCCGTCCCCGTCATAGTCACCAAGATCCACACCCATGCTCCCTTCGGGATTGCCTTCTTCGCTTGCAGCAAGTCCAGAACTCAGGCCATTTTCTGCGAGTGGAAGTTTCGCTCCGCCAAGATAGAGATGGTTAAGTGATGTGTCATTGGCAACAAAGAAATCTACCCATCCGTCGTCGTTCAAATCTGTAGCAAGAACACAGAGCCCTTTGCCGTCACTCCGAATTCCCGCTTGACTTGTTACATCTTCAAACGTCGAGTCACCTCGGTTTCGATAGAGCCGGTCTGGAGCAGAGGGAAGATCCCACGGTCCACAGACATCTCTTATGCCCCGTAGACGGTCGCCACAGATTTTGTCTTCTTGTCCGTCCACCTGGCAGTATCCGGTGGTGAATAAGTCAACCCACCCGTCGCGGTCGTAATCAGCAAAAACAGCGGCAGTATTCATGCCATCGAACGCGATGCCTGCCGATTGGGTTATGTCCTCGAAGGCTCCCATTCGATTGTTCCGATACAGCCGACTTTCTCGATAGCAGGTGAGGAAAATGTCAGGATAGCCGTCTCGATCGATATCTCCGACTGCCACCCCGAACGAGAAGTCGTGGGGTTGCTCTAGACCACTGCCCTCCGTCACGTCGACAAAATGCCAGCCACCATCGTTACGGTACAATGCACAGGGAAAACCCGACACCTTGGGTGGCTCCCCATCAACCTTTCCACCACCAGGAAAAAATAAGTCGAGGTCACCGTCTTGATCGTAATCGATCATCGCGACACCACCGCCAATGGATTCGGCTAACCAGTAGTGGCCAAATTCTCGACCGTTTCGGTATGTGAATCGCACCCCAGACGAATCGGAAACCTCTTCAAACCAATCATCCATAGAGGCTTTATGAGGGAACGAAATCTCTGCCGGCTGCTGCGAGTTCGAACTTGTCGTTACGACCTCAGTCTCTGTATCGTTTGCCCGAGGATCGCCACGTCGCGACGGAGTCGAATTGTTACAACCAAACAGCAACGCAGTTAAAGTCGCAATTCCGAAGCAGAAGATCCGAGTTGAAATGGAGGACATGAGAAGTGTGTTGCGACGATGGAAGAAAGGGCGAATTACTTTTCGATTCTAGCGAAGAGTTGTACCATCGTCCATTCTGAATCGATCGTACCGGCAGGACGGCGCGATAAGAAAAGTGCCCTCGCTCTATCACGCTCTTTCAAGGCCAGCGGAGGGCGTTAGTCCGGCTATACTGAAGAGTCGCCTGCCAGACGCGTTTGCCAGCGGACACCGAAGAGATGCAATTCCAAGCGTACACCAGCGGTTACGAATGCCGGAGATATGACCCTTGAGCCGACACCAAAGTACGAATTCGATGTGCCGCCTCTGCACAGGTCGATTTCGTCGCACATCACTAATTGCAGGCGGCATGATGTCGATCATGGCGCTCGGATGTGGAACGAATGATACGTCCACTGGAAATGGAAGCCTTGCGAAGACGCGAGCATCCCACGTTACGGAGTTCAAGGCACCCGATATCATTGCGTTTGATGAGTCCGGCGCCGCGACTGAGACTCCGCGCGAGCAGCGCGAGGACGATTGGTTTGAGGACGTCACGGATCGTTCTGGTGTTCGCTTCAGCTACCGAAATGGCAGAGAAGCTGGCCTATATTCTGTCGTCGAAACCATCGGCGGTGGTGTCGCGATGATCGATTACGATCAAGATGGTGACCTCGACTTATTTTTTCCTGGCGGAGGTCGCATTGATGGTCCACCTCCGAGATTCAAAGGTCGACCATCTGCTTTATATCGCAACGATGGCGAGTGGCAGTTCGTCGACGTCACTGTGCAGGCAGGCTTGGACGACCCAGGCGATTACTCGTTGGGATGCGCGGTTGCCGACTACGACCGAGATGGCTTTTCCGATCTGCTCGTTACGTGTTACGGAACGAGTCGACTCTACCGCAACAATCGTGTCGGTGGATTCTTAGACGCGACGACCGACTCGCGCCTGTCTTTGGTCGGCTGTTATACGGCGGCCGCATGGGCAGATGTGGACTGCGACGGCTGGCCGGACCTCTACGTGACTGGATACGTTCAATGCGAAGGTCGTGAAGACAAGGAGTGCATCGAAGCGTTGCGAGGAATTCGCGACACGTGTGGGCCTTGGCATTACCCGGCACTGCCCGACCGGCTGTTTCGCAACTTACACGATGGAACATTTGAAGATATCTCTGGGGCGACCGGATTGAGCGACAAAGGGAAGGGGCTCGGTGTGGTGGCCGCAGATTTTGACCAGAATGGTCGCATCGATTTCTTTGTCGCGAATGATACGATTGCCAATCATCTCTATCTAGGGCGGCCCGACGCGCGGTTCGATGAAACGGGACTCGAGTCCGGAGTCGCCGTCGGTTTTGCGGGCACACCCGAAGGAAGTATGGGAGTCGATCTCGGGGATTTCGACGGAGACGGTCATGGTGACCTGTTTGTCACGAACTTCGAGATGGAAGACAACGCCTTGTACCGCGCCGTCAGCGACACAAGCTTTGCGGATCGGACACTTCAGGCCAATCTAGGTGACGTCTGTCGCCGCTTTGTCGGATTCGGGACAGGCTTGGTTGACTTCGATCTCGATGGCTGGCTGGACATATTCGTAATCAACGGGAGCGTTCACTATTCAACCGGTCGCACGCCTTATGTTCAACCTGCGTTCGTCTTCAGGAATGTGGGAGGTCGATTCGAGGACGTGTCGACGCGAGCGGGTCCCTATTTCAGTACTGGACACGTCGGACGTGGAGCGGCGGTCGGAGATCTCGACAACGATGGTGCGCTGGATCTGGTCATCGTTCACCAGAACCAGCCGGTTAGGTTGCTTCGAAATCGCCTGAGCCGAATGTATTGGGTGAGTGTGTTGCCGCGCGGTGTTGTCTCCACGCCGAACGCAGTCGGAGCGACCGTCGCGATGGACTACGCAGGGCGGACCATCGTGCGGCACGTACGCGGCGGCTCTGGATATCTGTCCCATTTCGACCAACGAATCCTGTTTCCTGCCGAGGATGACCAACCGAAGCGAGTCACCGTACGCTGGCCGTGCGGTGTGACAGAAGTGTTCGCCGATGTGCCGGTGTGCGAGACGAAAGAACTTGTCGAGGGGACCGGACAAAGTGAGTCGTAAGCGTAACAAAGGCGAGCGTTCCCGACCGAAGCGGCTCCTTCTAATTGCGTTGCCAATCGCAATCGTGCTTGGAGTCGTTGGCTATAACTTGTCTCGCAACTCCGCTCGCACACTCGCAAACATCCGCGAACTGGGACGTCGGGATCCGGCTGCGGCCCGCGAGGTACTCGAAGCAAGTAACATTCGCTCTCGGGATGCACAACTTCTGCGATGCCAATTTCTCGCGACGGCCGGGAATTGGAAGCAAGCCGAGGACGCCTTTGAGGAGATTTCTCAACCGGAGTTCTGCCGCCAGAACGAACTGATCGAATTGGCGAGTACAGCACTCGCGTCTGGCATCTATTCGCTGGCTGACAAAGTATTGAGTGCCGCGTATCGAGGAGATAGTGAAGATGTGCAGTTGCTACGCACGATGATCGACGTCAAACATGAGTTGGCGGCCGGCCAGGAGGTGATCGAGTTGTGTCGTGAGATGTCAAGGCTGGCACCACGCGATCCTTACCCCTGGTTACGCGCTGCGCAGATTTATCAACAGGCGGAGAAGATTGATCTTGCGATCGAGGCTTATCAAGAAGTCTTAGCGCGAGATCCCGAAGATCGCATCGCCCAAAACGCTCGCTTCCAAATCGCTGATTTAGCGATCTATGCTGGAGAACTCAATACGGCGCGGCAACAACTCGACCAGCTCTTGAGAGAAATGCCAGATGCTCCGGGTGTTGGCGTTCTCTATGCGAAGTTATTGCATCGCGAAGGTGATTCGGCCGCTGGGGTCCGAATTCTTAACGGTGTACTCGCGTCGACGCCAGACTTTTTGTCTGCACTGCTCGAACGGGGTGTGCTCTATTTGGAACTTGAAGACAGCGCGGCAGCAGTTCGCGACCTCGACCAGGTCGTCAAGCTCGATCCAGAAAACTACACGGGGCACTACCAGTTGGGCTTGGCGTACCAGCGTCTGAATCAGCCGGACCTCGCTGGGCGGCACTTCGAGCGGAGCCGTCAGATTACTGAGCAGGTGTCCGAACAAAAGCTACAGCACCAGCGTAATTCTCCAAGCAGCGCATCGGCCCAGTGAGGGCAAACGCTGCATCAAGTTGCATGTGAGCGCCTTTGGCGTCTTTCGTGCGATTCTTTGGATCTGCTAAAATGGCATCAAGAAGCGGCACCACTGATCGCCGCCTGCAATCTACGCCTGCGTGCCTCTCTCGATTGCTGCCTGACCTCATACATCTTAGGTACGAGTATGTTTCGACGTAGTTCGTTTACAATCCTGCTGGCAGTGGGTGGGCCCCTCCTGGTCGTCGGGATGCTACTTTGGCTGTCTGGTGATAGAGACCGTGAGCGTGCGTTGATCGAAACGGGGTATAAGGCGCTTCAAGTCAATAGCTTTCGTGAAGCTGAGGAAATCGCCTTGGAGCTTCTCGATTCTCAACCAAACTCAGCTTCTGCACTCACGCTGGCCGCTCTGGCGACAGCACATGCTAATGAGTTCTTAAGAGTCGAAGAGTACGTCGCTCGACTTCAAGATGGTACGCATGGTACTGATCCAACTTTGGATGACCAACTCGTGCGATTGTCCGAGACGCTGATTGAGAAGCATCATCCGGCAATTGCCGAACGTGTCTTACGCTTCCTGGTGGCGAAAGCTCCAACGAATCTGAAGGGGCAAAGGAAGTTAGCGGAGTTGCTGGCGATGACCGGGCGACGTCGAGAAGCCCGCGAACGCACCATGATTGCTTTGCGTCGCGAACTGGTAACCGTCCATGAATTGGTAATGGCCGCAGACGACTCGAGCGTGTTTCAGGACACAGCTGCCACCTTACGCACGGCGTCTGTGCGTGTGCCCGATGATCCAATCGCCTGCCTTGGAGTGGCCTGGATCGAATACCAATCCAACAATCCACAAGTCGCAGAGACGCTCTGTCGCAATGCGTTGAAACACGATCCCAGTCTATTGGACGCGCACGGCCTGCTCGGCAATCTCTTGCTTGACCGCGGTGACACGCAAGGTCTTCGAGCGTGGCGCGACCGTTTGCCGACCGCAGCAGACGAGCACGACGAGATTTGGGCTGTGCGGGGCCTCTGGTTGCGCGACGAAGGCGAAAACGAATCTGCGGCGCGGTGTTTCTGGGAAGCCGTTCGACGAAACCCCAATCATCGATTAGCCAATTTGGAATTGGGGAAGTTGCTGACCAATCTAGGGGACGCAGCCGGTGCAGCACCCTTTCTCCAGCGTGGCGACTACCTCAGTCGGCTAAGATTCCGAATGGATGCTTTTGATTCTGACGGCCTTCGCGAATCCAACAGCGGCATGCTATCGCTCCTCAAAGAGACACCAAGCGCGACAACCGACGCAATGAAACTGATCGCAGAATTGCTCGAGGAACTAGAACGCGACGAAGAGAGTCTGGCGTGGGCGACTGCCGCGCAACAACTGACTCCCGAACTCGCGTGGCCAGGGATTCTGATGCGGCGACTGTCGCAGACGCGCCGGGCGGACGCGCAGTTCGAAGAAAATCCAGCATCACGAATCGACCTGTCACACTTGGCGCTGTCGTGGGAGATCGAGCCGACCATTCCGCGTCCACCTGCTCTGTCGAAGGTCGAAGGCGGTTCGAATGTGCAATTCACAGATGATGCCGTGCTGGCCGGCATCAACTTTACGTATTTCAACAGCCCCCACCTCGAGCCCGACAAGAGTTGGCCTTTCGAGTGGCCTGGCGGCGGAAACGGCGTAATTGATTACGATCTTGATGGCTGGCCTGAATTCTATCTCCCGCAAGGCTGCCCATTGATGCGCGACGATGAAGCTCATCAATACCGCGACGCACTCTTTCGTAACCAGACATCAGGCGGATTCGCGAATGTTTCGACGCTGGCGGGACTTGGCGACCGGAACTTCAGTCATGGGTGTGCGGTCGGCGACTACGACAACGATGGTTTCCCAGACCTTTATGTTTGCAATCTGGGGCAGAACCGTCTGTATCACAACAATGGTGATGGAACTTTTGCCGATGTGACCGAGAAGGCGGGTATTCAAAGCAATAGTTGGTCGGTGTGTGCAGCGATCGCCGACCTGAACGGCGACGGCCTGGCCGAAATCTATGAAGTAAACCACATGGAGGTGGAGACTGCGTTTGGCGAGGTTTGTCGGCACGGCGAGGTATCGGTCATCTGTCAGCAGGGGCGCAACTTCCTTCCCGGCCAAGATCGGCTGTTTAGCAACCAGGGTGATGGGTCGTTCGCTGATGTCACGTCAGAGAGCGGAATCATCGCGCCTCTTGGATTTGGGCTCGGAATTGTCGCCGCTGACTTCTCCAATCGAGGTCAGCTCGACTTGTTTATTGCCAACGATGGCTATGCGAACTTTTACTTCGTGAACCAGACCGAGCAGCCCGGTGGTCGATTGGAACTACGAGAGAGTGCCGTTGCGAGTGGGGTCGCGTTCGATCCCAATGGCTCCGCGCAAGCCTGTATGGGGGTTGCGGTAACGGATACCGACAGCGACGGGCTGCTCGATCTCTTCATCACGAACTACTACAATGAACCGAACGCCTTTTATCGTCAGACTGGTGCCGAGTTTTTTGTCGAGAACACTCGTCCTGCGGGATTGTTTACGCCAAGTTTCGCGCTGCTAGGGTTTGGTACACAATTCATCGATGGCGAACTCGACGGTTTGCGTGACTTGATCATTACGAACGGCGATGTCGAAGACTTCACTGACGTCGGTCGGCCTTACCAACAACGTCCTCAGTACTACCAAAATGTTGGCGGTGCCAAGTTCAGCGAGATCCAGGCGGACAAACTCGGCTCGTTCTTTGAAGGGGCATACGTTGGACGTGGGCTGTCGCGTCTTGATTGGAATCGCGACGGTCAAGAAGACTGCGTGGTTTCGCATTTAGAATCGCCAGTAGCACTGCTAACGAACCGTACGCAAAGCGTTGGCAATTTCCTGGCGGTTCGGTTACGCGGCGTCGAGAGCGCTCGTGATGCCATTGGTGCCAACGTAACATTGCAAATTGGCGACCAGTCCTGGGCTCAGTCGCTCACAGGCGGTGACGGATTTATGGCGAGTAACCAACGACAACTCGTATTTGGACTTGGCGAACACGAGCATATTGATTCTCTGAGCATCCGCTGGCCAGCCGGTCGAACGGACCAATTTGCCGATCTTGCCGTCGGAGATGAGATTCTGTTTATCGAAGGCAGTTCACGGTACGTAACGATCCCGCGTTAGATCAGAACGTCACGGCTGCCGCCAGCGAGAAACACCCTCCGGTCGCTCTGTTCACAGATATCGAATTCTGATTCCTCTTCGATCGCCGCTTTCCGGGGCTGCGACTAGCGAACTCGAGAGAGCAATCACGCACAACCTGAGCTGACCAGCATGTTAAACCGTTCGGCATGCAAGCCACAATGAACAAAAAAAGAGGTGGCCGGTTAGCTCCGCCACCTCCAAAAAGTTGTCGCCATGGGGCAATGCCGAGTGTGACATCGAACTCGGCTGATTCGAAGAGTTGCCGAGTTCGACTCTACGGATTCCATCAAACTGCACCTTCGCAGGTAATTTATTGGTGATAAACTCCTAGCGAGGATCTGGGATATGTGCATTGAGCGGAGTATTGCCGAAAATCCATCCGTACATAACGCAAGATTGGGGGGGGCTAACCGCGCACCGCACCATCAAAACAAGAATCGAAGTAGTCCGAACGCATCGCTCGTGATCGATTTACAACTCGTCCGCAAAAGTCTGTTCTTTCGCTAAACGACCACCGTCACCGAGAAAACACTAGCAATACCACCGCGTCTGTTCGCTTTACCTGCGCGTCATTCGAAGTCGACTACTCCGGCGCAGCTGCTTCTTCCGTAACTGGTGCTTCTCCCGAATCTGCTGCGCCGCCTTCTCCAGTACCAAGGTCCGTAGTCGCTTCCATTGGGTCCGGCGCTGCGGCAGGAGCGCCCTCCGGTATACTCGAATCGCTGTTACACCCGATCGCGCCAGCCAGCATCAGCGTCCCAACGCCAGTAATCGCAAGAGTAAGGACTTGTCGTGCGGACGGTACTAAATTCGACGTTTTCATGTTTTTCATCCTAGAAAAATTAATGTGTTCGTTGCCAAAACTGGATTCTACTAGAGCGGAGTTGCTGCGTGCAAGTAGGGTGTGAACCGCGCCCTCTTGGAAGGTGTAGGCAATTATGCTTCCGCTCAGTTTAGGTGTTATGGCATCGAACGACGGATCCAGCCTAACCAGTATGCAAGACAGGACGTTGGCGCACAAAAAACTCGCGCTGGAAGTATCCAGCGCGAGTAATTGTTTAAACTGCGATCAAGATCAACTGAAACTTATCGCTGAATCTACTAGAATTCGCCAAGCGGAATGCCGTCATCGCGGGCGGCAAGGTGTTTGAGCAGGTCGAGTTCGATCGTGTCAGTTATGAAACGAACGGATCCATCGGCGAGCGTTCCTTGAACTCCACCAGGATGGGCAGAAGTCAAAGGTGAATTTAGGCGTCTACTCTGATCACTCGCCGACGCACCAAGCTGGTTTGCCGCGTCAGAATTCGGTTGATATCGGATACAGCTTGTCCAGCCGCTGCGACCGGGGAGTTGACCATTATTCCAACTGCTCCAATTGCCTCCCATGGGCCAACCCCAGGCGACACCATTGCGCAGGTCGTATTTATTAGTCTTGGTGGCGTCGAACGTCCAGTTAGCGTTTTCTGACAACATCAAGACGTTTGCCGTTCCATCTGTTACGTCTCGGAAACGATACGTCACTCCGCCAGTAAACATGCCATGCGCTGAGGAGATGTTTTGATTCCAACCGCAGCCATCCACATTGTTTCCATTGTTGCATGAGTTTGCGTACGCGTTTGGCACCGGCGAACCAGCCGCAAGCGTGATCGAGTCTGCGGTTGAGCCGTTGAGAGCGACGTAAGACGGCGAACTCCAGGTTATTCCACGGTTGACGTATGTTTCATTGAGAGGACTCGAAGGGCAGATCGAATAAGAAAGAATTGCCCTCCCGCCGCTTTGAGCGATATTCGTTCGCGTTTTGCCACCAGCATCGTTGGTACTTGCGCCAATCCAACCATCTTGCCGACCAAATACCCACGCATCGTGCATCGGTTGTTGTTCGCAGAAGGGAAGCGTATTCACATACCAGCTAGGGCCCCAACCGCCTGGGGTCGACGCTCGACTCGCATGTGGGAACGTCTTGTAGGTGTCGTGATAGTTGTGCATCGCCAAGCCTAGTTGCTTCAAGTTATTACCGCATGACATTCGTCGTGCAGCTTCTCGGGCGGCTTGGACCGCAGGAAGTAATAAGGCCACCAAGATACCGATGATAGCGATAACTACCAGCAGCTCTACCAATGTGAAGCCGCTGGTTTTGCGGCCCATCCGAACTCTCGTTAACATCATCGAATCTCCTGTAAAACTAGAAAAAAAAACAATATCTTCGCCAAGCTAATGACTCACAACATCAGCCGACGCGTAACACTAATTCGGTGAATCCCCAGGTAAATCTGAAAGCCGAGTGGTCACCAGTGGAAAAGAACCGTAGGACCCAAGTTGAACCGATGCAATTACCAAAGTCAAGTAGTTTCTGAATGAGGCCCCCGAATTTCTCCAGCAAACCGCTTTCGGTGTCTATCGATCTGGAGGGATAGGTGAGCCGCCGAAATCAAATACTTGCCCGTTTGAAAGCGAAATCGCTGAATTATTCTCCCCTGAACGGACTGTTGAATTTGCGATGTGGACTTGGTTCACTCCGATAACTAGGGCGGATTGTTTCTGGACGACAATCGCAGTGGCTTCGTCCACTCCAAGACCAATTAACTGTGGGAAGCGTTTGACGAGCTGCATCATGTCGGGCAATCGTTCTCGTTGCGTGAAATGTTGGTCGATGGCGACGCCGGGAAGGAAATTGAAGCCGCGTTCGTACCCCTCGGCCATGATCTCTCGGTTACCAAGCGGGCTGCCTCGGGCTAGATACTCGCCTTGGATGGACGCTCCGGCTGAGCTGCCTCCGATCACGCCTCCGCGTCGCAGGACATCGTGAAGCAATTCAAAGGCCTTCGTATTCTCGTAGGCGTCGACGAACCGCCATTGCCGACCGCCGCCAAACCAGACACCGCGAGCACTCTTCAGCCTATTCAGAAACTCGTCACTTTCAACGTCCGCCCGTTTGCGCTGCGGGAGAACTACAACGTTCGTTGCACCCGCCTCGCGGATCATCCGTTCGGAAGAATTCTTCTTCGGCAACGGATCTGCGCTCGCCGTCGGAAAGACGACAATTAATGAATCAGGACCGCCGGCTAGTTCAATAAACTTGGTCATGACTTCCTCCGGCAGGCGACCACCGCCGCCAATTATCAGCGCGCCGTTGGCGACACCCGGCGTTTTCATATCACGGGGTGGGAACGCTGGCCCGGAACGGTCTCGTGCGGCTCGTCGCAGGGCCGTCAGATCGGCGACATCTTTCTCCTTGAGTTCTAACTCCAAAGCCTCGCGATCTTCGCCAGCCGCCAAGCAAATCGTAACGATGTTGTCTCCGATGACCTCGAGATCGCGTCCGTCGACGAGCAAAGCGGTCGATTCGTCGATTCCGAAGCCGACGTAACCTGCATGCTCCTTCAGGACGCGGACCAAACGTGGCTTCCGCTCTCGTTGGCTAAAATGCTGGTCGATCACGCTGCCCGGAAGTAAGTCGAAGCCCGTCTTCAAAACGGCCTCTGGATTACCGCTCGCGATCATTAACTTGGATTGAATCGCTGCACCTGCGGATGTACCTCCGATCACTCCACCTCGATCAAGTAACGCCTCCAGTTCGCGTTCGATCGCCGTGCCGACGTATGCGTCCGCGATCCGAGCCTGCAAGCCTCCGCCAAACCAAACGCCGGTCGCATCTTGCAGCGGTTTGATAAACTCCGGGCTATTCGCAACCTCTTTTGATCGGGTGTGCAACATCTGACTGGATGCGACGCCGCCATGATCGGTCCAGAATTCCGTGATCCCTTTCTCTGTCGGCTCGTCGATCTTGTGGCTTGCCGTAGGAATTGCAACGATTCGTGCGTCGGCGCCGCCGGCCAGCTCTCGAAACCGTAGAAAGACGCGTGCGGGCAACTCGCCGCCGCCGCAGATCAATAGCTTGCCGGAAATGCCAGCGGGATCGAACCATTCGCGATGCGGTTCCGCAGATCTCGCGACTCCGCTCGCAATTATCAACGCAACAAACGGGGCAATTGCGAGGGTTCGACATATTGGACGCATAGTTTCCACCAGACGGCAAAAGACTCAGAATCAATGATCGCGACGTAGTGTAGTCGCGGCCAGTTTCATCGTCCATCAACCAATGTTTGATCGATTGGACGTCGAGGTCTGAACCGAGTTGCAGAAATGGCCGTATGATCACAGAATGGCGGAGCTTGCCCAGCCGTCGAAGCCCGATTCAACGCACCCAGTGAGTTTGCCAAATCATGCATACCGTAACCACGGTCGAGCGACTTGTTGATCTGATCGATCCCAACGCCAACGTCCTGCTCAACATGACCAACGAAGCTGCGGCCGCCGCCGTTGCGTCTGGCGATCCGGACCGTGTCCGCGCGATCGACGGTCAGTTTGCGATTATCCAGAAACAAGGCAACATCGTTCGCTTGGCGAGGTCGATTGGTCGGCCGATGCGATACTTTCTAGCCAAACAAGTCGCCGGGCCGTGCTTAATCGTGGCTGAGCGGATGGAAGAGATCAAACAACAGCTAGAACGCGACGGACTGGGCGATCAGTTTCATCCGTCCTATACGCGGATGGTCCCGGCTCACCATCTAGTTGAGATTCTTCTGGTCGGATGCCCGGACCCGAATCCAACCTACACACGTTACTTCACACCCGAGCGAAACTCGCTCTCGAAGGACATAGACGAGATCGGTCTAGCCTACATGGGCGCGCTCGCCGACGAATGTCGGAAGTGGCTTGACCGGATCGACTCAAAGGAACCCATTGGCGTTCTGTTCTCGGGCGGCATCGATAGCGGAGCGGTCTTTCTACTGCTTTATCATTTGCTTCTAAAGCGAGGCGAATCACCGGCGAGACTGAAGGCGTTCACGTTGTCGGTCGAAGGGGGCGATGATGCACAGCAGGCTAAGCAGTTTCTGGAGCACCTTGATCTATCCATGTTCCTGGAAGTCATCGATGTACCAAGAGACGAGGTCGACTTCCGAGACGCGATTCGCGCCATCGAGGATTACAAACCGCTCGATGTCCAGTCCGCGACGATGGCGTTCGCGCTTTGCCGAGGAATTCGCGAGCGCTATCCGGATTGGAAATACCTCGTGGACGGCGATGGCGGCGACGAGAACCTGAAAGACTATCCGATCGAGGAGAATTCTGAACTGACGATTCGGAGCGTGTTGAATAATTTGATGCTCTATCAAGAGGGCTGGGGCGTAGATGCGATCAAGCATTCGCTCGTGTTCTCGGGCGGACAGAGCCGTGGCCACGTTCGTTCTTATGCGCCCGGACGCGTGCTCGGGTTCCAAGGCTTCAGCCCCTATGCACTGCCGAATGTGATCGACGTTGCCGAGTCGATTCCGTTCATCGAGTTGACCGATTGGGATCATGATCGACTCTACGCGCTGAAGGGCGAAATTACTCGACGAGGTATTGAGTCGATTACTGGATTGACGATGCCCGTTTATGAAAAGCGTCGTTTCCAGCGAGGCGCGACCGACGAGACCGGCTTCGACGCGTTGTTTCCGGCAGACGAAGCCGCGTACCGCGATGCGTTCGTGGAAATCTTTGGTTGATAGAGTACGAGCTAATCAAGATGCGACGAAGTGATCTTTTGAGGAGAAGTCTTGAACCAGGGAAAGTTAGTCATCGTCTTCATTTTCGGTCTGTCGGCGGTGATGGGAGCCTATGCGTGGTGGCATCATTTCACACAAGGCAGACGTTGCGTCGAGTTGTGGGGAGCCCAGACCGGCGAGTTGATTCGTTACGCTCCACAAGTGGAACTGTTGCAACTCGACGACGTCGACGCGACTGATGGCGAAACGATTCGAATTGATGATAAGCCTCACGCAATCATCGCACAGCGAGACATTACCGGAACGCAAGGGCTGGTTCATGCAAGGCAGGCGCTGATCGAAGATGCGAGTTACCTTTGGAACGCGAATCTGGTGGAGCCATCGAATTGGCGTTACCTATTGCGGTTCACGGACGGTGACGAACAAGTCAGCGTTGTCATTGACTGTGATCATGGACGCGTCCACCTGGTGGGCACCGACCGTCAAGCGGCACTCAACGCACATCTCACGAAGGGCTATCGCGAACGATTGCCGGTTTGGCTTGGGCTCGACGTTAACTCTTCCGCAGAGATCCTAGCAGCATCGGCAAATACGCCGTGATCGCACCTACTGCCAGCCCCGCGAAATGAGCCTCATTCGCGATGCCATCTTGGAAGAGACAGTAGAAGAGATAAGCGATGAAGATGACTATCGTGATGTTGCTGATGAACAGGCGCGATGAGGGATCGTATTTTGATTTGATCCAGACGTATCCAAAACAAGCAACTCCGACGCCGGAGATTCCTAAGAAGTTCGGGCCTTGGCTAACAGCTTGGACGATGTTCGGAATTACCGCCGCGGCAAGTGCCAGAAACCCCAGCTTCCAACTTCCTTCGAAATGTTCGATTTGCGAGCCGAGGTAATACAACCAATAGATATTCATCACCAGATGCCACAGGTCGCCGTGCATGAAGATCGGCGTGATTAGCCGCCACACTTCTCCGTTGCGAATATCGTCGAAAACCCACAGCTCGTTGGACTTGTCGGCACTCTGTATCGTTTCGTTCGAGGCGAACCGCAGCATGTTCGCTTCTTTGCTGGCATGGTAGGCTTCGCCGCCGTTCATGCTCTTGGTCCAGAGGCTGGCCATCACGCACAGCCCGATCAACGCGAAGACCAACGGAGCACGTTTCGCCGAACCACTTTTTCCCCACTTGCCTCGCATCTGGACAACATTCTTTCGAGCGGCCTCACGCTTCATCGCTTCTTCGTGTTGAAGCGCTGCGGCCGAACGCTGGACATCTCGGTAGCGACTGTCTTCGGGATTGTGCTTAAAGTCGCGAAACGCATCGCGGGCTTCGTCCAGTCGATTCTCGTCGCGGACCCAAATCGACCACTCGTCGCCGTCTGCTTCGGCATGAGCGCTGATCCCCTCGATCACGAGATACGCTGCCAGCCGCTCGGCATCGATTTGTTTCGTCAGTGAACCAATCTGTCGCATGTTGACGGGTCTTTTTGCTTGGTAGGTTTGTACTTGGTAATCGACTCGAGCCGGAGTTACTGATTGCCGATGCCAAGAGCGCGGAATTGTCCACTTTCGAGCAGCGATTGTGCGTGTTCGACTTCGGCATAGTAGTCGCGTCGCGTCAGCCAACCACCTGCCTCGTGATCGACAACAACGATCACATCCTGGTGCAGCTGCAGTGCCGATGCCGTTACTTGTGCGGTCACTGGGCCTTCAATGGTGCTACGAACCGCAGCAGCCTTCCCTTTGCCCATTGCCAGCAGCAGACACTGACGAGACTCAAGGATCGTTCCGACTCCCATCGTGATCGCTAGCCGCGGGACTTGAGCTTCGCCGCCAAAGAACCTGGCGTTGTCGCGAATGGTCTCGCTGGCCAGCGTCTTCAGCCGTGTGCGGCTGCCCATTGATGATCCCGGCTCGTTAAAGGCGATATGACCGTCGCTGCCAATCCCCAGCAGTTGCAGATCGATGCCACCGGCGTCAGTAATCCTCTGTTCGTATTGGCGGCAATGAGCCTGAAAATCGAGCGCGCGGCCGTCGGGGATGTGAGTCTTCGATGGTGCCAAATTGACATGATCGAATAAGTTCGACTGCATGAAATGGCGGTAGCTTTGCAGATGCGTCGCTACAAGACCGACGTACTCGTCTAAGTTAAATGTTGTCACCTGCGAAAAGTCCAAATCGTCTTCGCGGTGCATTCTGATCAGTTCAGCATACACGCCCAGCGGTGTGCCGCCCGTCGCCAGCCCCAAGACACAATCTGGCTTCCGACGCACCAATCCCGCAATAAATTTGGCACCGCGACGGCTCACCTCGTCGGCACTCGATTCTATGATGACGCGCAACGCGATTCTCCAAGGATCAACTGGATGCTAGCTCGCAACCATCGCAGACACGGATAAACGCGACAATTCGCACGATTGCGAACTGCTGTTGTAGCCCAAAACGACGGCAGAACCAACGGCCCCATGCCGGAACACTATGCGTGTGGCCGCCGCATCAAATCGCGTGCTGTCACGACTCGTCTGGCCTCGATTCGCTACTCCTGTCTATAATCCCGCCGCGTTCGTAGCGGTGGCTGGCAGTCGTCGCTACTTAAGTTAAGCGCCGGACAGATCGAGAAACGGAGTTCTTCATGCGATCGATCGCCATCATCAACCAAAAGGGCGGAGTTGGCAAAACGACAACAGCGGTTAACCTCAGCGCGGCTCTCGCCGCTGAAGGGCATCGCGTTTGTATCGTCGATCTTGATCCACAAGCTCACGCGTCGTTGCATCTTGGCATCTCGCTGCCAGAAGGCGCGCCTTCGATCTATGACGTTCTGACAAGCGATACTCGAATTGCAGACATCCAACGCAAAGTGAACGATTATCTCTCGATCGTACCTTCGCATCTTGACTTGGCGGCTGCCGAACTGGAACTGGCCGGCGAGGTCGGACGCGAGTTGATTCTTCGCGACAAGCTGGCGCAAGAAGAAATCGATTGCGATTTCTTGCTCGTCGATTGCCCGCCGTCACTGAGCATTTTAACATTGAACGCGCTGACAGCTGTCAACGAAGTCTTCTTACCGCTTCAGCCGCACTTTCTCGCGCTGCACGGGCTAAGCAAACTGCTTCGCACGATCGAAGTCGTGACTCAGCGGTTAAACTCGAAGTTGCGACTGACCGGTGTTGTACTTTGCATGTACGATTCCGGCACGCGTTTGGCGGCCGAAGTGAGCGCTGACGTACAGGACTTCTTTAGCCAACAAACAGCAACTGACAAGTCCTGGGAGAACGCCTTGACGTTCAAGACACGAATTCGTCGAAACATTCGATTGGCGGAAGCGCCGAGTTTCGGTCAATCGATCTTCGAGTACGCCGCTCACTCGCACGGTGCGGAAGATTATCGCCATCTTGCTCGTGAAGTCTTGGAACTTAGCGACGATCAGCGCGAGACCTCTCTCCATTTCGCCGCAGCGTAATATTGCGGTCGTTTCGAAAGCTATACTGAACGCGTCCCCGCCTTACGCGCACGAACGATCTCTTTGTACCGGTTGTATCGTCCGAACCGGTTCTTCGTCGGACTGTAGTCCTCTCCTCGATTCGGGTTGCGCCGCGCATGTCGAGTGGATGGTTTCCGATCGGTAATTCTACTCGGAATGCGCGCGAATCCGCCAACTCCCGTATTACAACTCGCCGATGCATGATGCAGATGTACGTAGGGATGGAATACGAAAAGGAGTCGTAGGATGAATCCGCTTCGAGTATTAACGATTGCCGGTGTCTTTAGTGCCGCATCTCTAGGAAGTTTCCTTTTTACTAACCTATTCGGTGTGTCTGACAACGCGGCCGATGCCCAGACGCTGATGGCTCACTCCCCGTCCATGCTCGCGGCTCCGACGGGTTACTCGCAGATGCCGGCATACGGCCAGATGCCAGCATACGGTTCGCCGATTTACAACCCAACGATGACCCGCCAGGCGATGCCGGGGTATCCTCCTACGTCGTATGGTTACGCTGCCTATCCGACCAGTGGTTACCGTTCGATACAGCCGCAAGCGATTCCCCATCAATATCAAGCCTCAAGCGCTCTACCGTCATGGCCTTATGTTCAATCGAATGACGGGCAAGCGAGCGTGATGCTGGGACGCAGTGAACTGCTTGGCGGTCCTCCTCTGGCTCCGCCACAAGTCCAGCTTCCGATGCCAGGCGCTTCGCCGCAATTGCCGCGTAATCACGCGCAGACGCAGCAAGCGCCTCGCGCCCAGACGCCGATGCAACCGCAAATGATGCCAGGCTATGCGATGCCCAATTACTCATACTCCGGAGGTTCGTGTGATGTTTGGGCGAACGGCTACGCTCAAATGTGTGCTCCGCCAAAGGCGCGGAACTGGTTTGGAACGGTCGGTGGTGTCTTCATGACTCGCGATCATGGCGATCATTACACATTCAGCTACGGTACCGGAAACGAAGCCGACCAGCGAACCAACACTCGCGACGCGGATATGGATTGGGGAGGTGGATTCGACGCTCGCATCGGTCGATACTTTAATTGCGAACGCAACGCCATCGAAGCCGTTTACTGGGGCATCTTTCCCGATAGTCAGTCAACGCAGACGGTCTCAGCGGACGTGCTTGGAAATCTAAACGGAATTCTCAATTGGGACTCGCTGACGTACGGTGGCAACACGGCGGACATCTACCTAAATGTTGCGCCCGGCGACGACGGTATCCATATGCTGAACCGGGACTTTTCATTTCATAATATCGAACTCAACTTATGGAAATTCTGTGGCAGCTGTGCCGCTGGTAAATGCGGTTGTTCGAGGCTTCGGCACAATTGGCTGGTCGGTGTACGATACTTTCGATTCGATGAAAACTTGCTGTTCGCTTCCGACGCGGACGATCTCCAAATCACGCATGCCGACGACGAGATTTTCTATAACATCGATATCGAAAACCACTTGATCGGTTTCCAGGTCGGCAACGAGGCTCAATACTGTGTGAGCGACCGGCTGACCACAGACTTCGGAATCAAACTTGGCATCTACGGCAATCAGATCGACCATGTTTCCGAGATCGGCGGCAACCTGGGTGTTGCAACGATCAACAACGGGCCTTTTATCGGGCAAGAATTTAACGTCGAGAGTTCAAAGGACGACGTCGCGTTTCTCGGCGAAGTAGATTTCGGATTGAAATACTGCTTCAATTGCCGATGGACGGGGACGATCGGTTATCGAGCGTTGGCCGTCACCGGCGTCGCGTTGGCATCCGATCAGATCTATTCTGATTTGCGCGGCATCAACGATGTGGAGAATATCGATTCGAGCCGCGGTTTGATCCTGCACGGCGGATACGCTGGGCTCGAGCATAGGTGGTAGGCCTCTACCCCTTTTGAAGCCGGTTTCAAGAACGTGTCTTCTCGGTCGCTCGTCCCGGTGCAAGGGCGTTCTCGACGACGGAGACGGCTTGATCAAGCGTTGACCGAGCGGTGAAAGTGGACATGCTGCCAGACGCCGTCTTGGCGTTCCCACACCCGAGTTTCGTCACATCGTGACGATTGTGGGTTACCTTCGGCATCCACGGACTGGACCAACCGAACGAAGCTGACGATCGCGACATTGTCGGCAAGCAATCGGACGTGAGGTGAAGCGATGGTCGACTGCTTCGGTTTGTCGTCGCCATCTAAATCGAAATAGAAGCGATGAAACTCCATCCCTTCAACCAATTGGCCGCGTGCTTCCGGCTCGAACGCGCTCAAGGTCGGATCACACAGCCGTTCGTACGTTTCCCAATCAGCGGTGGCAATACTGTCAAGCAGTTGCTGGTTCAGTTCCAAGAGATCGGAAAGCGTCTCGTCGATTGGCTCGTTCGTCATCTTGAAGTTCTCTCATTTGGACTAATCGTTCTCAACTCTTGCGGTCAAGAATCGTGAATGTATGCGGGTGATCATTGCGTTCGTCCGCCAAGTGCTCTGTGCGTTCGACGACCGTCCACTGGTTCCGATCGAATTCGGGAAAACGAGCGTCACCAGCGACATCCGCCGCGACTTCCGTCAGATAGATCCGTTGAGCAAATGGGATCGCCTGATGATAAATCTCGGCACCGCCGATAATGAAAGCCTCGGTGTCGTCGCTCGAAGCAGCAATCGCATCGTTGATACTGTGCGAGACAATGGCTCCCGAGAGTTCGAAGTCCATCTGACGCGTCACGACGACGGATGTCCTACCTGGGAGCAAACGTCCGATCGATTCATACGTCTTCCGTCCCATGATGATGTGGTGGCCCATCGTCAGTTGCTTGAAGCGTTTCAAGTCTGCCGATAAGTGCCACGGCAAGTCACCTTCGCGACCGATGATCGCACTTCGCTCCATTGCGACTATCAAAGAAACTCTCATAAGGCTTCATCGCGGCGGCGCGTATTGCTCAGAGAGTGAAGGCTATACGGCGACCGGGGCTGATATGTGTGGATGTGGATCGTAGTCGACCAGTTTGAAGTCGTCGTAATTGAACTCGAAGATCGAACGTACGTCGGGATTGATTTGCATTTTGGGAAGCGAGCGAATCTCGCGGCTCAGCTGTTCAAGCGTTTGATCCATGTGGTTGTTGTACAGATGTGCGTCGCCGAAGGTGTGAACGAAATCACCCACTTCCAATTCACACACTTGCGCCATCATCATCGTCAGCAGTGAATAGGAAGCGATGTTGAATGGCACTCCTAAGAAGACGTCGGCGCTCCGTTGATACAACTGGCACGACAACCGACCGCCAGCAACGTAGAACTGAAACAGCAGGTGGCACGGCGGCAACGCCATCTTAGAAACGTCGGCGACATTCCATGCGTTGACGATCAACCTTCGTGAGTCGGGATTGTTGTTGATTTGCTGGACGAGCTGCTGAATCTGGTCGATTTGCTCGCCGCCCGTTCCGGTCCACGATCGCCACTGGTGACCATAAACCGGCCCCAATTCACCCGCTTGGTCGGCCCATTCATCCCAAATCCTGACGCCGTTCTCCTTTAAGTAGCGAATGTTTGTTTCGCCTTGCAGGAACCACAGCAACTCGTGGATGATTGACTTCAGATGTACTTTTTTCGTCGTGAGCAGCGGGAAGCCTTGCCCCAAGTCAAACCGCATCTGGTGTCCGAAAATACTTAGTGTTCCGGTGCCAGTGCGATCTTCCTTCGGATGTCCTTCATCCAAGACTCGCTGCAGTAGATCCTTATACTGTTGCATAGAGTGACTTTTACAGCGCCACCGATCCGGTGACAAGGACGCGAGCACTCGACGTCGTTAAATCTTGCTACCACCGCGACTTTGGGCGACTTTCCGCCAGCCTCGCATGCCACTATACTCAACGACCCGTGAGGGCCGGCAAACACTCGACACTCAAATCACTTCGGTAACACACGTATGCCCAAATACGTTGTTCGATTCGGCACGATGAGATCGCTTGGCGTCATGTCGACGCGAGGTGGGGATCGTCACACGCGTGGCGTGAAGGTCGTCGCGCGCACGAACCGCGGACTCGAAGCCGGGGAAGTTCTCTGCGAAGCTTCCGATCATGCGGTCGCAAACTTGAAGAATCCGACCCACGGACAGATCTTGCGGGCGATGACCTCAGAAGACGAGAACGAAGCGTTTCACATACAAGCCCAAGAAGCTGACGAGTTCACGATCTGCAAGCAGACGGTCACCGAGCTCGGTCTGCAGATGGAACTGATCGACATGGAGCATCTGTTCGGTGGCGAACGGATTGTCATCTACTACTTGGCTGAAGAACGCGTTGACTTCCGCGATCTAGTAAAAAAACTCGCCTCCGAATTTCAGACGCGTATCGAAATGCGGCAAATCGGCGTGCGCGACGAAGCGAAGTTGCTGGCAGATTACGGCGACTGTGGAAAGCCGGTTTGTTGTAACACGCATCTAGATGATATGCCGCCGGTCTCGATGAAGATGGCGAAGATGCAGAAAGCGACGCTCGATCCTACGAAGATTTCAGGACGTTGCGGTCGGCTGAAGTGTTGTCTGCGATATGAGTACGACACCTACAATGAAATGCGTAAGGAACTTCCGCCGATAGGCGCTGATATCATCACCGGCAACGGTCGGGCGAGGATTCTAAGTCACGAGATTTTGGCTCAGCAGTTATTAATCGAGATGGAAGATCGGCGGCGGATGTTGATCGACGCGACGGAAGTCCTCACTGTCCTCAAGAAAGAGAAGAAGAAGTAACTAGATGACTTCGACTGCTATGTCAGAAACCCTGCGACGATTAGCGGAAATTGCGACGAAGGATGGCCGGTATTCGGTTGACGCCTATATTTTCGTTCAACAATCGCTCGCTTACGCGCAATTCGAACTTGGCATGGGCCGACCAAGGCCCTTTGGCGTAGAAGACGACGATGAATCGGACGAGCCGCCCCCAGAGGCACATTTATCGGGCCAGCAGCTGTGTGAAGCGATCCGCCTGTATGCAGCTGAGTTATTTGGCTTGATGGCGAAGGTCGTGCTGAACAGTTGGGGCGTGAAGTCCACTCGAGACTTTGGCGAGATCGTGTACAAGCTGATCGAGGTCGGCGAAATGACGAAGTCCGAGAACGATCAACGCGAACACTTTGACGGGATCTACGATTTCGAGGAAGCGTTTCAGCGAGATTATGAAATCACGATTCTCGAGCCGGACGACTCCGAGTAATGTCGAAGCGCAAAAAGCAGAGTCGCTCGAAGAACGATTCCAGCGAGCCAAAGCCGCAGCCCATTAGCGATCCGCTGAACGGCAGTTCGAGTTCCCAGGTCTCGCCACCAAAACGAAACCTTCCGGTGTTGGTCGTAAGCGTTTTTCTGTTTGTTCTGTGGACGTTGTTCTTGGGGTACGTCGCGCTGTTCGGCTAGTTTGACTTCGCATCGAAGTACCTCGCTCCCGTCGCCTGAGTGCGGCGGCAGAAAACACGATTTCCACAAGTGATAAAAAGCGTGTCGAGCTTTGATCCGCCAAATACGACGTTGCTAATTCGCTTGTCATTGGGATTCGCAATGACGCCACTGATTCGACCTTGTGTGTCGAAGAACTGAAGTCCAGCGAGTGTGGCAACGTAAAGCCTGCCTCGCGAATCGACAGTCATCCCATCCGCGCCGCTGCCTTCCTTGCCACGAGTCAGCCGCATCGTGTAGTACGGCTGCTTGTACCGTAGGCTGCCATCCGGTTCGATGCGGAACGTCCAAAGATTCGCACCAGCCGTATCCGCAACAACAAGCGTCTTCTGGTCTGGCCACAGAATAATCCCATTGGGCTTCTCGATGCCGGAATCGACGACTCGCTTCTCGCCTTTCGGCGTAATGTACCAGATCTGCTTCGTCGATGGTTCAGTGAAGTAAATCCCACCGTCTCGATTGACAACCAAGTCATTGCCGTCAACACCTTCGGCAATGACGGTCGCGTTTCCTTCGGTGTCGTACGCAACGATCTGCTTCAAACCTCGGCGGCAACCGTAGAGTTTGCCATCGGGCCCGAACATCAAACCGCTCGTGCGATGGCTGTCTTTCACGAAAGTCGTGACGCCTTCGTATCCAGTAATCTTGTAGATCTTGTTGTTCGGAACATCCGTAAAGAACACATCTCCCGCGGCGTTAACCGCGGGACCTTCGGTGAACTTAAAGCCTTCCTCCACGAGTTCCCAGTCCTCGGCGTCAATGAGAATCTCAGACAGCGGCATGTCTTGTGAAAACACCAATACGCAGAATTCCGAAACACAGAATTGCAGCGCAATGGCAAAAGCAACGAAGCGAATCTGCATCGAAAGCGGCTCCTGAAAAGTAGAGTGGGCTAGTCTTGAGGTTTGTAATCTCGCCACAACCATCGCAGCGATCCAGGTAAGATCGCGCCGCCGTGCTTGCCGTTGTGGCCTTCGGTTCCCATCACGAACTTGAAGTCGTAACCCGCGTACTTCAAGGAAGCCGCCATCTGTCGATTCGCCAGTGGCCAATTGCCATGAAGATTATCTAGGTCGTTTTCACCTTCTTGCAGGAAGACTCGGATCGGCTTGGGATCTGTCTTGCGGATCAGCGCCGCATAGACATGGCCTCCACGGATGTTCGTGAAGCTACCGACATGGCTGAGAACTTTGCGAAATGAGTCAGGGCGTTCCCAAGCGACCGTCCACGCGCAAATCCCACCGCTGCTGATTCCACCGATCGCTCGCCCTTCTGGATCATCGGTCAGGTGGTAGGTCTTGCTGACGGCAGGAAGAATCTCGTCGAGCAAGAACGTCGCATATTGATCGCCGAGCGAATCGTACTCAAAACTTCGATTGCGGCGCCCTTTAGCGTCAGGCGATGACGGCGGTACAACTCCAGGATTAATAAAGATGCCTATCGTGACTGGCATGTCTCCCTGGTGAATGAGATTGTCGAAAACGGTGGTTGTTCGGAATTGCCCCTTCTCACTCATGTAGCTTCGCCCATCTTGAAACACCATCACACAGGTCGGCTTTGCAGCATCGTACTGTTGCGGTGCATAGACCCAGTAGTCCCGCTCAGTTCCTGGATAGATCTCGCTGTTCGTCCATTGATGCTGTGTGACCTTGCCGACGGGAACTCCGTCTTGCCGCTGCGAGTCGGGACCAAGTTGGTATTCTTCAGCGGTTAGAGCGCTGGAGAGCGTGCAAATGCTAAGAAGCGAAACAAATGATGATAAGAGTCTCATCGAACACTCCGAGGGGCATTTCGTACGAACTAAATTCGCGATCCAGAGAGCGTAATGGGTCCGCATCGTGGGGGCAAGCTGACTAGAACGCAGCTATCATTTCCCGACTGATGACCCCGCTACGGCGCACAGTTGAAATGGGAGCGTCTTTTTTCGCTCGAACCGTTCGCGATGGGCCCATCAGGCGGAGACTGATGGCTACATTATCCGAATTATCCGATCGGAAACTGACGACAGTACTCGTATAACGCCATCGTTGTTGCCGTTGACACGTTGTAGCTGAACGGTAAGCCATAAACCGGAATCTCGACGACGTGATCGAGCAACGCCAGGGCGTCTTCTGTCAGCCCGAGCCGCTCGTTTCCGATAACGATCGCGGTTTTGTGCACAAAAGAAAACCCATGCAAGCTCTGTGAGTTCGTCGTCTGTTCGAGACCAACGAGCTGATAGCCTTCGTCGCGAAGTGCTTTCAGAACGGGTGGCAAGCTGCGATGTTTCTCGATGGAAAAGTCATCCGCAGCCACACGCGCGATCTTTGGATCGATCTTCGACGGTCCACACGTGATCAGCCTTGAGACACCGCAGCAGCTCGCGGTTCGTACGATTCTCGAGAGGTTGATGTTGCTGCGAAGTGGAGCACATACCAGCACTAACTCGCGAGGCCGCTCAAGCGACGTCGGCGGTTTGTGACGCTGATGAACGAAGTCTGACATCAGGCAAGTGCTATTCTGCCGGTTCGATTAACCCGTAACGCAGCTCGTAGTTTTCAAAGCACACACGTAACGGGCTCGATTCGGAGCCCTGAAACACGCGAGCGATGAACGCTTCGAACTCTTTCGGCACGACACGATAGTAGTTGTGCTTCCCGTCGCGTCGCATATCGATCAGTCCGGCGACTCGCAGCAATGCCAGATGATGACTGACCGACGGTTGCCGTTGACCGAGCAATTTGCACAGCTCAAGAACATTTAGTTCCTCAGCTTGGTGGAGCAAGTGCAGGATTCGGACTCGGGTCTCGTCGGCTAACAGTTTGAACAACTGCACGAGTTGCTTGACGGACGCTTCAGGTAGCATATTCAATTCCGAGGACATCTGCCCATCCTTGACTTCAAGTTCGGCGGCGACTTGCATTTCCTCTGATCCTTGTTGGTAATGCTGGCTTTACGAACGAGAATTGTTTTGGTGATTTGGCGTCTGTGAGATGGGCAGCAACATTTATGACGAGCGCATATAACTCGCCGCAAAGGGAAGTACCGATTTTCACGAACGGTGAAAAGAAAAGCCGATTTGGGCTCGCAAACCCTCGCCACTGAATGTGGTGTTTGAAATAGCGGGCAGTACGATGAGCCTCTCGTCCTTCCAATCGCCACATTGTAGTCAGACGACCTCCATTTGGGAAATGGCACAGCAAGAATTCTCCGAAGTCGCGGTTTTCGGTCGGATCGCGGAACGACGAAAACCAAGGTTGTTGTTATTCTCCCAGCGTCTTACGATGTGTCGAATTCGATTGTGTGGAATTCCTGACACTTGCCAGTGCCTCCCGCCTTATGCACCCAACCCTTCGGAATGCGTTCCCCTATGTTGCCCTCGTCGTGTTAATGTCGGCGCTCGTTTGGGCTGTTTCATTCGGGACATTGCCACCGGCGGACTTCTCGTTCCACAACGGCGATGAAATCAAAACGGTCGATCCTTCCAAAGCAACCGGCCAGCCCGAGCATCGAGTGATGACTTCTCTGTTCGAGGGTCTGTATCGAGAGTGGCCCCTGGGTTACGAGTTGGATGAAGAAGGCAACGTCCTCAACGCGCCCGAACCTGACGAGAATGGTAATTACCCGCTCGATGCTGCCCCTGGAGTCGCCGAAAGCGTCGATATCTCTGAAGACGGTCGCGTCTATACCTTTCATATTCGCGAAGCGGCAAAGTGGTCGGACGGCAGCAAGTTCACCGCGGATGACTTTGTGTGGTCCTGGCGCCGAACGCTACATCCAGAGACCGCATCGCAGTACGCCTATCAGCTTTGGTACTTGAAAGGCGCTAAAAAGTACACGACATCAACGGTTACACTTGGTGGTCTGATCGAAGTTGAATTGTCAGACCGTCTGCGAGTCGGTCAGCTCTTCCCGCGGGGGACCATCCGACGTGGGAAGTTACTTGGGATTGCGCGCCCGCCTGAGCCTCAGCACGCACCAGACGCATCGGACGAAGACAAGGCCGAAGCGGAGTCCGAATGGCAAGAGCGCTCGGTCTATCTAGTCGAAGAGAATTCCAAAGTCGTGGCGTTTAGCAAAGGTGAGTCAACTTCAGGCTGGAGTAACTTCAAGGTTGATTGGCTTGCTGGCAGCGCAAGGGACTTGCCGAGCGAAGTTGTGAATTGTTTACACGTACTGCCCGACTTTGAAGCCACTGTCGGCGTAAAAGCGCCGGACGACAAGACGTTAGTTGTGACGCTTCAGAACCGTACACCTTTCTTTCTCCACCTAACAACTTTCTATCCACTCTTTCCGATGAACCGCAAGTGTATAGAGACTCATGGGACGCCGGCCTGGACCAAGCCGGAGAACATTGTCAGCAACGGAACTTACAATCTCGAGTTCCGTCGGTTCCGCGATCGGCTTCGACTGGTAAAGAATCCGCTGCATTGGTCTCACAAGCAAGTCAAGCTCGAAACGGTTGATGTGTTTGGCTTCAAATCGGAGACGACGGCACTGAACATGTATCTGACGGGCCAGCTTGACTGGATTACAGATGCCCCAAGCACCGTGATTCCGCAGCTCATGGCGCGCAAGGAACGCGACTATGTTCCAACGCCACTACTGATCATCTACTTCTATCGAATCAATGTGACGCGTGCTCCCTGCGACGACATTCACGTCCGGCGAGCCCTAAACATGGCAATCGATAAACAACTGATCTGCGATAAAGTAACGCAAGCGGGCCAGCAACCGGCGCGCAGCCTCGTACCCCCGGGCTTGCCGGGCTATCGATCACCTCTGTGCGAGCCTTTCGATCCAGTAGCCGCGCGCGAAGAACTCAAAAAGTCGAAATATGCCAATCTCCCCGGCGGCATTCCGAAAGTCGAGATTCTTTACAACACGAACGAGAATCATCGCGCAATCGCTGAAGTGATTCAGCAGCAATGGAAGAACAACCTTGGCATCGACGCGGAGCTGAAGAACTCCGAATGGACGACTTATCTCTCTTCGATTCACTCCCAGGAGTATTCGATTGCTCGTGCGGGATGGGTGCCTGACTATCCCGATGCCAATACGTTCATCGACATGTGGGTTACGGGCGGCGAAAACAATGAGACCGGTTGGGGCAATCCCGATTACGATGCGTTCGTCAAAAAGGCCGCCGAAGAACCTGGCCTTGATCGGCGGCTGCGTTGGATGGAACAAGCCGAGGAAATCCTGATGGCCGAACTGCCCATCATTCCGATTTACTATTACGTTAGCAAGGGGATGGTGTCGCCTCGCGTCAAAGGGTTCTTTCCAAATGTGCAAGATCAGCACCCGTTGTACTGGATGCGAATCGAGGATTGATTGTGGGTGAGTCTCTTCAATTTCTGTTTCGTCGCGCGGGTTGGTATCTCGCAACTATGTGGGTTGTCTACACGGTCTCGTTCTTCTTGATGCATGCTGTGCCGGGCGGGCCGTTCGACGCCGAACGTAACTTACCACCGGAGGTAAGGAAAAACGTCGAAGCTCAATTCAATTTGAATGATCCGCTGCCTGTCCAATACTTTGATCACCTGACCCGAGCGTTGCGAGGCGATTTCGGCGCAAGTATCAAGATCCCCGATTTCACCGTTAACGAAATCATCGGCCAAGGCTTTCCGATTTCAGCGTCGTTGGGACTCTTTGCGATGGTGTTCGCAGTGTGTTTAGGTACGACGGCGGGAGTTGTCTCCGCGATCCGACGCGAGTCGTTCGTTGATTTTTCCTTCATGGTAGCCGCGACTCTCGGGATCGCCGTGCCAAACTTTGTCCTGGCAAGCCTAGCGATCATCCTGTTTGTTTTTCAAATTCAGCTTTTGCCAGCAGCCGGATGGGGCTCGCTCAAGCAAATCATCTTGCCAGCCATCTGTCTGGGCGCTCCATACGCAGGATATATCTCGCGGCTCACTCGAACCGGCATGCTGGAAGTACTCGGACGCGACTACATTCGGACTGCGTTTGCGAAGGGACTGAGTGAGCGTCGAGTCGTCGTTCGCCACGCTCTGCGAGGCGCACTAGTGCCTGTCGTGTCGTACCTTGGTCCTGCAGTCGCGGGCGTAATGACAGGGTCACTCGTCGTCGAAAAGATTTTTGCATTACCTGGCATGGGCAGCCACTTCATTGAAGCCGCGTTCCAGCGAGATTATCCGTTGGCGTTAGGCGTAGTCGTTGTTTATACGGCGCTCGTGTTGCTCATGAACACGATGGTCGACTTCTCGTACGCTATCCTCGATCCTCGCGTTAAGTTGGGGGAGTTATAGGGTGGTCGAATCGCAGGATGCAAAGCAGCCCGATGCGTCGGAGTTGGAACGCTACGCAGCGTTGCTTGATGAAGCGAGACGAATCAAAGGCACGTCGCTATGGCAGGACGCGTGGCGGCGTCTAAAGCGTAACCGGTTGGCGATGATTTCGCTGTGGTGCTTGGTCGCGGTTGCGATGCTCGCGGCTTTCGCGCCGCTGCTGCCATTGCAATCGCCGCTCGACAAAGACCTGAAGGATCGCAAAAATCTGGCTCCTGGATTCAGAGGCCAGCGGTATTGGGTAAAGCTTGGCGAACGTTCAGATCTTCGCTTCGCCTCCGACTCACTGACCGCCGAATTGGCGAAGTTCGACGACGAGGTTGCAGAGTTAAAGACAAAGGTCCGAGCTGCGTCGGGCACGGATCGCGAGCAACTGCTTGGCGAACTTGACGGCAAGATTCACAACAGCGATCCACTCGAAAAGCTATGGCATAATCCGGGCTCCATCGTGCGACAACTGCTTCGGCTGCGAATCATGCTCTTCGGCGATTGGTGCCTGCCCTCGCTGTTCGGAACGGATGATTTAGGACGCGACGTACTGTCGCGAGTATTTTGGGGGGCCCGTGTCTCGCTGATTGTTGGCATCGTTGCGACGCTCGTTTCGCTGCTGATTGGCGTGACTTACGGAGCCGTGTCGGGATATCTTGGCGGCTGGATTGATAGCGTGATGATGCGGATTGTCGATATTCTCTACTCGATACCGTTCATCTTCATCGTGATCTTCATCATCACGATACTTAGTGCCGAAGAGACGAAGGCCAAGATGGACGCACTCGGTATCAACCAGTTGACGGTCTTCTATGTCCTAATTGGTGCGATCTATTGGCTGACGATGGCTCGCGTTGTTCGAGGCCAAGTCATTTCGCTTAAAACAGAACTTTTCATCGATGCGGCACATGTTGTCGGTGCCAGTCGCGCACGGATCGTATTCCAGCATCTGATTCCCAACGTGATGAGTGTTGTGATCGTCTACCTGACGTTAACGATCCCTGCCGTCATGCGTTTTGAAGCATTCCTCTCGTTTCTAGGCGTTGGTGTGCAGGCCCCCGATGTTTCGTGGGGACTGCTAGTTGACGAAGGCGTGAAAGCAGTAACTCCAATTAAAATCTACTGGTGGTTGATTGCGTTCTCTGGCGGTGCGTTAGCCGCAACACTCTTCTCTTTGAATTTTCTAGGAGACGGATTGCGCGACGCGCTCGACCCTAGAATGAAGAACCGATAACGTAGGCGTCACTCTCCGAGTGATGGCGATCATGACCGAACCACTCTTACAAGTCGATGATTTGCGAGTCGAGTTTCGCACGGACGAAGGCGTTGTCCGCGCAGTCGATGGCGTTTCGTTCGATCTTGCCCCGGGCGAAACACTCGGAATCGTCGGCGAATCGGGGTCTGGTAAGTCGGTGACTAATCTGGCGATGCTGGGTTTGATCCCCCAGCCGCCCGGTCGCATCTCGTCAGGCCGTGCTCTGTATCGCGACGAGGACTTGCTGACCGCCAATGCGCAGCGACTATCGCAGATCCGTGGTCGGCATATCGCCATGATCTTTCAAGATCCGATGACCGCATTGAATCCGTTCTTAACGGTCGAGGAACAATTAACTGAAGTCACCCGTTTGCATCTGAGGCACTCGCACGACGAAGCGATCGCTCATGCGATCGACATGTTGGAACAAGTTGGGATTACCGGTGCCGACAAACGTGTGTTCGACTACCCGCATCAATTCTCGGGAGGCATGCGTCAGCGAGTGATGATCGCGATGGCACTGTCTTGTAATCCAGATATCCTGATCGCAGACGAACCAAGCACGGCGTTGGATGTGACGATCCAAGCTCAAATCCTCGACCTAATGAAACAGCTACAAACGGATCATGGGACTTCGATCATCATGATCACTCACGACTTGGGCGTTGTCGCGAACATTTGTCATCGAGTCCTCGTGATGTATGGAGGCAAGATCGTCGAGCGAGCCGATGTAGATTCCTTGTTCGCGAATCCGCGGCACCCGTACACGCTCGGGCTGTTAGATTCCGTTCCTCGCTGGGACACAGATATTACTGAGAAGCTGAGAGTGATTCCGGGGCAGCCTCCCGATCTCGCCAATCTGCCACCCGGATGTGCGTTCTATCCACGATGTTCGTATCGCGAAGATCGCTGTCAACAGAGCGTGCCACCGGCGATCGAACGGCCTGATGGCGGAGACTTTGCTTGTTTCGTCGATGTTGACAACGTGAAACCTGCGGAGGAGAGAACGTGAATCCGACCGCAGATGCTACATCGTTGAGTCGTGCTGAACAGAGTAATGCCTCAGTCCCGCTCCTCGACGTCCGTGACTTGTCCGTTCACTTTCCGTTTCGGCGAGGTGGTTTGCTCAACGCCCAGCAGGGCTTCATTCGAGCGGTCGATGGCGTGTCGTTTCAAGTTGCCGAAGGCGAGACGCTTGGAATCGTTGGCGAATCTGGTTGTGGAAAGTCGACGACAGCTCGCGCCATCGTAAAACTCGTTCGACCGACAGGGGGCGAAGTCTATCTCGATGGTCAACGTATCGACAGACTCAGTGATCGAGAGATGTTACCGCATCGTCAGAACATTCAAATGATCTTCCAAGATCCATTCGCGTCGCTCAATCCACGAATGACGGTTGGGAATATCATCACCGAGCCGATGCACATCTTCCATCTCTACGACCGCACGCAACGAAAGCTCGAAGCGATGCGGCTAATGGATCTCGTTGGGCTCGACCCGAAGTTTCTGAATCGTTATCCGCACGAGTTTTCGGGCGGCCAGCGTCAGCGAATCGGTATCGCCCGGGCTCTGGCCGTTCAGCCGAAGCTAATTATCTGTGACGAACCCGTTTCTGCGCTCGATGTTTCGATCCAGGCCCAGGTGATTAACCTGTTGATGGAGTTACAGGAGAAGTTGGGCCTGGCGTACGTCTTCATCGCGCATGACCTAGCCGTCGTCCGCCATATCGCGCATCGAGTTGGTGTCATGTACTTGGGGCGATTGGTCGAAACGGCTCCCAAGGCAGAGCTTTATGCGCACCCGCGACATCCCTATACACAGGCTCTCTTGTCAGCGGCCCCCATTCCCGATCCCGTCGCGGAAAGAGAACGCAAACGCATCGAGCTTCAGGGCGAAGTCCCTTCACCCGAGAAGATCTACGCAGGTTGCTCGTTTGCCGATCGTTGTCCGATCGCAGAAGAATCATGCCGAGGAGCACAGCCGATGCTGGAGGGCGGAGTTCATCAAGCTGCTTGCTTCAAGGCAGAACTGTAGGGTGTCGGCGCAAGCCGCACCAAAAACCTGTTGGAACTCCCGCTACATCTAAGTCCCTTCGTTCACGTCCTTCAAAAACGTCCTCGTCGACGCTACCGACAGCCGCGTTGTCGTATAGAACGCCACGACCTCCAGGACCGCCGCTCGCTGGCCGTTCCACCGGATGTAGACGCTCCGAAAAGCGGCCATTGGACCAGTGTCTTCTTCCGCGAACAGCAGCAGTCCGCGAGGGCGCACTTCGTAACGAGCGATTTGCGTCCACGGAATCTGACGGGAACGACCGAATACGGTGGAGATTACTCCACGAGAGCGAAGCTCGAACGTCACCGGAATCCATAGCCTCCAAGCGGCAATTGCCAGTGCCGCGAAGCTGATTCCCCCCATGAACCCACTCTGCGCGACGCTCCCGGCACCAGCGGCAAGCAGCCCCAGCCCAATCAGCATTCCCCAGGCACGAAGCCCACCATCGCGCAACGGCCAGTTAACAACTCGCACAGATCGCGGAGCCTGATGAGGGCGGATTGCGGACGGTTCCTTTGCGCTGCTGCTCATCTCTCCATAGTAATTGCTGCTGTCGCATGTCGGTATTCCGTGGACGGATTGGTCGAGGGAATTGGGGAAATTACGACGGGAACATGCGATTCGACCGAAAGTCCACCTGTTTTCGGCAGGTGAACGAGAGTAAGATTCAAAGAATGCCGATACCACTTCGGCGTGATCGAACGGTTCGGTCATGACCACTTCGGGGGCGAACTGGATTCGACCGGATAGCCTGAAGTGTAAGTGGCGTGTCGTGGTTGATCAGTGGGCCACGTTAAAAGCTGATCACAATTTTTAGTTGCAGATGCAAATCTTGCACTGGCTGCGTAGCACGTAGCCCCGACTGCGGGACTTCGTCGGAGAGTCCCAAAAGTCGGTCACAATTCCGGCTAGTCTTGAGTCATGCCGAGCACGCTCAAAGCGAAACAATGTTCTCGGATGGGACGATCAATAGCCTGTTGGTTGGCGATTGAGAGTTCGACAATCAAATAACCGACTACACACGTAGAAGCTTGCATGGAAATGTCTCGGGACGCGGGTTCGATTCCCGCCGCCTCCACTTTCAAGGCCGCCTTGCTGATCGCAGCAAGGTGGTCTTTTTTGATGACTTACGATGATTTATGTGTGTCATCTGGTGGTCTTCTATCGCGCGCAATTCAAGGTTGCAAACTCTTGCCAATGTGTCACGAACTCTTGCGCACTCGTTAAGACTTCTCTACTGTGAGTCCGTGCAAGTCAACAAGACACTCACCGGTTTTGAAGATGCGCGTCTCAGTGTCTTTCGCTACATCGAAACCTTCTAGAAGATTGAGCAACCGTTGTTCTGTAAATAGTTTTTGATTTGAGAGTGTTTCTTGTTG
>JACNKX010000145.1 GCA_014381825.1 Planctomycetota bacterium
GAACACGTCCCGCACCGGCGTATAGTATTTACTTGACGCTACACAGTTCTGGGACACACAAGGAGCGCGGCGATGGGTAGGAAGAAAAAAGTGCACTTCGGTCAATACATTCGTGAGTTACGCACGGGCAAAGGGATCACGCTCCGCGAGTTTGCGCGGCAGTTGGATGTCAGCCCGACGTACATCTCGCAGATTGAACAAGGCAACTTCGGACCGCCAGCGGAGGAACGGATTGTTCGCATGGCACAAATCCTGGGCGAGCACGTCGACGAGCTGCTGGCATTGGCCGGCCGCGTCGCCGACGACTTGCCAGCGATCATTCGCCAGCAGCCAAAGGCTATGGCGACGTTCCTGCGGACTGCCAAGGGGTTGTCCGCCGCTGACATTAACCGACTGGCCAAGCAGGCCGAGAAGATCAAAGACCGTAAGAAAGAGCAGCCATGACCACCGCAACGCCGAACGCACCGTACCTCAGCTACCGACGCATCGAGTTCGAAGCCCAACGTCTGCTGTGCCAATACTCTCGTGAACATGCGCCGATCACTGAACCACCCATCCCAATAGAAGAGATCCTCGAGCGACACCTGAACCTGTACCTTGCGCTCTGCGACCTCCGTGAGGTCGTTGGTTTCGACGATGTGCTGGGAGCACTTTGTGTCGAACGCCGCGAAGTGATGGTTGACCAGAGCCTTGATCCCGACGAGTTCCCAGAACTGGAAGGGCGTTTTCGCTTCACGTTGGGCCACGAAATTGGCCACTGGCAACTCCATCGGAACATCTACGAACATCGCGACAGCGACGAACCACCGTTTGCGTCCCGCATTAGCGAGGCGAATCGCCGCATCGAACGCCAAGCCGACTATTTTGCTGCCAGCGTCCTGATGCCACGCCCCTTTGTGTTTCAGTTGTGGCGGCACATTCTTGAGGGCCGCATTATCACGATCGCCCGACTCGAGGCAGACCGCCAAGCCATTCTTGAGGATGAAATCGTGCGCCGGCGGATTGTTCCCGAGACGCCGGAGGAGGAAGACAACATGATGCTGGACTGGGCGGCTGTGCCCTTGGCTGAGGAGTTCCGCGTTTCACCGATGGCGATGCGAATCCGCTTGGAAGAGCTGAAGCTGATTGTTCGGTAACGACCGTCGCGTTTTTTATTTGGACCGAGTGTTTAGTATGTATTACACATTGTACGACAAGGAGTTGCGCCTATGAGCAAGCCGACGAGATGGAATGACCTGACTCCCAACGAGCGACGGCTCGTTCGACTGATGCAACGAATCAACTTCGGCCGCGTGCAGAACCTCGTGATCCTGGAAGGCCAGCCGATATTCGATCCCGCGCCGCGCACGCAGCGCGATCACAAGTTCGGTGGCCAGAACGGAGCGCGAGCTGAGGTGAGCCTGGACGATTACGTGCTCAAGAAGGAAGTCGTCGAGCTGTTCCGGCAGCTTCGTAAGCTCGGCAAAGGCACGATCGTGAACCTCGAGGTTCGTGCGGGTCTGCCCTTTCTGATGACCGACGAGGAGGCTGCAGCCTGACGTTTGGGATGGGCTCCCGAGCACCGCATACGCACTTGAAGTTAACGATTTTCTCACCAGACAGCAGGCTGGCCACCAAGTGGAGGCTGTTGTGGGTGTCGCCAGACACGGCGCATCACGCAACGCCTTCACACACGGAAGGCTGCCTGCCGCAATCACGTCGCTGCCTGGTCGATACCCACAAGCCTGTTGGCAATCCAACAGGAGTTTTTGAAATGGGTATGGATCAACTGTCTCCCGAGGCTCAAGAGTTCGCTCAACGCCTGATTCGCCGCAAGTCCCATCAGCTGGCCGCCAAAGAGAACTTCACGCCGTCCGATCGTGAAGACGTCTCGCAAGATCTCTGGCTGCACCTGTACGAGCGGCTCGAAAAGTTCGACGCGGAGAAGGGGACGATATTCGCCTTCATCGTCACCGTCGTCGAACGTAAGGCGAGTTCCATCATGCGGCGTCATTCGGCCGCCAAACGCGACATCTGCCGGTGCAGTTCATTGAACTTGTCGGTTCGCGCCGACGACGGCACGCGTATCGACCTGGCTTCCACAATCACACAAGACGCACCCGATCCGCGACTCTGTAACGAATCGCGTCACCCGCAACACCGCGTCGAGATGGCGCTCGACGTCGCGACGGTCGTGGAGCAGCTACCCTCTGACCTGCGCGATATTTGCGAACGCCTGAAGACTCATACGCTGGCCGACATCGCGCGTGAACTCGGTGTTCCGCGCACCACGCTGTACAGCCGCATCAAGAAGCTCCGCGAACACTTCGAGGAAGCCGGTCTGCGCGATTACCTGTAAATCAGTTTCGACATCTCGCCGCGCGAAGCGGTAGTTAAGAGATACCGGCACGAAGCATTCATCATGAGAGAAAACATGTCACAACAAGTTTGCGAATCCGATTCCGCAGTTCTCGATGTTCTCATTCACGAGCCGGCGGAAGTCTATCACGCCAAGGCGGGCGACAATCTTTCCAGCCATCTGCTGGGCGACTTCCGAAAAAGCCCTCTGCTCTATCACCGCAAGCGCTGTGGTCTCATTCCCGACCAAGACCGGCCAGCGTATCTCGTGGGTCGCGCCGCCCACACGGTGATCTTGGAAGGACTGGATGCCTTTCAGGAAACCTTCGCCGTCGGCGGGCCGGTCAATCCAAAGACCGGTCTGCCGTTCGGCTCTTCGACGAAGGCGTGGGCCGAGTGGTCGGCGGCGCACGGCAAAGATGTGCTGACGAACGACCAGTACAACCTGGTCATGCAGATGGCCGATGGCGTCAGGTTGCATGCGCTGGCTCAAGAACTTCTGGCGGACGGTGTCGCCGAGGCAGTGGTGCGGGCGGAATACTGCGACGTGCCCTGTCAGATCCGCATGGACTGGTTTGCTCCGCACCGCGTGCTCTGCGATCTGAAGACGGTCGACAACATCGACTACTTCGAAGCGGACGCACGTCGGTACGGCTACTGCCATCAACTCGCCTTCTATGTCGCGGTTCTCGCACAGCGGATTGGCATCCGGATGCCGGCGTTCTTTATTGCCGTCGAAAAGCGTGAGCCATTTCGCTGCGGCGTCTGGCGCGTGACGGATGAGGTCCTTGGCCACGCGATGCGGGAGAACGAAGCAGCCATCCACCGCTTGCGTGAATGCCAGTCTCGCAACGATTGGCCAACCGGCTTCGAGGACCAGCGTTTCTTTGACTACTTGTAGGACAACCGGCGACAGACCGCAGGTGTGGCGGGCAGCGTAGACGCGTAATTCCCAATGCCGAACGGCCGCCTGCAGTCTGTTGTTAACACAAACGACCAACGAAAGGACAAACCGAATGGGACTCATGCAACAGATCCAAAGTGGCCGCACATCATCACCGCCACGCATCATGGTTTACGGGACAGAAGGGATTGGAAAGTCCACTCTCGCCGCCCGCGCACCACAACCGGTATTCGTGCAGACCGAAGACGGACTTGGCGAAATCGACTGTCACAAGTTTCCGCTGGCCGGCACCTTCGACGACGTGATCGCCGCTTTGACAGAACTGCATACCGAAGAGCATGACTTCCAATCGATTGTCGTCGACTCCCTCGATTGGCTCGAGCGGCTGATCTGGGACGCGGTATGCGAAACGTACGGCGCGAAGTCGATCGAGAAGGTCGATGGCGGTTATGGCAAGGGCTATATCTACGCGCTGTCGCCGTGGCGGCAGTTCCTCGACCGTCTGAGTGCCTTGCACAAGGACCGCTGCATGGCGGTGATTCTCATCGCGCATGCCAAGATCGAGAAGTTCGAGGACCCCGAGTCGTCACCCTACGACCGCTACTCACCTCGCCTGCACAAGCACGCCGGTGCACTTTTGACCGAATGGTGCGACGCAGTGCTCTTCGCCACGCGCAAGCTGCGGACGCAGACAGAAGACACCGGCTTCGGCCGCAAGCGGACGATCGCGCATGCGGTGGGCAAAGACGGCGGTGAACGCGTTCTTCGCACCATCGGCGGTCCGTCCTGCGTGGCCAAGAACCGCTACGACCTCGAACCGGAACTGCCGCTCGACTGGAACGCCTTGCTCGGCGGCATCACTTCACCTGCAACGACGAACGTCTAGATCGACCGATCCCACCTACCCAAAGGAGAAAACGCACATGGCAAGTCTCAGTGGCTTTAATGCGAACGATGTTGAGCCGACATCGGACTTCGATCCGGTTCCGGCTGGCAAGTACCTCGCCGTGATCACCGAGAGCGAGGTCAAAGATAACAAGTTGGGCACGGGCAGCTACCTGCAGTTCACGTTCCAGGTCATCGAAGGCGAATTCAAGAGCCGCTTTCTGTGGGCTCGTCTGAACCTGAACAACCCGAACGCGACGGCCGTGAAGATCGCCCGCGCCGAACTGTCAGCCATCTGCCGCGCGGTCGGAGTCATGGCTCCCAACGACAGCGCCGAATTGCACGACCTGCCGCTGGTGATCTCGGTCAAGTGCAAAAAACGCGAGGACACCGGCGAGATCACCAACGAGATCAAAGGTTACCACAAGAAGGATGCGGCCAACGGGAAGCCGATCCAGGCCACCACCGAGACGCCACCGTGGCGTCGTGCCGGCTGAACTCACTCAGTGGAAGCGGGTACGCCAACGGTAGAGCGATCCTGACAAGGCGATGGTTGCGGGTTCGAATCCCGCTCCGCTTCCTTTTTCATCCGAGGCAGATGCATGGGACTACGGTCACGCAACAAGGGAAAACGCGGCGAACGTGAAGCCGCGGCGGAAATCAGAAGACTGTTTCGCACGGATGCTCGTCGCGGCCGCCAGTTCTCTGGCAGCGATGAGTCGCCGGACATCGTTGCGGAGATCGAGGATCTGCACTTCGAGGTGAAACGGGCCGAGTCGATTCGCCTGTACGACGCACTCGATCAGGCGTCCAGCGACGCAGGCGAGAACGTTCCGGTTGTCTTGCACAAACAGAATCGCAAACCGTGGGTGGCGATCGTACGCCTCGATGATCTGCCACGCCTCGCGGTGCAACTGTATCTGAAACTTGCGGAGACGGCATAGCCATGGCGATTCCCAATGATCCCGTGCTCGTCGGACAAAACCAACCGCCCGACGATCCAATCAATCACCCGACGCATTACACCTTCAGCCAGATCGAAGTCATCGACGCCATCGAAGCCTGGGAGCTTGGTTTTCATCTCGGCAACGTCATCAAGTACATCGCCCGCGCTGACCGGAAGGGAAACAGGTTCAGCGACCTGAAGAAAGCCCGCTGGTATCTCGATCGCGAGATCCGTCGGCTGGAAGAGGAGCAAGAGTGAAACTGCGACCTTACCAGCAAGAAGCCGTCGAGGCTGTCTATTGTCATTTACGGGACCGCGATGACAATCCGGTCGTGGTCTGTCCGACCGGATCGGGCAAGAGTGTACTGATTGCTCAGATCGCCAACGACGCAGTCGCTCGCTGGAACGGCCGCGTCCTTGTACTCGCCCACGTCCAGGAATTGCTGGAACAAAACGCCGACAAAATTCGGCGGCTTTGTCCGGACGTCAAGGTCGGCATCTACTCCGCCGGCCTTAAGAAACGTGACACTGAGTCGCCAATCATCTGTGCCGGCATCCAGTCGATCTATCGCCGCGCGTGCGAACTCGACGCTTTCGACCTGGTGATCGTCGACGAGGCGCATCTTATTACGACCGAAGGCGACGGGATGTATCGGCAGTTCCTTGCTGACGCCCAGGTGATCAACCCGCACCTCCGAGTCATCGGCATGACGGCCACGCCATTTCGATTGAAGTCCGGCTTGATCTGTTCGCCCGATCACTTCCTCAATCACGTCTGTTACGAGATCGGCATTCGCGAGTTGATCCGCGACGGCTATCTCTGCCCGCTCGTCT
>JACNKX010000111.1 GCA_014381825.1 Planctomycetota bacterium
GCAGCCCTTCGCTTTCCAGTCGCCGCATCGCCTCGACGACCGGCATCGGGCTGCATTGAAGTTGCCGGGCCAATCGGCTTTGCGACAAGCGCTGTCCGGGCAGCAATTGGCCACTGGCAAGCATCTGGTGAATGCCACGATAGGCGACATCGGCGGCGGTCATTGAACTGTACTCCATGAGAATAGCGATTCAGAGCATTGATAGTAGCTCCAAGAACGATAAACTCAATGGACAATTCGCCGGTGAATGTTGCAAGGCCCTTTCAGCGTCCGTGCTGATCGAACAACTGAAACGTGAGGCGGGGCGATGCCCAGTTTGAGCGAACTGTTCTCAATCGAGACTGTTTTCGACCGAGGCTGAGCAATAATGGGGGGAACCGTGTGTGATTTGACGGAGAGGATTGCCGGATGTACGACGAATCCACGATTGCCGCTTACAAACAGAATGGCTTCGCTGTCATTCCGGGGATGTTCTCGGCTGAGGAGATCGCGGAAATTGCGCGGCAGTTGGAAGCGCACCTCCGGCTCGACGTCGCCTCGGCACCTAAGGGCGATGTGATTTTCGAAGCCGATGCCGAGCGATCTCTGCGGTGCCTGTTTCGGATTCACGAGCGGTCCGCTTATTTCGACCAGCTCATGCGTGACGCGCGCCTGATGCAGCTTGTTCAGCAGCTCTTCGATAGTGCTGACGTCATTGCGGACGGAACCATGCTGATCGACAAGGCGCCGTTGACCACGTATGAGTTTCCTTGGCATCAAGACAACGCCTACCAGTTCTGGAATCCGCCCGACGCCGTCGCCGTGACGCTCGCGCTGGATGACTCTACCGCCGAAAGCGGAGCTCTCGTCTGCCTGTCAGGATCTCACCGAGGAAGCATTCTGCCTCACCAGCCGTCTGGCGTCTTTGGAGCAAGTCGGTGTCTCGTGACGCCACCGAACGCCGATGAGTTTCGCTCTGTGACGCTCTCGCTAAAGCCCGGCGACTTGTCGTTACATCATGTCAATACAATCCATCGCACGGGCCCCAATCACACTTCCCAACATCGCCGCAATCTCGGTTTTGCCTATCACTCATCGCGATCCGCATGTGACCAAGCCGCCGCAGATCAGTACAAACGTGACCTCGAAAAGTTTTTGCAGACTCAGCAAGTCCCGGTGTGATTCCTGAGAACTGGAGATCATCTCATGATCCGTCAACACCTTGCATTGTTCGTTGTTCTGCTCGCCACGGCGGCAACCGCCCAGGAGACCGTGCCGGGATCGGTCGGTGAGCGGCAATTGTTTTTGGACGATCACGGCATCGCGAAAATCGACGGTCTCCAGCGGACGATGCATCAGCCGCAGAAGCGCGGGGCCGTCATTGAGCCGGATCAATCTTGGGAAAAAACTTTGCAGACTCGCTGTGCGCCCGCCTGGGACGAAGCAGCAAAGCGATACAAGCTGTGGATGATCACATCCACGCCCGTCGCAGGTGTGGCCGGCACCACATATGCCGAGAGTGTGGACGGGCTGAAGTGGACCAAGCCCATCCTGCGTCAATGGAAGTTTCAGGAATCGCTGGAAAACAACTTCGTCGCCGTCGAGCCGGACTCGGCGTGGCCCGCCAATGCGATGGAGAACGTCGTCTACGACCCGGACGACGCCGACCCGCAGCGGCGATTCAAGGGCTTCCTGGGAGCTTTCGGCCGTCAGCCAATCGTCAGCCCCGACGGCATCCACTGGAAGAAACTCGATGTTCCCAAACTGCCATCGTCGGACGAATCGAATCTGAGCTACGACCGTCAACGACGCACCTTGATCGCCACGCTCAAGACCGGGGGACCGTTCGGCCGCGCACATGGCATCTGGACCAGCAAGGATTTTCAGACCTGGACAAACACCGGCGTGCTGATTCATGCGGACGAGGAAGATCAACGACTGGCCAAGGCCAATATCCAAGCCCGACTGGCGGACGATCAGCTTCAGCAACCCCGATACAACGATCCCGCGGACTACAACGCAGACATCTATAACGTCGGAGTCTTCCGTTACGAAGGGCTCTACGTGGCGCTGCCGACGGTTTATCACGCAACGGGTAAAATCCCGGTTGGCAACACCGACGGATTTCACCTCATTCAATTGAGCAGCTCACGCGATTTACGAACGTGGCAACGTGCGGGCGATCGGCGACCGTTCATTGGCCCGTCTCCCGTCAAGGGCGGAGCCTTCGACTTGACGCAGTTGCTGCCTCCGAGCGCTCCAGTCGTTCGTGATGACGAACTCTGGTTCTACTACACGGGAATCAAATATCGAGCGGAACCCGCTCAGCCGATCGCGGGCGGATCTGGCGCCATCTGTCTCGCGGTGCTCCGCCGCGACGGATTCGTGTCGCTGGACGCCGGCGAAACTCTTGGAACGATCACCACCAAACCGTTCAAGTGGTCAGGTGAAAAACTCATCGCGAATGTCGAGACCAGGGAACAGGGCGAACTTCGAGCCGAGGTTCTCGACACCGAGGGTACCGTCATCGCAACTTCGCAGCCGGTGCAAGGCAATCAGCCACGAGGCGAGTTTCATTGGAGCCAGGCTCTTCCCCAATCCCTGCGCGGGCAGCAGGTCAGCCTGCGTTTTACGCTGCGAGAGGCCAGCTTCTTTTCCTGGTGGCTGGAACCGCGCTCTCGCTCCACTGACGAACCGGAATAGGCCCCCCATGAATATCGCCGAAGTCAAGCAAGTGCTGCGCGGACCAATGGTGCCGGTGCTGACGCACTATAAAAGCGACCTTTCGATCGACCATGCGAGCATTCGCGAGAACGTTCGGACCATCGTCGGGCGCGGTCTCGTGCAAGGCCAGGGAGTGCTGCTGGCTGGGGGCGCCGGGGGCGACTTCCCCATGCTTACCTTGGAAGAACGTAAGCAGGTGGCGAAGACGATCCTCGAGGCGGCAGACGGCCGCACGCCGGTCGTGGTCGGCGCTCAGGACACGAATGTCTCGCACTCGATCGAGATGGCTCGGTGGGCGGAAGAAATCGGCGCGCATGGCATCCAGCTTTCGGCGACGTACTACTACCAGGCCAATGAAGAGACGACCTGGCGAGTTTTCGAAGCGGTGCATGAAGCCACCAGTCGCATCGTGATCATGGCCTACAACGCGTACTGGGAAGGGTACGACATGCCGTTGGACGTGGTGAGTCGGCTCGCCGAATTGCCCCGCTGCCGGTCCCTCAAGTGGTCCGCACCGGAGAGCAGTCGCTACCAGCGCGGCGTGGCCCGATTCGCCGACACGATGGCTGTTGTCGACAACCAGGGAATGTACGTGATGAACCACCTGCTCGGCGGCGTCGGTTTCATCACGCATCTCTGTACGATCTGGCCCGAACATGAACTATCGATTTGGAGGCTGCTCGAAGCCGGCGACTATGCCGCAGCGCAGCGCAAAGTCACCGACGTGACCTGGATCTGGAACGAGAGCTACGGCCGTCTTTGCAGTTCGACCGGGGCCGAAGGTCCAGGGGTTAAGGCGGCACTCGACCTGTGTGGTCGTCCGGGTGGACCCAGCCGCCTTCCCGTACGGGCCGCCAACGACGAGGAACGCAGTGCTTTGCGAGCTGCGCTACAACGCATCGGAGTGCCAGGAGTGCAGTGAGGAAGAACGTCTATGCCGTACCTAGAAGGTCTCTTCTCGCTACAAGGAAAAGTCGCCCTGGTCACCGGAGCGACGCGCGGTTTGGGCCGCGCCATGGCGGAAGCGCTGCTGAGAGCCGGGGCGACAGTTGTGATGAACGGTTCGAACGTCGGGAAGCTTTCCGAGACGACGCGGCAATTTCAGGCGGAGGGTCTGGCAGCGGTGGACTACGCCTGCGATCTGTCCGATGCAGCGACCGTCGCGGACCTGGCGGAATTCATGTTGACCACGCAACCGCGGATTGACGTGCTGGTCAACAATGCCGGCGTGACGTTCCCGCATGAGCTTGCCGACTATCCAGACGATTTCTGGCACAAGACGTTCCGCGTGAATCTCGAAGCGCCGTTTCAACTCGCCCGCCGGCTGGCACCGCGAATGAAGGAACAAGGCGGCGGTTCGATTATCAACGTCACCAGTATCGGCGCGGAGTTGGGGTTCCCGAACAATCCCGCCTATGGCGCGGCGAAAGGGGCACTCAAACAGCTCACGAAGTCGTTGGCGTTTGATCTCGGGCCGTTCGGAATTCGCGTGAACAATCTCGGTCCCGGCTACTTTCACACCGACATGGCGAATCTCAGTTACTCCGATCCCGAACGGCGGGCGGCCCGCGCTGGACGCACGCTGTTAGGGCGTTGGGGCGAACCTGAAGATCTCGCCGGCGCCGTGATCTTTCTCGCCTCGGATGCCTCGCGCTACATGACGGGACAAGATCTTTACATCGATGGCGGTTGGCTGGCAAAGGGACTTTGAAGATGGCCCTCGAGGTGACTTCGTTAGAGCCGATTCCAACCACGCCCGTGACGTCGCGGTGGCGGCGGATCGTGACTCCGATCCCGGCTCCGGCATCGATCCCCGTGATCGAACGACTTCGAGCGGCGGAACCGCAATCTATGGCGGGACTGCCGCCCATCTTATGGGACCAGGCCGAGGGCTTTCTCGTCCGCGATCGGTTTGGCAATCAGTGGATTGACTTGACCAGCGGGATCGTACTGGCCAATGCCGGACATGCGCATCCGCGGATTCTGGATGCGATCAGATCGGCGACTGAGCAACGGCTCTTGGCCACGTATGCATTTCCGTCGGAGCCTCGATTGAAGTTGCTGGAGAAACTGGTCGCCCTGTCGCCCATCCCAACTTCCAAGGCGATCCTATACTCGTCGGGAACGGAAGCGACGGAATGCGCCCTGATGCTGATGCGGCGGCATGGGCAGCGGATTCACCCCCGGAAGGTCGGCGTGGTGAGCCTCGCCGGGCACTATCATGGCCGGACTCTGGCCGCGCACCTGGCCAGCGGGATGCCTCAACCGACCGATTGGATCGAGCGTGAGCGTGTCGATCATTTTCAGATCCCGGCTCCCCACAGCCTGACGTGTCCGTGGGGGAAGAGTCAGGAGGGGTCATGCGGCGCCGAATGTTTTCGGGCCGGCATCAATGCTCTGGCGGAGCGCGGCGTGGGTCCGGAACGCATCGCTGGGCTGATTTTCGAACCAGTGCCAGGAACGACCACGATGCCCATTTCCCATGATTTCGCGGCTGCCGCGGCGGACTGGGCGAAGCAGCACCAGGTGCTGCTGGCGTTCGATGAAATCCAATGCGGTTGCGGACGGACCGGCAAATTCTTTGGGGGCGATCATCTCGGCGTCACGCCGGATCTGATCGTCCTCGGAAAAGGGTTGTCATCGAGTCTGCCGGTCTCCGCGGTGATCGGCCGCAGCGCGCTGCTGGATCTCCCGTTGCCTGGCGAGATGTCGAGCACGCACGGCGGCAACCCTGTTTGCGCGGCGGCCGCGTTGGCGAATCTGCAGGTGCTGGAAGACGAACGTCTGATTGAAGCTGCCGTTCGCACAGGAGCTGCCGTCTTGGAACGGCTCCGCAGTCTCCAGCGAGATTACTCGCAGTCCATTCGTGCGGTTCAGGGAGTGGGATTGTTCATTTCCGTACACCTCCGCAAACCTAGCACCGACGAACCAGATGTTGAGTTGGCCGATGCCGTCGCGCAAGCCGCCGTGCGGCGCGGCGTACTGATGTTTACCACCGGCCGAGGGTATCTCAAGTTCACTCCGCCTCTGAGTATAGACCTGGAGGCGGCCCTGGAAGCCGTCGATGTGATTCGTGAATGCCTCGTAGAAAGGGTCCTGACGCAATGAATCGTGATCGAATGTTGAATCGCCTGCGAGGCTGCTACGTCACCGTGCCGACGCAGTTTCATGATGCCGATCTGGAATTGAATTTGCCTGCCATTCGTCGCCATGTCGAGTTTCTGTTGGCGGGTGGAATTCGCGAAGGGACTGGCATCCTGCTGGCTGGAGGTGCGGCGGGCGACTTCTCGACGATGACGCTTGCCGAGCGGTTTCAAGTCGCCGAGACCGTGGTAAAAGCCGCCGATGGAAAGGTCCCCGTGACGATCGGCGCGCAAACGACCAGCACGCGGGAATTGTGCGAACTGGCCCGCGGCGCTCAGCGTCTGGGCGCGGATTTCATTCAGGTCTCGCCGCCATTTTATTTCGGTCATACCGAAGAAGACTTCTTCGAGTTCGCCGTGGCGGCGGCGGAAGCGGCGCCGGAGGTCGGCATCATTGTCTACAACACGTATTGGACCAGCGTGGGGGTCTCGGCATCGCTGATTGGCAGACTCGTCGAGATCCCGAATCTTGTGGGCCTGAAGTGGGCCACGCCGAACCCGGTGTGGATGACATTTGAAGACGCCCTCGTAACGTACGGCCAACGGCTGGGCATCATCGACAATCAAAGCCGTTTCGTGACCAGCCACATGCTGGGAGCGAGGGCCATCGAATTGCACATCTGCAACCACTGGCCGCAGTTCGGCGTCCGGCTGTGGCAACTGTTGGAATCGAAGAAATATGAGGAAGCCCAGCGCGAGATGGTCCGCGTGCTGCAACCGTATATGCAGCTCTGGGCGGAGTTGGAGAAGTACACCAGCGGCGATGGCTACTTGGATAAACTCTGCATGGAACTCGTTGGCCTCGATTCCAGCCGCTGTCGTCCGCCGACTCGCGATGTGCGCGTGAAATTTCGCGAGCAGGCCCGCCAAATGCTGCTGGCCTGCGGCACGCCGAATGTGATGTCTGGCTGATCACAGTCCACGCCGGCGTTTTTGCTTCAGGGATGCACTCCATGCGAAGTCTTGATCTGGCTGTCATCGGGCTGTACGCGATCGCCATGCTGGCGATCGGGCGGTATTTCAAGCTGCGCGTGCAGACGGCGGACGACTATCTGCTCGGCGGCCGCACGATGAACCCTTTGATGATCGGTCTGTCGCTGTTCGCCACGTTGACCAGCACGCTCTCGTACTTGGCGTATCCCGGCGAGATGATCAAAAACGGGCCGATGATGTTCGCGCAGATCATGGGGTTTCCCGTGGCATTTCTCATCGTCGGCTGGGTATTGATTCCGCGGTTCATGCAGCAGCAGGACGTCACCAGTGGTTACGAATTGCTGGAAAAGCGATTGGGGCTTTCCGGCCGCATGCTAGGTGCCACGATGTTCATGACGCTGCGCATCGTCTGGATGGCAGCCATTCTGTACGCGATGACGAACAAAGTCCTTGTGCCGCTGCTGGGGCTGGATCCGACCTGGTCGCCGTACATTTCGGCGGCAATGGGACTCATCACGCTGGTTTATTCGGCGGAAGGGGGCATGCGAGCCGTCGTGGTGACCGATGCCATGCAATCGCTCATCATGTGTGCCGGGGCGGTTGTCGTGGTGGCCCTCGTCACAACGAATCTGGGAAGCGTCGCCGCCTGGTGGCCGACCACGTGGGCGGCTCACTGGCAGGAACCGGTCTTCTGGTTTCAAGCCGAACTGCGTGTGACGTTTATGGGGGCGTTTCTGAATATGGTTGTCTGGATGACCTGCACCTGCGGGGCCGACCAGATGGCCATTCAGCGCTACCTGTCGACACGTGATGCCAAAGCGGCGCGCCAGTCGTTCGGCATCCATCTGCTGACCGAAGTCCTGATGGCCGCGCTGCTGGCCCTCGTCGGCTTGGCGGTCCTCGGCTATTTTACCGCTCATCCGGAAGGGCTCGGAAACCCGACGGCCTTGGTCGAACAAGCCGATGAATTGTTGCCTCGGTTTGTGGTGACGGTGTTGCCGGGCGGAGTGGCGGGTTTGGTGATCGCCGCGATGCTGTCGGCCGCCATGTCGAGCCTGTCGTCGGGGATGAACTCGGCGAGCGCGGTCATCACCAGTGACTTCATCGGCCGGTTCCGGTCGGTCAAGTGGACGCCGCACGAGGAAATTCGCGTGGCCCGCTGGGCGTCCATTGGCATTGGAGTTCTAGCGGTGCTCCTGAGCCTGTACGTCGGCCAATTGGCGACCAACTTGCTGGAGTTGTGCATCAAGGTCGTCAATCTGCTGACGGCGCCGCTGTTCGTGCTATTCTTCCTGGCGCTGTTCGTGCGGTGGTCCACGCCGCTCGGAGGTATCGCCGCGACGATCGCCAGCGTCACCGTGGCGGTAGGAATTGCATTCTTCAAATGGGGCGGACTGGAGTTTCTCTGGACCGCCCCGGCTTCGCTGCTGGCGGGCATTGTGGTGGGCGCCGCAGTCAGCCTGATTCCTCCGCGAGCCTTATCTACGGACAAAGTCATCTCCTGAATTCAATCATCGGGGTCTACCATGTCGTCGAGAGTCGTCTATTTCAACGGTCGCTTCGTGCCAGAAGCCGAGGCCCGCGTTTCGATCTTTGATTCCGCCTTGATGTACGGCGACATGGCGTTTGAAATGACTCGCACCTACAACCGCCGGCCGTTCAAGCTGCGCGAACATCTCGATCGGCTCTACGCCTCGTTGCGACTGCTGGAAATTGATTGCGGTTTGACCATCGACGAGATGGAACGCATCACCTTGGAAACGCTGGAGCGCAATCGGCCGACGGAGTCCGCCGACATGGACTGGCAGATCATGCACGACGTCTCGCGCGGGCCGCTGGATGTGTATCGCACGGCCTTCGCTGAAGGTATTCGGCCGACCGTGTCGATCAACTGCTGGCCGCTGATCACACACATGGGCGGCTTTGCTCCGAAATATGCAAGCGGTGTTCACCTCGTGATTCCGGCGCAGCAGGCGCTGCCGGCGCATCTCGTCGACGCCAAGGCGAAGACCCGCAGCCGGCTGCAATACCAGATGGCCCTCTTGCAGGCCGCTCGGATGGGCGCCGGTCGCTGGCCCGTGCTGCTCGATCCCGACGGCTTCCTCGCCGAAGGCCCCGGCTGGAATATTTTTCTCGTCACGAACGGCGAACTCCTGACCCCCGAACCGCGCAACATCCTGCTGGGCGTCAGCCGCGCGACAACGATCGAACTGGCGCGCGAACTGGACATCCCGGTCCGGGAAACCAACCTCGGCCGCTATGAAGCGCTGCAAGCGGATGAAATATTCTGTACGGCCACAACGTATGCCCTCGTTCATGCCACGACCTTCGAAGGACAGATGATCGGCCACGGCGGACCAGGGCCGATATTCCAACGGCTGCTGGAAGCCTGGAAGAACAGGGTCGGCATCGATTTCGTCGCCCAGGCAGGCCACTATGCGGAACATTTGCCGGCGTGGGAAGAGGCGCAGGCAAACGGACCGAACTAGGGTGCCCCCGGGTGTCCCCAAGCAGCCCCGTAAAAGGTCACAAGAAAAAGGTGAACAAAGATGCTGAAATTATTACTGACGCTCGTTCTGTTCAGCACACACTCTCTCCTGGCCCTTGCCGCTGAGCCAATTGACGTCGGCACCAGACGCGAGCTGTTCGTCGATGACCACGTCGTCGAGAAGATCGAAGGCGATGCCCGGCTCGAACTGCAGCAGCCGGCGCCGCGGGAGGTGGCCCTGGTCGCAGACAAGCCGTGGGAGGGAAACTTATCTGCCTTCTACACGGTGTTTCGTGACAGAGATTCTTCCGACGGCGACATCTGCCGCATGTACTATCGCGGCGCGCACTACGACACAAAAAGCTCCAAACAGACGCACCGCCAACTGGTTTGCTATGCCGAGAGCAAGGACGGCATCCACTGGACGAAGCCGAACCTGGGGCTGGTCGAATTCGAGGGCTCGAAAGAGAACAACATCGTGTGGGGCGGCGCCGGTGGTCATTGCTTCACTCCCTTCAAGGATACCAACCCGAATTGTCCGCCCGAGGAGCGTTACAAGGCACTGTCGCAGGTCCACAAAACCGGCAAGGCGGACCACGCCGTGCGAGGCGAAATGACCGTCTTCGCCTACACGTCTCCCGACGGCATCCACTGGACGATCAGCGACCTCCCGCTGATCACCAAGGGTGACTTCGATTCGCAGAATGTGGCCTTTTGGGATCCGCACGCCGGGCTGTACCGCGAATATCACCGCGCCCGCATATTACGGAAACCGGACGGAGAGCTTGTCATCGGTGTCAGTCGCGCTGCCGAAGGAATTCGGTCCATCATGACCGGCACATCGAAGAACTTCTTGAACGAGACAAGTTGGAGCGAGCCGACTCCGCTGGAATTTACCGATCACATCGGCGATCAGCACATGTACACATCCGCCGTTATGTCCTACCCCCGCGCACCGCAGATCCTGATCGGCTTCCCCACGCGTCTGCTGCCCGAACAGGGGAACCGAGTGGAGCCGATCCTGATGGTCAGCCGCGACGGCCGAACCTTCAAGCGGTGGGACAAGCCGGTGATTCCGGAGGACGCACCGGAGGACCGAAAGGGCAACCGTAGCAACTACATGGCCTGGGGGCTGGTGCCGACATCCGGCAATGACCGTGAGTACTCGGTCTATGCGTCCGAAAACTACCTCTCCACGACCCACACGCGGCTGAGGCGTTTCCTGTACCGAGTCGACGGCTTCGTGGCTCTGCGCGGCGGTGAGTTGGGCGGCCAGCTCACCACCAGACCTCTCAACGTTGCCGGCGGGCAACTGGAAATCAATTACCTGGCCCGCCCGGGCGGCCATGTGAGGGTGGAGATTCAGGATGCCGGTGGAAAGCCGCTGGCCGGCTTTGCCGCGGCGGACTGCGATCCGCTCGATGGTGACGAGATTGCCAAGATGGTCACCTGGAAGACAGACGGGGACGGTCCCTTTACCGAAAGGCCCGTGCGCGTGCGGTTCGAGGTCAAAGACGCCGATGTCTATTCGTTCCGGTTCAAGTAAAGCTGCACGGAATAGCGACGGTTGGAGGAAAACCTCCCTCACCTGGTTCGTGTGCAGTTAACACGATGGTTCTGGCGAAAGGTGTGGTGATGATCAGACGAAATTGGCAGTTGCTCGAACAACTTCATATAAGCACGTTTTTCGCCCATCTTGCGGCTTGCGCGTGTATCGTCACGACGGTAAACGCCATTGAACCAGCGACTCCCCAAGTTCGAGTGACAAACGTTCGACGTGTCTTTTACAACGGCGAGCACAACGCGTTCACCGACCTTGTTCGCTTTCGTGACCGGTTCTATCTAACGTTTCGCAGTTGTCCCGATGGTCACATGGTCTTTCCGACGTCATCGAACATCATTCTAGAAAGCGACGACGCGCGGTCGTGGAGGCCTGCACATCGCTTCAGTGTGCCCAAACGCGACACGCGGGATCCGCACTTCCTGATCTTCAAGGACAAACTGTTCGCCTACACCGGCACGTGGTACTGCGGGGATTCCGCGCCTGAGGTCAGGGAGTTCAACAAGCAGCTTGGGTATGCGGTCGTGAGCAGCGACGGGCGGACGTGGAGCAAGCCGATCATGTTGGAGGGAACCTACGGACACTTCATCTGGCGAGCGGCTGCACACGACGGGACCGCCTACCTGTGTGGCCGTCGAAAGCGCGAGTTTGTTGAGACGCCAACCGACCGACGACCCGACTGCGAAGAATCCGTCATGCTGGAAAGCAAAGACGGGCTTATCTGGCAGAAGCGGGCCTTGTTTCAAACACACTATGGAAATGAGACGGCTTTTCTATTCGAGCCCGACGGCAGCGTGTTGGCGGTCGCTCGGTTCACCCTCAGTGACTCACAACTTTGCCGCTCGAAACCTCCGTATTCCGAATGGAAACGAACCAATCTGGACCGCTTCATCGGCGGTCCGTTGGTGGCCAAGTGGGGCAATCGCTACCTTGTCGGCGGGCGAAAGACGGTGGGTGACAAGGGCCCGAAGACATCGCTCGACTGGCTGGTTGACGGAAAGCTGCACGAGTTCGCCGAGTTGCCCAGCGGCGGTGACAACAGCTACCCCGGCTTCGTCGAACTCAGCCCGACTCGCGGACTGGTGTCCTGGTACTCGAGCCACGAGAAAGATGATTCTGGCAAAACGATTACGGCAATCTATATGGCGGACCTGGAGGTCACGGCAAGTAAAATCAATCATACGAATAGCGCAGATTAGGGTCGCCCCTGAAAAAGGAAAGCTCGAGGTTCGGTTCGGACGTGGGCAGAAAGGAATATGCACGGGACCTCGCCACGATGTGACTCGGAAAAATTCGAATAAGGTTCCTCTCGATTTGAACCACCGAAAGGGTCTCGGAATCGAAGAGGGTTGGTTTCGGGGAGGATGGGCGCCATGCAACTTCGGCAACTCGGTTCCAGCGGCTTAATGGTTTCGCCCATTTGCCTGGGCACGATGACGTTTGGCAGTCCCGTCGCTGAAGCGGATGCGATTCGTCTCACACATGCGGCGATTGACCTGGGCATCAACTTCATCGACACGGCCAATGTCTACGAAGGCTACGCACGCTATCTTGGCAGCCCGGGTGGCGTTGCCGAGGAGATCGTCGGCAAGGCGCTGCGGGATCGCCGGGACCGCGTGATCCTGGCGACCAAAGTCGCCGCCCCCGTCGGCCCTGGGCCCCAGGATCGCGGCTTGTCTGCCGTGCATATCCTGCGGGAACTCGACCGCAGCTTGAAGCGGTTGCAGACCGATGTCATCGACCTGTACATCATCCATTGGCCGGACAAGTGCGTGCCGTTGGAGGTGACGCTTCGTGCGATCGACACCGCGGTGCAGCAGGGGAAGATCCGCTACTTCGGCGCGTCGAATCACTCGGCGTGGCAACTGTGCGAGATGCTGTGGCTCGCGGACCGAAACGTCTTGCCGCGCGTGGTCAGTTCGCAGATTCCCTATAGCCTGCTCCGGCGTGAGCTGCACAACGATCTGACGTTTTGCCAGCAGCATGGCATCGGCGTCACGCCGTACCAATCTCTGCAAGGCGGCCTGCTCACGGGAAAGTACCGGCGGGGACAGCCGCCGCCAGCCGACTCACGCGCCGCGGAAAAACCGGATTGGATGTGGCAACAAGACGACGCCCTCTTCGACCGGTTGGAAGCGATTGCGCAACAATCGGCGGAAGCGGGCGTCCCGATGGCTCAGTACGCGCTGTGCGGGACGCTTGCCCAGCCGGCGATAAGTTCGTTGATCGTCGGCGTCAAACGGCTTGAACAGATTCAAGACGCGGTTGCCGCCGCGAATGTCGTGATTCCACCGGATCACCTGCCCAAGCTGGACGCGATCTGCCCACCACCCTGGCGACAGCCCGATCCGGTCCGAGGGATGTGACGCGGTAGTAGGCACACTCCGTGTGCCGTCATCGTGCTTCAAACTGCTTTTCGGCGGACGGCACACGGAGTGTGCCTACTACATAGAGACACTTTGCGAGACCAAGATGGACCGACCCGAATCATCCTCGTCTCGATCCGCCACGCGGTGGTTCAGGTTGCAAACCTGCTTTGGCTTGCTGTGCGGATTGCGGCGGCACGACCTGCGCGCGGCGCGGACTTGGATCAACACGATGTATCCGGAATCCTCGTTGCCCGGTCGCTATTTGAAATTCGTGTTCTGGTCGCTTGGCCAGATGTGGCGCCACATTCCCGACACGCTCGCGATGACGACGTTTGCGGCCCCGGTATCCCGGACACCGTTTTGGCTGACGCACGCAAATCCGCTGGAGAATCACCCCTGGCGCGAACATCCCGATTCCCGGCTCCCGGTGCGGTCGCACGTGGTGGTGATCGGCGCCGGCTTTACGGGCGGATCGCTCGCGTACCACTGGGGGAAGCACGCCCCGGCCGACCCTTCCAGGACGATGGTCGTGCTCGACATGGGGGACGCGGCCAGTGGCTCCTCAGGGCGCAACGAGGGATTGGTGGTCATGGGGCGCTATTGCCACATGGTCGCCGCTACGGTCAGAACGCATCTCGCGGATGTCCGCGCCGACCTCACTGCCGACGAACGGGAGCAACTGGCAAAACAATTCGCGGTGGCCTATTGCCGGGCCGCGTACCGCAATGGCGACCTGGTGGAGCAAACGATTCGCGACGAGGGTTTTGATTGCGACTACGCTCGACAAGGCTGGGTGCAGGCGCGCGATGCCGAGGAACAACCCTCGCTGGCTGAATCGGTTCGCCTGGCCCAGGAAACCGGGACGATCGACTGGACCAGCATTACGCCGGAGGAGGTCCGGAGACGTACCGGCATGCAAGTCACGCACAACGCCGGATTCTCGATCGCCGCCGCGTCGTTTCATCCGGCGAAGTGGGTCTTTTGCCTCTTCGGCTCCGCCCTGCGATCGGGTCGCGTGGAACTTTTCTCGCGAACCAAAGTCACTCGAATCGAACGCCTCGGCGACACCTACCGGGTCCACACATCACGCGGAGTGATCGAGACCGAGTACGTGGTCAATGCAACGGAGTCCTACACGCCACTTTTGCATCCGCAGTTTCACGACCGAATCCTCCCCACGCAGACTCAGGCCGCCAGCGGCTGCGGCGGGCCGGACGACATCAAGCCTCACGTCGGCATCAGTGGCACGCGAGCGTTTTTCGCGAGGCATGGCGACTCGATTCTCTTTGGCTCCGACGCCACGCGAGTCCCCGACGGTGAAGCAGGCGTCAACCAGCCTTCTCGATTCATCACGGCATTTGTCCTCGGCGAACTACGCAGGTACTTCGGGCCCAGCCGCGTGCGCGTGACGAACGAATGGAGCGGCACGGTGAGCTACACGCCCGACGAATACCCGATCGTCGGAGTGATGGACGGCCACCGGCAATACATCATCGCCGGCATGGCCGGCTCGGGCACGGCAGTCTCCTTCAACGGCGGGCGTTGCGTCGTCAACCGAATCCTGGGAAGAACCGCCGAGGCCGACGATTATCCCGAGGAGTATTTCTCCCCAACCCGGCTCCTCAATCCCTGCCAACATGCCTGGCCGGAACTTGATTCGCAGGAGAAGCGGCAATGATCGATCTTTCCAAATGTTCGGCGGCCTCTCCTTTGGCGCATATGGTCGACACGGACCCGGGGACGTTATGGATCAAGGATGCGGAGGTGGCTATCGATGCTCCGCCAGACTCCGACACCAATCCTCGTCCCGAAGCGACATGGTCTCGAGACGCGCGTCGCACGGGCATCTGTGGTGTTGTGGGACCGCGAGCGATTGCGCTGCCTGGCGGTGGGTACCGGATGTACTACTCGCAGATGCTTCCGCGTCCCGGTTTCTCGGCCGGAGCGAACGACTACGACAACGCGTCGACGCGAATTCTGAGCGCCTATTCCGCGGATGGCATGGCCTGGGTTCCCGAACCGGGAGTCAGGCTTTCGCCGCAGGAAGGCGGGGCAGGCGAATTCCGCGTGGTGTCGTCCGAAGTCGTCCCCGTGGGCGATGGACGACAGTTGCGAATGTACTTTGAGTGCTGTGCGGGTTCTCAAGCGGTGACGAACTCGATCCGCAGCGCCGTCTCGTCGGACGGTTTGAAGTGGACAATGGACCCGGGAGCCCGCGTGGAATCAGAGGGCCACAACTACTCCGCTCCACGCATCGTCTTCCTAGACGACGGACGCTGCCGAATGTATCTCCTCGATCGCGGTCGGGGGATTATCAGTCTGGTGTCGAGGGATGGATTGGAGTTTCATCCGGAGCCGGGTTTGAGAATCGCGCAGGATGGAGCCTATGACACGCTCTGCGCGTTCGCCCCGGAGATTGTCCGCGTGGCGGGGGCAGGGTATGTGATGTACTACGCCGGGTATTGCCGAGCCTCCCGAGCGGACATTCTGCGGGCGGTCTCGTCCGACGGACTGAATTGGACGAAGGACCCCGAGCCGGTCATCGCACCAGGTCCTGGAGGCTGGGATGCCGCGAAATCGTCGGAGATGTGCCTCATCGGTCTTCCGGGTCAGGCGAATGAGGCCCCGCGCTATCACATGTTCTACGAGGCTTGCGATGGAACCGCAGTGAACTCGCGCGGAGTCTGGCGGATCGCGGCAGCCACCAGCGCAAACCAATAGCGCGGCGAAGCCGCAATGTGGCCGAGTCGCTCCGCGACTCGGCGTCGAGTTGCGGAGCAACTCGACCACAAGAATCATCCGGGCCTACGGATGTGCGACTGCGACTATACTCCATGTTTACAACACGAAGGCTTCTTAACCTCAGGAGTGCAGCATGTGTCTTCGACTAATTCAGTTCTTCGTTCTGACAATCTCGGCCTGGGCAGTCCCAGGATTGGCTGCCGAGCCGATCGAAATCGGGTCGCGGCGGGAGTTGTTTGTCGACCAAGCGTTGGTCGAGCGACTGAATGGGCGGGCTGAGTTTCGGCTGCATCATCCGACGCCGCGCGAAGTAGCGCTCACGTTCGAGAATCCGTGGGAAGGGAACGCCAGCGGGTACGCGACTGTGTTTCAGGATGGCGACATTTATCGGATGTACTACCGAGGCCACCGCTACATCATCGACCCGCCGCCGTTAAGACAGGCTCAATCGGAAGTTGTCTGCTATGCCGAGAGTCGCGACGGGGTTCATTGGGTGAAGCCGAACCTCGGATTGTTCGACTGGCCGCCGACCATGAACAACACGGGGACGAAAGAGAACAACATCCTTTGGCGAGGCGGCTATGAGACGCACAACTTCGCTCCGTTCAAAGACACCAACCCGTCCTGCATGCCCGACCAGCGTTACAAGGCGGTCGGCGGCACGACTGCGAGCAACGGGCTGCTGACGTTCAAGTCGGCCGATGGAATCCATTGGTCAAAACTCAGCGACGGCCCGGTCGTCACGACGGGAGCGTTCGATTCGCACAACACGGTCTTCTGGGACGCCAGCCGCCAGCGCTATTCGATGTATGTGCGGTACTTCAGCGAGAAGGATTTCAAGGGTCTGCGTTCGATCGGCGTGTCGCATTCGACCGACTTCAAAACGTGGTCCGAACCGGTGGGGCTGACGTATCCGGCCGACTCGCCGCCTCAGCAGATGTACACAAATCAAATCGCGCCGTATCATCGAGCGCCGCACATTCTGATGGGCTTTCCGACCCGCTTCGTCACGCGCCCGCTGACCGATCACGCGAAGCAATTGGAGCCGGTGAAGACGCGAGCCCAATTCGCCGCGTCCATCGCCGGGAGCGGGGCCTACACCGGAGCCGAAGTGACCGACGGCCTGTTCATGACCAGCCGCGACGGGCTGGCCTTTCTCCGCTGGGACGAAGCCTTCCTGAGACCGGGGCCAGAAGCGGAGGCCCGATGGATCTACGGCGACAACTACCAAAGCTACGGCCTGTTCGAGACCCGCTCGACGACTCCCGGCGCGCCGCACGAACTCTCGCTGCACTTCAACGAAGGCTCCTGGCGCGACGAAACCCATCGGCTGCGCCGCTACACGATTCGGCTCGACGGCTTCGTCTCGCTGCATGCCCCGCTGACCGGCGGCGAACTGACAACCAAACCCCTGAAATTCACCGGCGGCCGCCTCTCGCTGAATTACTCAACCTCCGCCGCTGGAAGCCTCCGCATTGAAATCCAAGACGCCGCCGGCCACCCGATCCCCGGCTTCTCGCTCGCGGACGCCGATGAGTTGTTCGGCGATTCGGTCGATCAAACCGCCTCCTGGAAAAACGCAACCGATATCACCCGCCTCGTCGGCCAGGAAGTTCGCCTCCGCTTCGTGCTCCACGACGGCGATCTGTTCTCGTTCCAATTCCGCGAATGACGCCGCGCTGTGTGTGGCCCAGCGCTGGCCCCAGAGGAATAAAGGTGTCACAAATCCAGACGTGTTGCCTGTTTCCTGACCCGGAAACGGATCCTGACACCTTTTGCACTTCCGGCCGGCATGTCCATCGGATCGATGCGCCCGAAATCCTCGCGCACTTCACTCGGCCAGGACACGAGGACTCTTTCTTGTGGTCGCCATGTCCGCTTCCCAGTCTGACCGTCGTCAAGCTCATTCGTCAACACCGGTTAGAACTATGCCAGCCGACATAGAGTTTCATCAGTCCTCATGGGATTCCCGTCGGTCATCATCGCTCATCGAGCCCCAGCGCCGCGGGCTGATTCCGGGGGCGTGCCGAGCCATGTTGTCGGGGCGATTCGGCAAGTCGTACTCGATCTGCCGCGTATTGAGGCTGCGAAAGAGTGGGCGGACTTCGGGCGGCAATGTTTCGACTCGTACCGGATCGTGGTCGGGAACGTCGCCGATGGGGCCGGCCCACGCCGGTCGATAGGCGATGGCCAGCATCCGACGGTCGCGGTCGCTGTAGTTCGGATAGTTCGCGTGGAAGACCTTCTGGTTGATGATCACCGCCGAACCGGCCTGGCAGGTGACCATCACTTCGTCGTCGTGCGACAAGTAGCGCCGATAGGGATTGCCGTCCGAGTGCAGCGACAGGTGCGATTTCGGAATGACCTTGAACGGGCTGCGATCAGGAGTCAAATCGTCGAGGTAGTACAACACGCGAACCAGACAGGGAGCACTTGCCGCGAGGCCGAAGATCTTTGAGCCGTACGGCTGCGCGTCGGTGTGAATCGCAATGCCGGGATGCCCCGGCTGAGACACCGAATACGCGCATGACGTGCAAACCAGCTCGTCGCCGAACAGCGCCGTCAGGAACTCGATCATGGCGGGCAGGGCGATGATTCGAATGGCCGCCGGCGAATCGGTCCATTGGACGTTGGAACAACCTCGCTGATGCTCGCTGTAATCGACCGCCGTCGTCGGCAGCCGCGACAATTCGACGCGAACCGCATCCAGTTGAGTTGCCGACAACAAGTCGGGAATCACAACGTAGCCCTCCAACTCGATCGAGCGAATCCGCTGCGCAAACGTCAGCGACGCCCAATCCGTATCGGCTCGTCGGGCCGAATTGACGCTCGTGCGCGAATTCGTGTAAGACACGTCCATCGTGGAGCACTCCTGGAAACGGCATTGGGGCAGGTCCACATGACCTTCTATCCGATCATGCGAACCGGATCGGTTCGCCGTGGAAGATGTGATGTGGCCGCTCCAATTCGTCCTTCCACGCGGCTGTTGAGGGGATGCCAAGGGCGTGGTAGATCGTCGCCGCAAGGTTTTCGGGACGCTGTGCATCGGAGGCCGGGTAAGCTCCGTTCTTGTCGGATGATCCGATCACGATGCCACCGGGAACGCCGCCGCCGGCGATGAAAACCGATTGAACGGCTCCCCAGTGATCACGACCGACCGTTTTGCTCTCTCCCATACCGGTGTTGATTCGAGGCGTGCGACCCATCTCACCGCACATCACAATCAGCGTCTCGTCGAGCAGGCCGCGAGCCGACAAGTCGTCGAGCAGGCCGCTCAAGCAGTGGTCGATCGAAGGGAGCAGCTTTCCCTTCAAATCGCGGAAGGCGTTTTGATGGGTGTCCCAACCACGCAAGTTGACCTGCACCATCCGCACGCCCGCTTCGATCAAACGGCGGGCCACGAGGAAGCCTTGCCCCCACTCTTCGCGCCCGTAGAGGTCGCGCGTGGCATCGGTTTCCTGCGTCAGATCGAACGGATTGTGTTTGCCGGGCGTAGAAGCCAGAACGAAGCGCATCGCCTGCTGCCGACGCGCCTCCCAGGCCGCCAGTGGCGCGGCCTGTTCACGCCGGTCGAGATTCCGCCGCAGCTCATCCAGTTGCCGCAGCAAAGCCGCTCGGTCGTTCAGTCGCCCGACGCCCACCCCTTCCGCCTGACCAAGATCAGGCAGGTGAAAGTCCGGATTGCGGCAGCTCGAGTTGTTCCACCACGCTTTCGGGCCAGGACCGGGCTTGCGCTCGGGATCGAGATTCGGATCGTCGTGGCTGTAGCAGTTGGGGCACGAGCCTCCCGCGTCGGGCGCGTTGCATTTGGGGGCAAGGTCGACGCCGAGCCGATCGTACTGCGGGCCGAGCAGTCCCGATTCGCGTCCTGGGTACTTCATCAAATTGGCGCGCGGCAATTCGATCGTCGCCGGCAAACCGACCTCGGAGGCCGTCGGCGCGGCATAGGCGATCATCGATCCAATCGACGGCCAATGGATCCGTCCCGGTCGCGGTTGGCGGATGGACGCGTTGGTGTCACCGACCGGCAGCGATGTCGTGCCCGTATGAAGCAGATACATGCAACTGTCGTGCTCGTTGCGGAACTCGCGCCCGGCGGTGTGATGCATGGTGCGCACGATCGAGAACATCTGCGAGCGAGCTGCGAGCTTGGGCAGATGCTCACAGAACAGCTCACCGGGTATGCGCGTCTGGGCGACGCCATATTCCCCACGAATCGTGTCAGGCGCGTCAGGCTTTGGATCAAACGTCTCGTGCTGCGACGGCCCTCCAGATTGAAAGATGAACACGACCGACTTCGCCTTACCGGGACGATCGCTCTCGGCCGCCTGCGATTCCAACTTCAGCAGGTCCGACAGTCCCATTCCGACCAGGCTCATACCGCCTGCCTGCACCAGAGCACGACGTCCAATTCGTGGATGATCTTCCGGACGACAGCCCGCGCGGCGGGCTGGATGCGATGACGGCATGCAAGTGCTCCGTTCGGCAAATCTCGGTTGTGGGGCAGGGCCGAGTCCCGCATGTCGCATCAAGCATAGCCGATGCGTTCGCGTTCCGAAACGCGAATAGAGAACCGCCGCGAATCACGCTCAGCCCGGTTCCCTCATCGAAAGACATCGGCCGCCGTCCGGCGAAAAGGTTCGGCAAGGTCGAAATCGAGCAGCTCATTTCCGATCCCGATCAGCCGCGCGGCGGGACCGACGCCGCCAGTCTTTCCCTGCTGCCGAAAACATCCGCAGTCACGGTCAGCTTCATCCGCTGCACGTCCGCTGGTCCGACGACGCGCAGAAGTGGCTGATCGTCATCAAAGGCGACGTCCGGACGGTACGTCAACAGCGCGTACACTCGCTGTAACGGACCGAGCGGTGGATCGTCCCATCCGGGGCCAAAGCCACTGTCTGCATCAGGTAGTTGATCGCTCAAGCGTTCGGCTCGAGCACTGACGTCTTGGTAGTCGGTGCGGCAAGATCGAGAATCCGATTCGCGTTGTCACCGCGGGCCGCTGCCAGAATCAGCGACAGGTAGACCACGTTCTGGCGTAGCGGTCGGCATCGCTGCATGCAGCCCGATTCCAGGTACTCGCGATAGAACGTTGCCAGGCGCCGATATGTCGGCAACGCGTCAAACAGCGGGGTCGCGTATTCGTGATAGGCCCTGTCCAGGTGGGCGAGCCCCTCCTCGATCTTGGATTGTGGATGGATCACGTCCGACGGTATCCCCGCTCGCTCCTGGGGCGTCATGTTGGCGTATCGGTCGTCACACAGCCAGATTTTCCAGGGATCGGCGCCGGCGTTCAATATCGTGGCGCCGGCCGTCCAAGGGCAGGCGCGGCCCACTGCCCTTTTGAAATGTTTCAGCAACGCGTCGTGATGCAGAAAGAACCCGGCCGCAACAGCTGTGAACCCGCCACGGGCATCAAACGTCAGCGAGAATTGGCACTGGCCCAGAGAAAACGGCTTCACAAACCGGTGGCCGCTCTTGCGGTACGTAAAACCTTCCCGCTCCATCCTGGGAATGAACCGTTTCAGAATTCGATCGCTAGGTTTCATCGGACGGAATCACAGTTCCGGTGGAGGGGATGCGCCGAGTTCTTCGGCACCGCATGTCATCTTTCACGGATAGACGCTGCGATGCATCGACGCCACCCACGCGAGAAGAATGTTTTACAAGAATCTTTCGTCAACTTTCGCGCAAACCGTGTATCTACTGAATAGGGGCGTATCGTTGGTCGTCACGTCACAGCGGACGCAGTTCGAGGGCCAACGCGGCCCGCGATAAAAATGATTTCCAAACCACCAACAACGACAGCAGTTGCGACCCAATCTTCAGATTCTGGTCGTCATCTTTTCCTTCGACTGCGAATGTTTACAAGTAGGAACACGTGGCATACGCGTCCGTCGCCATCGACGTCAGAAAGCCATCACGCTTGGCGTCCACGGTGCCACGTCCTGCCGCAATCATCGATCTCAGAATCCGTGAGGAATCTTCCGTCAAGTTGCGATCTTTTCCGGTAAGTATCCCTATAGAGGGAGTGTTCCTGCAACAATCTCCGCGCGTCGGCGATCGACCGAAAAAAGTTTGCGACGCAACTGGCTGCCACGAGCCAACTAACGTCGGACGGGGCAGAAAGATTGTCGCTCCGACCGGTTCATTCGTCGCGCAACCGGGTAGTTAAGGAATAGGTGGCGATATCGTCGCAAAACCAACGGACCAAAAGAATCTCCCGACGCAACCTGCTTACTTAGAACGAGTAACGACAACACATCACGAAATCCACGCCTGTTTGTCCGGCAACCGGCGCGCAGTTCCGGTAGGTAAACAGTAGACGGGCCTCTCGACACTCAATCGGCCACCCGTACCGATCGCGAACCGAACCGACAAGAAATCAAAGAACTTTCCGTCACTTTTCGCGCGAACGGTGTAGTCACCCAATAGGTGCCGCACAGTTTGGTCGCTGGACCAACGAGCCGACCGACCCATACGACCGATCTCAGTACCCAAAAAATACCTGCCGAACCTCCGCTGGCAAAAGCGTTTGCGAACAAAGTCGGAAATCGGTTTCGTCATCGCGACGCTTCTTCGCGGAAGTTTACTAATAAGGGCCGGTTGCTTCGTGAGCACACCTGCGCCACCAGTAATCGTCCCTGTAGACGGAGAAAGATTTCGCGTTTCTTTCGACTGGCGACCTGAGCGGCCGGAATTCGACCCCGATAAATAACAGAACACAGACCGCAGCGACACAACCTGCGAGTCCTCAGCCGTCAAGCGGACAAATCTGCATCACACACCATACATAACCCAGCGACGCGCTCTCATGCCGTTTTGACCGACAGTCAGACAATCACGCTGGTGGTCGCCACCTGTAGCAAACTGGCTCACGGCGGAAGACCAGAAAGAGTCGTCATTCCGCGCGGGTCGCTGCCGTACGTCCCCCGAACACTCGTGTCGTTTTCTGTTCACCCCATTTGGACACTGCTATGAACTTGATGGAAACCACCGTGTTGTCGATTGGTGAAACCGATTCGGTCCGCCTGCTGGATGTCCCGGTCGAGCGATGTTCGCACAGTCGCTTCAACACGCGCAAAACGCGGCCTCCGGAAGTCATCGACCGCCTGGCACAGCGCATCAAACGAAACGGCTTCGAGCGCACGCGAGCATTGTGGACAGTCGAAGTGGACGACGGCTACGAGGTCTTCGCCGGCGGCACTCGACTTGAAGCCGCCCGCCATGCAGGTCTCGAAACGGTTCCCGTCTTCGTGCACGACGGGTTGACGGCTGACGAGATCAGCCGCAAAGCGGACCTCGACAACGAAAACGACGAAATCCACGAGCCGGTTGGCGTGATTGACGTCTGGTCGGAATGCTATCGGCTATGGAAGGAGGAGGGCTGGACGCAAAAGCAGATTGCGCTCGCGAAGGCGTGGGATGAAGCCACCGTGAGTCTGCGCTGCAAGCTCCACAATCAGTTACCCAAGATCGCGAAGCAAGCGACTTTGGACGGACTTCTCGAAGAAGGTCACTGCATCGCGGTATTGGCAGTAACTTTGGACGTCCAAAGTCTTGAACCCTGGCTCACCACAGAAGAAGCTCAAGCCGAACTCGTCCAAGAAGTTCTCACAAAACACCGCGGCTCGTCTGCTGGTATCAAGCCGACGGTCAAAGTTGTTCGGGACGCCGCCAAACGGTGGAAGTCTCTTATTCAGGCAGCCGAGGACGCGTATCGGTCACTTCCCGAAGATGGTCCTTGGCGCAGCCAATTTGTCGACATCTTGGCGAACAACCGAGTCCGCACCGAAGCGGCGGCAAACCACGCCCTCAACCAGGTTGTGGACGCCAAACGGCGCGCCGACGAGGCGACAGCTATGCAGCTGCGAGCCGAAGCGGATGCCAAAGATCAGGAAGCCCAGGAGCTACGCCAAAAGCAGGCTCGGCTGACCTATCTCCAGACGCAAACCGGCCACGCTCATTTACCAGGGCTTCCTCGCGATCGTGGACATCTTTCTTTGTCGATTTGCAGGCTTTCGCCAAGAGCCTCGGCCACGCCGGTATCAGTGCGTAACCAGAGCGCTCAACAGCGGCGGCGATACGCTGGGCGCCGAACCGCCGACAGCCGCTTGGCCATGTCTCGTCCTGGAGAATGGCAGGCCTGAGCGAAGATGTATAGCGATTCAGTCGTCGGAGCTTCACCGAAGCGGAGAGAAATCCAACGCCCGAAGAAACAATCGTTGGGGTGGTTCGGCGAGTAGCATGCCGTTTCGTTGCGAAACTTTGACAACTTTCTGCCAGTCCGTGTCGTTACCAAATGCCTTCCAACTGGCATCGGCCTGGTGACGATTCGCGTGATGGAGCAAGTAGATCAACTGGTTTGACGAATTGGGAGAATCATAGGGCGTCCAATACGCAATGTTCTTCATGCCGTGCCGCGTTAACAGCGCCGCTGTGTGGTTGCGGAAGCGAGCGTTCAAGGCCGACAGTCGCCCTTTCTCGGCCGTGTACGTTCTCAATTCAAAGATCCCGCCAGGATTCTCGACCGCGTTTTTTACGCTCTCCGAATATTCGTTGAGCGTCATGAATACACTCGCTGGCTTCCCGATGAGCAGCCGTTGAAACACCGGCTGATCGAGAACCTTCTGCCACTCTCGATCGTTGGTAAACGCCACCCAGTTTTTCCACGCGTCGTAGCGAGACGGATGCTTGAGGATATACACAAACGTCCGCTTGCTGATCGGCGGACCCTCGGTCGGAACCCAGTAGCCGACCGGTTGCATGTGATGCTTCCGGAAGAGGCGATCGGTGTGCTTCCGGAACCGTTTGACGAGGTGTTCAAAGCGGTCCCTGGCCGTGATGTAAGTCCGCAATTCGTATAAGGGGCCGTCCAGCAAACGAGGCTCAACAGGCGACTCGCGCGGCGGAGCCGTCCACGGCTTGCCGGTTCGTTCTCCCAACGCCAAATCGAGCGGCGCCCTGAACACCCAGGCCATGTCATCAGAGATGCGATTGCTCGAATCGTGACCGGCAATGAAGAACTGATGGTCGCCGAAAGGCGATAGGCAGAACGTGCGGGGTGAAACGAGTGGCGTCCGGCCTTTACCGAAGGCGTTGTTGACTTCGTGAAGCGTGTACGAGCCATCGTTGTGTCGAATCGCGTACATCGCACCGCCGTACAACGCGCTGCCCTTCCAGCGAAGATGATCCTTGCCGTGAATGTTGCCCTGAAAGCCGATGATGTGAACGGTCTCGCCGGTCGTCGGATGCTTGACCGGGTACATCATGTTGTGGGCCGCCAGCGTGTAGCTGACCCGGACGTCCAGCCGCTTGCTCATCAAGTCCAGGATCGAGACCTCGTCGTGTCGCGTGTAACCGCCGGCGTCGTCCGGATCGAGCCGCATGATCTGCGATGTGGACCGGCCTCCCGGCGCCCAGGCAAACAGCAGTGATTCGCCTTTGCCGTTCGGATTCGCGACGGCCGTCAATCCTCGCACGCCGCCAACGTCGGTGTCGATGTCGTCGCCAAGCCGGATGACTTCCTCCCATGTCGGATGACGCCCATCGATCCGTCGGTAAATGGCGTCATCCACCGAAAAAAAGAGCGACCCGTTGGCTTGGATCATTCCGAGAGGGCGAGTCCGAAAGGCCCCTTGCGTGAGGAAAGGAAACTCCGTGTTCCTGGCCCAACGGATCTTCGACGGCTGATCCGGATCGTACACGCCAGTAATGACGCCAGGGTTGCCCAATAGGAGAAACAGCCGTTCGATGCCGGTCACCTTGTCGCGATAAACCAGCATATCACGTGGGATCCAGCGCACGCCGCCTGCCGCCGAACCGTGGCGGACCAGCGTGTGGCGCCAGGTTCCGTTTTCGTCGTTTCGCACCCAGGCCGAAACCGCCCCGCCGCGATCGAAGCGAGCCCCAGCGGCCATGACCAACAGCGACTGCGGCTCAGTCAGGGGCCTGCCGGACGCATCCCTCGTGAAAGTCACCGACTTGAGGATGTTGCCCTTCATGTACTCCAGCCCAAACTCGTTCGACTTCCCCATGTCGAGGTCAACTTGCCATTGAGCATCGGTCGAGTCGAGCCGCAGGACTTGCGCCGATTGCTTCTGCCCCTCGGGTGGAATCTCCCAGCGCCCATCCATCCAATAACCGTTCGCCGCGAACAGCTTGCCGTTGTGAGCCGCCAAATGCATGATCTCAGAGCCACCCGCGTACGCTCCCCTCCCATCGACGTATCCGGCGTCGTAGCTCAGCACCCAGCGGGCGTTATCGCCAGCGTCCGATTCATGCCCAACAGCGTCAGCCGCGTACGCGATTAGAATGGAAATCAGTGCAAGGCGAGCCACCATGAAGACAGTCGCGAACGGGGCTGTAAGACGAGAGATCATTCTTCAGTGTCTTATCTGTCCAATTTGGATTCGATCATGGCGCGTCCCGCACCCACATTTTGCCCTGCACGCTTCCGCCGTTGGGGGAGCCACCGGCGACATAGAGCTTCCCGCCGATGATGGCGGCAGCAGGTGACGACAGAGGCATGGGCAACTTGTCGACCACCTTCCACTTGTCGCCAGGAGTGAGCCTAAGGACATCAGCGTCGATCTGTTTTCTGCCGCCGTCAGGTGTTGTATGGCCGCCTACCATGTAGATTCGACCACCGCTTACGAACGTTCCTCCTTCGGAGTGGGAATGCCCTTTGGGAAGTTGCGGGCCGCGACTCCAAGAGTCGGTCTTCGGATCGTAAATGTCGACGCGCGCCTGATCGATTTGCCGGCTGTCGTGATGAAACTGGCCGCCGATCACATAGATCTTCCCAGCGAATGTGACCGTCGAGAACTGATTGCGAGGCGCGGGAAGTGGGGGAGCGGTTTCCCATCGGGCCGCACCCTCGGCCCATTTGTCGAGGTCGAGCTCCCAATGATCTGCGGCATCCGTGTCACGATCGGCTTTGACACCTCCCATGAAGTGCAGCTTGCGGTCAACGAGTGCAAGCCCGCCTCCGCCACGTGTCTCCGGCAGCAAGGGGGCTGCCGTGTAGCGATCCTTGTCGATGTCGTAGCTCCAAACTTCCGCAATCGTATGCCCTTTGTAGCCGTCCTTGAAACCGCCGGCGAACCACACGGTTCGGCCGTCGAGCACCATGTTCATGTGAGTAATGGCGCTGGGCAGATCCTGGATCCGCGCCCATCTGCTATCTTTCGGATCGAAAACGTCACACCGCTTGCTCGACTTCACTCCCTTCGTGTAGCCCCCAAAGAAGTACAGCTTGTCGTCCAGGACGACCGTCCCGGCTTCCCACTTTCCCAACGGCATGTCTTGAAGCTGTCGCCACTGGTCTTGGGCAAAAGCGGCTCCCGCGACACATAGACCAAGCGTTACTTGGGCTGCCAGGATTGCCGTGATCGAAAAGACGTTTCTTCCGCGCATCTTGCTTACCGATGCCTTGATTTCAAAAAGTACGGATGCCAGACCCGTGCGAGTCCTACTCGGCCAAACGCGCCCCTTTGTGACTAACAGCGATTCGATTGGAGCAGCAACATTGCGTGAACGAGCCACGCATAACGTACCACTTAGGCCGCGCGATCGTGGACATCCATTCCGGAAGAATCCGTCTACTCGCCGCTCGTAGAAAAAGCTCTGATATTCTCAGTTTTGGACCGGGCAATTCTGGGCCGTCGCGGAGTATCCCCATATGGAAGAAGAACAATCAGCCACAGATCACGAGGTATTCCTGCGACTTTTTACGAGGTTTGAGGGGAATCTCCGCGCATACGTCGCGTCGCTGCTGCCGACCAGGGATGGCGTCGACGATGTGATGCAGGAATCGAGTGTCGTCCTCTGGCGCAAGTTTTCTGATTTTGACCAGACCGGTGTGGACTCGGATTTCCTCGGCTGGGCGTTCATGATCGCCCGTTACGAAGTTCTCAAGTACCGACGGCGCCGTGCGACCGATCGGCTCCAGTTCAGTGAAGACGTGTTCGAATTGCTGGCGTCCGAAGCGGAGCGGACCTGCACAACTCAGATCGAACGTCAACTTGCACTCCATGAATGCCTCAAGGAGCTGGAGTCAAAACAGTTGGCAATCGTGAAAGCGGTGTATGAAGACGGCTCACGCATCAAAGACGTTGCCGAACAGATAGGAAGATCGCCCACGGGGCTATACAAATCAGTGGCCCGCATCCGGGAGCGACTGGCGAACTGCGTTCGGACCAGACTCAATACAAGCGCGGAGGGGCTCTCATGACGATTCCACAGCGCGACATTGATCTGATCAACGGCTACTGCAACGGAAGCCTGACGGATGACGACTTTTCCGAGTTGGAGAGTCGGCTTCGCGAAAGCCACGAACTGCGACAGCTTCTGATCGAGTATCGATCCATCGAGTCTGCGATGCCCTCGGCTCTCGCATCGGGAACGATGGAAAAGGCTCAAGCAAGTGCGACGAAGAAGAGTCGCGTCATTCGCCGGCTGAAAATCGCGCTGCTGGCAACGGCCGCCGGCCTCTTGTTGATGTTTGGCCTTTACTTTCTCCGTCCCAGCAGCGAGCCGCAACTCGCGACCCTTGACTCACTGACTGGCTCAGTTCGGTGGACTGGAACTGGCGGACAGGTTGTTGACGACGTGCAATCGGGCCGCGCACTGACTGGTGGTACGATTGAATGCCTTTCGGTGGATTCGTCGGCTAACTTGGAATTTCCGGATGGCTCCACGGTGACGATCTCCGGAATGTCGGCGCTCACCATTTCGGACGACGGACGCAAAGAGCTGCATCTTCGTGAGGGGAATCTGTCGGCGACGGTCACGTCGCAACCAGAGGGTAGGCCGCTGCGGTTGCTAACACCGACAGCCGAGCTTGAGGTGTTGGGAACGCAATTCGATGTGATTGCGGCCGACACTCAGACAAAGATCACGGTCAACGAAGGTGTCGTTCGCGTCAAGCGCCTGACGGACGGTAAGTTCACCGACGTCAAATCGGCTCACTCGTTGGTTGCAACGATTGAGGCTCGGGAACCACTGGTCGCCATTGCGATCCAAGAGCCCGTCCGCGTATGGAAAGCGAACCTAGGTCAGGACAAGACCGCAGGCGACTGGTTGCCCATCGCCCATGCACTGCGCATAGAGATCGGGCGAGAGATTGAAGCTGGTGAGTTGGATGCCGATCGAGCCAAAGAGGTTTACTTCAAGAGGCTTGAGAAGTTTGAAGACGACGACGGCTTTCTCACAGCCGTTCCCAGACGGACGGGCCGCGAAGAACAACCTGTCATCTATCTGATTTCGTTGAACATTCCTCAGCGCCAGGCCGGCCCTGTTTTATTGTCTGAACGTAGTCGGCTCCGAGTGGTGGGCCGATCCAAAATTCCGCAGGAAGTGACGTTCAGTCTCGCCGCCCGTAACCACGACCGGACGGTGGCGGGGCGATACGGGGTCAAGCAGCGAGTCGAGTCGACGTTCGACATCGAAATAGATGTTTCCGAATTGAGAGAACTTGGCAACGGCACTTCGGCGGGGGGACTGGAGGCCTTCGTGCTTGACTGCTTCGCAAACGAACCGGGCCTCGAATTAGCGCATGTAGAGTTACTTGGCCCGGAAGAGTAGTGGACACTTTCGATCGAACGCCGTGTTTGGCTTGAATGCCTCAAGGAATTGAAATGACGAGAAGAGTCGCCAAAACGATATTCGCCATCGCCGTATGCTTCGGTGTCGTTTTCGCCATGTCTGCTGGACATGGGCAAGGTTC
>JACNKX010000173.1 GCA_014381825.1 Planctomycetota bacterium
TTGAGCCCGTCGATACGTTCGACGATGAAGTCATCGAGAAAGAGTTGCCGCCCAATGCCAATGTCGAGCGGTTCGGCGGCGGACAGGCCGTTTGCTAACAGTGAGCAGAAGAGAACAGAAATGAAGTGCTTCATTGGTTGCCTGCTTCCTCGTTGTCCAACATTCCCACCGAAAACACTCGCAGCCAGTTTCTGAACATGATGTTCTCGACGTCGTCGGCTGAATAGCCACGCTGGCTCAACACATCGGCCAGTTTGCCGTAATCGGCCACGGTGTCAACATCGGCCGGTGCTCCCTCGCAGCCTCCCTGACCGTCGGTGTCGCCGCCGATTGCGGCGTGTCGCGAGTTGCCTGCAAGCTGGCAGATGTGATCAACATGGTCAGCGACATCGTTGAGCGTGATCGACTCCTGGGGAAACAGTGACCGCCGGTCGGGCGGTATGTTCGACCAGTCAATGCCGGGGCGGTAAAGCATCCATGTGTCCATCGAGACGCCGACAACTCCCTCCCGCTGGATGATGGCCTGCACCAGGTGATCGGGAAGCTGCCGCTCGCCTGGTACCAGTGTCCGGCAGTTGTGATGAGTGGCAATCACTCGGCCGCCGAACAGTTCCAGCGACTCTTCATTGGAGCAATCCGATGCGTGCGTTACATCGAGAATCATGCCGGCGCCGTCCATCTCGCGCAGCAACTTGTCAGCGCCGGCGAACAAACCACCGTCCGTGCCGGTTCCGGTGCCGTGACACCAAGCACTCACTCCGTAATGGGCGAGGCCGACGACTCGCACACCGGCGTCCCGCCAGTCATGTACCTGCTCCGGCCAGAGAATCGAATCCGCCCCTTCGATTCCGAGGATGAATCCGACAGGCAGATCATCCGTGCTATCCTGCGTTGACCACTGGCGGATGTGCTGCTGCAAATCATCTCCGGTTCTCAGAATTCTCGCGTGGCCTCGTGTCTCCAGGATCTGATAATAGGCCAAGTCCGCCCGTGCGGCCGCGTAAGCCTGTTCGCCGCTGCGGTGTCCGGGCAAGGGACAATCGCCGCGTTGCACTCTTTGGCAAATCTTCACGATTGCAGCAGCGACCCGGCCACGCCGCATTTCCGGCAGGCATGCCATCGTTCCCCGGTCTTCCGCGATAGAGCGAATTCGATCGATGGGCATCGTCAGGTCGCGGTTCAGGACCATCGCGCCATAGGCCATCGGATAGTCACCATCGATAACGATCATGATCCCTCCCGATGATTGGAGTTACGTTTGCTGCTGGACCTGCTCACGGAGCCGCAAACTGGAATGCATAGAGCTTGGTGTTGCGCATCTTGAAACGAAGTCGCACGGGTCGGCCCTGCAGGCGGGAGACATCTCGGCGGCCGCCCCAACTGACGATTCTCGCGACGGCGTCGCCACGGATCCTCTCGACCTTCTCTGCGCCATACCCGGCGAGCGGCTTGCCATCGGCGTCAAGGATCTCCACTTCTACCCAGCCGTCACCTGACGTGCTGAAATTGATCTCCAGACGTGTGCCGCGGAAGACGAGCGCGGGCGTGGTGAACTCGCCGGCCGGCTCGCCGGCATCCACCGACATGAAACCGTCCAGACGGTAGATCGCTCGGGTGATGATTCCCGTTGTGGTGGACGGCAGGACGTGCCGGCAAGCCAGGGTGGTGTAGTACAGCGAGATCTCATCGCCTTTGCGGGTGAGGCCATAGCCCGTATAGAGTGAACCTTGTTCGTACGGGATCTCGTTGCCGGCCCGGTCGAACCCGGAGTGGATGATGGGCTGGCGGTCAGGACGCAGCCACTTGACCCCGTCGCGGCTGGTGGCGAACTGAATGTCGACCGGCCCGCTCTCTCCGTTAAGCATCGCGGGGAAGGCGAAGTAGGTGTCGGCGGCGAAGGGATACTGGACCGCGGCTGAAGTATAGAACTGAAGTCCATGGTCCTCGGGGTCACGTACAAGCGCCCGCGTCGGCTTGGAAAAGTCGCCGAAGACGTTGCTTTCGGATCGCCCCACGGCACGCCCGATCTGCCCGTTGAACAGCCGCGGGAAGGCGACGTACTTCTTCAGTCGCGTGTCCCAGAAGACCACATTCTGCGTGTCCAGATGCAGGTCCCCTTCGCGCTTCCAGAAGGGCACGTCACCTTTGGGCGTCCAACGGATTCCGTCGGCAGAGACGAACGCGCTGTTGAAGTCTTCTTTCCCACGCCAGTTATTGGCATTCGCTCGAATATGGATAAACAGGCCGTACTTCTCGTTCCTGGGAGAGCCCGGACGCATCTTGAACACGTGCGCCCCCAGGCTGTCGTCCAACACCAGGTTGTTTGCCTTTGAGCCGCCGAACTCGATCACTCCCAGTTCTGGTTTGATAAACGTCGCGCCGCCGTCGGTCGAATAGGCGTAGGCCAGGTTCCATGCCCCGTCTTTGGAACGAGCCTCGTACCAGAGATGAATCCGATCGTCCTCCTGGATGACCGACGTATAACCACCGACCAACAGGCTTTCCCAGGGATGCTCGGGAACGAGCAGTTGCTCGCGGTCGAGGCGTGGGCGGTTGACGACCAGCTTGACACCCCGCGGCATCGTCACACACCGGCCGTCGATAAACACCTGCTTCACGGAGTCAACGTCAAGCGGTTCGGCGCCGGACAGAACGGTCAAGGACGGCAGTAGAATGAGCCCAACAAGCAATGAGTGACCTCTTCCCCTCATCATTCCTTTGCCGTCCCGGTTGATCGATTTGTGTCCGTCGCAACAGAATCATTCATTACTTGTAAATTGAAGCGAGTAAAGGTCAGCGTCCCTGAGCTCGAATCTCAACCGCACCGTTCTGCCGGCAAGTGACGCGAGGGCGGCTTCGTCTTTCCACTCGACATATCGGCCAATGGAATCGCCAAAGACTTCCGGACAATCTTCCAGCGCAAATCCCGGAAGCGGTTTTTCTGTGGCGGCGTCCTGAATTTCGACGCGGATGCTACCCGCGGCGGATGTCGAATAGTTCAATCGCAATCGCTTGCCCTGAAACCGCAGGGGCCTGGTGACAAACGAACCGCCTGCCGCTGGCGACGATGCAGATACAAAGCCATCCTTGCGAATCGAATAGCGATTGTATGTGACACCCGTGCCGAACCAACTGCCGTGGTCTTGAACGTAGAACGACCATTCCGTGGCCCCGCCCGGATACGAAGAAGGTGTTTCAAACAGGTTCAGCGCCGTCCCCCCAAATCCGTAATACCACTGTTCGCTTGTCGGTCCGGGCCGGATCAGCGCCTCCGGCCAGACCTGGAAGCGGCGTCCATCGCGGCTCGTGATCAGGCCCGTGTCGGTGTAAACAGTGGCGTAGTAATTCGACGCTTTGGCGATCCGCTGATTGAGTTCCGAGAATTTGCTGCGCGAGGGAACGTAACGCATGGGGAAGCCGATGCGCAGGTGAGGAGCGCCTGGGTAAAGCTGCGTCTGGCTCGTATAAAGCTGTGTGTAACGTTCCGGCTGCCAATCGACGTACTCGCCGGCAGTCCAGTGAATAAAGTCTTTCGACGTGGCGAATCGGACATCGCGATCCCGAAGAGAAAACTGGTGCTTCTGGTACGTCCGCGGATCCCCCTTCTTGTTCTTGAAGTCACGGTAGTAGGCGTAGTAGCACTTCTGTATGGGGTCCCAGAATGCCAGGTTCTGGGAATCCATCATGCCGTCGACGATCACCGCTTCCTTCTGCATCATCGACCAATGAAGTCCGTCGGGAGACTTGAAGGCGTACAGCGTCCGGTGGTCGTGTCCACCCAGCGCCTTGAACTTCTCATCAGCGGGGCAATCCGGATTGGCATCGATAAACGGCGTGAAGTTGTGGACGGCCCCCGTGAAGGGAACCTTCTTCCCGCTGAGTAGATCGTTGCCGTCGTCGAGCGATTGCCCCTTTCCGAGGTCAATTCCACCTTCGGGATCGAACGTCAGGATGATGTTGTTTTTCTCCCAGCCCTCGCGTTTCACGAACCCCAGATCCGGCCGATCCCAATGGATGCCGTCCTTGCTGGTCATGACGCAGGTTGTCGCGAAATGCACAGCACGCAACTTGTCCGTCAGCGCCAGGGCAGTTCCTCGATAATAGAAAAAGAACTGGTCCTTGAACTTGAGGACCGTTGCGTACGCGCTGTTGTTTCCTTCCCAGGGGCGGTCCAGAGTGATCGCATCACGTTGGCGAATCGGATGGTGGAGTCTTAATTCCAACGAACCGGACCTTCGCGCGATCAGGTAGTCATCGATCAATGGCTCCAACCGCGAACCGATGTCAATGGGTTCTGCGCCACGGCTGACAGCAATCAGCATCGAGCTGAAACAGACGATCATAATCAACGTCGTTTGGAGTTTCATGTTGCTTATCCTCTTTTGTGGGCTATTCCCATGCAGACCTGCACTCGTCGAGTGCGAATGTAATCGATCCGGTAGGTTTCCGCAGTCGCGTCGCGAGACGAGCCAAACACCCAACGCCTGGCAGACCTCAACTCCGATGCTAACCAACTCCACAGCGGCGACAAGCAATTCGTACATTTTGTCGATCGTCTCCGACATGGCCTCGGTGCTGAAGTGCCTGCAAGACGCATCATCAAGTGAGGATCGACCGCGCGCAGCACATATGCGAACTAAAGCCCAAGTCGATTCGCCCAAGCGGTGGAAGCCATCCTGAAACTCGAAGCAACATCAGCCGCGGGCCGCTAGCTTAGCTCCCGGATGGGAGTGCCGGTCGTGATGGCGACGGGGCGTCCGCTGGCGTCGGGGAAATGAGTCGACAGATCAATGCCGAGGTGTTTGTAGATCGTCGCCATCAGGTCCTGAGGATCGAGCGGACGTTTCACCGGATACGCGGCGTGCCGGTCGGTGGCTCCAATAACCTGTCCCATGCGAAACCCGCCGCCGGAAATCAGGATCGACTGGGCGCCGGGCCAGTGTTCGCGGCCCCACTGCAGTTTCTTCGTGGTCGTTCCGGTGGCCAGGTTTCCTTTCGGAGTTCGCCCGAACTCGCCCGCCGCGACCACGAGCACTCTTTTGTCGAGCCCGCGATCGTAGATGTCGTTGATCAATGTCGTAACGACCTGGTCATACACCGGAAGGCGATGTCGCATGATGGTCGGCAGGTCGATGTTGATCGCGTGGTCGTCCCATCCCGGCCCGTCCATCGCCTTCACGCCTCCCGGAACACTGATCGTGACAAAGCTGACACCCGCCTCGACCAGGCGCCGCGCGACCAGTGCGTTCCTGCCCCACTCGTCCCCGTACTGCGCGACGAGACTGGGAGCTTCCCGCGAGAGATCAAACGCCTGTCGAACCTTGTCGGCCGTCAGGATTTCGATTGCCGTTCGATGGTACTCATCCACCGAGGCCATTGTGCCGCGGACGTCGATCTCGCGCCGGACGCGATCGAACTGCTGCAGCAGGTTCACGCGGTCGTTGAGATGTTCTCCGTCAATCGTGAGCGTGGCATTGGGCAGGCCGTTTTCTGTCACGATCGGTGGCCGCCAGGCGCTGCTCCAGTAACCGTTTCCAATCCCCGGGACGTACTCGCCGTGAGCGCTTTTGTAGATGACCAGTCCCATCCCCACGGCCGCCGGCACTCCGCGCACTCGCGACTTGAGCGCGCGGCCGACGATCGCTCCCATTTGCGGGTGCGTCGACTCAAACGTCCCGGGTTTGAGACCCGGATTGCCGGACATGAACCGGCCATGCGCCTCGAAATGCCCGCCATCGCCGTGTGTACACGAACGGATCAATGTAAAGCGGTCCGCGATCTTGGCATGCAAAGGCAGCAGTTCGCAGAGCTGCAGGTCGG
>JACNKX010000184.1 GCA_014381825.1 Planctomycetota bacterium
TAACAACGGTCAATCGTTTGGCACGTGGAGTAATCGAACTATCTCTTCGCGACGCAGACGGCCATGAAGAAACCCTTCGTCCGACCGACGAGCACTTGTTCTACAGCACGAGCCACGGCGATTGGCTATCCGCAGGAGAGCTACAAGTCGGTGAGCGATTAAGCGGCACCAGCGGTCCCATCACCATCGCCGCCATCACCCCACTCCCTGGCACGCACCGCGTTTACAACATGACCGTCCAAGGCGAGCATTTGTATCGTGTCGCCAACTGCGGTGTGCTCGTGCATAATAATTGTCCGGCGTGGCTGCAGAAACTCACAGCGAAGAATATAAATAACTCGGGTAAGACTCAACTTGGAAAATTGCTAGGTGTTTCTGAGGACTATGCAGCTCGTGCTGACCGACTAGGAAGAAGTTTTTTCACTGTTCCAAAAGACTTGGCGCGACCTCTGAGCAAAGCCCAAATTTGGCAGGCGAACGAGTACTTCCTAGATCTAATTGCAAAGCGTGGTGATGAAGTATTCGTAAATATCCCTAAGGGTGAGGTTATGGAACGAGGTGGTAATTTGGCAAAGGAAGTGAATCATCTCGTAAAAAAATGGGGCTACGTATGGGCGAACCAATATAAGCTCGTTCCTGGCAATATATAGGTTACTACGCTAATGTACGATCTACTGATGCTTCTTGCTAACGAATGTTACTTTTTGTTTCGCGACCACAATGCGCGAATCGTCGACTCTACCATCGTGGGGCACTTCGATGCAGCTATGATTGCGTTAGAAATCAATGACTGCGAGTTCATTTTTGCAAAGGAGAAATGCTGCATTGAACTGTTGGTTGGCCCTAAAGGTGCAAGTCGCACCCATGATAATTATGCAATTGGGCTGGTGCGAGAGTTACTAACTGGCGTGCAGGAGACTGCAGTTTTAGATAGCGACAATATCGATTTTCTGAAGGCCTACGTTACAGATGTAATCGATTGTTTTAATAGCAAGAACCTGGAGCAAACTAGGATGCGGATTAAAAAGCTCCGCCAAAGCCACAAGAGTAAATAGATGTCGTGTGTTTTACGATGCCGTAGGGCGAAAGGATAGCTACAAGTCGGCGAACGACTCGATGGCATCAATGGAACCATCACGGTTGCTTCCGTAACGCCGCAAGCAGGCACGCACCGCGTCTACAACATGACCGTCCAAGGCGAGCATCTGTATCGCGTTGGGACGTGTGGCGTGTTGGTCCATAATAACTACCCACTTATAAACGCAAAGTTGACGCGTGAAGCAAGTGATACACTACGAGCGGGAGCACGAGACATCTGGGAGGCGACGGCAGGGCGTCGGGCGATTTGGGACGACCTCCAAGTGCATCATCGGATTCCTTTAGAATGGTCACACATCTTCCCCAAGGTGGATCCTAACCGATTGTCAAATCTAGTTGGCATTGAAAGTAAGCCTCATTCCCAAGTCACAAATGCGTGGAACGCATGGAAACGTGAATTGAACGGTGTGACGCCGACCCAAGCCGAGGTAATGGAGCAAGCATTGAAGATCGATGAATTGTTTTCCAAATCGTGGGTATTCCCAAAATGAATGAAGCAAACTTGAACATTCGCGCGGAAGTATTGTCGTTGCTAATGCGACTGCCTACCCCTCCCGAGGAGTCGCTTCCCGGTGGCGTTTCTGACTCGGCAATTATCGCATTCGAGACATCGCAAAGACTTACAATCCCAAGTTGCCTACGTGAGTGGCTTAACACTTCAAATGGTCCGTGTGTAGGCCCTGGAGGAATCGTCGGTCTTAAGACAACGCGAAATAGCCAGAATGTTGAGTACATATTAGAACTCTATCCGGTGTGGGCTGAGAACGGTTGGGTACCGATCGCCGGTGATGGGTGCGGAAGCTACTACGTGGTCGTTACACAAAATGACTTCGGCAAAGGCGAACCCGTCGTGTTTGTGGATGTTAACGACGATAACACCGCTCCCGCGTTTATTGCGGCGTCGGATACTTGGCGATTTCTAAGGTTCCTATTCAAGAAAGAACTGGGCGAGTCGAACTGGCCATTCGCACAAGAAGAGGTTGCGATCAATGACCCGGCGATTATGTCATTCTCAGGTGTCGCACTACCTTGGGAAGCGTAGCTTTGTGTCTGAGGCGGAACAACGGGGACATTGTGAATTAACTGGTAGCTGCCTCTGTCTCGCGGGTGACGATCCGTTATCCTGGGACGTCGAGGATGATTTTATGTGCGACCACGAACCAATTGATCCAAATAACATCGGCAACGACTTTGAAGACTTAGAGCAGCGGCGGTTGGATGCGTTGTGCGACTTGTTGTTCGAAGGGGCTGATCACTCGGAGAGTGATCGCCACAGTAACCATCCCCATCGTAGCCATCACTTTCCAAGTGATCAGCCCGTCAGTCGTCCCGACGCTCCGTGGCGGGAAACGTCCGGCTCCCTCTCCTTGCACGAGAGGGCTGGGGTGAGCGCGCCTGCAACAAGGCCTGCGGCGCAGCGAACACGACCAACTCAGCAAACCTCCAATCGATCCACGCTCCGATCACGTCTCTCCCTCGGCACGCTCTTCACCGGTCTGCTCCTCGCCGCCTTCTGTTTCTTCCAAGGCGCATCAGCACCCATCGAGCTAACTCGGCCGATCGAAGACATCCGACCTGGCCACAAAGTCATCGTCGATGCTCCCGAAGAAGCACTCGCCACCGATGTGGCTCGCTTAAACGATCTCGATTCGTCCTGGAACGCCAGCGACGGCAAGCTCGAAGTCGAAGGCATCGCCGATCCGTTGCGCGAACTAACCGATGCCACCAACGAGCAGATCACCAAAGCCGATTACCGCTTAGTGATGGTGCAAGCCAAGGAAGTTTGGGAAGACGGCACGTACAACGAGATCAATGTCGCGACGCTGCAACCGTGGCAATGGATTCACCAGCACGAAGTCCACGTTGGCGGCGAAGCGCCGCTTCCACTCGAAACGGTCGAGATGAACTTGCCCGTTGGCATGACAGGCAAAGTGCTCGACATCTTGCCTTGTCCCGAGTTGGAACAAGGCGCAGGCCGAACTGTGCTAACAACGGTCAATCGTTTGGCACGTGGAGTAATCGAACTATCTCTTCGCGACGCAGACGGCCATGAAGAAACCCTTCGTCCGACCGACGAGCACTTGTTCTACAGCACGAGCCACGGCGATTGGCTATCCGCAGGAGAGCTACAAGTCGGTGAGCGATTAAGCGGCACCAGCGGTCCCATCACCGTAGCCACCATCACGCCGCTCTCGGGCACGCACCGCGTCTACAACATGACCGTCCAAGGTGAGCATCTGTATCGTGTCGGCGGATCAGGTGTGTTGGTGCATAATAATTGTGCGACGATACTAGAGGCAATCGAACACGTTCGCAATGTCCCTGACACCGTTGTTCTAGGGTTAAAGAACGACGTCGTTAAGTATGCAGATGAAGCGGGCCATTTTGTACTAAATGTTGGCGATTGGTCACTCGCCGGTAACCGCCGATTAATCGCAGAAGTGGCGGCAAACAATCGCCCCGTGCTCTTGGCTTCTGATTTGATGGACCCAAAAGCATTTTGGCGCAGGCCGGGAGTTTCGACCGTCACATTTGACGAAGTTCAACAACTCATTACGGACCACGGCTATAGGCTTGTTGATAACATGTTATTGCCTCCCTAATGATTGAAAGAGTCTTAGGCATAATCCCTGATGATTGACCAAAGTATGCGGTTGTTGGCGAAAAGCCTTCTTCAGCGACTGGATGAGTTGGAATCGACGCATCCACAGTGGATGTGGGAGTTCGATGTACATTCGCAAGAACTCGCTGAGTGTGTCGAAGTACTCGCGAACACGAATCGTTCAGAACTTTCGAACGTCGAGTCGCTCGTTAGCGATCCTGGCCGCTCGATTCGCACAATCGCAGACACATTGACATCCGCAGCATGCTGGATCTGCATCAATTGCGACTCAGATACGCGGCAACAATTGTTAACGACACTTGCGCCGTGGGGACACATTTCGGCATTACTGGCTAATTTGTCAGGTCGATTGCTACTTCGATTTCAGAATACTGGGGATGTTCGATATGTCCGTTTGTGTTTGGCCGCAATCGCACTGCTGGCGGACAATGCTGATCCACGCGAGGAATCAGCGTTCATTCAGCGACTTTCGAAGGCACTTGTTGAACACGGACATGCTCCGATGCCGATTCTTCAGGAATTCGCGATGCTCTCCACCGGGCAAGCGCGAAGTCTACTCGAAAATGCGTCAAGGACAAATTGATGCATGGCCGGAACAAAGGGCCGGAACAAAGGGGGCCGGAACAAAGGGGGCCGGAACAAAGGGGCCGGAACAAAGGGGCCGGAACAAAGGGGACATTGTGAATTATCAAGTAGCTGTGACGGGTTCCAGGAATAGAGGATTGACTGTTCTATGACGATCAAAGTGGGTTGTTCATCGTGCCATGCTCAGTTTGCAGCCAAGCCGCACCTATACGGGAAGACCGTCGCGTGTCCAAACTGTCAAGCCGCTATTACGGTTCCCGAGCCGAGCCATTCAACAAACGCGCAAACGCCGCTTGCCGCCGTCGATCCCTTCGGCACACCCCAGCAAGTCCCGACGGCAGCGCCGTCCAGTCCCGGCTATCGACCTCAAGCTAACGAAATGGACGGGATGGATAAGAAAGTGCTTTGGTATTCCGTCGCAGGAGCTGGCGGGATACTGCTGCTTCTCGTGGGCGCGATTGTGGTGAGTCGATTGATGTCCGACAGCGATGAACCGTCCGTCGCCGATGCGAAGTCAGAGTCCGCGAGCAGCTCACCGACAGAACAGGCCACGATATCTTCGGAGGTCGTAACAGACCGTCCAGTCGAAACGACCGCTCACGCTGCCCCTGAGCGCAAGCTGCGTACCGGGGCAAACGGTGAAACAAGCGGTTCCGAAAAGTCACAGCTCAATGACGAGACGGCGCATCACACGCCCGCGACATCCACTGACACCCCATTTGTTCGAACATTCCCTGACCTTAGCGACCGCGAGCGTAAGGCATTCGTCGATGACTTCATGGCTCGCTTCAAACCGGTGTACGAACAGGCCTTTGCAGTGGCGCGAGGGGGATCACCTAAAGACGCAGGCCTTGCGGACGGTAAAGTCTCGGCGACCATGTTTGTCATCATGGCTGACCACCGAATTGAGCCAACGGAGTTGTATCGGCATCTTGCGTACGGGATTGAAGAGGGTTGGATTCGAGAGGGCGAAATTCCAGCGAAAGAAATCGTTGGAACGCTGTTTGCCAGAATGAGGCCGCTTTCTCCGGAGGACGAAGCGCTCATGAAGGTGATCGCGAGTATCAGCTTGAGACGGCGAAAGGAGATAATAGACGAATTCAACCGGTTCGTTGCAAAATACGCGGACCCGGTTCATCGGCGGGAGTTTATAGCAGGAATTGCGGCGTACCCAAAAACACTTGGCATCACTGATGAACAGTGGCATGCGATTTCGGTATACGCGACACACAGAGGGTGGACGAGCTAACGAGTCCACTGTCGTAGGGTTAAAAAACTCGAACAAACATTTTGCTCTTTGAAAATTTAGTTTTAGCGCAAGTTGGCTGGTGGAATCTCGGCCGAGATGATGCCTGATTCGGTCGCGAAGCGATCGAATCAGGTTGTCATCGTCTAGTGGGACGGAGAAGGAAACGGGGACTAGGTCCAGTTGTTGACGGTGAGTATTCTGACGGTAGGCGATGATATCGTCGATGTTTGGGCGCTGGGGACGATCGCTGGCAATC
>JACNKX010000094.1 GCA_014381825.1 Planctomycetota bacterium
ACGTGCCATCTGTGCGCCATCGCGACTGCTTGCCGTCCGGCACGAAACCTTGCCATCGGGCGCCATACATCGGATAATGACACGTTGATCGCCGGATAACATCGGGAATAGGGGTTTTATCCCGGCGATTGTCGAGCAAATTAATCAAGTCACAGAGCGACTATCTATGATCATTTGGGGTAACTACGATCGAGACCGAAACGAAGACACGGGTCGCTTTGAGTGTCCTCAATGTGGTAGTGAAACTGACTTCACATTGGTTCGCACTTGGAACTACTTTCACATTTACTTCATTCCGATTGCGAAACAGCAACTAGTGGCAGAAAGGATTCTCTGCGAAGAATGCAACATTGCTTTCCCGATCACCGTGCTTGCTGGAAACGCACAAATGGTCGAATCGGCCTTCGGGTCTGGTCATGGCTCTGAAGTACAACAGTGGCCATAGCTGTATGTCCTTGTTAGTGCCGTTTAGCGTTATCTGTAGCTGAAGCCCTGGTCCTAGCGAATTCAGCTACATGGAACTCCGCGATTCCTGAAGAATTCACTGCCTCTCCGAGGCCGCGGTCCACCCAACAAGCGACGTCAGCGTCTTCTTGGCATCCATCATTAGACTGAACAACGTTGGAATCAGGAAGAGCGTAAAAACCGTCGAAACGATCAAGCCGCCGAGCACGACGCTGCCTAGGCCGCGATACAGTTCGCTGCCGGCGCCGGGGAAAAGTACGAGCGGGGCGAGGCCGAAGACCGTGGTGAGCGTCGTCATGAAAATCGGGCGGATGCGAGTGCGCACGCTCTCCAAAATGGCGGCTTGAGGATCAAGATCATCTTCGCGCATGTGATTTAGCGACTGATGCACAATCAGAATTGCGTTATTCACGACCGTGCCAATCAAAATCACGAAGCCGAGCATCGTCAGCACGTCCAAGGTTTGCGTTTGGCCGCTCATGGTTTGGAGGTACAGGTTCAGGAGATTCAAGCCGATGATGCCACCAACGGCGCCGAGCGGCACGCTCAGGATGATCACAAACGGATACAGCCACGACTCGAACAAAGCTGCCATGAGTAAGTAGGTGATCAACAACGCGAGCAGGAAGTTCCATCGCATTGCATTCCACGTCTCGCGCAGTTTGTCGGCCGTGCCGCTCAGCGCGAGCGTGTACTCCGTTCCTAACTCGCCGCTGGCTTCCAACGGCTCGATGACTTCTTCGGTGATCTGGGATAAGGCATCTTCCAACGCCACATTGTCCGGTGGTTTCACGCGGATCGTGATGGCACGCTGTCGCTCGCGATGGTTCACCTGTTCAGGACCGCTGCTGTATTCAATTGCGGCCAATGCACCAAGCGGTACGAGTTGCCCGCCTGGCGTCGCGATGGGGATCTCCTGCAAGTCTTGAGTCTGATTGACCGAGTCCTGATCGCCCATGATCGTCAAGTCGATCTTGTCTCCGCCTTGGTAGTAATACCCGCCCCATGCGCCGTCGACGAAAGCGTTCGTGGCATAGCCCAGATCAACAGCGGTAACTCCCATGTCGGCGGCTTGAAGTAAATGCGGAATGACGTGCATCTCGGGATTGGATAGATCAAGGCTGGGGATCGGTTGCACTTGCGAGCCAGGAATTAGCTCGCGAACTTGGCCAAAGATGCGTCCACCGATACCGACCAGCCTCGTCAATTCCGGGCCTGTGATTTCAATGTCGATGCTGCGACCACCTGTCAGACCGCTCTCGAACAAGCTCGACTTGTTCGCGATGACAAGCGTTCCCGGCAGCTTCGAGCGAAGGCCAGGCGTTGCCACTCCATTCCTTGGATTCACGCCTCCTGTTATCAGCGGGATCAGTTCGTCAACACGAGCTGCATCGCCACAGCGGAGTCCGAGGAACACCGAGCGACCACGAGCGACATAGAAAAAGTCGCGCACGGCGGGGAAATCGAGTGCCGCGGCCTCTGGACTATCGGGATCGATATCCCAGTACAATTGCAGCTCGTCCTCGACCGTCTTGCCAAGTTGCCCGAGCTGATCCAAGTTGTAACCCGGCGGCGGTAAAACGAGGCAAATGATCAAGTTGCGATTGCCGGTCGGAAGGTACTCGACCTTGGGCCATAGCACGATACTCAGCACGACCGACGTACCAACCAGTACGCCTACGACAAGCAACCGAGCGATCGTACTTTTCTGGACACGCGCGTTCAGTCCGACCACGGCATCAACGAATCGCGACCCGAAGCTCGTGAGCAATCGTTCGACGATACTGATTGTTCCGTCCGAAGAACCTCGTTCCCGCCGAGTGAGCAGACGTGCGGCGGCGGTCGGAATGACAGTGACGGAAACGACTAGCGACAACGCCACCGCCGAGCTGATCGCCAATGCAATATCGCGGAACAACTGGCCGGCTTCTTCCTGGACGAACAGAACTGGCAGGAACACCGCCAGCGTCGTGAGTGTCGAAGCCGCGACGGCTCCCCACACCTCCTTGGTCGCGCGCTCAGCGGCAGCAAACGCGCCGTCACCGTCCTGGTAGTGCCGATAGATGTTTTCCAACACCACAACCGCATTATCGACAAGCATTCCGACAGCGAATGCAAGTCCGGCCAGGCTGATCACGTTTAACGATCGTCCGAGTTGTTGCAAGACGAGAAACGTTCCAACGATACTTACGGGAATCGCGAGACTGACCACCAAGGCGCCGCGAGCAAACCAAAATCCAGCCACGATGATCAAGGCCAGCGTAACCAGAAAGAACCACGGCGAAACAACCACGGCCGCGATTGCCGTCCCCGCGAGCAACGGGGCAAAGAGCAGTGTCCGCGACCCAATGTGCAGGAACAGCATGAGGATTATAACGGTTAACGCGCCGCCCAGGACAATGTTCTGGTTCACGAGCGATACGGCGGAGTCGATGTACTCGGTTTCGTCATAGACCTGCGTCAGCGTCAGGCCTTGCGTCTCGAGAACGCCAGCGTTCAGCCGCTCGTTCGCTTCTCGCAAACCGCGCATTACCTGCAAGACGTTCGCGCCGGAATCACGGATCACGTTGATTGCGATGCATTCGTTACCATAGCGGCGCACGAAGCCGTCTGGTTTCTTTTGCCCGATGCGGACTTCGGCAACATCACGAACGTAGACTGGATCGCCATCGACGACAGCCAGTACTTGATTCTCGACTTGCTCGGGGTTTCGGAATTGGCCGAGCGTTCTGACGACCCAGCGTCGCTTGCCTTCCCAGAAGTCGCCCCCTGATGTGTCTTTGTTCTGGGCCCGCAATGCATCGCGAACATTCGAGATAGTAAGCTGTCTCGCGGCGAGCCGTTGTGGGTCGACGACGACTTGCAACTCTGGATCGCGACCGCCCAGGACGTTCGAATTCGAGACGCCGTCGACCCGCTCGAATTGAGTTTCGATTTGGTCTTCGGCAAACTTGCGTTGTGCCGGCAAGTCGATTGGCGGAGGAAGCAACTCGTTCTTGACAATCGCATGTTGCGCGGCGGCTCGCCGCAATCGTAGCTCAGCAAGTGCCGGGCTGTGTGCCGCGAGTACCGGATTTAGGTCTCCAGACAGTTCGGGATGTTCGTCGATGAATGCCCGTACTGCCTCCGCATTGGGCATCCTGGCACTCAGGATAAACCAAGCGATTGCGCGATCCGATGAACTCGATGTTCGGATCACCGGTTCGTCTGAGTCTTCGGGATACTCAGGCACCTGCTGCAAGCGGCTGTTGACCTTTAGTAAGGCCTCCTCCATGTTGGTACCGACACGGAACTCGAGCGTGATCGTTCCTGATGAATCCATCGACTCGGAAGACATCTTCGTGACGCCCTCGACAGCCTTGAGTTGTTCCTCTTGCTCCTGGATGATCTCTCGCTCGACTTCTTGCGGGCTGGCGCCGGGCCATCGCGTCGAGACGCTGATCGTGGGAATTTGCACCTCCGGTGTCAGCTGCATCGGCATCCGAATCAGCCCGATGATGCCGAACAGAGCCAGCAGTAACACGGCGACCGTGACTTTGACCGGATTGAGGATGAAGGCTTGGATGGGGTGCATAGTCAGTAGCCATCACTCGCCGAGCGATGAGCCCGTGAGGGTGAACTTAAGGCAGCAGTGGAATGGAATTGTGATGTTGCTTTGTACTGCAATGGCTTCGTCACTCGGAGAGTGACAGCTACTGTGGCTTCGCGACGATCGGCTGCCCTGGGCGAACTCGTTCGTTGCCGATGACGACGACTTTGTCCGTCGATGCCAAGTTGCCTGTCACTTGGATCAGGGAGCCATCGGTGATGCCAAGTTGTACCGGCACAGGTCGAACGGTCTCTTGCTTCGTCTCGGGGTTCATCGTGACGACCATCAGTGACGGTTGCGAGCCGCCGAGGACGAGCGAGTCTTTGGGTACCAGTAATGCCTTGATTGGCGGCCCAACAGCGAGCGTAACGCGAGCCAACATGCCCGACTTCAGTAAGTGGCCACCTTCTGTCTTAGGATTCGACAGCCGTATCTTCACGGGAAATGTTCGAGATCGCAGATCTGCCTCAGGAACGACCCTCGCTACTTTGCCAGTGAATGCCTGATCGGGGACGGCGTCGACGCGAATCTGCGCATCCGCACGGATGCGAACGTGCGCGATGAACGCCTCAGGCACGGTGACGTCAATCTCGATTGGATCCAGTTCGATTACTTCGGCAACGGGATCACCGCGCGAAACCCACGCGCCGACTTCTGTATGTTTTGCAACGACGAAACCTTCGAATCGAGCGCGCAAGGTGTACTTGGCCTTTTGGCTTTCCAGGTGCTTCCAATCCTCTGTCGCGATTGCCAGCTTGGCTCTAGCTTGTTCGATGTGTTCCTTGCGCGGCCCTGCGATCACGAGATCGGCGGTTGCCTTTGCGGCGATCTGATTTTGGTCGGCGGCGAGCGACGCTGACAGGGCTTGTTCCAACTCGTCGAGCGAGGCAGAATTTGCTTGATCGAAGAGCAACTTTGTGCGATCGAATCGCTTCTTTGTAAAGTCTTTCAACGCCTGTGCTGCGCCGAGCCGAGCCTTGGCTTGAGCGATTTCTTCAGGACGAGAACCGGCTTCTAACTCGCTGAGTTCGTGTCGTCGCAATAACACTTCGGCACGAGCCGATGCGATCTCGATTGAAATCGTATCGGTCAGCAGTTGTGCGATCGGCTGGCCTCGCTTCTTCCCGTCTTCGTCCAATTCTGGTGGTCCGACTGGATCGCCGGCGTCGACGAACAGTTCCGCGACTCGCCCGTCGACAGCGCTGCCGATGATGCTGCGTCGCGGTGGCACAACAGCACCAACGAACGTTTGCCCGGCCGAGACCTCGCGTTGCACGACGGGAGCAACGATTACGGCGACTGGTTGTTGAGGCGGTTGTGCTAAGGCGTCCGCAAAAAATGTCAGCAAGAATGCCATACTGACGAACATTCGAAGGGAAGAAGAGCCATGCATGGCAAGGTGAGTTCCGGGGCAGGGGAGGGGAGCGAGGTCGCTAGAGTCCACAATAAGTAGGGCCCCGAGCGGGGTCAAGCGACAGGGCCTTCGCCGCTGGCTATAATCAATGCCGTTTGATCGGTTATATGGAGGCAATTTCATCGTGGCGAGTGCATTTAGGATTTTGTGTGTCGGTTTCGTGAGCTGTTTGGTAGGAGAAAACATGGCGACTGCCAACGGCGCGGAGGTCGCTAGTGAGCGATTCGAAGCCAGAGTCTTTAAGACGGACGATGGCTCGCTTCCGTATCGCTTGCTGCGGCCCAAGGACTATGACCAGACTCGTCGCTATCCGCTCGTGATCTTTTATCACGGAGCCGGCGAGCGCGGGGATGACAACTTAAAGCCACTAGTGCATGGGATGAATGACTTTGCCAGTGACGATGTCATGGAAAAGTACCCGTGTTTTGTCATCGCGCCGCAATGCCCCGATGGATTGCAGTGGGTCGATACACCTTGGACGGCGGATGCTCACACGATGCCGGAAGAGCCGACGAAACCAATGCGTTTGTCGCTTGAGTTAATCGCCAGTCTACAATCCGAGTTTTCGATCGACGAGCGTCGGTTGTATGTCACGGGGCTTTCGATGGGTGGCTTTGGCGTGTGGGACGCGATTCAACGTCATCCGAATCGATTTGCCGCCGCCGTGCCGATTTGTGGAGGCGGTGATCCTGCCTACGCGAAGCAACTCGCAAGTGTTCCCATTTGGGCGTTCCACGGCGATGCCGATACAGCCGTCAAACCAAAGCGTTCACGTGACATGGTCGCTGCGCTGAAAGCAGCTGGTGGCGCGCCGAAGTACACGGAGTATCCCGGCGTCGGTCACAATTCGTGGGCAGCGACTTACGCGAATCGCAAGATGTATGCTTGGCTGTTTGCGCAGAAGAAGTCTAAATGAGGCCCAACGCTCGCAATTTCTAATTCCGCTGACTCTCCACGATTTGATAGAGCGTCACGGATTCGGAACGTGTCTCAACTGGCTGAGCTGCGAGTGAGCGTGGATCGTACTGATTTAATAGAACTAGATAGCTTGGAGTGTATTGGTATTCCTCGACCCGTTCCAAGTGAGCCATGTTGCGAGCTAAGTCTTCCTGGTAACCCTCGGTACGTAAGGCGTGAGGTCCTGCGACGAGGAAGGTTGGGACAGAAGAATCTCGCGTTGTGTCGTTGATGAAACGGAGATCACCTCCAGGAACGAAGCTCTGGGTTCCTGTAAGTTTCAGTTGAAAGAAGAGCCCTGGCTCGCCATAAACGACCACGATCGCTTCGTCGCGTCCTCCCCTTGCAAGTTCCGCTCGGTTGCCGACTTCCTCGATGATCTGCTTCGCGATCGGAACCCAACCAGTACGCGACTGCCAGGCAGGTATGCCGCGTTCGGCGATTCGGGGCAATGTCACCAAGAGAGCAAGGACACTCGCCACGAGCGCGACGACCCATCGCTTCGACACGCCATGGTGCTCACTCGGTTTGTCAGCGGTCTCCACGAGTTGGCTGATCGCGACACCAGCTCCAATCCAAACGGCGCACAGCCACGGTAAAGTCAGTCGTGGGTAAGGGTGATAGAAAGGCGTAGCGAGGAGTAGTCCGCCGATCCATGCCGCGAGAAAGTACAACGCTAAACGATCGTCGTCATTGGCAGCGGAGGCGAAGCGACGTCGATAGAGTTCTAGTCCGACGAACGACGTGGAAAGCGCGAACATGATCAACGCAGCGCCTAGCCATGCGGTTGCGGCACAAAGTCCAACAGCCAGTACGCACACCTTCAGAGAACGCTTTGGATTCCTAGGTGTAACTGCGAGTGCCGACAAAATCGCGATACCAATGGATGCACAAGTCGCCCATCCGTCGAAGTGTGACAGATTTGCATATTGTTGCGCTAAACTTGACACCCATCCGCCAAAGCCCACGAGGTACTGTCGGTGATTCGCCGCGACTTCTGCGTAGCCGCCGTAGGGTTGCAACTCGCGAAGGTAAGGGCTCCAAACGGCGAACGCGATCGCCGCGGCGCCAATCCAAAAAGCAATCAACCGAATTGTGTGCCGGCGACAATTTGCATCGATGGCAAACGCGATAACGAGCCCCCCGAAGCCAACTGCCAATGGCAACCAACCATTATACTTTGTCCACCACGCGAGTCCCGTCAGCAATCCTGCGATTCCTAGAAACAGATAGCTGCTTGTCGAGAAGGCGCGTTTCAAAGTCCAGACCGCTGCAACGAATAGCAACAACATCAACGCCTCGGTTAACGCCGCGCGTGAATACAAGGCGTGAAAGTCACTCAACGACGCGATCGCCAGTGTCGCAAGTCCGGCTTCGGCACCAAACCACTCGCGCGTCATTCGCCAGACCACGACTAGCGTTAAACATCCTGTGAAGAGGCTCGGAACTAATGGGGTCAGTGGATTGAGTGTGCGGGTCGTCGGATCTCGCGTCTGATCGACGATCATTGACCATTCAATCAAACTCGGAAGCAATGGCGGCGCGTAGAACCTGCGCTGTGGGTATTGGTAACCGGCGTCGGGACCGAACCAAATGTTCGACGCGTAGACGCCTTCATCAAAGTGTTCGATGGCCATTCGCGACGGGAAGGCAATGCGAATACTAACTCCTAGCACGAGGAGTATGGCGACCAACAGCCACTCACGCGTTGAAGGGGCGGTCGACGACGGTGATTCTGTGACGGTGATCTCGGGGCTCGGTGGATTGCCGTGGCGCTTTGATCGGCGCTTCGATCTTGACATCCCCATGTGATACGCGATTCGCTATTGAGTCGCCGGTTCGACGACTTCGCCCAGTTCTAAGAGTGTTGTGAACGAGTAGATTCCCGTATCGTGCCCGTCGCTGAAGTTGATTGAGTAGGCGTAGTTTCCGACCGGCTTCATGCCGAGGATCTTCAACGGTGCGGCCTCTTCTGTCTTTAGCACCGGCAGCAGTGGCGCGGGAGACTTACGCTGCTCGCGGCAGGTCGCGCACGGACAGCTCCTTCGTAACTGGCCAAATGAGTACCGGCGACTATGCCCATCGCTCCAACCGATGAGCAAATGCGTTTCGTCAACGAGTTCTAGTTTTGTCGGCGAGATGGATGTCATAATGCGTTCAGCGCCTGGAGCAATCGGTTAACTTCTTCGTCCGTGTTGTAATGCACCAACCCAATTCGCACCATCCCTTCGGGCTCTAGTTCCAATGTCTCGGTGATCTGTAAGGCGTAGTAGTTGCCGTGCCAAACGAAGATGCCTGCGTCACCCAATCGCCCGGCGATCTCTGTAGCGGTGAGTCGCTTGTGTGTAATAGAGACCGTCGGCAATCGCTCGCTGAACCGACTCGGATCGGTGATACCTCGCACTTGGACTTCGTCGATTGCTTGCAAACCCGCCAATAGCTTCGTCACGAGGCCTTGTTCATATTCACCCACCGCTTGATACGAAGCCTTTATAGCCGCTCGTCGATCGAGTGTTTGGTCGCTCGAAACGTCACGCCCTAAGTCAGCCAAATACTCAACGGCCGCCAACACTCCTGCGATGCATTCGTGATTCTGCGTTCCTGTCATCCACTTTTCCGGCAAGTCGTCCGAAGCCGGGCGCAGTTTATACGCGGTCAGCTTCTCCAAAACGTCTCGACGTCCCCACGTGATCCCGATGTGAGGTCCGAAAAATTTGTAAGCCGAGCAGGCGAGAAAATCGCAGCCGAAATCGTCGACATCGATCAATGCGTGGGGGGCGTAATGAACCGCATCAAGGAAGCTCAACGCGCCGACATCGCGCGCCATGGCGCAAATCTCTCGCACCGGATTGACGCTCCCCGTGGAATTCGACGCGCAGCCGACTGCGACCAATCGCGTCTTGTCCGAGAACTTCGAGCGAAAGTCTTCCATGTCGAGCGTGCAATCGTCGTGGTCAAACTCGACATAGCGAACCGTCGCTCCAGCGTCGTTCGCCGCCAGCGCCCACGGAGTGACATTGGCGTCATGGTCCAGTCGTGTAACGATGACTTCATCGCCGACGTTCCAGGTCTTTGACAGCGCGCGCGACAACGCGAACGTCAACGTCGTCATATTGGGGCCGAAAGAAACACAATCGGCATCATCCGCACCGAGGAGATCCGCGACCGCGCGGTGAGCTTCGTCGAGCATCGCGTCGCTTTCGCGACTTGTCGCAAACAATCCGCCGTGATTGGCATTGCGATGCGAAAGGTAATCTCCGATTGCATCAATGACCCTTTGCGGAACTTGCGTGCCCGCGGGGCCATCGAAATACACGACAGGAGTTTCATCATGCTGTCTGGACAATGCCGGAAAGTGCTGCCGGAGCGCAGTGACTTGTTGTTGCGTGAGTTGCATGGGGCGATTGAGTTAGCGGTCTCGATGGCTGTGGACAGAGATTGTTGACGAAGCAGCGAATGGGCGTGTTACCTTTGATCGATGAAGCGTTTACCTTTCCCCTCAAACCTTGGTAGCGAACCAATCTCGACGGTTTCAACATCGATGCGCAGGCCCAGCCGCAGCTGAAGTTCTTTCGCGATCCGAGTCGGTTCGTTTAACCGATCCTCAACTTCGATACTGAGCGCGTCCATCTCGCCGTCTCTGGTTGCTGTGATCCGGTACTCGATCACATGTGGAAAGCTATGCAGGATCTGTTCGATGGAACTTGGAAAGATGTTGACACCTCGAATAATCATCATGTCGTCAGCCCGCCCGATAACTCCACCGTCCAAAAAGACGAATCGATTCGAATTCGACGAGTTCCAACTTGGTCTCACCAAATCGCCCGTGCGATATCGAATGACGGGGCTGCCGGCACGACCGAGCGTGGTCAACACAAGTTCCGCAAGTTCTCCCTCGCTCGCCGCAGTGCCGGACTCGACGGATAAGAACTCGGCGATGAACTCGCTCTCGATGATATGCAAGCCTCGCTGTTCTACGTCGGCGTAGCCCCACGGCCCGACTTCCGAAGCGCCACTGTGGTCGACGACTTTCGCATTCCAAGCCGATTCGATTCGCTCGCGGACAGCAGGCAAGGAGCCGCCCGGTTCGCCCGCGACGATGATTCGCTGTACGTCAAACGAAGCGAGATTAATGTCGTTCTCGGCTGCCACCTCAACCATGTGAAGCGCATACGTTGGCGTACAACAGATCGTTGTCACTTGGTTATTGCGGATCGTGTCGAGTCTTGCGAGCGTACCTAGCCCGCCGCCCGGTATGACCAGACAACCTCTTGCCACCGCCGCATCAAACGCACTCCAGAATCCAATGAAAGGCCCAAAGGAGAAGGCCATGAAGACACGATCGGTCGCAGTCAGTTCTGCCGCGTCTAGCACAAACTGCCACGTTTTGATCCACCACTGCCAATCACTGTCCGTGTCGAGGACGACCAGCGCGTGGCCGCGCGTTCCGGATGTTCGATGGAAGCGTGTGTATTGTTCGACGGGATAGGTCAGGTTCTTGGCGAAGTCGCCATTGCGGCTACTTCGAATCAATTCGTCTTTGAAGGTAAACGGCAACTGGTCCAGATTAGCGAGCGATTTGAGGGGAAGATCGACGCCGGATAACTTCGACGCATAGAACGTGTTGTGCGGCAAGATCGTACTCAGCAACTCGTTTATCTTGTCCAGCTGAAGTTTCGCAAGCTCACTCGCGTCAAGCGATTCGAGTTCCCGGCGTCGTTCGTAGTTTGATTCAAGCATGTCAGCATGATAAGAGTTGGCTCGGCGGTGAAACAAGGTGAGGGAAAGGAGCACCGTGTACGAACCCCCTGATCTTTTCGCCATCGCCAACTATGATGGATGCAACCGCCGGCGTTGCGGGCAGACGCCTTGTTGCCTCCCCTCGTAGAGACCGTCCTCCATGACCGAATCGCCCCGCAAAGGCTCGCTGCTCGTCATCTTCTTGACGGTTTTCGTTGACCTACTTGGGTTTGGCATGGTGATCCCGCTACTTCCCATCTATGCCGACCAGTTCACGGTCGACGAACTAGGTTGGCAGCTGGGAGCACTGATGGCGAGCTTCTCGGTGATGCAATTCTTTTGCGCGCCATTGTGGGGACGCTTGTCCGACCGAATTGGTCGGCGGCCCGTGTTAATGATCGGACTCGCCGGTTCCGTCGTATTTTATCTTCTGTTCGGCGTTGCCACGTTGTTGAAGAGTTTGCCACTGCTGTTTGTTGCGAGAATTGGTGCTGGCATTGCCGGGGCGACGATCTCGACCGCCCAAGCCTACATCGCCGACACCACGTCGTTGGAGAATCGCTCCAAAGGGATGGCATTAATCGGAATGGGGTTTGGACTCGGATTTACATTTGGGCCGCTGCTGGGTTTCCTTGCCGTTCCAAGTGAAAGCGCCGCTCCCGGTCCGTGGCCCGGCTATGTGGCCGCAATCCTTTCGGCGATCGCTCTCGGTTTGGCGGCGTTTCTACTTCCTGAGTCGAAGCACGCTGATAGCGAAGCGGCGGGCAAGAAGATTATCGACGTGGAGGCTTTTCGCGTCGCGTTGTCGGTTCCTTCCGTCGCATTGATTCTCATTGCGTTGTTCGTTTGCATCTTCTCGTTTGGCAACTTTGAAACGACGCTTTCCATGCTTATCAAGGGCGGAGAGAAGGTCGGCGATAGCCCGTTTGAGTTTAGTTGGAAGAGTGTTTGTTTAACGTACGCGTTCATCGGGTTCACGCTCGCCGTGGTGCAAGGTGGAGTGGTTCGTCGGTTAGCAGGGCGGACGAGCGAAGGGACGTTAGCCGCAACTGGGGCGTTAATCGAAGTCGTCGGATTCGGATTGATGCTCGCCGCGATTTCTCGCGGATCGACCACTATGCTATTCGCCGCTTTGGCGGTTGTCGTGACAGGTTTTTCTTTCATGCAGCCGAATCTCAATGCGCTGCTTTCACGCCGCAGCGATCCCGAAAAACAAGGGATGATTCTTGGTGTGGGGCAAAGCGTTAGTTCACTTGCCAGAATCTTTGGCTCGGGGCTTGGCATACCGCTCCTGAAGATGCAGATTGCGATGCCCTATTATGTCGCGACGGGACTGATGGGATTGGGATTGCTGCTTGTCGTGATTGCATCGCGTGCGGGGAAGGATTATGCGGCTTCGACGTGAGCAATCAAGAATGGCGTCAACAATCGCGTATCGCCGAACTCGCAGCCTTAGCGGTCAGCAAACGGTTGGGTTGCCCGTCCAAATCGCGTTACGACTTCCCAAAGCCTCCTCCGCCTGGAGTCTTAATGGTTAATCTGTCGCCAACATCGAGTTTCAGATGAACTGAGCCCGCAAGTTTTTCATCGCGGCCATCCGCGTACTGAATTGAGTTGGCACCACCTTGCCCGGATGATCCACCGGCCACGCCGTACGGATTATACAAACCGCGACGCTCACAAAGTGTCGAAAGTTGTAATGGCTTGAGAAAGTCGATGCGCCGAACGATGCCATCGCCACCTCGATGTTTGCCACCGCCGCCCGACCCAAGCCGAATCGAAAACTCTTTCAACCGAACCGGATATCGTTGCTCGAGGATCTCTGGGTCGGTGAGCCGAGTGTTTGTCATGTGCGTGTGAACGGCGTCAGCTCCATCCGAATCAACGGTCGCTCCGGCACCGCCACCAATCGTTTCGTAGTAGCCAAACGACTCGTCGCCAAAAAGCAGATTGTTCATAGTCCCTTGGCTGGCTGCTGCGATGCCGAATGCGCCAAGCAGTACGTCGACGACTCGCTGTGATGTCTCGACATTACCACCGGCGACCGCAGCGCATTGCTCCGGCGAAGCACCTTCCGGAGGGTTCAATAGACAAGTGGGCAATACAATCTCGACGGGAGCCAAGACGCCTTGATTCAGTGGAATGTCTTCATCGATCAAGCACCGTAAACAATACATGACGGCGGCCGTAACGATGGCCCGGTTCGCGTTCAGATTGCCCGATAGCACGGGGCCCGTGCCAGTGAAGTCAATCGTCGCCGTCTCGCCCTTAACGGTAACGTTCACCGCGATCGGCGAGCCGTCGTCAAGGTGATCGACGAATTGATGCTGACCGTCTGGGAACCGCGAGATTGCGTTCCGAGTTTTCTGCTCGGCCGCGCTCTGAATGTGCCGCATGTAGGCATCGACGACCGTCCACGAGTAGCGGTCGATTAATCGCAGTAGATCGTGCGAGCCCTGTCGATTTGCCGCGATCTGCGAGGAGATGTCGGCCAGATTGTCTTCCACATTGCGAGTGGGATGTGGCCCTGCAAGCAGTAGGTCACGCAACTGGTCGATTCGCAGCCCGCCGTCATCGACGACCTTGAAGTTCCGGACTAGCACTCCTTCTTCCGCTAGGTTGTTCGAGAAGGGCGGCATCGATCCAGGGGTAATGCCACCGATTTCAGCGTGATGCGCTCGGCTCGCCGTGAAGAAACGCAATTCGTGTGTCGTCTCATCATGAACTGGGGTCACGACAGTTACATCGGGAAGATGCGAACCGCCGCGATACGGATCGTTCGTGACGACGACGTCACCTGATCGCATGTCCGGGTTGTCGGCAATTATCCGTTTGATCGTTTCACTCATCGCGCCAAGATGAACAGGGATATGTGGGGCGTTCACCACAAGATCGCCAGTCTTTGTGAACAACGCACAGCTGAAGTCGAGTCGCTCTTTGACGTTCACGCTGCTTGATGTATTTCGGAGCGTGATCCCCATCTGTTCGGCAATGCCGGCAAAGTGGTTGTTGAATATTTCCAGTAAGATCGGAGAGGGGGAAGTGGGGAGAGAGGAGGAACTCTCGTAATCATCCTTGTCTCCTTCTCCTTGTCTCCCGCGATCCTCGTCGCCGAAAGCGCACAACAGCAGTTCACCTTCAGAAAGCACCTCCGCCCGCCAGCCGGGATCGATCACCGTTGTCGAGACATCTTCCAGTACGATCGCTGGCCCGTGGACGAGGTTTCCTGGTTGAAGCGCGTTGCGTTGATAGATCGGTGTATCGTGTTTCTGGCCACCGAAACATACCTGCGTATGGCGAAGTGGGTTCGGATATGAGGTCGTCGCGTTTTGCTGAGAAGTTGGGAGCGAAATCGTTGATCGCCCGATCACCTCAACGCGCGCGGTCACGATCTCCAGTGATCGATCTTCATGGACGTACCCGTAAAGTTGCTGATGTTCCCTCAGAAACGCTGCGCGATAGTCGTTATTATGCGGTTGCCGTACGGAAAGGCACGCATTCAGACCTTGGAAGCGGATATCGATCGAAGCGTTCGATTCAATCGACTCCGCAGCAATGCCCTCGGCGAGTACTTTGTCGCGAGCAGTTCGCGTTAGTCGATTGAATGTGAGTTCCAAGTCGGCGAGTGTTTCGGTGGTGAAGGGTTGGTAAACACCTACTGCCTCGTGACGCACCACGTTCGCCATTCCCGCACCCAGGGCACTTAAGATGCCAGAATCGGGGTGATTCAAGATTTTGTGAATCTCCAGTTCTGCCGCGATCGCGCACGCGTGTTGTGGTGCCGCACCGCCAAAGGCGACGAGTACATAGTCGCTGGGGTCGTAGCCTTTCGCGATCGAGATCGATCGAATCGCCTTGGCCATATTGGCATTTGCGACTTGAAGGAAACCATCAGCGAGTTCGGTCGGCGAGAAGCGAGTTCGCGTCGTGACCCCAATTTCATCTCGCAGTTCGAGGAGCCGTTGCTCGATGACGTCGGTCGGTTGCAACGGAATTGGAAAGTGGTCGGGCAGCACTTTGCCGAGGAAGAGATTGATGTCGGTCACCGTCAGCGGACCACCTCGGCCGTAACAAAGAGGACCGGGATCGGAACCGGCGCTTTGCGGGCCGACGCAAAGCTTCACACCATCGAACCAGCAAACTGAACCGCCGCCAGCGGCAACGGTTTCGATGGCCATCATCGGCGCTACGACTCGAACGCCAGCTTTCTCTGTTTCATATTCCAGCTCATATCGTCCGTCGAATCGCGAAACGTCGGTGCTCGTACCACCCATGTCAAAGCCGATCGCCCGTCCAAAGCCAGCAGCTGTGGCGACCTGCGAGAATCCGACAACTCCACCGGCAGGGCCGGAAAGGATGCAGTCCTTGCCCGAGAACTGTTCGGCAAGATTCAAACCGCCAGCTGACGTTAACAATCGCAACTCGCTCGCCTCGCCCAGCGACTCTCGCAGCACTGCGACATAATCACGGAGTACAGGAGTCAGATACGCGTCGACGACCGTCGTATCGCCTCGCGACACGATCTTGATGAACGGTGCGACTCGGCTCGAGATGCTAATCTCCTGAAAGCCAACGTCGCGAGCGATTGCTTCCACGAGCGCTTCATGGTCCGCGAAACGATACGCGTGCATGAGGCAAATCGCGAGCGAGTCGATACCCTCGTCGCGAAGCTTCTGTAGCGACTCACGGATTGCCTCGGGGTTCGCCGGCACCAGAACTTCACCCGCGGCGGAAACTCGTTCGTCGATCTCAATTGATTGTTCGAATAATGGTTCTGGCTTCTTGATAGCCAGGTCGAACAATCGCGGACGATTCTGATAGCCGATCCGCAGGATATCACCGAATCCTAGCGTTGTCACGAACGCAGTTCTCGCGCCCGTTCGCGTGAGCAGTGCGTTGGTACCTCTCGTTGTCCCGAGTCGCACCGAGACCGGAGGGATTGGCTGATCCAACCGGCTGCCGAGCGACATCCGGATCGCAACAATTGGCGCAAGCTCTTCGGCGGTCAGTTCGAATAGTTGTCCTGGATTCGGTGTAACTGCGAGAGAACTGCTGAGTCGTAATGCGCTCTCGGTGGCCGAGTAAGACGCCACCTGAGATTCGGCGACGACTCGCCCATCATCGCCGAGCAGCCGAAATCGGTATCCCCTCCAGAAGTCATCGGGCTCGCTGTTGAGCGGAGAAACAATTCGCTCGCAGGTTGAACCATCGCCGACGCTTCCCTTTGTCACACCCGAACTTAGAAGCTTCTTGCGAATGAGCGATCCATCTGGACGCCGAGCGATACAGTCGGTGAACGTACCACCGACGTCAATCCAAAACTGCCAACGCTCTGTGGACATTGACTACCGAGCCAATGCGACGGATTCTTTGCCACCGACGCAAATCAGATGCGAGTAAGTGCGGAGGAATAGCTTGCCGCCTGACACGGCTGGTGTGGAACGGCTTGGTTCGCCGAGGTCATTTTTGGCGAGCAGCTTGTACTCTTTCTCATCGGCGGCGATGACCCAGACCACACCGTCTTCGTCCAGACAATAAATCCGATCACGCACGCGAATCGGCGAACCAGAGAACGCAGCTTCCGTGCGCTCGAGCCAACGGATCTTTCCGGTTGGTGCGTCGAAGCAGGCAGCAAATCCTTGATCGTACAAGCAGAAAACAGCATCGCCCTTTGCGATCAGAGAAGGAACGTACGGCGCTTTGAAGGTGCCACTGTTTTTCAATTCGTAAGCGACCGCGGGCTGTTTTCCCGGCTTAATCGCAGCCACGTAGTTGCCGGAGTAACCACCCGATCCGGTCGATCCGAAGATGTGCCCGCCCGCGGTAATCGGTGAGCCAACCGTTCGCATCTTGAATACGCCTTCGATGGCCCAGTTCTTTTCGCCCGTATTCGGGTCGAGGCTGAAGACACCGTTGCCTGTGCTGATACAAACCAACTCGTCGGTTCCGCCTTCAGGAGCGTAGATGAAAGGGACGGAGTAGCAGACGTTCATGCTCACCAGCGGCGTGCGCCAGACTTCCTCGCCCGTATCACGCTTGAAGGCCATCATGAAACTGTCGCCGGGTTTCTCACCGTCCTTTAGCTGATTCGCCTGCTGCGAATTGTGCAAGATCACGAGATCGTCGTACAGAATTGGAGATGCACCAAACCCGTGCTGGCTAACCCAGCGGCCAAGGTTCACGCTCCACGCTTCCGTGCCGTCGTGATTGAAGGCCTTGAAACTCGTCTCAGATGGCGTCGACCAGCCAACATAGGCATGCTTTGCATCGACGGCGGGCGAAGACGAAGCAAAGCTGCTACGAATGTGCAAGTGATGCGATTCAGACTTGTATTCTTTCCGCCACACTTGCGAGCCATCGATTGCGCTGTAGCACAGCATGTAACGCGTTGCCGTGTCAGGATCGGCGCTCAACAGGAAAACCTTGTCTCCCCAAATCGCGGGCGACGAATGACCGAGTCCCGGAATTTCTGATTTCCAATTGTAATCGGCCTCAGTCCACTTCACGGGGATCGTAGCTGCTTCGCTCACGCCCGTGCCATTGGGACCTCGAAAGCGCGCCCATTCCTGAGCTTCGACGATTCCAGATGTGAGTTGTAGCGCGCCGATAAGACAGATGAGTGCAACGTAAGAACGCATTGCGTGGACCCTTCGTTCGGGAGGGAAATGGGGCAGGGGTTGTATGACAGGAATGGTAACTTAGCGAGCCGACAGATGCCAGAGTCCAGTAGCTCGGTTGCTTGACGCCTGCTCGATTTTCACGCACCCCTTTGATTCTCCGAAACCAGACATTTACGTGACGCCGTGTTTCTGATTCGTTAACCTATTTGGTCTTCGTCCGCACGGAGAGTTCGTCGAATGGGAGGCCGCCCCGATATGGATACGCCGCGTCACGAGTACGATTTCGTCGCCAACGCCTACGCGCCACCACAGCCCGACGCGACGGGGCCTCTAGCTGATTTTCGTGACGAGGCTGCTGCGTCGAGTGTTCGGTTAGTTGCCGAGTCGTTCGGTCGGCGGCCAGAAGATCTTGGCGAGTCGCTCTGTTTGCCTGTCGAGAATCCGGCTGATTTGCGTGGAATCAAATGGTCGTTGCTGCTTCGTCTGGTATTCGGCGTCGGCGGCATCGCTGTAGGGGGCATTCTCGCCCTGGCTTTACAGAAGATGCCAGAATGGAAAGAACAGTTCGAGGCTCTGATACTTTCCGTTGCAATGTGTTTTTCGATCGGCGGGATCGGCCTGCTGTTGACGGCGGCCACGGTTGGACGAAGTTTCTCACGCCGCAGAATCGGGGATCGCTATGATGCGCTGTGGGCACTTGGCAGCGCGATCAAGCCATTGGGCGTTTCGGTTGAAGACGCAAGTACGTTTGAGAAGATGAAGCTAGTTCCCGAAGATCTCGCGTGGATCGGCTTCGATCGATCTCGGCGAATGTTATTGATCGAGGGCATTCGGTATCGCTACCTGATCCACTCGGAGGACGTCTTGGACATCGAGCAAGTGGCCGGTGCGACGACTACGGGAATCGCAATCTCTTATCTCATTGACACAACGACTCTGAAAATCGCTTTGCAGTACGACAGCGTAAAGCACGAACTCCGCCGCCAAACGATTGGCGCTCGCGTTGATCCGCTCATGAAGCCGATCACCGAGACGCTCGTTGAGCAAGCAACTTTGGTCTGATTCAATGCTGCTCTAACAGCCGGCGCTTTGCGTTCTGAGCCAGTTCACGACTCTCCAGTCCATCCACCACCGATCAGGATCGCTGCCTTTGGATTTCGCGATGTGCGCGACGTGTCCACCATACTTCGTGATTAGTAGCTCGATGCTTGGCGACAAGTCAGCTCGGCGAAACATCTCGACAGGAACGACCGGGTCATCTTCGGCAGCGAGGATTAGCGTTGGCAATGCGATCTCGTTCAGGCGAGGTATCGCGCTTGACTGCGTGTAATAGTCCGTCACGTCTCGGAAACCGCTCAGCGGAGCAGTGAAACGATTATCGAACTCGACGATGCCCTTGGGAGTCGGGTGCAGCGGAATGTCAGCGAGCCGTGGCATTTGCTCGCGTCGATCATGTAGGAACCGAACCAAACGTCGCGAAAAGTTGCGACTGTAGATCTGGTTCCAACCTTCGTCGATATTATTGCCGCAAACGACGAGATCGATCGGCGGCGCAACCGCGATGACGCTGTCGAGATTGGCAAGCGGTTGATCGCCCAATTCGCCTGCAAGTTTCAGGCTTATGTTGCCTCCCATCGAAAAACCGATGACGGTTAACGGTGCTTCCGGGCAAAGCTCATGAACTTTCAGTGCCGACGCTTGAGCATCTTCGCTTCGACCGGCGTGGCCTGGGTGCTGTGCGAGTTTCGCTCCAGCTCCACATCCGCGCATATCCATTCGGAACACGCGAATGCCGACATCGTTCAGTTTCCCTGCGACTCGGACCATGTACGGCGAGCCGTGACAGCCGGATACTCCGTGCAGAAGAAGTGCGACACGGTCCTGTGGTTGCCAGTTGTCGGGGCAATCATCATGTAGCACGAGACGGTCGCCATCCCCCACGTCCACACGGTGTTGTGTGGCACGATAAGGACGCGAGTGGCCCTTGATGTAGGCTCCCGCGATGGTCTGCATGTGTCCGCTTCGCAGCATCGGGTGCGGGATGAATGGTGGGACGTCCATCATTTCAATCCGTGCTCTTCGACCTTACGATAGAGTGTCGCGCGACCGATCCCAAGCAGACGTGCGGCTTCCGGTATGTTGCCGCCTGTTCGCTCGATGGCCTGTTTGATCAGTTTGCGTTCCCAGAAGTCAATCCGTAGCGATTCCAATTCGTCGCTTGTATCACGCAAACCAAGATCTTCCGGCTTAATCTGAGTGCCCTCTGCCAAGACAACGGCGCTGTCGATGACATTGCGAAGCTGCCGCACGTTGCCCGGCCAGTTGTATGCCAAGAGCCTCTCGCGAGCTGACGGAAGTAAGACTAACTCGGGCCGCGCATGTTGCTTCTTGAAATGCTCCAGGAAGAACATTATCAGCAGTTCGACGTCCGTGCCACGATCTCGCAACGGCGGGATGTACAACTCGAAAACACCGAGACGATAGAACAGATCTTCGCGAAAGCGGCCGTCGCGAACGAACTCGCGGAGATCTCGATTTGTTGCCGCAATGACGCGTACGTCGACATTGATCTCAGCTTGTCCGCCGACGGGAAGGAACGGATGGCCTTCGAGGATGCGAAGTAACTTGGCCTGCCCGTCCAATGTCATCTCGCCAACTTCGTCCAAGAACAACGTCCCTGAATCCGCTTGCTGAAACCAGCCGACACGGTCGAATTCCGCTCCGGTGAACGCTCCTTTCTTGTGCCCGAACAGCTGGCTCTCCATCAGGTCGCGCGGAATCGCAGCGCAATTAACCGACAGCATGGGCCGATCCGCTCGCGGGCTCGCTCGGTGCAGGCCACGCGCGACGAGTTCCTTGCCACACCCGCTCTCGCCTCGCACGAGTACGGCGCCCGGTGCTCGCGCGATCTTCATGATCTTGTTCCTCAAGTCGAGCATCGGAGGACTTTCGCCTAGAAGCTCGTCCGAGCTTGCCGTCTGAGCTGCGAGTCGCGCGTTGTCCGCCTGTAGCGTCGCGAGCTGATGAGCCTTTGCCAATGCGATCGCCAGCATGTTGGCAACCGACATGGCAACTTCAAAATCACTTTGGCGGAACCGCCCCCGTTCCAGATACAAGTGCAGCGCTCCGAGCATCGTGCCGTCACGAATCGTGGGGATGCAGATCGCATCGGCGAAATGCTGCATGCTGTCCGAAATCTTGCCGGTGGAATGTTTGCTGGTCCAGACCGCACGACGTTTTCGGCTGACCATGTCAGTTAATGTCGCGCTCAGCGCCAGTTGTTCCGCTGATGTCTCGGGCAAGACTCGCTTCGCTCGCAATTCCCCTTCATCGTCGATCCACAGAAAACCTACCAGCGACGCCCCTGACCTCTCGCGCATGACTTCCAATGACGTTGTGATCACTTCCTCTTGGTCACTGCACCCAAGAAGTGTGATGCTCAACTGATAGATGTCGAGCAAGTCCTTGGCTTGCTCTTCGTCACACAGCGCGGGCGCTGCAAACGTACTCGTGTCGCCGCTGCCCATTGGTGCGTCGAGGATCACGGTCTCGGTTGACTCGAGATGCTCCGCTCCTGATTCAGTCGTCGTTCGTTCGTCTGTCCGAAACGAAAACTCAGCGTCACCAATCTTCAAGACGCAACCATCGACGAGTCGAACTTCGTCGATCTTCTGTCCGTTCAGAAAAGTGCCGTTGCGGCTTCCTGCGTCGCGTGCCCACCACCCATCGTCGTCACATGAGACGACGGCGTGAACGCGTGAAGAGAGTGGGTCGGTCAAGATGATTTGGCATTCCAAGCCGCGACCGATCTGATTATCTGTGTTCGGATCAAGCAGATAGTTCGAACCGCTTCGCGCACCAGATGTCAATGTCAGGTAAGCGAGCATAGCGGCGAAGATTCCTTGGAACGCACGGGGTTGGGCGAGAGCTGACGCAGTATACTGGGGACGGGCACCAATGACCAATGACCAATGACCAATGACCAATGACCAATGACCAATGACCAATGACCAATGACCAATGACCAATGACCAATGACCAAACAGGAATGTTGCTAGTCGGGCATGGGACTCGTGACCAACGAGGTGTTGCGGAGTTCTTGAAGACGGTCGCAATGGTGTCCGAGTTGTTACCGGATGTCATTGTCGAGGCCGGATTCCTTGAGTACGCGGAGCCATCGATTGATACGGCCTTGAAGCGTTTGGTTAACCGCGATGTTCATGAGCTAGTTGTCGTGCCACTGCTGTTATTCGCCGCTGGGCATGCGCAGCAGGATCTCCCCGATGCGGTCGCAAAGTCGATCGCCCCTTCGTCGCAGGTGAAGATCCGCCAAGCCGAACCGCTTGGCTGTCATAGCGAGATTCTCGCGGCTTCAACAGAGAGGTACCTCGAAGCACTCGACCAAGAGCGAATCGATGTTACCGGTGATGTGGCACTTGTGATGGTCGGTCGCGGAACGAGCGATGAGGCGGCTATCTCGGACGTACGAAAGTTCGTCGAATTGCGAACTAGGCAAACGCCTGCCGCAGAAGTTTACACGGCTTTCCTGGCCGTGGCCGATCCTTCGGTCGACGAGATCCTGCGATCCGTCCAACGATCGCCGTGCAGCACGATAGTCGTTCAACCACACCTGCTCTTCCACGGTAAGCTAGTTGTCGATTTGCAAAGTAAAGTCGTCGACGCGCGGGCAAGCGGGTCGAGCCAACAGATCTTGCTGGCCCGACACCTTGGGCCGTGCCATCAAGTGGCTTTGGCGGCGGTTGACCGTTTTCATGAGACCGAAGCCGCTCTCGACATATAGTTGTCCTGCGAAAGAGGTTCGGGGCACGCCCGTTTGGAGTCCCCAGAACATCGATCTTGCCTCAGCTCACATTTGCGCTTACTATCGGATAAGCTGTTGCCTATAAATAGGTTGCGAATTATCCGCTTCTTCACCACATAGACGCAAGGAAACATGATGCGCAGCGATTATCACAATGTGAGTGGAAAACCCAATGTCAGCGAAACACCCAACGTGGCTCGTAAGCGTTGTTTAGGACTCTTATTCGGTTTTGTCCTCTTCGGCGGACTGTCTGTCGCTTGGCTGACGTTGCCCGCTGCTCCACTCGATGGGCCCGGTCGGAGTGATCGGCGCGTCACGCGCACGGTCAAGTCCTTCATGGAACACGAGCATCTTTCCCGTCACCCGCTGGATGACGAGATATCGACGCGCGCGATGAAGGCGTTCTTAAGTGGATTCGACCCGCGAAAGATGTACTTCTTGCAGTCAGATATCGACGAGTTTATGGCGAAGGAGCTTTTGTTAGACGACGAAGTTCAAGAAGGCAACGTGCGGTTTTCTTATACGGTCTTCAATCGCTTTCAAGCACGTCTCGACGAGCGCGTGGCTTTGGTCAACGAGCTCGTTGACCAACCCCATGACTTTACGGTCGATGAAAACATCGTCACCGACCCGGATGCATTGCAATATCCCCGTACGGAAGAAGAGGTCACCGATCGCTGGCGGAAACTTATCAAGTTGAACTTGTTGACTTTCAAAGCCGACGACCTGTCGGATGAAGAGGCTCGTGCCAAGATTAAGCGTCGCTATCAGAGTTTGGCCAAACGCTGGCACCAAACGGACACTGACGAGTTGCTCGAGCGCTTCCTCACCGCTGTTACCAGCAGCTACGATCCGCATACAAGTTATATGTCACCTAGTTCGTTCGAAAACTTCCAAATCATGATGCGATTGAATTTGGATGGCATCGGGGCGGCGTTACAGATTTCCGAAGACGGCTACACGGTTGTGACGAAAGTAATTCCCGGTGGCGCGGCCGATAAAGATGGTCGGCTAAAGCCTGACGACCGGATTGTCAGCGTTAGCGACGCCGACGGCGGGATGGTGGATATTGTCGACATGAAGCTGAATGATGTCGTTCAGTTGATTCGGGGGACAGCAGGGACCGTCGTGAAGCTTGGCGTACAGCCAGGTGGAATTGGGGAAACGAGTGTTTACGATATTACGCGTGCCAGAATCGAGTTGGCGGACAGTGCGGCACAGGGCGAGGTTATTCAACGTGGAACCAAGCCGGACGGTAAGCCCGTTCAAGTCGGTGTGATCGATTTGCCCAGCTTTTATATGGATATGGAAGCGGCACGCGATGACAACGGCAAGAATTCTTTTCGCAGCACTACCCGCGATGTCGGTGTGATCTTAAATGACTTCAAGTCAAAGAACGTTGACGTCGTTGTCCTTGATCTGCGTCGCAACGGCGGCGGAAGTTTGACAGAAGCAATCAATCTGACCGGCCTGTTTATCGATCAAGGTCCCGTGGTTCAAGTGAAAGACGCGATTGGTCGCATTCAGAGTTACAACGATCTTGATGCCGGTATGGCGTGGGACGGACCACTGGTCGTCTTGACGAGCAAGTTCAGTGCGAGTGCGAGTGAGATTCTCGCAGGTGCCATTCAGGATTATAATCGCGGGTTGATCATCGGCGACGAATCGACCCATGGCAAAGGAACGGTTCAAAGTCTGTTGAATTTGGGCAGCCAAATCTTCCGTAGCCTGCCAGACCCTCCGAATCTTGGTGCATTGAAGATCACGATGCAACAGTTCTATCGCCCGAATGGCGACAGTACTCAGAAACGCGGTGTGATTCCGGACGTTGTTCTGCCGTCCTTGACGAACGCGATTGGGATGGGAGAAGGTGACTTGGACTATGCCGTTGACTTCGATAGCATCCCGATGGCGCAATTCACGGCTTACAACATGGTCGGTGCCGATGCCCTGAAACGCCTTCGCACTGATTCCACTGGTCGGATTAAGGAATCGGACGAATTCTCCAAAGAGCTGACGCGGATTGCTCGTTACCAACGAATGAAAGATGAAAAGACGATCTCGTTGAACGAGGAAAAGTACCGTGCGCGCCGAGAGGCCGAACGCGACGCGGAAGACGAAGAAGAGAAGCACTTTGACGAACAGCAAGGGAACAAAGAACGCGAGATCTTTGCTGACGATTTCTATAACAAAGAGATTGTCAATATCGCGCTGGACTATTTGAAAGAACTGGCGAATAACAAAGTTGCTCGAGTTCAGTAATATGGTCGGTCCTGTTACCGGGCGCTGATCGTGACGGTCATCTGTCCCGTGTTGTCGGCAATTTCATTCCAGGCATCGCGGCATCGCAAGTAGAGCTTGCCGTTAGTCTTTGATTGCCACGTGCCGCTAACGCCCAGCGGGAATGGTTCGCTAAGCGTATGACCAGTTAACACGATGCCGACCAATTGCCCCAGTTGGTTCTTGTCGCCGTCGGCATCGGTTTGCTCGCCACCGACAGAAAGGGACCATTGGCCCTTCACTCGGTAGTCGTATCGCTGTCCACTGGTTACGGTGACGCCAGACGGCTGAAATCCTTTGCCTGCGACAGCAAAAGTTTTGCGCGATTCGCCTGCGACTAACGCAGCAAAGCGATGGTTCCAATCCCACGAGCAGAGATCGACTCGGTATCCGAATGAGGCATGCTTTAGAAAGAGTTGGTGCTCAAACTCGATCTGATCGCGCACCGGAGCGAAGAACTCGTCGAACGCATTTCGCTGCTCTCCGACAAAGACGTTCCCCAAGTTGCGAAAGCGTTTCGAGTAGTTCGGGTTATGAAGCATCATGTAGCAGAAAGCCCAGCTATGAAGATACTCGTCACGTGCCTGTGCGACGTCGTCTGCATCGGCGTCTGTCCAAACATCTGCCGAGACGTGCCGACCCTGAGTTGCAGGATCATCCATCATGCGACTGAGTGACTGAAAGATCCGCTTGCCCGTGCTTCCTGTCGTAAGAATCTTCGAAAGCGAGGTGTGGTCGCTGCCACGTAGGGTCTCGAACTGTTGTTCCGAACACCGGATGCCGGACGCTCGCGTACTCCGCTTAACGACCATCTCCGCCATGCCTTCCTTATACCATTCGGGTCCTGATGAACCGAACGTGTGAATGCAATAGGCGTGAATCAACTCGTGTTCTGCGACACCTCGCTTACTGGAGGCATAAACCGTGGGCTCATTCCGCAATTGTTTCCCGCTGCCCGCCATCTTCGGCAACGTCGCACCGCCAACGCCATCAATGATCACTCGAGCCAACCGATGTGGCAACTGCGCGTCGGTCCAAGCAGCGAGATCATGAACGACGAAACATTCGATTTGCCCGTTTGGCTTCCGGCCCCAGTATCGAGACGCGAACACGAGCGTTTCTTCAAGTCGTTTGTACAACGATTCGGCGTCGGACTCGGGCAAGTCCGTCCGCACGAGTAGACGCGAGGACCGATACTCACGAATCAGCGTCTTTGGATTCTGTGATGCGTCACGCCCCTGTGGCTCGTCGGCTGATGCGGCAGGCGGCGCGAGCATTCCTAGCAAGGCGACTAGACAGAGAGCGTAGTGAGTCAAGTGAGGCATGTTGCGACGATTGCGATCTGCCAGTCGTCGCGCCACAGTGAAGAGGAGGAGCGGATTGGCGAATTGGAACTCTAATGAATGGGCTAACGTTCTTGACGGACCCTCAACGCTACGGAATCGATGGCGAACTCTCCCGTTGCTCCAAACATTCCAACCGCGACGACCGCCAACTTGGCCGTTGGTGGCACTGGAATTGTGGCTTGCTTCTTCACCCAGCTAATCGTTCCGTACCAAGGGCCTGCTGATTTTGAACCGCAGGGCGCCTGTTTGTCGTCGAAGAAGCTCACATTGACTCGGGGAAGCTCGCGCGGCGAGCGCCCCGGACGCACGTCCGTTGCACGCAGATAGAGCGAGATGTCAATCGCAGCGATCTCCCGTCCGTTTACGCCGACCGCTTGCAATGCCTGGGCTCCTCGGCCAGCCGTATCGTTGCTGAACGCTAGAAATCGTTCTCCATGCATCGCCTCTTCATCGCCCACGATCGTCGCTTGGCGAACGTAGTACCAGGCCAGTAGTTCGTCTTCGTCGTCGGTTAGTTCGAAGCTCGCGTTCCGCAACTTGGGAATGCCGTCATCGTCCTTTCGGTCACGCACTTTTTCAGCGCGACCCGTCATGGGGACAAAGAACGTCGGTTGGAGCGACTCGGCTTGTAGCTTCCCGTTCACTTTCTTCAGCAGAACGAGTGTTTGTTGATAGCGCTCTCCCAACGGAACGACCATACGTCCGCCCTCACGAAGTTGTTGAACGAGCGCTGGTGGCGGTCTTTCGGGCGAACAGGTAACGATGATGCTGTCGAACGGTGCATGTTCCGCCCAGCCTTGATAGCCATCGCCAATCTTGGTGTGTACGTTGTCGTAGTCTTGGCGTCGTAGCGTCTGCGCCGCCTTGCGTCCGAGCGACGATACGATCTCGATTGAATAGACATCAGCCACTAGCGGGCTAAGCACTGCCGCCTGATAACCGCTTCCCGTACCGATCTCTAAGACCTTATGGGTCGGGCGAGGCTTCAATGCCTGTGTCATGTACGCCACGATAAACGGCGGTGAGATCGTTTGGCCTTCGCCAATCGGCAACGCCATATCGAGGTAAGCTAAATGACGCTGTTGCGGCGAGACGAACAAGTGTCGTGGCGTTTTACTTATGGCCGCGATAACTCGCGGGTCCTCAATTCCAGCCTCGGCGACTTCTTCCCGAACCATCCTCGCGCGAGCTTCCGCCAATTGTGCTTCGCTCTGCGAATACACCGGCGATATCGCACACACAATGCAGAGGCTGCATACCGATCGGACGATACATATTGTGCGAGGCAACACCAACGATCCGACCTTTCAAAACGGCAAGGTGCGATAAGAAGATTGCCGGACGATCGGAGCCGAATGTCGATGAAAAACGCGATATGGTCGACGCACAACCAAGAAAGGGCAACGGATTCAGTTTAGTTGGTTCTTAGACGTGCGGCAACGAGGAAACAGGACTCTCCACCGAGTCGCGACACACTCGTAACGATATCAACGTCTGTAGGCCCGGATTAAGTTGCTCGCTCCTAATTGGACGGCTCACATCAGAGCCAATGTTTTTCGCACGAAACACACAAGGTGGCGCTGTCGAACTAACGTTCCTGCCTGGAAACAAGGAACACAGTGCCTACTCCTCAACGGCCTCTTTCTTCAAGCCTTCCGCCTGCAGCTTTCGGAAGGCGTCAACACCGAATCCTTCGTCGGCAGCTGTCTCGCCTTCTTTAATGAGATCGCCGCGATTGAGTCGAATCTTCTTGTACTCGTCCTCGGAGACGACGTAGTACCAGTCGGCGAAGCGGGCGTTCAACTCGCGAACCTTCTCGACGGCCTTGTCCCGTTTGTCCTTTCGTTCGTCGACCTTGCGCTGATTCTCTTTCTCGATCCGTTTGATCTCTTTGTCCAATTCTGACTCTTCTTCGCTCTCTTCTTCCGCTGCGGTATCGGCCTTTTCTTCTTCCTCTTCTTCTTTAGCAACATCACCATCGGCGGCGGGAGGCGCTGCTTCGGCCGCGGGTGGTGGAGGTACGTCGGCTGACTCGGGCTTCTCGGGTACTTCTTCCAGTTCAGGAGCAGGGAACTTGTCTTCGTTGACAACCGCTGTCACCATCAGGTACCGATTCAGTTTGCTCTCGTCGGAGCCTTCCTCGGTCCCGGCGACGTTTCCGAATCGAAGCACGTACTCGTAGCCGTCTTTCATGTACACGTGCAAGTCGCCGTTTGCCGACAGGATCTCGGGATCGCCACCGCTGATCGAAAGGGGATAGAAACCGAGCCTGACTAGCGAGTTGACACTTTCTTGGTCGTTAAGGAATTCTTCATTTGCCATCAAGTCTGCGCCCAGACCTGCTGGTTTGCGACGGACGTCCACGATCTTTAGATCCGCGAGAGCGTTCTTCAATTCATTCAGCTTGTCGCTGTTCAACTCTTCGCCGGGAAGCAATTCACTCGCGACGGGCTTTAGCGCTTCGGCACCACCGCCTTGTCGATAAGTGAGGAACTCGTTCAGTTCCCACTTGTTGTCAGTGCCGTTCCAGTCAGCGATCGCATCGAACTTCGGCTCAATTTGAAAGCCGCGCGTATTGCGCAAAACGGAATAATCCTTCACCTTCAATTTCTCGACGTCGAGGGCCGCAAGGTCGAGCAAATCTTGTTTAATCCAGTCGTCAAACTTGGTGGAGAAACGATCCGGATCGATCTGCACGTCGTAGACCAAGTCGCGGCCAGGTTCCCGAACGAAATGGTGGCCTTCGGAGCCTTTGATCGGCTTGCCGATAATCAAGCTGGCTAGCCTTTTACCTTTCTGATCTTCGAAACTAATCAGCAGCCCGACGCCCTTGTCGCCAAGCTTCGTCTCTTCCTTATCAGGCTCTTTTACGCCAAACAACTCGTGTTCGGTTTTGTCCTGTGTTACGAGTCCAAGGACTTTCAGCCCAACCAAGCTGGTCGCGACGTCACGGATTCGAGTTTCGGCATCGGCCGCGTAGTCCGAATGAGAAGGAATGCTCCACAGTCCCGTTTTGCCGTTCTTCGCAACCTTAAACTCACGGATTTCGCCTAGCTCTTCGTTGTAACGAAGAATCTCCAGGCTGGCGGCTTGCGTCGGATCGTCCAACTTTTCAAACAGCACTCTTCCCGGATCGCCGATCCCGATCCCATTGCTACCCTTTTCGGTCGGTCTTGCGATCAACCAAACACATCCAACTAGGACGGCGATACCTGCAAATACGGCTGTTTTCGTGCCTTCGTTCATCTCGTATCTACTCCTCGGAATCTCAGGCTGTCCCGGAATGAATCTTCGATTAACTTCGCAAGCGTGACTTGGCGATACCTTCTCGTTCTCGGAGTCGTCGGCTGACGAATACAATCAAACCCACAAGCAACGGTGGAATCGGTGGCAAGGCTACGGCGAGAAACTTATAGAAGTTTTGGATCTCGAGAATCTTGAGATCCGTTTGACGTCGAGCTTCTTCGATTCGATCGTCACGCTCGCGCTGCATCTGCTCGCGTTTCACGCCCAATTTTTGAGTAAGCTCTTGCTCTTTGATCGACCGAAGTTGTATTTTCGCTAATACGTCTGCAGAACTCACATCGCCACCTTCGCGTTGCCGCTTTTGCAACTCCTCCAGTTCATCGTCGAGTTCCTTGTTCAACTTCTGGTTCTCTTCTTCGATCTTCTTGATCTCGTCGTTGAACTTCTCTTCGTAGTCGATGCGGTTTCGGAACTCGGCGTCGCGCTGCGAACGAACCTTCTCTTCCACCTTCTTTAGCGTCGTGTGATAGGGCTTGCGACGGCGAATCTCGACGTATTCGTCGTCACCGGAGAGCGAGTCGACGATGTTGAGAAGGAAGTTCACGTTCTCGAACCGCCAGTTCATTTCTTCGTCATCGTCGGGTCGAGCGCGAATTCGCATGAACGCGGACATCATCAGATCGATATCGGCGATGTATACGACGTTGACGGGCGTGGATGCATTGTCCGAGTTGCCTTCGTCACGATTCGAATCCGCAGCTTCGTCGTTTTCGCTTTCGTCGGCACTGCCCACACCTTGGATGCGGGCGGCGAGAATCTGTTCACCCGTAGGATCCCCTTGCGCACCTTGCAATCGAGCGGGATCTTGTTGGTTGTTGCGGTATTGCTCGTACCGCATTCGGCCTGCAAAGTCGCCCGTTTTCACCAGTGGCGTGATCTTCAACTCGCTGTTCGATGCCGGGACGATGACACCGGGCACCGGTAACAAAATCTCGTTCAAACCGGCCGTGATTGGGTCCTCGCTGTTGATCGCGTTGTCGGCTCCAGGTGATTCGATGCTGGCGAAGACCCAGGAATCTGGAATGCCTTGAATCTGAAGCTTCTGGTATGGATTGTATCGCTGCCAAGCGACATCGGGATTAAAGCCGCCTTGGAAATTCGGCTCGCCGGGCGGCTCGATTCCAATCGCCGCCCACAATTCGCGAATGTTGCCTTTGGGTTGCGGTTGTTGTCCTCCTTGACCGAACATGCCACCACCGGGAGCTTGTTTCGGCTCGCCGGTCCCTGGTGCGGACGAAAGGAAGATCGGCGCCGGATCTTCGAAGATCGCAGTCGGCACGCCGTTCTTCACAGCTGCGACGACGTTTGGGAGTTCTTGCGGGCCGAGCGACGACGGTTGCACGACGATCATCACGTCGTATTTACCCTCTTCGATCGGACTTGTCGGGTCGATCTCTTCGACATCGTATTGCTTCTCAAGCTCCACGATAATCTCCTGACGCGGTATTTGTCGCGGCATTCCGCCTGCGAACGAGAAGCCGCCGTAGAGCTGTGCGTCGGTGCGGACGATGCCAACTTTCTTGCGTTCTCCTTCGGCAACGGTTCCGATCGAGCGAGTCAATTCGTATTCGACGGGGATGCCATAATCGAAGAAGGGAACGACGACTTTCTCTAGGCCACAATTGAACGCCGCGCCGAGAATCACCTCTTCGTCTTTAAAGGCACCGCGACTTCGCGTCCGCACCATCGTAGGCAGGATGTCGAAACGGTCTTCGGCCAAGGCGGCTTCCTCGCTGAATGGTTCGAGATTGTCGTGCAAGTTGACTTTGATCTTGCCGCCCGACATCGCATCGAATTCTTTCAACAGCGAGAGTAGATTGAACTTCGTCTGGACATAAGCCTCTGGCACGTTGGTGCTGACGAAAGCGTCGATCACGATCGGGTGATCCGGATTCAGATTTCGGATAATCTCTTTCGTTTTGGGCGAAAGCGAGCTTACTTGACCCGCCGTCGCGTCATAACGGATCAGATCGTGATCCGTGAAGAAATTAAGTCCGAAGACGAGGATCAAAACTAACGCGAGTGCCCGCCCGACGAAGTGCAGGAACATCCACGGCCCGCCCCTGCCGCTCCAGTGACGCGAGCCGATCAGCACCATGCTGATATAAAGTCCCACCGCGACAACCAAGCTGAAGTAGAAGAACGATGAAATGCTCAACACACCGCGACTGAGATCGTCAAAATTCGACGCCAAGCTCCAGAAAGAAATATTTCGAGCAACCGCGGGCGAAGGGATAATGAGTTCGGCGCTCGCTGCAAAGGCGAGCGGGGCGTTGAACGCAGCCCCGAGAATGAATCCGACGGTCATGTTGCTCGTAAGGAACGAGGCGATCATGCCGATCGCCAACATCGCCAGCCCAACCAACCAGTACCCGAGGTAAGTGGTGAAGAACAGTCCGGTATCAAGGTCTCCCATCGAGAGCGATGCCAGCACCATATAGTTCGAGAATTGAGAAAACATCAACGAAGCGGTGAAGATCGCCGCCGCGGCAAGGTACTTGCCAATGACGATGTCAAAATCGTCCGCTGGCAGCGTAAGCAGCAACTCGTCCGTTCCTTGTCGCCGTTCCTCCGACCAAATGCTCATTGTGATCGCCGGAATAAAGACCAGCATGATGAGGGGAAGTACTTGGTTCAGCTGGTCGAGATTCGCGAGATTCGCAGTGAAGAACTCGTGCGGCCAAAACGCGGCGAACGAAGTGAGCAACACGAATATGCAGAGAAACACATAGCCGGTCGGATTGCTGAAGTAGCCCACAAAATTTCGTTTTAAGACGGCGTATGCGGCCTTCTTGTAAGCAATCAGTGGCGAAATGGCTAACACACAAAGTGCCAGGAAGGCGACGTCGAGTATCAGAATCTGAATGAACGCTAAACCCATGGCTTCAGTTCCGTTCCACAATCAATTCAAACTGTTCGTTAAGAAAACTACCAATATCACTTACGCGGTCGCTGTTTCGGTGCTCGTCAGGCGATGAAACGCTTGTTGCAACTCTTCGCCATTTGCTCCGAGTTCACTGACCGAGCCGTCATAGACGAGCTGACCTTCGTTGATCATTATCACGCGGCTCGCCATCGCTTCGACTTCTTGAAGAATATGAGTCGACAGCAGGATTGTCTTCGTTTCGCTCAGTTTCTGAAGCACGTCTCGCACATCTCGGATCTGATTCGGATCGAGTCCGGCGGTTGGCTCGTCCATGATCAAGACGTCCGGTTCGTGCAACAGAGCTTGAGCCATACCAACACGTTGGCGATAGCCCTTGGAGAGCTTACTGATTGGCTTGTAAACGACCGTACTCAATCGCGTCATCTCGATGACCGCATCGATGCGATCCTGCTTTCGAGGCGATACCATCCCTCGGGCATCCGCGAAGAAGTTCAGCAGGCTATGCGGCGTCATATCCGGGTAAAGCGGGCCGTTCTCTGGGAGATAGCCGAGCCGTGCGGAAGCATCAAGTCGATCTAGGGCCATGTCGTGACCAGCGATCTTCGCCATCCCCTCGGAAGGTGCCAGATAGCCGGTCAGCATCTTCATGGTCGTACTTTTGCCGGCACCGTTCGGGCCGAGGAACGCGACCAGCTCGCCTTCATGAACTTTGAACGAGACATCTTTGGTTGCGGTGAAAATTCCGTAGAACTTCGACAGCCCAATCGCCTCGATCATCGCCGGACGATTGGACGCTTTGGATTGATTTGCCTTCGCGTTGTCGCTCATCAGGTACTTCCGTATCTTTAACCGTTGACAGGACTTCGGGAGAGGCCGGTAAAGGTGGGAGACGGCTTCCCAGGACCGTTCCGGTCCTCATGTTTGTCCCAAAATGCAGTTGATCGGAGGCACTCCGCACCGACCACGGATGTTCTCTACGCCGCCCAATGTTCGTTGGTTCACGCAAATCTTTTGCGGCTCGCAAGCCGAGCGTTCGCCAATGGAAGCTGGATGGCGCAGCACACAATGTAAGGCCGACTCATGCTCAGTTCAAGCTGCCTACCGACCTGATCTAGCCCACGCCTGATTCGAGCATACCGCTTTCGTTTCGCCGGAACGATTGTCGCCGATGCCAGTGTTCGTCGTCAAGATCGGGAAAGTCTGTACGAAGATGCACGCCGCGCGATTCTTCACGAGCCAAGGCGGCCGAAACCATGATTCGCGACAAGGTCAGCATGTTTTGCAATTCCCAACCGTCAGTATCAGAAAACTGCCTTGCCAGCACATACCTGCACCAATTGTCGATCGTCTCTGCCGCAGCGACCAGTTCTTCCCGAGATCGCTGTACGCCAGCGGCTCGCCACATCAGGCTCTTTAACGAGTTGCGAATGTCCGCGAGATCGAGTGGCACGCCTGGCTCCTCAACGGACTCGTTGTTCAACGGCAGTGCACGGAAATCGTCGGCGATCTGAGCCGCTGCGTCGGAAGCGGCTCGTCCGGCATGTTCGCCGTAGACGAGGCCTTCAAGTAGGCTGTTCGACGCCAGGCGGTTCGCACCATGCAGACCGCTCGACGTGACCTCGCCCGCCGCCCACAGGCCGGGCACGGTGGTCGCGCCGTGCTGATCGACCGTCAAGCCGCCAATCATATAGTGAGCGCCTGGTCGCACCGGAATCGGATCTTGTGTGATATCGATGCCAAACTTGGCACACGCCGCCGCGATGCCTGGAAAACGCTTCAACACAAAGTCGGTGTCGAGGTGGCTGAGGTTAAGGTAGACGTTCGGATGACGAGTCTTTTCCATCTGGCTGGCGATCGCTTGCGAAACGATATCTCGAGGAGCCAGCTCGGCTCGTTCGTCGTAATCGAGCATGAAGCGGTATCCTTGCCGATCGACAAGCTGGCCACCTTCACCGCGAATCGCCTCCGTGATCAGGCTGCGACTGCTGCCCGCGATGTACAACACCGTCGGATGAAACTGAACAAACTCCATATCTCGTAATTCGGCCCCGGCGCGAAAGGCGATCGCGTGGCCATCTCCCGTCGCCACGGCAGGGTTGGTCGACTCGCGATAGACTTGGCCGATGCCTCCGGTGCAGAGAATCGTTTGCTTCGCCCACACCAGCGTCTTTGCTCCTTGATCGTTCGCGACTAATGCTCCTCGACAGGTGCCGTCCCGTGTGAGCAGGTCGAGAGTGAACGTCCGCTCAAGAATTTCGACGTTTCGCAGACGTTGCGTCCACTCGATGACAGCGCGCATCACTTCCTTGCCGGTCGCGTCGCCAAGTGCGTGGACGATCCGATGGTGCCCGTGTCCTCCTTCACGACCGAGAGTCAGTTCTCCTGACTCGCGATCAAATTCCGTTCCCCATCGAATTAGTTCGTTGATATGTTCAGGGGCTTCACGGACCACCATGTCGACGACTTGTTTGTCGCACAGCTCACCGCCTGCCGTCACCGTGTCGGCGATATGATCTTCGAAACGATCTTCCGGAGTCAACACGCCAGCGATTCCGCCCTGAGCGTAGTTGCTGTTCGATTGCGTCAGCTCGTCTTTGGTGATCACCAAGGCCGACATGTTTGTGTTGACTGCGTTCGCCGCCCGCAATCCTGCCAAACCGCCGCCAATGATCAGCACATCGGTGAAGTAATGTGGGACTTGCTTCGGATGAAAAGGGACGAGATATCGCGGAGCTTGGAGTGCCATGCGACACATTCTAGCAGTTGCCCCGCGACGTCGCATGGTGGCAACTGTTTCACCGCAACACCATCGGAGAAGGGCGAGTCATACTACCTCCTTTGCGTTGGGGATGCATCGTCTTCAGGGCTCTTGTGTGAATGTGGTTCGTTCATTCATGATCGTGATGTCTGGCTCCTTCATCAACTGTTTGTTGGCGTTTTCGAAACGGATGCCGCCGAGAACGTAGGAGAATCCCAAGTAGTGGGACTTGAGGGTCGACAGAAATAGGTTGCGCTGTAAATTGCCGCCTGCTAGCATCGCTGCCCAGCCTCTGATCAGGGGGATGTGTGCGGCTACTGCCGGGCGTGTTGTGACAAACAGGTTAGCACTGTCTGTTACAGGAAGCATTGATATCTCACGCATGACCTCCCGCCCGAAGCCAGCCAACACAGGAACTCGCGTAGTTGAGTAATTCGAGATTCGTTGCGGCGGTGGGCGGCACCGAAGTTAACGTGCGCCGCCAAGCCAACGGAACGCTGCTTCGGTGTGCCGCATACAAGTTACCAGTGTGAAGGAAGCTCGTTTATGCGGCTGACTACGGATTGATGACAAGCGGCAGGGGGAGGCTCCGACTATCGCGAGGAACGTAGTACGGCAGTTGCGCCGTTTCAATCGACTTAAGCAAATCGTGGAACGCTGCGTCGCGCACACTTTGAGGGGTGACACCGCCCCGCACGACATAGCTCGCGCCTTGGGTTATCAGTGTCTGCCAGATGATCTTGTTGTCTGAAAAGAGGTCCACTTGCAGGGCAGCTTTCGTCTCCGACGAGTTGGTGGTGGGGCCCTTGGGACGCAGAGTCGGCACGAACGTCTTCGACTGGACATATTGGATGTCAGCGCCCTTCACCTCGCGGTAAGTCAGACGGAACTCGACCGGCGCGTTGGGGACAGTTCTGATCCCATCGCGAGACAAGCGAGCGGAGAACGCATCGGATAATTGCCTCTTGACCTGATCGGGGTCGGCAAACCTCACGTTCTCGATATTGACCGAAAGACCGGTTGTCCCGTTTCGCGTCAGCAAGCCATCGCCGCGGCCATTAGCAGCAATCGCCGACTTGATCCGCTCCCACGGAATCGTGATGGCGATCAGCTCTTTGGCCCTGCCGATCAGCAGTTGGTTGTTGTCCAGGAACCGACTACGTCTGTACGTGCTGGCAGGGGAGGTGACGATTATGGTCGGCCGTTTGGACTCGCGGTCAACAACATACTCTTTGCCCAGCAGCCAGCCACTGCCATCGGGAATCCACTCCAGCGTTACTCGGTCGACGGGCACTCCGAGGCCGGACTTGATTGTTTCGTCGAATACAATCGCTCCGCGGAAGCTCCAGCAGATGATACGATTCTCGAGAGACGCGGCGAGTTCCCTGCCGTCGTCCGAGAACGCAACGTCGATACAGTCCGCAAAGGCCGATGAGTTTCCGGAGTTGGGTCGCTGCATCTTGGCAATCTGACGGTCGGCATCGATGTCGAACACCAGCATGTCCTGGGCCGTGCATACCGCGAGTTGCCTCCTGTCCAGACTGACCGCTGTCTTTCGCGTGTGTGGCGGCGAAGGAATCTGTCTCACGTCGCCAGTCCGGAAATCCCAAACCGTCGTCCCGTCATCATTGACGGCAATCACCCGGTTTTCGTCCAGGAATTCGATCGTGCTCACGAAGGACTTAGACAGACTTCCCAGCGGTTTGGCCGTCCGAACATCGTAGACGTGCAACTCAAGGCTGCCGGAACTATGAGCAACAAGAAGTGTCCCGTCAACGCTCACCGCCAAGGGACGCGCGTGCGATACAGGTTCGGCCAATTGAGCAATTCGCTGTCCGTCAGCAAGGCTGATAGCGTTGTTCTCGATGGTCGAATAAATAGACGGATAGCGACTTATAAAGAAGCCGGTGTTGAATCGTTCCAGTGGTACTCGCAGGCTTGGCGAGATCATCTCCGCGTTAACTGGCCCGTAGGGTACTCGCAATCGCGGGAACGAATCACGCGCCCGGCGTATGGGGACAGGCGAGACGAACGCATTTGGCTGCCAGCTTCCGGAACTCGCGACCAACTCGTTCGAGTGGCTCGCGTCAAGCTTGCGGAAGGTCAGGATCGAAGCTTCCGCCAGAGCGAACTCGGGTGAATCAAACGCATGCATGGTGGCTAACTGCAGATAGACTAACGTCGTGCCATCACTAAGAACCCAGATTCGATTGTTCCGCCCGGCTGCCAGCATGAAGTCCTTGCCCAGGTTTCGCGTCTCCAGCGAGTAGCTTGCCGACACGCATTCCCAATCCCCAACACGCCCGTGCTTCAACTGCGGTTCACCAACCAAGGGCGTTTCGTTAAACTTGGCGGTGTCGTCCACGAAACTGATTGCGGCGTCGGACAACTCGGTCCGTGTGATTGGCTTGTGCGACGCGCCCGTCTTGATGCCGACGGTGACGGTGATGTCTTGATTGAACCAGTCGTGCGCCACAAACTCGGGAAATGCATCGTTCGTGAACGAGTTGTTGCGATTGATTTCCGGGTGTGGCCGCATCGCATACCCGCCCAGCGTCTCTTCGTCCGCGAGCTGCGCGGCTAACCCGGGGTCGGGAGTCCAAGTTTCTGTTCCGGGGACGGCGTTGAAGAGTTGCCAAGCAAATACCAGAACGCCCATGAAGACAGCGATCCCGACGAGCGTCGCGGCGACAATGATTGGCAGCCGGTTATCGGATCGAGCCGACGCGGGTTTTGACTTCAGACTGGCCGATGGTGCGTAAGCGCATGTCGGATCTGACGCAGGTATCGACAAATCCGTCCAAGGATCGGCGGGCAACGCGGTTTGCTGGTGGGGCACGTACAATGTCCCCCCACAGCTGGAACAGGCGACTTGTTGCCCTGCTAAGCGGGATTCCGCGGCAAACCGTTGGCCGCATTGGCAGGTGACCGTTATCGGGGCGGCGACCGCCGGATACGGGACCAAGATCGCGCGCCCGCAAACTGGGCAGGGCAATTGCGTGCCGTAAAGGTGCTCCGTCGCGGAGAAACGTTGCCCGCACGCACATGCGACAGGAACTGCCATGAGGCTGTTGGCGACTCAGAAGGTGATTGCACGGGACCCGACAATGCTGCGCGACTGACCTGCGAAGTCGGGGGACTTCCGCCTCGCCTATCCAGCCTGTCGCACGCCACATCAACTGTTCCGAGTCTAACTTAGCGCGTTGGTGATGCCAAGTTGAAAGCGATTCGATGTCGAGCCTGGATGCGGTGCGCCGTCCGGGGTCGCAACCGCGTGTTGCCAACTTGGCTTCGGTGGCAGTGAGGTACCGCGCCTCCGACCGATTTCGACAACATTCCCATCATTTTCCGAATTGTGAGGGGTTAGAGAATCGCAAAGCAGTCAATCGGTTCTGGGCACTTTTGGCGTGATGAGTTCAGCCGGTGGAGGAGCCCGCCATCCACATTTCCTCTCCTGCAGGCGGCGCAAACGGTCGAGTTCGTCGGCATCCACCCAACCGCGCTTCATCCGTGTCCCTAGCGTGGCCTGCGGCGTCTTCAGCTCTATGGCCAAATCGCTACGAACCACTGACTTCTCTTGCAATCGCGCCTGGCTGGGAGCCCACTGGGACGCAGAGGGTGCCTGTCGGAGTCGCTGAGTAGACTCGCCACCCGCTTGGTGATCTTTCCAGTCAGTTGAGCGGGCCGGAAGCCTTCTCGATGCAAATGCTCCGCGATTTCCGCGCAAGTTAACCCTTGACTCCCATGCTCCTCAACACGGGAACGCATGCGTTGGTAATCCGCCAACTGCTCGTAGCTGCCAACCGGTTCTCCAGTTCCACGGTTTGGTACACTGTCGTTGAGCGCGGTCCGCTTCGTAGCGGGTGCGCTGCAAACGCTGCTGCCAGTTCTGGTCCAGTCGCTTGCGATCTTGTTCAAGATCACCGGCAGCCAGCAGGCTCAATTCCAATGCAGCGGGCTCCATCGCCTGCAGAATTATTTCAGCGACAAGATCATCCACAACCTGTCCAGAAAGATCCTGACACAACGGAACATCGCGGTCGACTCTGCCTGTCGAGCAAATGTATCGAAACTTACCCTTGGAGCGAGGATAATGTACGGTCATACGACGTCCACAGCGACCGCAGAAAATGATCCCTCCCAGCAGAGCTGGGCCTTCCCGCGGCGGACCTTTGGTGTCAGGTCGTGCACAGATGTCCTTGAGCCGTTGCTAGTTCCGTTCGTACTGTTCCAGGGTGATGTCGGCAGGACAGCGAATAGGAATCAGGGCGTGGTAGCGATCTGGCTCCACAACGAATCGCCCTGACTTGGGACACGCGATCCCTCATTCTCTTTTCATAGGAAGCAACATTCGAGCAATCATCTGCGCCAGAATCCGACCGATCTCCAGACGATCCGCCTCCGGCAGCTGACTCTAGAGCTGATTCGGCGGAACGTGATGCGCGCGCCCTGTTCAGTTGACGTTCCGTTGTTGTGGTGGTGCATGTTTCTCCTCCATGGCTATCTTCTTGAAGTTGCTGGGCACAGCCGTGCTAGCTCCAGCAAAGCACGAGTTCCGACCCTACCCTCAAACGAGAAGCCTACACGGCCCGATCTTTCGTGTGTCTTTTGACGCGGAGTTTGACATCGCGTTGCATCGTCAACTGATGCCAGTTACGATACCAAAACGCTGATAATGCATCTGCGGGGCAAGGTATCCTATGTCGACGTGTACTCATTGTGGCGAAGAGTTCGAGGGCGGCAGTTCAGGTGAGAAGCCGGTTTGCCTGAATTGTCGTAGTTCCTTCGCATTTCCGCCGCCCAAACCAGTGCCCGCGCCGGAGCTAGCGGCTCCTCCCGACGCAGATTTCGATCCGTATCACACATGGCTCGGAATCCCGCCGCCGAAGCAGCCGCCCAATCATTATCAGTTGCTTGGGCTGACGCAGTTCGAAGTGAATCTCGAAGTAATCGCTGCGGCTGCCAATCGCCAGTCGAACCACCTGCGTTCCTATCTCGACTCCCCGCACGTTCGTGATGCCAAGCGACTATTGGCCGAAATTGATGCGGCTCGGGTCTGTTTGCTGAACGAATATACAAAGTCGGCGTACGACCAAGCGTTAGGCCGAAGTGCCCAGCCGCATGTGCTGTCGCCAGCCAGCAAAGACTCAGCCAGCAAAGACTCAGCCTGCGAAGACTCAGCGGGCGCCGCGCCCAAGTCGAGAGAATTCGGCGCTGGCGTTGCGTCAGCGAATCGAACTCCGGCGGATGCACCTGCGTTGACCGCATTCTCGCAAGCCGAGGACAACGAGACAGCTCACGCGCCTGCTTCACAAGATTCAAGTCCGATACCCGTACGACGACGTAAGGCAAAGCCGAAGCGATCGCCCTTTCGGCAGGTTGTGCAGATGGTGGTCGGAGGTATCGCCGGGTGTGCGATTGGCTACTACCTCGGCTTCGTTTTGATCCCGTCGCTTCGTGCCCGGAGTACCAAGTCACCGCCTCCGCCTCCGCAATTGGTCATTCGTCAATCGCCGAAACGTTCGTCGGACCAATCGCAGTACCGTCGCCGAGTTGCGGCGCAGAATCAGCAACCGCCAGCTCAAGCCCCGCCACCTCAATCGCCCCCAATACAGGCACGTCCGACACAGCAGCCTCCTACACAGGCGAGTCTGCCAACACGAACTTCTTCGACAACTCCGCGGGTGCCCACCTCCGCGAATTCGCCAGCTCCAACCGCGCCCCCTCGTCAGCCGCAGCGTGCGAGCGCGAATAAGACATCGCCTCCGCCAAGTTCAACGTCGACCGCTCGTTCGCCGCGGATGTTGTCTGACTTAGTGCCCACAAGAGTTGCGACCGCGCCAGTTTCACTCGTGCCGCTTGGCGTCCAGCTACCGAAGCGGAGTTCATCGCTTGCGCAGTCGTTGTTTCCAATCCCAAACGAAATCGAGCTGAAGTCACCGAGGTTGTTGACCGACGCGGCGGCTTTGCAAGAGGGCGAGTATCTCTACTTGGAAGAGATAGAAGACGCAGGTGTTCGAGCTTGGACGGTCAGTGCCGCGATTCCAGGAGCGGCCGGAGACGGCTCGCCTCGCGAGATTGGCGAGTTCGGTGAGCGGGACGGCGAGATGAGCTTTCGCTGGTTTTCAGATGCGACGGCTGTGGACGAAGCGTTGTTACTGAACAGCATGCTCAAGCTCGCCGATGACCAGCAGCAACCGCCAATCGCTCTGCGCGAAGCGATTAAAGCGTCGCCGATCGAGCTCGATATGAACGAACGCCGTACAACGCATTCGTTTGGCGTGGGGGCGCTGCCGCGCAAAGAGTTATTGACGCTTGAGTTGGGAAGCGTTTCAGAGTTTCCGTCACGAGCTCGAATCGATAAAAATGCTCGTGAGCTAGCGATCGGCAGGAACGCAGTCATCGTCTTCGACGAAATTCCCGGCGCCGAAGTAGAAGTCAAGTTTCAAGGTGTTACCGACCAAGGTTTGACTATCGCCCTCACGCCACGTTTTCGCGAAAACTCAGCGAGCGTCGTGCCGATGACGAAGAGTCAACTTGATACAACATTACGATCGGTTGAGAAGACGATTGTTCGCACGCAATCCGATATTCGTAACGGACAAGCTTCTCTATCCCGCCTGCGAAGCCAAAGTACGTCGCGTCTGAGCGGTGCCGAAGCGGCTGGGCTCGCGGGATTGATCAACAAGACACAATCGCGAGTCAACTCGGACGAACGAAGACTAACAACGCTCCAAGCGAGGCTCGCCAACGGCCCCAGAATCCGCACTCTGCTCGACGCTCTCCATCATCGACCAACCCTTGAATTTCGTATTACGGCCCCGGCAAGTAGTCGCGAAAAGATCACCTTAGTCGATGGCGGATTGAGGCCATAATATCAACGATGGGATTTTATCGCGTTACCGTAAGGGCAGTTACTTTGTCGACCGAGCCGCGCCCTTCTTGAAGGCATCAAAAAGATCTTGATAGGCGGCGGGTGGTGCCGTTCGCGTACCGGAGTCACGGAGGCCGGTTGCTCCGTCACTTTGGGTTGCGCCCTTTCGGACGCGATCGCGCCGCGGACGAAGCCCGAGGCTGCGGAGAGATTCATCCAGTTCTCGTTTGCTGCTGTCGCCCTCGATGGCACCTTGCTTTAGCTGCTGCCAACGCTTGAGGAAATCGGCAAGTTCCTTTTCGCTCCAGCCCAACTCATCGAGCAGTTCGCGATCGGGATTGTCTTGCTGATCCTTCAGGTACTCGAGCACCATGTCGGTCGCGCGCCGCGTGTATTCGAGATTCGCTTCTTCACCTGGTGGGACATCGAGCGCTTCGTCGATCGCCGACGATGAATCGGTATCCGATGGCAATCCGCCGCCTGTCGCAAAGCTGTCTCCGCCATCCTTCGGTCCGCCGTCAGCACGGGTTGGGTTAGTCTCCTCTTGCTCACTGTCTGGCTGAGGTGGCTGGTCGCCGCTGCTGGCTTTGTCGCCGGACGGATTGCTGCGCGAGGATGAACCGTCTCCCTTCTCACTGCCTGCCGAACCAGTTTCGCCTTCGCCGCGCTGCTGGTCGCCAGCCGCTGACGAAGTTTCGCCATTGCCGGCTTCAGTCGCGGCTCCAGCACCTTCGTCCGCGGCATTGTTCTGACCCGCGCTGTCGTTGCCGGCTTGATTGGCTCCTTGGCCTGGGCCTTTCCCGCCTCCGCCACTTCGATCACCACTGTTTTCGCCTTGCGAATCGGATTGCTTTTTGTCTTTTGTGAATCCCGGTGCGTCTTTCTCTTGCGGCTCGCTGCTATCAGGCTGCAAGCTCTTGGGGCGATCACGATTTTCGACAGGCTTCTCCTTCGGATCGTTCGCTTCCTTCACTGCATCGACTGCACCGGTACCCGTCGTATCTTTACTGTTTTGACCAGCACCTGAATCGCCGGAATCGCCAGAGCCAGGATCTTTCTCGCGCATATCCTTTGGGCCGGGCGGCTCGCGTTCGTCGCCATCGTCCGGTTCCGCCCCGTTCTTACCCGTTGCGCGATCAGGCTTGTTGCTCGTGCCGCCTTCGCCAGTCGCTCCTTGCTTTTGGGCGCCAGCGCCCAAGTTATTGTCTTCGTGTTGTGCGCCCTTGCCGGGTGTTTGGGGTTCGGCTTGCTGCTTCGACGAATCCTTTTCGTCTCCGTTGGGAAGTTTCTCGCCGGCGGAACCATCATCCGAGTCGCCGTTTGATGCACCCTTGGTTGAATCATTGCTGCCACCAGTCGTCTTGGGACCGTCACCTTGTTCGTCCGAATCGCCTTGCGGCTCGCCCTCTGATGATTGACCTTTGCCCCGTTGTCCCGCGTCTTGTGCTCGTTGCTTCAGTCGCTCTAGAGCTTTTTCGAACACTTCGCCATCATGCAAAGGCTCGCTCGGTCGTTGTGGTTGGCCACTTCCTTGCTCGCCGCCGCTGCCTTCTTCTTGCCCGGTGTTGCCTCCCGTTTGTTCGCCGCCACCGGATTGTCCTGGTTGTGGTTGGCCACCACTCGCTCCATCCGGACCGCCTTGCTCCTGCCCTTCGCCAGCGCCGGAGCCTTGCTCACCTTCTTTCGGTTCGCCGCCTTGTTCCGCCGCACCGGAGGCTCCATCGGTGCTATCGTCGCTGCCTTCTTCGCCTTCGTCGGACGACTCAGACTCGCCAGACTTGCTTTGTTCATTGCTCGGCATATCGCCGGTGTCCGAGTTGTTGGAAGGATCGTCTTGCGACTTGTCCTTCGGATCGTCCGTTGGTTGTTTTTCCGAATCTTTCTTGCCGCCGGAGTTCGCAGGATCTTTGCTGCCAGGGACGATCAGCAGTTGATAGTCCCTGGTGCGCGCATGATTCGGCTCAGGCGAATTACTGCCGATTGCCGTGCGGTTGTCTTCTGCTGCGGCTCGATACGTGACGCGGTCGCCCGGTTGTAGACCAAATAGATGCGGGCGGAACTCGTAACTATTGACCGTCTGTCCCGTCACACCTTCGTCGTCGGTCTGCATCGTCTTGTCGAGCAGCTCGGTTCCGCCAATGACAAGCTGCAGTCGCACGGACGCAATTCCAAAGTCCGGATCGACCGCTCGAACTTCGATCATTTGCGAACCGTCTTGCGGGACTTCGGTGACTTCCTGTCGCGGCGTCAGAATCGAAACCTCTGGAGCGAGATCCGGTAGTACTTCGATTCGATGTAGGATCGGGTCTTCACTTTCACGTCCTTCGTCCGTAACGAAGCGAAGCTGATAAGCGTTGTACGTCGGCGTCTTGCGATCGGCATCCAGTTCGAGAGTGATGGTGCTCCAAGCTTCCTGTTCGCGGAACTCCATGGGCTGTCGCAACATCTTGCCATTCGAGTCGCTCAGATCGACATACGCAGAGCGAATTGGTTGGTTCGCCTTGGCGCGGATTGTAACTCGAGTTCCCTCTAACGCCTTCACGTCGCCTTGACCTTCATCGGTTAGCTTTGGTCGCTTCGTGTAGGAAGGAAAACTGTAATCCAACTGATGGACCGTTATGTGCGGTGCCGGCGAAACTTCGATTCGATAGGTCCGCGTCGCGGCGTCGCCTGCTTCGATTCGATAAATGACCTCTTGCCGCAATCCGCTCTCCTCGGGAGGCAGCTTGCATTCGTATCGGAAACCATTGTTATCCAGTTTCATCTCGACCGGTTGCTCGTCGATCTCGCCATCGGCCGTGCTGAAGAACAGCGTGACGGCGTCGGCCTTACCGTCGAGCGAGCAGGAGACGGCAACTGCATCTCCTTGAAAGACCTTCACGTCTCCCGGTTGAATATCGTTGATCTTTACTCGCGTCGGTCGCTCGATATCGGCCCACGGAGCGACAACTCGAGAGGCGCTTTGAAGCGGGTCCTTCGGCGAGAAGATCGTATACGCTGCACAGATCGTTAAGACGCCGGCGAGTAAGTAACCGAAATGGATTACTTTCGATCGATCGACTGCGTTGTCAATCGGCACACGATGCAAGTCAGACGCAGCGCGTTGTTGCATCGCTGAGTATACGACTTGGTGTAGCGAACCACGGTCGGCGCGAAACGACAGGAAGTTGACGAGGCTGTTCTTTAGAGTTGGTTCGGCATCTTCGATAGCTTTGGCGGCATAGACCGGGTTTATCGGACGCATCATCAGCGGCACCAAAACGGTTGCTGCGTAGTAACCAACGGCGCCGAGCAGCGAGATGCATGCCAGCCAACGCCCCCACCATGCCAGCGGCATGACCCAGTGGTCAACGACTGCCAGCACCAGCGTGTAGACAAGTATCGCAGCAACAAGCGCGATCAGCGAACTGGCAAGATCGACGACACGAACCTGAAGCCGCGTCTTCGTGAGTTGCTGTTCGATGAACCGATCGGTGTCGGTCGACGACGGAGCAGGTCGAGTTGGTTGGGCAGTTCCGCTAGCCATGTTGATTTCCGAAGCCGCGACGACGTGTGCGAGGGCAAAGAAAAGCGTCAAATTCAATTATAGGTGAACTGTGCGTCGAGCTACTCCCCAAATGCATAAAAATCATGTGCTTATGCCAGTTCTTGGTTTCGATTACATTGGGCGAACCCGGACTGGCTACTAGTTGCTAAGGCACACCATATGAGTTCCCAAGTCGTTGACTCAATCTATCTGAACGCACTGGACAACATCTGTGTTGCCGCAAGGCCGTTGGCGGCGGGCACGTCGATCGTTGCTGGTGATGCTAGGATCAAGCTCGGCACTCCGATTCCGCTCGGTCACAAGATCGCAATTAAACCGATTGCAAAGGATGAACCGGTTCTGAAGTACGGTCAGATCATCGGCTTTGCCAGCGAAACGATTGGGGCAGGATCCTGGGTCCACTCGCATAATGTGGTGATTGGCGAGTTCGTACGTGACTACGCGAGTGCGACCGAGATACCGCCCCCCCTGACGCCGATCACCGACCGAACATTCATGGGGTATCGACGTGCGGACGGGAAAGCTGGCACGCGGAACTATCTTGCAATCATCTCGACAGTGAACTGTTCGGCTTCGGTTTCAAAGTACATCGCCGAGCGTTTTGATGTGTCGCTGTTGAAGGACTATCCAAATATCGACGGTGTGATTGCACTCAAGCACGACAGCGGTTGTGCAATGCAGTTCGGTGGCTTGCAACACAAGATGTTGAATCGAGTTATGGGAGGCATGGCGAAGCATGCAAATATCGGCGGGTACTTGCTGTGTAATCTTGGTTGCGAAACGGGGACGATGGGCAGTTTGCTTGACGGTGAAAAGCTAGTACAGATTGATGGGACGGCGGGGCAAAGCGGTGGCCCGCCTGTCTTCACGATGCAAGATTATGGCGGCACGACCAAGACCGTCGAAGCCGCTGTGAAGAAAGTCGCCGAGATGCTTCCGGCGGCGAACGACGTTCGCCGCGAGCCGATTCCTGCGAGCGAGATTATCTTGGCGACCGAGTGCGGTGGTTCGGACGGAAACTCGGGCATCACCGCGAATCCAGCGGTTGGCTTCGCCACGGACTTGCTTGTCGCCTGTGGCGGTACATCGATCCTGGCTGAAACCAGCGAGATCTACGGAGCCGAACATTTGCTCACACGGCGAGCCGCCTCGACTGCGGTCGCGGACAAACTGATCGAGCGGATCAATTGGTGGCTGTGGTATGCCGAAGTCTTTGGTTGCGAACTCGACAACAATCCATCGGCCGGCAATAAGGCTGGCGGTTTGACGACAATCGCCGAGAAGTCACTCGGAGCCGTTGCCAAAGGCGGCTCCTCGGCGCTCGTTGATGTGTATGAATACGCCGAGCAGGTAACCGCGAAGGGTTTTGTCGTGATGGATACACCGGGCTTTGATCCGCCGAGCGTGACAGGCATGGTTGCCGGTGGTGCAAACGTCGTAGTCTTTACGACTGGTCGTGGTAGTTGCTTCGGCTGCAAGCCATCGCCTTCGATCAAGATCGCGACTAACACGCCAATGTACGAGAAGATGATTGACGACATGGACATCAATGCCGGTGAAGTCATTTCCGGGAAGCCGGTCGAAGAAGTCGGTCACGAAATCTTTGAAGAGATCATCGCCGTTGCCAGCGGCAAGCAGACAAAGAGCGAACAGCACGGAATCGGCGAAGAGGAGTTCTGTCCTTGGATTATCGGGCCGGTGTTGTAGACATTCTCAGCGACCTCGGAGCCGCCTAATTGTTTTGAGGTGGGCAGAACACGGATGCTCGACGCAAATTACTTTCGAGCTTTGGTTTCTGGTCGGCAGCGTGGTTGGCACGCGTCGATTCTACGCGCGGGTCTTTTGCTAGGCGAGTTTCCGTACGGCTGCGCCGTTCGCTGGCGCAATTGGCGATTCACTACCGGAAAACGGGAGGTTCATCAAGTTGCTGTGCCAGTGATCAGTGTCGGCAACCTGACGGTCGGTGGCACGGGCAAGACGCCGATGGTCGAGTGGTTGGCTCGCTGGTTTCGTGAGCGTGGTGTTCGCGTCGCGCTCGTTAGTCGAGGCTACGGCGCGGAAGCGGGGTCGCAGAACGATGAGGCCTTGGAGCTGGAGAAGAAGCTCCCGGATGTGCCTCATCTGCAGAACCCCGACCGGGTCGAAGCAGCACGGACTGCGATCGACGAATTCGAGACACAATTGATTGTGCTCGATGACGCGTTTCAACATCGACGCATTCATCGCGACTTGAACATTGTGTTGATCGATGCCTTGGAGCCGTTCGGCTATGGACACTTATTGCCTCGCGGTTTGTTGCGAGAGCCGATCGCCAATCTTAAACGCGCCGACGTCATAGTACTTAGCCGAGCCGATGCTGTGGCTGTAGCGGCGAGAGCGACGATTCGAGCGAAAGCGATGAAATACGCTCCGCAGGCTGCTTGGCTCGAAGTGGCTCATCAACCAAAGAGCTTGCTTTCGTCGACGGGTAGCGAGAGTCCGATTGACTCGCTGCAAGGCCAGCGTGTTGCGGCGTTTTGTGGAATTGGCAATCCGGCTGGCTTTCGACATACCCTGGGCGAGCTTGGTGCCGACGTTGTCGAACTGCGTGAATTCCCCGATCATCACGCGTATCATCGCGACGACATCGACGACCTTGTCACCTGGACTCGCGGTCTCGATGTTCATGCTGTGATCTGTACCCACAAAGACCTTGTCAAAATAGGCGTCGACCAAGTTGGCGGCTGCCCGCTGTTTGCACTACGAATTGGATTGGCAATCACGCAGGGCGCGGACGAGCTGAATGCAAGACTGGAATCGATAATCAGTGCCATCGAAGTGCCGGCAGACGGTGCTAGCGACGCTGTTTGATCTTGTGTCGATACTCGCATTTGCCCTATGACTCGGCGGGATTCTCTCGAACCATCTGGCTCCCTGCTTAAGGAGCATGCCGATCATGCGCCGTGCCTTTGTTAACTGTGTGCTGCTTCTTGGTTTACTGACCGGAGCAACTGTGGCGGACGAGCCGTCAGTTTATCGTGGTCAAACGGCAGCCGAATGGTTGCCGCAGTTGTCACATCCGAGCGCGTCTGCGCGTGCGGCGGCTGCGCAAGCGTTCGTGAACATCGGCAGGGGGAACGAAGACGCCGTCGCGCCGTTGAGCAATCTGCTTTCGGATCGCGACGAGCGAGTTCGGTTTTACGCCGCGTTCGCCCTTGGCAAGATCGAAACCGATCAAGAACGATGCATCACCGCGCTCATCGAAGCCTTGTCTGACGATGACGAACACGTGCGGTATACCGCGCAATGGTCGCTGGCGCAGATCGCGAAGCAAGTCGCTGCGTCGATTGAAGATGGCCAGCCCGTCAATGGCCGCCTTGCGAGCGTGTTGGCGGATGCTCAGACACACTTACGCGCGTCTGGCGCACTGCCGGGACATCTGAATCAGGTCAGAGCGGCCATCGCTCGTTTCGAGGGTGAGACGCCAGAATTGATTGTTGCCGAGCCTCATCTTTCAAGATCGAACGGTGTGGAAGACGACGTTACTCGCTTCTTAAGCGCGATCACCTCGGACGATACTTTCGCTAGAGTCAAGGCAATCGGTGTATTGCCGAAACTTGGTCCGGAAGCTGTCGAGAGACTACTGGCTTTGCCTGACGTCGTGGCAAACCTCGGACCCCTGGGCGGACTCGTTCAGCGCGCCATCGCGAGTCTTGGCGAACCGGTGATCCCAGTCCTGTTGCAAACCTTACGGAGCTCAAGCGACGAGACAAGTTTCCTTGCGGCGAATACGTTGCGAGAGATGGGCCCCGACGCGGCGGTCGCTTTGCCCGACCTGATTGACATGTTGAAGGACGAAGATTCTAGCGACACCGTCTTGGAACAAACCATTTGGGTGCTGACTAGGATCCGTTCTTCGGCCGGACCTGCAGCAGACGACTTGGTGCGAATTCTGAACGATGATGGGAGGGACGAATCAGTTCGTCGAATCGCCGCCGAAGCGTTAGGCTCGATCGGGGCTGATGCGAAACACGCGATACCGGATCTCATCGCTAACCTGAAAGATGCGGACGTCGCGCCCTTCTTGCGGATTGAGTGCTCATCGACTCTTGCTCGCCTCGATCCGAATTCAGAGAAGGTAACTCAGGCTCTCGTTGTGGCATTCAACGAGATGGAAAGTATCTTCGATGCCATCGGCATTGCTGAGAACTTATGCGATTGCGGACCTGGCGCAAACGCGATCGTGCCACGATTGATGGACGCCGTCGACGAGACGTCGTTTGATCAAAGGCGCTCGGTCGTCGAACTGCTGGGAAAACTCGGTGGGACATCTATCGACGTCGTAAGCCCGCTGCTCGTCGAGCGTTTGATGGACCCGACCGAGGAGTTGATCGTGCGAGTTGCCGCGGCGAAGGCGCTCGGCAATTTTGGACCACGTGGCGTGCAGTTGGTGGTCGATCAGTTCGAGTCTGGCCACGAAGCCGAGCAGTTAACTGCTGCTCGAGCACTCATCGAAATTGGTGCGGAGGCGAGGTCCGCGAAGCAAGCGTTACTGGGGATGCTTAGAGAGTCGCAGGCGAAAAACGAGCTGCGTTCGCTTGCGGCCGTCGCTTTGGGACAGCTTGGGGCGGAGGCGAATGATGCGACCCTAGTTCTTACGGAATTGTTGCGTGACACGGAATCCGACGACTACTTGCGAGCCATGTGTGCAGTCGCACTTGGACAGATCGATCCCTCGGCGGTCCCGATTATTGAAGAGACGCTTGACGACGCGGTCGCGGAGGTACAGATCGCCGCCGCTTATGCGCTATGCAAGCGAGACGCCAATCATGCGCGCGGCTTAGAAACACTGGTGCATTGGTTGCAGAGCGATGAGCATCGTGGTTCCGCGATTAGTGCCCTCATCGATGTCGGTGAGACGTCTCTCTCGCATGTTCTCGAAAAGATGAACGACACGTCGCAAAGTCCCGACACGCGAGTGTCGTGTTTGGAAGTGCTGAGTGCGTTTGACGACCGCGCCATCGCCCCGCTACTTCAGGCATTGAATGACGAAATGCTTGCAGAGGAAGCCGGCTGGACGCTGCGAGATCGCGGAAATGAGTTACTGCCGACGTTAGTCACGAGCATCGAGAATGAATCTATCTTCACACCACAGGCTCGGGCCGTGATGCGTAACGTGGTCGAGGACATGTTTGCAGGTCTCGGTGCTGGAGGTGATTTCGAATCGTGGCAGGGAGGCCATGCGCTAGTGCATCGCGAAGAATTCGAATGGAGCGAGACGTCGGCAGCAGGAAGCGCTGCGCCTTCAGTGACACGTGCTGAGCCGTTTGAAGCGACGGCAATGGAGCCAGAGCCCGTTGAGAATTATAGTCCCGTGGAGGAAGTCGAGTCTGCTGAAGCAGAAGTCGAAATTTCGGAGTCGCCGACCACACCAGAGGGCTATGTATCGGTTGATGTTTACTATGGGACGAATCGCGAACCGATCGATCAGACACCGGACCAGGCCGCTGGCGATAGCCAGTTGTACTGGGCGGTTGCGATTGGTGCGCTGTTGGGGGTCGTGACCTACCTGATCGGCATGTATCGACGTGGTACACGACGACAGGCGCTGGCAGGCTTGGCAGGTGCGACTTTGCTGCTTTTGTTTGGGCTGGTGATATTCGCTCCGACGAGAGTGCGTCCAGAGATCGACAAGACGGGGCCACGCTATGGCGGCGAGTACACCGATCGCGTGGAGATGGGCGTTTGTGAAGTCACGATTCCAGATACGCACCGGGAAGGTGAATTAGAGGCTCCGACGTTGTTGGAGTTTCAAGTTGCCGAAGACCTTCAGAAGCATATCGTCTTACGAAGTGTTCGACGCATGGAGCCCGATGCGTTCTTTGGTGGTCTTCGGAGAGAGATGCAGAGTAAGGGGAATCACATCCTCGTCTTTGTTCACGGCTTTAACGTATCGTTTGACGATGCCGCGCGGCGAACGGCCCAGATGGCCAGCGACTTAAAGTTTGCGGGCGCGCCCGTTTTTTACAGTTGGCCGTCGCAGGCGGATTGGTGGAAGTATCGCATTGACGAAAAGAACGTTGAGTTGAGTGTGGATCAGTTGAAGACGTTTTTGCTCGCCATTGCCGAGCGTTCTGAAGCCGATACGATCAATCTGGTCGCTCATAGCATGGGGAATCGTGCGCTGACGGAGGCGCTGAAGGAGATCGATGTCGCTGCGAACGAGAGAGAGCAGATGTTCAATCAAGTGATTCTCGCGGCGCCCGATATCGACGCTGACATTTTCAAGCAACGCATCGCACCAGCAATTGTTACGAAAGCCAAGCACATCACGCTCTACGCATCATCCAACGACTGGGCGCTCGACGCATCGCGCAAGTTCAACAGCGGCGATCCTCGCGCAGGCGACGCTGGTGAAGGCTTGGTGGTCGTGCCGGGAATCGAGACGATCGATGTCTCCAGCGGTGACAGCAGTCTCCTAGGACATTCGTACTACGGGAACAACGTGTCCGTATTGCGAGATATCGAATTCATACTGCGCGACCAACCCGCCGACACTCGCCGTTTCTTAGAGCCAATGACGCATTCGGGTGATCTCATTTATTGGACGTTTCGGCCAGACCGCATCACGCGCCAGCCCACATCGCTGCCTCGCAGTTTCTAAAGTTGCGAGTACTCGGTCGGCGCTAGATACCAGCGATTAATCTTCGAGACTGTGTCCTTGTACTTCTCCAGTGCCTTCATGCGTTGCCAGTCAGGATGTTTGCGGAACCCGTTCCAGTGCTCGTCATGAGCCTCCGTGCTGGGAGCTGTCAGCATGTACGTCAAGTTTGGTACATCGTCGCCGATCAATGTCTCGCCATAGAACAGCGGTGCAAGCTTGACGTCTCGCATGATGTCGATTTCGCCTTCGTTGAACATCTCGACCTTCAAGCGGCCTTTGTCGGCGTTGTGACTTTCATAGGTTCGCAACTCGAACAATCGAGGTTGTTTGTCCGCGGAGTATTTGGGGATCTCCATCACCGGCATACCGGCGAACGCCTTCATCAGTTTGCTTTCGACGCGAGCGTACGGCGCATCCCCCTTTGGAATCGCAAAGTAGTCGCGAGCCGCCTTGCCGTAGTCTGGATCAGCCGCAAGCGTTCCATTCAGCCGAGAAAAGGCGGCTAAAGTCTTAAAGGGAATCAACATGTACAACGCGAAATCGGTGTCGTCGTCTGTCCGAGTAAACACACCGACGCGATCAATGCCTTGTCGCGAAAGAGCTGGCAGTAAGGCGTTTTCTGCATAATCACTAACGATTTTCCGCTTGGCCGCGTCCGCCGTTCGGTAGATTCTCAGTTCGTAATACTCTTGCATGGGCGTGTCCTCTGCCGCATTAAGTTGATTGGCAACTCCAACGCACGCGATGAGTAATACCGCGGATGTAAAAGCCGTTCTCAGGGTCGTGGAAATGCGGGGCATCGTGAGTCCTCGTTGAGTTTCATACTTGTGGGAGCAATTGATTGAGTTTGTCACGATTATTGAGAACGCAACGCGCCGAGTCTACGCCCAGTTCAATTCACACCGCTTCTCGGCGATCACTCGTGATAAAACACTTGACGTGTGAGACGCGTTGTCTTATGTTGATGAGACGAGTTGTCTCACCATGCCACCGAGTGATCATGACGAGTTCCCCGCAGCCGGTTACCGACGCAGAATTCGCTGTCCTTGAGTTTCTTTGGGAAGCGAAGGCGGCGACGAAGCGCGATCTGATAGCTGCTTTGTATCCCCGGGGGGCCGAATCGGATGTTGCGACGGTTCAAAAGTTACTCGAGCGTCTGGAGGGGAAGGGGCATGTAAAGCGTGACCGCGGCGCGGTCGCTCATGTCTTTGCTCCCGTGACGTCAAGGAACGAATTCGTGGGGGAGCAGTTAACCAACGTGGCGCAAAAACTTTCGGGCGGCGGATTGGCATCACTGGTGATGCACCTAGTAGAATCAAAACGATTGACGAAACGCGAACGTGACAAGCTGCGATCGTTGCTCGACTCACAGCCTTAACCCTATCTCGATACCGCGATGACGATGCACTTTCTGGAAACGGCCTGTTCTAATGCGATCGCCGCGACGTTGCTCGCGATCGTTGCGTTCATGGCAACTAGGATGCATGCAAAGGAACCGCTGGTTCATAGCCTGTGGGTGCTTGTCCTCGTCAAGTTGATGACTCCAGCATTGTTTGCGGTCCCGATATCCTGGCCGGTGCATTCGGTCGAATCAGATGTTGTTTCTAGCGGATCGAGTTCACCAACAACTGCCCACATGTCGTCATCGATCCCAACGGATGTAGGAAGGGACGCAAACGAGAACAGTGCGACGAACACATTGGTGTCGTCAGAGCAACCTGCTCGAAGCGGTTCCGCGATAACTTCCATCCGATGGTCTGACGTTGTAACAGTCATCTGGTTATTCGGCAGTGTGTTTTGCCTTTTGATCATTGCCGTGCGCGCCCTGCGGTTTCAACGCGTGTTGGCGCATACCGAACTTGCCCCGCGAGTTCTTCGCGATAGAACACGGATGTTGTCTCAGCAGATCGGCCTGCGTCGATCACCGTGCGTCCGCATAACCGCCGGAGTCGTGTCTCCGCTGGTTTGGTGTCCGTTACCTTTCACCCAACCAACGATCGTCCTGCCATGCCGGCTCTTGGCGGATCTGACTGACGATGAACAAGCGACATTGCTGCTACACGAGCTAGCTCACCTGCGGCGACGCGATCACTGGGTGCGTTGGCTTGAAGTGGCCACAGCCGCGTGTTTTTGGTGGCATCCTGTTGCGTGGATTGCACGCCGTGAGTTGCAGCGAACGGGCGACCTTTGCTGTGACGGTTGGGTGCTGTCTTGTGTCCCGGAGCATGCACGTCATTATGCGAATACACTAGTGCAAACAATCGATTTCCTAGCGGAGGCTAAGCCAGTGTTGCCTCCGCTGGCCAGTGCGTTTGGGCAAGCCGAGTTTCTTGAGCGGAGAATTCAAATGATCTTGCGTCGTAAGTTGAATAGAGAACTTTCTTGGCCCGCACGGGTTGCTGTCCTGGTGGCCGCCGCCGTATTGCCAGTGTCATCTCGGCTTGTTGCCGAGCAAGACGCTGCTCCGAAAGCGCCGCCTGCGGCGGCTGATGGAGATTCGACAGAAGCTGCGCCGAGTGCAACGCCAAGCGATTCAGCTGCAGAAGATTTGAAGAAAGACCTTCCCAAGTCAGGGGTTATGGAGATTGTAATTCAGACCGACGGAAAGCCGATCATTACGAAGAGCCTGTCGCGAGCGGTCGCAAAGCTAGAGGCGATTCGCAAGGTCGAGGCTCGCCGCGCGGATTCAGGTTCGCGTTTGTTAGTAGCGATTAACGTGAACAACACCACGCGCGAGTTCACCGACTCGGCGGAGGCGCTGCGAGTTGTCAAAGGCGTTTCGGCAGTGATCGATGTTGTCAAGAAGGCGAAGATTCAACTTGGCGAACTCGGGAGACTTGACGTCGCCCCGAATCAATCACAGCAATCGCAAGGGCCAGATGCGAAGCCAACTGAACGAAGGCAACAGTATCGTCCCACGAACGCGAAAGACGGCGCCGACGGCTTTGGCATTGGGGGTGGGCTCGGTGGCCAAGGAGGTGGTGGCTATGGCCCTGCGACGCAGCAGAAGTTTCTGGCAGCCGCTGCCTCGCGCCCACGTAGTCCAGAGGCGCGGAAAGCGCGGATCGAGTTGTTGCGTCAGCAACTGAGTAAGTTGCTGACGCCGGTGCAGCAGTCGGGATCATCTTCATCGTCGGTCGTGAGCAAACCCGCGCCGAAAGAATACAAACTGGGCAAGGCGACTTTGTTTTCTCGCATGGTTCATCGAGATTACCAAAAGGCGACTTTTAGTTTCGAGTTCGAGCTTCGTGATGATCCAACCTATAAATATGCCAACGATTGGGACTTGCAATATGGCAATGGCGGTGATCACTTCCATGTGACGATGGTCTCGGATGATCGCAGCCGCATCGTCGATCTCGGCAAGATAGATTGGGGGCAGCTGGATACGACGCGTTTGGCGAAGTTGCCGCCCAACCCACAGCCGCGACGCGAGTTCGTCCCATCCTCGGAAGGGCATATCTACTTGGTTCACACCGTCGATCGAAACAGTGACCTCTACGCGTTATTCCGCGTCGAAGCGATTCAACGGCAACAAGGAACCTGTGATATTACTTGGCGACTTGTTGATGCCCCGCAGTGATCTCGCAGTACTGTTTGAGGTTGTTCAACTCATTGTCCTGCGCGTCGCAATTTGCCTTGTTCATCATCCATCCGAACAGAAGGAAGAACAACTTCATGAAACCCTTGCCCGTTACGTTGGAGAACTGAGTCGCCTTGGTGCGACCTCCCAGATCCTCGAACGCGTAGGCCACTTGGATATCGAACATTTGCCCGATCATTTCAATTGCGATCGAGTGGGGTGGATCGTACGCGGTGATGACGCCCTGAAACTCCATTCGCTTCCCGTGATCTTCCGTGACCGTTCGAAACGTGGTCCCGACGCCCTCCGGCTTCTCGTCGATCACTTCGTCTTCGACCACGACGATACTCCACTCGGCGACATCCTCGTGGGTCAGCCGGAAGACTTCATCGATCGGCCGATCGATTTCGATACTAGCTTCGCTTTGCATGCCGGGCTCCAATGGCTCTTTTACTCTTCGCGAACGAGATACTTATTCAACAACGTATCCAGTGGAAAGCAATGTTTTGCCGCGCGTTGATCTGGTTCGACCGTAGGATCTAACGCGACAGCTTCAATTTGCTTCGTTAAGGCTGAGAGGAAAGCTCGCGTTTCGTCGAGATTAGTCAGCATACACAGTTCGCCCAATTCGTCAGCAGCCAGGAGGTAGTCGTTTGCCTTTTCCTCGCTCGAGAATAGGCCGAGTACCCTCAGCCGTTCACCGCTGCTGTCGGCACCGTCGATCGAAACGAAGCCCGACTCTTGAGCGATGGCGTAGACGGGATAGTTCCAAGGCGAGTAGTCCGCAGTTAGATGCTCTGTTAACAACTCGCTTACGGCAAGTTGCCAGCGAGCATCAATCTTGTCCCCCAGCGGGGAGGGATCAAACGCCACATCAGTTACCGGCGCACGTAGGCTTCGCAGCAGCCAACTGAATTCGCGGTCGTTAAAGAGCATGCGAGGGGTATCCTCGATGCCAAACTCCGACATGAATTGGACTGCAACTTCTGACTGGGTATAAACGACCAACATCTGAGTTGGCACGTTCTCAGATTCCGCAGTCGGATCGACCATCGACACGTATCCGCCACCGTGAGGGATCAGGTAGATCGGATACTCCCAGTAACGGCTCATTGTCTTTATTGAGTTCCCTTTAGGCTGGTCTGTAGTCCGGCCTACTTGCTAGAATCTACCGAGGTCCCGGGGCATTGATCTTTACAGCGCCTCGATCTTCGCCTGGGGTCGTGTCGCGATACTCGGCTTCCTTCTTCGCGATTCGGTCACCGGTCTCGCGATGGAACGAGTCTCGCGAAATGTTTTTCGGCACGCTGTCGCCGGTTTCTTCTACCCACTGTGCCAGCAATTTGCTCAACTGTTGTTTCGTGTCGGCAAAGGCGGGATCGGCGGCGAGGTTGGTCAGTTGGTGCGGGTCCTCGCGGTACTCATACAGCTCTTCCGCAGGTCGCGGGGACAGGAAGACGTCGGCTTGAGCGGCGCTCAGCTTCTTGCTGTCCCGTAGCGTCAGCAGCTGCTGATGCGAGATCGATCGAACAGAATCTGCCGGCCCCTGCCAGGATTGATAGGGACGGTTGTTGCGGATGTAGAGAAATCCATCGGCTCGAACGCTGCGGCCATGAGCTTCATAGTCATGCCAGTTGTGCTCCGAAAATGCGTAACGTCGCACTTGGGTGGAGGGGTCACTCAAGATTGGCTTAAGGCTGACGCCTTGCATCGTCTCCGCAGACGCCACGCCAGCGACGTCGAGGATTGTCGGAGCGAGATCGATGGCACTGACCAGACTCTTGGTCGCGACACGCTTCTTTGTCATTGCGCTCGGCCAATGAGCAACGAGCGCCGTCTTCATCCCGGAATCGTGCAAACGAGTCTTAGCGCGAGGAAATGGTCGACCGTTGTCGGCGAGCACAAAGATCAACGTGTTGTCGAGTTGTTCTTCTTCCTTGAGAGCTTGTACGACCTCGCCGATGTAGTGATCGAAGCGTGTGACTTCGTTGTAGTACGAAGCAAGGTCGTCGCGCGTCCCCGCTTCATCCGCCAAAAACGGCGGAACGATCACGTCGTCGGGGTGATGCTTCGGACCGTACTTGTCCGCTTTCCAATCCTTGTCGGCGTCCCACGCTCGATGAGCGTCGTAAGCCGCGAACCAAAAGAAGAACGGCTTGTCCTTCGGGCGTTGTTTCACCGTTTGCACCCATTTCGCATGGCCGCCGCGATTGCCCGGCTCGTTTCCGCCATCGACCAGATCAAACGGTTTGTCCTTGCTATGCGAGCCGCCGGGTGTCGGCTTCATGTGGTGTTTGCCAACGATCGCCGTGTAGTAACCCGCTTCACGGAGCAGCGTCGGAAACCAAGGCAAATTGCCATCGATTGCGAGGTGCAACTCTGCCGCCTTGCCGTTGTTGTGCGGATAGCGGCCGGTAATGATGCTCGATCGACTCGGGCTGCAGCTGCTGGCGGTTAGATACGCCTCGTCGAATCGCGTGCCGTTCTTCGCCAATTGGTCGATGTTCGGCGTGCGAGCGGCTCCGTTTCCGTAACAGCCGTAATCGTTCCAGCTGACGTCATCCGCGATGAACAGGATGACGTTCGGCTGGTCGACCGCTTTGGCCGTAGGAATCACGGTCAGTAGAGTGAGCAAACCCAGCAGGATATATCTCAACATAAGGTACGTTCCACGGAATTGATGACTCGAAATGCTTACTGCAGAGCGTCCTAACAGCATACTTCAAGTCGAAGTGTGTGCCGATGAGGGCAGAAAAATGCTGGGTCTTTCGATCTTGCCCCAATTCTTGTTTATCGAGACAATTCCCGTCCTCGCTATATGACGGAAAGGGATTTACGGTGCAGCGACTCCATTTCGACGAACTACAAGCTGGTGACTGCTGGGAGAGCCAAGCTCGTACAATCACGGAAACCGATGTCGTTAACTTCGCTTGCCTGACCGGTGACTTTGATCCGATGCACGTCGATCACGAATTCGCGGCAGAAACTCCGTTTGGCCGCCCGGTCGCTCACGGACTCCTTGGTCTCGCGTATCTCGCCGGACTCGGTACCAACGCGCCGAATGTTCACACAGTCGCTTTCCTCGGAATCAAGGACTGGAGTTTCAAAAGGCCTATCCTCGTCGGAGACACAGTACACGCGGTCACCACTGTCGTCGCAACGACCGCGTCCAACCGATGTCGAGGCCGCGTGACATGGCGACGCGAACTCGTTAATCAGGCGGGCGAGGTCGTTCAAAGTGGAATTTTTGAAACGGTAGTCGCAGTCTCCCAGACCCAATCGATACCGCTCGGGCGAGCGGCCGCCTGATTCGTCTTCAACCCTTCACGCGATAGCCGAGCTCCACCAAAGCCTCGCGAATACGTTCGACGTGCTTGCCTTGGATTTCGAGAGCGTCTTCTTTGATTGCGCCACCAGCTCCGCAAGCAGTCTTTAGCATACTAAGCAGTAAAGGCAAGTTGTTGCCCCTCGCGGGTAAGCCTCGCACAATGGTTACGACTTTCCCCTTCTTGCGTTTCTCGACGGCGAGCTTGGCTGTTTGCTTCTCTGGTGGAATTCGAGGTGTCGGCGCAGGTGGACACTGACACTCATGTTCTAGCTTGCCGCATCGTTCGCACTTCGGCGGCTGATAGAACTCGGTGCCGGCAAATAAGCGACCCATGATCCTCTTCCCGTAGGCCGGATCGAGCGCAGCGCTGCTCCGACACGACCAACAATGCCGGAGCAGCGCTGCGCTCGATCCGGCCTACCAAGAATCAACCAACTCTGTTCGGCGTGCTCCAGTGATCGCGATACTGGCGCCTTACCAAAGCATTTGCGTCGTCGTTGTTTGTGATTTGTTCTTTCACTGGATCGAAGTGCAACACGCTACCGACACGGGCCGCGATGTTCGCTAGATGCACGATGCCTGACGCGAGTTGGCCTGCCTTAACGTCCGCATTCAATTTCGTCTGCGTGCCACGAATACAATCGAGGAAGTTGGCATGATGACGGGGCAGTTCGACGGGACCTGCATTCTCAGCCAGCAGCTTCATGCGTGGTCCGTACATTTTCCAGCCTTGCGTGTGTCCGAGAATCATTACGCCATTGGTACCGTAGAAGGCGCAGCCGTTCTCGTAGCCTTCCTGCACATACGGGGACCAAATGCGTTGCTCGAAGATTAACTGCTTCTTGCGACCTTGAGGATTGCCGTCGACTGGATACTCGAAGACCGCATACTGCGTGTCGGGGAATTGTTGATCATCATCGAAGAAGTATTTGCCGCCCATACACGTCGCGCTCGACGGATGCGAGTCGACACCCAGTCCCCATAATGCCACATCAATGTCGTGGACTCCATCGTTACCCATGTCGCCACAACCGAAGTCGTACCACCATCGCCAAACGCCGTGCAGTAAGTTTGACTGATAAGGAACTAGCGGCGCCGGGCCAACCCAGGAATCGAAGTCGAGGGTTGTGGGCGGATCACTCGGCTGCTGTTTGCCGATCGAGCCACGACGCTGGCTGTTCCAAGCCTTTGCGACCATGATCTCGCCGATCTCGCCAGCATGCAGTCGTTGCATTGCCTCTTCGATCACTCGCGTGCTGCGGCTTTGTGTGCCCACTTGCAGGCACCTGCCGTTTCGTGCGACCGCTTCCGACATCAAGCGACCTTCGCGAATGTTGTGGCAGCAAGGCTTCTCGACATAGACATGCTTGCCTGCATCCAGCGCCAGGATCGAAGCCGGCGCGTGCCAATGATCGGGAGTCGCGATGAAAACGGCATCGACTTCCTTGTCATCAAACACCGTTCGCATGTCCTTGGCCTGCTCGGGGCTCTTCCCGCTCGACGATTTCACTAGCTCAGCCGCTTTCGCTCGTCGGTTGTCGTCGACGTCGCAAACGTATTTCACTCGTACGTCTTTGTTCGCGGAGAGCAATCGCGTATGTGCGGTCCCCATCCCGCCCGGCCCAATGACGCCAACGGTAATCTGCTCGTTCGCAGCCGCCTTCGCGGTCTGGCTCGCCATTGACAGTGCGGCGGCTCCGATACCGGCGGTCTTTAGAAAGTCGCGTCGCTGGGTTGTCATGGCTGGTTCCTTTCGGTTGTCGTCTTTCGCTCCGCGAAAGAAACGCTTCGTTCGCGGAGCGAACAGCGAATATTTTGCTGTTCGTCTTCAATTCGAGATGCCGTGATTGTATAAATGAATGTTGATGCGTTGCAAACAGAATCACATAAAGGATGTCTCAGGCAAAGGCGCGAAGGCGCAAAGCCCCTGTCGCTCGGGTGTCCTTTGCGCCCTCGCGCCTTTGCGTGGTCTCCTGATCGTACTAGTTCTGTCCACGCTTACCTGCCAAGCCTCCGCCGCCGAGCCTTCCGCCGAAGGCATCGCGTTCTTCGAGAAGAAGGTCCGACCGCTGCTGGTTGAAAGATGCATCGACTGCCACACGGGAGATGAGCCAGAAAGCGGCTTGTCGATGGATTCGCTTGCCGGGTTGCTGAAGGGCGGCCTACGAGGCCCGGCGATTGTGATCGACAAACCCGAAGAGAGTTTGCTGATCCGAGCGTTGCGTCACGGCGAAATTCTGAAGATGCCGCCGAAAGAAAAACTCTCCGCGCGGCTGATCGCTGAAATTGCAACCTGGATCGAGATGGGAGCCCCGTGGCCGAATGCCGAACCAGTCGCGATTCCACAGAACGAACCTGAGAGCGATGCTATTACGTTTACGGAAGAGCAAAAGACGTTTTGGTCGTTTCAGTCACCGAGCAAATCGACGGTTCCGGCAGTGAAGGATCAAACGTGGGTGCGATCCTCGATCGATGCTTTCATCCTCCGGAAGCTCGAAGCCGCCAGTTTCCAACCCGCATCACCTGCCATCAAACGTGTGCTCGTTCGTCGTGCGACATTCGACTTACTTGGATTGCCACCTGCGCCCGACGAAGTCGATGCGTTTGTCGCCGACGAGTCGCCGCAAGCCTTCGCCAAGTTGATCGATCAATTACTTGCCTCACCTCGATATGGCGAACGTTGGGGCCGGCATTGGCTTGACGTCGCACGCTACGCCGACTCGAACGGACTGGATGAGAACCTCGCCTTCGCCGACGCGTATCACTATCGCGACTACGTCATCGCTGCGTTTAACAAAGACAAACCGTTTGATTGGTTCGTGCAGGAGCAGATCGCGGGGGATCTCCTCGTGGGACAGGCTTTCAGCCTGTCTAAGAACAACAGGCTGGAAGCCTATTCCACGTGGGATGCACCTTACGAAGGCACCGTCGCGACGGGCTTCCTCGCTCTTGGGGCGAAGATGCTGGCCGAAGATGATCCCGTCAAAATGCAGATGGATATCATCGACGAACAAATCGATACTCTAGGGCGAGCTTTTATGGGCCTGACCTTCGGCTGTGCTCGCTGCCATGACCACAAGTTTGATCCGATTCCGACTGCCGATTACTACTCGCTGGCCGGGATCTTCAAAAGCACAAAGACGATGGAGAATTTCGATGTCGTCGCTCGCTGGCAAGAGAAGCCGCTGGCGTCGGCGGAAGCAACGGCAGCGCTCGACGAACACCAGAAGAAGATCGAAGCCAAGCAAGCTGACATCGACAAGATGGTTAACGAATCGAACGAAGCCGTCCTCGTCGAGTCTCGGCGGCACGTGGGCGATTACTTGCTCGCCGCGCTGGAACTTGAGCGGATCAAGAACTTGATCGCTGATGCGACGATCCACGGCAACAACTCCGATCCGACTTCCACGCCAAACTCGCTGCTAATCGAGGCCGATGAGTTCGATCGCGGCAACGTGCTGCGAGATCGCACGAATTGGGGGAAGGGCATCGGGGTGCTGGTGAACGCGGGCGAAACTCCGAACTTCGCCGAGTATGACATCGAAGTCAAAGAAGCTGGCCTCTATCAGATCGAAATTCGAGTCGCCGCCGAAGCTTCGCGTCCAACGATGCTGATGATCAACGGACAACTCGCCAAGAAGGACGCGGCAGGCGAAGTGACAGGCTCCTGGCTGCCTGATGGACAGAAGTGGTTCGTCGAAGGTTTCTATCATCTGAACGCAGGCAAGAACCTCATTCGCCTCGAACAACCGCAATTCTTTCCGCACATCGATAAACTGCTCTTCGTCCCGGCTCCGCCCGAAGCCAGAGCGAGCTCGCCCGCACAGGCCATCCCCGCCTTTGCCACCGATCCACGAGACGGCATCGTACTCGTCGAGGCGGAGACTGTCGCTCGCGGGAATCTTTCCGTGTTGACCGAAGGCTACGGCGAAGGAATTGGCATCATCGGCGGTCCGGGTGGATTGAACGAAGGAGAGATCGATGTCGAGATTCCCACCGACGGGACGTATCACGTCGCGTGTCGTTATGCGGCTGCAGAAGCGAGACCGACGAAGCTGCTCGTTAATGGTCGCGGCATCAATTCGAAGGCGATCGGCGAAGTGACGGGAACTTGGCACCCAGACACGCAACGCTGGTTCCTCGAGGGTCGAGCTCGGCTCGCCGCCGGCAAATGTGTGGTGCGTTTGGAGCGGGATGGACCGATTCCGCATATCGACAAGATCATGTTCATCGAAGCCTCGCGCTTCGGCGGGCAGTCAGAAGAGTTCGCTCCGCTCGGCGATTACGAGCCGAAGCCGGAGTTTGCCCAGCAGTGGGCGGACTATTTGGAGAAAACGAAGGACGATCCGGCGTCTCCGTTTGCTGATTGGCATGCGGCAGTTGCGCAAAACGTTTCCGTACGCGAGCTGGCTGCAGCATACAACGAACGTGTCGCGGGAGACATTAAGACTGACAAACCCTTTGCGACAGTGCTGCGCGATCCCGAAGGCCCGTTTAAGATTTCGGACAAGATCGAAATCTACTACGCACCAGAAGCTCAAGAACGACTTGCCGGTGTGCGAGCTGAAAGGAAGACACTCGCTGACACGATGCCCAAGTATCCCGAAGCAATGGCCGTATCCGATGGCACGATCGAGAACATCCGTGTCCACATTCGCGGCAGCCACCTCACGCAAGGCCGCCAAGTGCCAAGACGCGTTCCACGCATCTTCACCGGCGACGAATCAACCTCTTTCGGCGAAGATGTCAGCGGTCGCCTCGAGCTTGCTCGCTGGTTGACTGGCGCGGACCATCCGCTGACCGCGCGTGTGATGGTGAACCGAATTTGGCAGTGGCACTTCGGCGAGGGCTTGGTTCGTTCACCCGACAACTTCGGCAAACTTGGCTTACGCCCAACGCATCCAGAGCTGCTTGATTGGCTGGCTGTCCGCTTTGTGGAATCGGGTTGGTCGATCAAGGAACTGCATCGCACGATCATGCTGTCGTCGGCTTACCAGATGAGTACCGCTTTCAATGAGCAAGCCATGGCCGTCGATCCGGAAAATGAACTTTGGTGGCGATTTAGTCGGCGACGAGCCGAGGCGGAGTCGATTCGCGATTCGATTCTTGCGGCATCAGGCCAGCTCGATCTCAAGATGGGCGGTTCGATGTTGCCGACTGCGAACCGAGCCTACGTGACCAGTACTGCGAATGTCGATCCTGTTGCCTACCAAACAAATCGCCGTTCGGTCTACATGCCAGTCGTTCGAAGCGCCCTGTACGAAGTCTTTCAAGCCTTCGATTTCGCCGAGCCGAGCGTTCCCGCGGGTAAGCGGCAATCCACGACGGTTGCGCCGCAAGCCTTATTCATGATGAACAGCAAAATCGTCGCGGACGCGACGCGAGCGATGGCCGAGAAACTACTTGAGAACGAAAACGCCGACAACGTAGCTCGAATTGAGACAGCGTATCGCATTGCTTACGGCCGAACTCCCGAAAAAATCGAAGTTCAACGAGCGTTGAGTTTCGTCGAAGCTTATGCAGAGTCATTGATCGCCAAAGAAACGTCGCCCGACGAAGCTCGAATCAAAGCCTGGCAGAGCCTTTGTCGCGTTATTCTGTCGGCGAATGAATTTATTTACGTGGAGTAATGCGTTGGAGTCCCGCCTTTAGGCGGCTGCCTTATAGCCTCTCGAACCGCCTAAAGGCGGGACTCCAACGATGAGAACAATACTATGAAATGTTGCAATCAATTCACGCCAGTTCTCTCTCGCCGCGAGATGCTGCGAACGAGCGCTGCAGGCTTTGGCGGTGTCGCACTCGCGTCGTTGTTGAACGATGAGGCGCGAGCTAAACAGGCCCCGCACTTCGCGCCCAAAGCCAAGCAAGTCATCTTTCTGTTCATGCATGGCGGCCCGTCTCAGGTCGATACCTTCGATTACAAGCCACAGCTCACACGCGATCACGGCAAGCCGCTGCCGTTTCCTAAACCGCGCGTCCAGTCCGCTCCAACCGGCAACCTATTGAAATCGCCGTGGGATTTCAAGCAGCGTGGCGAGTGTGGTAGCTGGGTCAGCGAGTTGTTTCCGCACATCTCAGGTTGCGTCGATGATATGTGCATTATTAACTCGATGCATTGTTCCAATTCGCGACATGGCGGGGCGCTTCTTGAATTGCACACTGGCAGCGACACGTTCGTGCGTCCAAGTATGGGCTCGTGGGTTACGTATGGGCTCGGCACAGAGAACGAAGACTTGCCGGGTTACATTACGATGTGCCCGACGCTCACCCACGGCGGCGTTAACGCATACAGTTCCGGCTTCCTCCCAGCCGACTTTCACGGAGTGCCGCTCGGCAATGCCAGCGTGCCATCCGATCAAGCCAAGATCCCATTCATCGAGAACGCCGACAAGACGCCTCGATCGTTGCAACGTACCGAACTCGACTTGCTTCGTCAGATGAACCTCGATCGTTTGCAAGACACGGGTCCTGATTCGGCACTCGAAGCTCGCATCAATTCATTCGAGCTGGCATTTCGGATGCAAGCGACGGCGCCCGAGTTGCAAAGTGTCGACGATGAAACGGAAACAACGCAGAAGGCGTACGGATTGGACAACGACAAGACTCGAAACTTTGGCAGGCAATGTTTAATGGCGAGGCGTTTTGTCGAACGCGGAGTCCGCTTCGTTCAATGCACCCACAGCTATAAATGGGACCAGCATGGTGACTTGCGGAACGGCCACACGAACAACGCCATGGAAGTCGATCAGCCGATCGCGGCTTTGCTACAAGACCTAAAGACGCGAGGCTTGTTGAAGGACACGCTAGTGTTATGGGGCGGAGAGTTTGGCCGCACTCCGGTCGCGCAAGGCGACAACGGTCGCGACCACAATCCGCAAGGCTACACGATGTGGATGGCGGGAGGAGGTGTGAAAGGCGGCCTCGCGTATGGTAGCACCGACGACTACGGATACTACGCCATTGAAGATAAAGTGCATATCCACGATCTGCATGCGACGATCTTGCATTTGCTCGGACTTGATCACATGAAGCTGACTTACAAGTACGCGGGGCGTGATTTCAGGTTGACAGATATTTATGGCGAGGTTGTTACGCCGATTGTTGCGTGAATGTGATCGATGAAGTCAACACCGGGTAATACCGCAAAGCGGTTTCATTCCACAGCCTAGTGCCGGATACTGAAGTTGCCAATGGATGGTGCCAGAATTGTTCCCATTTTCACTCTTTACCGCAACGCGGTTAGATTCCAAAGCCCAGGGTCGCGTCGTTTCGTCGCGCACCCTGGGAGCGATGGACGACAAATCTACGTACGCTGAAGGCGTTACACAAATCGGAGGGCGGTGCCATTGGTCTAACGCTTTCAGCGTAAGCGAGTCGTTGTGCTTCTGTTACCTAGGGTGCGCCGCTGCGCTGGCGACCCTAGGCTTTGGAATGTGACCGCTTTGCGGTAAAGACACGTATGCATCCTTGCCGTAGACGGGCCGCAGTTGCGACGGTGTGGGATCTGCGCCAAGCTGAGTTCAGGATGCACGCTGATATAGTTTGGTTTCTACGCCGGTGGAAATTGGGCTATAATGCAGCCTCCCCCAAACGACTCCCACCTAACACACAGCGAGAGGCCAGAACCGACATGCGGCCCGTTTTCTTGCTCGCCATCCTGAACTTATCTTTGCTTTGGACGCTGGCTCCGGTTTCGGCCGCAGAGCCTGAATCGGAAACGCCCGAACAGCAGGCCGTTGAGGCTCTGGCTCGGTTGCGAACCAACATTCAGTTCAACAAAGATGGAACGACGCGGCTTGTGCGGTTGAGCAAGGCAGCGGTGACGGACGAAGCGCTGGCACATCTTCAGCATTTCAAACAGCTCGACTACCTGGCGATTGTTTGCCCGCAGATCACGGACTTGTATACGAGCCATATCGGTGGACTGACTAACCTCGACACATTGGTGTTGTCCGAGTCGGGAGTTGGTGATGCGACGATGGCGAGTTTGTCGAGCTTGAAAAAGCTTGAACGGCTGTATCTTGCGAAGACGAATGTCACCGACGATGGTTTGCGACACATTGCCGGACTAACGAACTTGACGGCGCTATCGCTCGAGCGAACGGCGGTCACGGACGAAGGACTGGTCTGGCTGGAGTATCTGTCGCAGCTTGAGACGTTGCTACTTAGTGAAACGAAGGTGGCTGGCGAGGGACTTACGTTCTTGGCTGGTCTGCCAAACTTGCGAGTGCTTTATCTGGAGAAGTGCGTTCTGGAATCGAAGACGCTTCGGTATATCGAGTCGATTCAGAACTTGGAGCATCTGAGTCTGAATGGAGTTGTGCTGAGCGAAGACGCGATCAAGACACTGTCGAAGCTCAGTGCGACAAAGACGATTGAGTTGTATCGTACGGGACTGACTGTCGACGAGGTTGGTGCATTGAGGAATGCGTTGCCCGAGACGCAGCTCTTCATCGACCCTCAGCTGGCAGCGGCGGAGCGCAATCTTCGCAGAACGGATTTGCAATCCGGTGGGGACGGGGCGCAAACCCATCCTACGGAAACGTCTACCACGCAACGCTTGGGATCAATTCGCGATCGGATTGCCGATGACGACGAGGTTCCTGATTTCCAATTGCACGTGATTCCGCTGCTTGGCCGATTGGGGTGCAACAGCCGCGCGTGTCATGGTTCCTTCCAAGGGCAAGGCGGCTTTCGCTTGTCGATGTTCGGGTATGACTTCGACATGGATCACGAGAATCTATCGGAGCGGATCGATCTCGATTCGCCTGCGGACAGCCTCATTCTGAACAAGCCAACATCGGCTGACGAACACGAAGGTGGGCTTCGTTTGCCGCCCAATGGTTGGGAACAGAAGCTGCTGCGTCGTTGGATCGAGGCCGGAGCGAAAGGCTTGCCAGAGGAACCGCCGACGTTCGCCCGACTTGAAGTCACGCCGACCGAGATCGTGATTGGGAGTAAAGGTGATGCGGTACAACTCAAGGCCGTGGCTGTTTGGTCCGATGGGACTCGCGAAGACGTGACTTGTTTGACTCGTTTTCAGACCAACGATGAAACGGTTGCGGAAGTAACACCTGCTGGAATGATCAATGCGATTGGCGAAGGCGACACCTATGTCATCGCGTTTTACGATAACGGAATATTTTCGACACAGGTGTTGTTTCCCGTCACGGATCAAACGGGCGATCGCTACCCGGAGGTTGCGACCCCGACGGAGATAGACCGGCATGTTACGGATAAGCTTGCCAAGCTTGGCGTTGTGCCGTCTGAGTTGTGTAGCGACGAAGAGTTTCTACGACGCGTAGGTCTTGATCTCATCGGCACGCTGCCGACTCCCGCCGAAATCGAGCAGTTCGTCGCCGATGAATCGTCTGACAAGCGGTCTCGCAAGATCGACGAGCTGCTGGAGCACCCGGCTTACATCACCTGGTGGACGCAGCGGCTGTGCGACTTGACCGGCAGCAACGCGGGTTACTTAGGGGCCACCGAGATGGCGCAGCCCACTGCCGGCCAATGGAGAGCGTGGATTAAACGCAGAGTTGAGAAGAACATTGGCTGGGACGAGATCGCCGCCGGAATCTTGCTCGCCCGCAGCCGTCGGCCTGGTCAACCGTATCGCGAGTTTATCGAAGAGCAAAGCACTTTCACGAACACCGTTGACGGAGCCGACTACGCGGCGATTGGCAACCCGATGCCGCACTTTTGGTATCGAGACAACATCACGCGACCGACCGACAAAGCGCTCGCTTTCGGTTACACATTTATGGGCGTTCGTCTGGATTGTGCCCAGTGTCACAAGCATCCTTACGATCAATGGTCGAAGCGAGACTTCGAGCTGTTCACGGAGTTCTTCACGCGCATCAAGACGGGTGTCGCTCCGGATGCCGCTGTGATGCATAAAGGTATGGCCAACATGCTTGGTGTGCCGGTGAAGTTGAACACGGCGGCGTTGCGTCGGCAGAGTTATCTGCGCATCGCGGCCGAAGGTCGAGCCATTCCCTGGAACGAAATATGGATCGAGCCTGCCAAGACGAAGACGCAACCCGGCAAGCTGCTCGGCGCGTCGGAGATCGACCTTGCTCAGTACGACGATCCGCGCGAACCGCTCGTCGAGTGGTTGTTTAACGAACCGAATCGCTATTTTGCCAAAGCGTTTGTGAATCGGATCTGGTCGAACTACTTCAACGTCGGAATTATCAATCCGCCTGACGATTTGAACCGTGCGAATCCACCGAGTAACAAGGCGCTGCTTGACTATCTCGTCGCCGAGTTCCTCGAAAGTGGTTATGACATGCAGTGGCTACACCGTACGATCACGAACAGCCACACTTATCAGCGAAGTTGGCGACCGAACGACACCAATCGCTCGGACTCGCAAAACTTCAGCCATGCGATTCTGCGTCGCCTTCCAGCCGAAGTCGCTGTCGACGCAATCATTCAAGCGACAGCGAGTGACACCAAGCTCACGACGTTGAATTCCGAGAAGGAAATGGAGCGTCGAAAGATCGGACAGCATCCAAAGTCTTATCAAACCCGAGCGATCGATTTTTCGCTGCTGATCTTTGGCAAGCCGCTGCGCACGACGAACTGCGACTGCGAACGCCAAAGTCAGCCGACATTGCTCCAGTCATTGTATGTACGCAATGACCAGGAAATGCTTGATATGTTGGATCGTGCCGATGGTTGGGTCGCCCAGATCGGCAAGACGAAGCCGACCGTCGACGGAACTGGTGATCTGGTCAACGCCGCTTACTTGCGAACGCTATCGCGACTGCCGACGGATGACGAGTTGGCTGACTGCCGACAGTATATCGCGGAGTCTGAAGATATCGTGGACGGCTTGCGCGACATGATGTGGGCTTTGTTGAACACGCAGGAATTCATTGCGAATCATTAATGTAGCCATCTCTCGGGGCGAGATGGCTACTTTGGAAAACTCATGAAATCTCAATACTGCGACGGCACAACGCGCCGTGACTTTCTCCGAGCTGGTGTACTTGGCGGGCTCGGTCTGTCGTTACCGAACTTTCTTCGTCTGACAGCAGCAAGCGAAGGCCGGCAAGCAACCGCCGATGCCGTTCTGTTCATTAACTTGGCCGGAGGACCGTCGCATCTTGACACACTCGACATGAAACCAGAGGGGCCCAGCGAAACACGCGGCGAATTCAATCCAATTCAATCGAAGCTTGCAGGCTTGAATGTCTGCGAGTACATGCCGAAGTTCGCGGCTGCAGCGGATCGTTTTACGTTGATGCGCGGCATCAGCCACTCTGCCGGTTCACATCCGCTCGGCCAGTCGTACATTTCCACCGGCAATCTTCCGACACCCGCTTTGATCTACCCGTCTCTTGGGTCTGTCGCGACAAAAGAATTGCCAGGCCAAGACGACATGCCGTCTTACATTGCGATTCCGAAGACCGAATGGAACGCCGGCTACATGGGCGATGCGTACGCTCCGTTCAACACGAACGCGGCTCCCCAGCCCGGCAAGCCGTTTCAGGTTCGTGGCATTTCGCTGGCGGAAGGCTTGACGATCGATCGCGTTAATCGTCGAGAAGGGCTATTGAAGAAGATCGACCAGCGCTTTCGAGGTGCTGAGACGACCAGCCAATTGTTGGAGGCGCTCGATAAGTTCAGCGCGCAGTCCTACAACATCATCACTTCGGCGCGTTCACAGAAGGCATTCGATGTCACGCTCGAATCGGAAGCGACTCGAAAACGGTTTACGGATGACGAGTTCAATCAGAGTTTGTTACTTGGCTGTCGGCTGATCGAGTGTGGCGTGCCATTCATCACCGTGACGTATCAAGGTTGGGACACTCACCTCGACAACTTCAGCGGTCATCGTCGCTTGATTCCTCCGCTGGACAACGGATTGATCGCGACGATCGACACACTGGCCGAGAAAGGGCTCCTCGATCGGACACTCGTGATTGCGATGGGCGAGTTCGGCCGGACACCGAAGATCAACGAAAACACGGGGCGCGACCATTATCCGCGCGTCAATTGGTCGTTGTTTGCTGGTGGCGGAGTCAAACCGGGTCAACTGATCGGCGGAACGGACAAGGGCGGTGAGGCGCCGGACGATGCGACGGACATCAAGCCCGATGACATCGCTGCGACGTTATATCACTCGCTTGGGATCGATCCGCTGACGGAGTATCACACCAACACGGGACGCCCTGTGATGTTAGTGCCTCACGGTCGTGTGAGTTCTGAATTGTTTGGCTAATTGAGCGACGTCCTAGCGACTGGCACAGCTGAGGCTACCTGACGATTGTCGCGTTGCTTCCGCAGCCTTTCGCGACGACAATGATTGAATGAACTTCCGTTTGCTGTTAGCGATGCCCTGTCTTCTTCTCGCGACGGCACACGTGCGCGGTGAGTCAACTGCCGAGGGGAACGACTTCTTCGAGAAACGTGTTCGTCCGATTCTTGCTGCCAAATGCATCTCCTGTCACGGACCCAAGAAACAGGAGTCGGGATTGCGGCTCGATTCTCGTGAAGCACTGCTGCGAGGCGGAGATGGTGGAGTTGTTGTCGTTTCCCGAGACCCGCAACAGAGTCGACTCGTTCATGCCGTTCGATATGGTGAAGAACTGCAAATGCCGCCGAATCAGAAGCTCGGCGATCGCGACATCGAGTCGCTCGAGCTGTGGATCAAGCTCAGCATGCCCTGGCCGGAGTCCCTTCGAGAAATTGGCAACACGGCGGACGAAGTCCGGTCGCACTGGGCATTCCAGCCGGTCGAAAGCCCGAACGCGGCTGAGGTTCATGATGAGACGTGGTCGAAAACGTCGATCGATCTGTTCGTCTTGTCGAAGCTTGAAGAAGTGGGACTTCGACCGTCACCGTCGGCTGACCGGCGCAAGTTCATTCGCCGAACGACATTCGATCTCCTTGGACTCCCGCCCACGCCCGACGAGATCGCAGCATTTGTGGGGGATGGTTCGCCGAACGCGTTCGACAGGCTAATCGATCGGTTATTGGCATCACCCCGTTACGGCGAACGGTGGGCGAGGCATTGGTTGGACGTGGCTCGTTACGCAGATAACAAAGGCTATGTCTTCTTCGAGGATAAGAAGTATCCCTGGGCGTACACCTATCGCGACTATGTGATTCGAGCATTCAACAACGACGTTCCATACAATCGTTTCGTCCGCGAGCAACTCGCAGCGGACCAACTCGACCTTCGTGATGACAAACGCCCGCTAACTGCGATGGGCTTCCTGACGCTGGGTGGGCATTTCATGAACAACACGCACGACATCATCGACGATCGCATCGATGTTGTGACGCGTGGTCTCATGGGTTTAACGGTCACGTGCGCGCGCTGTCACGACCATAAGTACGATCCTGTTTCGCAAGCCGATTACTATTCGTTGTACGGAGTATTTCGCAGCAGCTTTGAGCCGACCGTTCCTCCGTTGTTTGAAACGCCTCCAACAACGGACGAGTATCGGAAGTTTGCCGAGGAACTAGCGAAACGCGAGAGGGCGCTTGTCGACTTTGTGACCGCGAAACATCGCGACTTGGTGGCCGACGCGCGGACTCGAATTGCCGAGTATCTTTTGGCCGCTCATGCTCGCCGCGGATTGCCTCCGGCGGACGACTTCATGTTATTAATCGACAAGGGCGACCTGAATCCAGCAATGATTCTGCGTTGGCAGAAGTACCTTGAGAGTTCGCGCCGTCCGCTCGATCGTGTTTGGGCACCGTGGCGGGCGATGGCTGAAGTGACAGCGGACGAGTTTGCGGACGCGGCGCCGAGAATCTTGAGTGACTTAACAGCTGGCGAGATCAACCCGCTAGTTCGTGAAGCACTTTTCGCGGACCGTCCTCAGACCATCGAGGAAGCCGCTCGTTCCTATGCAAAGTTACTAGTTAGCATCAACGAAAAATGGGTGATGGCGGTCGAAGGTGCTTCGGAGATGCTTCCGCCTACGGCTCTCGATGATCCGACGGAAGAAGAGCTACGCCAGGCGTTATACGGTCGCGATGCGCCAGCGAATGCGCCGCTGGCGCTCGATTGGGGTTTCTTGTCGTTGTTTCCAGATCGTCCGACGCAAGGCGAGTACAAGAAGTTGATCAAGGCAGTTGAGGAATGGAGTGCGACGGGAGCAGGTGCGCCGGCGCGAGCGATGGTGTTGTACGATGCCGAGAATCCGCATGAGCCACGAATTTTCAAACGAGGCAATTCGAATCGACTTGGCGATACCGTGCCGCGCCAGTTCCCGCAGTTCTTCGCGACGCACAAGGAACCATTTCACGTCGGTAGCGGTCGCTTGGAGTTGGCCGAGGCGATCGTCGATAAAAACAATCCGCTGACGGCCCGTGTTATCGTGAATCGCGTGTGGGCGCATCACCTTGGGCGCGGATTAGTCGGCACACCTAGTGATTTCGGGCGACGCAGTGACCCGCCGTCGCACCCAGAACTGCTGGATCATTTGGCCTCGACATTTGTCGAGGAGGGATGGTCGATCAAAGAGTTGCATCGTCGGATCATGACTTCGTCAGTCTATCGACAGCAGAGTGTCAATCGTGAAGATGGGGTCCGAATTGATCCAGAGAATCGATTGCTGTGGAAGATGAATCGTCGGCGATTGGACTTCGAATCGTTGCGAGACGCCGTCTTGGCCATCTCAGGCGGTCTGACCACCAAGATGTATGGACCTTCGCTTGATCTGTTCGGTAGCAAGCAAAGTCATCCGAGTCGTTCGGTGTATGGCTTCATAGATCGGATGGATGTTTCGCCATTGCTAACGACGTTTGACTTTCCGAACCCGATCGCAAGCAGTCCACAGCGCGAAACAACAACGGTTCCGCCGCAGGCTCTGTACTTTATGAACAACCCATTCACTGCCGATGCGGCTCGCGGACTTGCCAAGCTTCTTGCGAACTCGGCGACGGAGGCGAAGAGCCAGATCATCCAAGCACACGAAGTGTTGTTCGGCCGGGAACCAACCGTGGAGGAGTTGGAGTCGGCGGTGGAGTTTATAGGCGCGGAATCGGGCGAAGCAACGTTGTCCGTTTATCTGCACGGGTTACTTATGACGAACGAGTTTTCATTTGTCGATTAGCACTCATTGATAGCATTTTCTATGCACCTTTGTGGACGCTCAAGCCAGCTCTTAACGACTCGTCGCGAGATGCTTCATCGCTGTGGCATGGGGTTCGGGTTAGTTGGGTTAACTGGATTGCTGGTGAATGAACAAGTATCAGGCGTTGAGGTGATCAAGGACGCGAATCCGCTAGCCGTCAAGACCTCGCACTTTCCCGCGCGAGCCAAACACGTTGTTCACTTGTTCATGAATGGCGGTGCGTCTCAGGTCGACACGTTCGATCCGAAGCCAGAATTGAAACGCTTGCACGGCAAAACACTCCCCGTAGGAAACCTTCGCACGGAGCGCAAGACGGGTCATGCGATGAGGTCACCGTTCAGATTCTCGAAGTATGGCGAATCGGGGATCGAAGTTAGCGAGATTTTTTCCAAAACGGCTCAGCATGTCGACGACATGGCGATCATACGCTCGATGTACGCTGATGTACCAAATCATGAACCGTCATTGATGCTAATGAATTGTGGTGATGGCCGTTTGCCTCGTCCGAGCTTTGGCGCGTGGGCGACATACGGTTTAGGCAGCGAGAATCAGAATTTGCCTGGATTCATTGCGATGTGCCCGGGCGGTTACCCGATCGTGGCGACTCGCAACTGGCGATCAGCGTTCCTGCCAGGTGTGTATCAAGGTACGTATATCGATACGCAGCATACCGAGATCGATAAACTGATCGCGAACATTCGCAATAGTCAGATGCCGCTCACGCAACAACGCCTTCAGTTGGATCTTGTTCGCAAGCTCAACGAACAACATCTTCGTGCCCGCAATGGCGGCGCGGAGCTTGAATCACGGATTCAATCATTCGAGTTGGCCTACCGAATGCAGAGCGAAGCAGCAGAAGCTTTCGACATTACTCGTGAAACGAAAGCCACGCTCGCCATGTACGGCGAGGGAACGCACGCGAGACAGTTGCTGATCACGCGGCGATTGATCGAGCGAGGTGTTCGGTTTGTGCAGGTCTGGAGTGGCGCTGGCCAGCCGTGGGACAATCACAACAACCTAGAGGCCGAGCATCGAAAGTTGGCTGGGCAATGGGATCAGCCGATCGCTGCGTTTTTGACCGATTTGAAGCAACGCGGCTTGTTCGATGAGACGCTTGTTCAATGGAGTGGCGAATTTGGTCGCACTCCGGTTGCGGAGTACCCGGCGTTGAATGGTCGTGATCACAACCACTATGGCTTTACCTGCTGGTTAGCTGGCGGCGGGGTGAAGGGAGGGACGGTTTACGGGGCGACGGATGAATTTGGATTCCGTGCGGTTGAGAAACCCGTCCACGTGCATGATCTACATGCGACCATGCTGCATTTGTTGGGGTTTGATCATGAGCGATTAACTTATCGTTATGCCGGTCGCGATTTTCGATTCACGGATGTGCATGGGGACGTTGTGAGTGAATTGATTGCGTAGCGAGTTATCGCTGAGGCGGCGAACGCCGACACCCTACGTCAAGGCAATGCGCTGGCCATCATATGCCAATTCCATGTTGCTTGGCAGACTTGCGTTGGTGGCCGCGTGGTCTAAATCATGGGAGATGTGTGTAAAGAAGGCCTGCTTCGCCTGCAGCCGTGTTGCCAACGTGACCGCTTCGTCGAGGCTAAAGTGAGTCACGTGTGGTCGCCGACGCAATGCATCGAGGATCAGCACGTCCAAATCCTCTAGCAGCGCCAAGCTTTCTTCGGGAATATAATTCGTGTCAGTACAGTAAGCGACGTTGCCAATTCGAAATCCCAGCACTTCAAAACGAGGTCCGTGCAGCAAGCGAACGGGTTGAAGTCGCGCACCGAGCACTTTGAACGGATCGGTCGAAATCTGGCGAAAAACGAGTTTAGGTATCGCTCCATCGTGGGTCTGTTCACGATCGCTGAAGGCATAGTCAAACGAATGTCGCAATCGCTTCTCGACTGGCGGTTCGCAATAAAGTGGTAGCGGGTGGTCGAGATAGAATTGGAATAGCCGCAAATCGTCTAGCCCGAAAATGTGGTCGGCGTGCTCATGCGTATATGCGACCGCATGCACGATACCAACCCCTTCGCGGAGCAGTTGGAAGCGAAGATCGGGCGAGGTGTCGATCAGCAGATTGCCTTCCGGCAGCCCCAGAACGATGGAACAACGCGTCCGCTTATTGCGAGGATCGTCGCTTACGCACACATCGCATCCGCATCCAATCGACGGTACACCGACCGAGGTGCCTGTTCCGAGAAGAATCATCTCTCCACGAAAATCGATCGTTCTCGGTGTCTTGGGCAAGTGGATTCGTCCAATGAGAGTGACTTGAATTCGCCGCCAGCTGGATCTCCAACGAGCGGCGTGAACGCGAGATGGTAGCCATCGGACGTCTATTTGTTAAGGAATGTTAGCACATTCGACGGCACGTTCCGCAGTTGACCAGTTTTTCTGATCGCTATAAGCTACTTCGACGGGGGAAGTTGCGCGCTTCAGTATACCGCTTGACCTGCCTGCACCTGCTCCGTCGATTGTTTGATTGACACACCACTAATGATTTGATTGCGTTTGCCGTTATGGAAGTATTGGAACGAATCTGGGAATACCTTGGGCTCTTTTTCGGTGGCTTGCTGCGGGGGTTCGAGCGAGGTCTCACCGGTTTTTTTGGTTCGTCCAACGCCCGCTATATCAAGAAGTTGCAGGCTAGGGTCGAGGCGATCAACGACTTGGAGTCGAAGTACGAATCGATGTCCGAGGAGGAGCTGCGCGGACAAGCCAGTAAGTTTCGCGAGCGATTGGCAGCTGGCGAGACGCTCGAAGACATCTTGATCGAGGCCTTCGCAGTCTGTCGCGAAGGCGGCAAGCGATTTCTCAGCATGCGACACTACGACGTGCAGATGATCGGCGGCATGGTGCTGCACGGCGGTTCGATCGCTGAAATGATCACAGGCGAAGGCAAGACGCTCGTCGCCACATTGCCGGCATATCTAAACGCGATCGAAGGCAAGGGCGTTCATGTTATTACCGTGAACGATTACCTCGCACGTCGCGACATGGAATGGATGGCTCCTCTTTACATGGGACTCGGATTGACCGTCGGTGCGATCCAGAACGATATGGCGGTTCTCGAAAGACAGAAGGCGTATGCCTGTGATATCACCTACGGCACGAACAACGAGTTCGGATTCGATTACCTTCGCGATAACATGCGCCCTGCGGCTCGTGGCGATGAACGCTTCGAGAAACGCTACCAGCAATCGCAAGGACGATTGAACTTTGCGATCATCGACGAAGTCGACAACATCCTGATCGACGAAGCGCGCACGCCACTGATTATCTCGGGCCCGGCATTTCAGGATGTTCGCAAATACACCGATTCGGATAAGATCGCGCGACAGTTGCAGAAGGAAGAGCATTTCACGGTCAGCGAGAAGGATCACTCCGTTACGCTGACCGATGAAGGCGTCCGTGCCGCAGAGAAACTTGCTGGCGTCGAAAGCTTTTATACGGCCGGCAATATGGAGTGGCCGCATCTGATCGACAACTCGCTCAAGGCACATTACTTATACAAGCGAGACGTGAACTACGTCGTGAAAGATGGCAGCATTATCATCGTCGATGAGTTCACCGGTCGCTTGATGGAAGGTCGCCAGTGGAGCGACGGGTTGCATCAATCGGTCGAAGCGAAAGAAGGCGTCAAGATCAAGGAAGAGACGCAGACTTTAGCAACGATCACGCTCCAGAATTTTTTCAAGCTCTATGGCAAGCTGTGCGGCATGACCGGAACGGCAATGACCGAGGCGAACGAGTTCTGGAAGATTTACGAGCTGGACGTGATCGCCATTCCGCCGAATCGTGAGCTAGAACGGATTAGTCATCCCGACGTGATTTATCGGACGGAGCGCGAGAAGTTCGTCGCGGTGGCCGACGATATCGAACGGCATATCCGGTGGGATGTCTTGGTGATGAAGGACGGCGACGAGTACTGGGGAACGATCGTCAAAGAAGATGATGACTCCGTCGTGTTGCAGCTTAAGGAAGGAAAAGCCACCGAGACCTTTGAACGGGCGAAGATCGACGAGATCGAACGAAAGGGCCGTCCCGTGTTGGTCGGTACCGTGTCGATTGAGAAGAGCGAGCGGCTGGCCGATTTGCTAGAAAAACGCGGTGTGAATCATGAAGTGTTGAATGCCAAACAGCACAAGCGTGAAGCGGACATCGTTGCTCAGGCGGGTCGCGTCGGAGCTGTCACGATCGCAACAAATATGGCCGGTCGCGGTACCGACATTGTCCTCGGTGGTAATGCCGAAACGATGGCATGGGCGCGGCTGCAGCACGAGTACGAAACAAGGCTGGATGTTCCCCACGATGTCTGGGAAGAGTTGATTGACGAGATTGAAAAAGCCGAAGACATGAAGGCGATGGGCGAGCAAGTCAAGGGACTCGGTGGTCTTCACGTCGTCGGAACGGAACGGCACGAGGCTCGTCGTATCGACTTGCAGCTTCGTGGTCGTTGCGGTCGGCAAGGTGATCCCGGAAGCAGCCGCTTCTACCTATCGTTGGAAGATGACTTGATGCGGATCTTCGCCGGTCCATGGGTGAAAAGTATTCTCGAACGGTTGGGGATGCAGGAAGGTGAGCGAATCGAAAGCAAGCTCGTCACCCGTCGAATCGAAGCTGCCCAAAAGAAAGTCGAAGAACGGAACTTCGAGGTTCGGAAGAACTTGCTTGAGTACGACGAAGTGATGGACGAGCAACGCAAGCGCGTTTATGGCTATCGTCAGCAGATCCTCGATGGTGTGAATTGCCGCGAGTTGGTCGCCGACATGATTCGAGAGCAAGTCGATCACCATTTGAACGCGTTCACAGCCCGCGATTACGCCGTCGATTCGTTTGCCAGTTTCGCCACGTCTCGGTTTGGCATGCCTTTCGAACCGAAGGACTTCCGCGGCATGGACTACGAGAGTGGGGAGCAATTCGCGAAGGACGAAGCGGAACGCCTCGCCGAGATGCACGTCTTTGATGCCGTCGAAGAGAACTTGGCCGGTGAAGAAGATGAAGGTGAATGGAATTGGGAGGCTCTCGCCAAGTTTGCAAACACGCGTTGGGGCCTGAACCTACGCGATCGTGACTTAAAACGAGAGGGTAGAGACCGCGTTTCTCAAGTGATCATCGACAAGGCCCGCGAGTCGATCGGTCGCGTTGATCTGTCAGAAGGTGCGCCGCTGCTGGATACCGATTTCGCCGTTCGGACGATCGTGGCATGGGTGCAGCACAAGTTTGGGATCGAACTGGATCTGGACGAAGTCAAGTCGATGGAATTAGCTGATCTTAGTGCATTGGTGTGTCAGAAGGCCGAAGAGTGCTACGATCAGAAGGAGTTTGAGTATCCAGTTCTCGCGGGCTTGATTCGGTTTACGACCGGTACTGGCTCTCAAGAACGAGTGGACCGTGACGGCTTAGTCGCGTGGGCTAAGAGCCGCTTCCAAAGCGATATCGACGTTGAAGACTTGCGCAATAAGCAACGCGAAGAGATTCGCGAGTTGCTACTTAAACACAGCTCGAACGATCGCGAAAAGACATCACGCGCGAGAGCAGAAGTTGCTAAGAAGGTGGAAACGATATTCGAGTCGTCCGCCAGCGGGCAACTCGCCGTTGCCGCCGGAAGCAAGGGGTCGCTACAAGGACTCTCCCATTGGCTGCATGAAAACCTTGGCTACGAGATGTCGGTCGACGAGATCGGTCGACTAGATTGCGGCGAATTGGAGATCAAAGTCTTTGGCGCGGTCGAAGATCGTTATCGTCCAGAAATTCGTCGCATGGAGCGGCAACTGCTACTTCAAATTGTTGATGGTGCATGGAAAGATCATTTGCTCGCGATGGACCATCTGCGCAGTGCTGTTGGACTGGCCGGTTATGCACAGATGGACCCGAAAGTCGAGTACAAACGCGAAGGCATGCGGCTGTTTGAAGGCATGTGGACGATGCTCGGAGAGCGCGTGACCGATCTGATTTTCCGGATGGAGCAACTCGACGAAGGCTTCGTCGGATCGACTTGGGTCGAGACATCGGCAAGGCACGATGAAGCGCGCAGCGCGAGTGAACTAGCGAGCGAACAACAGCAAGCGATCGACAACACACAAGAAGCGAAAGTAGAAACAATCCGCAATCGCACCGACCGTATTGGCCGAAACGACCCCTGTCCTTGTGGCAGCGGTCGTAAGTACAAGCAGTGTTGTATGAGAAAGAACACCCCGGCCGCGTAGCCGTTACGCTCCGTCGTGACGAGCGCAATAGAGTTGAGGGCTTATCACTCGGAGAGTGAAAGCTACTTTGGGAAAGGATGCCCAACATGCCGTATCTGCTAAATGCTGTTTACGTTGTGTTACTCGTCGCCATCTCGCCGTGGCTACTCTGGACGTCCATTCGCAAGGGAAAGTATCGCCAGGGCTTCGGCGCTAAGTTCTTAGGGCTCGCGCCCCGACGTAGCGGCAACCGGCCTTGTGTATGGCTGCACGCAGTCAGTGCTGGCGAAGTCAATGTGTTGCAGCCGCTTGTCGAACGTCTTCGACATGACTTCCCGCACTGTGACTGTGTCATTTCGACAACGACGCGCACCGGCTTCGAGATGGCGACGAAGAAGTTCTCGGAGTTGGAAGTATTCTACTGTCCGTTGGATTTCAGTTGGGCGGTACGAACGGCATTGCGGAGAGTTCGCCCTGACTTACTTGTCCTCGCCGAGCTTGAGCTTTGGCCGAACTTAATTCGCGCGTCGCACCGCCGTGGAACTTTCGTGGCGGTTGTGAACGGGCGTCTCAGTGAAAAAAGCGCTCGCGGATACGGTCGAATCGGTCGGTTCGTTCGTCCGTTGCTGCGCTGTGTCGATCTGATTGCCGTGCAGAGCGAGGAGTATGCGGAGCGGTTCATCCAACTTGGCGCTGACCCGAGCGTAGTCCAAGTAACGGGCTCGATGAAGTTTGATGGCGCTCAAACGAATCGCAATAACCCAAGGACAAACCACCTGCGGCAACTCGCCGGAATGAGCGATTCGGATATGGTGTTCTTGGCAGGCAGCACGCAGAGCCCGGAGGAAGAGTTGGCGATTGAGACGTACCGAGCATTGCGCGAGCAGTTTGCGGATTTACGTCTCGTTTTAGTCCCGCGACACCCAGAGCGATTCTCTGAAGTTGCTCAGATCCTCGATCGAACTGGTCTTGCCTGGCAACGCCGGAGCGAGTTGAGTGGATCTCGCAGTGAAGACGCTCGCATCTTGCTAGTCGACACGATGGGGGAGTTGTCAGCTTGGTGGGGCTGTGCTGACGTAGGTTTCGTCGGCGGCAGCATGGGCAAGCGAGAAGGGCAAAGCATGATTGAACCGGCTGCGTACGGAGTCGCTGTATCGTTTGGTCCGCGCACACGTAACTTTCGAGACGTAGTTCGATCGATGCTCGCACGCGAAGCAGCCGTCGTGGTGCAAGACGGCCAAGAACTCACGACTTTCGTAGAAAGCTGTCTCGGCGACCGCAATCAGATGCGTGCCTTGGGAGCGCAAGCACGGAAGTTTGTGCTGGAGCAACTTGGTGCGACGGCCAAGACTGCTTCGCAACTGTCCTGGCTGCTGCCGGAATCAAAGCCCGGACGACGCGCTGCATAGTGGCGGAACGTCGCGGCAAAAAAGACCCCGCTGAACGAAATTCGTATCAGCGGGGCCAAGTGCAATTGGCGTGGTGTCACGGCGTGGCGCAACTAACTGCGATTCACTGTTGTTTCAAACGTCAGATCAAGCTTGCCGGGAATCTCCGTTCCGTTGATTTCGCACTTTAGCGAGCCGGTAACGTGTTTCTTATCCTTGCTGTCGACGATCATGCCGGATGCACGGTCAAATAGGACCTCGCCACTCGAATCGGCTATCTTCAGATCACTATCAACGATCTTTAACGGGCTCGGTGAATCTGCACTCATCGTGTAAGTAACCTGCGTCGTTTTCGATGTGATCTTGTCGAGCGATTTCCCCTGTTTCTCGACGGTGCCAGCGTATTCGTAGACAGTCGTAAAAGTCATGCTTTGATAGCTGTCAAACAGCACTGTCGCTTCCTGCTCCCAGGTGTCTCCTAGCTTTACGGGCTCGTTGGGAAGCACTTGCAGTTCCTGGTTGGCCTGCTCCGTTAGGTAGTCGGGATCGAACTGCTTGGCTGTTGCCGCGCGTAGTTCTGCGGGCAGGTTTTGTAACGCTTCGTCGCGGCCCTTTATTGAAAGGACACTGTTGTCTTGACCGTAGGTGACGGTCCAACTCGAGTTGACAATTGCTTTGAAAACGTCAAGCAACGCGTCGATTGCAGTTCCTGGCGCCGGCGCATTGGGATTCACCGAATCAAATGCAAGGTCCATCCCGGCGACGCTGATAGTCGATTGCAGCGACTCGATCTTGTGCTCCGCCGCTAGCGCCCCATCGGCCTGACGTTTGCCGATGGCTTCCGACGTCGTAATGTTTTGTTCCGAGCTACTGGGGATCTCCATGCCCGCAATAGTCAGTGTTTGCTCGACTTTCACATAGCTGTTCGCGGTCGTTTTGCGGCCGTCGGGAAACTTGTGTTCGAGCTTGACCTGTGCCTGCAGTAGGGACGGCGAGATGAGCAAAAGAGCTGCGGCAAGGGTGAGTGAAATTCGTTTCATAGCGAGTTCCTTTTGAATTTGTGGCATTTAGTCTACTTGCACCTGTTCGTTAATACCGCCTCAACCTTGGCGGTTGCTTCACAAAAAAAGGCGCAAGCGCTCGCTCATTGTATAACTTCTTTGGCGCAAACTTTGCCCAGCAATCTCCGGAAATGCTGTAGAAGTTACCTGGATCTTGGCCATGCTTTCTAGGAGTAATTCACCGCTTAAAGAATCGTGACGTACGGTTGAGAATCCACTATTCTTTCGTGTCTTGCCGGGCAGACAGGGCGGATTCACGACGCGATTTCGTGCGGAGCCCTCAGTCTGAAATGTCAACCGGCCAACGAATTCGCAAGGCGTTATGTGTTCAAGTTGGAGAAGGTCCGGGCAACGACTCAGTCGACCGGATCGATACATTGATCGACCGAGTTGAACGACTTGAGCACGGCAAGCTCGACGTCATGCCAATCGTACCGGCAGACAACCCGTTGTGGGCCAATCGTTCGATCGTCCTAGATGCTCATTCGAGCTATTGCCACTCGCGCCGAGATCAAATCAACGCACGGATCGGTCGGCCTTCCGATAACCACATGGGACGATCGTTCTGATCTAGGATCTCCGTGTGTGGGTCAACGCCCAGGCAGTGATAAATCGTCGCCATTAGATCGGCTGGTGCGACCGGATCGCTCTCCGGATAGCCTGCGATCTTGTCGGATGTGCCGTAGACCTGGCCGCCTTTGATCCCGCCACCGAGTATCATGACCGAGAAGCAATTCGACCAATGCTCGCGACCGGTAGTCTTCAGTGTCACTCGCGGCGTGCGACCGATTTCTCCAGCGACGACGACAAGCGTCTCATCGAGCTGGCCGCGTTCTTCTAGGTCTGTTATCAGGGCGTTTAATGCGAAATCGAACGGTGGTATCAAGTCTTCTCTCAGCGAATCGAAGTTTTCCCAGTGGCTATCCCACGCATAACCCTTCGTGCCCTGCGAACGAAGCCAAGTCGCTTGTACTAGCCGTGCTCCGGCATCGAGCATGCGACGGCCCAGCAGCACGGATTGGCCGAAGAGATTGCGGCCATACCGGGCTCGCACGACCGAATCTTCCGACGATAGATCGACCGCGCGCCGAACCGCTGCCGACGCCATCACATCCAAAGCCTTTTCCTGATTTTGCGACAACGCTCGTGCAACGGCTGTGTCTTCCAGGTATTTCACTTGCGAGTTGACTTGATCGATCAGTCGCTTGCGCCGTCGAAAGACCTCGGCTGGCCGATTGGCGACCAGCGGAAGATGATCCAGTTTGAAATCGTCGTCGTTCGGATTGCCGCCCGTTTGGAGCGGGTCGAACTTTCCGCCAAGCCGACCGCCCCATTGACCCGCGCGCCGACCGCTGCCGGCATCGAGTCGTCGTGGAACGATGACAAATGGAACCATCGGCCCAGGGCCCGGGCTGACCTTGGCCAACGCCGCTCCAATGTGAGGATGGTCGGTGCGGTTCATGAAGTTGGCCTCCGCACCACTGCCGTCATATTGGTAGCCGGTGAACATGATGTAGCCGCCATCGGCATGTCCCGGGGAGGTGTGCGTCATGGTACGAATCACTGCCGCGCGATCCATCAATTTGGCGGCTAAAGGTAGGTGCTCGCTAAAACGCACGCCAGGAAGAGCGGTCTCGATCGTGCTAAAGTCGCCTCGGATATCGTCAGGCGCGTCCGGCTTCGGATCGAATGTGTCAAGTTGCGAGGCACCGCCGGAGAGGAACAACACAATACAGTTCTTGGCTTTGCCAAAGCTCGGCAATTTGGACGTCGATGAAGGACTTGCCAACGTCCGCGACGACAGCAGCGATGGTAGCGTCATGCCGCTCATCCCTAGCGCGCCGATGCGGAGCATCTCGCGACGATCCAACGGTTCTGTCTTGTTAACACCCGGACCAAACAGACGCAGCATGATTCAACCTCTTCGGAGTACTCAGAGTTGGACGTGTTAGTGGCCTGTTGACTTGTCGTAGTGGTGGCATCCTGCCGCCACCCGGGACCCGGCAATTGTCGGGTTGTGTGGCGGCAGGATGCCACCACTACTTTAAATCCACATGCGTTACGCTATCGCACGACGCCGGTTTCATCAAGACAAATCAGCAGTTGTTGATGTATTCTTCGGTCGTAGTGGGTATGATCGGTGCAATCAAAATTGATCAATCCACTTGGTTGTGTAAGGCAGAGTCGCGCTCTGCCCGAAAAATCGACGGAGCGCAACCCCGTCCTACTACACTCATCCGGAGAGCTAAGATGCAACGATTGCTCGCCTGCTCCGTTCTTGCCATGGCTTTGGCGACGACCGAGTACTCCTCAGCTCAGGTGTTTATCGAAAGCGTCTTCCCACCGTCGATTCAGCGGGGCGAAGTCAACCGAGTGACCGTCCGCGGAGTGAACATGCTCGGTGCGACGGATCTATGGCTCACCTTGCCCGGACAGACATTCGAAGCCCAACAGGTCACCGATAGCACCGCCACTGAAGCTACTTTTGAAATCGAAGTTGCCACTGACGCGCCGCTGGGCCTCTATGGATTGCGGCTGGCGACTCGCGACGGCTTGAGCAACGCTCATATCTTTGCGATCGATCAATTGCGTCCTATCGCCGAGAACGAAGCGATCGACTCGGTGGTGCCTAACAACAAGCGAGAGCAAGCCCAGGACGTCGTTCTTCCTGCAGCCGTCTTCGGCAGTTGCACGGATGCGGATCTCGACTACTTTGCATTCGACGTTGCTGCCAGCGAGACAGTCGCGTTCGAAGTCGTTGGCAATCGGTTGGGCAAGGCTTTTGATCCCGTCGTGACGATCTTCAAAGAGAACGGCCAATTTGTCGCTGAACACGACAACGACGTAGGTCTGTTCTTCGACTGCCGTTTTCAACACACATTCAAAGAACCCGGACGGCACATAATTCGCGTGCAAGATACTCGCTTCCTCGGTTCGCCGAATTGGACGTACGTGTTGCGGATGGGCAGCTTCCCGGTGGCTCGTGTCGCCTTTCCGTCAACAGCTGCGCGGGGCGAGCAATTGCTCGTCGACTTTCCCCAAACCGATTGTGGGCCGCGCGAGTTCGCGTTTCCAGAAGCTCTTTCGGCGGACAGATTCTTCATCAGCCTTCGCGGCGACAACCACAACGCACCGACTTGGCTGCCGCTCGCTGTTTCGTCCTTGCCCAACACGGTCGAATCCGAACCGAACGATTCGCAAACCGAAGCGACAACTGCAATGATTCCAGGCAATTTGCATGGCATTATGAACCGGCGGGGCGATGGCGACTTCTTCGCCTTTGATCTGAAGGAAGGTCAGCGGCTGGAATTCCGTTCCGATACGCGCGACAGCGGTTCCGCAGCGGACCTTGAGCTGACGTTGTTTGGCCCCGATGGCAAAAACCTCAAGACCATTGATGATGTCGGATTCGAAGACGCCGCGTTTGAGTTTTCAGCTCCGGCGGACGGCCGATACACGTTGAAAGCCGTCGAGGTTGTTCGCAAGCATGGTCCCGAATACGTCTACCGCATCGAGGTCAAAGAGCGTCAGCCGAGTATCTCACTGACTTCTGAAATCGGTCGCATCGCAATTCCGCAAGGGACTTGGCAGCCGCTGTTGTTGAAGCTGGATCGAAAGGACTTTAATGGTGAAGTCAAGCTGGAGTTGGTCGGTGCGCCGGAGGGCATGATGTTACGGGAATCTGTCATCGACGAAGGCGCTCTGACAGGAGGGCTTCTCGTCGACGAGTCGACACCGGCTGGAATCTACACGCTCCAAGTCGTCGGGACTGCTGTTCACAACGACATGGAACTTCGTAGCGTCGCGCGAACCCAGCCGATCATTGATCGGCTGCCCACGGGACGAGGCCCACATGGCGAACCGTTTGAGCTTCGCGAAGATCAGCGCCGCCTGCCGCCTTCGCTCACGGATCGTATCGCAGTCGTGGTCTTGCCGAAATCGCCTTACAACTTCGAAGTGAAATCTCAGCTCGTCACGCTGCCACGCTACCTGGAAACCACTTTCGAAATCGAAACGACCCGCGCCGCCGGATTCGACGCTCCGATCACCTTCGTCGCGCGCGGCGGACAACTGGAGCAGAACCGCTTACGAAAGCCGTCGATTATTCAAAACATTCCTGATGCGAAACGCGACTCGTCGCTTGTCGTTGCTTCGCTTCACTCAGGCGTGAACACGACCTTGGCGAAGCAGCGTGTTGCGCTCACGGGAACGGCGGTACTCGACGGGCGAACAATCAACTTGACACGGACGTTCGAAGTCGAGATCAAAGTTGCCTTTGCGGTCGCTGTCGAGCCGAAGAAGCTCGAACTTCATCCCGGCGACGATGCACGAGTTAAGCTGCTGGCGAATCGCCTCGCGCCCTACAACGGAGAGTTAAGGATCGCGCCGGGCCAGATTGAGGGGATTCAGTTTCCCGAAGAAGTCGTGATTCCTGACGCGGCTTCTGAAGTAGAACTCAAATTGACAATCGCTGCCGACGCCAAGCCCGGTACGTACAAGATCAAGCTGCCGACCGAAACTCGCATCGACAAGTTCTTTGAATCCGCTGAAGGCGAAGCGTTGGAAATCGTCGTGACGGAAAAAGAAGAAGCGGCAGAGGAGGCTGGCGAATGAAATGCGTGGTGCAAGCCTGTCTAATCTTCTCAACGTTGCTGCCCGCGACTGCCGCGACGGCGGACACGCTGTCCGTCGTGCCTGGCGAGGTTCGCCTTGTTGGACATCGCGCGCATCAGCAGATGCTCGTTGCTTCGATCTTCGAGGATGGACGACAAGCCGATCTGACCCGCGAGGCTTCCTACGAGAGTCTGAATAAGGACGTCGCTGTGGTCGATGTAGCGGGTGTCGTTCACCCCCGCGGAAACGGAACGACTCACGTTATGATCCGTTCCGCCAACGCTACGATTGCGGTGCCGATCACGGTTCGCGAATTCGATGAAATCATGCCGATCGATTTTCGTACGGAAACAGTTCCCGCGCTAAGTCGCGGCGGCTGCAGCCAGGGCGCTTGCCACGGTTCGCCACAAGGCAAGAACGGCTTCCGGCTCAGTCTGCGAGGTTTCAATCCCGCCCTTGATCTTCTGACGTTAACCCGCGAAGGAGCTGGCCGCCGTATGAATCAGCTCGACCCCGAAGCAAGTCTCATTCTGCAAAAGGCCGGCGGACGAATCTCGCATGGCGGCGGAGTGCGCTTGCGGGAAGAGGACGGAGCGTACAAGCTGCTTCGTCGGTGGATTGCGGAAGGCGGTCAGGAGGAAGAAGCCCCTCCAAAACTCACGCGGCTGGAAGTCCTCCCCGGCACGGCACGCCTGCACGAGTCGCAACCGCAGCAGCGGCTGATTGCGATGGCTCACTTCGATAACGGCACGATGCGTGATGTCAGTGACCTTGTCGTCTTCACCGCGGCTAGCGAAGACGTCGTTCAGGTCTCGCAAGAGGGACACGTCGAGTTTCAGAAGACGGGCGATGCCGCGGTGCTGGTGCGTTACTTGGATCGAATCGAAACGGCACGCCTATCGTATGTGGATCGCGATCCCCAGTTCGAATTCGCATCGCCAGCCGAAGCCAACTATGTCGATCGGCTTGTGTTTGCCAAACAGCGATCGCTGCAATTGCGCCCCGCGAAAGTAGCGGATGACGCGACGTTCCTGCGGCGCGTCTATCTCGATTTGATTGGCTCCATTCCGACACCAGACGAGGCGCAGCGGTTTTTTGACTCTGCCGATTCGGAGAAGCGAGCGAAGTTGATCGATGAATTGCTTGAACGAGAAGAGTACGCGTTGTTCTGGGCGTTGAAATGGGCCGACGTGATGCGAGGCAATCGCGAGACGATCTCGCATCGTGGCGTTCACAACTTCCATCGGTATCTCGTTCGCAACATCGCCGACGATCGACCGTTTGACGAACTGGCCAGCGAGATCGTCACCAGTACCGGTAACACGATTCACGAGCCGGCTGCAAACTTTTACCGTATCTCACGGACGCCGATCGATGCTGCGGAATCGTTTTCGCAGTTATTTCTCGGTGTCCGGATTCAATGTGCCAAATGCCACAATCATCCCTACGAGTCGATCACACAACAGGACTATTATGGGCTCGCCGCCACGTTTTCCCGCGTGCAGATCAAAGGCACACGTTTCGGCATCGACGATGAAGTGGTTGTTCTCGGGGAAAGCGGCGAATTGAAGATGCCCGGCGCGAGCGAACCGATCGCTCCCGTCGCGTTTGGCAGTCTGCTCGAAGCCTCGGGCGAGGAGATTGACCACCGCGAACCACTTGCCGCCTGGTTGACTTCGCCAAAGAATCGTTATTTCGCCAGATCAACGGTGAATCGTATTTGGTCTCATTTAATGGGCCGCGGGCTTGTCGAACCGATCGATGACTTTCGTGATTCCAACCCGCCGTCGAATCCCGAACTGCTTGATGCCTTGGCCGACGACTTCTCCAAGAATGGTTATCGCTTTAAACCAATCATTCGTTCGATTCTCAACTCGCACACGTACCAACTCGCCGCCCAGTTGGAAATACCTCAATCACCGAAAGCCGCCGATGACGAGCAGTATTTCACCCGAGCCATCATTCGAATGCTGTCGGCTGAGCAGATCCTCGACGCGATCAACACGGCGACCGGGCTCCCCGAGCGCTTCCCCGGGTATCCGCTCGGCACGAAGGCGATTGCCTTGGCCGAAGGCAGTCTCGATCATAAGTTTCTGCAAGCCTTCACCAAGCCCATTCGCGATGTGCAATGCGACTGTGCTCGCGAGACGGAACCCAGTTTGAATCAGGTTGTGCATTTGATCAACAATCCAAGCATCCTCGACAAGGTCGACTCACCGCAGAGCCGTCTTGCCAAATGGCTCGAGCAAGGGAAGAGTATTCCTGAGTTAATCGACTTGCTCTACCTCTCCACGGTCAGCCGCCGCCCGACGCGCGCCGAGCAACAATTTTCGCTCGGCTATCTGACCGCCAGCGAAGGCAGCGCGGCGGGCTTGCGCGACCTGCAGCACGCACTGATCAACTCGAACGAGTTTCTGCTGAGGCATTAAATTGGCTACATCGAGTGGACTGACTCAAATGCCCATTTGAGCGAGCGCGTCGATCGTTCGTTTGACGATACCGAATAATGTCGGATGGGACAAACGAAAGGCTTCCGCCGACTCGGTTAACCGCTCGGTGAGCGAATGATGTTCGATCTCTGCGGGTTGTTTCGAAAGCGTAGCCTGCAATTCGCTGACCGCTTCTTCGAGTAACGTGCGTGTTTGCTCGTCGAGTTCCGAAAGCGAGGCCAATTCAGCTTCCAGCTCGGTGACCGTCGCTCGTAACTTCTCGATTCGTTCAGGCATCCTGTTCCTCGTCGATGTTATTCACCGGTGGAGACGGTTTCCAAAGCTATCGGACCGGTCGGGGCTGGGAACTTACCAGCCATCATATCGGCCAGAATCGGTTTGATGGCACTGGCCGGAAGTGCATAACTTGCGACACGACTAACGCGAGCGATGTTGATCCCAACCGCATTGCCGTCGAGATCGACCAGCGGCCCGCCACAATCTTTCGGGCGCAGTACGGTATCGTGTTCCAACACATACGGAAAGCCGCTGCGTCGCTTGCTCAGAGGCCCGCCGAGGCTTTCCATTAGCTCGACTTGCTCCAAATTGCCGACACGAGTTGCGTCACCTAGTACGGCTGGAACTGAAAGTGATCGCCCGCTTCGTTTGATTACCAGGGATACATGATCACCAGGCAACAAGCTACGAATCGTCGCGCTTACCGTTTGTGGCCGATCCATCGCTTGCCCGTTTACGCTTGCGATGACGTCTCCGATTTGAAGACCTGCGTTGGACGCGGCGCTCCCCTCGATCACGCGGTTGACGCGCGTGAGTTCACCAAACTGCTCAAGCCCCACGCCGAGAATGGCTTGCGGTTTCGGCAATGGGCGAGCGGGTGAGCTAACGATGCCGATGGCGGTCGGTTCTAGAGTTGGGCTTGTCGTTGCGAGCCAACTCCCAGCCGTGAGCTTGCTGGATTCCCCCCATCGTACCGCTGGCAGCTGCGTGGCGTTGACCTTCAGCAGCGCCAGATCATATTCCGAGTGAAGCGAGACGAGTTTCGTTGCCACCGTTCTGCCGTCGCCCAATCGGCACGTTACGTCAGCCTGCACTTCGCTGGCTTTCGTAACGATGTAACCATCCGAGTCGATGATAGTTCCAAGAGCGACCTGCGAACCGTCGGAATGAAAACTGACCGTGTACTTGTTCGCATCGCTGACAGCTTCGTGAAAGGCTGCTTTGATTGTGCGGTGACTGCGCTCGTTCTCGCCCGGCAACAATCGAATTCGGGCGAGCCAATTGCTTGAAGCTGGTTCGACGGCCCGCGCGCCGCTCGTTAACAGACAACAGGCTAGCAAGTAACTAACTGCGATCACGTACAAAGAAGTTGTTCGTCGTAACACCATTTCAGCTCCCCGCCGAAAGACAATTAGCCGCTGCGTTGTCCGATCACCAATTGTAGTTCGAGCGTCCGGTCGTCGCGCCGAATGACGAGAGTAACTCGGTTCCCAGGTTCTTCATCGCTCACATAACTCTGTAGCGTTGCGAAATCTCCCACACTTCGACCCGCGAATCGCAGCACGAAGTCGCCAGGTTTAAGCCCAGCTTCGGCGGCTGGCGTGCCTGGGAAGACGCGATGGATCTTCGGATCATCGGATTCCGGTTCGCCCTGGACACCAAGGAATGGCTCGCGGCCGGGAGTGTGTCCCCACGAATCACTTTGAGCCAACCGATCCCACTTGTCGCGGAACGTGTTCACCGGAACATGTAAGTTCACTGTCAGTTGATTTCCGATCCGGCTGTTGACTCCGATGACTTTGCCATCCATGTCGAATAGCGGTCCGCCTGAGTCGCCTCCGATCAATGTGCAATCCGTCGTGATTGTCGAGTTGTCGTTTAACGAGAGCACACGCCCCAGACGCACGACCGGAGGACGATTCGATTGGAAACCGCCGGGGTGCCCAGCCGCCAGGCACCATTGGCCTGGCGCGACGTCCGTCGAGTCACCCATCGCCGCGTGTTGCCACAGGCGTTGCCGTCGCGCTTGATTGATTTTGATAAGTCCGGCATCGAGCGTGCGGTAGACGCCAAGCGTCGTGCCGGAGACTCGCGTACCATCGTGAAGTACTAACCAAGCCGTCCGACCGGGCTCGCCCGAGACGTGAGCGGCGGTCAACACATAACCTTCGGGACTGATGATCACTCCGCTTCCTTGAGCCGCGCCGACTTGCACGGCAACCGTTGTCGGTAATACTTCTTCAATCAGAGATTGGACGTGAGTCTGAATTGCCTTGAGATCGGTGAGACTTTGTGGAGCCGTGCCTTTGAGCAACTCGCTTAGTGGTGCCGTTGTTTCTTGATTCGCCTGGGATTGTGCTTCTTCCGCCTGGACCGTTCGTACGATCGAGAGAGCCATGCAGGCGACGGCGATTGCCGCAGCGATTCGCAAAGCCGGTGTGTGGCCGTGCGCTCGGCGGACGCGTCCACAATCGTCTCGCGACATTCGCAGTGAAATGGTTCGTTTGAACATGTTTGTTAGTCTCTCCCCGAAGACTACAGTGCCGGGAATGCGGCGGATTTGCAAGGGGCACTTGAATGATACCGTATAGGTAAGGACATTTCCCGCGATTTGCGTATCGATTCCCCAGAATTACTGGTCATAATGGTTGTGCCAAATGAAGAAGCTCATAGTCGGTTGTGGATACCTTGGAACGCGTGTCGCTCAAGCTTGGCTTGATGACGCCCACGAAGTATTTGCGCTAACAAGGTCTTCGGAACGTGCGTCCCAGCTGCGCGCGAGTGGGATTCGCCCGGTTGTTGGAGATGTAACAAGTTCGCTCAATCTCACCGATTGTGACGAACTTGATACCGTCCTGTTCGCGGTCGGTTTCGATCGGACAGTTGGGAACGCGATTCAAGACGTCTATGTTGAAGGATTACGCCGGACTCTCGACCAGTTACCGATGCCGCCTCGGCGATTCATCTATATCAGCTCGACCGGCGTGTTGCATGTTTGTTAATTATTAATTGATTATTGGCAGAAATTGGTTAACGAATACCTTGGAATTATTATTAATATTATGTTCGGTTAATTAATATTACTTTCGGGTAATTAATGGCCTTATCGGTTAATTA
>JACNKX010000141.1:0-614 GCA_014381825.1 Planctomycetota bacterium
ATCGACCGATTTTATCACTTAACTCGGCTAGCAAACGCCGTGCCGAACAGGATTGTGCCTGTCCCCTTTCTCGCGGTCAGCATCTGCCGAAAAGGCCCTGCGGGCACGCCTTCGTCTTTCATTCAACGGGCGCTCGCGTAAAATGGCCTTGAGGTTGTTCGACGCTTTTCGCTTGGTTCGGGGTGGCGTCGGCAATGCTTCCCGATTGAATCCTTTACGTTGTGCGAACTGGCCTGATGGCAACCAACAATCCATATCACTCGCCAACAGCCGAAACGCCAATCAGCGCGGACTCAAATCACCCCGCACATCTCCGTCTCGTGGTTCGCGTTGTCATTGTCACTGTTGTTTTTGGCGTGCTTGGCGCTATCCTCGGTCCAGGGTGCGATGCGCCTGCTGTGCCGTCGGCTATCGTTGGGGCCGCACTCGGTGCGTTTCTCGGCCTCACTACGTGGCGGGGCGTGTTGATCATCGTCGGTGCTCTCGTGCGCCAAAACCTCGGTGCGGCTGCTGGGGATGTGGCGGGGGTCCCCCGGCCTGGGGGCCGGGGGCTTCCTGGGGGGGGGGTCCAGTTCCGTTTCCCCCCCCACCCGCCCGGCCCCGCGCACCCCCGC
>JACNKX010000141.1:624-92395 GCA_014381825.1 Planctomycetota bacterium
GGGGGCGTGTTGATCGTCGTCGGTGCGCTCGTGGGCGTAAACCTCGGTGCGGCTGCTGGTGATGTGGCGGGATTCCTCGGCCTTGGGGCCGGTGGCTTCTTGGGATGGCTGATCAGTTACGTTTGCCGCCCAACAGCGCATGCCCGATGAACCGCCGCATCCATGCGGCGGACGCATTCGGATTCACTTCCGGCCGCCGGTGTGTCACAATGTTCCTTGGTTACTCGACGTTTTCCGCTTTGATCGGGGCGGCGTCGGGCATGCGTCCCGTTCGCCGATCGAAGTCGTTGTCAATTCGCAAAATTGCGTGGTTCGTGAGCGCACTGAGTAAGAAGGAACAAGCAATGGTACGAGTTCAACTTCGGCGTGTCGCCGCCTTTCTGCTTCTGGCGTTTTCGGGCGTGTTGTATGCTGCCGATGTGCCAGCGCTCGACACGCGCGTAATCGTTCCGACTACTCCGGCACGTCTTGTGCGACTGACTGCTCATATTCGCGTCACGAACTCCAGCAGCACCGATGTATCGCGTTTCGTTTTCCGCGTAACTGCCCCTCCTGACCTCGATTCTCAGCGGTCCGTTTTAGTCACCAGCGATCTTCCGCCTGTTGTTCGGAAGCAACACAAGAACAGCGCGAATGAATATCTTGAGTTCCAATGTGCGGTTCCCGCGAATCAGGAGGTCTTGAAAGGTGTGACATTCTCCGTTCTCTTAATGCCGGTTGATTATTCGAGAGTGAAGAGTATTGAGGGTCGAAGCGATTCAAAAAGCGACGACCTTCTCCGTTACCTGACACCTTCGCGCTACATTGAATCCGATTCTGCCGAAGTCAAAGATGCGGCTGCTTTCGTTTTTCAACGGTCACGAGGCGAAATGTCAAAGGCACGGGCGGCTTATGAGTTCCCGTCCAAAGTTCTCAAATTCAAGTTGCAAAAGGAACCACTCGGAGCTCGACAGGCACTAGAAAGGAGGACCGGTGATTGCACGGAATTCGCCTGCTTGTTCGTTGCGCTCTGCCGCACGCAATCGATACCTGCTCGCAAGGTTGGAGTTTTCAATCTCGGAGACAAGTCGCAGCTCTCGGTATCTCAGCCAAATCACGATATTGCTGAGGTATATCTTGGCAGTCACGGGTGGATTCCTGTCGATCCAAACCTGGGCCGAGGACGGTACGACCGCCCAGCCGGTTTTGGAAAACTCGGGAATACTGCCATCGTCCTGAATCGCGAAGGTGCGTGGGTCTGGTCGACATGGCTCCCACCGTATGGCTACGACAAATCGAAACCCAAACCAACAGTCACCTACGGAATCGAATGGGATGCAAAAGTCGTAAAGGAAGGCAGTGCCCGTGATCTTTATCGTGAGTTGGTTGCGACGAAGCAGTCAAACGAATGAAAGATATCAACGTTGCATGTTGCGCCGCTGAACAAAACTTCTGCCGCAGAGGCACTTCGGGCGCGCCTTCGTCTTTCGTTCAACGGGCGCTCGCCTAAAATAGGTTCTTGGTTGTTCGGCGTTTTCCGCTTCGTTAGTGGCGGCGTCGGCAATGCTTCCCGTTCGGCACCTCAGAGTACGTGAAAGAATTCAGCTCCAATCCGTATCAGAGCCCACCATCGTGTGAGCTTGATGTTCGTAGCGGCCATCCGCATCTGGGCTGTGTGCTCACCAAGTGGCGTTGGGTCTATCGTCGATTTGAATTGAACGGACAATCCGACGCTGTCATCGAGTACAACGGACGCGGAGTTGGATACGAAACGGTGTTCGTGAATGGCGTCGTGGCGATTCGGGTTTCGAGTCCGGGTATTTCATTCAGTACGCCGATTGACTTCGTTGTTCCCATGGGGGCGGACTCATCCGCGCACGCACGATTTGAAATTCGCACTCGCGCACTGCTCTTTCTGGGCGCATTCCGCTTGTTCATTGACGGCTACGTTGTTTATTCGGAGGGCGAATGGTGACATGATGTCGCCCAGCGGGAAGGGATTCTTTTCGGCAGCTTTCAAGAGATTAGCTTGCACCGCGTGAGTCGGTCGCGCGTGAGTATCGTCGGATGACGGAGTGGGCCTCATCGTTCGCATCACTGCGTATTCGAAAACGTGAGATCGCCTGTTGGATCGAGCGTATAACACCGGTTACGCACAATCTCGGTGAGGAGATGCCAGCGGCACGCAAGTGGTTTGTTAGCGTTCGGAGTTCTATGGCTCCATACTTCCCTCGCGCGAATGGGCATCGTACACTGATCTTGCTGTATGGGTGGGCGTTCTTGCCATGACCCACGCGGCGCGAAATCGCTCCGGGATGGTGTGGTTCGATGCTGTCTTTTCCTCATGCAACAAGCGGAACGCGGAATGTCGATGTCAAAGGCCACAGTGTGGTTGTGCTTGGCGATGACTGGTGTCGTGTTAATGACCGGCTGCCGAGGATGCAATAACGATCCGCTGGTGGAACGTGACAAGAAGCTCGAAGACGAAGAGAAGAAAAAAAAGAAGCCGAAAGATGATTTCGAGTTTCAACTCGCCAGAACTGTCCCTGCCGACGATACACTTGCTGCGCCGTTGGTGAAGCCGGGACATTGGATCACGGTTGCGCATGATCTAAAGGCGAACAACCGCAACGTTCAAGCTGTGTTGCACACGAAGGCGACTGATCGAAATGGAAAGCCGTTCTTCGTCGACGATACTCCGTTTATGTTGTCCTCGTCGCGGCCCGCGCCGCTTCCAAAAGGGCAGGAGAAGCGATTCGAAACACCCTACTTTGTGCCGCGGGCGGCTGCTGATGAAGAGGGCAAGACCGTTGGATTGCATCGCGAATTACGAGCTGCTCCCAGCGGGAACTTGTTGGAGAACGATTGGCAACCCGCGATGAACATGGATGGGTATCAATACTTCTTCATGGTGCTGGCCGCGGATCCAGATCGTTACGGGTATATCAAACGATTGCCGAGCGTCTCGGCTCCCACCGCGGACGACTATACGACCGACACATATTTGTATTATCGAGTTCTGCTTCCACAGCTTGATCGGATCGCTCCGCTTCCAACGAACCCGCTGACTTGGACCAGCATCGCTTATATTCTGTGGGACGATGCCGATCCGAATATGCTGACTCCGGATCAATGCCAAGCCATGCTCGATTGGTTGCATTGGGGTGGCCAGCTAGTCATCAGCGGCCCCAACACATTGGAGAAGCTCAAAGGGACGTTCTTGGACGATTTTCTCCCTGCGTCGGTATCTAAGACGACCGAGATTGATCAGGCTGCGATCGACGAGATCAATGGGTACTGGGCATTGCCCAATAAAAAGCTGGGAGGCTTGCGAACACTTGATGTCTTGCCCGGCAAGCCGCTGATCGGAGTTCAGCTAGAGAAGCATCCTGCCGCCGAGCCCGTTGCCAACACCGGCGGGCTGGTTCTTGAGCGGCAAATTGGCGGCGGGCGAATTGTGGTTACAGCCTTCTCGCTGTCCGATCGTACGATTGTGAATTGGGGCAGCTTCGATAGTTTCTTCAATGCTTGCTTGTTGCGCCGCCCGAAGCGCGTCTTTCGGGTCGAGAGCATGTTGCCCGATGCTCGATGGGCCGACTATCACCATTCCTTGGTTACAGACGCCAGATTGGTAACGACACTGCGCTATTTCACGCGTGACATAGGGCACTTTGCCTCGATCGTTCGTCCGCGAGATTATGTCGAGCCTGGCGAAGAAATCAAAGAAACGATTGACGCACGGCAAATGGGGAGTCCGCAAGAGATGGAGCCTCGACCGACGCAACAAGATCTTGACCCCACTGGCGACGACACACACTTCCTTGGCTATCCGTTTCGTCCCAAATCGGGAATGGCAGCGTGGAACGACCAGAGCGGCGCTTCGGATGCGTCGCGGGAAGCGTTGAAGGTTGCGGCCGGCATCTCGATTCCAAAAGGCGATTTTGTCTTGAAGGTGTTGGCCGTCTATTTGATTGTCTTGGCACCGCTCAACTGGGGCTTCTTTCGAATGATGGGACGTGTCGAATGGGCGTGGGTCGCTGCACCGATCATGGCCATCGTCGGAGCCGTCGCTGTCGTCCGACTAGCTCAACTCGATATCGGTTTTGCGCGCAGTGTTACCGAGATCGGTATCGTCGAGACACAAGGCGACTACTCTCGGGCGCACGTAACTCGCTACACCGCGTTGTACACTTCGCTTTCTGACTCATACGATCTCGTCTTCGATGATGCCGGTTCACTCGCCCAACCGTTCTCGGCGAACCCGGATTTTGTTTTGGGACCGCACGACACGACCTATACCGTCAGTCTCCGCCGCGACAAAGAACTGCGATTGAGCGGTTTTCAAGTTGCCTCGAACAGTACGCAGACAGTGCACTGCGAACAGATGGCCGACCTCGGGGGAACGTTTCGGCTGACCGGTGACGACGCGACCGGCTTTCGACTCGAGAATGGAACGCCGATCACCTTGAGGCATGTCGGCGTGTTACGTCGCACGCTCGGCGGCAAACTGCAAACGTGTTGGATCGATGATTTGCCGAGTGGCATGGATCTAGCGGTTCGTTTCGATGCGGAGGCCGACGGTAAAGCTCGAATGAAGCAGTGGGATGAAGCGTCGGTCACGTTCAGTTTCGAACGACAGGCCGATCAGCTGCTCAAGAAACACGACGATGACAATGACAAGAAGCTATCCGTGGAAGAAATTGCGGACGTCCCGGAGGTCGCAACCGCGTTCCGTAATTTTGATCAACGAGAAAGCGGAAGTAATTCTGGTGACGGCCATTGGGATCGCGGCGAGTTGTTATCCTGGTGCCGTTCGTCCCGATTTGGTGAGCTATCTCTCGGGCAGCTTGTGGACCTAGCAAGTCAAGGGCTCCGCTTGCGGCCCGGCGACGTCCGTCTGGTTGGCTGGAGCGAAGAGGATCTTCCCGGCATGGCCATTCGACCGACGTCCGCGCAGGAAGCTCGCCGTAATCTATTTCTAGTTCACTTGAAACGTGGCCCGTTGCCAGAGCCAATGCCAGACGTCAACACGATCGCAGATTTCAAAGAGGATAAACCAAAGGCGGAGATCGACAACAGCGAAGAGCCCTCCAAGGGTGAATCGGAGTCCGAATGATTGAACTGATTGACTTTGGCAAAGATTATGGCGACTTCACGGCCGTCGAACAGCTGAATCTAAAGATTGAGGCTGGCGAGATGTTCGGCTTCATTGGTCCCAATGGTGCTGGCAAGAGTACGAGCATTCGGTTTCTCGCGACGCTGCTCAAGGCAACTCGCGGCGAGGGAATCGTCAACGGTCACAGCGTGACACGCGACCCGATGGCCGTTCGTCAGAGTGTCGGCTACATGCCCGACAACTTTGGCGTGTATGACGGGATGAAGGTATGGGAGTTTCTCGATTTCTTTGCCGTTGCGTATCGCATCGGTCGGGCACAGCGAAAACGGGTCATCAGCGATGTCCTGGAGTTGCTCGACTTGGGCCATAAACGCGATGACTTCGTCAACGGCTTGTCACGCGGAATGAAGCAGCGGCTGTGCCTGGCAAAAACGCTGGTTCACGATCCGCCCGTTTTAATCCTCGATGAACCAGCGAGTGGCCTTGATCCGCGAGCACGTGTTGAAGTCAAGGCGTTGTTAAAAGAGTTACGCCGGATGGGGAAGACCATTTTAATTTCGAGTCACATCCTCACGGAATTGGCTGACTGTTGTACGTCGATTGGAATTATTGAACGTGGGCAATTGCTGATGCATGGACCGATCTCGGATGTCTATCGTCGAATTCGTGGGAATCGAATTGTCAGTGTAAAGTTCACCGGCAACATGGATCTCGGCCTTTCAATCCTTCGGAGCTCGCCGCATACACGCGACATTCAAGTTGATGATCATTCGGCGGTCGTCGAATTGGAAACCGATGACAACGGCGTGGCCGAACTGCTCAACAAGCTCATTCATGAAGGAGTCGGTTTGCGGAGCTTTGGCGAGAATGATCCGACGTTGGAAGATGTGTTCATGTTAGTGACCAAAGGGCTCGTGTCGTAGAGTCGAGAGCCAGCGGTGGTGTGGTCCTGATTCGCCTAGCTGATTACCGACGGCTGAAAGCAAATCCGCCCCAATGACTACTCGCATCGCTTGTTTCGGTGGCATCTACAACAACTACCTCGCCTTGGAGGCGGCGGTGCGCGATGCGCGGCGACGTGGCGTTGATGCGATGTACTGCTTGGGCGATATGGGGGCGTTCGGACCGCATCCGGATCGAGTGTTCCCGATCCTGCATGACAACAACGTGTTGTGTGTGCAAGGGAACTACGACGATTCGATTGGCAACGCGTTCGACGACTGTCAATGCGGCTACACCGACCCTCGCGACAATCACTTTGCCCAGATCAGCTACGACTATACGCTTGCTAACACGTCGACCGAGAATCGGGCGTTCCTCCGAGCATTGCCGAAAGAGCGACGCCTGGAACTCGGGAGTTCCCGAGCTTTGCTCTGCCATGGCAGTCCTCGCAAGGTCAACGAGTTTCTTTGGGAATCGACCAGCTCGACGCACTTTTTGGAAGCGTTGCTGCGGGATCACGACGCGGACGTGATTGCCGCAACGCACACTGGGATCAAATGGCGGCGAGAGCTGTCGATGAATCGGCACTTCGTCAACGTTGGCGTCCTCGGGCGGCCTGAGAATGATGGCCGCACGAATGTGTGGTACACCGTTATGGAAGCCTGCTCGAACGGCGATCTTCAGATTGAATTTGTACCAATCGAGTTTGACCATCTTCGGCTCGCTGGCGAGATGCAAAATGAAGGGTTGCCTGCTGAGTTCGTTGAAGCACTGCGAACCGGCTGGTGGACTACATGCCTGGAAGTGCTTCCGGCGAAGGAACGCCGGCGTGGTGCCGCGTAGTCACGCTTTTCCGGACTAGCAAATATTTCCTCCGTTTGCGTGGAATGCCCCGACCTGCATCGGATTAGTAAGCTAGGCTTTCATTGCAGCGAATAGACAGATCTCGACGCTCGTTGATGATCTGTCCGCGATCTTCGATTGGTCGCAAGATTCGTCTGACTATTCTGCTCGTTCGAAGTCAAGATCATGAAACACCTTCGACATAGATCTGCGCGCCGGAATGGTGCCGCGACGGTCGAGCTTAGTATCTGCCTGCCACTGTTCATCACGGTACTCTTCGGGTCGATCGAGGCCAGCAACTTAATCTATCTCCGAGAAAGTTTGTGCCTCGCATCTTATGAAGCTGCACGACAAGCCGTTTCCCTCGATGCAACCAAGCAGGAGATTGAGAAACGCGCCATGCAGCTACTGAGTTCTCGAGGAGTGACAAAGCCAACGATCACGTTCACTCCCAGCGACATCACATCGGCGAGCGGCGGCGACCCGGTGACGGTTACCGTCTCCGTACCTGCGAGTTCCCAAACATTGCTTCCAAAGATTGTCTACGGTCAACGAGCTATTTCTGCGCAGACGACTTTCGTAAAGGAATAGATCCATGAACATAGAGTATTGGATGTCAACACGCAGAAGAGGTCGATGCCGCCGCATGCGCCGTCGTGGGGTGATGGTCATCTTAATGATGTTCTTGCTAGTAGGGCTGCTGGCAGCGGCGGCGTTCTCGGTTGATGTCGCATACATGCAGTTGGTGCGAACCGAGCTGCGCCGAGCGACCGACGCAGGCGCGCGAGCTGGTGGCGAAGCCCTGTCTCGAACAGAGAAACCGGACCTTGCGCGCGCTGCCGCGAAAGCTGCGGCCGCTAGAAACACCGTCGCCGGAAAACCGCTTGTATTGGAAGATGCCGACATCGTGTTTGGTAACTCGGCGGAAGGTCGTGACGGGAAGTGGCACTTTGCAGCGGGCGTAGAACCGTTCAACAGTGTCCAAGTTGACGGCAATCGCACGGCCAACTCAGCATCTGGTAACGTGGCGTTGTTTTTCGGTAGAGCCTTTGGAACCAACGACTTTGCTCCATCAATGTCCGCGATTGTGATGCAAGGCCAGTCGTCGAAGCGGGACTTTGCGGTTGTGGTTGATCGCTCTGGCTCGATGAACAGCCGGAGTGGCGGACGTGGCAGTGCCTCCCGCTGGCAGGCCTTGCTCGGTGCCTTTGGTGGGTTTCTCGCGGCCTTGGCAGACACGAAAGACGAAGAAGAGATCGGTCTTGCTTCCTACTCTAGTACGTCGAGCATTGACGAATTCCTTACAGACCGGCACGGGGACCCGACCCATACGCTCAATCGCTTGCGCCCCGGTGGTGCAACGAACATTCACTCTGGCATCGTCAACGGGACGCGCGTTCTGACTCAATCCGCAAGGGGCCGAAGCGACGCAGTTAAGATCATGGTTGTGATGACCGATGGAAAACACAATCGAGGCCCCGAACCGATCCTCGCTGCACGAGCTGCGGTCGTCGAGGGAATCACGATCTACACGATTACGTTTGGGCACGGAGCTGACGTTACAAGAATGAGTGCGGTAGCCAACGCCGCCGGTGGCAAACACTATCACGCTCCAACGGCCGCTGATTTGCGAGCCATCTTCCGAAAGGTTGTTACCGATTCGGAAGGTCTCGCCTTCGTCAAATGAGAGGTTGTTTGATGTCAAGTCTGTCACGTCAAAGAACGCGAAGCGGCAGGAAGCGGCGCGGCGCTTTGACGGTCGAGTTTGCGCTGACTGTGCCGTTGGCGTTCTTTCTTTTCTTTAGTGCCTTGGAATTTGGTCGTATGAATATGGTGCGACATTCGATGGAGAATGCCGCCTACGAAGCTGTACGTCGCGGCTTGGTGCCGAACACGACGGATGCAGAAGTCCGTGCTGCCGCGAAAACCGTCCTCGACATTGTCTCGGTCAAAAATCCGAAGATCCAGGTCGCGAATGCCGCCGATGAGATCTCGGTGACAATCCGCGCCAACTTCAACGACCAAGGCTGGTTTACGCCCTTAATCTTCTACAACAAGACACTATCTAGCACGCTGGTAATGAGCAAAGACAAGTCTGGCTGATGCGATTCGTTACGTTGATCGTAAAGAGTTGTTAGTTGCCGATGGCTTCTGCCAAACTAATAGCTTCGAGCAGTCGTGCCCGCACTTCGCTGACTCGATCTGGGGCTTCTACCTTGGTGCCCTCGCCCGTGACGTAAAATACATCGACGACTTGATCCAGATGGGTCCCAATTTTTGCACCGTGGACGGACAGTCCAAGCTCAAATATTGTGTGAGCGATTGCGTAGAGCAAGCCGGTTCGATCGTGTGTAAAGATGTCGATGATCGTGTATTGCTCGGACGTATCATTATCGAGTCGAACACGGGTAGGCAGACGACCGGCCTCTGGACTTTCAGTGGTCTGCGGATTCCAGGTACGTTGAAAAGAAGGTGTTTCGCTTGAGGTGTTGCTCAGCGAAGCTTCGAGATGACGACAGACTTTGTCGAGCCGCGCGCGAGGGGGCTCGCCTGAGAAACGCTGGTCTCGGACGTAAAACCGGTCAATGATCAGACCATCGGCGAGCGTGTGAATCTCGGCGGTAAGAATCTCCAATCCGCTGCTCGTCAGCGCACCGGTCAACTTGTGGAAGATTCCCGTCGTGACGTCTTCGTAGGCTCCGACGGTGAACTCAAGCGCCTTGCGATCTTCCAGCCAGCGGCCCCACGCGACCGAACTGTCGCGTGGTAATACCGACAAGTCTTTCAATCGATCTATCGTCTCGAAAGGCTCATAATCCGTTAGATATCCACCTGGTATCTCGGCGATCTGCTGACGTAACCACGTTCGATTATCCTCCGATTCGACGAGGTCGTTTAGCGAGGCTCGGCGCTCGGTTAGCCAACGGTCTTCTTCCTCGGGATTGATGTCGCCCGCGAGGTGTGCCCTGGTGCGACGATAGAGCTGTGTGAGTAAATCAAGCTTCCAGCGGTTCAACACGCCCGGTCCCACAGCGGCCAGGTCGGCGCAGGTCAGAACATAAAGCATCCGCAGTACTTCGGCGGATTCGACATCGACGGCAAACTGAATTACTACGTTGTCGTCGTTCGTGTCGCGCCACTGGGCCAAGTGCGACATGACCAGATGCTTTAGAACGAGGAACTTCAGGACTTCGGTGTCTCGTTCGTCTAGACCGAGGAATTTCGCGGTTTCACCCGCAAGCCGAGCGCCGATGATACTGTGGTCCTCGGAGAAGCCTTTGCCTAGATCGTGCATTAGTAGAGCGAGGTGTAGCAGCCACTTTTTCTTGGTCTTCCGGTAAGCACGCCCAAGTGTGTCGTCTCGATGTTGGAAATCCGTAGCGCTCTCAATCGCTCGAATGGAATGTTCGTCGACCGTGTACTTGTGATACTCATTGAATTGCATCAAGTGACGCGCATGTCCCAACGGCGGAACGATCTTTTCCAATACTCGCAGCTCGTGCAGCCGCCTCAGTAAATCGCCAAGATCGCCCGGTTGGTCGAGTAGCGAGAGAAAGCGTTCTGTTGCTTGAGGGGCCAATTGAAGGGACGACGACTCGAGCATCGATTCGCGGATCATCTGCCACGTTTCGTGGTCGATGCGAGTCTTGCTGCGATTCGCCAAGTCCATTAGGCGGAGGACTTCAGTCACGTTGGAACGCAACTTCTCCTTTCCACGCCGTGTGGCCGATATGTGAACGGGCCCGACGCGGAAGTCGCATTCCATGCGGTGGCTGAACACTTCGCCAGCAATCTTCGCAATTCCACGATGCGACTTGGCTGACTCGACGAAGTGTGCTGAACAGTAACGCACATGGCTCGTCTGCTCGATATAGTCGCGCATGAATCGCTCGACGGGCAATTGGTTCTCGTCTCCTTCGTAACCGTACAGTTCGGCAATTCGGACTTGTTCGTGTCGGTCGAGTAAGTCGAGTGACTTGCCAGCGTTGAAGTGCAATTCATTTCGTAACCGCAACAAGAACTCGCAAGCGTCGCGCAATTTGGTTCGCTCTGCTGCTGCCAAACGTCCGGCCAGTACCAGGCTCGATGGTTCTGCCTCGCCCCATCTCGCAAATCCGATCCAGCGCACCATTTGTAGATCGCGCAGACCGCCTCGCGATCGTTTGACGTTGGGTTTCAGCAAATAGATCGTATCGCCATGCTTGTTACGTTCCGTCTGTCGAGACTCTTCGATTTTCGCGATGAGCGACTGCGAACGACGCAGTGCCATCTTGCGAAACTTGTGCATGAACCGCGTGAATAAACGAACGCTACCAGCTAGGTAGCGAGACTCGACTAGCGACGTAAAGATGGTTGGGTCGGATTGTGCGAGCGAGCACGCGTAGGCGGGAGTTCGGCGGCTGTACCCAAGATCGAGTCCTGCGTCCACGATGTCTTGCGTCAACCTTCGAACAAACGGGGCAATCTGGTGTTCGGTGCCCGGTTTGTGCAACAACATCAGGTCGACGTCTGAGTAGGGGGCGACGTCGCGACGACCATAGCCGCCGTACGGAGCTAAAGCGATCAACGATTCGATATCTCGTCCCACGTCGTCCAAAGCGTCGTGATAGAGGTCGAGCAAGACCGTGTCCAGCAGGTCTGTCAATCTGGCACAAACCTGAATGCCCGGCGATCCCGCATCATGCTGCGCCCTCAATTTGGCTCGGCCGTCCGCTAGATGCTCACGTGCGGCAAGTACAGAGGGGCGTATGCGGATGCCGGTTGGCATGATGGTGTTGCCGAGCAGGTAGGCCGGAACAAGCTTCGCAGCTCCGGCAGAGTCTTAACAAAATGCCGGAACTGCGAAGCTTGTTCCGACGGACCCGAGTGTCATGTACTATCGCACAAAAAAGGCGGATCGGGGAAGTGCTCCTTCCCTTTCTCCGCCTGAATCTTTTCGTATTCTGCGAAACCGCAACGAAGCGACAGCTAAAGCGCTTCTTCGCCCGTTTCGCCGGTGCGAATTCGAATCGAGTTTTGAAGCTCCGTGACAAAGATCTTGCCGTCACCGATTTGACCGGTTTGCGCGGCCTGCAACACCGTGTCCACGACGGTTTGGAGGCTGTCGTCGGAGCACACGACTTCGATCTTAACCTTCGGAACGAAGTCGACTGTATACTCCGTGCCGCGATACATCTCGGTATGTCCCTTTTGACGGCCAAAGCCTCGAACTTCGGTCACGGTCATGCCGTGGACTCCATGCTCGGTCAGGGCGTTCTTTACATCTTCCAATTTGAAGTGGCGAACAATCGCTTCAAGTTTCTTCATGGCCCAACTCCTCTATTATTATTGTACGACTGTGAACTCACGAATCGTGATAGCTATACAGCCGCTGTTTGGGTTTAGTTTAACGATTTTACTACAGGAAGATGTATCCTTCTTCACCGTGCTGGCTAAGATCCAGACCTGCTGTCTCGTCTTCTTGCGAAACTCGAAGTCCCATCGTGGCGTCGAGAATCTTTAAGATGATAAACGTTGCGACAATCGAGAATACCACAGTCACGATGACGGCTGCGACTTGACCAATCAGCAGACTCACTCCACCGCTGGGATCATAGAATACTCCGTTAGCGGCGTCCGGGTTTACTTGCGTCGTTGCGAAAACTCCTGTCAGGATGGCACCGAGCGTTCCTCCAACCCCATGCACGCCGAACGCATCGAGCGAATCGTCATAGTTACACGCTGCCTTCAATTTCGAGCAAGCGAGATAGCAAATAATTCCAGCAGCGGCTCCCATGACGAGGGCCGGCATGGGTTGAACGTAGCCGGCGGCCGGAGTGATGCAAACGAGTCCAGCAACTGCACCGGACGCAGCGCCGAGCACGCTGGCTTTGCCTCGTGTGAGCCACTCGAATAACGCCCAAGACACCGCTCCAGCGGCAGCGGAAAAATGAGTCACCACGAAAGCGTTAGCTGCCAAGCCATTCGATTCACCGGCACTTCCGGCGTTAAAGCCGAACCATCCCACCCACAACATTCCGGCACCAAGCGCTGTGTATGTGAGATTATGCGGTCGCATGTCTTCAGTGCCAAACCCGAGGCGTCGACCGATCAGCAATGCGCAGACAAGTGCTGAGATTCCAGAGCTAATATGCACGACGGTACCGCCCGCAAAATCCAGCGCGCCGCCGGCGATTGCATGGTCTTCGCCAAACGCCAAGATACCGCCTCCCCAAACCCAGTGGCACAACGGACAGTAGACGATCACGCCCCAGAGAATTGAGAACACAACCATCGTGCTAAACTTCATTCGCTCCGCAAACGCGCCACAGATCAGCGCAGGAGTAATGATGAAAAACATCCCCTGGAAAACCATAAATGTAAGGTCTGGGATGGATCCGCCGGGTGCTTCGCCATCTGACATGCTAACACCGTTGAGCAGCAGGTAATCTAAGTTTCCGATGTAGGGGCTGCCGCCACCAAAAGCGAGCGAATAACCAACGAGTCCCCAGAGAACGGTCATGATGCCCATCAGGAACATGCACTGCATGAGGACGCTGAGGACATTTTTTTTACGAACTAGTCCCCCGTAGAACATCGCGAGACCAGGTACGGTCATGAACAGTACAAGCGCGGCCGAGGTTAACATCCACGCATTGTGTCCGGCAAGTGCGGCGTCGTCAGCCTTGCCTTCGAGTGCGATTAGCCGAGTAAATACTGCAACGGCATAGCCAGGATCGCCTGGTTCCATATCCCCGAGATTCGGTCCCTCGTCTTCGGCCTCCTCGCCTTCTGTTTCTGTCGCTTCATTTTCCTCTGTAGTCGTATCCGACGTTTCTCCGTCGGCTTCAGCGGATTCGCCATCGACTTCGGCTTCGCTCGCCGGAGCTTCCTCCGTCGCAGCCGGTGCGGCTGCATCTTCTTGAGCCTGCGACGTGTTAACCCTCGTCAGTCCAATAAGGCAACAGATGCCTAATGCAATCAACCAATGTCTGAACATGAATGGTTCCCCACCTAGAAACACAATGAACCTGACAACGCCAACCGCCGCCTGCGGTGCGTCCTGAAAACGAAATAAATCTCAGCCGCTTCTGCCTGTCGCTTTGGAGAGGGACAGTCGCCTGGATACAGATGCAACTAGCAAGCCTAACAAAGTAGCCCCCCCAAGCATCGAAGTAAATAACCCGATGGTTGATTCTGTCGCTCGAGTTGTTCTGACGTTAGCTCATTCGGGTGGTTCCGGCTTCACCCAAGGATGCTCGCCCTCGCCAGCCAACACATTTACTCGACGAGCTAGTACGAATAACAAGTCTCCCAAACGGTTGAGATACTTGACGACGTCATCCGCGACGGGGTGTTGGCTGCTGTGTTGCAACGTCACGACTCGTCGCTCGGCGCGGCGACAAACACCTCGTGCCACGTGAATAGCCGCTGCGGAGCGAGTCCCCGTTGGCAGAATGAACTGTCGCAGCGGTTCGAGGTGCGTCTCGGTCTCGTCGATCATCTTCTCGAGCCAACTGATCTCTTCCGCGCCGACGAGCTTCGTTTTCGCTGCGACGGGATCAGACGAAGCCAGTTCAGCACCAACCGCAAACAGCCCATGCTGCACCCGTTCGAGGACGGCATCGATCTCAACGGGCAGCATTTCGGCTCGAGTCACGCCTAGGAACGCGTTCAGTTCATCAACAGTGCCGTAGGCTTCAATGCGGGCGTCGTCTTTGGAAACTCGAGGACCGGCAAACAGTCCGGTTTCTCCACGGTCACCGGTCTTCGTGTAGATTTTCACGTCAGTCTTTCGCGAAAAGTAGCTTGTGAACGAGCCGAGTTCCTGGCGGTCGCGCCAGTTCTCTTTATAATGCCTTCCGCGACTTATAACACCGTAGCCGTGTGAGTGGTGTGGCCCTGCAACCTGGGAGGATGATGTTGTGCGAAAGATGAAACGATACGTCGTCGCGTTTCTAGGGAGTGTTAGCCTTCTCGCTGCGTTGGATGGCTTTGCCGCTGATGAATCTCCAAAGCCGGAGAACGCCTCGATTGAGGGCCAATTCCTCCAAAACGTTCGCCAAGTAACGTCGGGTTTTGTGAAGGCCGGCGAAGGATATTTCTCGCCAGACGGAACACGGATCATTTACCAAGCGATTCGCGCTGAATATCCTTTCTATCAGATTTACACACAACCGCTTGCCGGTGGTGAACCGAAGTTGATCAGCACTGGGCGAGGCCGCACGACGTGCAGTTATTTCTCGCCGGATGGCAAAAGGCTGCTGTTCGCTTCCAGTCACCTTGATCCGAACATGGATAAGACCGAAGCCGACGCCATCCGGCAAGCAGAAGAAGATCGCAAGTCGGGGACACGTCGGCGCTATTCTTGGGACTTTGATCCGTACATCGACATTTTTGAGTCTGACCTAGACGGCAAAATAATCGGACAATTGACCAAGGCGAAGGGATACGACGCGGAGGGCGCGTACTCTGCCGACGGCAAGCAAATCGCGTTCTGCAGCGACCGTGACGGTGATCCCGACATCTACTTGATGAACGTCGATGGTTCAGAAGTGAAGCAGTTGACGAACGCTCCGGGATACGACGGAGGTCCGTTCATGTCGCCCAATCAAAAGTGGATCGTCTTTCGCAGCGATCGTGAGAAGGAACACTACCTTCAGATCTATGTAATTGGAGTGGATGGAAAACACGAGACGGCTCTTACGAACAGCAACGGCGTCCATTGGGCTCCATACTGGCATCCGACCCAACCTTACATCATCTGGACTGGCGCTGATCACTCCAATCCGCGAGCCCGCCCGAACTATGATCTTTGGCTAGTTCGTTATGAAGTGAAAGATGGCAAGTTCACAACCACTGAACCTACGCGAATCACCGACTCGATAGCGGCGGACGTGTTGCCTGTATTCACTCCCGATGGCAAGCAATTAATGTGGACCAGCACGCGCACCGAAGACCATAGTAGCCAGTTGTTCATTGCAGATTTTAAACTTCCGTCTGGTTCCTAGTTTTCCAACCGCTCGTTTAACGGCAAGCCGAAGGCGACGGTGTTTTGAGCCGCCAAGTCGCCTCCGGCTTGCCGTTAGACGACTTCTACGGGACAGAAGCACCCCAAATGCCCGAAGTCAGATCTTGCGGTGTCGTTGTTTTCAGACGCGATCCGCTCTCGTTCTTACTGATGCGTCATCCAACTCGTTGGGACTTGCCTAAAGGGCACGTTGATACTGGCGAGACGGATCTGGAATGTGCATTGCGCGAGGTTGAAGAAGAAACTGGAATTGCAGCCGACGATATCGAGTTGGATGAAGGATTCCGCTTCGAGCATCGGTATCAAGTCCAGGATCGCGACTATCCAAATCAAACGAGCAACAAAACGTTATTGATCTACCTCGGTTGGTTGTTGCGCGACGTGGAGATCATCCCGACCGAGCATCCAGGCTATGAATGGTTTCCCTGGAACCCGCCTCATTCAATTCAGCAAGCTACGATCGACCCGTTGTTAGCACACGTCGCCGAACACCTGCGTGGTGCAAGGTAGTCCGCATTACGCAGTCAACCCGCGTATCGGATTGGCTTGATACACGTGATAGGGGCGGTTTGTCATGTCGTACCAGTTGGCATCTTTGGGAATTCCCAAGGCGTCATAGATCGTGGCGGCGAAGTTCTCAGGCGTTTGGGGATCGTTAGTAACGTAGGCACCGTTGCGATCCGTCGCGCCGATCACGTTCCCACCACGGACGCCCGCTCCTGCCAAGAGGATCGACTGACAAGGTGCCCAATGATCGCGCCCGGGCAGTTTGTAGATCTTTGGAGCGACGTTGAAAATTCTCGGCGTTCGCCCAAACTCGCCGGCCATCACGACAAGCGTATCTTCGAGCAAGCCGTTCTCGTCGAGATCGTCGAGCAAGGCCGAGACAGCTCGGTCGGTCGGTGGGAAGAGGAAATTCTTTGCCAGAGGGAAGTTGTTGCCATGCAAGTCCCAACTCCCGAAATTCCCCATGTTGACTTGAACCATGTTCACACCGACTTCGATCAATCGCCGCGCCATCAACAACGACCAGCCGAATGAGTTGTCGCCATAGCGTTCCAAGACTTCGGGATCGGCGTTGCCGACATCGAAGGCTTCCCGGACTTTGGGATCGGCCATTAACGACACGACGCCTTGGCGAATGCGATCATAGCTCGCGACTTCAGCGGCTTGTTCGAGTTGCTGTCGTTGATCGTCAATCGAGTTTAACAGCGAGAGCCTGTTGCGAAATCGCGATTGGAGCATACCCTCTTGAAGCGTTAGATGAGGGACGGAGAATCGCCAATCATCTTTATCCGATGCCACACCATCGTGCAGATTGAACAGGTACTTCGGAAATGCTCCTGAGTAATCGTGATAAGCATGCGGTTTGTCGGTGCATTGGAGCAACCACGGTTCGTGTTGCGGCCCCAACAAGCCGGCGAACTGACCGGGATAGATCCCGGTATTCGAATGGTAGATTCGCTCCGGCAATATAGCGCTCGTCGGCATGTTGCGGCGAGGCTCGCTCGCGTAACCAGCGATCGCGGCGATGCTCGGAAGATCGATCGACTGTGGTTTGCTGGAGCGAAACGTCGGTGGCACGACCGAGTTCCCGGTCAACATTACATACGTACCTTTGTCGTGACCATTCTCCTTGTGAGTCAGCGAACGGACGAGCGCCCACTTGTCACTCCGTTGCGCGAGCAGCGGAAAGTGTTCACAGATTTGAAGGCCGGGCGTCCTGGTCGAGATTGGGTTGAACTCGCCCTTGTATTCAGTCGGTCCGTCCGGCTTCATGTCAAACGTGTCATGCTGGGACGGACCACCAGTTAGAAAAAGGTAGATCACCGATTTCGGCTTCGTTGGCGTTGCTCCCGCCTCCGAGGCGCGGCATTGCCATCGCGCCACATCGGCCATCGAGAGTCCCATCAGACCGAGCGTTCCTGCTTGGAGCATGTTCCGGCGTGAGATCTGGTGCATGACTAAATGCCTAGCGAACAACAGAGGAAAGGTGTTCTTCGTGCGCAGACGCGGGTCGGGCTATTCGAGGCCCAGCACGTCGTACATCGAGTATAGCCCGGCGGCTTTGTTGGCGATGAACTTTGCGGCTTGCAATGCGCCGAGGGCGTAACAATCTCGATTCGACGCTCGCACTGTAAGCTCGATCGTTTCTCCTAAGAGACCGAAGATTATCGTGTGCTCGCCTGGGTTGTCACCGACTCGCATCGCGTGGTAGCCAATTTCGTCACGTGGCCGCCGACCGGTTTGTCCCTCACGGCCATGTTGGTGCTTGGTTTGTCCCATCGCTTCGGCGATCAACTCGCCGAACTTGATTGCAGTGCCGCTTGGCGCGTCTTCCTTGAAGCGATGGTGACGCTCGACAATCTCGACGTCGGTACCTCCAGGAGCATCTTTGAGCGTTCGACCGGCGAGCGTCGCCAACTTCATCGTCAAGTTGACTGCCATGCTCATGCTGGGAGCCCAAACGATTGGTATTTCTTGCCCGGCTGCCCGTACTTCGGCCTTCTGCTGTTCAGTCATCCCGGTTGTTGCGAGGACTAATGGTCTCTTGTGCGTCACACAGGATCGGCAGAGGGCGATTGCCGAATCGGGAAGCGAGAAATCGATCACGGCATCGGAGACGAAGTCGAGTGAGGAACTCAGTGGCACGGCCGCTTCGGCTACGCCCGCTAGTACGCCTGCATCTCGACCGAGGTCCGGGTGCTCCGAATACTCGATAGCAGCGACGAGTTCCAGTTCGGTGTCGCTGGTGCTTAACGCGACGAGACGCTTTCCCATGCGACCGGCTGCACCGTGGATTGCGAGTCTAACAACATCCATTTGTCTGATCCTACAAAGTGCCAATTCGTTGTGGTGGGTGTCCGATGCCCTTAACCATCCGAAGCCAAGTCGTGCCAGTTGCCGGCGCGGTGCCATTTGTCGAAAAACTCTTTGTCTTGCTCGTCCGCGATTTTGTTTCCCAATTCGCGAGCTCGCATACGGACGATGCTCGCCTGTTTGGTTTCACCGGCTGCTGCATGTGCGCGGGCGAGAGCGTCATAGGCGAAAGCCCAATCCCAATCGGCCAGCTCGTCGGGGTTGGCCTTCGTCAGTTCGACACAGCGAAACGCGTGACGAAGAGCACCGGAGAAGTCTCGAATCGCCGCGTGGACGTTCGCGACGAGGCACTCGGCACGAGCGTTATTCGCCGCACCACCGGCTTCGAGCCAGTGGTAACAAGATGCGTGCGCCGCATGCACCACTCGCTCTGCCGACGGATCATCGTAGTCCTCAGCTTCGAGCCAATCCCAGGTTTTGTTATTCAACTCAACGGCGAACCATCGGTGAGCCAGCGATTCCTCGAAAGGAGCTTCGGGCATGTGGAGTCCTCCAGTTGTTTAACCGAGTCGCATCGCGACCTTGCAGTTGAGTTAGCCGTCGCCATGCGATTGGGTTAAACGAACCAAGGGACCGCGAATTAGCTATACAACTGTATCGCCTTGATAATTTCGCCGAGATCATTCGGAACTGCAACCGCCCGATTGGCGAAGCTCGCTCTTTTGACGTCGCGGCTACCGAGGACTTCGTTGAATTTATCCTGGTCGGTGGTGTGATAGGCGACGGTTGCTGTCGGATCTTTTAGTAGATGGCCCGTCAGAATACACACGACTCGCTCGTCAGGCCCGATCACCCCCTGACTGCGAAGCAGCTTCGCGCCAGCGACACTGGCGGCGCTCGCCGGCTCGCATCCGATGCCGCCGGTGCCGACTTGGGCCTTGGCGTCCATGATGTCTTGGTCCGTCACTTCTCGAACGACTCCGTCACAGGTTTTCAATGCCCGAAGGCACTTGTTCAAATTGACGGGGCGATTGATTTCGATTGCACTCGCAATCGTCGACGCCTTCTTGTTCTCGCTATCCAGTTCTTTGTAATAATCACACGCTACACAAGAACCGCCATTCCCGTTGTTCCAACGCAACCCGCGATTCTCGTACAACTCGTGCAGCGTATTCGCTCCAGCGGCATTGATCACTGCGAGTCGAGGAATGCGGTCGATCAGACCCAGTTCGTGCAACTCGGCAAACGCTTTGCCGAAGGCACTCGAGTTGCCAAGATTCCCGCCGGGAACGACGATCCAATCCGGAGTCTCCCACCGAAGGGCCTCCAGTACGCGATACATAATCGTCTTTTGACCTTCGAGTCGGAACGGATTGACGCTATTAACTAAATAGATCCCCAGGTCTCGGGATACCTCCTTCACGCGGGCCATCGCGTCGTCAAAATCGCCGGCGATCTGAACGGTCAGGGCCCCATAGTCCAAAGCTTGCGAGAGCTTGCCGAAAGCGATCTTGCCTGATCCGACAAAGATCACGGCTTTCATCATCCGAGTTACCGAGCAGTACATCGCCAAAGATGCGCTCGTATTGCCAGTTGAAGCACAAGCGGCCCGCTTGGCGCCAGTCATTCGGGCGTGGGTGAACGCGGCGGTCATGCCATTGTCTTTGAAGCTGCCGGACGGGTTCATGCCCTCATATTGCAAGTACAGGCCGCCCGTGTTGAGGCCAATGTACTTCGCAACAGAATCAGCCTGTTGGAGGAGGGTTTGCCCTTCACCGACGGTTACGACGTCCTTCGTGTCGGCGAATGGAAGCAACTCGTGGAATCGCCAGACGCCGCTAAATCGCAGTGGTTCGTGGCGTCGCGTCCACATCTGCTCAAAGTCGGCCAGCTGCGTTGGTGGCTTGGCTCGGTTCCAATCGTAGACAACGTCGAGCAAATCACCACACTTGCCGCAGGCAACGCGCGCTTCATCGGTACTGTAAGTCTCCCCGCACTGAGGGGAGATGCAGCGTTGATAGGCGAGGTCAGTTAACGCCACGGTGTTTTCTCGATGCGGCTGAATATGTCCGGTTGGAAGGCGTCGTTCTTTTCGCCGTCGGTCGATTTGCGGATCGGACGATAATCAACCGCTTGGCATTTAACCAATTGGTACGACGAGAGTTCCTACTACGAAATCGGCCACGGGATAAGTCTACGTTAGCCCTTTTGCCTCAGCAAGGCGAACGACTTTGCAGATCAGTTCGATTGTTAGTTGTCATCGTAAGTCTTTTGATAGAAAATCTTTACGGTGAATTAAATGTCGTCGTTACTGCGACTTGCCCCTTTGACATCAGGTTTGCCTCCATTTAAATTAGATGGGCTGTAGAGGCGAAGTCGGTCCTTCACCGTGCGATCGGGAGTTACAACGATGAAGAAAACAGAGATGCGAGTTTACAAGGAACGCTTGCTGATGATTCGCGCGCGACTTCGCGGTGACGTCCATGCGATGACGGAAGCAGCCTTGAGCAAGACTCGAAGTGAAGCCAGTGGCGACCTCTCAAGCATGCCCATCCACATGGCAGACGTTGGAACGGACAACTATGAGCAAGAATTCACGTTGAGCATGCTGCAGAACGAGGAAGAGACGCTCGACCAGATCGAAGCTGCTCTTGAACGCGTCGAAGACGGGATCTATGGTTCGTGTGTCGAATGCGACGGTCGAATCACGAAAACCCGCCTCAATGCAATCCCCTACACGCCATTCTGCATCAAGTGCGCCAGCAAGCTCCAAGGCGGGTAAGCCCTCCCTGGGCTGCGCTGCAGTTCCTCGCAGTCGTTACGTGGTTTTCGGCACGGTTTCGACGTTGGGATGCGCTGCAGATCTCCTGACCAAACAACTGGTGTTCCAGTGGCGTGGCTTGCCGCGCGCGGGGAACGAATGGTGGTTGTGCGAGCCATACATTGGAATCGAGACGGCGGTTAACGAAGGAGCACTCTTTGGCATGGGCGGGGGGCATGGCCGCATCTTCGCCGGCCTTTCGATTGTCGCCGCCGTTGGGATCGTGGTGTGGCTATTTCGTTTCGGTGCCGCCCGAGACCGGTGGCTGACCTGGGCCTTGTCCCTCGTGATGGGTGGTGTTTTCGGTAACCTCTATGATCGCCTCGGGTTATGGGTTCAGCCTGGGTATCCAGTGCAATGGAGCAGTGGCGTCCGCGACTGGATTCTCTTTCGCTATGGTGAATATACCTGGCCGAATTTTAATATCGCCGACGCGCTCTTAGTCTGCGGCGCGATCATGCTGATGCTGCATGCATTTTGGGAAAGTCCAACCGCCGAATCTGCGGAACAATCGAAGTCGGAAGCATCCTCGTAGTGCTCTATCACAGCTAAAAGTGAGGGCTGTCCATCGTAGCGGATGTCGTGAGACTTCGGTCTTCCTTGCACTCTCCGAAGTCTCACGACGTCAGCTACCCTAAAACTAGGATGCGACAAAGCACTAGCCAGCGTTTGCAGCCTTAGTCCGCGCCGGTTTTGCCATTTCATTGACAAATGGTCCGACTTTGTTAGATTGGTCGCACTTTGCATCCCCTATGGCCATCCCCCTACGGCCGACGTTGGACAAAAGCAATGAAGCTATCCAGAACAGTCGCGTATGCAGTGCGTGCGACCATTCAACTGGCGCAGGACCCTTCGGACAGGCCAGTCCCGTGCAGCAAGCTTGCATCCGAGGGTAAGATGCCCGAGCGGTTCTTGCTCCAAATTTTGCGCAACTTGGTCACACACGGAATCTTACGTTCGACTCGTGGTGTTGACGGCGGGTATGCCTTGACGCGTCCGCCGGAGAACATCTCGCTTCTGGACGTTATCGAGGCGATCGAAGGACCGATGGACGCTGGTGAACCGACCGGCGATGGGTTGACCGAGGAATCGCAATTGAAGTTGCGAGGTGCATTGATCGAGATCACTCAGACCGCTCGGCAACAGTTGGAAGCAATCAAATTCTCTTCTCTGCTCGAGCCACCACAAGCTTAGCTCGCCGGTTCTTCAACTTATGTCAGAAGAAGTCTCCGCACGGCTGAAGTTTGCTCTCGAAATCGCCCGTGCCGCGGGTGCCCTGACTTTGGAGTACTTTCAAAAGGACTCCGTCCAGGTTGAACGAAAGGGCGACGACTCACCGGTCACTCAAGCCGACCGTCAAGCCGAGTCGTTGATGCGTGAACGGATCGCCGCAGCCTTCCCCAATGATGCCATTATCGGGGAAGAGCACGGCGAGGTGGCGGGAACGTCGGGCTACAAATGGATTCTCGACCCGATTGACGGCACGAAGTCGTTTATTGCCGGAGTTCCTATGTACAGTGTGCTTGTTGGTGTCGTACATGATGGCGAAAGCGTCGTCGGCGTGATTCTTGTTCCTGGACTCGACGAGTGTGTCTACGCCGCGAAAGGGGAAGGTGCTTGGTGGACGCAAGGCGAGCTTGAGCCACGCCGCGCGAAGGTCTCGGCTCGCGCGAGCCTTGCGGATGGTGTATTCGTTAATTCACAGGTGGATGGCTTTGCGAAACGAGGCGCGGCGAATGCCTACGAACGCCTGGTTCGCGCCGCCTACATAACGCGGACGTGGGGTGACGGATATGGCTACTTGTTGGTTGCGACCGGCCGCGTGGAGGTAATGGTCGATCCGATCATGAACATTTGGGATGCGGCCGCGATCCAGCCCGTCATGGAGGAAGCGGGCGGCACGTTCACCGACTGGCAAGGAAACGCCTGCATCGACGGAGGCGAAGGCATCGGGACAAACGGGCTCGTGCTGGAAGAAGTTCTCGCGATTACTCGGGATTTCCCACCGCTTTCTTGACGATGGCGTCAAGTTCTTCCAAACCACGATCCCGATTCACCTCGTAGGTACCGACGTGGTAGTGCGCGACTTTGCCATCTTTCCCAATGACCACGAACAGCGGCAACTTGGCTCCGGTGACGCGCGGATCGCCAAACTGGCGAATGCCGCCAGAATGGTCCACCACAATCGGATAGCTGAGGTTCATAAACGATACGAGTTTCTTCGCACTCAGCACGCCCCGCAATCGCGTTTCCGGATCAAGCACACGTTGATGTGAACAAACGCCGAGCACAAGTACATCCTCGGAAGGCCGATTACGAAAGAGAAAATCCAGGTACGCGATTTGGCCGTAGGGTTCCTCAAGCGGCGTGTCGCGGTACTCCCAAAAGTGCAGCACTGTCACTTTTCCCTCGGTTTGCGACCAATCGAACGCCTTGCCATTCAGCTGGTATAGCTTGGGCTGAGGCGCAGCATTTCCGACGAGTTTCCCGCGCATCAACTGCACCGCACCGGCTCGATTCTTCTGGTCCTTTGCGTCTCGCGCCGCATCTCGAGCGATACTCGTCAACGGCCCGTCCTTGATGCGTGCGACGACGCTTGGTAGTTGTTCTCGTAACATGACTAGCCGATCGTCGGTCCACTTGACGTCACGCGCTCCGCGCACAATCCCAAGTCGGTTGCGCAGCCCAATCATGCCATCGAACGCCGATACACTCGCCGGTGCCTCAATTGCATTCAACTGGGTCGCCGACACCAGTTGGTAACGCAACTCGTGTTTCTCGCCTTGCCCGATGAATACGTTCTCCTTGAGCGACAGGATAAGAGGATTGTTTTGGTCGACGAGCATACTTCGTTTCAGGCCATAAGCATTGCTAACTTCCACTTTCCACGCATCCGCGTCGGCAACCTTTCCTGCACCGGTAACTTCATGATCGAAGCGTGCCTCTTTCCATTTCGTGCCGTTCGCAAGTGGGGCATCGCGAAAGAAGAGCGGGCTCATCAACTGAATCTCGCTGGTCCCAGCAGGGCGCTCGTAGAGCAGCGTCGGTTGTCCTTCATTCGCGGCTTGCCCTGTTTGATAGTGGCCGAATCGATGAATCCAAGACCAACCTCCTCGCCCTTGCTCTTCGAGTGCCCAATAAACGGTTGCTCCCGTCGGTCGCACTTCAGTAACGAGCAGCGAGAGCGTGAACTTCTTCTCGGTCTCCGCGGCAGATCCCTTCTCTGCCACAAAGTTGCCTTGGAAAACTAACTGTGTTCCGGGCTCGATGGTCGCGATGGGCGAACTGGAAGCCAACACGAGTGCGAGTAACGCAGCATGCATAATCGTGGTCCCATGATAGGATGTGGTTCGGGTTGCGGCACGCAGCAACGTGGCGGACCGAGCGTCAGCGGGGTGGGTACTAAGGCAGGGGCAGGTCGGCTTTTAGATCGTCTAGTACTGCGCCAACCGAGCGGCCTCATTCTAGTCATCGGAGGCACGGTTGGCGAGAGTCAAATTGTAGCGTCCCCGGCCGATTATTTCACTCCCAAATGCTGCTTTAAAAACATCACCTGGACAGCACGCACGTAGTCCGCGTTGTCTTTCTTGCCGAATCCGTGGCCTTCGTTGTCGGCGTAGACGGTCCACACGGATCGGTCCCGCGCGCGGACTTTGTCGGCGATTTGTTGGGCCTCACTGAATGGAACGCGAGGGTCGTTGACACCGTGTGCCACCATCAGTGCGGAACGGATCTTGTCGGCGTTGGAAGTCGGGTTGATTCTGTCGAACACGGCTCGCATCGTGGGATCTCGCTCGTCGCCATATTCGGCTCGGCGGAGGTCTTGGCGGTACGGAGCGGTATTCTCGAGGAACGTCGTAAAGCTGGCGATGCCGACGATGTCGATGCCAGCTTTCAAGCGGTCGCCAAAGTGAACCAGCGAAGCGAGAACCATATAACCACCATACGAACCGCCAACGACGGCGACGCGAGACTCGTCGAGTTCTGGTTGTTCCGCGATCCAATCGAGAAGCGCGCCAATGTCCTTCACGCTGTCCTCACGGCGCTCGGCATTATCGAGCTTCAGATAAGTCTTGCCGTAACCGGCCGAGCCGCGAACGTTTGGGGCGATCACTGCCAAACCGAGATCATTAACGTAGTACTGAGACGAACTCGAAAAGTACGGGCGGTACTGACTCTCGGGTCCGCCGTGAATGCTGATGACAACGGGGACTTTGTTTGTGGGAGATGCACCGTTGGGCTTGTAGTAGTAAGCCGGGATGGTTCGTTCGTCGAACGACTTGAATTGAATTCTCTGTGGTGCAGCAAACGTCTCCGGATTCAATCCGCCCACTTCGCTGAACGTCCAACGCGTGAGCTTGTCGTCGGCCAGCGATAGAGAATAACTGTCTGAGGGAGCGTCCGGCCGCGAGAGCGTAAAGCCGAGATGTTCGCCGTCGAGCGAGAATTCGATGCTGGAGATGATCCCAAGCGGCAGTGGAAGCGGGCGAGGTGTATCGCCGTCGAGCAAATAAAGTCGGCTTGCACCATCTTCGTTGACGGCGAACGCAACACGACCACTCTCCGAGTGTATCTCTAGGTCGCTGACGTTCCAGTCAATTCCTTCGGTTAGCCACTGATACTCTTTCGTGGCGATGTCATAGCGGGCCAAACGATTAAACTCGTCACGGGCGTCGGTCGTGATGTAAATCGACTTGCTGTTCGGTGAAAAACTCAGATCGCCGATCGACGCCGTTTTGCCACCGGGTAACGCGAGGTTTGTCCGCTGTTGAGTCGTAACGTCGAGCAACGCAAAATACGATTCGTTGATCGAAACGTAACGACCCAATAGCAGTGTCTTCGCATCGCGTGACCAATCCGCGGCATACCAATACTCACCCTTCGTCGCGAAGATCATTTTCATCGAGTCGGGCTTTCGAGGGTCCGCGATATAGAGATCGGTGTCCCGTCCGTTTCGCTTGTTGCTAGATATGATCATCTGTTTGCCATCGGCGCGGATCGCACCCATCGAATTCCGCGACTCGCCATCGGTCAGCAACTGAGTCGTGAACGCACTTCGATCGAACAGATAGACCTGATAGTTCTCGTTGCCTCCCGCACTCATCGAAAGCAACATCGAGCCATCTTCTGCCTTGGGAATGAAGCCGCCACGAACAGGTTCCTCGAAGAAAGTCACCTGCTCGCGCCGCCCACCTGGCGTATAAACGCGATGCAGTTGCGCCGAGTTGGAAAATCGTGTCGAGACGAGAATGCCGTTGCCATCCGGTGCCCAACCTTGAAAACGGGCACTGCGTATGTTGCTGTACTGGTTCAATCGCTCAAAGATCTCTTCAGGGACGACAGGCACTTCTTGCGCCGCGATCGCCGCGGGGCGTCGTGAATCGACTTCTTCTTCGGCCAGAACTCGTGTTGGCAACAACAAGCTAACGGCAACGGCACAGAGGATAATCGGGCGATACATTGCGACTCCTACTTACTCATCTAAGAGTGACGGGTGATTTTGAAATCCAATTCGTTCTTCGCACCAAGCGGCAGCCTGCAGCAGCCTGGCCTCGCTGTTTCGCGGCCCGACCAACTGTAAACCGCACGGCATCCCGTCGCTGGCGAGTCCGCAAGGGATCGTGACAGACGGGACACCTGCGTAGCTCCAGGGTGAGTTGAACCGCGGGTCTCCGGTCGTATCGAGACTCGCCGGAGCGGTTGTATTGGTTGATGGCATGACGGCGATGGCACCGGTCGAAAGCATTTGTTCTGCGTCGGCTTGAAACCGCCGTTGGTGCTCGAGTGCCGCTTCGTAGTCCTTCGGTGAAGTATCGTGACCTGCATCAAGCAGACTCGATATATTTGGCCCGTACGCTTCTGGACTTGCGGCATATTCGCGGCGATGATTCTCAGCTGCATCATGCGACATTATCCGGTAGTGATTCGCATGTACCTCATCAAATGACGGCGGGAGCGTAACGGTTTGCTCTTCGCTCCAAGCGTCTTGCAATATTTTCAGTGCCTTCCGCGTACTCGCAGCAACACCAGGTTCTGCATGTTCCATGAAATAGGATTCAATCAGATGAAAACGCCGCGGTTGTGGCTCCGAGCCGAGATTTTTGAAGCCAAACCGTTGAATCCCTTCAGTTCTAAGCGAGCCATCGCTTGCTCCAGAATTCAACCGCGCAATACGATCCTCAATTGCGGCGTAGACTGCCAGCAGATCGTTTACGCGGCGAGCGATTGGCCCGGCATGATCGAGCTGCTTGCTGACGGGAACAACTCCATCGAGTGAGACGTGGCCAAACGTTGGCTTCAGCCCTGCAACGCCACAGTAGCTTGCCGGACGAATGATCGAGCCGCCGGTTTGTGTGCCGATTGCCGCCATGCACATTTCGAGTGCCACGGCAGCAGCACTTCCGCTGCTCGAACCGCCAGGTGTGTGTTTCAGATTCCAAGGATTGCGAGTTGGCGATGGATCGAAGCAGGCGAATTGAGTCGTGACGGTCTTCCCCAAGATGATTGCACCGGCCGCCCGAAGGTCACGGACAATTGGCGCATCAGCCTCTGCGACGTGCCCCTCACGAAGTGGTGAACCTGCCTTTGTTGGCCACCCAATAACGTCGATGATGTCTTTGATTCCGATTGGAATTCCCGCTAACGGGCCTGGATCGATACCCTCGCTGAGCGTTTCCGCTTGTCGCTTGGCCTCCTCGCGAGCACCCTCGGCATCGACCATCACCCACGCGTGGATACGATCTTCGTACCGCTCGATCCGCGATAGACAGAACTCGACAAGATCCAGCGGACTGATTTCACCAGCGCGAATCTGCTCTGCGGCTTTCGCAATCGTAGGGAGTGACGATATCATGGAAGTAGCCAACTGATGGAGGAGGTATTGCGATATTCACTCTTTACCGCAACGCGGTTAAATTCCGAAGCCCAGGGTCGCGGCGCTTCGTCGCGCACCCCTGGGATCATTGAACGACAAATCTACATACGCTGAAGGCGTTACACAAATCGTAGGGCTGTGATATTTGTCCAACGCCTTCAGCGTAAGCCATTTGTTGTGTTGCCAACCCAGGGTGCGCGGGAGATCGCGACCCTGGGCTTTGGGATGCAACCGCTTTGCGGTAGAGATCTGCGAATTCCCACAGTCATTTAACCGTCAACTCGCGCATGTAGCCCTAGATGTTAAACCGTTCGGAATTTCAACCTGATCTCGTCGATCCAACCGCGTACATCGCTCGCGGAGCAATTGTCCTTGGTGATGTTGTCATCGGCGCTGAATCAAGTATCTGGTTCAACGCGGTCGTTCGCGGCGATACGGAGGCAATTCGGATCGGCAACCAAACCAATGTGCAGGATTTGTGCGTGCTGCACTCAGATCGAGGCTTTCCATGTGTTCTTGGAGACCGCGTCACCGTCGGACACGCAGCGATCGTTCACGGTGCGACCGTTGACGATGACTGTATGATTGGGATGCGAGCTGTTGTGATGAACGGAGCAAAAATTGGCAAAGGAAGTCTGGTCGCGGTCGGAGCCGTTGTGACGGAAGGAACTATTGTGCCTCCCGGTTCGGTGGTGATGGGCGTGCCAGGAAAGATCCAACGCGAAGTTACCGAAACGGATCTCGCACGGATTACTCACGCTGCATTGCACTATGTTGAACAGGCGAAGAAGTTTCACGAGTAGGAAGAGGATTTATGTCAGATACAGCCACCCTGACGGACGGAGCCGCGGCACCCGCTGCTGCACGTCGCGCGACAGACCAATCGCTGATCAAATCGCTTTCGCCTCGCGTCGGGCAAGCGGTCGAGGTCGGTGCGATCACGGCCTTTGTCGGACCGAACAATTCAGGCAAGACCGAGACACTGCGAGATATCTTGCGATTGGCGGCGAACTTCGATCCGCTTGCAGTCGATCGTTCAAGCGAAGAAGGGCCGCAGCCAATTGTCTTGAGCGACTTGAATTTTGTGCCAAAGCTCTCCATGGAGCGCATGACGCATGGACTGACCGTTATCGATTCGGACTCTTCGGAAGGGATGATCGTCCAAGGCATTGGGCCTGACTTGAAGTCGCCTCGGCAGCGTGCAATAGGCCGCGAGCTGCAGAATATTTTGTACCGCCCGATCATGAATGCGAAATCTGTCTGGATGAGTTCGCTTGGTGATCTGATGCCGCTGCGTGTTTCTTATGTGGGGCCTGATGATCGAAAGCGGCTGGTCGCGACGACCCTTGCCGCAAGTCCGCTTCAGGGTCCCGAAAACTTGCTCCAGATGCTCCACTATGCCGATGCAAACCTTCATCAAGCACTTGCCGACGCGTTTGCGGCGGCGTTCGACGGAATTCGAGTCAAGCTGGATACGAGCGAGCAAATCAACTTGACCTTGCGAGTCGCGAACGACTTTCCCGCCGACTTGCCGGATCCATTGGAGAACGTTCGCCAGTACCAGAAGCTGCGCAGTATCGACGAAGAAGGCGATGCCTACCAGAGCTTCGCGGCGATTCTCCTAACGATGCTCCTAGGGCAGGGGCGCGTAATCCTAATCGACCAGCCAGAGGCGTTCTTGCAGCCGACGCAGGCGAGGTTCCTGGGCCGATGGATCGCCGCGAATGCTTCGCGTCTTGCCTGCCAAGTGTTCGTAGCAACTCGCGATGTGGCGTTCTTAGAGGGACTTTCTGAAGGCCCCTCCGAGCTGACCGTTCTTCGGACGGAACGCCAGGAAGACATGACGTCGTTCCGTTCGATTCCGCACGACGCGACACGCGCTCTCGCTCGCTTTCCCCTCTTCGCGACGCAAGACGCGTTCCGTTTGCTCTTTTGCGAAGGCGTCGTCATCGCCGCGGAGGCAGATGACAAGATCGTCTTCGAAACGGTAGCGAACCGCCTGCCGTCGTCGAGGAGCATTGGATTCGTGCATGCCGTTGGCGCAAGGAATGTAGCTCTCGTGACTAAAACACTACGGCAATGCGGATTGCAGGTTTGCTCCGTCGTCGATCTTGACGTGTTTCAGACCGAGAAGGATCTGGGGGACTTGGTCGAGGCCGCAAGCGGCTCGCCACTCCCGCAACCTTGGCTCGCGACTAGAGAGCGACTTGCGAAGCACGTTGAAGGTTGGTTCGATGAGGCGTCGATCGCTGCCAGCGCAAATGAAGTGGAGAACTTTCTTGACCAGATCAAGAACGAAGACGCTCCGAACTCTTCGTCTGCGGCAACTGAAAGCCAAACTGCGACTGTCGCCGATAGTTCAAAGAATTGGGCCAAGTTGCGGGACGAACGACTTGAATGGTTGCCGCGCGAGCTACGCGTATGGGTCGAAGAATTGGTCGAAGACCTGAAGCGGCAGGGGATCTTTGTGTCGCCTAAGGGCCGACTTGAACGGTGGATCGAGACCGGAAGTGACGACCGAAGTATCTGGATGAACCAAACAATGCAGCTACTGCATCAAGGGCAATGTCCACCCGAGTTGCAGGCGTTCGTAGCTGATTTGCTCGCGTACTTGACTTCAGCCCGGAGTCCCACGCGTTCCGCACGCACTGGACACCGCACATGAGGCACAACTGCCTGTCGAACAACCTTGGCCCATCGCCTCTTCTGTCCCACATCCGGGACCGCAGCCTTCAGTGAGTGTTTCAGCGAATTTGTGAAACTGGACGGTCGTTTCATACGCCGCGGTAAGCTCGCTCGTCAGCGCTTCGACTTCTGGGCCAACGTCACCTAGAAAGTAAAAGTACAGTGACTGCCCATCGAATAAGTGCTCGACATCCATAAGAACAGCCGGCAAATCGCGTTCTGCCAGCAACTCATTGCATGCCCGGAAAGCCTCATCGCGATTCCGCTCGATCCGCGTGAGCAGCAAGTCGTCTTCGACCGTCAGTCGCCGGACAAGCGTTCCGGCCGCGTCAGGATTGCCTAACTCGCTCGACGACAAGACTTCGCCAACTTCTAGCCCACGAGTTGTCCGGCAAATGACTCTCGCGTGCCGCGGGTAGAGGACCCCATCGACGGAATCGAAGCGACCGACATGTCCAATGACACCGATTCGCACGAGATGACGAGCTGCAACCAACGAAAACCTCGATTCAGCGGGCTCGATTAAAGAGCCTCTAGCGGGCATCGACGAATATATCAAACGAATGTTATCATTCTGGGCTAAGTTCTTCGCCTCGCCAACCCGTCTGACGGCAGATCAGCCAGGGGAGGGCAGGGCGGTTCCCATAATCCCATCGATCACCGAGTTTCACCATGAGTCAAGCATCTACCGCCGTCCCCAGCACAATTGGCTCTGACTGGAGTGAGCTTGCGCAGCGTGTTCTCGATCGCCACGATCTCACCGAGGCGGAAGCCCTGAGCATCGTTCGCGCCCCCGACGAGCAGCTTCTCGACGTGTTATCAGCGGCGTACAAAATCCGCCACAAACATTTTGGCAATTCGGTCCAGCTCTATTACTTGATGAACGCCAAGAGCGGATTGTGCCCTGAGGATTGCAGTTACTGTTCGCAATCCAAGGTCTCTGACGCGGAGATTCCGAAATACAATTTTTTGAGCCGCGATAAGATTATGGAAGGCGCTCGGCTTGCTCACGAGCGAAACTCCAAGACCTATTGTATGGTCATTTCCGCGCGTGGCCCCAGCGATCGCGAGATCGCGGCTGTTGAGGAGTTAGTTCCGGAAATCAAGGAAAAGTACGACTTGAAGATCTGTGCGTGCCTCGGGTTGTTAGACCAGGATCAGGCCGATCGCCTGAAGGCGTGTGGCGTTGATCGAGTCAACCATAACGTCAACACCAGTCCGGAACACTACGCAGAGATATGCTCGACCCACACCTATCAAGATCGCATCGACACCTTGAACGCCGCGCGAAACGCTGGTATCGAACTCTGTTCCGGTGGCATCATCGGTATGGGCGAGCAGGACATCGACGTTGTACGGATGGCTTTACAGCTGCGAGACGTCGGCGTCGAATCGATCCCCCTCAACTTCCTCATCCCGATCGAAGGCACTCCACTTGAGGCCAATCAAGATTTGAATCCTCGATATTGCTTAAAGACGTTAGCGATGTTCCGGTTTGTAAATCCAAGTCGCGAGTTGCGTATTGCTGGAGGACGTGAGATCCACTTGGGTAGCATGCAATGTCTTGGCCTGTATGCCGCGAACTCAGTTTTCGTTGGCGACTATCTTACGACCGAAGGCCAAGCTGCGGAAGCGGACTACAAGATGATCGAAGAGATGGGCTTTGTCGTGACAAAGAATGAGGAGTGTGTTATTAGCTAGGCGGTCGTGATGCGAGCGAAAGGCTTGGAAGTTGATTGGAGTTTTTGGGATACTCGCAATCGTGTTTATGGTGACAGTCTGGGTGGGTGTCTTGATCGACCGCGAGCAACGACGCGATCAAGCCAGACGAATGGAGCGTTGGAAACGACGTCGCGGGAACGCCAGAGAATTTGACGAGCATCCGGACTAGGCCACGCGTCTCGTGACACGTGGAACAGGACATCCGAGTCTTATCGCCTTAATATCACAAAACGTGACATCAAAAGCTTGCGCAAGTATCCAGGAGCAGATCGATTTCGGCGGGGTGCGTACCGGAAGGTGCGACTCAATAGGAAAAGCCCTCGCGACCATTGTCGCGAGGGCCTCATTTGTTACGCCGTATTGCAATACAAGGGATTACAGCCCTGGTGCAACCTTCAACAGCTTTCCGCCTTTCGCATCACCTTCACCCGTTCCGATGACAGTGATATATAGCGAGCCATCATCGCCGAAGGCCAACGCGGTTGGCTTGTCGAGCGTTTCGACTTTCTTCGCTTCGATGCTTTGCTTTCCGTCGGCTTCTTTCGAGATCAACTGATACAAGCCGCCTTCTTTTGTGTTGGTCCACATGAAGTCGGTCGCATAGAGCTGGCCTTTGGGGCTGTAAGCCAAAGCCGTAATGTCACTCAATCCAGTTTCGAGATTCAACAGCATCTTGCTGTTCTTGGCGTTGTAGAACGTTAGCAGGCCATCACCAGGAACGGTGATCTCGCCCATCTGCCCGATTACCAACTCGCCACGCGGGCTGATCGCGACGGCGACAGGCGCGTCGACTTCTGTGGCTTCTTTGGTTGCGACTGCACGTTTGATTTTGCTGAGCTTTCCATCGTTGATCCGGGCGCGTGATACCCAACCTTTGGTATCGTCACCGTTACAGGTGACAAAGACGAACTTGCCGTTTGTCGCTACGCCGTAGAAGTTTCCCTCGCCTTTAATCTCGTCAGTGGCAACGAGCTTCGAGCTTCCTTCCATCTGGTCGGCTTTAATCGCGGGTTGGCCTGCTTCCGGAATCTTGTACACGCGAAGCAACTCTTCCCCGTCCTTGTAACCACCGCCGCCGACGACGAGCGTGTTCTTATCCAAAAAGACAAGACCTAATGGGCCGATGTTGTACATCGGGCCTTTGCCGTATACGTCGACGGGGAAATCAGTGATGACGTCTTGGGCTTTACCATCGACAACGCGGATCACTCGCGAGGCACCGCTGTCCGACACGAAGACATGCCCTGTGTCTGGTTGAATCGCAACGCCCGCTGGGTTGTCGAGGCCATCAACGACGGTCGATACGTGATGATCGGCCCAAGCCGGAGCGAGGGCGAACGTGAGCAAAGCGATGATGCTCAAGATGCTAGTTCTCATGAATCGTGTCTCCTTCGGAGTGAAGTGGGGTTCGGTGTTCTAAATCGAATGCTATTTGGGTAAAGCCGGTGGCTTGAAATCTGGGTAGTCTTCGCTACTTAGTCCCTCTTTTAGGAAGGTGATTAAGTCGGCCTTTTGTGCAACTGTTAGCTTTAAGGGAAACAACTCTTCGTCGAGTTGTGGATTAGCGATGCCGCCCTTGTTGTAGAAGTCAACGACATCTTCTAATGTCCCCAAACTGCCGTCGTGCATATAGGGAGCCGTACGGTCGATCTCACGAAGGGTCGCCGTCTTGAATGATCCGCGATCTCCGAGCATGTCCGTTTCATTGAATCGTCCCACATCTGGAGGATCGTTATCCATGCCGACTCCAATGTTGTGAAACGCGAAGTCACTAAAATTGGGGCCCGCGTGACACGCAGAACAATTTGCTTTACCGAAAAACAGTTTGCGACCGCGCTCCGCTGCGTCGGATAACGCCGACTTGTCGCCGGCTTTGAATTTGTCATAGGGTGCGTTGCCGGAGAGAATCGTGCGTTCAAAAGATGCGATCGCTCGGGCAATGCCAGGGGAGGTGACATCGGTCCCGAAGACATCTTGAAACTGCTTGCGATAACCTTCGATCTTATTCAGTTTCGCAACACACTCCTCAAGCGTAAGATCCATCTCAACTGAACTTTGGATTGGCCCGAGAGCTTGCCCCTCCAGCATGAGAGCACGACCGTCCCAGAATTGAAAGTAAGAGTACCCAGCGTTAATGATGGTTGGCGCACTCCGGCCCGTGCGCTGTCCGCGAACACCCGTCGCGAAATCGTCGCCGTTCGACCAACCCTTTGAGGGCTCGTGACAACTCGAGCAACTCACGGTATCGTCGCGCGAGAGGCGAGGATCGAAAAACAACTGTTTGCCAAGCTTGATCTTCGCTTCGGTCAATTCGTTGCCTTTGGGAATTCGCATCGGCTTTAAGCCAAGCGGGTATTGCAACTCATAATCGTCCGCAGTCACAGTAGCAACACAGCTTATCGCGAACAGCAACAAGGTTAAAAAACGCATGGGAGTGGCTCCGTCGTCGAGTCAGGAGGGCTATCGGGCAGCAGCGGCGTTGCCGCAAATCGGGCTCGTCATTGTCGCGTACCCAATTCGCGCTGGCAAGATGGGGAAACACGCAATCGCCAGCCAGCTGATGTAACGCGAATGTGTTACATCACTCGAATGATTCATTCCGATGAAGGCGTATTGCCGCTATTCGTGGAGAATCCACTGAACCGCATCGAGGATCACGTAGCCGTCCGTGTCATGATTGGAAACGACAACAGCTGCGAGTTCGTTGGCCCGGAATTCATACTTGCCTAGCGAGACAAACGAGTCGTCGATCGGTGGTAGGAGTTTCTGGTTGATACGGACCTTCGTCACGCGGCCCTCATGATGGATCTCGACGGGTACGTTCGACGCCCGATTCTTGTTGTGTGTATAACCGAGCCTCACCTCGTAGGTTCCGCTTGTTGCTAACTTCGCTTCGTATTTTGCCCTGGAGTTACCATCACGTTGGTCGCCGTCATGGCGATAGCTGTTTCCGATCCACGTTTTCGAGGCGGTACTCGATGTCCAGAGACCGATTGTCACGGCCTTCGAGTCGTCGATCACAATCCCTTCCAACTTGGATGGATCTTTGCCATACGGTCCGCCGAGATCGAGTCCAGTCGCTTCGAGGACTTGGCCGTCTTTCAGTAGACGTTCACGGAGCGCGGTATAGTCAACTTCCTGCACACTGGTTCCGTTATCGATCGCGAGTACCGCTGCCGCCGCCGCGGAATGGCCGAGGATCATAAACACTGGCTCCATGCGGATCGAGCCGAAAGCGATGTGTGAACTCGATAGGCAAACGGGGACGAGTAGGTTATCGCATTGCCCCTTCTTCGGGACGATCGATCCGTAAGCAATCTGGTAAGGGCCTCGCGTCGAAACGCCAATGTCGCCTTCGTTTTGCACGTAGCCATCGGGCGTGATGTAACGTTGCACATTGTGTGAGTCCATCGTGTACGATCCCATGCCAATCGAGTTAGGCGTAGGGCGTTTCTTGAGTAACTCATTTTCGGTCAGAACATACTCGCCGATCATTCGCCGCGCTTCGCGTATGTACAGTTGATGCGGCCAGTTTCCGTTGTCCTTAAACTCGTCTTTCGCGAGGCCCCAGCGACGCATGTTGTCTTGCACGTTATTGGGAACGCGTGGATCGTTCGCGATGAAATACAACCAACCCTTCTGGTACGCTTCATGCTCTTTGATAATCTCGCGACGCCGCTCGTACGAAGCTTCCGGGTAATCGTAATTGAAGCCGATGTTGTCCGTACTCATCGGGCCGTGGTTGTTTGTGTCGGTTTTGCGATTTGGGATCGGGTCAAACTTGCGAAAAGTCTCCCGCCAACCAGCATCGAAGATCCGCACGAGCAACTCGTATTGCGACGGATCGTAGCTATCGGGTTTCGGGAAAGGCACGCGGTTCTTTTCGTGATCAGTCAAGCACATGCGGAAACAATAGGCCTGGATCTTGTTGTCTTGCTCGCCATACTTTCCAGGTGCGTCGGCGCTGATTCGAGGCAACACACCGCTCGAAGGATCGCCAGGGACGACATACGGGCTGATCTTCTTCTTCACGGCACCGAAGTGGTGTCCGTGATGCAACACGCCTGTTTGCACACCGTTCCACTGTTCGTCGTACTTGCTCGTCGCCTCGCGACCGACGTGATAGTCAACGCCCGCGACGGCCAGAAGATCTCCTTCATAAGTGGCGTCGACAAACATGCGGCCCGTGTACGTCTTCCCGCTGAGCATCGTGATCGAAGTGATTCGCGCACCGACTTTCGTGACCCCACTCTCACGATCGAGCCATTCATTTCGATGGACAGGGATGTTGTCTTCCCGAACCATGTCTTCAAAGACGGCCTCGGCCACATGTGGCTCAAAGATCCACATCGTTCGCTGGTCACCATCAATGGCACGCGTCCCTTGGCCTTTGGCACCGTAGCTTTCACGCGCCTGCCACTTCCACGCTTCGGGTTTGTCATAGTGCTGCCAAACGCGATGATAGAACTCGCGAGCCAAGCCGCCGATGACAGCCTTACTGCCCGTGTCCGTCCATCCGAGACCGCCGCTTGATAAACCGCCAAGATGTTTGTCGGGACAGACAATGATTGCGGACTTGCCCATACGCTTCGCTTGGACAGCTGCGGTAACTGCTGCTGACGATCCACCGTAGACTACGACATCGTACTGCACTGCAAACGATCGACTGGTGAAGGTAAAGCTTAGTAGCAATGTACCAAGTAAGAATCTGGCGGCAGTCATCGTCGATGCTCCATTAGTTCGATTCCGGGCAACGTCAGCAGACGCTTATCATTTGGGCGATTCATTCTATTCACCGTACGTGACGAGTGCGATCGATTGGGATCCCATCTCCCACCGATGGTAGCATCCCTCGTACGCCACGCGCATAATGAGCGGTCGCAAATATCTCGCGTTACTTGACCGAACGGAAACCAACATGCTGCGCTCCTTGCCCTTCTTCGTATTACTTCTCACATCCGCGATTTCGCTCGCTGCCGATCGCCCGAATATCGTCTTCATCTTCACAGACGATCATGCTCCGCATGCGATTGGTGCCTATGACGGTTGGCTGAAGAATGTGAATCCGACTCCCAATATCGACTCGCTGGCGCGACAAGGAATGCTGTTCCAAAACAGCTTCTGTACGAACTCGATCTGCGGGCCGAGCCGTGCGGTGATTCAGACTGGGAAGCATAGCCACATCAACGGCTTTATGACCAACGGAAATCGTTTCGATGGCGACCAGCAAACATTTCCCAAGCTGCTACGGAAGGTCGGCTATCGCACCGCGATGATCGGCAAGTGGCATTTAGGGACCGATCCGCAGGGCTTTGATTACTGGCGAGTGCTGCCGGGGCAGGGGGATTACTACAACCCGTTTTTCAAGACGCCGCAGGGCCGCGTTAAGATGGATGGCTATTGTACGGATCTTGTAACCGACATGGCGATCAATTGGCTGAAAGAAGAAGCCAGTTCAGACCAGCCGTTCATGTTGATGTGTCAACACAAAGCACCACACCGCACTTGGATGCCGGCGCTGCGGCATCTCCATCTGTACGATGATATTGAGATTCCAGAACCTGCGACGTTGTTTGATAAGTGGGAAGATAATGCCAGCCCTGCACGATTCCAAGAGATGGAAATCGACCGGCATTTGCATCTTGTCGGCGATGTCTTTGGCCCGCAACCAAGTGGCTTCGACATCATGAAGGAAAAAACTGATCGTTCGGGGATCAAAAACCTGGCGCGGATGACGGAGGAGCAGTTGAAAGCTTGGAACGCCGCCTATGGTCCTAAGAACGAAGCGATGCTAAAGGCGAAGCTGACGGGCAAGGATCTCATCCGCTGGAAGTACCAACGCTATATCAAGAACTACCTTCGATGCATCAAAGGCGTCGACGAGAGTGTTGGTCGGCTGATGACGTACCTGCACGACGCTGGGTTGGAAGACAACACGATCGTAATCTACTCCTCGGATCAGGGATTCTATTTGGGGGATCATGGCTGGTACGACAAGCGGTGGATGTACGAAGAGTCGTTTAAGATGCCGCTGATCGTAAAATGGCCGGGTGTTACCAAACCAAGAACGGTTAACAAGCAACTGGTTCAAAATCTCGACTACGCTGAGACTTTCCTTGATGTTGCAGGTGCGGAGGTACCCGCGGACATGCAGGGACGCTCGCTCGTTCCATTGTTCAAGGGCGAGACGGCTGACTGGCGCGAGTCGCTGTATTATCACTACCACGAGTACCCCAGCGTCCACATGGTCGCGAAGCACTTTGGAATCCGAACAGGTCGCTACAAATTGATCCGTTTCTATCAGTTCGACGAATGGGAGTTCTACGACCTCAAAAATGATCCGGAAGAACTCACGAACCAGTACTCAAATCCCAAATACGCGGGCGTTGTCGCCAAGCTGCTGGACGACCTTAAAGGGTTGCGAACTCAGTACGCCGACGATACCGACGTGAGCGTCATGCCGGTCGAGTGGCAGAAGCAGTTTCGCCCTTAAGACGTTGACAGCAACCGTTTTTGGATGCTAGCGGCCTCAAGAAATTAAAAACGGCCAATCGCGGAGGGGCAGAATCCGCGAAGGGCCTTACCTGGCAGGTGGGGCAGAAACCTGCTCAGGCTTCCTTCATTCTAATTGCTGTTGCAGTGTCTTCAACGGTAAAGCGACGGAAATATCGATGACTTTTTCGATTTCGCCCTAGATTCCGCAAACCTCCGTCACAAGTTACTCAAACCTGGTAACTCAATTAACCGATAGAGTTCATTGGGAGTGTGCCGGCTACTAAACACATTCGCTGGCGAAATCCACAGAAACCGCTTGGCGCCGAAGGCCGAATGCAGCGACTTCGCTCTATTCGCCAAAAGAGTTCGGAGTTATGTTATGCCTCCGATTCTGGTGTCGCATTTCGTGGGCGTCGCCACCCTTTCATGGATGAAAGACGTCGATGCGAGAACCTAAAGAACTCATCTTGGCTAGCAAGCCCTTTGCGTCAGAAAATCGGTTGCTTAGTTGGTGGCACCTTCTGTCGACGCTAACGATCTTCAGTGGGCTTGTGGTTCTATCGTGTAGCCCACTGCCTTTGGCGCTGCGAATTCTTATCAGCATCCTCGCGGGGCTTGTGCTGGTCCGACTGTTTATCGTGTATCACGACTTTCAGCATGGCACGATACTTCGCGGCTCGAAGATCGCTCGAGCGATTATGTTCGTCTACGGTATGATCGCGCTGAATCCGCCGAGCATTTGGAATCGCTCACACAACCATCATCACAAAAATAACGCGAAGATCTTTGGAGCGGATATCGGCTCCTATCCCATGATGACAACCGAGGCGTACGCCACCGCTTCTGCGAAGGAACGTTTTCTGTATTCGTTGGCACGCCACCCGCTGACGATCGCTTGTGGATACGTGACGATCTTTTTGTACGGCATGTGTCTGCGATCGCTGTTTATCAACCCGCGTAAACATTACGATTCGGCAATTGCCCTCGTGTCGCATTTGACGCTCGCGGTCTGGCTCGGCTTGGTGTCCGTCGAGTGGCTAGTTCTTGGTCTTGTTGTGCCGTCGGTGATTGCCGCAGCGCTCGGGGCATACTTGTTTTACTGCCAACACAATTACCCAGATGTTAAGCTTCGCGACAGTTCCGAATGGAGTTATGTGTTTGCCGCGTTGCATTCATCCAGCTACATCAAGATGAGTCGCCTGATGCATTGGTTCTCAGGCAATATCGGCTACCATCATGTCCACCATCTGAACGCGCACATTCCGTTTTATCGCTTGCCCGAGGCGATGGCTGCGATTGAGGAGCTTCACTCACCGGGGACAACTTCGCTGCGTCCGCGTGACGTCCTCGCCTGCCTGAGCCTCAAACTCTGGGACGTCGAGCAAGATCGCCTCGTGCCGTTTCCAACGGCGAACGGACTACCGCAATGGGCGGATGCGCCTGACGTAATCGAAGACGATCTACCTGCGAAACGTCGGCCTCTGACTTCGCCATCCCGCCGACGGCAGCCTCAGTCATAGGCGCGAAATTGGCGATCGCCGGCGATTCCACAACGTTCACCTTGCGGATTCGTCTTGATCTTCGCATCATTTAGCGAAACGCTTCTCGACACGCAGGGTTTAACGCAACTGGTTCATGGGATCGCGTCGCTCCGTAGCCGAACACTCAAGCGAACCATCGCCCGATTGTATAAGGAGTTGTCGAAGTGACAGTTGATCGACGGCCATGAGATGAACGAGGCGGATGGCTTGTTCCGCAATGTTCGCGATCCACTGGCGCGAAAATCGATCCTCGTGGACTTCAATCCAGTCAAACATTCGAAGCTCGGCGAACTCGCCGCCAACTTTGACATCGTCCTTGGCCGAACCGTCGAGGAACTCGAGGACGGCACATTGAAGGGTGGCATTGGCAAGCCGGTGTTCAAGTCCAGCGGTCGGCGCCCCGGCTAGTGACTATCGTTCGCCATGAACTTGCTTCGCACTAATAAACCATCATTTGGTCAGGAGATTCCGGAATGTTAATCGTCGATTGTCGGAAAGTCGCTGTTGGGATTGCTATCGTGTTGTTCTGCGTCTCAACGACCGCGACTGCTGCCGACTGGACCCGGTTCCGTGGCCCGAACGGCTCGGGCGTGAGCCAAGATACCGCATCAGTCCCAACCACCTGGAGTGCGACAGAGAACTTGAACTGGAAAGTCGCGTTGCCAGGGCCGGGGTCGTCGAGTCCGATAATTATTGGTGATCGCCTCTTTATCACTTGTTGGTCTGGATATGGTGTTGATCGTGGCAATGCCGGGAACCAGAAGGATCTTCGTCGCCACTTGATTTGCCTCGACCGCAACACCGGCAAGACGATTTGGTCGAAGGCGGTCGAGCCGGTTCTTCCCGAAGATAACTACGGTGGAATGTTTGCCGAGCATGGTTACGCATCACACACGCCGGTATCGGATGGAGAACGCGTCTATGTCTTCTTTGGAAAGAGCGGCGCGTTGGCCTTCGACATGGACGGCAATCAGTTATGGCAAACGAAGATCGGAGCTGAATCCGATCCGCGCGGATGGGGATCGGCATCCAGTCCCGTACTGCATAAAGATAAAGTCATCGTCACGGCTAGCGCTGAGAGCGAGGCCGTTGTCGCGTTGGACAAGAAGACTGGCAAGGAACTCTGGCGACAAGAGGCCGCCGGATTGAGTTCGACTTGGGGCACGCCCGTCATGGTCAAGGTCGACGAGCAAAGGACCGACCTTGTGTTAGGAGTACCTTACGAATTTTGGGCGTTTAATCCAGACGACGGCAAGTTGCGTTGGTATTGCGAAGTGATGGAGACGGATTCTTATTGCTCCAGCGTCGTGACCGATGGCGGCATCGTCTACGGCATCGAAGGGCGTGGAGGCGGTTCGATTGCAGTCCGAGCAGGCGGTAAAGGCGATGTCACCGACTCGCATGTGGTGTGGTCCGGACGCGATTCCAATCGAATTGGCACGCCTGTCATCTATGAAGGTCGGATCTACTTCTTCTCGAACGGTGTCGCTAACTGTATTGAAGCGAAGACCGGCAAAAAGGTCTTTCAGTCACGACTTGACGGTGCAGGCGGTGGCTCGCAAGCGGGCGGCGGAGGCGAACGTCGTGGACCTGGCGGTGGCCGAGGCCGGCGTGGTGGCGGAGGATTCGGTGGAGATTATGCTTCCCCAATCATCGCCGACGGAAAGATCTATTTCACATCACGGGGCGGGAACATCTTCGTCCTGAAAGCAGGCGCAGAGTTCGAGCAGCTCGCAACGAATCGCCTGACTAGCGATTCCGAAGATTTCAGCGCGACGCCGTCGGTAAGTGACGGCCAGCTATTCATTCGCTCCAGCAAGCATCTCTATTGCGTTGCGTCACCCTAGCGTCGATAGTTTATTCGATAGAACCGGTTAAGCCGTAAAAGACCTGCCGTCCACCGCTGAAAGAGCCATGGCACAAGCCAAATAACTTGTCGAATCCCGAATCTCAATTACGCTAGAAGTAGGAACTGGCAAAGAGGAGATTTGGCGATGCGACTTCAAACTGGGGATTGTTACGTACTCTGGTCCGAGCAAATTGTGCAGCTTCGCGATCGACTGGACGAGAATCGGTGGATGGCAGTGATTTGGGATCGCGATGCTTGCGATTGGTCGCTTTCTGTCTATGCCATCGACGAGCAATTGATCGAGCGCATCGTTCGCGATCCACAGTCGCTGCAACAACGAAGTATCGGCTGATGTTCGGTGATTGCTCCCCGGCTTCCCCGCTGGACCCGCGTTCGGTTCTGACGTAAGACTTGATTATGTCAGCGGCAAACTTCATGCGCTACGAGCACTCTCAATCAGCACCCATGTATCTCATTCTTGCGGCAGTCGCGAGTAGCATCTGGGTTGCGGCATGGTTCATTCCACAACCTGTGGTTCAATTGAGTCTAGCGACCAGTGGTGGTTTCGTAGCTATTCTCGCACTTGCATTTCGCCAGTTGACTGTTCGAGACGAAGGAGAAGAATTGCTTGTCAGCTTCGGGCCGCTGCCGTTGTTTCGACGGCGTATTCCGTACTGCGATATCGAACGCGCCGAACAGGCTCGGTCGTCTTGGTTGGATGGTTGGGGAATTCACATGAGTCCGAGCGGCGGTTGGACTTGGAATCTTTGGGGCTTTGATTGCGTGGATGTCTTTCTGACTCGCGGGCGAAAGATGCGACTTGGGACGGACGATCCAGTCGAGCTCGTCGCGTTCTTGCAAACGCAGATTGTACCTCACGACACGGAACGCGAGCAGTAATCACCAAGGAACCCAACTTGGATCAAAATACATCGACGCCTGAACCCGAACCGATTCGCCTGGATCAGTTCTTGAAATTTACGGGCCTCGCCGAAACGGGCGGTCACGCAAAGCGATTGATCCAGAACGGCGAAGTGGAAGTCAACGGCGAGGTGGAAGTACGGCGTCGGCGAAAGTTATCCTCCGAAGATGTTATCGCGTTGTGCGGCAACGAAGTGGCGGTGGCCGACTATCTTGAAGGCTAGGAACTCAGTTTATTCATGCGGGAGGTGAAAACTGACCGCTGACTTCTGATCTCTCATTCCCGCCCTCTCCTAGTTCAACGGTCGGAGTTGAATATTCCGATACCACACTTCGCTGCCGTGGTCGGTCAGCATGATCTTGCCGTATCGGTTTTCTCCAAATTCAATCTCGTTGGAGAACTTGCTCGCCGCGACGCGCTCGTCCCATTCCGGACTGCCGACGATCGCTGTGAGAATTCGTTTGCCATTCAGCCAATGCTCGATCCAGTTTCCACAAACGACGATCCGAGTTGAATTGAATTCGCCCGCTGGATTCAGCTGCTTGCTTTCGTTGGGTTCGTAAAGAGCATAAAGAGAGCCGGTGCTGCCTCTCGGTGGGAGATTGCTTGCCTTTTCGTCGTCGTAGATCTGGTACTCGCAACCAAGCGTTTTGTTGCCATACTTTCGTACTCGATACTTCAAACCGCTGTTGCCCCCTTCGGCGATCTTCCAGTCGAAAGTTAGTTCAAAATCTCCGTATTCGTGCTTCGAGATAATGTGTCCGGCTCGCCCTTGCTCCTTGTTCAAATGAATCACACCGTCGACGACTTCCCATCCCGTCGTTACCGGTTGGCCGGCGATCGTTGTCCAGTTGTCCAGTGTTCTTCCGTCGAACAGGGGAGGAGCAGGTTGGCCCGATCGGCAACAGTTAGTTGCGTTCGAGCGGTTCGTTCGACGCGCGGACCGTCGGCTTCGTGCAGCGTCGGTTGCGTTGGCCACAAGAACGCAAGTTGCCAAGGCGACGATGGCAGTAACTTGCCTGAAGCTTAGTTGGAATGAGCGTGACATGGTGCGCCTACTTGATCGGTTGGATGACAAATCGAATTTCATGTGGTTCGTTCCCTCTTAGGGTGTATTCAGGATGCGTCTTTGCTCCCCAACTATTGTCGCCCCCGACTCCGTGCAACTTGGAATCGATAAAAACGGTATTGAAATCACGTCGCGGAAGTTCGTAGGGATGGGCTGCCGCGTCGAGATCGTCGAGCGTAAACGGCAGTATCGAGAAGCTGAAGGGAGCTGCCGTCGAGCTGATATAGAACCCAGATGATTTGTTGTCCTCCAATGTGAGCCAACGTGAATCAGTTCGATTACCGGTGTCTTGTGACCGGACGTAAGGGTGCCACATCTTGTCGACTGTACTCGCGAAGATGCCGATTTCCCCTCCCGTCTTTCGATCCCAATACGTTTCGTGAGGCCCTCGTCCATACCACCGCACGTTGTTCAGCGAACTAGGCACCGCCAGCGACATGCCAAATCTTGGAAGTAACGGTTTGATCTTCTTCTGTTGTGGCTCGTATCGCATCGCGACCGCGATCACGCCGTCTGAGTTGAAATCATAGTCGAGGGTCAGCCGCTCATTCGAGAGACTTGGAAGCTTGATACCAAAGCTCACCTTGGCGCGGCCATCTTCTCGCGTCACCTTCACATCGGTGACTTTTAGTTTCTCGCTGGCTGTCATCCAGCCACCCCAATCCTTCTTCCATATGTCCCGGGCGCGTTGGTTTGAGTTGGGATTCTTTCTGAAAGTTGGTCGCAACGGAGCAGCGAGCGCCTCTCGGTTGTTCACAATATATGAACGGAGCGATCCAACTGATTTGTCGATGTGAGCGCTAAAGCCATCACCGGAAATCGTTATATGTCGCTCACTCTCGGTCGCCGTCACTGTGGATTCAGGCGATGCGACAACGAAAGCGTCGGGGGCATCAGTCAACTTCATCTGCTCCCAAGCGATGATGTGGTGCTTCGGAGCCCACAATGTTTCACTTCGCAATCGAAAATAGACCGTGAGAAAGCGCTCGGCGACTTCGCCCGTAATACGTACTGGAATCCCGACCTTTCGCGATTGTTGTGGCTCGACGTCAAGTCGTCCGAGGCTTCCTTTCTGTGAGATCTCTCCGTTCACTCGCAGCACCCAATCGCACTCGAATTGATCGAGATTCGTAAAGAAAAACTCGTTGGTGAAATTGAACGTGCTGGATTCGTTGGACTTGTCGATCGAGACGTTCTGGTAGACCTTTTTGACTTCCCAAATGTGTGGATTCAAGCTGCGATCCGGCTGAACCAGTCCATTGCAGCAAAAGTCTCTGTCGTTGGGAGCGTCGCCGAAGTCGCCACCGTAGGCGAAATACTCTTGCACGCCTCGAGGACTCATTAGTCGCGGTGTGTCAGCGACTTTGCGAAGGTCGACGTCGAGTCGCATCTCAGACTCGTCTCGCCCCACAACTTCGGCGACCTCGTCCGCAGACAAAGCACGCCCGTAGATGCGAGCGTGTCGAATGGGCAAGCGCGAGACGCGATCATGATGCTCGCTATTACGACCGATGTTGACGAGGTGACGGCTTCGTGTAATGCGACCGGGTCCCACCCCGCGAGCTTTCTCTTCGCCGTTGACGTAGAGAGCCATTTGCTTGCCATCGTAAATGGCCGTGATTCGATTCCAGTCTTTCTTCAAATCGGCTTTGTCGTAAGCGACTTGCAGCCCGACCCATTTGTCTTGGAAAAGCGTGAAGTTAATCCCACCTTTATCCATCCGAAGAAGATACTGATGATCTCCCTTGGAAATCAGCGGATTAAATCCGTCGACTCGCGTGCCCTTCACTTCGACTTCCAGCGTCATGGGGCCCGCCAAGTCGAGAGAGGAATCGCGGTCGAGCTGGACTGCGCCGACAACACCGGCCATCGGATCGTGGCTGCCCAAGACCAACCCGCTCGGCCCAGTTTGCGGTTCAAACTGTTTCGCGGTTGGAACATTTTTTGTCAGTCCTTGGTCCACCCAATCCCAGATGCAGCCGCCTTGCAACGCTGGATATTTCTCGATCGCATCCCAGTAATCTTGTAAGTTGCCGACGCTATTGCCCATTGCATGGGCGTACTCGCATTGAATCAACGGGCGCGTAATGTCTTCCTTCGTTGCATACTTAATCATGTTCGCGACGTTCATATACATCGGACAGACAATGTCAGTGTTGCGCATCTCGCGAGCTTGTTCGTAATGCACAGGGCGAGTTGGATCCCGCTGCTTGATCCAGTCGTACATCGCTTCCAGACAAACTCCGTTGCCCGATTCGTTGCCGAGCGACCAGACGATGATGCTAGGATGATTCTTATCGCGTTCGACCATCCGGCGAGCACGATCGACATGCGACTCCGTCCAGTTTGCATCCTTGGCAAGCCGGTTGTTGTTGGGCCCCCAGCCGTATCCGTGCGCTTCGACGTTCGCTTCGTCGATGACATACAAGCCGTAATTGTCGCACAAGTCATAGAATTTCGGATGATCGGGGTAGTGGCTGGTGCGTACCGTGTTGATATTGAACTGCTTCATTAACACGATGTCTTGGATCATCGATTCGACGGAAACCGTGTGCCCCGTCTTCGGATCGTGTTCGTGTCTGTTCACGCCTTTGACGAGGATTGGCTGCCCGTTAACTTTGAGTTGTCCGTTATCGATGGCGACTTCTCGAAATCCAACGCTCTGGCTTAGATATTCCAGTGTCTCGCCGTCGCCATCTTTGAGCGTGAGCAACAGCTTATAAAGGTGCGGCGTCTCGGCCGTCCATTTGTCCGGGTTCGTAACCGCGAGATTCGTGATTTCGGAGTCTTGGGAATCGTCCTTCGAGATGCTTCCAGATGTAAGGCCGCTGACGATGACATTGCCTTCGTCGTCAAGTAGCTTTGCTTCCAGTGAAAACGATGTATCAGCGGCGCTTTGATTCGATACATCCGCGTGGATTGCCAATGTTGCGTTTTGATAAGCGTGGTCGAGGTCCGTTGTGATGAAAAAGTCGCGTACGTGAATACTGCTCGGAGACCAGAGATAGACGTCTCGAAAGATGCCGCTCATGCGCCACATGTCTTGGTCTTCCAGGTAGCTACCATCACTGTGCTGATAGACTTCAGCAGCCAATAAGTTCTCGCCGTCTATCATGTACTCAGTGATGTCGAATTCGGCAGGTGTACGACTTCCCTGGCTATACCCGACTTTCTTTCCGTTGATCCATAGATAAAACGCCGAGTCCACACCATCGAAATGAATAATGACCCGGCGTTGCTTCCAATCCTTCGGGACGGTGAAAGTGCGACGATAAGATCCGACCTGATTTCGCCACTTGAAGCTGGTCCAGCTCTTGTCTTCCGGCTCGCCCATGACACGTGGCGCGTCTTTCTTGAACGGATAGGATTGGTTGGTGTATACCGGAATGCCATAACCATGCATCTGCCAACAACTCGGAACGACTAGCTCGTTCCACTTGGTATCGTCAAACGTGACGGAGTGGAAATCGACTGGTCGCTTCGCCGGCTCCGGTGCCCAACTGAACTTCCACGCCCCATTCAACGATCGGTACCAAGGAGACGACTCGCGATCGTCAGCGACAGCCGCTTCTTGTGTTGGGAACGGTAACGTATTGACGCGACCCGGCAGCTTGTTACGGCTGATGACCTGCTCGTTCTCCCAGTCGTTGGGCGCAGCGTTAGCTTGAGAGCATAGCGCTGCAAATAGCAGGGCAGGGAACAACACACGAGGATACTTCATCGGACAGATGCCTTCTTCCGCCGGGGCTTAGCGAGCGATCTATCAAACGCCTCATTGTAAGCCAAACTACATCTCATTGCCTGCGACCGCGTTTGGATTGGCATCTCGGACAGAAGAATGTCGAACGCTGGGTCTGAACAATCCGCTGGACTAGTTCTTTGTTGCAGGTGCCGCACAGTTCACCAGCACGATCGTAGACGCGATGTTGGCTCTGGTAGCCACCTGCGTTGTTCAACGCATTCCGATACGTCCCGTCGGACAGCGTTGAACCTTCGTGTCGGATCGCATCGTCCAATACGTCAAGCGTTGCTTCGTGAACGCGTTTCCACTGGGCGATCGTGAGCTTGTCGCAGCGAGTCGTTGGATGAACGCCTGCGACATTGAGTATCTCTGAAGCATACAGGTTCCCGATGCCCGCGACCGCCTGTTGATCGAGTAGCGCGACCTTGACCGCCCGACGGCTTGAACGAAGACGCTCTCGTAGCAACTCGCTAGTCAGGGCCAAAGCGTCGGGCCCGAACTTCGAGACGACTTCGCGAGCGAATTGCTTCGTCGAGAAAAGTTTTACCGATCCCAAACCACGGCGATCCCAGTACCAGATCGTATCCAGCGGACCGCCTGTCAGATCAACTCGGAACCGCAAGTGATCGACACTCGGTGGATCGGTAACGAGGACCAAGCCCGTCATGCGTGGTTCAAACACCAAGCGATCATCGGTTTCCAGCCGGACGATCACTCGTTTGCCGATCCGCTCGATCGCTATGATTTCTCGGCCTGCGACACGTCGGTTGATGGCCGGAGCCGAGGGAGTGATCAGCAGTGGCTTAACCGCCGTTCTGATTCGTTCGACTCGTTCGATCCGGCAGCCGATGGCCGACAGAATTCCGCGTCGCATTGTTTCCACTTCAGGCAGTTCAGGCATTTCAATCCCTTTTTGGCTTGGGATTGTACGTACCTAAGCGATCGATTCGCAACCGGTCGCATTAAACGAAGACTTTGCAAAACGTGAACTGCCAAATAAATCGGCCCCAGCAACGAACTACTGGTCGCACATCGAAACTACTCAAAAAATCGAATACCGGACCAATCGCCATGAAGCCCTCGCACGACACACACTCGATCGCCGTCGGTTACCTATTGTGGCTGTTCGGATTTACAGGTGCTCACCGCTTCTACTACGGTAAACCAGTCAGTGGGACGATTTGGTTCTTCACGCTCGGGTTGCTTGGTGTCGGTTGGTTAATCGATGTGTTCTTGATCCCTGCTATGGATCGCGACGCCAGCTTGCGATACGAGTCCGGGATAATCGACTATTCGTTGGCCTGGATTCTCTTGACGTTTCTTGGACCGTTTGGACTTCATCGCTTCTACATGGGCAAGATCATCACCGGATTGATCTATCTGTTCACGGGCGGCCTGTTCATGGTCGGAATTCTCTACGACTTCTGGACCTTGAATGGCCAAGTCAGCGAAGTCAACGAAGGGTCGCTCAGTGCTGCTGCGCTGAGTAGCTGAAGTCGCAACGGCAGCTGAATTCGACGCGGCGCTTTCGAGCTAGAATCGATACTCAAGGCCGAATCGAAGTCCTTGCGCCCAGAAGTCGTCGGTTCTTCGCGGAAACGCTGGCCGTGACGTTCCGGTGAGCGTTCCCGGAGGTATCTGTGTCGTGTTGATCGTTGTATCAACCTGCTCGCTGGCCCTAGCGACGTTGCTCCAGTAGAGGAAGTTGTAGCCAAACGTGGCTGCGAGTCCGCAGGCGAGTTCACGTCGCAACGTGAATCCGAACTCGGCCATCGAGGCGAAGTCGTCCCACTCAAAACTGCCGCTGTTCGTTCCCAATGCGAGCAGTCCGCTTTGTGCCGTCGTTGCAACTCCTACCGCGTCGGTCGTGATCGTTTGTCCCGCGACTCCCGCTCGATAAGTCGTCCCGCCGATCGCGAACTTCGCGACCGTCTCGCACGACCAACAATTGTCGATCTGCCAGTCACCGACCAGACCAAATTCAGCCCCGTGAAATGTGTTTCGTGTATCAAACTGGTCAAACAAGTCGAATGTCGTGCCTGCCGTTGGGCCCGTTAGCGATGCTGTCGACTCGCCGATTCGCAAACGATCTTCCAACTCCGCAAAGCGGTAGCCAACGACCCAGTCGATATGGCAGCCCCACGAGTGGCAACCGTCATGCCGGTAGAGAACCTCAAGGGACTGAAACTCGGAGCTTGCGGCGACGTTTAGGTTCCCTTGTACCAGCCCAGGAAACGCGATCAGCCGCGAATCCTCTGCCGCTCCGACTGTGTCGAAAAACGGGCGCGCGAGGATATTGAATTGGTTCAGGTTTGCATTGAACGAATTGGTATCGCTACCAAACGCCAGATAGTTCACTTCGACGCCATTGCAGTGAGTTGGATCGAGCCACCTGCCCAGTGTAAACCTCGCGCCCGATCGCGAGCCGTCGACGAGATCACCGTTTCCGAAGAGAATCGTTGTACCCGGTTGGCCCAGGACGCCGGCTTGGGCCTGCGCCGTCCCCGTCGGGCTGGTTGTTACTAACGGAGGCGAGTTCATTCCCTTCGTCCACCACAGCAAGTACTCAGCGCGGCCCCAGTAACAAGAAGTGTCGTCGACCCAAAGTTTGCTGCCCTTGGAGTCTTCGGTGAATTCGAGCACTTCGCCTTCGAGTCCAGGTGGCAGTGGCGGGTCGCTGAGCAAGTGTTCTGCATAGGCGACGGTTGTGACATCGGGAGGCGAACTCTCGGTTATCTCAGTTTGCAAATTCCGTGCGATCTGTCTCGCCCGCTGCTGGCCCGGTTTACCCTTCAAGTGCGCTGGAACAAAACCACGGTAGCTGCCTCCATGCTGGATACCAGGAGTTCGGCGTATGGTTTCGTTGGATTCCGATTGGGCGAACGAATAGCTCACTGGTGCAAGCAAACATAGTGAGGCAAGCAACGCAACGCGGCATGTCGACATCAGGCATTCCTTCGAGTGGTGTCCACTGGAGCTTCTGCGCAATTCTTCCGAACGCTGGCAGTTCGAAGACTAGATTTCCGAAGACGGGGAATTCAGTCTCTGCGCCCGGGTGTTGCCAATTCATCGGCGATAATCGGAGCAACCGTTAATCTTTCTTCAATCCGAATATCTTTCCACGTTATCCCAGACTGCGAACGGATAGCTCAGACGGGAAAGCAAAGACAGGAGGTTCGCTGACCCGACAGCCATGCTATCACTGGCAGCAGAATACGTTCGGGGGCATCTGAGTCAGATGGCGTCGGCAGACGCGCAGCGACGCTCGGCGCTGGCAAGCTTCGACGCGAGTTTCACCGCTTCAATCATGCTCGTCGCCTCGGCTTTGCCTTGCCAAGCAATGTCGAGAGCAGTTCCGTGATCGACCGAGGTCCGAATGATCGGCAAACCAAGCGTAACATTTACGGCGACATCGAATGCCAGCGCCTTGAGTGGAATATGGCCCTGATCGTGATACATGCAAACGAAGCAATCGGTTTCGCGACGCCGGTCGGGTAAGAAGGCTGTGTCGGGAGGAAGTGGACCTTCCACGCTGATTCCATTGCGCCTCGCAATCTCGATCGCGGGGGAGATGATTCGTTCTTCCTCGCGTTCACCGAATAACCCACCTTCTCCCGCGTGCGGGTTGAGTGCGCAAACGACCAGATCCGGTCTCTTGCCGCGCATCTGGTTCATGGTCGCGTGACTAATTCCAATCACTTCGACGATTCGTTCAATCGTTAACAAAGTGGGCACATCTCGATAGCCGACGTGCGTTGTCACGAAGCTGCAGGTGATCTCGTCGCAGGTGAGCATCATGCATGTGCGTTCTGCTCTTGTTTCCTCTGTGAAGATCTCTGTGTGCCCGGGGTAGTGAATGCCAGCAGCATTCAGCGCCTTCTTATGAATTGGACCCGTTGCGACGGCATCGACCTTGTCGCACATCGCGGCTTCAATAGCTGCCTTGATGTAGCGATACGATGCTCGTCCGGTCAATTCGCTGACCACACCGGCTGTCACTTCACCTAAATGCTCGTCCGTGCAATTCACGATGGTGGGCTCAGTGATTTGGTCCCAGTCTTGCTCCCATTCCGCGAACTTCACAACATGGGGAAGCGGCCCCAGCCGACAGCACTCCGCGACGCGCTCGAGTACGACGGCGTCGCCAAAGAGCAATGGCGTGCATCGTTTGCGCGTTGGTGCGTGCGACATCAGCCGCAAGCACACTTCAGGTCCGACGCCAGCCGGATCGCCCATCGTGACCGCGATTCTTGGTAGATGGATCGTCATTCGACTAGTAGCCTACGGCCGCGCCGTCTTTTCGAGCCTCGGTAGCGCCGTGCAGTACCCCATTCTTGCGGTCGATCATAATGCCTTGATATCCACCGAACGCTCCCTTGGCTCGCACTACTTGATGGCCTTTGGCTCGTAAGGCTTCGACGGTTTCATCGGAGATTCCGGATTCTACTTGCACAGTTCCGGAACCGTTCGCGGCGACGCCAGTTGGTTGTGCGCTGCCGACGTGACGTACTCGAGCTGCGTCGCCGGCGGCTTGGACGTTCATTCCAAAGTCAATTAGATTCATGGCCACTTGAGCATGTCCTTGTGGTTGCATATCTCCCCCCATGACACCGAAACAGAAGTACGGTTCGCCATCTTTGGTGAGCATCGCGGGAATGATCGTGTGGAAGGGCCGTTTGCGAGGTTCGTAGACGTTTAAGTGGCCTTCCTCGAGCGTGAACAGTGCACCACGATTCTGTAGCACAAAGCCAACGTCGCCGGGAACGATCTGCGAACCGAAGCCGTAGTAGTTGCTCTGAATGAACGAACAGCAGTTACGATCTTTGTCCACCACGGTTAAATAGATCGTGTCACCGTTCGCAAGCTTTGGATCGCCAGCAGGCACGTCGGTCGCCGCCTTGTTCATATTAATGCGTTGCACCTGTCGCGCCGCGTATTGCTTGGAGATCAGTTCGGCCGTTGGCAACGCGTTGAATGCAGGATCTGCATAGAACTTCGCACGATCTGCAAAGGCGAGTTTCTTTGCCTCAATAAACAGATGCAGGTAATCGGGGCTACCAAATCCCATGGCCTTAACGTCGAACGGTTCGATCGAGTTGAGAATCTGCAACGCCGCGATTCCTTGGCCGTTGGGTGGCAATTCCCACAGTTCGTAACCACGGTAGCTCGTCGACACGGGGTCAACCCACTCGGCTTCGTGCTTAAGGAAGTCGTCTCTCGAAAAGAATCCGCCGTTGGCTTCGCTGAAAGCGACGATCGTTTTAGCAATGTCGCCTTGGTAGAAGGCCTCGGGGCCGTCCGTCGCGATGCGTCGGTAGGATTGAGCGAGCGAGGGGTTGCGAAACAACTCGCCGAACCTTGGCGCCCGTTCGCGATCGACGAGGTATGTCGCTGCCGAGTCAGGCGACTGTTTCAGCTTGCTGGTCGCGCCTCGCCAAGAGCTCGCGATCACTTCCGATACAGGGAAGCCCTCCTCGGCGGTCTCGATCGATGGCCCCAATAACTCGTCGAAAGGCTTACTGCCAAATCGATCGTGCAATTGCTGCCAGCCGCTTACACAACCTGGCACGGACCAAGCTAGAGGTCCGTACGTTGGGATCTGCTCATGGCCGAGTCGCACGAACTCTTCGCGCGACAGGTTAATCGGGCTGCGGCCGCTCGCGTTCAAACCGTAGAGTTTCTGAGTGTTGTTGTCCCAGTAGATTGCGAACAGATCACCACCGATTCCGCAACTCATCGGTTCGACCAAGCCGATCATCGCACTAGCTGCGATCGCCGCGTCTGCAGCATTCCCTCCCGCCTTAAGGATGTCGAGCCCGGTCTCTGCAGCCAGCGGATGACTGGTTGCGACAATCCCATGCTTCGCAAGGACGACCGAGCGGCTTTGCTTTGGGTCGCCGACTGGACGATCGTATCCCGCCGCACGGACGACATTGGCTTCGTCATCGAAGAACTCAGTCATGATGCAACTCGACGCTACGAACAGTGACAGAGTGAGCAACGCATAACGCGTCATCGCTTCAACCTCCAGGAGAGCGCAAACAACAAATCGGTTGTACGCTTCATGTCGCGTGAAAGCAACAAGCGTCGGAAGGGGGAACAATGTAGGGCCGAAAAATCCGCGCAGTTTTAGAAGCTGTCGCCCACTGCCGGAACGGTGCGGACTTGTTCCACGCTATGAAAGAACTAGCTGCTTTGCTTCGCGCTTTTGATCAGCTTCTGCATACGTGACTTAGTGCGAGCAGCTTTGTTCTTGTGGATAATACTCTTCTGGCCTGCTCGATCGAGACGCTTCGTTGCGAGTTGCATCTCGGATTCAGCCTTGCTGACGTCGCCTGCTTGAACAGCTTCCCGAACCTTGCGAAGCTGTGATCTCATCGCGGACTTTACGGCTTTGTTACGATCCGTTCGAACTTCCGTTTGACGAAGTCGCTTTTTGGAACTTTTGGAATTTGGCATGGCTTCTTTGGGAGAACTCTCGGAACTTGATAGTTAGGTTCGTGCTACGCGACATCCTTGTCACAAAGATGAATCAACCTTTATGGCGAATCTCCCGAATCTTGTCTAGCCGGGGGGCCGCGTCCTTGTAAGCAGGGTCGAGCGCGACCAAGGCTGTGAGGTGCTCTTCGGCGGCGGCATAGTTGTGCAATCCAGCCGCTAATACTCCGCTGCGATATCGCGCAAGCTTTTGCAATTCAACGTCTTCCGTCGCAACAGCAGCTTCGACCGATCGCAAGTAACACTCCAAAGCTTTGTCATATTGCTTGGTCCGTTGCAGGCACTCGCCTAGCTCGACCAGGGCGTTTGATTGCTGGCTCTCGAGTTTTGCGGCCTCGGTCAGCATCGGGATCGCCTCTCGATAATTCCCGGCTTTGCGGAGCCGAACACCAAGCTGGAACTGCGTTTCCAGGTCCTTCGGGTATCGCTCTGCTCGCGAGTTTAACACTTCTAGCTCATACCGGTTGAGGTCTTCCTTCAATTGGACGACTAAATCCTGCGCATCCCCATCAGCATCGGCAGCTACACGCTGCTCAGCAATCGCGATCTGTTCTTGTTTCCGCAAGACTTCGATATCTTCGAGCCGCTCGCGCACCTTGAAGTTGCCTCCGGACGCCGCGCTTGCTTTGTTTAACACGTGAGCCGCATCGCCCAGTCGCTGTGCGGCGATATGTAAATCCGCCAATTCGAAGTAGGTCTCGACATCCGTTGGGTTGTTGGCGACCGCTCGCTCCAGTTCCTGTCGACGGGTGAGAGTGATCTCTCGGCGTTCGGTGGGCGACTCGGCAGCAGAGTCCGCTTCGGCTTGCCGCTGCGCCCGCCGGCGGGCGCTGGGGCGAGTGTCCTCGTCGCGGTCGCGCGAAACTCCGACCGTCTTGGCGATTTGCAGTTCGGAGATCATTCGTTGCGCTTCCTCGTCGCCGCGCTTCGTCTCGTCAACACGCGTCCAGCAGGAAATCGCCTGATCGAATTGACCGATGCGAGCGAGAGACAACGCACAGTGTCGGTTTACGGCCGCGTCTTGCGGATTCGGGACGAGTGCGTTCTTCAAGTAACGAAGTTCCGCCTGGTGATAGCCAAACGCTGCGCAAGCTTCGGCCACCGCTCGCAACGTCGCAACGTCCCACGGGTTCGCCTTCAGAGCGTCCGGCGCGAGCTTCAACACTTGTTCCCAGTTTTCTTTTGCGACCGCCTTCTTAATGGGGCCTTTGCCACCGAAGTTAAGCATCGAGCCACGTTTGTTGTTGTTGTGCTTGCGATGCAGGTTTTCTAGGAAGGCTTCGAGATAGACGGTATTCGCGGAGTCGTGAAGTACGCATTGGACGAGAAATGAATGGACATAGTCGTGGTCGTACTTCCCGGTCGTCATCAACTTCGTACCTTGCTCATAGCATTCTTGAAGTCGACGTCGAAGCTTCGGAGAAATCGCCTCCTCTTGTGGTTGATCGGATGCAGCGGTTGACGAATCCTGCGCCATTCGGTTGCTTTCGGAATTGCGTTGCTAGATTTTCTGAACCTGAGAACGCTTCGTATTCTAACTCCCTGGCGCTCGGTCAGCCAACCGCTCTACGGCTGCATGGGTTGCGGTAATCATGCAGTGACGAACGGCTGCTGCTACAATCGGCAGTCACCCTCGATGAATCCGATGTCATTCCGCTCGTGTGAGTTCTGTATGTGTCGTGTTTGCTGGCTCCTCGCAATTGTTCTGCTCGCATGTGCGGGCGTTTCTCGCCCGCTGTACGCAGCAGACTCGGATCGCCTCAATGTACTATTCATTGCCGTCGACGATATGCGAGTTGAACTCGGATGCTACGGCAACACACCGGCGTTGAGCCCCAATATCGATCGGCTTGCTGGTCGCGGAGTGACGTTCAACCGAGCCTACTGTCAGCAGGCGGTTTGTAATCCGTCGAGGGCTTCGTTGCTGACGGGGCGCCGCCCAGACACGTTGCGCATCTGGGATTTGCCGACTCACTTTCGCGAGTTGTACCCGGATATCGTGACGTTGCCGCAACATTTCAAGAACAACGGTTACTTCACGCAAGGCATCGGAAAAATCTTCCACAATTGGCGGCAGAACATCGAAGGCGACCCTGCATCATGGAGTGTGCCAGCGGAACTGCACTACGCGACGCACGGATCCGACCAACCGATTGTTGATGGTGAGTTGCCCGAGGATACGGCGACGACGATAAAGTGCGAAGCGCGCGACGTGGCTGATAACGCCTACTTCGACGGGCGAATTGCTGAACTTGCTATTGCCGCACTCGACCAGCTGAACGACAAACCATTCTTTCTGGCCGTTGGCTTCTGGAAGCCGCACCTCCCGTTCAATGCGCCGAAGCGCTATTGGGATCTGTACGATCGCACGAAGTTGTCGTTGCCAGCTCACCCCGAGCCGCCTATTGATGTTCCAGAGTTGGCGTTGCACAACGGTCGGGAACTGCTAGGCGCTAAAGGTCGGAACTTAACGGATGCTGAAGTTCTTGAGTTGCGGCACGGCTACTACGCGGGGATCAGCTACCTCGACGCCCAGGTTGGGAAAGTTCTGGCCGAGCTGAAACGACTCCAGCTTGATGACGACACGGTGATCGTGTTTTGGTCAGATCACGGCTTTCATCTTGGCGAGCAAGGACTCTGGTGTAAGACGTCGAATTTTGAGCTGGACGCGCGCGTGCCGCTGATTATCTCGACACCAGAGATGCGGAGTGAACAACGTGGAACACAGTCGGATTCGCTCGTCGAGCTACTTGATCTTTATCCCACGCTCGTGGATCTGTGCGGATTGCCCGAGGTTAGCGGAATGGAAGGCGTTAGCTTGCGCCCCGTGCTTAACGACTCGGCCGATACTGTGAAACCAGCCGCGTACACACAACACCCACGCCCTGCCTACTACAAAGGCAAGCCGGATGTCATGGGGTGCTCGGTTCGCACCGCCCGTTATCGCTTTACCGAGTGGCGCGATTTCATGACGGGCAAGGTTGTCGCGAAGGAGCTATACGATCATGAATCCGACCCAGGCGAATCTCGCAATGTAGCTGCGTCGCCCCCAGACGTCGCCGCCTTGGAAGACGCGGTCAATCTCTTGGAGCGAGGATTTCCGCGGCGCGGCTATGATTGACTAAACCCAATCGAGCCCCGTCTTCACCTTGACGCGATCAACGTAGTCGCCCAGCAATCCGCCAATCACGTCCCATCTTGCTGGACGACGCACTTCGATATCGCCGTGTTCGTTGATGCGTACGATCGTATCGGCTTCGACTCCAGCGGCTTCCAGATTGCTGTGGTTCAGCTCGTCATCTGAGACAATTTGGTCTAGGGTCTTGCCAGTCATTTCCATAAATCGCATAGCTTTGATCGCCTCGTTGCTGTAGCGGAGAATCCGTCAGGCGAGGCAATGACCAGGGAACTGCTCGCCGAATGACAACCTAGAGTTTAATCCAGTGGCGGCTGAAGTTGAAGCGTGCGAGGGCGCTAAGTGGAGTCACTCTCTGGCAACGCCTGCCTTACGGCTTCACTCAGACTTAACATCTGTTCGATCGTCAACTCCTCCGCACGAGCGTTGGGGCCGAGTTCTTGAGATGTAAGCACGATATCGACTTCCGGCTTCGTGAGTTGTCCCTTCATGGCAGCGACTAACACGCTCCGCAGAAATTTTCGGCGATGGAAGAACATTGATCGCACGAACGTGTGAAAGAACTTCAAATCGTGAATTTTTGCCCGCTTCTCGGCGTTGGGTACGATCTGCACAATTACCGAATCGACTTTGGGACGTGGCCAGAAGACTTGTGGCGGCAAAGTTCGCAAGATCTGCGCATCGCACTGAGCTTGAATCCAGATGCTCAACGCGCTGTAATCTTTTGTGCGTGGGCTCGCAACGATGCGGTCACCGAGCTCCTTTTGGATCGTGACAGTCATTGATTGTGGAACGATTGGCGTCAGCAATAAGTTCGAGATAATAGGCGTTGCAATACAGTAAGGCAAATTCGCCGCGAGCTTGAAGTTCCGATCAGGTACTTCCGCTAGTTTTGCTTGAACGGTTTCGAGCACGGCAGGATGAAGGTTGTTCTTGTTCCGTAATGCGTCGTGCCGGAGTAACGTGACATTATCGAAGCCGTCGAGGACTTCTGACGCCAGAAGTTGCAAGTGCTTGTCGATTTCGACCGTAACCACGGCCCCGGCCTTTTCAGCCATCAACGCCGTTAACGACCCAAGGCCAGTTCCGACTTCCAACACAACGTCGTGTTCATTGATGCCGGCCGCCGTCGCCAATATTTCAAGCAGGTTAAGATCGATCAAGAAGTTTTGCCCGCGCCGCTTGTCTGGTTCGAGACCGACTTCGCGGAAGCGTTGCATCAGGAAAGAGGCGGTTTGGCGAGGGGCAACGGACATGCGTGCGTCCAATTGGATTCGAAGCGAGTGAACACTCCAACATACGGGGCGGGGCAGGGCAGCGAAAGGACTGCTGCTATTGTCCCATTACCTTTGTCAGAAAGGCGATCACGTCCGCTGAAGCTTCAATCAACTTCGCTGTCGGCGTACCAGCACCGTGCCCGGCGCGGGTTTCGATGCGAATCAGGACGGGATTGTCGCCGCTGTGAGCGTGCTGTAGCTGTGCCGCGAACTTGAAACTATGCGCCGGAACGACGCGGTCATCGTGATCGGCCGTGGTGACCATCGTGGCGGGATAGTTTGTGCCGGGTTCCAAATTATGAAGTGGGGAGTAGCTCATTAGATTCTTAAAGGAGTCGGCCTCGTCGGACGAACCGTACTCCGATACCCATGCCCAACCAATCGTGAACTTGTGATAACGGAGCATGTCCATAACTCCGACCGCTGGGATTGCTGCGCCGAATAGTTCGGGACGCTGAGTCATCGCAGCTCCTACTAGCAAGCCACCATTACTCCCGCCGCGAATCGCCAGCTTCTCGGTCGAAGTGTATTTGTTATCGATCAACCATTGAGCCGCAGCAATGAAGTCGTCAAACACGTTTTGCTTTTGTTCTTGCATCCCGGCTTCATGCCACTCGCGCCCATACTCACCGCCGCCACGTAGATTTGGAACAGCATAGATTCCACCCTGCTCAAGCCAAACAAGATTGCTGACCGAGAAACCTGGCGTGAGCGAGATATTGAATCCACCGTAGGCATAAAGCAACGTTGGGTTCGAGCTGTCAAGTTTTATGCCGCGTTTGTGCGTGATAAACATTGGGACGCGCGTTCCGTCCTTGCTCTCATAAAAAACCTGACGCGTTTCAAATACGTTGGGATCAAAATCGACTTTTGGTTCGCGAAAGACGATGCTCTTGCCCGACTCGATGTCATACTTATAGATCGTGCCGGGAGTCGTGTAGTTGGAAAAGTAATAGAAGGTCTCACGATCACTTCGCCGCCCGCCGAATCCGCTGGCCGAACCAATTGCCGGCAGGTCGACGTCGCGGACATGATCGCCCTTCAGCGTGAACGCTCGAACCTTCGAAGCGGCATCTTTCAGGTATAAGGCCAGGAAGCGATCACCAACGACGCCGACTCCTCGGAGAACTTCTTTCGCCTCAGGTATCAGTTCTCGCCAGTCGTCGCGCTGCGGATTGTTGACGTCGATCGCGAGAACACGTCGCAACGGTGCGTTGTCGTCAGTGTTGAACCAAAACGTCTGGTCCTCGTTTCCAACGAAGTCGTACTCAAACGCAAACCCAGCGAGCAACTCGACGACTTCTGCATCGGGCTTCGCTAAGTCTTTGTAGAAGACTTGGTTCTTCCTCTCGGTCCCGCGCCAGACGGAGATGATTAAATACCGTCCATCCTCGGTAACATGACCATCGAAGCCCCATTCCTTTTCGTCGGGCCGTTCGTAAATCAAGACATCTCTAGATTGGTCGTCGCCAATCTTATGGAAGTAGAGCTTCTGGTGGTAATTAACTCCAGTAAACTCTTCGCCTTCCTTCGGCTCGTCGTAGCGGCTGTAGAACAAACCGCTGCCGTCCTTCAACCAGGAGACACCAGAGAACTTGACCCACTTTAAATGGTCGGACAGTTCCCGGCCTGTCTCGGTATCCAACACCTTCCACTCACGCCAATCCGATCCAGCCGCCGCAACACCATACGCTAACAGCCGACCATCTTCGCTCGGCGTCCAGCCGGCCAATGCGACGGTCCCATCTTCCGCCCAGTCGTTCGGATCGATCAGGACGCGAGGTTCGCCGTCGATGCCCTTGGAGACATACAAGACGCTTTGATTCTGCAGGCCATCGTTCCGCGAGTAGAAGTAACGCTCGCCACGCTTGCGTGGCAATCCGAATCGCTCGTAATTCCACAGCGTCGTCAATCGCTCTTCGATCGGCTCGCGTTCGGGAATCGATTCAAGGAAGCCGAACGTAATTCTGTTCTCGGCTTCGACCCAGGCTCTTGTTTCGTCGCTATCGGAATCTTCTAACCATCGATAAGGATCAGGAACATCGGTCCCGTGATATTGATCAACATGATCCGAGCGGCGGGTCTTAGGGTATGTCAACGATCCAACCTCCTGTGTGAGTTGATTCGTGGATGATTGGGCGAATGTGTCGTGAGGAATCGTCGAGAGGAAGGAATTGATCACGAAACAGAGGAGGAACGCCTTTAACTCGAACGCGTTTTTGTGTTGTTGCATCTTGTTTTCCTTTGCACATCGTTCATTGAACGCTCGGCAAAAGGACTGTAACGCGTCATGCTCCTGTGTGCTAGTCGGCTGCGATGTCGCGACGAGGCTTGCCGTCCGTGGCATTCACTTGCACAGTGAACGGACGCGTGTAATTTGTGTCTCGTTTCCGAACTGGCTAGAATGACGGCGCTCGTTGGGTGGATTGGGAGGGCGTGATTGTAGATGGGATTGCAGGCTGAACGTGAATTCAATCTTGCGAATGCGCGATACCAGCCTCTCGTCGTCGTCTTCGTGGCGGTCAGTATCGGAATCGTTACGGACTATCTGATCTCCGTTTCGCTGACGTGTTGGCTCTGCATTTCTGTTAGTGGATTGCTCGCGTGGCTAGCACTTCGTCGCCGCCCGTGGCAACTGCCCGTGATGCTCTTGTTGTTGTTCGCCGTCGCGAGCGTTGGGGGAGCGTGGCACCATGTGTATTGGCGTCTGTACGATGACGAAGAGATCGGATTCGCAGCCAGCGCCGGCGTAACGCCCGTTTGTCTGGAAGCGATTGCCCAGAGCGCGCCACGCGTTCGCGCCGCTCCGGCGGACGATCCGATGAGTACGATGCCGGGGAGAGAGCGAACGGTGTTCATCGTGTCCGCAACGCGAGTCCGTGACGGGACCAGCTGGCGAAAGGCATCGGGATTGATGCAACTTACTTCACCCGGGCATGTCAGCGATGTGCGTGCAGGAGATCGCCTGCGGATCTTTGGTTCCTTGAGTCCGGCCTCGCCGCCATTGAATCCGGGCGAGTTTGATTTCGCGCGAAGCCAACGTCAGCGACGAATGCTTTGCCGGATGAGTGTCGATGCACCGGAATGCATCGCGGTCCTCGAGCCTTCATCCTGGTGGAATCCTCGTACCGCGATCCATGCGATACGCGGTCGCAGCAATGAGATTCTCGCCACGCATCTTCAGCCCGAGCAAGCGGAGCTGGCGTCGGCAATTCTGCTGGGCATCCGCGAACAAGTCGATTCGCAGCGGATCGAGATGTTCATGACGACCGGTACCATTCATCTACTGGCGATCTCCGGATTGCACGTCGGAATGCTGGCAGCAGGCTTTTGGGTCGTCGCTCGCCTTGGCTGGTTATCGCGACGGAGGACGTTGTATCTCGCGATCGTGTTGTTCGTGTTCTATGCGTTATTTACCGATGCGAAACCACCGGTCGTACGGGCTGCGGTATTGATCAGTGTGATGTGTACGGCCAGGCTGCTCGGTCGACGAGCGTTCGCGTTTAACACGTTGGCTCTGGCAGGATTAATCTTGCTGATCGTGAACCCGACGAACTTGTTTCAAACGGGAACGCAACTCTCGTTCCTGGCAGTCGCAACGTTATCCTGCTCGCAACGTGTAGCGTTTTGGTTGGCCGCACCGGATGATCCCTTGCAGCGATTGATCTCGCAAAGTCGTCCGTGGCCGATGCGAGCGTTGCGGCGGACCGGTGTCTTTGTCTGGCAGTTGTGCGTCGCTTCAACAGTGATCTGGCTTGTCGCGTTGCCGCTGGTGATGTATCGATTTCATTTAGTCTCGCCGATCGCGGCCTTACTGAATCCAGTTGTTTGGGTTCCGATGGGCGTGGCTCTGTTTTCGGGCTTTGGCGTACTCCTATTTGGTTGGACGGTTCCACCGCTTGCCGATCTGTCAGGTTGGGTCTGTGATCGGAGTTTGTCATTGATCGAAACTTCCGTTCTGTGGGCCGCCGAGATTCCATTCGGCCACGCATGGGTTCCGTCGCCTCCGCTGTGGTGGGTCCTGTTGTTTTATGGCGGACTTGCCATTGGCGTAGCGTTCCCACGATTCGGCCTCACCATTCGCTGGTTGATTGCGACGTTGTCTGTCTGGTTCGCCATCGGGTTTGCGCTGACCGTTGGACCACTGGCTCGATCGGGAAGCTTGGACGGCGAGCAACTGGCTTGCACTTTCATCGCAGTTGGCCACGGAACGAGCGTCTTGATTGAGTTCCCGGATGGAAAGACGATGTTGTACGATGGAGGCAGTCTTGGTTCATCGCGCTTCGCCGCGCGTCCGATCTCGGCGACGTTATGGTCGCGTGGAATAACACACCTCGATGCCATTGTCATCTCCCACGCTGATGCCGACCACTACAACGCAGTGCCAGGAATCCTGAAGCAGTTTTCGGTTGGCGTCGTTTACGTGTCTCCTGTCATGTTTCGCGAGCCCACGCCCGCACTCGAAGCCCTTCGTACTGCGATTCACGCGGCGCACGTCCCACTCCGCGAGTTGGACGCAACCAGTCATCTCGGCGCGAGCGCGGGTGTCGAAATGGAGATCCTGCACCCTCCTCCACAGGGAATCGACGGCAGCGACAATGCCAACAGCATTGTGTTAAGAATTGGCTATCAAGGACACACAATTCTGTTGCCGGGAGATTTGGAATCGCCGGGGCTGGAAGATGTCTTGGCCGAGTCGCCACGAGACTGTGGCGTTGTGATGGCACCACATCATGGATCCCCCCGCAGTGATCCGCTCAGTTTCTCGGCTTGGACCACACCGGAGCATGTCGCGATCAGCGGCGGAGCGGGCCGCGATGTTGGAGCAGTGCGGTGGGCCTACGAGCACGGTGGCGCGGTGGTCACGCACACAGCAATCGACGGGGCGATTCGATTCGAAGTCTCGTCCGCAGGAATTAAGACCGTGACGCACGTGCCTTCAATCACGAAGCACTACGGTAAAGAAGGCAAGCAACCCGACAAGCAGTAGAACGACACCAACGATCACGATCACGACACGATTGTTCAGTTCCTCGCGGACGATTTCAGGTTCTTCGATCCCGTCTCCCCAGTCAAATTCACACTCGCCGCATCGACGATAGAACGTTGGCGTAAACGGTTCGTCGCAAGTCGAACAAAGCAGCAGGACGTCGGTGTCGCGGTCACCCTCCTCCGTGTCCCCTCTCTCCAAATCATCCGGTTCCTCGAAGTCAGCCAGTCGAAAGTCTGTGCCGCGAGCCAAACAGACCGAGCATTGTGCCTCGCGTCTTTCTTGGCATTGCGGACATCCTGGCCATTCGGCCCAATTGCCCACTTTCGTGTTGATCAAGGTCGCATCCCCCAAATTCAATCCCAAAGATGGCATCCCGATTCCGGTTCACATACACTAACGACTCAATCTCCAAAACACATCCCTCCTGACACACACCGAGGACACGCCATGCCCCGCCATCATTCTTTGTCGTTCGGTGCACGATCCGTTCAAACGCTTTCAGTTGCCGTACTCTCACTGCTTGTGGCGGGAACCGTGTTGGCTGACGCGCCCCGTGTTTTGCCCGAAGGCCAGGTGCCCAAGGATCGTCGCTTGGAGCCACTGAAAGACTTGAACGGATACTTCCCGTTTACACCGTCGAAGACAAAGGAGGATTGGGAGAAACGAGCCGAGTACGTGCGCAGGCAGACGCTTGTCGCGAACGGTTTATGGCCGATGCCGACAAAGACACCGCTGAATGCGCAGGTCTACGGCGCGATCGATATGGGCGACTACACCGTCGAGAAAGCATTCTTCGAGAGCATGCCCGGTTTCTACGTAACGGGCAATTTGTATCGGCCGAAAGGAAAGAGAGGCAAGCGGCCAGGAGTTCTTTCACCGCATGGGCACTGGGCCAACGGCCGCTTCTATTCCAACGCAGCTGCCAACGTGCAGAAAGAGATTGAATCGGGTGCGGAGCAGTTCGAATCGAACGGTGCCAGCCCGCTGCAGGCTCGCGCGGCGCATCTCGCGAAGATGGGTTGCGTCGTCTTTCACTACGACATGATCGGCTATGCCGACAACACGCAGATCTCGTTTGAAGTCGCGCATCGCTTTGCCAAGCAACGTCCGGAGATGAATACGGAAAAGGACTGGGGACTATTCAGCCCGCAGGCGGAAGCACACTTTCAAAACGTGATGGGTTTGCAAACGCTCAACTCGATTCGCGCTCTTGATTTTCTCAGCGAGCTGCCCGATGTCGACACGAGTCGACTCGCGGTCACCGGAGCCAGCGGAGGCGGGACGCAGACGTTTATTCTCAGTGCCATCGACCCGCGCGTCGCGGTCAGTTTTCCTGCCGTGATGGTGTCGACCGCGATGCAAGGCGGTTGTACGTGCGAGAATACGTGTAATCTCCGAATTGGAACCGGCAATATCGAGTTCGCCGCTCTCTTCGCTCCGAAGCCGATCGCAATGTCCGCCGCCGATGACTGGACCGTCGAAATGAAGACCAAGGGATTTCCCGAGTTGCATCAGCACTACCGCCTGTTAGACGCCGCTGATAACGCGATGTTGCTCTCAAGAACCGAGTTCAAACACAACTACAATTCGGTCACACGACACGCGATGTACCACTGGTTCAACAAACATCTGAAGCTTGGTGTCAAAGAGCCGATTGAAGAGACTGCGATCGAGCTGCTGACAACGGAACAGATGACCGTTTGGGACGACGAGCATCCGAAGCCGGAAGGTGGCGCCGAGATTGAGCGGAAGCTGCTGCGAAGTTGGCACGCGGACCACCAAAAGCAACTCGTCGCAATAAAGGAAGGTCCATCCGGTCGCCAAGAAGTTGTCTCAGGCGGCATCGATATTGTCATCGGTCGCGGTTTGTCCAAGGCCGGCGAAGTCGAAGACGAAACGATCGAAGAGATCGATCGCGGCAACTACGTTGAGGTTCATTCGTTGGTGCGAAACCTTGCACACAATGAAGAGTTGCCAGCGATCTTCCTGCATCCGCACGAATGGAAAGAACGCGTCGTCATCTGGCTCGACAAGAATGGCAAAGCCGGATTGTTCGAAGACGATGGCTCGCCCAAGGACGAAATTAAGGAGCTGATCGCCTCTGGCATCACCGTCATCGGAGTCGATTTACTTTATCAAGGCGAATTCCTCGCGGATAGCAAACCGTTAGAGAAAACAGGCCGTGTTGCCAATCCACGAGAAGCTGCCGCATACACATTCGGCTACAACCACACTGTCTTTGCCAAGCGAGTTCATGATGTGCTAACCGTAGTGTCGTTCGCAAAACATCATGAACTCAATCCGAAACGGATAGATCTTGTTGGTCTGGCCGGCGCGGGCCACATTGCCGCTGCCGCAGCCGCTCAATCCGACGGACAGCTCCACGCAGCCGCCATCGACACGCAAGGCTTTCGTTTCGGCGATGTACTCGATATTCATTCACCAGACTTTCTACCCGGCGGCGCGAAATACGGTGACTTGCCAGTAATGATCGAACTAGCGGAACTGAAGAATCAATGGTTGGCAGACGAGGCGGGCGCTAACGCAACAGTTCAGTTAAGAGAGAACGGAGCCACAAAGAAATCACTCGTCGATGCGGCTGGGTCGGCCAGTGCGGTTAGTTGGCTGTTGAGTTTGTAAGTCAAAAAAGCAGCCTGGCTTCTGTTCGCGTCTGGTACCAGTACCATGTACACAACCGGCGCGACACCTCCAGGCTTCACGGCGTATAATCGATTGTTGGTGTCCAGGCTTTAGCCTGTTTTTGCAGCTTAAAGGCTGTACGCCAACCGACATCACCAGATTTCACACGAACGCACCTACGGCAACGCACTATCCGGCAGCACTCGAAGGTGCTGGAGATTGGTATTGTGAGCTTGGAAGTACGCGGGCGTTCCGGCGGCGCTTCCTCCCACGATCGTAACCCAGAGCGGTGCGGGTCGGTTAGAGAACAGGATGAACCAACTCACTACTTTCGTGGATGGATCGAGCGAAACGACCGCAAAGCCGACGACCGCTGTCTCCAATGCCTCGACCGATAGCGTTGGATCAGCGGGTTGGCCCATTTGCTTCGTCATGTCGATCGTGTTTTGTACAGCGTTTCGATAACCGGCCTGTATTTCCGGCGATAAGTCAGCGTACTTCCACTTGAGGTAGTTTTTCTGCAGTAGTTCCGCGTGCATCTCGTTGGAAAGTCCGCCGAACTGGTCGAGCAACGGCTTGGTGTTCGGATCAGAGATTTGAAACAACAGCGGATGACGCAGACTCTCTAACTCGCGCCTCGTCCCTTCGTCGAGCTTGTCGCGACCCGCTTGTACGGATAACGCAAATTCTCGTTCGAACGACAACTTCGGCGGTTGTTTACTGGTGGCCAGATAGACACCCACGGCGATCGCAGCGGTTGCGAACAGCACGAAGAAGACAGCGGCAACTGTCAGCAAGATAGTGATGAGAGTATTATTTCCCATTGTCTTATCCTTGTGAGTGGATGTGGGGCGAGACTTGAGCGGAACGAGTGGAGCAGAAGGCAAACGTTGTTTGGCGGCGAGGTAGTGCTCAAGTTCAACTTGTAGTTCCGATGCAGTTTGCGGACGTAAATCGGGATCTTTGTTCAACAATCGTTCGATCAGATCGACCAGTGGTGCGGGGACTTCTGAATTGAAGTCGGTTATCGGGAGCGGAGTCGCTTCGCACACGTTGCGTATCGTCGCAGCGGTCGAATCAGCTTTAAATGGCGAGCAGCTAGAGGCCATCTCGTACAACACGCATCCAAAGCTGAATAAATCACTACGGTGATCGACGTTGGCTCCGTGAGTCTGTTCAGGCGACATGTATTGCGGCGTGCCGGCAGCGACGTTGGCTCGTGTGATCGACGTATCATCGGTTGCTCGTGCTAGCCCGAAGTCGGTGATATGCACACGCTCGACGCTGTTCTCTAACAAAATGTTCGCCGGTTTTATATCGCGATGTACGAGGCCCTGATCGTGAGCGGCCGCGAGCCCGGCTGCGGTCTGTGATCCGATCCGCAAGATCTCTTCGGTGGGCAAAGGAGCTTCGCGAGCGATCTTCTCTTGCAACGATGAGCCTTCGATGTACTCCATGACCAAGTACGGAAGCTCGCCGGTCTCGTCGACCGCATGAATCGCGACGACATGATCGTGACGGACCGCCGCAGCGGCTCGCCCTTCACGCTGGAACCGGAGTCGGGCCAATTCGCTCGATACGAGCTGCGGCGACAAGGCTTTGATCGCAACGAAACGGCTTAATCTCGCATCGAAAGCGCGAAGCACAATTCCCATGCCTCCTCGACCGATCACTTCAACGACCTTGTATTCGTCAAGTGTTCCGAGGCAATCTGGATCGTCACTTGGTTCTAAGAAGTCGAGCGTTACCTCAGCCATCGGTGCAGCTTCGAGTGAATGCGATTCGAGTTGCTCAATAACATGTTGTAGCCTTTCGCTGCTCGCTTCCGAAGAAACTCGTAGCGACACGGTTTTAGGATCGGATAACAGCTCCTCCAGTGTCTTTTGGCAAGCTTCACACTGATCGAGATGACTGGCAAGCGTCTCTTCGGTACTAGCGTCGAGACTGCCGTCGAGTAGCGAACGCAACGAGCTTGAATCGCAACGGGAAATATGCGGGGCATCAGTCACGCGTCATCTCCTTCAACCTGGGCGATCAGCTTCTTCAGGTGAGCCGTGACTCGACTGCGCGCGATGTACACGGCACCCACCGACATGCGAAGCTCTTCGGCGACGGCTTTGACAGCTGTTCCTTGCACGCTCGTACGCCAGAATGCGGACCAAGTCGATGGCTGAAAATCGTTGCGGCTCTGTTCCGCAGCCCATTGAAAGAGCGATTGCCGGTATTCGATCTCCCAGATCTCTTCGTTATCGATGTCGTCCGGCACATGTTCCAACAGAGCCAGCGTTTGCGAGTCGCGACCAACTTCCGCTTGCCGTGCCAAACGTCTTTGATGATCTGCGATTCGCGAGCGAGTCACCGTCTTCAGCCAGCCTCGGAATGAGCCGCGATTGCGATCGTATTCGAACTTCGGCATTGATCGTGCCACCGTTTGCATGACTTCCTGAGTCACGTCGGCCGCATCGGCATCCTGGAAACCAGCACGCCTCGCGATCCGGTAGACCAGCGGTGAATAAATATGAACGAACTGCGACCACGCTTCGCGCTCTTGCGGATCACGCAAGCGAAGCAAGAGGCTGGGCCGCGTCGTGCTGGATTCGCTCATGTTTGTTTCTCTGTTGTTAGTACGGAGAGTCTAAACAAACCTTTCAGGGATTTTGAAGATAAGGGCTCCACTGAACCACGTCCTGATAGCACCGCAAGTTCAGGTACACTCATCGTTTAACGGCAAGCCAAAGGCGACTGTGAATCGCGCGCAGTCGCCTTCGGCTTGCCGTTAAACGAGTAACAAAGAGTTGCGGCTGCGCTATTTACGTTTGCCGCGTTTCTTCGAATTGCCGCCGCGAGGCACTACGGAAGCCTTATACGGCCCTGTGCCACTGATTGACCAAGTAATGTCGGCCTTGATGCGCGGCAGTTCAGCGAAGTTGTCTTTATTCTTTGCCGCGTAATCGCGGAGGTGCTTCGATAGCTCTTGGACGATTTCCCGATAAGCAGCATGCTCGAAGAAGTTCGTAACTTCATCGGGGTCGCGTTCGAGGTCGAAGAGCCAGGGCGGATCGACGGGCGAGTAGACCAGCTTATATCGATCTGAGACGACACTAAGCCAGCCAAGTTGCTGTCCTGTGCCACGAACAAACGCCACGTCCGTCCAATCAGCCGGAGCTCTGCCGGTCGCGAACAACTCGGATGCGTCTCGTCCTTCTTCGCGACCGACGGTCTTCTGTCCCATCATCGACAGGACGGTTGGTAGAAAATCGACACTCGTTAACGCTTCGTTGATGATGGTTCCGGGCTTCACTTTACCAGGGAAGTGAACCAGGAATGGCACGCGTGTCGAAGCCTCGTACGGAACGCCCTTGTTGTGACGATGGTGTTCACCTCGCAAGTCGCCGTGATCGGATGTGAAGACGATGATCGTGTGATCCAGAACTTTGTTCTTGCGTAGCGCTGTGATAACCTTCCCCATATTGTCATCGACGCATTTCACCATGCCGTAATATTTCGCCATGTTGAAGTTGCCTTGCTGTTTCTGGCCCCAAGTCGGCAAGCCTTCGTCCGGCTTGTTTGCGGATGGTGGCTGCGTGTAAGTCTGATCCGCGTACATCGTGTCGTATGGAGCGCGAACGGTATCCGGGCCGTGAGGATCGGGGATGCTCAGCATGTAGCAAAACGGTTTATCTTTGTTCGTTTCGATAAACTCGACGGTCTTGTCGCACAGAAAATCGGTCGTAAAGTTCTTCTCGTTGGCTCCATCGATCGCGTAGGACGGTGCATCTTTTTTGTCGCGTCCGGCAACGCGCGGGCCATCGGCGGTAACCTCCAACTGCTTCCAATGCCCTCGATTGAACATATAGCGGTTGTCTTCGAAGCCGAACTTTCGCTTCGGTGCCCACTGCGGCTTGCCGCCACCATCGAGATGCCATTTGCCGGCATAGCCAGTCGCGTATTCTTGGCGTCGTAGAATCTCGGCGAACGTGACCACATCATCGCTCAGCGGGATATTGTTCGTGACGACCGGTGTGTTTTGCGGGTACTGGCCCGAAATCAGTGCCGCTCGCGAAGAGGAACAGACGGGCGTCGTTGCATAGAAGCTTGTGCAGATCGCGCCGCTCTTGGCAATCCAGTCAATGTTCGGCGTTTCGACAATCGCTTTTCCCCACATCAGCGCCTGCGCTTCAGGAAGCAGCTCGCGGTAGCAGCCGAGAGTTCGGAAGTTATGCTCGTCGGTCATGATGACGAGCAAGTTATAGGGTTTGCCAGTAGCGGAAAGAGATGTGGCGAGAGCAAAGTACGTCAGCACGGCCACCTGTATGGTCAGTAATCGACGCATGTTGTAATCCTCGGAGAGTAAGTCGTTACCAGCTTAAGTAGCCATCACTCTCCGAGTGATGAGCCCCTCTTGCGACCGCTACCGAAGCGGGAATTGTTTACTGATCTAAAGTAGACTGCTTGGGTTCGTTACTCGGAGCGTGACGACTACTTGGGCTCGTCGCTCGGAGATTGATGGCTACGATAATCGCTTCAGCTTCGAAATGCGCCCGGTGGCCACCCACTCGGCGACGAAAATGTTGCCATCATTGTCGAAGCACGCATCGTGCGGATGCACAAACTTGCCGTCGAGCCATTGCTTCGAATCGCCACGAATGTTCTTGCCTGTCGTCACGCGTTTTACGTCTTCACCGAGCCGCGCGACGACCTCGTTCTTTTCGTCTAAGAGCGTAAGCCGGGCATGAAGCTCTGGGACGAGCAGCAAGTTTTCGTACGTGTCGACGTTAGCAGGCAAACCGTAACCGGTAAGCGTCTCGCGGTACTTGCCATCGAGTGTAAAGCACTGCAAGGTGTGATGTGCGCGATCGCAAATCACGATGCTCGGATCGCGGCCCGATCGCCGATCGATCCAAATGCCGTGCGGTGTCTTGAAGGTTCCTTCACCATCGCCGGGACCGCCGAACTTGCTGATCCATCTGGCATCCTTGTCGTAGCGATGGATATAGAACGAACCGTAGCCATCGGCCAGGAAAAAACCACCATCGTCGAGGAATGCGAAGTTCGTCGGCATGAACCGGTCTTGTCCCCATTCCTTTTTCGGATTGGTATCTTCGCCTTCGGCGTATACCCCCGACTCCATAGGCGCGTGTTTGTGCCAGACCGTTTCGCCGGTCAGCGTTAACTTCGAAAACGCCTTGACTTGCTGGTAGGCGCAGACATAAAGAAACTCTTCGCCACCTTCCTGCCGCACTTCGATACCGTGTCCGCCACCTTGATATTGGCTGCCGAAGGAGCGGATGTACTTGCCTTCGGAATCAAAGACGAAGATCGACGGGTGATCCGTCAGATTCGCGCGGCCTTCATGAATGACGTAGACGTTGCCCGCCTTATCGACAGCAACGTTGTGTGTCGTTTGCCAACTGAATTGACTGGGTAGCTCGGGCCAGGCATGAACGATCTCATATTTGTAGTCGCCTTCGCCGACGATGACTTGCGAATCGGACTTCTTTGCGGTTAGAACGGTCGGCGCTCCGAGCGTTGTTACCGTGCCAACGGCGGTTGCGGCGAGGAACTGACGACGGGAGACGCTGACGGTTGGCTTGCTAGGCATTATTCTTTCCTCGCAGGGGAGTTTTAATCGGCATCGCTGAGTTCGCACATTGTATTCGGAGCGACGGCAAAGAGCGAGTCGCTGGCACGGTCGCTTTTCGCTTGGCGAATTGATTGGCGTTCGTCGCGTGAACATCGACGCTCAGTCGTTAACGACCAGTCTCATCCCGAAGCCGTTCGTAATCGTCTGGGGTATCCAAATCTCCGTGAATACTCCGACTGCGGCATTCCAATTCACGAACCGGGCATCGCTCAAGCAGAGCATTCACCCCTTCCGTATCCGAGAGCGTCTCCACGAGCGAAGCGAATGACCAAGGAAACAATACTGGATGGCCTCGCTTACCGCTGGTCGTCGGAACGATGATCGCGGGAGAATCAGGATCATGTGCTGCTAGAACCTGATTGGCGACGGACGGATCGAGCTGTGGCATGTCGGCAGGAGCTAACAACCAAACATCGGTTTCTGCGGGTGAGAACGCTTTGCGTATATGCCTCAACGCCGCAAGAACGGAGTCTTTCATCTCGGGCGGCGCAATCGGCGGTATGACGACCGTCGCGTTACCGCACAGCGTTAATAGCTCCGATTGATCCTGCCGCATCACCACGATGACTTCATCAACATCACTGGTCCTCCAGGCCGCCAGGAGCGATCCGATGACGGTAGTGTTTCGCCAAGGTAATAGCAGCTTGTCCTGCCGCATGCGGCGGCTTCGACCGGCTGCTGGAACGATCGCGAAGCTACGATTCACTAGCGGGTCGTGCTGTTCCACCTTAGCGTCCCTCCATCGTGAATCTCGTCCGACTCGCTTAATACTTCGTCGAGCAAAGACTCGAGTTCAAGTTGGCGTGCAAGGCCGCGAACTAGTTCACGATCGGAATCCAGGCCCGAGCGAAAGATCTGTCGCAAGTCGCGGCGACTCTTGTGGCTGCCTTTGCTAATCCACACCAACTTCGACGCCGCTGCATCGGCTCGCGAAGCCATGGGCAACTCGACTCCCTCGAACACTTCGACCGACTGGGACCGATCCAACTCGCCTGGGATCATCTCTCGTGGATAAATGTCGAGCTTCAGGGCCTCAATCGAGTCAAGCAGCTGAAACATGTCACGTTGCGCGACGGCGCGACGAACTGCGCCAGCGTCGAAGATGAACTCCGATTCGTCAAGCGACGCGATGAATGCTTCAATCCTGGAGACAACGGCCTGGTTGCAAATGACAATGTCGATGTCTTGCGTCAGGCGAGGCTCACCATACGTGACTGACGTGATTCCTCCGGTCAGATGGAACCGAATCGCATGTTGTCGAAGGATTGCAACGAACTTGTCGAGTGTTGCGCGAAAGGAATCAACCGGGAACATTCTTCAACTCGCGTTCAATCATCGCTCGCGTAATCGGATCACTACCGTATTGCCGCAATGCGATCTCCCATTTCAAGCGTTCAGGTGACATCGTGCCCGACTCTCGCAGAATCTGCCTCCCGATCATTTCACGCGTCCACCGAAACATTGCCTGCGATCTTGCAACGCGCTGTTTCGGCAGCAGTGAATCCATTCGAGACTGATACTGCTGTTCGACGATCGACGACATCGAAGATATCCATAAGGCTGGAAGAATAGAGCTTTAGTCCTACTATATCCGAAAGGTTTCACCGTAACATCCTAATCCGCGAGCCGTACGGCTTCCGGTCGTCCTGGCACGACACCACTGCGATTCCGATGTGAGACGAGTTCGGCGCAGATGCTGACGGCAATTTCTGGAACTGTTTGTGAACCAATGTCGATTCCGAGTGGTGCATAGACGCGTTCCAACGCTTCTTCCGAGACGCCTTCGTTAACCAGATCGTCGAAGATCATTTTGATCTTGCGCCGGCTACCGATCATTCCGACGTAGCGAGCGCCACGGTCGGCGAGATGAAATAAGGCCTCTTCGTCGTGGTTGTGTCCTCGGGTGACGATCATACAGTACGTGTCCGGCGTAATCTCGATGTTGGCGAGTACATCTTTGATGGTGCCCGAGATCCGTTGTTGCGCGCGAGGGAAACGCTCTTCCGAAACAATGTCGGCGCGGTCATCTACGACCCAGACGTCGAACTGCAAGTCGACGGCGAGCGCAGCGACGGCCTGTCCCACGTGTCCTCCACCGACGATCAACAAGCGACATCGCTGATCGGTTGGCAAGTAAGCGACTCCATGCGATGCGTAAGGCCGCGGTCGCGAGGCAAGTGGCTTAAGATGTTCGGTGACGAGAGACGGAGCAGCCTCCGAATATAACATCGCGATTAATTGATCGTCCGCATCGAATAAGTAGCTGGCCGGCGAACTTGTACCGCTGGGCTCGCCGTCGAAGACGATCGCCTCGGTGACTCCCCGACCTTGCTCGTTCGCTTTAGCCAACTCCAAGAAGTAGGCTTGTGCTGCCGGGTCTTGTACCGGATCGATCAGGATTTGCATCCGCCCGCCGCAGATCAATCCGTCGTCCCATCCATAGTCGCTGTCGAGCTGAAACTTGGCAACTTCTGCCTGACCACCGTGCAGAACGGCCAGCGCTCGACGCTTCACCTCGGCTTCGACACATCCTCCGCCCAACGTCCCCGCTTGCGAGCCATCAGGATACACAAGCATCATGGCTCCAGCTTTTTGCGGCGTCGAGCCACGTGTTTCGACGAGGCGGCAATAGGCAACCGGCTGGCTGCTGTTCAATGCGTCTGCTAGTTGTTGGACGACTTCTTGCACCAATGGCTCCTGAGTGAGCGGAATTGCACCGACGTTGCTGCGGCAAACGCCGGCACGCTAACTGGTCGACCTTCCAATTACGCGGGTTCGAGGACTTGAATCGAGACGCCTTTCACAAGATGTTTGACGCCCTCGCGATAGCTGAGCATGTGGGGCGCGACGAGGTGAGCATTCAGGGCGTCAAGACTTTCCCATTTCTCGACAACTGTCAAGAAGTTTGGCCGGGCGTCCGCCTGCGCCGAGATGTCGGTCGCCAGGTCTACGGTCGGTTCGTACTCGATGCAACCCACCTCGGCAAGGACGTTGGGAACATTCGCACGGAAGGCTGTCACAAATTCGGCTCGTTTCCCTTCAGCGATTTCGACGGTGGCAATCACGTAGATCATTAGTAGCGGGCTCCGGAATGCTGGAAAGACCTCATTGTGATCGCCCCGAATCGGTCAGACAACGGGGCGAGATCGCAAAGAAGAAAGTAAGATCGCTTACAGTCCCGCTGCACTTACTTTGCTATTCTCGCTAAGATGATGCCTCTTAACTGCGAAAGGAACTTGCATGAGCCTCGCTGAGATCAAAGGAACGGAAGCCAAGGAAACGAAGGATTTGAACGTCGAGCAGGCGGTGAGAGAACGATACTCCGCCGCCTCGAAGGAGCAGGAACTATCCCTGTGCTGCCCCGTTAACTACGAGAAGCAGTATTTAGAGGTACTCCCACAGGAGTTGATTGATCGAGATTACGGTTGCGGCGATCCTTCGAAATATGTTGGCGAAGGCGAGACGGTGTTGGATCTGGGCTCGGGGGGCGGGAAGATTTGTTACATCGCTTCGCAGATTGTGGGCCCTCAAGGCCGTGTTCTGGGCGTTGATATGAATGACGATATGCTGGAATTGGCTCGTCAGTATCAAAGCGAGGTTAGCGAGCGGATCGGTTGGAACAACGTCGAGTTCTTCAAGGGTAAGATCCAGGATTTGGCCTTGGACCACGATCGCTTCGCGTCTTATCTAAACTCCAGTCCGGTTGCCGATACAGAATCGTGGATGCAGGCACAGCAAGTCGCCGACGCGTTGCGAGCCGACGAGCCGATGATCGTCTCCGACTCTGTCGACGTCGTGCTTTCCAATTGTGTGTTGAATCTAGTCGATCCGGTCGCGCGCAAGCAGTTGTTCGCCGAGATTCATCGCGTTTTGCGGCGAGGTGGACGAGCGGTGATCAGTGATATCGTCTGCGACGAAGTCGTCCCGGAGCGTTTGAAGAACAATCCTGGATTGTGGAGCGGATGCATCAGTGGCGCGTTTGTCGAACGTGAGTTCCTCGAGGAGTTCGAACGAGCTGGATTCTACGGTATCGAAATCGTCGTGCGGCAAGAGGAGCCGTGGGCCACGATCGAGGGGATCGAGTTTCGCAGCATCACAGTCCGGGCGTTCAAAGGTAAAGAAGGACCGTGCATGGATCATCACCAAGCTGTGATTTATCGCGGACCCTGGAAGAGTGTGACGGATGACGATGGCCACATACTGCGCCGAGGAGTGCGAACGGCTGTGTGCGAGAAGACGTTCAACATCTATACGTCGCAGCCTTACGCGGACGAAGTGATTCCAGTCGTGCCTCTACACGCGGTCGATGCTGACGAGGCACAACCTTACGATTGCCGACGTAATGCCATTCGGGATCCCCGCGAGACCAAAGGGCTCGGCTTCGACAAAACGCTTCTTCCGGATGCAAACTGTTGCGATCCGGAAGGCGATTGTTGCTGACTATTACTTCTGCACTTCGTAGGGTGTCGGCAGTAGCCGCACCGCTTCAGCCAAGGCGGCAGCGCGGTGTTCGCCGGATGCGGCTGACGCCGTCACCCTACATCTGTGGTTCTCACCTAGGGCGAAAGCCGCTTCAATAAGTCAGCAACCTTCTCTTCGTAGATCTCCTGCCAACCGGGCGCTAACACACAATCGCTATCTTCCTGCGCGCCGCCGACATTTTGCAATTGCGCGGTCGTTGGGGCGTAGTAGATGTAACCGTTGGTGTACCCGGCTACGAAAGTGTGGTCGTGCGGCGATGCCTTCTTGATGTTCAGGCCGATTCGTACTGTCAGCTCACCAGGGAACGTCGTCATTACAAAGTTGCCAATTCGCAATGTCACCAATTCGACATCGATTTCTCGTTTTGGTGCGGCCAAGTTCTCGATTTGATGTTTTCGTAACAAGGCCAAGTTGGTTTGGTTACGCGAGAGCAACTCCATGGTATAGATATTATTGATGTAACTCTGCATATTGCTGCGATTCTCGGCGTCCAATTGATCGTAATCGTCGCGGCCCAACGCCTTGTCATGGAGGTAGCGATGCGAGTAGTAAGACGGGAATTCGGCCGACACTCGATACTTCACCAGCAAAGGAATGAAAGTCTTCAAGTTCAGGCTCGTGCCTCGTAGCGATTGCAGCAATCGTTGTTGCTCGGCTTCCAGGGCGATGATGCGTTGCGCCACGTCGGCTCGTGGTAGCTCAAGCGTTTCGTTCAAAACAGCTAGTCGCGAGTCTTCCTCGCACTTTACCTTACGAGCCGCCTTCAACGTGCTTAGCCCCAGTAAGTTGCCCAATGTCTCGGCATCGCGCGGGTGGTCGACATCCTTGTAAGAGATTGGGTTGATATCACCTCCGCATCCCTGGACGAAGAGGGCGATCGTCCCCTCGCTCATGTTGTCTTCGATCACTTGCGATGCAAAGCCGGTCATGTCGGCAGTGTTCGCTTTGCTGGGCACACCTTGGATCGGATGGCAGGCAAAGTTGTACACGACGGCCAGTGCCTCGCCGCTCATTCGGTCCAATCGCAAGACACCGATTTCTGGATCGATCGGACCGACTTTCGCAACTTCTTCATCCGCAGGTAATGAATACGCGTGGCGAACATCGGCCTCGCGACCGCTCTTAAGTATCAGCCGGCGATTCTCCTGAACACGATCTTCATGCCCGTGGCCAACACCGATGCGAACGGGCACCATGTTCTCCGCCGCCTGTTTGATTACCTGGAACGTCCGCTGGTCGACATCTTTGCAAACGATCCCATGACAATGACTGGCGTTTACGATGACATTGGCAGGAAGAATCTTCAGCTGCTTCTCAACTTGCGAGCGTACTTTCCCGAGGTATTCGTTGTCGATGTGCCCGATCTCACCAATTGCAACGGCATCGACAGTTACGATCGCCGCTGTGGTGGTCGCGTTTCGGATGACAAGCGCCTTGGCGAACAACGGGCTGCTGACGGGGCCTGCCTCAAGGTTTGTGATATCAACCTTTGCGGCTCCCGCCCAAAGTTGTTCCGCATGAGCGTGGCTTGGTGCGCCTGCCGCAATTACAAGCACAGAGATGTATGCGATGAGCGGCAAAGCGCCGCCTCGCGGAAGAGACAAAGAACTGGCTTGACTTAGTCTCCGTTCCATGGCGGCGGAATTAGCTTTCGGCATCGTGTTTGTCTCCCTCGTTTTTCAATAATGTCATCCGTTGTCGCAATCGCTTGTGCGCCAATTGTAGTTCCTCAAGCTCGCCAATCGTAGCGCGTTCTGCAGCCGAACAAGCGCTTAAGAGTAATACCAAGAGCTTGCCTCCGTTCCGTGGTCTTTTCTGAAATCGTACATGTTGCTGGCGTTACGCTTCATCTGGGCCGTGGCAACTGAAAGTTTGGTCTCAGCACGCAAAGGCGAGTTTCCCTTGATGATCTTTCCTATTCGGCCCGTTGAATCGCCTCCAACGGCGCTGTAGACTCGCCAGATTGTTTCCGCGAAACTGGTAACGGCGGCGCGGACTTCGCAATCGAAATCTGAGGACGTGGCAAGATGGGGCAATTTCATTTTATTGCACCAAGCCATGAGCAAGTGCCGGTGGAAACGCTTGCCACCGCCTACCTCGCCGGAATGGAGGGCATTCCTTGGCGAAGCGCGAATCGCTGGAATCATCCTGAAGGTGCGTTGCCTGTCGCCTTCTCGCTCGAGCGGACGATAACGGAATCAGGCAACTTAAACATTCCTTGGCATGTCGAAGGGCTTGGCGAGGTGATGTTATCGACCGCGAGTCTGATGGAGACGTCAGCCCCCTACAACTTGCCCCTCGAATTGGCTCGCGGAGTTGTCAATCGATTGCGCAACCAAGCTGCCGACTGGCGTATGGCGGGTTTGGATATTCCCGACGAGTTGTCGACTCAGATTCACGAGGCTTCCAACGCGTTTGTCGCAGCGATCACCTCGCTGCCCGAACATGACAAAGTCGTCGCTGCATCGAACCAGGCGATTCGACTTGGGTTAGAAGCTGGCGACTCACTGTGCACAGAATACACGCGCCAAGCGTTGGCGGCGAGACACCAAAACGCAGAACACTTGCCAACGCTACTTGGTTGTCGCCTGGGTAGTCGAACGATCGACGAAGGCGAAGCGACGCATTTCGCTCGCGGCTTCAATACGGCGATCGTTCCGTTCGCGTGGCGTGAAATCGAACAGAACGCGGGCAAGCACGAGTGGGGCACTTTCGATCAACAGATCACTTGGTGTCAAGAGCAAGGCTTGCGAGTGATCGGCGGCCCTTTGCTTCAGCTGGACGAACAACATCTGCCCGATTGGCTCTACCTGTGGGAAGACGACTTCGAGCAAATTCAAAGCTACTTGGCTCAGTACATTCAAGCAACGGTTTCCCGATATCGAGGTCGTGTGCAGGTTTGGAATTGTGCGGCGCGGATGAATGTCGGCGGGACAATTTCTCTGTCTGAAGAGCAGCGGCTTCGGTTGATGGTCACCGCCGTCGATGAACTCCGTCGCGCAGATCCGCAAACGCCGATCGTTCTTAGCTTCGATCAGCCATGGGCTGAGTACCTCTCGACGAACGAGCACGATCTGTCGCCGCTTCATCTGGCGGACTCGTTGGTTCGTGCTGATCTCGGTATTGCTGGGATCGGAATCGAATTTAACATCGGCTACCAGCCGAGCGGCACTGCACCTCGCGAGTTGGTGGAATACAGCAACCAACTGGATCGCTGGGCAGTGTTAGGGTTGCCGGTAATTGCGTTCATTTCGTATCCCAGTGATGCTGGCGAGAACCCCAATGCACGTCGCGCGGTTCGCGCGTCTTCATTCGAACGAACGCCTGCAGCGCAGGCAGAATTTGCGAATCAGCTGATGATGTTGATGCTCGCTAAACAGTTTGTGCAAGGGGTCGTTTGGAACGAACTGAGCGATGCTGGTGCCCATGAATTCGCGAACGCTGGCGTCATCGATTCTGGCGGAAATGCAAAACCATTGCTCGACTCACTCATCAACATTCGCAAAGAGCACCTCACCTAGCCGCCTGAAACGGGGTCTTCCTAATTGGGCATCCCAAACTTGGCCACTTCGAACTGGGCCAACTCACACCAGATTTCATTCCATGCTCCGAGACCGATTGGTTCCGCTCCAAGATCGTATCCAGGCCATCATCCGTAAGTTGACGCATCGGGGAATGGTTCCCGCGATGTGGTTAACGATTGCTTTGTCGTGTTTGATCGGCGTCGCCGCGGGCTGCGGTGCCGCCGCCTTCACGCTGTTCATCGAATCCGCGAGCGATCTGACCGTTCGTCCGACGCTCGATCGCATCTCGCAGCATCCTTGGTGGAACGTCGTATTGTTGTTCGTGCCGGCGCTGGGGCTGTTGCTCGTCTCTTGGTTTACGAGACGATTCGCGCCGGAGGCCCAGGGGCACGGCGTGCCCGAAGTCATTGTGGCCGTGGCACGGCATGACGGTGTGATTCGACCTCGTGTTTCAATCGTTAAGATTCTTGCGAGCGCGGTATGTATCGGAACAGGAGGCTCGGTGGGACGAGAAGGTCCGATCGTTCAAATCGGTTCTGCTGTCGGAAGCGTCTTTGGGCAGTGGTTCCGATTGTCAGCGCGGAATATCAAAGTGCTTGTCGCTGCGGGCGCTGCGGCGGGCATCAGTGCGACGTTTAATGCGCCGCTGGCGGGTGTAATCTTTGCGAGTGAGATCATTCTGGGAAGTTTCGTTGCAGAGAGCTTAGTTCCCATCGTAATCGCCAGCGTTGTGGCAGATGTTGTTCAGATCCGAATCGGCGAACATGGTCTCGATCCGGCGTTTCGGAACCTGACGTTTTCGTACGAAGGTGATTGGGGCCAGCTGCCCGGTTACTTTGCGTTAGGGCTCGTGTGCGGTCTGGCGGCGGTCCTATTCACAAAATTGGTTTATGCCACCGAAGATCTCAGCCAGCGTTTGCTACCAAAGTGGTGGGTGCGCGCGCTAGTGTTGGGACTTGTTGTTGGGGCCGCAGGCGTTGCCTATCCACCGCTTCCGCCGACCAATTCGCGTGCCTCACTAGATGGACTCGCCGAAGGCAATGAACCACTCCCTCCATTGTTTGGCGTCGGCTACGGTGTTGTCGATCATGCCGTTCACTTGACGAACGATGACTTTGACGGTGCCACGAGTGAACACGTTCGGTTATCGCGAAGCGATCTGCTCAAGGAGCTGTGGTGGTTGTTGCCGCTGGTTTTCTTGAAGCCTCTGATGACGAGCGTCACGCTTGGAGGTGGCGGATCGGGCGGAATTTTTGCGCCCTCTCTGTTTCTTGGTGCGACTGTCGGAGCAAGTTTTGGACTACTCTGTAATATCTTTATTCCCGGTGTGAGCGCCCATCCCGGCGTTTATGCGATTGTCGGTATGGGCGCGGTGGTGGCAGGGACGACGCATGGCGTGCTGAGCGCGATTTTGATCGTCTACGAGTTGACGAGTCAAGATTCGATCATCCTGCCGATTATGATCGCAGCCGGACTTGCAAGCGTTGTTGCACGACTGATTGATCCCGAAAGCATTTACCACAAAAAGCTCAGCCGTCGTGGCGAGTCGATCGCGCGTGGCCACGAGATGCACTATTTGGAACACATCATGGTCCGCGACGTGATGCTGCGCGAGTTTCCGACGGTGAAGCAAGATGACGATGTGAACGAGATTATACGAGTCGCCCGTTCGAATCCAACGATCGAGAGTCTGCCGGTAATGAACCCCGAAGGACATTTGATCGGCATCATTCGCCCCGAAGATTTACATCGTGTACTCGACAGCGACGTACCACCGAATCTGGTTCAAGCGGAAGATATTGCCCTCAAGTCGCCCGTCTCCGTTTCGCCGGACGAAAACTTGCTCGAAGCGATCCGCGACTTTGGAACTCGCGACATCGACACGCTTCCGGTTGAAGTGGGAAGTGGCAAGTCAAAGCGACTGATCGGGCTGTTGCTCCGCGCAGACGTCATGCGTCGCTATCGCGAAGAGATGCTGTCGGCTCATTGATTAAGTCGGTTCCAATCAGCTGTTTAACGGCAAGCCGCAGGCGACTGCGTGGCTCAAAGCATCGTCGCCTGCGACTTGGCGTTAAACGAGGTATTCACTAGACCTCGATCAGTTTATGCCATGGACTTAGCGGGATAACCCCTTCCTACTTGCGTGGCGCGCCGGCAATCAGCGACACTGTATCTAGCGATTGCTGGCCAGCTGGAGAGTCACATAATGAGCGAATTGTTCGATCCCTACCATAAGTGGCTCGGGATTCCGCCGGCGGAACAGCCTCCGAATCATTACCGGTTGTTGGGGCTGAATCTGTTTGAGTCGGATCCTGATGTGATCGAGAATGGCTCCGATCGACAGATGACTCATTTGCGCTCGTTTCAAACCGGGCCGCGAATGAAGGAATGTCAGCGGCTGCTCAATGAAGTCGCGGCCGCGCGGGTCTTGCTGCTCGAAGCGCAGAAGAAGGCAGCTTACGACCAATTGCTGCGAGCGACTTCAGTACCTGCGGAGTCGCCGCCAAACGCAACCGCCGTTCCGTTAACTCCAGCTAGCACGTTGCCTCCGACCGCCTCGCAACCAGCAGCGATCCAAGCGTCATCGCCAGTTGTCGTTGCCAAGGGGGCTCGTCGTAAGCGGAAGCAAGCGATTGGGCTCGGCCCGAAGATTGCTGGTGGTATTGTCGGCTTGGTGATGTTGCTGACACTTGGATACGGGATTCGCAAGGCGTTCCAGTCGTCTCCTCCGTCCGTCGCGCCGCCGCGTCAAGTGACTGAAATGGCGCCGGGCGGACCCACTGAGCCAACTGACGCTCCTGTTGTTACGCCACGAGTCATTGCGCCGCCGGCTGTTCCTCCGCCTTCCGCGCCCGCTCCCCCAACGGCGACCGCAGCCGATCCAGCACTGCCCACGAACGTTCTTGTCGACGTTCGCGACGAGTACGAATGTACGCTGAACTCACAACCTCAGATCGCACTCGACAGCTCGTTCGACGCGGCTCAATCGTGGCGTCTTTCTCTGCGCATCGATGCATCGTCTCGTCCACTAGGCACGCTCTTGTGTTGGGGGGATGGCCGCGCGGGGAAAGACCCGATATGCATCCAGGCCGGACCGGACTTCATTGCTGGCTGGGTGATGGACAACTTCCGATCAGACGGAGCGACTGCACTGCCGAGAATGCCGATCGATTGGTCTGGCGTCTGTGAAATCGAGATCGTTCACGATGCTGCCTCGCAAGTCTTGCAAATGCGAGTTGGAAAGGAACGTCGAAACGTTGATGTGCTTCATCCGCCTCGCGCCGATCGCCCGATGCCCATTCATCTTGGTGGTATCGGTATGGGAGCATTACACGCTTATCCATGTAACATTCATGACCTGCGATTGGAACCATTGATCGACCCCGTTAACCTGCCTCCACCTTCCAAACTAGCCGTTGCACCATCCGACCTAGCTGGAAGCGACGAGCCGACGACGATGCCGGAGTCGGGCGGTTCACTCGGCGATTTGGTAAACCCGCCCAAAGTCAGCAAGTTGCCAATACCTGATGATTCTGAGCTTCGGGATGCACGAGAACAGATACAAAGTCTGTTCGCAAATGAGCTAAGCCAACAGCGCACTGCGCAGGAATCCGCAACGCTTGCCGAGAAGCTGCTTGCTCAAGCGAGCCAGCCGGAAACGGAGCCGGCATTGCGTTATGTCTTGCTAGAGAACGCAATCGATGTTGCGAGCCGAGGAGGAGCTGTCGATGCTGCGTCGCGATCGCTCCGGGCTCTGGACGTCGCATTCGAGATCGATCTTGTTCAGCTGAAGACTGGTGCCGCTCAGCAACTTGCTCGAGTTGCGAGGGAAGCTTGGGAACATAAAGCGGTTGTTGAGTTGCTGGAAGTGGTGATTGCAGAGTGTCTTGCCGATGACCGATTCGAGTTGGCGACGTCGGTGGCCGAGGCGGCGGTTAGCGCGGCTCGTAAATCGAAGGATTCGTCGGCGATCAGCCGCAGCGTCGCCCAGTCACGAGAGATCAAATCGCTGAACGCCAAGTATGAGCCGGTCCGAGAAGCTTTGGAGCTCTTGGCAGATGGTTCCGATGACCCGGCAGCGAGCGAGACGGTTGGGCGGCATCTCTGTCTTGTGAAAGGAAAGTGGGACAAAGGGCTGCCGTATCTAGTAAAGAGCGACGCGTCCGAATTGCGCGAGATTGCCGCGCGAGACATGCGGAATCCGACCAGTGCTGATTCTCAAGCCGAAATCGGCAACGGGTGGATGAACGCCGCGAAGCAGCTCGATCGAAACATCCGCTTGCACGCGTTATTACGCGCCGAGTACTGGTATCGCCTAGCGGTCGTCCAGCAGGCCGGACTCAAGAAGCTGCCACTTGAAACGCATATAAAAGCGGTGGGTAAGGAAGTCGGTGAACTTGCCGAGTTGCCGACGGGAGCGGTTTTGGTCATGACGTTCGAGCCGAACACGTTGAAGCGACAAGGATTTGTGTTAGATGCCAGCCAGCACGGATACGTTGGAATCGTGAAAGGCGCTGTCTTTACCGAAGGCATTGCCGGCAATGCCCTCGGGTTTGATGGAAAAGACGATTACGTCGAAGTTGCCTCGACGCGTTGGCTATCATCTCCTCCCGCATTTACGCTGTCCGCATGGGTGAACGTTGTGGCCTGGAAAGATACGACCAAGGACATGGACTATGTGATTAGCAAAGACGATGGGAAATCGAGGCGCGCTCACGGATATGTTTTGCGGTATCGCAAAGGTGGGACTTTGAACTTCACTTTGGCCTCGTCAGGATGGCGCTACGTGACATCAGCGACGAAAGCCGCGCTCGGGGAGTGGCACCATACGGTGGCGACCTATGACGGACAAACTTACAAGCTGTTCATCGATGGAGAACGGGACGGCGACGAAGTTGTCATGGGAGCGATCGATCCGTCCAACATGCCGCTGCGAATCGGCCAAGGTGCCTATAGCAAGGATCGCGGTACGCGAGGTCGCATCGACGAAGTTGCCATTTTCAACCGAGCCCTCTCGTCGGACGAAGTGCGAACGGTGTTTCGAATCGGTCAGGCAGGCCGCCCGCTGATTGAGTAGTGTTTCAGTCGGTCCCCACGTTCGTTACGTTCTGCGTCAAGCAATGTCTATGCAAACTCGCGTACTCGTCCCCGAACAAATGGATGATCCCGAGTTGGATCGTGACGAACATCTAAAGGCGCTGAGCGGGCTGCAACGTATTAATGCTTGGACGGGGAATGCGTCTTTAGTCTGGAAGCATATTCTCCCGGTGGCTCGCGAACTCAGCCCTCGTCCCCTGCGAGTCCTGGATATTGCTACAGGAGCGGCCGACATCCCGATCGCTGTGCTGAAGGCAAGTGCGTCGCAGGGCGTGAAGCTGGAGATCGATGCGTGCGATGTCAGCGAACAGGCGATTGCCTTTGCAACGGAGAAGTGTTCCACAGCAAACGTTGCCGTGCGGCTCTTTCCTCACGACATTCTGCGAGATGAAATTCCTGACCAATACGACGTCGTGATGTGTTCACAGTTTCTCCATCATCTGACAGATGAAGACGTCTCTGTTGCCTTGAAGAAGATGAAATCGGCGGCGACCAAAAGAGTCGTTGTTGTGGATCTCGAACGCGGGTATGCGAATTGGCTTCAGGTGTGGTTCGCCACGAGAGTCCTCAGCCGATCGAAGGTCGTTCACTTTGACGGCCCGCAATCGGTTCGCGCGGCATTATCTGTCGAGGAGTTCGCGAGTCTAGTGCGACATGTCGGTTTTACGAGTTTCGAGATTCGCAGAAAATGGCCTTGCCGCTTTGTCCTCGTCGGAGAGACGGATGGCAATCCCTGAGCCGCAGGTCGCTGCAACGATTCGGAGCGATGAAGCCGGTGACAAACGCTGGGACGTCGTCGTGATTGGAGCGGGGCCCGCCGGCGCGATGGCGGCGCGCCAATTGGCTTTGGAAGACGCGAGGGTGCTGCTCGTCGATCGTGCTTCTTTTCCAAGATCAAAGGTCTGTGGGTGTTGTGTCAACGGTGCGGCGATTGGCGTCTTGGCGCAGGTTGGGCTCGGGGATCTTTTGCAACGGTGCCATGCCAGAAAGGTCGAAGCGTTTCAGTTGGCCAGCAGCGGGCGCTTTGCTACAGTTCCGCTCAGCGAAGGCGTATCGCTGTCACGCGAGCGATTGGATACTGCATTGATCCAAGCGGCGATCGAAGCGGGAGCCGAGTTCCTTGATCGGGCTCTGGCATTGATCGGCGAACGGACTTCGGACGCCTGCGAAATCCTCCTGAAGACGGAGTCAGGCGAACGATCTGCTTCGGCCATGGCAGTCGTCGTGGCGGGAGGGCTCGGTTGCCGTGTCTTCGCCGAATCGGAATCCGACGACCGTAAAGCGTCTCCATCGTCGCGAGTCGGAGCAGGCACCATCCTTGACTCGGCACCGGCCGAATACACCGCCGGAACGATCTATATGGCGTGTCATCCGCAGGGCTACGTGGGGCTCGTTCGGCTTGAGGACAATCGGCTCGATGTTGCGGCAGCCCTCAACGCGAACGCCATCAAAGAATCCGGCGGAGTAGCGGAACTCGTTGGACGAATTCTTACCGACTCGAAGCTGCCGATCCCCGAATTGCTAGACGGCGCCGAGTGGCATGGAACAGGACGTCTGACACAACGCCGCGAACACGTGGTTTCGGAGCGGTGCTTTTTTATCGGCGATGCTGCAGGATACGTCGAACCGTTCACCGGAGAAGGGATCGCATGGGCATTGGCTTCTGGTCGAGTCGTGGCCCCGATTGTTTTGGATTTCGTGCGGAACGATCCCAACTCGAACGCCATGCATGCCTGGACAAGCACTCACCAAAAACTGATAGCCAACAGGGCTCGTCTCTGTCGATGCGTCAGTCGCTTGCTACGATACCCGACGCTCGTTAATATCGCCGTGCGACTACTAGCGCTCGCGCCTTTACTTGCACGCCCCGTCGTGAGATCACTAAACGCATCGTTCGAGGCGAAAATGCCCAACAAAGAAACGGCCACGAAACATCGATGATTAGCTACGACGGAATCAGTAAGTCGCGGATTCGCACTCATTACGACATCGCGACCTTGTTCTATCGGCTCTTGTGGGGCGTTCACATTCACCACGGGTTGTGGAACGAGAATGAATCGTCACAGCAGGCGCAACGCCAACTGATCGAGCACCTACTTCAAGAATCTGGAATTCCGCGCGGAGCGTCCGTTATCGATGTGGGATGCGGCATGGGAGGCAGCTCGATTCACTTAGCTCGCCAACACGATTGCCACGTCACGGGGATCACATTGAGCGGTATGCAGCGTCGTTGGGCGGGTGCGACGGCGAGACTAAGAGGCGTTGGGGCGCAGACCCGATTTTTTCGTCAAGACGCCGAGACGGCTGATTTTGCCGGCGAATCGTTTGACTATCTTTGGAGCATTGAATGCACAGAGCACTTCTTTGACAAGAAGGCCTTTCTGCAACGTGCTGCGAATTGGTTACGACCGGGTGGCGGTGTCGCCTTGTGTATTTGGCTGGCCGGCGACGAGCCACATTCGGACGAGGATATCCTACAAGTGAAGGCCGTTTGCGACGCCTTCCTTTGCCCGTCGCTAGGCACGACCGAAGACTATGCGACTTGGCTGCGAGATGCCGGACTCGAGGTTGGAAACATCTGTGACCTGACACCGCGAATCACGCGAACTTGGGAAATCTGTCGCCAACGCGTCGAACGAACCGGCGCCACAAAGTTGGCTCGCCTCTTTGGGCGCGACGCCGTGAAGTTCATTGACAACTTCGACCTGATCTTGAATGCCTACCAAAGCGGCGCAATGAAATATGCGAGCATTGTCGCGACGAAACCAACATTGTAGCCATCACTCTCCGAGTGATGAGCCCCTCCGTAAAAGCTGTTGTCACGTAAACACTGTTGGGCGCTTCGACTCTAACTTATTGGGCTCATCACGACGGCGCGTGATGGCTACTTGTCTTTGCCACAAACACCCGCCCCAGCGGCCCTGCCAACAACGCGGGTAGAATCACCAAGTCAGCAAACAACGCGGTCATTAGCAGTACGAACACCATCCAAGCAAAGCGACTGGCGGGCACGAAGTCGCTGAAAACGAAAGCCAGCATCCCGATACCGCAAATGACGCTCGTCTGGAGCATCGCGGTTGCACAATGCCGATAGGATCGACGAATGGCTTCGGCGGGTTCGCAACCAGCTGCGATTTCGCGCCGAAACCAAGTCAAGAAATGAAGCGTATCTACGACCGCGATCCCTAACGCAATGCTCGCCGTCATGACCGAGCCAAGGTCGATGGGGATCGATAGCCAACCCATCAATCCGAAGATCGCAGCCGTTGGAAATACGTTCGGGATCATCGCGACGAGACCAGCTCGGACGCTTCGCAACACAATCATGAGAACGATCCCCACGATTCCGAATGCAGCGACAAAGCTACGTAACATATCGGCAAGCAATAGCCGCTGCGTCTGATAGATCAATGGAATCGCACCGGTGACTGTAATATCGATCGGTTCGTCGATCGACGCTGAAGCCGAAGCCACCGCGGGAGTCACGTGTTCTTTGAGTTCGTCAAGGAATTGCTCGTAGTCCAGATCGCTGAGCGCCGGTACACGGGCAGCGATTCGCCAAGACTGTCGGTTGCTATCCTCGAATACGTAACGTGCATCGACAAATCGAGACTGTTCTCTTTTTAAGTTCTTCGACAGCACGGTACGTCTTGCGAGTTGCCTCATTCCTCCCCCGCGCGGAATAGTCGGCGTGAGTGTCGCAGCGGACATCACACCTTCGACTTGGTCGACTCGGCGAACCGACTGGGCGAGGTACTCCACGATTTCCACCCGACGAAGGAAATCGACTTGCGAATCGGCTCGAAAATGAACAACCACTTCGACAGGGACCATCGGGCCAAGTCGCTCTTCCATCCACGCATAGTCGGCGAGGACTCGGGCTCGTGGCGGGAATAGTTCTCTCAGCTTGATCGATGTCTCGATCGAGAAGAGACCCCAACCGAAGGCGATGATCGACGCGATGCTGAGCAGCGAGATGGGACTCGCCCAACGAATCATGGCGTTCGCGAGTTTGCCCCACACGCGTTGACTCGTACGCTCATCAGTGCGATGCAATTGACTCGCAGGCCATAGCTCCATCAAGCCAGGCAACAACGAGAAGAGCAGCAGTAATGTTGTCACGACGCCGATCGTTGCGAATGCTCCGAACCGTCGAATCGGTTCGACATCACTTCCCAACAACGAGCCGAGCCCGATACCAGTTGTCGCTGTCGCGAGCGCGCATGGCAGCCAACCGACTTGCATGGCTCGTTGAGGTGCTCCGCTGACACCACGCACTCGAACTTCATCGAAGTAGTAGTTGACGAGATGAATTCCCGCCGCGATGGTCAAGACAAAAACGAAAGGCGGCATCAAAATTAGGACCGCATTCATCGGTTGCCCACTCCAGAACACCAACGACAAGCAAAGCCCTTCGCCCAACGCTGCCGCGGTAAATACGGCCAATGCATAACGCCACTCGCGCAGGCAACACCAACAGAGTATCAAGGACAGCAGAGCCGAGGGAATGGCATAGCGTTGCATCGTGTCGACGCCTGCTCGATCGATCGCGACTCCATCGACAGGCGGACCCGCCAAACGGAATGCATCTCGCTGGAGTCCGCAAACCTCTTGAGCCGTGTCGAGAATAGTCTCGATCGCTTCGTGTCGTTCGTAGCCCCCGTGATCCGTGAACATGATAACGGCGCAACTTGAACTCCCGTCCGGTCCGACCAACACGCCGCGTAATCGGGCTGTCGCCGCTTTTCGCGACAGATCAATCGGGGAAGACATGAGCTGTCGCAACGTCGAGTATCCCGAGACGACTCGATCGAACAGCTTTGAGTTGCGGGCCGATTCAGCCCGTGTAGGGTCGAGTAACGCGACCTCAAATTCCTTCAAACGCAAGTCATCCACGGTGCATCCGGGCCAGCTGATCACCACCAACGCTTGGCTTTCGAAATGCTCGACGAACCATTCGAACTCTAGCCTCTGCTCGTTCGTCTTGGGAATCCAGTGATGCGGCGTATTGAACATCGTGCCTACAGCAAGCAGCGACCACGATGCCAAGAACGGCCCCAGAGTGATCGTAACGATTGCCGTAACGAAACAGCGGCGGATCAAAGTGGTACGAGAGATAGAAAACACGTGAGCACACTTAGTCCGTTATTCGAGCAAGGCTACTTCTGCAACCAAACCCGGCCCGAAACCGAGCATCACGCAAGGACGTGGGGCGTCTTGCCTCAGGAATCGTTCCAGAATGAATAACACGGTCGGCGATGACATGTTGCCAAGTTCGTTGAGTACGGCTCGCGACGTCGCCAGTGTCGTGGAGTCGAAGCCGAGTGCTTCTTCAACCGCATCCAAGATTCTCGGGCCACCCGGATGAACGGCCCACGACTTGATCGTCTCGATTGACTGCCCTTGTGAACCGAGCCAAGTGGCGAGCCAAGGCTTCAGCTGTTCCGCGATCAGGCCGGGAACTCGATTTGAGAGCGACATATCAAACCCGAAGTTACCGACGTGCCACGTTATCGTTTCTCGCGAATCATCCAATAAGCAAGAGCCGGTGTCGCGCAGCTGGCAAATCGCTCCGTCATCGGGGTGACTCTGCGCCACGACGAGCGCTGCAGCTCCATCGGCAAAAAGCGCGTTGCCAAGCATCCGTTCTGGATCCCATTGGAACTTGAAATGTAGGCTGCACAGTTCTACGGCACAAAGGAGGATGCGAGCCGTCGGTTCGGCGGCCGACAGCCCACGAGCGGCTCGCAAACCATTGATCGCCCCGTGGCATCCCATGAATCCGATGTGCAACCGCTGAGTGGTGGGGCGGAGGCCAAGTTCGTCGAACAAGTGAATATCGACGCCCGGAGCGTCAAACCCGGTGCAAGAAACGGTAACCAAGTGGGTGATCTCGTGCAATTTATAATTGCACGGATCTCGTGCAATTATCCCTTGACCACTTGACCACTATAATAGTGGTCAAGGTCCAAGCTCGGCCATTAATGCAGCGGTCCGTCCGAACAACTTATTATTATCGAGGCCCGTCCGAGCAATTTTTTATTACCGAA
>JACNKX010000107.1:0-160484 GCA_014381825.1 Planctomycetota bacterium
GCACCGCTGCCGATCCCGACCCGCCTGCGGAAGCTTGGTACAAGTACTATCGTGGGCGAGCGTCGAAGGAATACGAACTCGGCTTGCCGTTAAACGAAAGTCCCGTGTAATCTCTGGCTCACAATTGGCTGAGAACAAACCATGAACAGTCTGACACTCAACATACGAACCTCTGTGAGCCTTGCCGTCGTCCTCCTTTACGCGGCAGCGACCGGTGCCCAAACCGCGGACGAACGTACCACTCAAGAGAGCCCTGACGAACCATCCTTCGAACGACACGTCATTGATCAAGCGATCAAAGACCTGAAAGTCTTCGCCGGCGAGCTAACCGAGCCGATGCACTCCCATATCGTCATGCGCTGGCCGAACAACGTGCGTGGAACGAAGGACGGTGCGACCGTCCTGCTAACCCACGACGGTCGGCCACAGGCTGCATGCTGCGTTTACACTTGGCAGGGCCATGAGCTTCACTACGGATTCGGCTCCTTATCGACCAAACCGGTGTCGGCTGAAGTCGACGGCGAAGTCGCGTGGCGTCCGAAAGACGCTGGCGTTGAATTCCGCGTGCTTCCCGACGCACCAGAGCCAGCCACAAAGGCGGCCTCCCGGCTGCTGCAAATGCGTCAGTTGTCGCGCCGGTTCGGCTCCAAATGCATCGAAAGCAAGACGAAGTCTTACGAGCTGCGTCTGCTCTCGAAACCAATCTACCGTTATGACCTAGATGACTCGAGACGTTCCGCTGAACTTATCGACGGAGCCGTCTTTGCGTTCGCCCAAGGCACCGACCCCGAATCGCTGCTGTTGATCGAAGCACGTCGAGCGGAGAGCGGACCACAATGGCAATACGCCACGGCGAAGCGGACGGTCGGCCAAATCGACATGGCGCTCGACCGCAAGCAGGTCCACGTCCACAAGTGGGGCGGGTGGAACCCATTTCAGCCCGAAGCCATTTTCTCGACATTAAAACGACCGATCAAACGCGATGAGTGAAAGTCAGAAGGAAGTAGCCGATACACGCCTCCACGCGAGCAGAGTTAAAATAATGAACTTTAATGTTACGACGCTGGCTGTAGTGATGCTTCTTTCTGGGGCCGCCTCCGCCGCTGAACCCGTGGTTACCGCCTTGCGAGAGGCTATCGATAAATCGATCGATTGGTATCAGCTCTTCCCCAGCGAGAACGATACGAAACCCATGAAGCCGATCGTGGCTTTGCGCTGGCCCAACAACATTCGAGGCTCGACAGATGGGGCGACTGTCGTCTGGGTCGACAAGGGGCGGGCGGAGGCAGTCGTAGCGATCTATCCGTGGGAAGAATTGTTCATCCACGAGTTTGATTCGCTTTCTCGTGGCACACTCGTTGCAAGAAGCGACGAAGAAGTTGTTTGGAATCCCAACAAGCCGGGGCTTCAGTTTCATCCGATCGACGACGTGCCTCCACCTGCCGAATCAGCTCTCGTCCGATTGCGGCAAATGAAGTCGCTCACGAAACATTTCAAGGCAACGCTGCTTGGTTGGGTTGCCGACAACAGCCAACGCGAAGAGCTTCGTATGATGACGCGTCCGATCTACCGCTACGAAATTGATAAGCCGGACAAAGTGCAAGACGGCGCAATTTTCGCCTACGCCACGGGTACCGACCCGGAGGTGTTGCTCGTAATCGAAGCGTTTGGCGACGCCGGTCGGTATGCATGGCAGTATGCTTTCGTGCGACGCAGCTCAGGAGGTCTCGAAGGTCGCATTCGCAATAAGATTGTTTGGGTGGCAGAAAAGTATCCACAGAAGAAGAATCGTCAAAGCAACCACGTCGAGTTTTCGCGTCCCTTGGACGAAGTACTCGCGACGGAGAGGTAAGGCGACAGCATGACCGTAATCGTACTCATCGCGACGATGCTGACAGCGCAGTCGTCGCCTGAACGTGAATCGGTAGAAACGGCTGAGGCGCGCGAGGCAATTGAGTTAGCGCGCGTGGAGGTAGCTACGTACGGCTTCTATCTCGGCGAGGCTAGAGAAACCAAGTTCCAACTGGGCCCGGAACCGATCCTGCGTTGGACTAATCATCTGCGGCGCCGCTTTTATGGAGACGTTTTCATCTGGACGTACAACGGTCGCCCTGAAGCAGTCGCCACGATTACGAACTCCTATGGCGGCTATCACGCAATCGAGACTGAAACGCACTCGCTCTCGCTGTCGAAGTTCACTGCAACTCGCGGGGACCAACCGATGTGGCATCCGATGAGTGCGGGGATCGAGTTGGCGTCGGTTCCCGATGCGCCAGCCGTCGCCGATGCTGCGACGCGAAGACTACTGCAGATGCGGGGTATCGTACGGCAGTTCTCCGCTGTCTCTTCACCAGGCCCGCAGCAATTGCAACTGCGTTTGTTGTCACAACCTGTTTACCGCTACGCGAGCACGGTTCCGGACGTGATCGACGGCGCAATGTTTGTATTTGCAAACGGGACTGATCCAGAAATATTTCTGCTGCTCGAAGCGCGTCGAACGAGCGAGATAACATCCTGGCAATTCGCGATTGCACGATTCAACAGTCATGTCGCACTGCGCGTGGACTACGATGAACAAAGCGTTTGGGCGGTCCCACGTCTTCGCGGTGGAGTTCTCAAGAATCGGGATTCAACTTACTTTGCATTCCAGCGCCGTATCCCGGACACTAGTGAGAAGAAGAACGATTGATTCACGAATCAACACACAAGAATGGCTCACTGGCTATGAACACAGCTTTGCGAGGCGTCATCGTAACGGATTGTTGCATCGGTGCGCCCGCTGAAGACGCGCGCAACCAAAATGCTCGAGAAGTGACTGATGATTAGAGCGTTAAGAACACAGTTGAAAACCACTCGACCACATGTTGGGAATGAATGTCTGCGAGGCATCCTATTAGTGGCGCTCTGGTTTGTTGTTACCGGCGCTGCAACAGCGCAGGAAGCGCAGACGACGCGGTCTGGCGGCGGTGCAGAGACACGCGATCGCCAAGCAATTGATCGGGCGATCAAAGACCTAAGGGTCTATCTCGATCGTGGAAAAACGAAGAGGCTTACGCCGCACACTGTGCTTCGTTGGCCCAATCCGGTGCGGGGTTGCATCGATGGTGCAACCGCGATCTGGACCTACCAAGGCCGCCCGCAACTTGTTTATTGCATCTGGACTGACGACCGACAACAGATCGGCTTGGCAGCGGGTCCACTTTCTTTGGCTCGCCCTATCGCCGAGTTGAATGGCCACATGATCTGGCCCCCGGAACGTAAAGACAAGTTGCTGACCAGGTTTCGTGATATACCAAATGCCCCGCAACCAGCGAAGACTTCTCGCCAGCGACTGCTGCAAATGAAGCTGCTGGCCAAGCGATTCGAGGCGAAGGTCACGGATTCAAGTGATGCAGAAGTCTACCGGTTGTTGCCTACTCCCATCTATCGTTACGAGCTTCCAGCGGACAGCTCTAAGAAGAAGTACGTTGGTGAGTCAACGGTGTTGGACGGCAGTGTGTTCGCGTTCGTTCACGGCACGGACCCGGAGACTTTGCTGCTGATCGAAGCTCGCTCCACGAAAACTGGCTTCCGCTGGCAATTTGCGGCGGCAGCCAGAGGCGTGGCACTCGATCTTTCTCTGGATGATAAACGTGCTGCTTCGATACCATTTTGCCGAACCATGGTGCTGTGGCGGTATATGGTGCGCGACGGTGAGACTGTTTTAGAACCTGTGAATTAGTCATTGATCCTCGTATCAACGAAGTATTTTCCGTGAAATCAGAAACTGTTCGCAGCGTCCTTGTTCAAGGGACGAACCCAGAAGTGATGTTGCAGCTAGAGACGCGGCAAGCGGGTGCCTCACACCAATGGCACTACGCCCTCGCCCGCTTCAACAGCGTCGCGGTGCGAGCCTCGTACCAGCAGCACGAGGTATGGAGCGTCCCCCAAGCCGCAACACCTTGGGAAAACCTTAAGGACCCGAGCAAACCATACTTCGTTTCGATTTGTGACCGGGGTGAGTTACCATGCTAGATGCGCTAGCGATCGCGATACTGTGCCTAGTGCCAGGGCAGGTCGAACGACCGGATGTGCCTGCCGAGAAAGTTGCTTTCGCCGATTTGAGCGCTGACGAACGCCTCGAACTGCTAAAGAAAGAGGCGGCGAAGTATAGCCTCTTCGTTGACTCCGAAGACAGCGAAAAGCTGGTCCTCGCCGAGCCCGTACTTCGGTTTAACGACAACGTGTCCGGCGTTATAGATGCGGTGCAGTTACTTTGGCTTCGTGACAAACGACCGCAGGCAACAGCATCGTTCTGGCGGCGCAAGGACGGATTGATTGCACACGAATTTCAGTCCCTTTCGGAGAGTCGAGTCCTGGCAAAGCGTGACGACAAAGCGGTGTGGCATCCGCTGGCACCCGGCGTGGAGCCGAAACCGCTAGACGGCGCTCCGAATCCGGCGAACAGCGCTCCCGGTCGGTTGAGTCAGATGCGGGCCGCGGCTCGCCAATTCAGTGCGGCAGTCGTTAACCAATCGGGCAACCGTTCGCTTCGGCTGCTCTCGCAACCCGTCTCCTGTCACGGCGAGGAAAACGCTGCCGTCCTGGATGCGGGTTGGTTTGTCTTTGCGAAAGGGACGAACCCCGAACTCATGCTGCTGATCGAGGCACGCCGTGGTGACGATAACAGCTACGCTTGGCATTATTCGCCAGTGAGAATGACAAGTGCGGCGTGCGAGTTGAAGCGAGATGACTCGGTCGTGTGGCGCGTCGAACGGAATCGAGGCGAATTGCCGGACGGGACTTACTTCAACATCTACGCTAGGGAATGATGCGTTGCGTTCAAAGCGTACGGCGGCGGTGTACTCGACGGCGGCTTCTTCACCTTCGTCGTGGCGACCGACCTGGAGCTGATTCTACTGATCCAGGCTCAGCCAACCGGGAGTGGTCATCGCTGGCACTTCGCGGCAACACGCTTCACCAACGCGGCGCTGGAACTTCGTCACACCGGCACTCGCGTCTGGAATTGCCCAGCCGTGGATCCAACCGATAAAACGGGCCCGTACTTCTACGATCCATAGGTGACCATTCGCAACAGCCTTATCGAACCGCCTCCCATAGAAACGAATTGAAAACTATTGCCTTGCTTGCACATCTGAGCAGCACGGTTTGCTCGACCGCCCAGAACAGTTTCATGAATAATCCGGGATTATCCCACGGCAAGACAAAATGTCTTGAGTGCGAAGGTCAAATCTGATATTGTTAATTGTTCATATTTACAGAGGATGCAAGAGCATTCAGTTTCCTTTTAGGGATGATACATGCCACGTACACCACAAGATGTGACGGAAGCCGAGTTGGCGGTCTTGCAACAGATGTGGGACCAGGGTGCAGTGACGGTTCGACAGTTAACTGACGAGTTGTATCCCGATGGCGGAAGTTCGGAGTATGCCACGGTGCAGAAGCTCCTCGAGCGACTAGGGCGCAAGAATTACATTACACGCAATCGTGATGTGTGGCCGCACATGTTTGAGGCAACCGTCGGTCGCGACGAGTTGATCGGGCGCCGGCTCCAGACGACCGCCGATCAACTATGCGAAGGATCATTGCAGCCGTTGTTGACAACCCTCGTGAGATCAGAAAAGTTATCGGCCAGAGACCGCAGGTCGCTTCGCGGGTTGCTCGACGAACTGGACAAGGAGGCCAAGCGCAGTCGCGGATAGTTACTCATTGATGCCTCCGGTGTGGGGAGCGTGTTGGCGATTCAAGGCAAGCGTCTGCTGACCAATCTCCCGCTGGTGTTGGGGCAATGTTAGACGAGGAACGAATCATGTACTCCCTCGTAGAAATCGCAATTCTGAACGCCATCGCCGCTGGTGCGATGGCGCTTGTCGTCTTGTTTATAAGCCGCTGGTCGCGACGTCCTGCTCTCGTCCACGCGCTATGGGTACTCGTTCTTTTCAAACTCGTCACACCCCCGGTCGTCGAGGTTCCCGTTGGATTGAAATTGGAGCGTCTCGCTTCGCTCACGGAGAGTCACGACCAGGAACAGTTACAACCGCCAGATGTTCCTACGCGATTGACGAATGAACATTTCCCTGCCGTAGCTGAAGTCACCGCGACTTCAGACGTTCTAGAGCGATCGTCCGAACTCTTGGCGAGTTCGGCTATGCGTAAATCCTCAACTGTTGTTCGACCAACACCTACGGCCTCGGTTGCTCCTGTTGCATCACCTGTAATGTCGAAGGCCTTTCGCAGTTGGATTGCGATGTGTATTCCGTTGGTCTTGGGGCTGTGGGCGGTCGGTACGGTGGCGTGGTTCGTCATTCAGACTTGGAGAATCATATTCTTTGCGCGGCTTGCTTCGACTGCGCGGCTAGCGTGCGACGATTTACAACACCAGGCGAGACAAATCGCCAGTTCAATCGGGATCCGACACGTTCCAAGGGTTTGGTTATTGGATGCAACGATGTCGCCGGTACTCTGGTCGATGGGGTCCCGTGCAAGAATAATCTTTCCGGCGGATTTGCTCGATCGAGTTGATAGAGACGCTTGCGCAACGCTCCTGACTCATGAATTGGCCCATTATCGTCGCGGCGATCATTGGGTGCGTCTGCTCGAATTCGTCGTTACGGGTTTGTTTTGGTGGCATCCGGCGGTTTGGATCGCGCGGCGCGAGATTGAGGTAACCGAAGAACATTGCTGTGATGCGTGGGTCGTCGCGCAATTTCCGAGTGAGCCGCGTCGCTACGCCGAAGCACTGCTCGATACCATCGATTTTCTTTCAGAAGATCGACCGCGCGTCGCGCCGGTAGCGACGGGCCTCGGCCAAGTTCCGTTTTTGCGAGAGCGAATTCGTCTGATAATGTCCGGCGTCGCTCCAAAGTCGATGTCCGGCACAACGCGACTTGTCGTGTTAGCGATCGCGGCCTTGCTGTTGCCACTTGGCCCAGAACTTTTCGACGGAGCCATCCGCCGCGCCGATGCAGCTCTAGAGCCCCTTGACGTAAATGTCATCGGCGACATTAGCTTAACGACACTACCCGCCGAAGCGAAGCCCGCAGCGACGCACCTCGTCGCAGGCGATGATACGAGCGTCGATATCACATCCGCTAAACGATTGATCGACAGTCTGAAAGACGACGTCATCGACGCGACTACCAAGGAAGTCGCCGCTTGGGCGATCGTGAACTCCCCGGACGGTCGGTTCCAGGCTGTCGCCAAGGCTGACGGTGGGCTGTTCTTAAGCGACACATACCGCCGGCGGTCATTTGATCTCACTGAGTATCAAGTTTCGTCGATTGCGTTCGTACCGCACCGAGATCTGCTCGCGGCAGGTGGATCAGACTCGTCCGTCTACCTTTTCGATTGCGCCAGCGGTGAACCAGTGTTGACCTTTACCGGACACGAATCCGCGATCGGATCTGTCGCCGTTTCGCTCGATGGTGAATACGTCGTGTCAGGCAGTCGCGATGGTATGGTGAAGTTGTGGGACATCGATTACGAAAGAGAAGTTCCGAGCCGCATCCCGAGGCATACAAGTGCGATCAACTGCGTTCGGTTCTCTCCAGATGGCCGCCTGCTCGCGATCGCGAGCGGCGATTGGCTGACCTCCGAAGAAGGGACCGTCGTCATCTGGGACCGACGAGGCGGAACGACGAAACAACAGCTCGACGCTTCGTCCCCGGTCGGAGCGATCGCGTTTGGAACGGATCAATTAATCACTGCGGAATGGAACGGCCAATCGACGACTTGGGATCTAAGCTCCGGTACGGCCGCCGCTTCCGCAATGATCAGCAAAGATACGGTCTCGGCAGCCTCGTTCGCAGCCGATGCTCAATCGATGTTGCTTGCAGCGGTCGACGGCGAACTGCCGTTGGCGACGACGCCCGTTTGGTTCCAACGCATGGATCGTGATCGAGACGGGCAATTGGCCTGGAACGAATTCCAAGGTCCGCGAGGCATCTTCCGCAAGTTGGACGCGGACGCCGACGAGATCGTATCGCAAGATGAAGTCAGCTCGACTATCCAGTGATTGCCAACACGCCCTCGTCACTTAACAGGTCACCTCGAAAGGAGTCCTTGAGCCTAATGTACTTGCGCTGCCCTTCGTCGAACTCTTTGGTCCCTTGTCTCGTCGCGTTCATATTGACGTGCGGTAGCGCCGCGGTCGGGCTGACTCAGAAAGTGCAGGCTGCCGATGATGCTGCGGAAAGATTGTCGGGATCGAAGTGGGCTCTGGTCATCTGCGGCATTCCTGGTGATGAAGAACACCACAAGTTGTTCTCCGAAACGATCGAAAGCCTACACGAGTCGCTGATGAAACAGCTTGGATTTACGGATGCCAATATTCGCATTCAGTTTGGTGCCGACGCAATCGAGGAAGACGGCCCCGCGGTTTCGGCAGCCCGCGGCAAGGCGACTCGCAGCGAGCTGACTGCAGAAATTGAAAGCTTGCGCAAAGAATTGCAGCCAACCGACGCGCTGTGGGTGTTTGTACTCGGACACGCGCATTACGACGGAAGCAAGTCGTATCTGAATCTCCCCGGAGCTGGCTCTGGCGAATCGGACATCCACCAAGACGACTTCGGCAAGCTGTTTCAAGATCTGTCAGCGGCACAACAAGTCTTCTTCGTCACAACGCCAGTCAGTGGATTTTTCACTAGACCGTTATCCGCCAAGGGGCGCGTCGTCGTAACGGCAACTGAAGCGGATCGCGAAGTCAACGAAACACTGTTCCACGCAGCATTGATGGAGACGCTTGCGGACCCGCCGGCGAAGAAGGATTTCGACATCGATGGCGACGGCAAGATCAGCTTGTTTGATCTTTATATCAACATTACGCAAAACGTCGCGCGGCGATACGGGGCTGAGAACTTACTCTCGACCGAACACGGCCAACTCGACGACAACGGCGACGGGCGCGGCACCGAGTTGCAGCTTGACTACCTGACCGAAGAGGAAGGCGGTCGAGCGACGGAGGACTCGAAGGCTCCCAAGATCCGCCCAAATTCCGACGGATATCTCGCCAAACAGATTGTCCTACCAATCGTCTTCCCCGAACCAGTCCCGGCCGAGCCGACGGACACGCCCGAGCCACCGCCGGAGGAATGAACGGCGAAATGTCAAACAGCTACCGAACGCCGAATCGCAGCGAGAGACCCGTCCGTCACTTAGGAATATACTCATGTTGAGCATCCTCAGTAACGCGACGCGGACTTGTGATGGTGTCGGTCGTCGGGAGTTACTGCAAGCGTGCGGCGCCGGACTTTTGGGGATGAGCCTGCCGAAAGTACTTGCCGCGGAAGACGTGAAGACTCCCCAAGCGGTCCGCGCGAAGTCGGTCTTGTTCGTCTTTCTGTACGGTGGCCCCAGCCAACTAGAAACATTCGACATGAAGCCCGAGGCACCGAGCAGCATTCGCGGGCCGTTCAAACCAATTGCGTCTAGAACGCCGGGCTTACAGATCTGTGAACACTTACCGCGGCTCGCGGAACGGTCTGACAAGTACGCCGTGGTGCGCACCGTAAATCATCCACAAAACGACCACAACGGAACGCATTTCATTCAAACAGGGCATGCGATCCCTCCGGCCGACCGGGGATCCGCGAATGTCGCCGCCACGGACAAGGATTGGCCAGCATTTGGATCGGTGATTTCGTACGTTGATGCGCTATCAAGAGGTCGGTCCGAGAACCCGTTCCCTCCCTACGTATACCTGCCAAAACGGTTGGGACATTTTGCAGGCTATGACATCAACGGCCAGTACGCCGGATGGTTGGGAAAAGCGTGGGATCCAATGGCGACTGCCATTCGGAAACGCGATGCGACAGACAATCCTTACTTTCGCGACTGTACGGATGACGAACTCAATTTCCGACTGTCCGGACTCGACCCGCTTCCCAACGTGACTCTCGATCGGTTGAACCGACGCCAGAGTTTGTTGACACAATTCGATGAGCAGCGACGACATTTGGAGCAGGCTCCTCGAGTTCGCGACTTCGGTACACGTCGCGAGCAGGCGATGAATCTGCTGACGTCCGGCGATGTGAGCCAAGCGTTCGATCTTCGTCGCGAACCGAACGCGCTGCGCGATAGTTACGGTCGCAATCTGTTTGGCCAGTCATTGCTTATGGGTCGGCGACTGATCGAGGCGGGATCAAGATTCGTAACCGTCGCTTGGGACATGGCGGTTCGTGGCGATGATACGACAAGCTGGGACAGTCATCGTGATTTAACACGAGTGATGAAAGACCACCTGCTGCCGGGTCTGGATCAAGGCCTGCCGGCTCTGCTCGATGACATGGGCAATACCGGGCTGCTGGACGAAACGTTGGTCTTCGTCGCCGGCGAGATGGGCCGGACGCCAAAGTTCCAAAACCGCGGTTCCCAGGATGGACGTGATCACTGGTCCCACTGTTTTCCATGCATCTTCGCAGGTGCCGGTACTCGGGGTGGCACGCTCTACGGCGAGTCCGACCCGCACGCGGCGTATCCTGCGACCGATCCGGTCTCGCCGGGTGACTTGGCAGCAACGATTTACACGTCGCTCGGAATCGCACCTGACTTGCGCATCCCCAATGCCCTGGGCCAGCCAGTCCCGCTCGTCGACAGCGGGCGACCGCTCGATGCGATATTCTCCTAATGGTTGTGGAGCAAGCGAGCGACAATGTTGTTCGAGGACCCTGGCCGACTTGCTGACTGCGCAGTGGCAGGAACTCGATTCGGTGCGTCAAACAATGACCACTCACATCGAGTCGACCGAGCGAGAAATGGCTTGATTCCTTGCGAAAACGCCTTATGTGCTGTTGCTCAGCGTCACCGGGATCAACGTCGTGTCGGCGGCAGGACTGGCAGGCGAGGCAGGGCCAATCGAGCACTATGCGTCGGCGCGTGCCATCATCCCAATTGCCCACGTTACCTCGCGGTAACACAGGGTTCGACTTGTGTCGTTGCCAGTTGATACCGTTTCCAGAAGTCGCCCGCCCGATCCGCCAAGGGTTGTCGCGACCAGAGCCCATATAATGGAGATGAAGGCGGCCGTTCACCTGTCCAAAAACAGCCGCAGCTGTGATCGTCCCAATCACCTCTCTTGCCGACTCCCAAGACGGGGTTGGCCTCATGCTTCACTAAGTTTTCCGCTAAGCGAAGGGTCTGTTGTTTAACCTCACTTCTCGCGACTCGTGGCACGTCATCGACGTTGATGACCACACGACATCCGAAATCGAGAATCCAGGCCGTCACCGTTACTCTCGGGATGAAAGAAACGCCGGTAGGCGCTGCGGGCGTACTTCGAATAACGAAACCAAGAGCCGCCGCGTAACACGCGAAACCGACCTGCATCCGGTCCAGCTGGATCGACCAGCGGCGAGTCGAAGTAATAGTCGGCGTCGTACCGGTCAGCGCACCACTCCCACACACCGCCGTGCATGTCGTAGAGCCCAAACGAGTTTGGCTTCTTTTTACCAACATCGTGATAGAACGTCCTGCCACGGAAGGCAGGTTGGCCAGGCCAAATCATGTTGCCTTGATACCAGGAGTACTCGCCTAGCTCCGATGCGTCGTCGCCAAAATGAAATTCCGTCGTACTGCCCGCGCGGCAGGCATATTCCCACTGAGCTTCGGTCGGCAAAGCAACATTTTGTCCCGGCGACTTTCGTTTGAGTTTGCGGATGAACTCTTGACAGACGTTCCAACTGAGCGAGTTCATTGCCTTCGTAGGGCCCGACATATCGTTATCACCGCTGGCCAATTCCGTCAGCCGTTTGTCCTTTCCCATCACAGCTTCCCACTGTGACTGCGTGACCTCGTACTTGGCCATGTAGAACGGTTTCGAGATGACTACGCGATGCAATGGCCTTTCGTCCTTCGGCCCTTGTTTAGAACCCATCAAGAACGACCCGGCGGGGACCAACGCAAAAGGCATGTTCACGGTTCCGCCCAAATTGATGGTCAGCTCCGGCGGCAGCTTGTCCTTCGTCGCACTGGCTCTTAACGCAGAAATAACTTGCTCCGCGTCTGCGCCCGGATCTCGCCTCCGATTGCGCCGAGCTTTATCAGGATCAACGGCCGCGTCCACGCCTTCGACATCCTTGATTCGCATCGCGACACGGAAGCTCATATGTGGATGCTGGTTCGATCGCTGAGTGATCCGCATCCGATAAGCGGAATCGCCGCCCCATCGTCCCCAGTCGAACGAACTGCCGCGGATGATACGCCGCTGGTCGTTCTTCTCACTTTGCACCGCCAAGCCAGTCGGATCGTTTAGCGGCGACTCCTTGTACGACAGTCGGTGCCACCAGTCAGCAACGTACTCCCACATGTTGCCATGCATATCATACAGGCCGAAGGTGTTCGGTTCGCCTTGCGCGACTGCGCGCGGTAAGTCGTGTTTATCCTGGGCTCCGTCCGACCACCAAGCGTATTCATGTGCCACTCGATCGACGTCTTCATAGTTACCAAAATGCCAAGGAGTCGTCGTTCCCGCGCGGCAGGCGTACTCCCATTCGGCTTCGGTCGGCAAACAGTACTCACGCCCTTCCTTCTCGCTCAGCCACTTACAAAACTCAACGCAATCGTTCCAGCACAAGTGCAGTACCGGCTCGTCGTCTTGCTGTCTCAGCGGCGGGCGGCGCCAAGCCATCGGCTTTCGCCACGTCGACAGCGGGCGTCCACCTTTGTAAGGCTTGCCATGATTAAGTCCTTGTTCGGCTTCCGTCTTGTAACCAGTCGCTTCGATAAACTGACGAAACTGACCGACCGTGACTTCGGTTGCACCCATGTAAAACGGTTTGGTTATCCGGACGCGATGCGCGGGCATCATCAGCATCGACCACGTCACCATACCTCCTCGGTTCTTCTTCATTTCCGAATCAGCATCAATGATCGAGAGCAGCTTGTCGAACTCCGCTTCGGTCCTCCCCATGGTGAAGTCACCTGGCGGCAGGAGCCTCAGTTTCATTCCGACAGAATTCGTTGTCGCAACTTCGCGACCGATCCGTGCCGCCCATTGCCGCTGAAACTCGTCCGCCTGCGTCGCGTTGAACGGTGCCTCGGCGGGCGGAAGCGAGTCTTCGGCACGCGCTGCTAAATTGGTCGCCACAGCAAACAAGGCTACGAAGACCACCTCGATGTCGCATCGCATGAGTTAGACCTCCGAAAAGGTGGTTCGCCAAAACGTAGGGGCAGGCCGCACGAACTGTGCGGCATCGCAACTAGTGTCACGTACAGCGCGACTTCACGCATCGAAAGCTGACGCCCGCCGAGGCATCCTCGAACGGACCGCGACCATGCCGCTTTGTGCAGGTGAGGTACTCGGCTTCCCCAGTCTTGCACCACCCTTTGAAGACGACGCGGAACTTGTACCACGAGTCGGGAAAGAAGCCCTGCGCGGGACCTTGGGGATTGATCAAGAGGCCTTCGGCCGGTGCCTTGGCATAGTAACCCGGGTCAAAGTAATCGGCACACCACTCGGCCGAGTTGCCCACCATCTGAAACACGCCCTCCGGTGTGGCACTTTGCGAGAACCAATCGACTGGCACCGTGTGTTTGTACTTTACAGGGAAGTCAGCCCGAGTCTCGTCAGGCGGCTCGTTGCCCCAAGGATACGTACGACCTTCCGTGCCACTAGCGGCGAATTCCCACTCCGCTTCGGTCGGCAACCGCTTACCTGCCCAGACTGCGAAACCTTTGGCCTGATACCAGTTCACCAGCACGACCGGATGCTTGGCGAGCGAACGGTCAGCGGGCGCGAATTTTCCGGCGTTGGGATACAAGGCCGAGCGGGCGATGCGAGGGTTCCAAGGCGTCGCGTAGCCCTGATTGCCGTCGTTGAGAAACTTGCAGAAGTCCTCATTCGTTACTTTGAACTTGTCGATGTGAAAGGCCGCGATGCGCACCTTATACTTCTGGCCGTGTGATTGTTGGAATCCACCGTTGGGCAAACGCGTGAGCCCGCCGCCGGTCGAGTCGTAGAAATCGCCGGTGCGAGTCAACTCTCCGCCGGTGATCAAAGCCATTCCATCCGTGCCCAACTTCTTTCCCTCTTCGCCTCGTACAGGAATCGTATCGGGTTGAACTCCTGATTCGCGAAGACTCTTGTCGAGTAGATTCGTCACGAGATGGCGGGCAACTGCCGCGTTGGCGATCTTCCCGCGAACGTTCTTCAGTGATGTGTCGTTGTCCACCCACAACCGCAACCCAGTCGTATCGACGTAGATCTTCGGATCGATCTCGGCGCGATCGACAACCTTGACTTCGATGTCCGAGCGCTGGCTGGTACAGGTGAGAAAATACGTTTGCGGACTTGCTTCGGCGGACTCTGTCTTGTCGGTTTGACCGCGGACGCTGCTCCCGAACAAACACGAGATTGCTAGTACAACGGTTGGCGCGATCGGCCACTGCGCACGTCGCGGATGGGCGTCTATCTGTCTGTGATCCATGTCGATTTCTTTTCTTTCAAGCCGAAGTATTAGCGAGGACAGTTTTACTTACTCTCCGGACAACACTCGATCAAGCACATCCCACGCTCTAGCAGCACGGGCACACATGGATCGACAATACGGTAGTAAATGTTCGACCCGTCGCGGCGAGTGCCTAGGATCCCGCGGTCGACCAGACGCTGCAGTTGATTCGAGACGGCTTGCGGCTTCATGCCAACCGCGTCTGCCATTTCGGACACGCACAATTCCTCATCGCGCACCAAAGCATGCAGCAATCGCAGTCGCGTATCGTTCGCAAACACCTTGAATAACCGCATCAGTGCGAGCGCTTGATCGTCGCTGATCAACGATCGCTCTTCGATTGCCGGCGGGGACGGGAACCTGATCTGTTTAAGTTTGGGCTTTGTGATAGCGCTCATGAATTACACTATATCGTGTAATGTATGCCCGTCAAGCTGTGGCACGCTAGAGATCCCGGTCGGATTTTGGTGAGCTCCTAAGCGATCAATTCCGGCAGAGGTCGATGCTCGCCGACCAAGTATTGCGGTCGGCCCGCGAGGTCGGAGAACTGCGTGCGCGCGACGTCAATTCCCAATCGTTGATAGAGCGTCGCGAAAACGTCTCGGAAATGAACAGGGCGTGTCTTCGCTTCCTCGCCCCACCGCGTCGTGGATCCGATGACTTGCCCACACCGCATGCCTCCTCCCGCCAAGAGCGCACCGGCAACATTCGGCCAGTGGTCCCTACCGGCATTTCCATTGATCTTTGGCGTACGACCGAACTCGCCCCATGCAACGACCGCAATGTCGTCCAGTAGACCGCGTTCGTCGAGATCCTGGATCAGTGCGGACAGGCCGAGGTCGAACAGCGGTAACGCTCCGCGCGCTTCGGCGAAACAGTCCTTGTGCCAGTCCCAGTTGTAGTCGCCCTGCAACATCCGCCCAAACGGCCAGCGGCTGAAGGCGAGCGTGACGCAGCGAGCACCTGCTTCAATCACGCGACGCGCCAACAAAAACTGGTCGAGGTGCGTTTTGCCCTCGCGTTCGTTTGGGTATTTGCGCTCTAAGCCATAACGACCGCGACACTCACGCTCTTCGCGGCTAAGGTCGAGTGCTTCGGCCAAGCGCGGTGAAGTGAGTACGTCAAATGCCTGTTGCCGAAACTCATCGCCGCCATTGGCTGCTTGCTGTTGATCAACCTGTTGGCGAAAACGATCGAAGCCGTTCAACAGAGATCGGCGGTCGGACAGGCGTCGCAGATCGACACCATTGAGCATAATGTTTCGGCGATCAACGGCTTGGGCCTCGAACCCAGCATGAGCTGCACCTAAATAGCCGGCCTGGCCTGGCGGCGTGCGAAGAATGAATCGAGCATCGGGTTCAATCGAACTCAGATCGACACACGGCGGAACTCCAGGCACACGCGTGCCAAACTGCTTGGACAGCACTGCGCCCATCGACGGCCAGCCTCCAGGTGGAAACCCAGCGATGATTGGCGAGGCAGGCATCTCAGGGTGCGACTCCCAGCCCGTCGAGCACCAATGCGTATTGTGATCGTTGCGAAATCCAACGAGCGAACGAATGAGGCTCAGCTTATCGGTCATGCCAGCCAGTTGCGGCATCAGTTCGCAGATGTCGATGCCGGGCACGTTTGTTGCAATCGGGCGAAGCTCGCCGCGAATTTCTGACGGAGCATCGGGCTTCAAGTCATACATGTCCAAATGCGATGGCCCACCCGGCAGCAGCACCATGATGATGCCTTTGATCGGTCGCTTTGAACCGGCAACAGCTTGCGCGTCACTCTGTGCTTCCGCGCGCAGTATTTCGGGAAGCGACAGCCCTCCCAGGGCGAGACCGCCAATTTGCAGCCAGCTCCGGCGAGACAAGCCGTCGCAGTATCGAGATTTCGGTCCGGGGATTGTTAACATGGTCGAAACCTTCGGATGTCCCAAAACGTATCGAGCAATGTCAATGTATCCAGCCGGCCCCATCGTGGCAAACTCATTTTGCGTCGGTGTAGCCATTCGCCGAGTTTACTTGGATTTCGCACGATCAAATTCATGACTCCCATCAGCATCGTCCCAAGCCCCTAGTGCATATGGTGTGAAGTGAAACATCATGCTGGAGTACCCAGTTTGTCCTTGCTGATCGCCGCGCGCGGCGGATTCTAGACCAGCGTTAACCATCGTTCGAAACGCTTCACTTCACGGGCCGCAAGGCTGACTTGAAAGTCGAGCAATAGCCACCGTACTGACCCATCCGGCCAGCGAGAAAGGACCTCGGTTTGTAATGGTTGCTGCTGACCTTCGGGATCAATCAGCGTCGTGGTGTCCGGATCGAATAACGCTCCGCGTTGCAGGGGCAAGCCTGAAGTGACCGGCCAGCTTGTTCGCTCGACTCCGCTAGGCTCGGAAACCGAGAAACCAACTTCACCTCCACCGCCAACGGCGCCTCACAGCGTGACAAAGAAGCTGATCGCTGTGAGTCTGTACTGCGACGCGATTTGTCGAAGCCCGCTCATGAGCATTCTCGTACTGTTTAACGTCGCGCGGATCCGCGATCTCGTTGCGGTATGACGACGATCTCCAGCTCTTCCATGAACGGTGATTGGTCTCCACGCTCATGTGACCTCAGTGTGATCCCCAATTCGTTGTCGCCACGAAACGGCGGGCACTTCTCAAGTGCGATCTCCACGCGTTGTCCCGGCAAACCGCCCCGCCGTTTACCGACCGGTTGGCGGCGGATCGTCGCCGCATCTAGCGTTTGCCCGTTGACGTCGATCGTCAAGTCGGCAACGCTGGGAAGATGATAGACCCAAAACGTGAGCTTTCCTTGAAGCTTCTCGCCGTTGCGGCCATCGGCCATGCGGAAAGGAAAGGTTTGCCGCGTTCCAACTTGTACTTCGTCGAATGTCAGAGTCGGGCTGTTGATGTGTCCTAGCGGGCTGCGGCCTTCGTCATACCATGGATAGCAGCGGACGGGAGGCTTACGACTCGACATGCCTTTACCCATCGGCAGGTAACGATAAGTGCGCGGTCCCGCAAAGACGCTTTCCGCCGACTTGACCGCATCCGTCCAACGCGCCATGCGAGCTTGTTGTTCCGGCGCCGCAGTAGACTCGTTGCCGAAGTGAATTCCAACGTTCCAAAACGAGACGCTGTCAGCGCCCCAGGTGTAGTAATTGGCTGCGGCCCCACGAGCTTCTGCTTCCGTAAGCAACATGGCTTGGTAAGTATTCGCCTTGTGTTTAGATGACATTGCCACGGGGCGGTCAAGGATCGTGGGCAGCCCATCGTGAATCGGGCCGATCATGTTTCCCATCACGACGATCGTGTCGACGCCGGCCGCTTTCGTGAAGCGCGCAAACTGGTCAACACCGAGCTGCGGGTCGGTGTTGTTCCAGGTTGAGATGACGACATAGTCGATCCAGCCTTGTTTGACCCACGTTTCGATATCAACACCAGCAAGCCAGCAAGCGGCGAGCGATTCGGGAACGCGCACACCGAGCGTCAGCCGTTCTCGCCCACGCTTCTCTGCGGCAACGGCGAGAATCTTGTGAATCTGGCCAACGTACTGGGTCATCACGGCTGCCTTTTCTCGGCCCTGATCTCGGGGAAAATGCTTTGCCCAGCGGACGAAGTTCAATTCCAGGCCGTCGACGTCATACTGCTCAGCGATCTCGCGCATAATGCCCAGGCGATGCTCGCGTACTTTTGCGATGGAATAATCCAGTGCGGTCTCATTGGTCCGCTGATCCGGTTGCTTGATGACGAATTGGGGGTGATCGATTGCGAACTTTGGACAGAGTGGAACGTCACGGCTCAGGCTTCGGTGATGGGTATCGCTCATGCGAATCGCTGCCAGCACTTCCTTGCCTTTGCTCCGCATGTGCCCCGTGACGATCTTCAATGCGTCAGTTCGTTCTTTTCGCAATGCTCGGATGCCGGCTGCCCAGCCATTCACGTAGTCTTCTCCAAAGCGATCACCGTAAGTCTCTCCAACCTTCGAATCGTAAGTACATATGTCCGGTGTGGCTGCGAGAAACACGTAGGTGGAAAACGGAACCGCCGCTGCCTCTTTGTCCAGCCACTGCTTCACAAAGTCTGTGGCACCTTCGGCCGGCGTCTCCATGAGCATCTGGGCATCGTCGTTGAAGATAGTGCGCGGTTGTCTATCTGCCGCATGGACGATCCCGGGTGTTGAGACCCCTAACCCAATCCATGAACTGAGCAAACAGATCAATATTCTTGTGCGAGAGTTCATGACCGAGAATTGTAATGCAGTCTGAGGCTCGCTGGAATCATAATCGGCATTTAGATTCGTGCGGCTGGCCTTGTCTGATCACATCGCCCGTTCGAGTTTGAAGCTCGCTCGCCGTCGCATGTCGAAAACAAGAGAGCGAACGAAGCGGGACCGTAGCAGATGTAGTCACCATCAAACGAGTTCGCGAATTGGTTCGCCGTCGGGTAGCACGGGGATGGGGCGGCCTTCTCGCGTGACTGTGTGATCCGTCGGGTTGATGCCTAGATGACGATAGATCGTCGCCAACACATCGGTCGGCGAAACGGGACGAGTTGCCGGGACTTCGCCTTTGCTGGTTGAAGTGCCAATGACTTGCCCAACCTTCAGGCCGCCGCCGGCCATTAGGATGCTCATCAACGAACCCCAGTGATCGCGACCTCCAGTTGCGTTGACGCGTGGAGTACGACCGAATTCGCCCCACACGACGAGTAACACTTTGCGATCCAGACCGCGTTCATATAGGTCGTTGATGAGCGCGGCAAGCATCTGATCCAAGGGAGGTCCCGTGATATCCATGCCGCGCGATGGCCCCTCCGAGCCGTCCGTCGGGCGATCGTCGTTGACGATATTGAGATGCCAGTCCCAGCAGAGCGAATCGGGTGCGGTGTTCATGGTGACGAAAGTCACGCCGGCCTCGACCAACCGTCTGGCTAATAATCCCATCTGGCCCCAGCGATGCAAGCCATACTTCTCGCGAGTCGCCTTTGATTCGCGGCTCAGATCAAAAGCCTGCCGAGCTTCACCCGTCGTAATCATCCGCAGCGCCGTGCGGTTAAATTGATCGACACCGTCGAGCGATCCGGTGCTGTCGACTCGACGTTCGAGCCGATCCAATGCGTCCAACAACGACTTGCGGTCGCTCGTTCTGTCGATCGTTACGCCGTCAGCTAACTTCAAGTTCGACGTTGCCGCCGTGACTTTGCCGGGATCAAAAGCGTCATGAAACGGATCTTGTCGAGTGACGAACGGCGAATGAGCCACACCCAAATGTCCTGAGCCCATCACTGCAGCGATCACCGGGTTGCGAGTGAACTCTTCGGAGAGCAAGACATAGCCAGGCAAACCGGGATCATTCGGGCCTCGGAAGCGAGAGGCGATCGCGCCGGACGATGGATGCGTCGGTGTGCCCGTCGTTCCTGGATAGCCGGTCGACAACCAATGTGCTCCGACGAAATGCCCGTTCGTGGCATGCGTCACTGTACGAATGATCGCCGCGCGATCGATCACCTGCGCCGTCTTCGCCATCTTCTCGCAAAACAATACGCCAGGAAGTTTCGTCGAGATGGCGGAATACGGCCCACGAAATTCCGCCGGCGCGTCGGGCTTGGGATCAAATGTTTCGAACTGACTCGGGCCGCCACCAAGCCAGATCTGGATGACTGCTGTGTCTTGCTTGTCGACCGCCGGCGTCGCAGCGCACGCTTGCATACGCAGAACATCCGCCAATGTCACCGACGTGCCGCCCGCCAACAAACTACACTCGAGAAAGCGGCGGCGCGATTGACGAGTTCTGGGATTGTACTTTGACACAAGGACTTCCAGCTTATACTGTGAATCCATCGACGTGGGTTGATGTTACCGACGGCCCACGCCTTCTGCAATACAAAACATACATACAACGGCGAAAGGCGCGAAATGCACGAAAGGTCGATCCCGATTCCTCTCGTGGTTTTCGTGTCTTTCGTGGTAAGCGCTGCTTCAACGTTCGCTGCGGCACCGAATCCAGTCTTGAATTCGGTTTTCCCACCCGGGGGCTCCGTTGGAGAGTCGGTCGAAGTCACCATCGCGGGTAGCGCGCTAGACGGAGTCACCGCGTTACGCTGCAGCGCTCCCGGCATTAGCTTCGAGCAAGTCGAGAGCAAGAAGAACCAGTTCCGTGTAAGCATCGCGCCCGATACGCCGCTCGGATATTACGACCTACGAGCGATTTGCAACAACGGACTCAGTTCGCCCCGGCCTTTTGTCATTGGAAATCGTCCCGAGCAGTTGGAGCCTGAAGCGAACGAAGATCTGCAAGCGGCTCCGTTAGTGCCCCTGAACACGGTCATCAATGGTCGGATCGACAAGCCGGCGGACTTAGATTGTTTTCGCTTCGAGGCACGGCAAGGGCAACGCGTACTGATCGAATGCGCGGCGGAACGCATCGACTCGCAACTGCGAGCCGTGTTGGAGGTCTTCGACCACCAGGGGCAACATCTTCTCTCCAGTCGAGGCTACTTCGGTGTTGATCCCTTGATCGACTTTCGCGTTCCCGCCGACGGAGCGTACATCGTCAAGATTTACGACCTGACATACACCGGCAGTCCCGATCACTATTACCGAATCGACATCGATACAGGACCACGCGTTGCCTTCGCGATCCCAACGGTCGTTCAACAAGGCAAGTCAGCACAAGTGACACTCTACGGTTGGAACCTGACAACTCAAGAAGCAAGTGTTGCTGCTCAACAATCCGATTCTTCATTCGACCAGATCGAAGTTGACATTCCGGTCGACATGGTCCGCGAAGCGTGGCCGCTGCTATTCAGAATGCAGCCGGCGCAAGCATCAATCCGAGGCTTTACCTATCATTTACCGTGCAGTCATGCGCCCGTGCTAATCAGCGTGACGGACGTTCCTGTTGCGACGGACGAATCCAACAATCACTCGCCGGACACGGCGAAGCAAATCGTCTATCCATGTGAAGTGAGCGGGCAGCTCGCTGCGGGCGCTGAGCAAGACTGGTTTGCGATCGACGCCCGTCGTGGCGAAGTGCTGTACATCGAAGGCATCTCGCAACGCATTAACTCGCCAGCGGACCTAGACGTGCGAGTGCTCGATGCAACTGCGCAGCAGGAGCTAGTCCGATTCGGCGACGAGGTCCGAAACATCGGCGGCAAATCGTTTCCGACAAATCACCTTGATCCGGCTGGTCGCTGGCGCGTTCCTGCTGATGGTCGATATTTGATTCTGGTCCGCGATGTGATCGGCGGATCGCAGTCAGATCCGCGGCGGACTTATCGACTGAGTATTCGGCGCGAAGAGCCAGATGTTAGTTTGGCGGTTGTTCCCCATCGCGGTGACCCCGCAGGCGTGAACGTGAATCGAGGCGGTCGAACACTGCTGGATCTGATTGCGTTACGTCGTCGCGGACTTAGCGATTCGATTCGAGTGTCGGCCAAGAACCTGGCAGCGGGCATCACGTGTCCTGACGTCTGGTTGGGACCTGGAGTTGATCGAGCGCCATTGGTGATCTCTGCGGAACCAGGCGCTCCCGAGTTTGTGGGCGAACTGGCCTTGGAAGGGATCGCCGACATGACCTTGTCGCGACAAGTTCGTGGCGGCGTTGTCGTAAGGAGTGGATCGCCGAACGGTTGGGGCCGTCTTACGTCGGAAATCCCGTTGGCGATCACGGGCGACGCACCCATCCAGATCAGCGCCAACGGCCACGAGACGCGCGACCATCAGCTGTATGGCGAACTCGAGGTGAGACACTCGCCCGGAAGCATTCTCGACGTAGCGGTTTACGTCCAGCGAAGTGATACCGGTCATCAAGCGGAGTTGAAACTGACCGGCGTCGGTCTGCCCGACTTGATCGACAACCAAGCAGTAACAATTCCACCTGGGAACGACAAAGGTTACATCAGTTTCTACTTGCCCCCGAGTTTGCCAGTGGGTCGTTATAGCGTCGCGGTACAAGGTGAAACGACCGTCCCGATTTCAGATGGGAAGACGGAGGCCGTGATTGTTTACAGTAACGTGGTCACGTTCGAAGTTCATCAGCCGGCATTTCACATTGAAATTGATCGTTTCGCCCCGCAGCGGATTAAGCGAGGCGAAGTCCTCCAGGTCAACTACTCCGCTCATCGCCTCAACGGCTTCATAACCAAGATTCATACGGAACTTGCCCAGCCAGGCATGGTAACCGACGTCGTTGGGCTCCGCGGTCGCGGGGTGACTTTCGTTGGCCAGACAGAAACGGGAACGATCCAGATTATCGCCAATGATGACGCTCCCTTGGGGCAACAACCGTTTTTAAGGCTCTACGGCGTAGGCGTGCTGGAAGATAAACCGCTATTTCACGGTAGCTGTTTTCTGAATTTGGAGGTCGTCGAGTAGAAATCGCAACGAATTTGAAGTTCCGTTCTTGTGTCGCGACTTGCTAAACTAAGTTCTGTTTCAAAACTCGTAGCAGAAGTCGTGAGACTTCTGATTTCTCGAAAGTCTTACGACTTCCGCTACCCATAAAATGAGTAACCCTTGAACGGTCTCACCTTGAACTCGCTGATCCCAATAATACTGACCTTCAGCGTCAGTCTGGGTGGGACTGCGCTCGACGCGGCAGAGGCGGTTCGAGTTGAGCCGGCGCAAGTGCATCTGCATCCTAGCGGGACACAGCAGTTGCTGCTGTCGCAGATCGGCGAGCGTGAGGTCGACAGAACTACATCCGCGCAATATGTATCCGCCGACTCCAAAGTGGCAGTCGTTTCCGAAGACGGCCTTATCCGCGCCCTAACCGCAGGCACGACCAATATCGAGGTACGCGTCGGCGGGAACATCGAACGAGTTCAGGTCGTTGTTGCGCCGGATGATGTGGAGCCGCCGATTCGCTTCGCAACCGACGTTGTCCCAGTTCTGACAAAACTCGGTTGCAACAGTGGCGGATGTCACGGTAAAGCGACAGGACAGAACGGATTCAAGTTGTCGTTGCTCGGCTTTGAGCCAAGTTTCGATTATTTGGCCATCGTCAAAGAAGCACGCGGTCGTAGACTCTTTCTCGGCGATGCAGATCGAAGCCTGTTGTTGATGAAGGCGACGGCAACCGTGCCGCATGGGGGCGGTCGCCGGCTGGAGGTCGCAAGCGATGATTACCGTATACTCAGACGTTGGATCGCACGTGGCGCTGCTCCGCTGCTCGAAGACGAACCAGTGCTGGAACAGATCGAGCTATCGCCTCGTCAGCGAGTCGTGTCGATCGAGTCCAGACAACAACTACTCGTCACGGCTCGCTTCTCCGATGGCACGTCGCGCGACGTCACACGGCAAGCGGTTTATCAATCGAACGAGCCAGAGATTGCGACGGTCGAGCCAAATGGGCTCGTCGAGACACATTCAAAGAACGGGCTGTTCGCCGTCATGGTCCGTTTCGGCGGCAAGATCACAACATTTCATGCGGCGGTGCCGTTCGAATCCGACAGCCGTCGCGCGGCGCTAGTACAAGAGCGCCTCGATGAATTGAAACAGCAAATTGGCGAGTCTCAATTTGCAACTTCACAGCTCGACCAACTCATGGTTCGGCAATGGCGACGGTTGGGCATCGCGCCTTCTGACCCGACCAACGACGAAACTTTTATTCGACGAGCAACTGTCGACATTTGCGGTACGTTGCCTACACCCGAAGAGATCACCGCGTATCTAGCGGACGATCGTGCAGACAAGCGAGCGCAGCTGATCGATCGTCTGTTGGAGCGGCCGGAGTACGCCAGCTATTTCGCGCTCAAGTGGGCTGACATTCTTCGCAACCGTGGTGCCGGATACTCAACGAGCAAGCAACGTTCCGGCACGACGTTTTTCGCAGGATGGATTCGCGACTCCCTCGCCGCCAACAAGCCCTACGATCAATTCGTCTCGGAAATTCTCACCGCCAGCGGCAGGCAAAACGAGAATGCGCCTGCGATCTGGTACCGCTCGGTGCGAACACAGACAGATTATGTCGAGTCGGTTGCTCAGGCATTTCTTGGTGTGCGGATTCAATGTGCGCAGTGCCACCATCATCCCTTCGAACGTTGGAGCCAAGGCGACTACTACGGATTGGCCGCCGTCTTTGCCCGCGTCGGTCGCAAAGGCGGATTCGCCGACGCTGAAGTGCCGACCAACGAGATCATCTATCTCAAAGATCAGGGCGATGTCTTTCATCCGCGTTCTGGTGAATTGGTTCCTCCGAAAGCTTTGGGCGGTCCAGCATTTCAGCTCACCCGCTACGACGATCCACGGCAGCGGTTTGCCGGCTGGATGACCAGCTCCAACAATCCTTTCTTTGCCCGCACGATGGCCAATCGAATGTGGGCTCATTTTCTCGGGCGCGGGATCATCCATCCGATCGACGATGCTCGCAGCACGAATCCACCCTCGAATCCCGAATTGCTCGATGCGCTCGCCGCAGAGTTTATCGCGAGCGGTTACGACATGAAGCATCTTATTCGGTTGATTTGCAACTCCTACTCGTACAGGCTGGACTCGGCTCCGACCGAGCTGAATCAAGATGACACGCAGACGTTTGCACGATTCTATCCACGACGCCTGACTGCTGAAGTGCTGCTCGATGGAATCAGTCACGTGCTGGAAGTTCCCACGCAATTCGCCAAGCTACCGGCTGGGACGCGAGCGATCGAGTTACCTGATGAAAATGTACCGGTTAGTTTTCTTGACGTATTCGGTCGTCCCGCGCGAACGTCCGCCTGTGAATGCGAAAGAGTCGACGCGCCGAGTCTGGCACAGGCGTTAACTCTGATCAACTCCCAGGAAGTGCAACGCAAACTGACTGCCAAAGATGGCTATGCCGCGAGTTTGGTGATCAGCGAGTCACCACTGGACCAGAATATCAATGATATCTTTCGACGTGTACTCGGTCGGCTGCCGCAGGGCGAAGAACTTGAGACAGCGAAGGCGTTCCTTGAGTCAGAAGAAGATATGGGAGAAGCGTACCGATCCTTGCTATGGTCGTTGTTGGCGACGAACGAATTCATGTTTAATCACTAGCGCAGCGTCCTAACTAAAGCGGGAATTGTACCATTTGTTGGAGTACAGCCTTGAGGCTGAAGAAGCACGCCAAAGCGTGGACTCCAACATGCGCCGCAATCCTCAACCAAAGCGTTGACAGAGGACTAGTGCCCGATACTGAAGTTGCCAATTGATGGAGCCAGAATTGTTCCCATCTTCACTCGTTACCGCAACGCGGTTAGATTCCAAAGCCCAGAGTCGCGACGTTTCGTCGCGCACCCTGGGATCGGTGGACGACAACTCTACGTACGCTGAAGGCGTTACACAAATCGTAGGGCGGTGCCAATTGTCTAACGCTTTCAGCGTAAGCGAGTCGTTGTGTTTCTGCCCCAGGGTGCGCGGAACACCGCGACTCTGGGCTTTGGAATCTAACCGCTTCGCGGTAAAGCTAGGCAAAACTTCATTCTCATCTATTAATCAACTCACGAACGTGGCACTAGGCTACTGAATGGACGGAGTCCCACACCGTCCTACGGACGACGCACCGGAGAAACCCATGTTGCATATTGACGGAAGTCCCTTCAGAAACTGTGATGGCGTAACGCGTCGCAACTTCCTGCAACTCGGTGCGCCTCTACTTGGGCTTGGTCTGGCCGATCTATTGCGGCTCGAATCTCATGCATCACAAGCTCGGAAGCCGATCAGCAAGAAGGCGATCGTTGTGTTTTGGACGCACGGCGGCATGAGCCAGCAAGATACGTATGATATGAAACCGGATGCGCCGGCTGAGTATCGCGGGATGTACACACCGATCAAGACAAGCGCACCGGGCATCGTTGTCGGCGAGCGGTTTCCATTGCAAGCGAAGGTGATGCATCACTTGTCGTTGGTGCGGTCGGTGCATCACGAGAATGGTATTCACGCTCCCTCGGCTCACTGGATGCAAACCGGTTACTTCGGTCCGACGCTGGCTCGAATCGCTCAACAAAATCCCTCATTCGGTTCGGTCGTCTCACGATCGTTGGGCCCCCGCGATCCGCAAATGCCGGCTTACGTCGCTGTTCCAAAAGCGGAAGCGTTTGGATACCAACGCGCACATTACTTAGGAAAAGCATTCAATCCATTCGATGTCGGAGCCGATCCGAATGCTAAAGACTTCACGGTTCCCAACCTGTCGTTGCCGGGCGATTTGCAGTTAAAGAGCGTTAACTCACGCCGTAAACTGCTCGCGAAGTTCGATACGATTCGCCGCGACATCGACAAGAGTGGCGTGATGGAAGGGCTTGATACGTTCAAGGCACAAGCGCTTGATATGGTGGCAGGCGATCGCGTACGAGATGCATTCGACATCTCGAAGGAAGACCCGAATCTGCGCGATAAGTATGGCCGCCATCAATACGGGCAGAGCGCGCTACTGGCTCGCAGATTGATCGAAGCAGGCAGCCGCTGCATTACGGTTAACACCGGCTACTGGGACCACCACAACAATATCGAACCGGGACTAGAGGAGCATCTTCCGCCCTTGGATCGCGCCATCGCGAGCTTGGTCGAAGACTTGGAGAATCGCGGAATGCTGAACGATGTGTTGATCTATTGCGCCGGCGAGTTCGGTCGCACACCCCGTATCAATGGCCACGCGGGCCGCGATCATTGGTCAAACTGCTTCACGGTGATGCTCGCCGGTGGAGGGATTCAAGGCGGTCGAGTCGTTGGAGCCAGCGAGAAGTATGGCGGCGGTGTTAAAGAACGGCTGGCTACACCGCTCGATGTGTTGGCCACAATCTACGGTCGACTCGGGATTCCGCTCGACACCCATTACGATGACGATGCCGGTCGTCCAACCAGCATCGTCGATGGCGGCAAACCGATCCGCGAGCTGCTCTGACGCAATGGTGGAGCACTGAAACACCGATTGTCATGAAGGGTGGCTGGGGTCGAGTCTTCGAGCCCCCAGTGATTGCACTTCTGGGGGCTCGAAGACTCGACCCCAGCCACCCGTGATCTACCGTTAATGGGGCTTGTCGAACAACCATCGCACCCGCAGCAACATCAGTTCAGAATCGTTGGCTGCAGTTCGGGGACATCAGCGTCCGCCGGGAAGTACGGTCGACTGAGCTTCTTAAACTCGACGTGCTTCAGCGTCGCAGGTGTCGGGCCAGGTGTGTCGAGCACGATCATGCCTGTCGCAATCGCACCGTAGGCAAGCCGGTAGTTCATTGGATTCTTTGCGACAATGAACTTGGCCTCCAAGGGGTCGAGGCCGACCGTGCAGATCTGCTCGTCCGCCCAATCGTAGGTGGCTCGGCTCATGATGATGAGTCGGATCGGCCCGATGCTAAACACGACCGTCGGTCCCATGTGTTCATGATGACCTTCCCATTGGCCGCCTGAGTAGACGAAGTCACCATCGCTCAAGCGTTCCACTCTGCCAGTGAATGTGCGAGTTGACCCCCAGCGTGGATCAAGCTTATGGCCGATCGCGATGGATAGCTCGGCTCCCTCGCCCGCCTCGTGACAGGCTTTGGCGGCCTCCGGATCAACGACCGGCACGACTGATACCGCGTCAATGCCGCTATCGACGAGCGCCGCCAACGTTGCAATGCTGTCACTTGCGGCTCCACCGCCACAACAGTCGGCGGTCTCCACGAGAATGACTGGGCCGCCGTCGATTTGCATTCCCTTGGTGATCGCTTCAGCCGGCGCGAAGGTCTCCGGTTCGAGATCATGCCGCCGATCCCAATATCGCCGAGCGATGTCGTTGGCTAAAGTCTCGGCCAGTTCAAGATTGTTGTCCGTGACTACGAGCCCTCCGCTGCCCATGTTCTCGCAATCCATGTACGGGTGAATCAAGAACAGACTCGTGGACAGCACGCCAGCTTGTCGTTCAAGCGACTTCGTATATCGCATCAAATCTGCAAACGGATCATCATCGTTCGTCGAACCTTTTATAGCGCTGGTGATCACTGGTACTTTGCCCATTACCATCGTTGGCTTGCAACGACCGGCAAGCATGTCAAAGAGCAAGCGAGCCGCGCGCTGCCCCGTCGAGTACTGGTCGCGATGCGGATAGGTTTCCCACGCGAGCAATGCGTCGGCATGCCGCACCATCTCTTCGGTCACGTGCGCGTGCAGGTCAAGCGTTACGACAATCGGCACATCGGGCCCGACCAAGTCTCGAGCCGCGTGGATCATGTCGCCTTCCGGATCGTCGAGTCCTTCGGCGAGCGCCGCGCCGTGAAGTGGCAGCAACACGCCATCAACCGGCAGCGCTCGCTGAAGCCGTTCGTACCACTCGCCGCGAAGTTGTTCGTAGCATTCATGAGTAATCGGTCCACCCGCGCAGGCCGATGCGTATATCAAAGGCACAGGTTCCGCTCCGCCTTGCCGTAACGCGTCGAGCATTCCGCCGACAATACTCGTTGCTAGGGTCAGAACTTCGCCGTCGCGATACAACTCTGACGCTTCGTAGATCGACAGGTCGATCGGAAGTCCACCCAAGTGATTGCACTCGGTCAGAATCCCGCCGACGGCAATTCGAGGCGTAACAGTCTGCGTCTTTTGTATCATCATCCGTTCCTTGTCATACTCCAAAGCAATTATCGGTTAGATTATCATACCGAAGTACGATCCCGCCGCATGCTATACGAGAAGCCAACTTGCCGGACTCCAGCAACCTGTTCCCTGAACCACCACAGCGTTTAGCATCGCTCAGCGTTCGAAATGCCTTCACATTCATCGGGCCTGGCCTGATCATCGCATCGGTCACGATTGGCAGTGGCGAACTGGTATGGGCCTCGCGAAGCGGAGCCGTATTCGGCTACCAGATGCTGTGGTGCTTCCTGTTGGCCGGCGTGTTCAAAGCCGTTCAGGTCTACGTCGCGGCTCGCCACTTGACGCTGACCGGCGAGCATCCGATGGTCAGTTGGAAGGCAATTCCCGGCCCGCCGCTGTGGTTTCCGCTGCTGATCGCATTGCCGACTTTGATCGTGATGCCGATCGCGTTCTCGGGCATCTCGGAAATCCTCGGTGGCTATCTTCGCGAACTGACGGGGCTGTCGACAAGCGATCAAGCTGTCGGGCCGTTTGGCGGGTTCGAGTTTTGGGTGAATGTTTGGGGTGCTGCCGTTCTTACAACCTGTTTTGTATTGGCGATCAGTTCGACGCTCGCGACGTTGGAGCGCGTCTCGGCGATCGTGCTAGGTTTGATCGTTGTCTGTGCTGCGATCTCGGTCGTCGCGTGTCAACCGAACGTTGTCGCTGTTGTCACCGGTCTGCTCGTTCCGCTTGTACCCGATTACGAACCGTGGGTGACGACGAATTACGCGGAAACATTTGTGGGTCGCAGTCCCTGGCTGGAAGTTGCACTTTATTTGAGTGCCGTGGGTGGTGGAACGTTCGATTACATCGGCTATATCGGAATGATCCGGGCAAAGAAGTGGGGGCTCTCCGGCGGCCAAGCAGTTTCACGCGAGCAGCTAGACCGTGTTGACGACGACCAAATCGCCCGAGCCAAGATCTGGACGCGTGCCGCGATGCTCGACATCGGCATCTCGTTCACAAGTGTGATTCTTGTGACGCTGCTGTTCGCCGTTCTCGGTGTTCTGCTTCTGCACGCCGAACAAAGAATCCCCGATAACAAGACTCTGCTCTCCGAACAAGAGTCGTTTTTCACACAACTGCATCCACAGTTGTTGTGGCTGTATCGTGGTGGAGTCTTCCTTGCGTTCATCGGCACGTTGTATGGCGCGTTTGAAATCTATCGGTATACCGTGGTCGAGAGCGCGCTCGCCCTCCTGCCACAATGGACCCAGGATAAGCAGATACCAACTTGGCGCAACGCAACCGTCGCGTACTGCTACGGCGGCGGTATGCTCATGATTTGGTTGCCCAAGCAAATCGCGGGAGATGTGCTTGGGCGGATGACGTTCGGTGCTGTGATCGGCGGCGCGACGCTGTGTGGTTTGTGGTGCTTTGCCATGTTGTGGACCGACCGAGTGCGACTGCCGCAAGCGCTGAGAATGAGTTGGCTGTTGTGGGCATCGACTTGGATCGCCGGCATCGCGATGACCGCACTCGGAGTGCAAACCTTGCTCGTCTATTTCTCTTAAGACATCCAGTAGTAACGAGGACGTTTCGTGAAGATCATCGAATACACACTCCACCGCCTGCATCTTCCGTTACGCGAGCCGATTGGCGATTCGCAGGTTCTGTTCGTCGACCATTGGATGACAGTCGTCGAGTTGCATACTAATGAAGGAAAGTCGGGTGTCGGATTTCAAATTCAACAGGGGATGCCGACGGCGAGCCTTTCTGATTTGAAGACACAGTTTGAATATGGTATCTGGCCGAGTCTAGCGGGTGGTTTGCCACTGGGGTTGGCTCAACGAATCACACGACCGCGCGGCGGCAACGTAGGCGGAGGTTACTTGACGCCGTCGGTCGAGACCGCGCTCTGGGACTTGATCGGAAAGCAACAGCAACTGCCGCTGTATCAAGTCCTGGGCGGCGACAACCCGCGCGTGCCGGCTTACGGAAGCACGCTGGACTTTCGCCTCGACGATTCCGATTTTCGAGTCAAGCTCGAGCGAGTTCGCGAGCAGGGCTTTACGTCGGTAAAGACCAAAGTCGGGCATCCGGATCTTGCCTGGGATCTGCGGCGACTGGCGATCGTCAAGGAAGTCATGGGCAAAAATGTTCGCGTGATGGTCGATGCGAATGAGGCATGGTCCATTAAGGAAACGCTGATTCGCATGAACGCCTATCGCGACGCAGGCCACGCGATCTTTTGGATTGAAGACCCGATCACGCGCGACGATTACGAGGGCTATGCTCGCTTATGTGCTGAGCTTCCATTCACGCGCGTAAACACGGGCGAGTATCTTGGCTATTCTGGTAAGCGACGGCTGTTAGAGCACAATGCGGTCGATGTGTTGAATGTTCACGATTCCATCAGCGTAACCCGAGCCGCAGCGTGGTTGGCTGCCGACTATGGCGTACCCGTGTCACTTGGCAACACGATTCTTGAGTTGGGCGTGCACCTTGCCGCCAGCTTGCCGGAGTGCCTATGTCTTGAGTTCTCGGACTTGGTTTGGAATGAAATCGCCGTCGAGCCCGTTCAGTTTGAAGACGGTTTCGCGATCGCACCAGATCGACCGGGACACGGAATCGAGCTGGATCGAGATAAACTCGCGTTCTTTTCTAGTCCTTAATCGGCGAGTGACGGATGTGGAACGTACGAGACGCCGCGTCGTCGTACCGAAGGAGAGGGACGACATGCATTTCTGGCTTCCAACTCGGCTCCCAAAAGTGTCTATTCTTGTTGAGCCGATTAAAGTGGATTCGACGCGCACGAATTTGTGTTAGTTCCCTCGACTAGGAGTTCGGATGTTACGAGTGCTTGGTTCATCACGACATCGATCGTCGCGGTTGCGCCGCCGTGAGTTGTTGCGAGCCAGCGCCTTGGGTTTGTTGGGCCTGCCTGGCTTCGAGGGAACGGGCGTTGGGCTGGCTAATGAAAGCGAGTCGAGTACTGCGGGGTTGCCGGGATTTGGTCGCGCCAAGCGGTGCCTCGTGCTTTATATCTACGGAGCTTGGAGCCAACTCGACACGTTCGATCCGAAGCCCGACGCGCCGGCTGAAATTCGCGGTGAATTTGGCACGATCGGAACTTCTGTGAACGGTCTGCGCATCTGCGAGCACTTGCCGCGAGTCGCCCAGGTTCTCGATCGGTGCACACTTGTTCGTTCAATGTCGCACCCGTGGAATATCCATTCGGCCGCCTACACGCTGACGGGCAACCCCGATACGGCACGCATCGAAGGTCGCCCGCGACATCCTGACCAGTGGCCTTACTTCGGCGGAGTCATCGACCACTTGGGTGATCGCGGTCACTTGGAACCTACGCTTCGAGGCGTTCCGCGCAACGTGATGCTTCCTTGGCGACAGAGCCTCCGCGCGGCTCCTAACCGGCGGGCGGGAACGTTCGGCGGATTCTTGGGACCAGCCTACGATCCGTTGTGGACGAACTTCCAAGGCGACGCGCCGTTGGGCGATCCGTTTCGAGCCGTGACAGCCGACGGACGCTTTGTATTCGACACTGGTGATTCGTCACAGATCACGATCGACGCGCTCGACCGACGGCGGTCCTTGTTGTCACAATTCGAGCAGCAATACGCTGGTCTTCAGAGCTGCGCGGCACCACGCAGCTTTAATCGGCATCGTGAACGTGCCTACGACTTCCTCTCGACTCCACAAGTTCGCGAGGCGCTGATGATCGATCGCGAGCCGATGGCGCTTCGTGAAGACTACGGGCTCACATTGTTCGGACAGGCGTGCTTGTCCGCGCGCCGGTTGCTTGAATCCGGCGTTAAGATGACGACGGTTGTCTGGGACGAGTTCGGCAAATCAGACGAAAGCTGGGACACGCACCACGACCATCACCCCAGAATGAAGGAGTTTCTGCTGCCGGGATTTGACCAGGCGTTTTCCGCGCTACTGCGTGACATGGACGAGCGAGGCCTCTTGGATGAAACGTTGGTGTTGTGTCTGAGCGAGCACGGGCGTACTCCAAAGTTTTATGCCACCAGCGCCGGCGCGCCGGGTCGGGATCATTGGTCGCGATCCTATTGCCAGCTGTTTGCCGGAGCGGGTGTCCCGCGTGGGCAGGTAATTGGCAGGTCTGACGAAACCGCAGCCTACGCGACAGATCGGCCTATCGACCCCAAGGACATTCTCTGTACCGCCTATCATCTGCTGGGCGTTGATCCGAGACTGGAACTCATGGCATCGCCAGGACGTCCCGTTCCGTTGGTTGGCGGTGGCGAGGTGGTTCGCGAACTGCTTGGATGAATCGGGAGGAGACGTTCCGTAGTTCCCTGAAATGCCTCTACTAATTAGGCTTAGAGTTCGCCTCGGATTTTTCAAGCGAAACAAGTAATTGACGATATACGCCAGTTCGGCGCCTACCGACCAATTCCGGCAGGAAACAACCATGCTAAATCTGCGAACCGGGATCAACCGTCGTGAACTCTTGCATGTCGGCGGACTATCGGCGCTGGGGATCAGTCTGCGAGACGTTATCCAACAGCAAGCGACCGCAGCCCCACCGCGCCGTGATGTGAATTGCATATTGTTATGGTTATTGGGTGGTCCCAGTCACATCGACATGTACGACATGAAGCCGCTCGCTCCCACCGAGATTCGTGGCGAACTGAATCCCATTTCCACTCGAACGGCCGGGCTGGAATTGTGTGAACTCATGCCGAACCTAGCCAAGTGCACCGACAAGTTCTCCATGATCCGTTCGATGCACTCCTATTCGCCAACACATGGGCAAGGCGACTTTCATCTGATGAGTGGCAATAAGCTGACGAATGCGATCAACCCTCCCGGGTTCGGTGCGATGGTTGCCTGGCAACACGAGCGACAGCGCACGCACAGCATTCCGCCATTCGTACAAGTTGGGAAACTAGCCAGCCCACGGTATGGCGACCCTGGCTTCGGCGGATATCTGGGCCACACCTACGATCCCTTTGTCGTCGACAAAGACCCGAACAGCGACAGCTTTTCGATGGAGGCGTTCAGTCCACCGGATTCCGTCAGTGTCGATCGTCTTTCGGATCGCCAGTCGCTGTTGCCTGCCATTGATCGATTTCAGCAGCAGACAGAAGAGCAGCTAGGTTTCGCTCATACTCACGACGAATATCAACGTCAGGCGTTTTCCATGATCACGTCGGGCAAAGCGAAAGACGCTTTTGACATTTCGCAGGAAACTGCGTCCGTTCGCGACGCGTACGGACGCAATCGTGTCGGTCAGGGTTTGCTGGCGGCTCGAAGGCTGATTCAAGCCGGAGTTCGCTTCGTGACAGTCAAGGGTTACGTTCGATATGGCTGGGACCATCACCCTGAAGTGTTCCCTCGTCTGCGAACCGAAGTGCCGCCGTACGAGCAAGGCTATGCGGCGCTTCTCAACGACCTCGATCAACGAGGGATGGTCGACAACACGCTAGTGATTACAGCGGGCGAATTCGGTCGCACGCCGCGACTAAACAACGATCCGCGCGCACCGGGTCGTGATCACTGGAATCGTTGCTTCAGCTTGACGCTTGGTGGCGGTGGCATCAAGACCGGCGTCGTCGTTGGCTCGAGCGACAAGCATGCCGCTGAAATCAAGGACCGACCAGTCTCCGTGCCCGATTTTGCGGCGACTGTCTACCATGCTCTCGGCCTAAACCCGACGGCCGAACTTCGGACTCTCGACGGTCGTCCCATTCAAGCATTGCCAGAGGGCGAAATTATTCGGGAACTTGTCTAGTTCAATGCCAGCATACGTGGCCAGTGATTAACGCCCCTCGTTTCGCCACCAACGGAGTTCGTAGCTACCATGTTCGGCGCAGGCGGCGATATCGAGTCTGCCGTCGCCGTTGAGGTCCGCGATGATGACTTGATTCGCACTGCGCCAGTTGTCCTTCAGTAAGTGCTGAGTCCACTTGCCGCGCGCGTCGCCGTGGTTCTCAAACCAAGCCACGCGACCAGGATTCCGCCACGAAGTCGCTGCGACATCGAGATCGCCGTCTCCATCCAGATCGCCAGCGATCGCTTCAAATGCGTCGTCGAAGTCCGTCTGGATGATGTGTTTCTTCCATCGACCGGATATAGGCGTGCCGTCGTTTTCGTACCAGACGATCTGGTTGTCTTCGCTCTTGCGTGAAGCGTGGGGGTTATCGGAATCGGGCATGAAATAGAACCCGAGTGCCATCACAACATCGATATCTCCATCGCCGTCCATGTCCGCTGCGTTTCCGTGCGCCGGGCACAGTGACTTGTCGTCGATAAAGTGTTTGATCCACTCTACTGAGTCGGCACGTTTACTGTTTTCGTACCATACGACCGCAGATGCCTGCCGCACGGTGCCTAGCAAGTCCGTATCTCCATCACCGTCGAAGTCCGCCGCGCGCATCGTACGAGTTTCAGGAGCGTCCTCTTCGATCAGATGCTTCTTCCATTCGCCGTCCGTCGGCGTACCGTCGTTCTCGAACCAGGCGAACTGATTGCCGAGCGTCCAACTGGATGCTGCCACGTCCAGGCGTCCGTCACGATTGAAGTCTGCTAAGGCGACATCGTATGCACCTGGCAAGTTAGTCGTGATTATGTGTCGACGCCATAGATTGTCATCCGTGGGTGTGCCACTGTTCTCGAACCACAACAGGTGGCCGCGGAGGTTTTTCACGATCACAACATCAAGGTCGCCATCACCATCCACGTCTCCAACCATGTGGCGCTCCAGCCGCTCGGGGTCGTCTTTTTGGATGATGTGTTTCTTGAAGGTTCCTTGGCTGTCGTTCTCGAATAAATACAGCATGTTATGTGGCTGGTAGTCCGCGCTGGTCAGATCAAGATCTCCATCTTTATCCAAGTCGGCGGCGGCAATTCCGTAAGCATAGGCATACTTGTCGGCGATCAAATGTTCGGAGAAGGTAATTGCAGTTGCATCTTGCGTTTGCTCTCCACCCTCCTTCGCTTGGGCAACTCCCTGACGTCGTTCTGATGGCAACGCCGCGAGAAAAACTAACGCAATTCCGAGCCTTGCAAGCAGGCCAGCGAGCCTACGGTGTTTCATCATGACATTCTCGCTTATTGACTTGTGAGTGTGTGTTTTGTCGGTCATTGTGCCGGTGTTCCGTTGCGTCGATCGAATTGGAATGGGGCGGTCGCATGATCGGTGATCATGACCTTCAGCGGCGGCGCGATACCTCCTTGATCGACCTGGACTCGCAGGATGTTTTGTGCAGCAAACGGACGGTCGTAGATCCAGCGATGCCCGTCTCCATGGAGGTAGAGAATCGGCTTTTCGAACTCTTTTGCGTCTTTGCTGAACGGCTCGAAGAAATCACGATGAGTTTCATTTGGCTGGGCGTGACCGAAGATAACCAGACTGCTGACGTCGGCAGCGGATCGCCGCAGGCTGCGACGAACCCAATCCAAGTTGTCCGCGTGGCGTTGTTTCCATTCGGTGATGTCGTGGACACGGCCACCGACAATGTTCAGCCCGATGAACAGCACGTTTCCGTTCACGAATGAGAAGTTCTCTTCGCGTTCAAGCTGTCGAAATATGGGCAGACGATGCGGCCAGCGACGATCGAATCGCATGAAATAGTTGTCCCAATATTCCCAAGCCTGATCGGGATTGGTGCAGTCGTTCCATTCGTTGTCGCCAGGGATAATGAAGACTGGTTTCGCTGATCGACTTAGCATGCCAGACACTTTTTTATACACAGCTTCGTCACACGGAGGACTGCCAGCTTTAATGTCGCCCACGTGGACGACAAAAGCTGCATCTTCGGGTAGATCCCTGATCTGTTGGGGAAGCAGAACATCCTCCGGCGGCGCATACGGGACGTCTCCCATCGCGTAGAAAGTGACCCGACATTGAGACATTTCACCGAGTTGCGGCTGGTCGTCCGCCATTGCAGTCGAAGCGATGGCCATCGTCAGCAGCACTCCGGATGCAGCGAGCGAGCGACCAAAGTTGCGTATCACCGCGACACGGCGCGAAATCACTCTAATCATTTCATCAGCTCCAGTTTGTACTCGGGTCGCCGTTTCATCATCAGGGCCGCATGGCTGTAGTATGGATAGACGCTCCACTCGACGCACGCAATAAGGTCAGGTTTTCCATCTCCGTCGAAGTCGCCCACCCAAGGATGAGGGCCATGATTCGTGATTCGAATGGGTTCGCCAAAGCAACACATGGTTTCCGGTTCAGCAAATCGTGGGTTGGTCTTCGTGCCGACGTTGCGAAGCAGATAGATACTGCCGCCGCCTTTCGTTCCGTTGTGCGCGCCCGCGACGCTGTAGATGAGGTCTTGCAGGCCATCGTCGTTCCAATCGACGGCTCGAAACGATTCCGTCCAGTGAGCGCGTCGGCTGACGATCGCATCATTGATTGGTCGCCCGTCAGCAAGGTTCAATACTTTCTCCTTGCGTAATCGCAGCGTCGAATCTTCCTCGCGATATCGAACAAACAGTGTCGCCGCGCGCGTAAGCCCGTCATGGGTGACGAGATCTGTCAGGCCATCTCCGGTGAAGTCCGCCATCGCTGCGCCGGTTCGCCACAGGAACGGTCGACCTTGTTCAAATGGATACACGCCGTTGTTGGATTGTGGATTGTTGGCACGCCGGTTCGACTGGCTTCGCAATTCCTGTGAGTCTGGATAGTCGTCGCAGAGAATCTGCAAACGTGGGCCAAATTCGGGTCGCTTGCTCGTTCCGATGTTCTTAAACCAGAAGATGCGGTTCGTTTCGTTTGGACAGACGAGATCCTGAAGGCCGTCTGCATCCCAGTCGACGAAGACAGGATACGAGTAACCCATGTCGTGCCAGTTCGGTGGCTTGCCCAGAATCTCGTTTCGGACAAAGCGGATGGGGCTTCCTTCTGACAGAATACGCCGTGGCTCGCGAAACGCTGGTCGATCGCGCGTCCCGTCGTTGATGACGATGCGCGGCCAACCATATCCGCCGCCGATCAACAGATCTTGATCTCCGTCATCGTCCCAGTCGCACAAACACGGCCAAGCCTGATCGCTCAGAGACATCACGGCCGAGAAGGACTCGGCACGTCCAAGCAACTTGAATCGCTCTCCACCAAGCTGATAGAACGACAACTCCTGAAAGGCTCCATGCTGAACGATGAGACCTGCTTGCTGTCCTTGCTCCCAGGCGGAGACGAGCGAGACTTCGGGAAGATCGATTTCACGCAGCAGTTCTTCATCGCCAAACGTGGGAGGTGTTCCTCCCAGATTCTTCCGCCATGCGACCCTATAGAAGTCGGGCTGAATCGATTCGCCTCCCTGCAGACAAACCGAGTCGAGATGTCCATCTTGGTCGATGTCGAGAAAGCACGGCTTGCGTCCGGCGTCCAGCGTAACGGATTTCGCTGCCTCGAAGGGCCAACCAGCCGAGTTCTCGTTGCGGACATACTCACCATCCGCCACGAGATCCATCGCACCGTCAGCATCGAGATCGACAGCTCGAACAGCTTGCCAGCCGGCGACTTTGACCGATCCGGCAGGCTCAAACGTCGGCATACGGCCTACGTCGTGCTTACCCGTGTTGAGATAGAACGCCGCCGACTTCGTACCGCTTCGCGTGATCACAAGATCGAGCCGTCCGTCTTGATCGAAGTCGGCAAAGTCGGCGGCCATGTAAGTGTGACGAAAGAACTCAAGCTCGTCGGTACCTTTCGTCGCGTATCGCAATCGTGTCAGATCGCCGAATTCAAAGGCATCTTGGCTCGTGCGCGGATAGCAGATGATTCCGTCCCAGGGGCCCCCCGGTCGATACGCGTAGTTCCACGTTCCGGTTAGATCAAGCAATCCGTCGCCGTTCAGATCGTACAGTCCCGGCGAGTACGGAACTGTGATCGGCCTTGGCTGCGTGGCGTTATACCGCAGTAGGTCACCAACCCCGATCGCGGGAGTGAATGGTTGCGGTTGCAGCGGCACGCGTGTGGTGACAGTCCCGAAGCGTATTTCGAAGTGCTTATGCGTTGGGTCCGCAGCAACGAACTCCACGCGTGCCTTGTCGCTGTAGGCGAAGTCTTCGGTGATAGCGTGGGCGACGAGTTGGTTGGTGGCCGCATTGCGAACTTCGATCGAATTCGGGTCTAGCACTCCTGAACGACCGGCCTGACGAATCAGTTCCGGGAAGTCGATAGCTGGATCAAGCGGCGTGTTCGGAAATGTTAGCGGCGTCTTGATGGTCAATCGAACGCGGATCGTCCTCTCTACAGCGGTAGGCTCGGCACGAATTACCGGGCATACCAGAACGAGCAAGAGACCAAGGGCTGCTTTCTTCACCGAGCCAGATCCTTCAAGGTGATACGAGTCAAAGCGACGTCCTCTTTGTTGATCGAATACGCAACGTACAAAGTGTCTTTCCAGACGACGGCATGAGGATACTGCCAGCCATCCAGTTTGCTTCGACCCTCGTAACGCATCTTCGTGGGCTCGCCACGGACAATCCATGCGCGATCAAACGTCTTTCCGTCCCGGCTGAGCGCGATCGTCAGCAGGCTGCGGTCAAACTGCTTTGGCATCGAGTTGTTGATGATGTAAGCCGTCCCATCTGGCAGGTTACCTGCCGACGTTCGGGCTGTCGAATCTGGTAAGTTTGTTTGTGTAACAGGCGACCACGTTTCTCCGTTGTCTGTGCTTGCTGACGTGTGAAGAAACCCGCTGTAGTTTCGAAGCGTCGCAACGACGGAGCCGTCAGGTCGCAAATAGAAGCTCGGTTCCGTGTAGCCATACACTTTCAATTCCGGCGGATTGACTGTGACGTTTTGCAGTTGTGAGATCCCGCCGCGATCATTGGTAAACAGAAAACGCATCCGCATTGTTGCTCGGGAATCGCCAACGTACTCACCAGCAAACAGCAAGCGACCGCCAGCAAGCCGCTGTGGCCCCTCGATAAAGAATCCGCTGGTAACGCGTAGTGGCTGACTCCACTTCTTGCCGTCCAGCGACGTCCGTGCCATCAACGCCGTGTCAGGATGAAAATTCTCGCCACCAGTCGCCGTGTAGTAAGCAACAAGCTTGTTGGGAATAACATGGAAACCTGCCGCGACACAGATGCCTTTGCCTTGCCGATCATCCGTGAGCAGTTCCGGCTTTGTCCACGTCACGCCATCGCCACTTCGGCTGTACAGAATACGTTGCCCCGGAGCATCCTCATGCACCAATCCGTTGGACCACATACAGTAGAGCTGGTTTTTGAAAACAACCAGATTCGGATGATGACAGAACTTGTAATCATCATCGGAAGCTTGATACAGCAGCGAGTGCGTTCCGTTGACAGTTCGCAGCCCGAGTGTCTTTAGATCGTTCGCGTCAAACAAGCCGGGTGCGACACGAAAGGGTGGTTGAACTCCAGCCGGAGCGTCCTTTGGCCTTGAGTCGTCGGATCGGGTTGAGTAGGCGACGAACGTGGTAAAAGCGAACGTTAACAGCGTTACGCAAACTCTCACATGCGCTGACTTCGTGTTCATCGCGGATTACCATTCGGGTTTTTAGGTTTTTGAAATACGTCGACCGAGCGTGGATCGCTTCAACGTAACAGTCGGCATCAATCATACCTTTCGCGACAGAGTGTGTCCTGTTCGAGCCGCACCGTCAACGAATTGCCCATGCAAACGCTGCTTGTAGTATCATGGTGCCGAACTTGGAGCGGGAGAAAAAACGTGAGAATGTTAGCTGGTCTGATCGTTTGCGTATTGCTCGCACTATTGCGCGAGAGTGTCCCCGCAGCCGAGGAAGATGCGAAAAACGTCCCAATTCTCCAGCCGCACAAAGTCTCGACACTCGACAGCCAACGAGTCAGGCAGACAGGAAGCTGGCGCGAGGACCGATTTCGATTCGCCGCCTCTGCGTCCGTTCAAACTGGCGAAAACAACGCCGCTCTGCAGTACGCGTTTGAAGGGACCGCAGTTGCGATTCGATTGGGTGGACACAACGTGCCCGCATACGGCCCGCCCAATCTGGGGTCGCTTGTTGTGTCGGTGGACGGAGGGGAGGAGCGACTCCTCGCACCCCGCTCGCTTCCGCGAGAGATTGTGCTCGCGGATGGTCTGACACCGGGATCGCATCACGTCCAAGTTGAGTATCGCCACGATGACGAACGGACCGGCTGTCGGATTGAGTCGTTTCTGACATGGAGCGACGCTCGTGGAGAACTCACATTTCACGTTAGTGGGGAAGAGAACGCTCACCTGGTTGATTGCCGCGCGATCTTGCGCCGCGATGGTACGGTCATTCGGAACACACTGGTTCGAAATTGGATGACGGGGCAATGCTCGTTGACTGGTTTACCGCCCGGCAATGACTATTCGCTGGAAGTACGGGCCACTGGATGGCTGACCGTTCACACAGACACTTTCAGCATCCAGGCCGGCGCGGCGACGGAACTCGCGCCGGTTTATTTAGCGCGCGACGCGTCCACCGTGACCGAGCGCTTCCGTTTTCCGCAGTTGAACCAGCCAGCGATTCGCAGACCTGGCGAAACGTTTCGAGCGCGATTCCTGGGCTTCGACGCGTCGATTGACGAGGTGAGACTCACTAGACACGTCGGTCCTGCGACGATCTCGCGAGTTGCCGAGTTCCAAGAGGACGCATCGGCGGCGTACTACTACGATCGTGAAGTCATTGTCTCTCTCCCAGATGACACTCCGCCGGGAGCTTACGACTTGACCGTGAAAGTGACTGGCGAGCGTAGGACCGGATTCTGTCGTTCTCCTCGCAGCGTACATGTTGTGCGCGAGTATCCCACAGACCCGGTCTTCGTCACCTTCGGGCATCTCGATACGTCGGCTCAGTATCAGGCTGAATACCTTGAGCGCTTGGTCGCGGTCACCAACCTGCTGGCTCCGGATATGGTGCTATGTAGCACGGCATGCAATCCGGCCTATATTTCGGGAGCGGTCGCGGGACTCACCAGGCCTTACGTCATCAATTTCGGGAATCACCAGTTTCCGGGTCACGAAGCTTGGTACGGCGACCCTGTTGGACTGATCGACATCGGCCCGCGCGTCAGTGTCCTGAACTTTGGCCATCCATGGCACGTTGATCGGTCGCGCGCCGAAGCTCTATTGTCCTCGCGCCCGAACAACGCGATTCGCGTGATCAACGCGTTCGAGGGCAACGCACCGATCGAACTACTCGACCGTCACCAAGTGCGCATGATTCACGACGCTCACGGGATCGGGAAGAAAGTCGTGGATCTCGGCAAGACACCAACGCGGCGCATCGGCAAGACGAACTCTGAGAGCTTTCGTGTTGTTCGCTTCCGAGACAACCAAGTTGAGTCATGCACATACAACGGCCACGAATCGGCCCCCATCCCGTTCGGTCGCGAGTCTGCTCCGCCGTTGAGCGTTTCGTTCAGTCATCGCAACAACGGGACACACTCCAACAATACGGCAACCATCACGAACCGACTCGCGGACACCTACGCCAACGGCCGAGTGACATTCGTCGTTCCGACTGGTAAGTATCGTGTGACCGGAGGACGCCTGGAATCTCAGATCCTCAGTGACGACCGCCAGTTCCAAGTACTCAACGTCCGCATGGACATTCCGGCTAACCGTTCGATCACGGTCACAATTGAGAGCACAAACTAACGTGGCTGGGGATTATTGCCCGCTGTTCCGAACCGCACTCGCTATTCGCCAATTGCCTGCTCGATCGCAAGCGGCGTAGTACATGCGATATTCGCCAGTGTCGATTTCGACCAATGACATATCTTCGGCATGCACTGCGTCGATTCCTTCGCCGCCGTATCCAGCGCCCTCGATCACACAGTCACCTCGTTGCCACGTCAGGCCATCGGGCGAAGACGCTACATAGATGCGCGACCGATATCCCGCCACGTCCGACGCGATGGACGCTGTGGCAAAGTCTACGCTAACACCAGCGGTCGCCGCGTCGCGGTCTAGGCTTGGGTGCGGCGGCACGACCGTCCCAGCTGGTGCGTCTTGCCAAGCCGAGTAAAACATCGTCCAGTCTTCGCCCGAGGCTCGAGGCCGAATGACTTCGGCTGCAGTGATGCCGGCGGTGTCGTAGTCTGCCTGCTTGTCGCGCATCCGATAACTAGGTTCGAACTCGAAGTTGAGGCCATCCGGCGACACGGTGCTAACGACACTTTGGCTGCTTCGCCGATCGGCCTGCCCGCCAGTCTCCGATAAGAATTCCGAAGCAAAACAATACAGCCTGCAGCGATCGTTGGTCAGCGCGAGCAAGCGAGGTCCGCCGACGCCAGCGAATCCCTGCAACCGGATGCCATCTTCGTGCTCCCATTGTAACATGTCGTCCGACACGGCGCTGCAGATGACCGTCGGTCGATTGGCCGATCCGCGCGACTCGAAGTACATCCGCCAACGACCGTCGCCGCACTGTACGATCGTAGGAGCAAGCACTCGCAGAGCCATATGTCGCAGCGCGGGTTGTGGTGCCAGTCGGATGCCGGGCTCGGTCTGAAACTCCAGCCCGTCTTGCGAGAACGCACTGAGGATGTAGCCCTGACACGTCGCGAATGGTTTCGCTGGCCCGACCGCCGTATAGAAGAGCCGATAGCCTCCAGCGGGGACACGAACGATGCACGGCGCTTGTACCTTCGAGGAATCAAGCGGCCGCGATCCCTGCAATCGAGCGCCCGGTTCCTTCCGCCATCGATTCATAATTTCCATGTCTTTTGGTCCGCTCCTAGCGTGCTTTTCAGACTCACTATCGTATCATGAGTCGATACGATCGAAGCGCAATACTAAGGAACTTCATGATGCCGCACGAACGAACAACGCGTCGCCAGTTTCTGCAACAATCAGCGGTCGCTCCGTCGGTTGCGGCTCTCGCCGGCGTTCTATACACGGGGCAAGCTCCGGTTTACGGCAAAGAAGTCGATCGATCGATCACGGTCAGGACGCCACCAGACGTCCGGCAAATAGATGTCCTGTTCGATCCTGCGAATTACACGGCGTTTCCGCATGTCGTGCGGTTGGATGGCGACGAGCTATTGATGGCATTTCGCCAAGCTCCCAGTCAGGAACGAATTCGCCACACGCATCCGCGCAGCGTAATCACGGTCATTCGTTCGTACGACTTGGGAAAGACATGGGATATCGATAACGCCGGCCAGTTCGCGGCGGGTGGAGGGCAAGAGTTCGCGCCGATCTATTTGGGTAACGGAGTCGTCGGCGGGTTGTTGGCGATGCACGAAATTGTGCCGGTAAACGAGGCGCAACGAACAAACATTCCACACATCCATCAACACGAATATCCATTTCAGAACGTCGGTGGCTTCTGGTGTTGGAGCAACAACTACGGTCTCACTTGGCAGCTCCATCACAACGTCTTGCTCGCCCCGAAGTTACAGGCATGTGCTCCCGCGATCAAACTTTCATCCGGAACGCTGCTCGCCCCGTGCTATGGCAGTAGCGACGGAGGCGTGGCGGGCGTCTCTTCCAATGTCGTCTATCGCTCCAATAACGACGGCAAGTCGTGGTCCTCGCACACGATGCTGGCCCAGGGTGCCATGAAAACGCGAGACTATTACGAACCGTGTGTTCTCGAATTGGGAGAGGGACATCTGCTGGGAATGCATCGAGTTGGTCGCTGCCAGGACGGCCGCAATGGGTTGTTTTGGCAGAACGAGTCCACTGATGGAGGCCAGTCTTGGACCGCACCGATGGAGACGAACATCACTTCCGGCGCGTGTCCTCGGTTGTTGAAGCTGTCCGACGATCGCGTTCTCTTGACGTATGGTCGCCGATACGAACCATTCGGTCTCTACGCCAGATTGAGCGAGGACAGAGGGAAGACCTGGAGCGACACGTCATGGTTGCTTCGCGCCGCGCCGAGCAGCAACCAAGGCTACAGTTCTTCCGTCGAGATTGAGCCTGGCCGCATTTTTACTGCTTGCTATGCACAGAACGCTGACGGGGTGACGGGCATTACAGGTACGTACTGGAACGTGCCACCCAAAATTTAGACGATTTCGGTAATCGGATCCATCGTCGTGAGATATTGAGGTCGCCCGGTCGGATCTTTGATCGTCGTGAAGTTTGTATCAATACCGAGGTTCTTGTAAAGCGTGGCGAACACTTCTTGAACATGCACCGGGCGAGTCTGCGCGTGCTCGCCGAGACGGTTCGTGCTGCCAATCGCTTGGCCGCCGTTCATGCCGCCGCCAGCCATGTACGCACAACTTACTTGCGTCCAGTGATCACGGCCCGCACCCTTGTTGATCCTTGGTGTTCGCCCGAATTCTCCCCAGACGAGTACCGTGACGTCATCCAACATCCCGCGCTCTTCGAGATCAGTAACCAGCCCGTGAACTGCTTGATCGATACGTGTGCCGTGATGACGCACCAAGCCTTCGTTGTCGCCGTGGCTGTCCCATCGTCCAAAGGTCAGTGTGACGCAGCGGACGCCGACTTCGACTAAACGTCGAGCCATCAAAATCAGTTCGTTGTTCGTCGCCGCGCCGTCGTATTGGTACTTGTAGGGCTTGCCATCTCCGTAGCGCTCACGAATCTTTGGATCTTCCTTCGATAGGTCAAGGGCATCGACCAACTGGCTTGAAGTAAGCACATCGAACGCTTGCTGTTCGTAGGAATCAAGCGCAGTAAGCTGACCGCTGGCATCGGCTTCGCGACGCAATCGATCAACGCTAGTGAGCAGTTGCTTGCGGTTGTCCAAGCGATCCGTCGTGACTCCGTTCAACGTCATGTCGGCCAGTCCTTGACCTTCAGGACTGAAGGGAGCGTAAGTCGGACCCAGGAACCCGGGCGTGCCGGGATTCTTCCAAACGCCTTGAGTCGCCATGCCGACGTACGGTGGAACACTTTTGTGGACCGGACCGTGCAGCTTATGAAGCACACTGCCGATGGCAGGGTGCCCGCCCATCGCACGCATCTCGGAGTGTCGATAGCCGGTCATGCACTGGAATGAATCGTGTCGTCCTTCGCAGCCAACCACGGCTCGCAAGACAACAGACTTGTCCATGATCTGGGCGATCTTTGGAAAGCACTCGCCGATCTGGATTCCGGGTACGTTCGTTGCTATTGGTTGAAAGGGACCGCGAATTTCTTTCGGGGCTTCGGTCTTGATCTCCCACATGTCTTGATGTGGAGGCCCGCCGCCGAGGAAGATGTTGATGATCGCCTTGTGGTTGTTCTTGGAGTTTGTCGCCGCTTCAGCGCGATAGATGTCGGCCATGTTCAGTCCGACCGCACCTACGCCCAACGCACCAACCTTCAGAAAGCCTCGTCGGCTAACGCCATCACAGTAAGCGCCACGGTCGGTCTTTGATCCGAATATCGTCAGCATAAGAACTCTCCGTCAAACGACAAACCATTGCGATACATTTCGTCTTTGCCAAACTCCCTTCGTGAACAAAGCCAGCCTAGCACGGACATAAACGTATCAATAGACGGTGATGACTGCAATTGTAATGCGGATATGCCCATACTGGGTGGATAATCCGGTCGATCGCTTTAGTTTGTGACGGGCAGGTCGCGGCACTATGATATTGCCTGTCCCAACGCCGGTATATTGCCTGTTCCTACGTAGGGTTTCGACCAGCCATCGGCGCGAATTGCCATTACCTTTCGATTTCCAGAGGAATCACATGAGTCGTTTATCGCATCTCACTTTTGTAGTTGTTCTGGTTCTCGCTTGGTTCGCATCAGCTTTCGCCACCGCGGCAGATTGGCCGATGTGGCGATTTGATGGACGGCGTAGCGCATCGACACCTGAACAGCTTCCCGCTGATTTGCATTTGCAGTGGTCGAGCCAACAGCCCGCGCCGCGACTCGCATGGCCGGAAGATCCGCGTTTACACTTCGATGCGTCGCTGGAGCCGATCGTCGCGGGACAGACATTGTTCGTTGCTTCAAGTCGCAACGATTCACTCACTGCAATCAACACTGTGAACGGAGAGCGTCGCTGGCGGTTCTTTGCTGATGCGCCGATTCGATTCGCTCCCATCGCGGTCAACGAGCGCGTGTACTTCGGCGCAGACGATGGTTGCTTCTATTGTTTGCAAGCTGCGGACGGAACTCTAGTGTGGAAGTTCAGTGCCGCTCCGACCAATCGTCGAGTGATCGGGAACGAGCGGTTTACGTCGGCCTGGCCGTTGCGAGGCGGACCTGTGCTCGCTGACGGACATATTTACTTCACCGTCGGAGTGTGGCCGTTTGAAGGCACGCAACTGTTTTCAATCAAGATCGGCGAGAACGAAGCCCAACCACAGACGGTCATGCTGCCCGACAAGGTCACCCCGCAAGGTTATTTGACGACAGACGCCGGGCAATTGTTTATTCCCTCCGGACGCGACAAGGCCGTAGGTTTTGACATCGATTCCGGCAAGTTCATCAGCTTGAATTATCAATCACGAGGCAAGACCGACTACCACGTTACCGCTGAGGGTGACTATCTGTTGCATGGCGACCGCATCTATGACCTGCAAGCGAAGAAGTTGCTGGCCAACGTCGCGCACCGACCACTCTCCACTCGCGATGGAGTCTTCGGGACTTGGGAAGGCAACGTTGTGGCCTACGACCTTGCCGATCCGACACTTGTCGAGAAGAAAGATCGCAAAGGCAATAAGTACAGCGACAAGGTACTCAAGCCGATGTGGAGTCTGGCGAACAAAGCACTTGCCACCGCGACTGAACAACCAGCAGCCGCACCCCTATCATTGGAGATAAAAGTTGGCGACAAGTTCTACGGCATCCACGGCAATAAAGTCTTCGCGGTGGAGACCACCGATGATGCGAAGCCAGCTGTCGCATGGATGTCGGACATCAATGGAACTCCAAGTCGTCTGATCGCAGCAAATGGCAGACTATTTGTCGCGACGCGCGAAGGACAGATTCATTGCTTCGGCGCCGAGCGTACGAACATATCGGAAGTGCAAACCAAAGAGACATCAGTTCCCGCATCGGCAAAATGGTCGGAACGTGTTGCTGGATGGCTCAGCAAGAGTGAAGACCTCGGTGGATACTGCCTAGTCGTCGGCGCCGCCAGCGAAGGCATTATCGACGAGATCGTGCGTCAGTCGGAGATGCACGTTGTTGTGCTTGATCCATCCGATGAGCGCATTGATGCACTGCGACGGCGTTATGACGCGATGGAGTTATATGGAACTCGCGTGTCCGCGATCCCTGGTGATCCGACGACTGCGAATCTGCCGCCTTATGTGATGTCGCTCGCCGTCTGCGAATCGACCGAAGGTTGGATGAAGAATCCCAATTTGATCAACCAGATTCATCGTTGTCTCCAACCCTATGGTGGCCAAGCCATCATTGGTTGCGACGGCGACTCCGCAGTCAAGTTGCAGAAACACATCGAAGACTCTCAACTTGCTCAGGCGGAGTTTGAACCCGAAGACTCGTTCGCAGTCCTAACGCGCGCTGGTGCCTTACCTGGTGCCGCCGATTGGACACACGAGTATGGCGATTCGGCAAACTCGCTCATGTCGCAAGATCAGCTCGTCAAGGCTCCGCTCGGTGTGTTGTGGTTCGGGGGACCGGCAGCCGCGAGTGAATTGTTCTTCAACCGTCACTACTGGCCACCAAGCTTGACCGTCAATCAAGGTCGTATGTTCTTCCAGGGGCCTGAAGTCTTTGTTGCCGCCGACATTTATACGGGGCGAGTGTTGTGGAAGAAGAAGCTCCCGGAGGGAAGCAGTCCCGGTCGTCGTGGCAACTTCTTCGAGAAAGTCCGTGTTGGTTTTCACTTCCTAGCCGCCGAGGATGCCGTTTATCTTTCGGATGGCAACAAGTGTGAGAAGATCAACCAAGCAACTGGCGAGACGGAAGCGACCTTTCGTTTGAAGCGTCCCGATGCTCGTTGGGGGACGATGCGTATCTGGGAAGATCGTCTGATCTGCACCGTGTTCCTGCCCGATGAAGAAGGCGAGTATCAACCAGAAGAGATTGTCTCGATCGATCGCAACACCGGTGAGCAGATCTGGCAGCACGAGGCAGAGTACACGGCACCGGTCGCCGCTCTCGGAGAGAACGAAGTGTTCTTCTACGACGGTGTCTTAGACGGATTGTACGACGCTTGGAAACGCAAAGGACTTGTTCCCAAGTCGGGCGACACAGGCTACCTGAAATCGCTTGACATCCGTACCGGGAAACAGATTTGGCAAAGCGGAACGGCTCGCGCGGTGACTTGGTTGGGAGTATCTTCGCGTGACGGAGTACTCGTGGCTTCGAACAAGAAAGGCATGGAAGCCTGGGACGGTAAGTCCGGGGCACCGCTGTGGGAGAAGGAGGCAGACGCCAAAGGCTTCTTGGGTCATCCCGAAGAGTTGTGGGACAAAGTGATTTTGTGGAAGGATCGCATCATCGATCAGCGCGGACCGGGTGCGGCATACGACGTGAAGACGGGCAAGCCATTGATGAAGGATCATCCGCTGACCGGCCAGCCAACCCCATGGGGATTCACGAAGACGGGCCATCACTGTAGCTACGCAGTCGCCAGTCCACACCTGCTGACGTTTCGGGCTGATACAGCAGGTTTCCTCGATCTCGAAAGTGGCACGACAGGACGGCTGAACGGATTCCGTTCCGGCTGTCGCAACAGTCTGATTCCAGCAGGTGGAGTGCTTAACGCGCCGAATTTCGCGCACGGTTGTGTTTGCAGTTACTCGCTGTTCACATCGCTCGCCCTCGTGCATACGCCGGATGCTGACGTCTGGACCTACAACGCCTACGAAGCGCCAAGCGACACAATTCAGCGCATCGGCGTGAACCTCGGAGCGCCAGGCGATCGCCAAGACAAGAATGGTACGCTGTGGTTAGATCATCCGAATATCGGCGGCCCGTCACCAAAAGTGAGCATCACGGTGACCGGCGACGACGTACAGTACTTCCGCGGGCACAGCTTGACGGTCGAAGGCGATTTACCGTGGGTAGCTGCTTCCGGCTGCGAAGGATTGACGTCGATCAAAGTTCACGTGGGAAAGGCCGCCGCGAATCAGAAGTGTCGCGTGAAGCTCTATTTCTCGGAACCAAGTCAGGTGTCCGAAGGAGAGCGAGTGTTTGACGTGGCATTGCAAGGAAAGCCGGTGTTGCAGGGATTTGATATCCGCAAAGAAGCAGGCGGAAGCGATCAGGTTGTTGTTCGCAGCTTCAACAGTGCCGCCACTAATGGCACAATCGAAGTCACATTCGCACGACGATCAGGCCGCCCATTGCTAAGCGGTATCGAAATCGTTTCGGAATAGACAAAGGCTCTGTCGTTAACCCCGAAAGTAGCCGTCACTCTCCGCGCTTGTAAATAGATCGTTGGAGTCCAGGCTTTAGCCTGCCTGGGTGCGCTCTCGCCCCACAAAAGGCACGTTAAAGCGTGGACTCCAACAAGTTGTACCAAGTCATTCACAGGCACGCGGTGGCGCGGGCAACTGTCATGATCGGTTCGCCTATTTGGCGAAACACCACAGCTGTCCGTTCTCCAGCGCCACGAAGACGCGACCGTCACCGTCAACCGCAGTACCGCCTTTGACTGCATCCGCTGGCAACGCATGTTGCCAGGCATCAGTACCGTCCTTGATGTTGATCGCGGCTAGGAATGGCTGATCAGGAGTCTTGTCTGGATGACCGGTCGTTAGAAGCAGTTGCGGCGAAGCGATAAAGCTAGTGAATCTTCGATCATCTTTGTCTTCCCAAAGCTTCTCTGGCTTGGCCACATCACGGCCGCGACGTCGCAAAAACTCGCGGGCTTCGTCTTTGACTAAGGCACCCGGAGGCAGCGGCGTGTGCAACGCCAAGTTGCCGAACATGCTGCCTTCGTAGCTGGCATCGTGAGACAGCACATTGCCATCGCCAGACGTGTACTCCAAGGAAACGAATTTTCCGTAGGCGGGATAGTACGGATAAAACGCGGTTCGGAATTGCGAAGTGACTTGTGGCTTGGGTGTGTTCAGGCATTTGAGGGTCTTGAGATCAAACCGCGCCGTCTCATAAACACCGCCTCCCAAGAATCGCAGTTCGCCGTCGACGATCTTTAAGTTGCCTTGCATGCTGACGCCGTCGTTGACTTGCTCAGCGAGCTGTCCTGATGTGTTGTTCTCCACTAGCAGTTCACCCGTCTTGGCGTCCAATGCAACGACTTGCGTTCCGTCGTAGTGCGTGAGACCGGCTGCCGCGTAGACGCGTCCGTCCTCGACAACCACACCGCCCGCCACGGGCCACGAAGAAAGCAGCTTGCCAAAAATAGGAATCAGTCGATCTTCGGGCGCGACACGATAGGACCATAATCGGCGTCCGGTTCGCGCCTCGAAAGCATAAACTCGACCATCGGCCGATCCGACGAACAGACGATCGTCGGCAATCGCGGGCGGATAGAATACGGCTCCCGCCGCGTACTGCTTCCACACGAGTTTGCCATTCATGTCCAACGCTCGGACCACCCCCGTGCGGTCGGCAATAAAGACGAGTCCTCCAGCGACGATCGGAGCGGTCGGCAACTCAGACTCGCAGATATCGACTTTCCATTTCACCTTGACTGCATCAGGCAGCTTCCGGTCAATCGTGTCCGAGCGACTGTTGTTGGCTCGATACGTAACCCAATCGGTCGCCTTTTGCCGGAGTGATTCCACTTGTTCAAAGTCGGCATGGGTAACTCGGCGCGGAGCAGAAGCCTCTCGCTTCGCCATCGCGCCAGCAGGTGCCAGCCCGATGTTTCCATACAACGAGAGCTGGCAGCCGCACATCCACGGCCCCCAGTACAAATGTCCATTAGAAATGATGACGCCATCCTGACACGGAGGCCGCATCGGCGCAATGTGGGTCGCCGTGTTGGTATCAGTCATCACACGAACTGTTCCGCCGGTCGCGCGATAGAAAATGCTATCGACACAACCGGTTGCTCGCGTACAAGCACGACGAGCAGGGAATTCGCTCAGCACGCTACCACTGGCGTAATCCAGCCGCACGCCGGTCGTGCCTTGTTGTCCTGCGGCAAAGATAGCGTCGTCGCGAAGTACCAATTGCAGATTGCCGACGGGATAGGTCCAAGCCAGTTTGCCGTCTTTGGCAGACGCCACCACCGTCTGCTTTCGTTGCGGCCCGGCGAAGAAGAGGTGATCGCTATCGCACTTCATGTAGCACGTGGTCGCGTAGCCTGTGATGTAATGCTGCGCCCGTTCGTTCGGCGCAATCGCGTCCAACAAGTCCTTATCCGCATTCTTCCAAAGCAGTTGCCCGTCCGCGGCATCGATACAACAGAGAAACTTCTCGGGGCTGTAGCAGTAAATGCGACCGTCCTTCATGCACGTCGCGCGTGAATCAAGAAACTGCTCGTCGCGGTAGTGCCACAGCGGCTGCTTCGTCTTGAGGTCGATCGCAACAAACGTGCGGCCATAACCGAACGACTTCTCCGGATCCTTGTAGTCGTGCCCTTTCCACATACCCCATGGCCAGTGGCCAAGACCTCGCCGGTCGGACCGTTGTGTGTCAACTTGAATCTCTAAATTGCCCACTAAGCCGTAGAGGATGCCATCTTGGATCGCCATCCATTTCCAAACAGGACCATCGGTGATCTCAGCTGGAATCGTAATCTGATCACGCACTTTACCTGTCACCGCATCGATGATCTTGCACGACTCGTGATCGCCCATATACAAGCCATCGTTGGTAGCGACCATCGTGTTGCGATGGATCATAAATCCGGGAGGATTCGGTCGTGTCCAAAGCACCGTGCCGTTGTAGGCGTTGATGCACAGCAACGTGTTGAGCATCTCGTTTTGATTGGCCTTATGGGCGATGTGTCCCATGGCTTTGTAAATTCGTCCACCCGCCGCGACGGTCTGTTGAGGCATGGGGCTGAATTTCGGAGCAGCAATGAACTGTGTTTGAAAGTCGCCGCGAACAAGTTGGTCCTTGGATTGGGGATTGTTATCCGCGCCGTGATAAGGGTGACTCCATTCGTCGATGCCGACGGGAACTGGCTTGACAAGTTTGCGATTGTTGACCGTTGCAGTTGCTTTAGGCCGCAGGACTCGCAGCAACTCGCCATCAGGCACCTGTCCGGTCGCCGAAGTTGCAACGAAAATGCCATCTGCCACGTTGTCAGCGAGATGAACTGACGACAGCGAACCGCTTCCCGAAAAGATCTTGGTACCTAACAACCCTGCGAGCTCGGCCGTTTCCCGCACCGTTGTGACTTGTTCTTCGTCGGCCGATTGAAAATAAAACGTGGCGGCGCTCGATTTGGCGACGGCGATCAAGCGTCGTGAGCCGCCTTCCGGAAGGTCCAACACACAAACAAATCCGGGAGTCGCAGCGAGCTGCTCAAGCGTCTCGCCAGTGTCCGCAGCAAGGGCAATCGACGCTTCGTCAATAAATGCGATGAAACAAATGATGGCGGCTGACAGGAACGGTCTCATGATCTTTGACCTCCATGGGCGGCGAACGCATTGAATTGTTGCGTGTAGCTTAGCGTCTAAACACAACCGTTGCACATGTTTTTGTGCGTGGGCTGCGCTGCGTCAAAACAGCACGCAGTCGACTGCAGTGTGGCAATCATCTCCGAGTGCCAATCGCCAGGAGTTCACCACCGATCCAAACTCGGAGAGTGGTCGCTCCAAAGGTGCTTTCTAACAAAGCCTAGTTCTGAGCCAGCAATTCCCTTGCAGCGTCGCGAATTTCGCCAGCGTTTAATTCATCAACATCGCTCAACAGTGGCATTAACGGCCCCATGTTTGCGATGCCTGATAGCGTCACTGCTGTATGTAAAACACGAACAGGATTGATCGAGTTGCGCAAGTCCTCCAAGCGCGAAAATAATTGCCGGATCTCTTCGGCTTTCTCAAACTCGCCCGCCTTGATCGCGCGCAGCATCTGCATGGACAATCGCGGCGCAACACAAACGCATCCAGATGTAAAGCTTGTCACGCCGAAGTCGCGTAGATGCGTGATAGCCGGTTGTTCGCCGATGCCGCTGACGATTCGCGACGGGCCAACTGTGTCGACTAATTCGCGAAGATAGTCGTCGTCGGACGTATCGTCTCGGACGATCGCATACTTGATCCACGACAACAAACCATCGTCCATCAGCTGTTTGACGCGAGCGACATCGATAAATCCATCGTGCTTAATATAGAGCACTGCTGGGCGATTCACCTTTTCCACGAAGTGACGTACGGCGGTGGCGACTCCGGTTGACGTGACGACATCACGTGTTGGCAGAATCATGGCCGTCGGAAACGGCATGTCGCGCAGGATCGTTGCCTGGTCCATCATCGTCCCGTAACTCGGACCCACGGACGGGATAACCAAACTCTCGTCGCCCGCATTCTCCGCAAGCATGTCTACGAGATCCGCGTACTCGCTCAACGCGATGTGGTACAGAATTGCGTTGCCGCCGTACAGCAGCGTCGTCACGCCGCCCGCTTCGAGATGCCGGATCTGCTTCTCATTTTCGGCGCTATTGAGCGACAAGTCAGAATTGCGAGCCAACGGTGGAACGGAAATGACGGAAGCGGCGAGCGTCTCGGGTGTAATCGGATTGGTGTTCATCGTAGTCGTGTACTCTCTCAGGTAAGAGTCTTGATCTTTCGTTTAACGGCAAGCCGAGGGCGACTGCGTGGCTCCAAACACCATCGCCTTCGGCTTGCCATTAAACGATCTCTCACTGGCGATTACAGCGCCCTAAAGTGGCGCTGTCCAACTAAGCAACTCGAAATTCACGAATAATCTCTTCGTCCAATTCGATGCCCAGCCCAGGCCCGCTGGGGACTGGCACGCGACCGTCCACCAAGGGTGGCAGGTTCTTGACAAGTTTTCGCATGAGCGGCGACGGACGTAAACAGTACTCAACCAAATCGCCGTTGGGAACGGACGCCATCCAGTGCAGCGAAGCGCAGAGATTGATCCCGGTGCTGAAGCAATGTGGCACCGGGCGGCGCCCATGAGCTTGGCACATATCCGAGACGCGACGGCAAACGGTCAAGCCGCCACAAAACGCAACGTCCGGCTGAACGACGTGCAGTCCACGCTCGATCAAATCCTCGAAGTCATAATGCGTCACATCCCCCTCACCAGCCGCGATTGGAACGGGAGAAACCTTGCAAAGTTCCGCGTAACCCTTCCGATCATCCTGAGCGAGCGGCTCCTCCAGCCACTTAATGCCGAGCGGCGCGAGCAGCTCGGCGCGAGAAATAGCTGTCGGCAAATCCCACGCATGTCCAGCGTCGACCATCAGATCGCGTTCGTCTCCGAGAACGTCTCGCGCTGCTTGAACGTGTGCTAGATCCGTTGCGGCGTTCTCTCCGAATGGCCCCCAGCCGAACTTGGCCGCTGTCAGGCCGAGTTCCACGAACTCTTGTGCCAGCCCCGCCGTGTCCTCTGGAGTATCACCAAATAGAACACTGGCATAGGCGCGCACGGTCGTCCGATGACCTCCGCCTAGCAATTCGTAAACTGGCTTGCCTTCTGCTTTGCCTTTGATATCCCACAACGCGATGTCCGCACCGCTAATGGCGTGAATCGCCGCGCCGCGACGACCGTAACGATTCGTTTCGTAATACATTTTTTCCCACAGACGTTCTGGATCGAGCGGATCTTCGCCGAGCAGAATCGATGTCAGCCCATGCCGCCTCGCCGCTGAACGTGGTGCTTCGAAACACGCTTTGCATACGTACGACTGGCTGGTGACTTCGCCGATGCCGGTCATGCCCGCGTCGGTTTCGATCCGCACGACAAGAACGTCTAGCGTTCCATCCGGAATCGCTTCGACAACTGGTACGCGGAGGTGAATCGGTTCGACCGCAGTAATCTTCATGACGCTTCATTCTCAAAGGGTGATGGAACTTCTTTGTCCAACGGGAAGATCGGTCGCACACAGTTCTCAAACGGCAAGGAGCGGAGGTTCGCGCTTGTAGAGCCGGGCACATCGACCGGAACAATCAAGCTCGCGATCGATTCGTACCAGGTGCGGAAGCCGTTCGGTGATTTAACAACAACTAAGTCAAAGTCGACGGGATTCAAGCCGTGACTCTCGAACACGCGGCGACCAACGACGTAAACTGGTCGCTCGGTAACCATCACCGTGATCGAACCAATTTGCATCACGCACACGCGACCGCTACGAGCGGTCGTACCATCTTCGTAACAGAAGGTATCTTCGTGCAAGCTGTGAACGTGGGCTGTGACGAGTAGCGGTGTGAAGCGAGTTGGATCGCGCGTGCCACCCAGAGTGACATCGATCGTCGCCCCGACACCAGCGGTAAACGCCTGCTCCACAGCGGGAGCATCGACGATGGGAACGAGTGATGTTTTCGTGAACCGGGTCGAAAGCAGCCCACGCAAGATCGCGTTGCTATCCCCCGCTGCCCCGCTCGCAGTCGCATCAGCCGCGTCGGAGAAGACGACCAAGCCGTCGGCTTGATTCGCTTGTGAAATCGCTTCGTCAAGTGGCGTTAGTGTGGCTTGGAAGAGCTCGCGGTTTTCCCACATGAATCGTCCTATGCGCTCGGCTTCGGACTGAGCGCGTGGCAAATCGTCGTTCGTCGTCACGAGCACATTCGATTGCAGCGCCGGAACGTCCGTGAACGCGTTGCCGATAATCACCCCTGCCGCGAGGCCGCCATCCGTCGCTTCGATCGCTTCGCACATGCGGATTGCTTCGCCAAAACGGCCTGTTGCGGTGAGCAGTTCGTCGCCGCGAACCAACATCGGCAATTGAACACGCGCTACCGTTGGCCGAAGGTTTCCGCCAAGTAATCCAATCAAATTACGGGCCGCTCGCTGACCCGTTTCGTAGTGGTCCGTGTGTGGGTACGTGTGATACGGCACCAAGATATCTGCCCGTTGGATCATGCGGTCGGTCAATATACAGTGCAAGTCCAACGACGCCACGATCGGACGGTCGGGAAATCGCTGCCGAAGTTGTTCGAGCAGCAGTCCTTCAGGGTCGCCTTCCTGCTCACCTGCCATCGCACCATGTAGGCAAAGATATAGTCCGTCGACATTCGGATGGTTTTGAGTCGCCTGAACTAGCTCATCGATTAAACGATCCAGATCAGCCTGGACGACTCGGCCTCCAGAAACCGCCGAAGCAGCAACCGTTGGTACCACGTCTACGTCAGCCGCCGCGAACACTTCGAGTGCTCCGGCAAGTTCTGTCTTGGTCGCACGGAATGTGTCGATCAGTTCTTGGCCAACATAGACTGAGAAGTCGTCGTACCGTGTCGGCGCGGGATTGAACGTGGCCGTTTCTTGCTTGAGTTCACCGATCAAGATGGTTGGCATTGGTACGACCTCACTGTAGCCGTCACTCTCCGAGTGACGAGCCCAATCTCGGTTGAATGTTAAAAAGAGGTTGGCATCGTATTGATTGTGAAAGACGGCGAGCGGGATCATCACTCGGAGAGTGATGGCTACTCTAAATGCCGCATTCGTAATCCGCCGCCACCGGGCAGGATCTCGCCTCGGCGGATCGTTGTTGCGGCTGTCAGCAGTTCATTGCCGATGCGTGTCTGTCGATAGCTGTCAGTAAACTTGAATTTGCCTCCGTGTTTTTCCAAGATCGCAATGTCGGCGATTGTACCGACTCGCAACGTGCCGATTTCGTCTGCGCGTTTGAGAATCTGCGCCGGACGAGTTGTCGACATCTCGATGACGCGTTCGATCGGCACGCCGAGCAGGAGGAACTTGCTCATGGTTGTTGGCATGTCGTAGACCGGACCGTGGATGTTCTTGGTGTGCAAGTCGGTACTGATCGTGGTCGGCTCGAAGCCGTCGTCGAGCGCCGCTTGAACGACTTCCCATTGAAAGCTGCCGTATCCGTGGCCGACGTCAAAGATCACGCCTCGCTCTGCCGCCGCCTTGATCTCAGGGTAAATCTTTCCGTGGTCATTGGTCACACGCGTGCTGCCACCTTTGAAACAATGTGTGATGCAGTCGCCTGGCGCGAGGGATTCCGCAAGCTCAGGGATCGACATGGGGCTTTCGCCAATATGAACCATTAACCAAGTCTCTGATTCGCGAGCGGCTCGAATTGCTGCGCGTAAGTTCTGCCAGCCCTGCTCGCCGGCACCGATGATGTGTGTCCCCGCCCGGATCTTCACGCCCACGGCCACATCCGGATGCTGACGAATTGTTTCAACAACACCATCCGGGTCGGCGTAGCGCGGGTCGAGCAACTCGCCCAGGCTGGCCGCCACCAAACCGATGCAGGAGAGATTTACCAAAGCAAGCAGCTGCGTTTGAGTTCGGTCAATGCCGTCACGGCGGAAGGCAGAAAAGTTGAAAGAACCTGCCGTACCCGCATCCAACATTGTCGTAACACCACCAGCTGCACACAAAGGATCAGGCTCTAAGCCAAACGGCGAATGTGTGTAAGCGTGAACATGTAAGTCGATTAAGCCCGGCACCACCAGTTGGCCTCGTGCATCGATCACGTGATCAGAATGATATTCGGGCAACTGGTCAGCCAAAGCCACGATGCGGTCGCCAGTCACTGCCACATCGCGCAGGCCGCTAATCCCCTGAGAAGGATCGACGACGGTGCCGCCCCGAATAAGAACATCGCATTGCATAGGTGAAATACCAATCAAATTGTGGGATCATAGTCGTTGTTCGCTCCGCGAACAAAACGTTTCGTTCGCGGAGCGAACAACGACAAATTGAACGCGATAGGTGAGCGCTATGCAAGTATCTAATGTTCAGGTCACGATCGTTGACGTTCCACAGATTGCCCCGATTGCGCCTTATCGTTCGCACGTTCGCAGCAGTTCGACGACATCCAGCGCGATTGTCCAGGTCGAAACCGATGACGGGCTGTCGGGGTGGGGGGAGCATAACGTCAATTTTTTGGAAGGCATCAGTGGCGAGCGGATGCAACAGCAAGCTCGTAATTGGCTGATCGGCAGAGATCCGCAGAACATCACCGCGTTTCACCGCGATTGTCCGCTAGAGACACGATTGAAGTCGGGAATCGAGCTGGCGCTGTGGGATCTGTCAGGCAAGGCATTGGGAGTTCCGGTTGCGATTCTGTTGGGTGGCATCGTGCGTAAGAAAGTAGAAGTCGCTGCCTGCATGGGGATTCAATCGTACGAGCGCGCTGGAGAGATCGCAGCTTACTATGTCGAACAGGGATTCGGATCGCTGAAGACGAAAGCGGGCTTGGACATGGACGAAGATGTCGAAATGGTTCGCGGCGTCCGTGACGCCGTCGGCGACAAGCTGAAGCTGCGGATCGATCCAAATCGAGCGTACTCGCCTCAGCAAGCTGCCGAATTATGTGAGCGGCTGGAACAATACGATCTCGAATATCTCGAGCAGCCGATTCCGGCGGAACCCCTGTCGGATGCGAAATGGCTTCGCGAACAAACGAGTGTACCGATCGCGTTGAACGAGAGCGTGACAGATCCGAGCAGTGTGCTCGACATTCTTCGAGCCGACGCCGCGGCGTTCATTTTGCCAGACACACACATTGCCGGCGGTATCCTTCCTTGCATGACGATCGGCAGGATCTGCGAGGCCGCCGGAATTCCGTGCATCATGCACTGCGGCCACGACCTAGGTCCGAAGACTGCTGCGATGGTACATGTTGCGGCGGCGTGCCAGGCATACTCGCTCGCCAATGACACGACGTACTTTGGGCTGGAGGACGACATCATCACGGAGCGTTTCGAGATCGAACATGGAAGCATCGCCGTCACCAACAAGCCGGGACTCGGCATCGAGGGCGATCCGGATAGAATCGCCAAGTACAAAGTTGATTGTTGACTTACGCTCAGTCGTTTAACGGCAAGCCGAAGGCGACTGCGTTTCGACCGTGACAGACACCGTCGCCTTGCCGTTTAACAAGGAAGCAAGAGAGCACCAATGGATCTTTTTGAACAATACGGACTGACGCGCGTGATCAACGCTTGTGGCAAGATGACACATCTGTCAGGCGCGATCGTATTGCCGGAGATCGCGGCGGCGGCAAGTGAGTCGCTTAACCACTTTTTTGTATTGGACGAACTCCAAGCTGCCGCTGGTCGGATCATTGCCGAGGCGACTGGTGCTGAGAGTGGTTGCGTAACAGCCTGTACTTCGGCGGGAATCACGCTGAGTGTCGCCGCGTGCATGACGGGAGCGGAGATTGCAAAAGTTCTACAGCTTCCCGACACCACTGGAATGCCTCATCGAGTGCTAATTCAAAAGGGACATTGCATCAACTACGGGAACCCGGTCACGCAGGCGATTCGCCTGGCTGGCGCAACGGCGGTCGAAGTAGGAGTTGTGAATCGTTGTACACCAGAAGAAATGCGTCATGAACTCAACAAGGGAGATGTGGCCGCCGTAGTTCACGTTGAATCGCATCACACGGTCCGCTATGGCTGGGTGCAACTCCCGGAACTCGCTCAGCTTGCCGCCGAATTCGGCGTGCCAGTAATTGTCGATGGCGCCGCGCAAGACCAACGGCTTCGCGAGCTTGTCCGCGCCGGAGCGGCGTTGGTGTTGACCAGCGCTCACAAGTACCTTTGTTCGACCACCGCTGGAATTGTGGCGGGGGGCAAGGACTTGGTCGACGCGGTCTACTTGCAAAACCGAGGCATCGGCCGACCCATGAAGGCAGGCAAAGAAGCCATTGTCGGCGCGATGGCGGCACTACAATACCGCAGCCATCAAGATATGGGAGCTTGGACGGCCGAACAGGATCGCAAGGTCGCTTTGATCATGAATCGCTTGAAGGATGTTACCGAGTTGCGATTGAGCGTTGATCCAGATCCCAACGGTTGCCCTTTTTCCCGCGTCCGGATCACATCGATCCCAGATGTCGGCCAGCACTCTGCGGTTGCGTTGCGCGACGCTTTGGCCGCAGGCAATCCAACGATCGTCTTGCGAGCACATCACATCGACGAAGGGTACGTTAACATCGATGCGATTGAAATGACGGACGACGAGATCGAGCTTGTATGTCGGAGAATTCGTGAATTCTTTGCCGTGTGACCCTTTTGAGAAACGACAGCCGGATGCAATCAACCAACCGACGATACTTCCTTCGCCAAGCTGGAGCGGCTACTTGTCTGGGCGGACCTGTCTTGTGCAACGGAACCATGTCGTCGCCCACACTCGCGGCTGCGGACGCGAAGCGTCCTCGAGTTGCTGCGATCTTTACTGTGTTGCGTTTTCGCAGTCACGCCTACAACATTCTCGAAAATTTTCTCGGACCGTATTACTTCAACGGCAAGTTGATCGATCCGGAGGTCGATGTCGTGTCGTTCTATGCGGACCAGTTTCCAGAAGACGACATGACTCGCGAGGTCGCTCAACGTTTCGACATCCCGCTGTACGGGTCGATCGACAAGGCGCTGTGTGTTGGCGGCAAGAACCTAGATGTGGATGCTGTGCTTTTGATTGGGGAACACGGCGACTATCCGTACAACGCTCGCGGGCAACACTTGTATCCACGAAAACGGTTCTTTGATGAATCAGTTGCGGTCATGCGCCGGGCGAACCGATTCGTGCCGCTGTTCAACGATAAGCATCTGTCGTATCGATGGGATTGGGCCAAGGAGATGTACGATACGGCACGAGAGCATCAGATGCCTCTGCTGGCTGGCAGTTCCGTTCCGTTGGCACAACGCAAGCCGCCACTCGACTTGCCAGCGGAATCACAAATCGAAGAGGCCGTCTCGATTCACGGAGGAGGACTCGAATCGTACGATTTTCACGCGCTCGAAGTGCTGCAGTCGATTGTCGAATCGCGGCAGGGTGGAGAGACGGGCGTCGTGAAAATCGAACTGTTGTATGGCGAGAAACTCAAACGTGCGCGAGCCCAGGGGCGATGGTCACAAGATCTCGTCGATGCCGCGATGGACGCCGAGCAAGCGATGCATGCGAAGCGTCAATCGCGACCAAGCACGGGTGTGTTTAAGGCAAAACCCAATCTGAACCCACCGCCTCGCCCGGAGGGACCGCATGCGATCGCCATCGAATACAAAGACGGCTTGCGCGCCACGGTCTTAACGACTGGCGGTAGTTCTGATCGATGGAACTTCGCTTGCCGCTTACGTGGCGAAACGAAGCCTCGTGCGACGGCCTACTTCAACAGTCCGTGGGGCAACCGCGGTCTGTTCAAAGCGCTGTCTCATGCGATTCAACAGCACTTCATCCGCGGAGTCGAACCTTATCCCGCTGAACGAACTTTGCTGACGACCGGCATGGTTGAAGCAGTCATGCGGTCCTTCGAGAAACGAGGCCAGCCGATCGAGACGCCACATCTGGAGATCGCGTATCAGCCCAAGCCGTGGAAGCAATTCCGTGAATCGGGCCTAACTTGGGACATCATCACGACCGAGACTCCACAACCAGCCACGTTCCAACCCCGCTCATTCGCCGAGCTGCAATAGTCGTTGTTCGCGGACCAAACAACGGCAATGCCAACGAATCACCACATGCACATCGAAGACCATCACCACCCAACGCGCTTCCGCTGGAATGTTTTCGTGATGGCGTGTGGTACTTCGTGGCTGCTGTATTTGCATCGCTATATTTTCGCGCTGATCAAACCGGTTCTCGTTGAAGAGTGGGATCTCGGTAAAGACGAACTCGGGTTGCTTGACAGCGCGTTTTCTGTCGCATACACCGGGTTCCAGATCCCTTTAGGTGTGGCGACCAACGCCTTTGGCGTCCACTTGATGTTGACCTTTATGCTCGTCTTATGGTCGGTGGGTTTGGGACTCCACGCCTGGGCACCAAGCAGCAAGTATCTGTGGATCGCTCGTGCTTCGTTGGGTTTGGGTCAATCGGCTGTACTTGCTGCGCAAAGCCAGATCACGGCAGACTGGTTTCCGCGTTCGGTGCGGTCAACCGTCCAAGGATGGCTAGGTGTCTTTTTTAGCCGGTTCGGTGGGCTCTCCGCGAACCTGCTCGTCGGTACCGTGTTGCTTGGAGTGTTCGATCTGCCATGGCGAACCGTCGTCTACGCCATGGCCGGTGTGGGGCTTGTTCACGCGTTTTTGTTCGCGTTAGTGTTTCGGAACTCTCCGAGGACTCATCCACGCGTGAACGATGCTGAAGCAGCGTTGATCGAGGAACGTGACACGACGGAAAGTGATCATGGATACGTGATCGTCGGAGGTGTTTCTCGCAAAAAGTCGGTGAAGCCCGAGCCTCGTATGAGTATTGGAACGATGTTTCGCAGGATGAGTCCTCGCGCCATCGGCAACCTCTTAATGCTCAACCTTCAAACCATTCTCAGCACTCTGGCGGACAACATCTTCTCGGCGTGGATACCGCTCTTTTTGTGGGAAGTCCATGGATTGAAGTTTAAGGAGATGGGTTTTTATGCCTCCCTGCCGCTACTTGGAGGTGCGATCGGTGGCGCAGTTGGCGGATGGCTGAACGATCGGATGATTGCGTGGACCGGGAGCGCTCGTTGGTCCCGTACTGCGGTTGGTGCGGCTGGAAAGGGAATCGCAGGTGCGTTGCTGCTCACGTCGCTGCTATGGTTTGATCAGCCTCGTGTATTTTGTGTGATGCTGTTCTTCGTAAAATTCTTTTCCGATTGGAGTCTAGTGACGACTTGGGGATGTGTGGCCGACATTGGTGGTCGGACGACGGCGACGGTTTTTGCGTTCAACAACTCCGTCGCAGGGGTCGGTGCCATTCTTGGACCGGCGCTGTACGGATTTGTAGCGGAGTATCACGGTTGGACGCCGGTTTTTGTTACGGGAGCCGTGACTTACGTAGTTTGTGCGCTCACGTGGCTCCTTATCAATTGCGAGATTCCGATCATCAAATCGGAGTCGAAATGATGGCACCCCAACAATCATGACAACCAAAGAGAAGAGCTAAACATGTCTTCAATTCTCGTTCACGTGGGCGTTCGAGCAAGTGACTTGCGACAGACGCTTCGGTTTTGGCGCGACGCGCTGGGACTCCAAGTCGCGGCGGAGCAGGAGTACTGTTGCGACCTGACGGACGGCTATCACAACTTTCGTGTCTTCCAGCATCGAGGCCCTGCGCGTCCGCCGCATGTGGGAGGGATGTTGGACTACTTGCACATCGGTGTCCGTGTGCCGGATCTACACGAAGCGGCGCGCCGATGTCGGGACTTAGGGTTTGAAATCATTTGGGAAGGTCTTGACGGCAAGACAAGATACGACCCTGAGCGGCCCCCGGCGATTGCATTCAAGGTCGAAGACCCCGATGGGATCGTCGTCGACGTCACCGAGCGTGATGATCAGTGGCCGGGCGTCGAACTGCGAGTAACCTAATAATAAAGCAGATGATGATCCGAGATCGTCGAGCTATCGCGGTCGGACGGCGATGCGAATGTGATCGGCATCGAGGATGCCTTCGATCGCGGTGTTCAATTCACGAAGAGTTAACTCGGCACCGACAAGCGATTCAAACGGATACTGTGTGGTCGCTGTACTTAGGAATTCGATCGCGACAGTCAGATCAATCGGTGTGTAGTTATGCACGCCATCGATTCGCAACAACTTGCGAATGATCTGTTCCGGAAACAACTGCGTGGCTCGGGTGGGAAACACCGAACCGACGAGAACGAGTTGTCCACCGATGCGGAGCAAGTCGACAGACTCTTCGATGGCGGTAGGTGAACCCGACATTTCAAAGGCAACGTCCGCCCCGCGACCGTCCGTGACATCTCGGATCGCATTAGATAACACCGCCGGATCTTCGCCGATGTGAACCGTGTGAGTCGCGCCGAAGTCCATTGCACGGACGAGGCGTTGTTCAGAGAGATCGGTGACGGTGATCGAAGTTGCGCCTTGGGTCGCGGCCATCGCGGCGGTTGTGAGTCCGAGCATCCCCGCGCCATGGATGACCACGGACTTGTCCGCGCAACCACGCGCAATGCGAAGGGCTCCCGCGACAGTTGCGGTCGCACAATTTGCCGGACAGGCGACACGGTCCGAAAGAGTTTTGGGAACTTTTACAATAGCCGTGCCGGGTGCAAGATGACAGAACTCGGCAAGTCCACCACTGAGCGCCCCGCGCTCGACCGTTTCGTGTCCGTATTTGAACAGCTTGTCACACTTCTGCGGCAACTCGTGTTCGCAAAAGAAACACGTACCGCAAGAAGCCGCGACCGCCCAGGTGACTCGATCGCCGATCGCCAATCGGTCTCCCATTACATCGGTTACTGGGGGACCGTCCGCCGGAAGTTGTGTGATCCGTCCGATGATTTCATGTCCGAGGACGGTCGGCCCCGAGACTGGTCGATCACCTCGAATCGTGTGTAAATCGCTGCCGCAAATCGTGCTGCAGGTGATCTCGACGAGTACTTCTCCCGCACGCAGTTCCGGCAACTCGAATTCGGACAACTCAAGTGGACGTCGCGGGCCGTGAAATACGGCTGCCAAGGCTCGTGATTGGGAAGTACCGGTCACTGGACAATCCTGCCGGAGACAATCAGAGATGGCAGTTCGGCGAGTGACTTGACGATCGCATGAGCACCGGATTTCCGGAGTTTCTCGGCGGCGGTATTGTGTTTTGCAGTTCGATCTACCGGACTCAATGCTGACAACTCGTCTTCTGTCAAACCAAATTCGCTGCCACTTTCGGTGATGCCGATCGCCCAGACGTTCGCATTTTTCGCGGCTTGCATATCGGGCATGGTGTCACCGACTTTCACGACGGCTCGCGGCGATGTGATATTCAGCCGGTCCATAATTCCATTGATCATCCAAGGGGCAGGGCGACCGGCGGGCACTTCATCAGCACAAAAATGAGCGTCCAGTTGAAAGCCGGCTTGAGACAACGCCTCGAGGATCGGGCCAACGACCTTGCGCGGATACCCGGTCGTTGTGCCAATGGCGATTTCAGCCGCTCGCAGCGCGGCCCAGCATTCCACGAATCCTGGGATGATATCCGTGTGTTGTTTGGCGAGTTCAGTTTGCATCGGTAGAAAGCGTTCGTAGGTCGCGACGACATCTTCCTCGGACCACTCACGATCGTGTTGCGAGTTCCATTGCGAGGTGACCGAAGGCAGCTTGAACAGTTCGCGGATGTGATCAAGCTTTGCCAAGCCCATCGGTCCGCGAGCTTGGTCGGTGGAAATCTCAATTCCCAACGCTTGAAAGGCGCTAACGAACGCGACGACAGGTGCCATGCAACCGTGGTCGATAATCGTGCCGCCTAAATCGAAGACGACCAACTCAATCGGTGTTGGTTCGGAATCGCTCATTGCAGCGGCTTCTCCATGGACTTCAAAACGTGTTCTCACGCCGACTCTTCACGCGGCAGTCGATGATAGTAATGAAACACTAGGAACAGCGTAATGAAGATGGCGGCGATTGCAATCAGCAGCGATGCTCCCACGAACAGCTTCAAGAAGCCCGCTTCAAGTACGCTAGTATTTCGCAAGAGCATGATCCCGACATAGCCCAGGTACCCAATCGCATCCGCCGAGTACATCAGAAAGCCGATGTTGCCACGTTCACGGAACGCCGCAATTAATCGCTCGAAGAGCGTCGTGTGAAAGGCGACATAGGGAATGTACAAGCCCATTCCTGTCATCACCATGAATGCCAGCGGCGACAAGCGCTGTTGCCAGTGGCCGAAGATGGCTGCAAGGACGATGACAAATCCGAAGCCAACCAAACCCAGAGAACTTAAGAACGCTCGACGATTGCTCGTGATCCAAATCGCGGCTCCGTTGATGAGCACGACACCAAACATCACCATCATTTCTGACTGAGCAAAGATCGCGGGCTTGCCGTCGTGTCCCAGATCCCGCCAGATCTCGATGCCAAAGTCATCGCGAATGCTGCGCATGATCGTCAACAACACGTAGATCGCGATGAGAAACAGGACTCCCAGCCAATGGCGACCAATGAACGCTCGCCGCTGTTCGCTCGTCATAGGCGTTCGTTCCGAGCGATGCGCGATATCGTCTTGCGATGGCTTGGGAATCTGGTTAAGCATCCAGACGAACAGCAGCAGAGGTCCGATGAATATAGCCCCCGTGAGGACGGGCATCCAGAATTCAGAGACTCCCCACTGTTGAATCAGTGTCTGCCCTAGCGACTTTACGACGCCGGACGAGATGATCATGCTTGCCGAGAGTCCAGCCGCAAGCGCTTCCGTCACGCGGCGGCCTTCGAGGAAAGCGAGTACCAAACCGAACACCATTCCCAGGGGTAGGCCATTGAAGAATAGCCACACGAAGTTCCAGGGCGGCGGTGTAACTGCGAACAAGAGCAGTGCAGCTTCCGCGATTCCGATCAGCACGAGAATTCCAACCGCGCGTCGCGAAGCGGGCATTTCGGAAACGACTTTAATGCCGACGAATTTGGAGAGCATATAGCCAAGCATTTGCGACGCGATCAGCATTGGCTTGTAGCTGACTCCCCATAGCGTCCAATCCTCGAACGTCCCCGCTGAAATTGGCTTGCGGAAGGCGTACATACAGAAGTAGGTCCCGAACGCCGCAGTGATGCAGTACACCGAAAAAAGATGCGGGCTGGCGGTCGCCAAGCGTTTCGAGATGAAAGTCATAGGGCGACATCATCGCAGACCGGTTGCGAAACTCCAAACCAGGGTAGCGTGAAGAAGGCGAAAGAAGTGCCTTTCGCCTTTGTCGCAGGAGGTGGCCAGCGAGTTCACTCTGCGATTGTGCGTGCCTTCGTGGTACAATCATCTCTCCTCACTTGTTTCATCGATATGAATCGTTCAGACCTTAGTGTCACTATCTCGCTATGCTTCGCATCAACTCACATCCGGTCACCGGTCGCAGTGGCATCAATCGCCGAGAGTGGTTACAAGCAGGCGGAATCTCCGCGTTGGGATTGAGCTGGGCGGACTTGCTTCTTGCGCAGCAAGCTCGTTCTTCTACTGGCGATCAACGTCGCCCGGTCGGTTTTGGGCGAGCCAAGTCGTGCGTGGTCGTGTTTCAGTTCGGCGGTCCCTCCCAGCAGGACTTGTGGGATCTCAAGCCCGATGCGCCGACCGAGGTTCGCGGCGAGTTTCGTCCGATCGATACCAACGTCGAGGGCATCCAGATCGGTGAACTGTTGCCACAACTCGCACAGCAAGCGGACAAGTTTGTGCTGGCTCGTAGCGTCACACACCGCGACTTCGAACACGGGTCGGCGGCTTACACGGCATTGACCGGCAAACCACATCCGCTGCCTGGTACCAACACGCCCGCGCGCCAAGAAGATTTTCCTACGTACGGCGCGGTGATGGCTCGCAAGCGTCCCACGTCTCTGCCGCTTCCCAGTGCCGTGGTGTTGGGACCGGTCATGCATCAGGGGAATCGCCCGCCTTTGGCTGGTCAGAACGCCGGCTTCTTGGGCGCGGCCTACGATCCATTTCGCATCGCCGGTGATCCTAACTCAAAAGATTTCCAAGTTGTCGGGTTGCAAGCACCAGAGGATCTCAGCACTGTCCGTCTCGACCAGCGCGCTAAGTTATTGCATCAACTTGAGCAGCGATGGCGAGAGTTCGATCGCTCGGGAACGGCGGTCGGTATGAGTCAGTTGAAGCAACGAGCTTTCAACTTGCTCGGATCGGCCGATAGCCAGCGGGCGTTTGATCTGTCGCGAGAAAAGGCGCAGGTTCGTGAGCAATACGGGCGTCACCGGTTCGGCCAGACGATGCTGTTGTCTCGACGACTCGTCGAGGCTGGCACGCCGTTGGTGACGGTCAATTGGTCGAAATTGAATGCCGACCAATGGGACACACACAGTAAGAACTACTCCAGGTTGCGGGAGTTGCTGCCGCCCTTCGATCAAGGCATGGCCGCGTTTATCTCCGATCTGGAGCAACGCGGACTACTCGAAACCACCCTCGTCGTCTGCTTAGGTGAGTTTGGTCGAACACCGAAAATGAACAAAGACGCTGGCCGAGACCATTGGCCTGATTGCTACTCCGTGCTGATGGCCGGTGGCGGTCTGAAACAAGGAGTTGTGTTTGGCGCTTCCGATCGCCAGGCTGCATTTCCCGATCGCGATCCGATTGGTCCTTGGGACATCGCTGCGACTTGTTATCACTTGCTGGGCATTGACCCGCGGGCCCATTTGCACGATCGCGAACAACGTCCCTACCGAATTGCCGATGGTCGCGTCGTGCGCGATTTAATCGCCTAGTACTCTGTCACAGCTAAGAATTAGGGTTGGGTGGCTGGGGTCGAGTCTTCGAGCCCCCAGGCTGGCGATGCTGGGGGCTCGAAGACTCGACCCCAGCCACCCTAAAATTAAGCTGTGACAGAGCACTAGCGAATGATCTGACACTGCGGCAGTTTCGACTGCAGCTGTTCCACCGCCGCGCCGGACAAGCGTATATTCGCGAGTCGAAGGGTTTGCAGCTCGTTTAATTGGCTCAATTGCTGCAAGCCTTCGTCGGTGATCTTTGCTCCGACAAGATTCAGCGATTGCAACTTCCGGTGGCCAGTAAGATGTTGGAGACCCGTATCGCTGATCTTGGGGCCGGCGAACCCTTCCGAGTACAACAGTTCTAATCGCTCCAGCTTTTCGAGCGAGACGAGATTTGCAAGCCCTGCGTCGCTGATGGCTGTCAGGCTCAGGTCCAGCTCACGTAGATTGCTTAGCTTGGCAAGCTTGGAAAGACTGTTGTCGTCGACCTGATTGCCGTAAAGACTTAGCGATTCAAGAGCTACGAGACCGCTCAGTTTCGCCAAGCCGACCGGCGTGATGCGTTTCGGCTCGAAAGCAGTTTTCTTCAGTACGAGAGCCTTGAGCTGATGCATGCGGCCCAGCGCCTCACAGCCATCGTCGGCGACTTGTTCGCAAACCTCCAGGTCCAGCGCTACGAGATGCGGCAGTACCGTCAGATGCTGTAGCCCGTCTCGCGTGATTGCGGTTGCTGTCAAACGCAAGACCCGCAGACGCGACGCCTGTTGCAGATGACCGATTCCACGATCAGTAATCGCTCCGCAAAGTTCGAGATTGACGCCACACAGCCCCGGCGTCTTCGCCAGTTGCGCAAGCCCTGCGTCACTGACCGGCAAGCCCGCGAGATCGACCACAATATCGCGGCGCGTCTGGCTGAGGCGTGCGGCGACAGCTACCTGAAGTTCGCCCGCCGCCGTGAGTTCGTCTGGGGAGATTCTTTCTAGCGTTACCGGCTTGTTGCCGTCGACCGCGTAGCGAAACAACGAGCGTCCTGCATAGTCGGGCAGCAAGGCCGCTGACAGTTCGTCGTCGGACGATTGGGTCGCCAATCTCACACTAGGCGATTGCTCTCGCACATCGTAAGCAAACAATCGGTCCTTCTCTCGTAGCAGCAAGCGGCCATTAGCAACCACCGGATGAGACCAACTGTCGCCGCCAGCTCCGGGCAGTTGAAACGTCCCCTGCAAATCGTATCCTTTGCTAGTAGCGTTGATCAGCGCGATCACGCCGTTCTGATAGCGAAAGTAAAGTCGCCGATCCGCGTACAAGATAGCTGCCGAGCCGACGCCTGGGCCGCGGCGCTTCCATCGGAGTTTGCCAGTTTCAAGATCGAGACAGGTGGGCAGACCATTGTTGCTGCCGTGACCACCATAGATATGACCATCAAGCAGCGCCACGCCGCCATGATGGTTCTGGAAGCGACTGCCGTTGAGAGTGTAGGCAGGCTCCGCCGCCACGCCACTTTCTTTCTTGGTCAGTCGAAGCAGCACGCTGCCAGCGTTGTACCCATTGGCCGCAAAGACTAGATCATCGTGAACGATCGGAGTTGGGATATTCGCGGTTTGATTGGCCAACGTGTTGTAACCCCACAAAAACTCGCCATCACTGGCGCGGACACCGATCAGGCCGCGACCGATTAATTGCACATACTGTCGCACTCCGGTCGCGTTACTGATGACCGGAGACGAAAACCCCGCACCCGCTCGGCCTGCGTCGCCTAGTTCCGGGGCGGTGGCTTGCCAGATCAGTTCGCCCGTCAGTTTGTCAAGCGCCGCCATCGTGACCTCTGGCCCACCCGGAGTGCAGATCAACCGGCCGCCATCCACCAACGGCGATTCGCCATAACCACGGCCCGACATCATGACGCCGTCAAAATCCTTCAGATAACTGCGCTGCCACAAGACGTCTCCGGTGTCGATCGACAAACAATGCAAATCGCCATCGGGATCGAGAACATACACTCGTTCATCATCAACAGTTGGCGTCGAGCAGGGCATTCGCGAAGTCTCGTCGATCACACGACTCCATCGCAGCGTCCCGGTTCGTTCCTCGAAACAAAAACACACGACCTGATTACCGCGACGACCCATCGTGTAGATCCGCTCGCGGCTGACGACAACACTGGAGTATCCCTCGCCTAGGCCTTCTGCTCGCCAAGCGAGTCGCGGTGGCGCGGACTTCCATTCTTGTCGTAAACCAACCTCGCGAGAAACCGCATCGCGTCGCGGTCCTCGCCATTGCGGCCAGTCCTCGGCCATGAGCTTTTGAACGGAGCAAAGTCCGAGCAAGGTGAGCGTAAAGAGTATGCGCGGCATTGTTCTGTTCCGAGCGAGCGGGAGTAGGCGTGAGTGTTGGAAGGGAACCATCGTACTAATGCACGTCTATAGCGAACTAAGCATAACGGCTTCTCCAGGCGCAGCCCAACGTGCCAGCCCAGATTCCGCAACAATCGCCCCCGTCAACGTGTACGTTTATCCGGCTCGCGATCGTCGACGGTGTCCTGAATGGCTGGAGTCCACGCTTCAGCGTGTCTTCAAAGGCAGGCTAAAGCCTGGACTCCAACCCCAAACATAGGACATATCCGATCATCGACGCTGTTTCGACCCAGAGCATCGCTAGAGTAGAATGGCCGTTCGTTAACCAGTCACCTCAAGGTTTGAACATGTCGAGATATAACACGCGCACGTGCCTCGCGGCGTTTCTGCTGGTCTGTCTGGTGAGCAGACGGGCACGCTCGGACGAATGGCCAGCCTATCAACACGATTTGCGCCGCACTGGCTACTCCTCTGAAAAGATCGATGTCAGTCAATTGCAGCTGGCTTGGAGTTGGCATTCGCCATCGCCTCCGCAACCAGCATGGGCGGGCCCCGCCAAGTGGGATGCGTACGCTGGCCATCGTGACCTCCCGCCAATGCGCAGTTACGACTTGAGCTTTCAACCCATTGCTATTGGCGGCGATGTATTCTTTGGCTCGTCCGCCGATGATTCGATGTATTGTGTCGATGCGGCCAGTGGTGGCCAGCGGTGGTCGTATGTCACTGAGGGGCCGATCAGAACCGCGCCGACATACGCCGACGGTCGCCTCTTCTTCGGCAGCGATGATGGTTTTGCGTACTGCCTCGACGCAAAAGACGGCACGCTTGTCTGGAAGTATCGTCCGGTCGAGACCGAGCGTTTGATTTTGAACAACGGTCGCTTCATTCCCTTTCATCCGTGTCGCACGGGAGTGCTGGTTGATCGTGGTCGAGCGTATTTCGGGTGCGCGCTGTTGCCTTGGAAGGACGGCTATTTGTGCAGCGTCGATGTCGAGACGGGTCAGCCCGAGGGCGAAGGCTGCTATGTGCAAAAGCTACCGGGAGCCACTTTGGAAGGTCCACCAGCTGCAACGTCCGAGCTGCTGGTCTTTCCGCAGGGTCGCGTCGCACCGCGAATCTTCAATCGTAACGATGGCGTCGATCAAGGTTTGTTGAAGAAAAGCAGCGGCGGGTCGATCGTTGTCGTGTCGTTGGATGCAAGTCTGTTTCACGGCCCTGGCGCCGACAGTCGCAAGGGAGGAATCAATCGCAGCAACCTCAAGACGCGTGAAGTGATTGCTGGTCATGGCCGTGGCAATGCGCTCGTCGTGGCTGGCGGGATGTCTTACATGCTGACTGACGATTCGTTAATCGCCTCTGATTTGATCAAACGCGAGAACAAATGGATCGTCCCGTGCGATCAGACTTACTCGTTAATTGGAGTCGGCGACACGCTTTTTGCCGGCGGACGGGATGAAGTAGTTGCATATCGCGCTGCGGATGGCACTCCAATATGGCGAACGACTGTCGAGGGAAAGGCCTACGGTCTGGCGGCTGCGAACGGCCGGCTGTTCGTCAGCACCGACGCTGGTGTTGTTCACGCGTTTGTACCGGGAACTTCGGCGAAACCGATCGCGGAAGAAACGGCAGTCGGCGATGAGTTCAAGCCGTTGGCGGTTGAGCAAGTCACCGACCAACACTTGCGTGGCAGGTGGGTGTTTCAGCAGCCGCATGTCGAGGCCAAGAAGGTCCAAGACCTCGCCGCGACGATCCATGGAACTATCGACGGCACTGTCCGCTTGAAACGCGCGGGACGATTCCAAGCCTTATCGTTGGATGGCCGTTCACACAGCGTGTTGTTGGCCGCAGACCACACAGAAGCAACGCTGCCCACGAAAGAGATCACAGTGGAAGCATGGTTACGGGTTGATCAAGCGCAGAAGTGGGGCGGCATCATTGGCGCCGTGCAGGACAACGGCAGCTACGAACGTGGCTGGATCCTTGGCTTTCGCGACGCTCGTTTCAGCTTCGCGCTGGCCGGCAAAGGCGGCAGCGGCGCGTTGACTTACTTGACCGCGAAGCGCGACTTCGAGCAGGACTACTGGTACCACGTGGCTGGTACTTATGACGGTGCGACGATGCGTTTGTACGTCGATGGCAAGTTGGAGAACGAATCGGTTGAGCAAAAGGGCGAGATTAACTATCCACCCAAAGCGTTCTTCGAAATCGGCGCATATCACGACGATGACGAGAACTATCGCCTCAAGGGCCAGATCCACGAAGTCCGACTTTATGACAAGACACTCGATGCGACCGAACTCGCAGCACACGCCGCATCGAAGGCAAGCCTGTTGCCGAGTGAACCTGAACCGCAAGATGTGCTTGAAGTTGCCGTTGGCCCGTGGCTGAAATTCACTGATCCCGAGTCAGCGATCGTTCGTTGGCGAACCGAAGATCCAACACCCACGGTTCTAGAGTATTGGCTGGATGGTGAACGAACGACGATCAAAGACGAAGCGATGAGCGAGGAGCACGGCGTTCGAATTACTGGCTTGCTCCGGAATCGCGTTTATCGTTACGTGATTCGTGAAACTCGCAGTGACGTTGACCTGTCGACGCGCGAATTCGAATGCGACACGTTTTTTAGCTTTACCGCTCCCGACGTCGACGCGGGCGAGGCTGGACCGTTCGCCGAATCAACTCGCTCGATCATCAAGACAGCGAATGTCGATCGGGGCATCGGCCTCGTCCTTGGTTCCGAGCGAGGCCAATTGGCGCTCGAGCTAGCGAGGCAAACTCGCTTGCGCGTAATTGCTGTCGAAACCGATGCTGGCAAAGTACACGCGTCACGCGAATTTGTGAGGGCGGCGGGAGTGTATGGAAGCCGCGTCACGGTTCGAAAGGTTGAAGATCTCTCGAAGCTGCCTTTCGTGGGTAACTTTGCGAATCTCGTTGTCAGCGAAGTGCCGATTACGACGGACCAGCGCGCGGGAGTAGCGACCGAGATCTTCCGGGTCCTGCGTCCGGATGGAGGTGTGGCTTGTCTTGGATCAACCGGAGCATCGAAAGAATTGCTGCGGACTTGGTCGGAGAAGGCAGGGTTCGAAGTTCAGTTAGAACAGGACGAAGCCGGCTCGTGGGCGGTGATCACACGCGGACCATTGCCTGGTGCGAGCGGTTGGTCGCATCAATATGGACGAGCGGACAACTCGGCTTTCGGTGGCGAGCAGCTCGTGGGTGTCGAATCGTCTGATGACTTGGACGTCCAATGGATTGGTCGACCAGGACCGCGCTTCAAGCCGGACCGCAATGGTCGCAAGCCATCGCCGCTATCGACGGCGGGCCGCTTGTTTGTCCAAGGTCTGAATCGAATTGCCGCCTTGGATGCCTACAACGGCACGGTGCTATGGTCGTTGGAGATTCCTGATCTGCAGCGATTTAACATGCCACGCGATTGCAGCAATTGGTGCGCAGACCGCGACTTTGTCTACGCGGCAGTGCGCAACAAGTGCTGGCAGATCGACGCCGCCTCTGGCAAAGTCGTCAAGATTCACGACGTGGTAACGGGTGACGGCGAGAAGTTCGACTGGGGAAGTCTCGTCAGCATGGACTACCAGTTGATTGGCACATCGGTGAAGGAAGGAACTTCGTGGACGAATTTTTGGGGCGGGGCGGATGCCGGTTGGTACGATGCTCGAAGTGGCGCTGTGACGGACAAGGTCTGTGCCGATAACTTGTTTTCGATCGACAAGAACACGGGGCAGACCAAGTGGAAGTATTCGAAAGGCGTCGTGATCAATTCGACGGTGACCGTCCACGACGACCGCATCTATTTCGTCGAATGCCGCAATCGCGAAGTCATTGACGGCGAGGAACGTCGCATCGGAAATCCTAAGCTTTGGGAAGATCAATACTTGGTCGCGCTCGATGCCTACACCGGCAAACTGGTTTGGGAACGCCCGATCGATACCGAAGACGGCAAAGTCGTGTTTTATTTGGCCGGAGGTACGGCTGAACGGCTTGTGATCGTTGCGTCGGCGGACGAGAAGTATCATGTCTATGGATTCTCGACAGATGGCGGCGAACAACTGTGGAACCAAACCTTTCGATGGCCAGGAGGCAAGGGCGATCATGGCAAAGCGATGTCTCGGCCCGCGATCGTCGGCGATCGAGTCTATGTGCGACCCCATGCGTTCCAACTGGCAGACGGCAAGCAGTTGCCGCAGCAAATGCCAGGCGGCGGATGCGGCACGTACGCTTGCAGTGCGGGAGCGCTCTTCTTCCGCGCGAGTACGGTCACGATGTGGAATCAAGATACGGGCAAGGCAACTGGCTGGAGCCGACTTCGGCCTGACTGTTGGCTCAGCGCGATACCCGCGGCCGGGATGCTTCTCTCAGCGGAAGGCGGCGGTGGTTGTAGTTGTGGAACCTGGATGGAGACTTCTGTAGGATTCATGCCCGTATCAGTGCGATAAAGATTGCCGTTAAACCAACTGTTACGACGGTGCGACGGTCTTCAATATTCAATGTGTATTTCGAGGAAGATAAGCCATGATGAAGCACTTACTAGCACTCCTAGCGATGGCACTGAGCTGGACCTGCCTTGCGACAAGTTTGTCTGCGGCAGACAAACCGCTGGAAGGGCCGATTGACGTCTTCGTCGGTGAACCCCGCATGGAAATGCAGCAGGTTTTCAAAGACGAACGCTTCCCGAACATCGTCATCACGCTTCAGGGTACCGTATTGGCGACGTGGGGAAGCAACACGATTCGCGCCCGTCGAAGCGAAGACGGCGGCAAGAGTTGGGGCGAGGAAATTGTGATTGCGAAGCCTGGCATCCATGGCGGAGGTACCACCGTTGACGAGACCACGGGAGACATCTTGGCCTTCATCGAAGACCGCCACCCGCCAGCACCGCTGACGGTTTACCGCAGCAAAGACGACGGAAAAACATGGCAGCCGGAGAACGTGAAGATCCAAGCTGATAGCAAAGGCAACGTGCCATCAATGCACATGAACGAACATGGCATCACGCTGCATCACGGAAAACACAAAGGACGACTGGTGCGACCCGCTCGCTACTACGGCAAGAAGAATGACCGCTCCGAATGGCCCAATCATTACACCAACGCGGTTTACAGTGACGACGGAGGCAAGAGTTGGCAAACCAGTGATCCATTCCCAGAGAATGGAACGGGCGAAGCGACGGTTGCCGAGTTGTCGGACGGTCGCATCTACTACAACTCGCGAGTTCACTGGCAAGAACGACCGAAGAACACACGTCGTCGCAGTGCATTGAGCGATGACGGCGGCCGGACATGGAAGGATTGGCGGATCGTCGAGATTCTGCCCGACGGCCATCAGCATCGATCGTACGGCTGCATGGGCGGGCTGGTGCGATTGCCAGTTGCAGGAAAGGACGTTCTTGTCTTCAGCAACATCGACACACCAAACGCCAAACGCGAACGAGGAACTGTTTGGGCGAGTTTTGATGGCGGAAAGACCTGGCCAGTCAAGCGACTCGTCTACGAAGGTGCGAGTGCATACTCATCGCTGAATGCTGGTCGTCCTGGAACACCGAGCGAAGGATGGATCTATCTTCACTTCGAAGGCGGCCAGAAGGGCGGCTCCAACGTAGCGAGTTTCAATCTCTCGTGGTTGCTCGCCGGCGAACCAACGGGCGACGGAATCATTCCGAAAGAACTGTTGAAGAGCCGATGACGCGTCGACGATGGTCGTTCGTTCAAGGCCTAGTGCGAGTCGCACGGACACATAGCGTCAATTACCGCGAATCTTTAAGGGGAAACTGGCGAGTCGACGCTACGCGAAAGGCTGATCCGCTCTAGTTGCTCTCTGCTTCGGCCTCTTCGAGTTTCGGATCGATCGCTGGGCCGATGGTGACTTCATCGTATTTTTTTTGTACTTCAGGAAGTGCCGATGCTCTTGCTAGTGCGATGACCTTCCGGATATCGATATACGGGTTTCCGGGCGCGGAGCCATCTTCGGTCCCTTGAACCGGATACAAGGGAATCCACAAAAAATGTCCGCTCTCGTTCTTCGCGCGTCCGCCGATGATTCTTCCTTCGTCATCCAAGGCCAACGTGTACCGCAACGTCATCGATTGCCTCGTGTTCCCGACCCTGTCGCCGGTGTCGAGATCGGTTTGGTGAGTTGAATCCTGACCGTAGAAACTGTAGGTAACCGTCGTTTCGACATCCTGATACTGAACGCCATCTTTGGTGACGGGATCACCGATTGACGTGACTTTGTAAGCGTAGACCGGATTGTTCCAGGATGTGCGTCCCTTGGTACGATCGATGCCGACAGGACATCGGGCGTGCCCGACATAGTTGGCCAGAGCCAGGTGAAACGTCCCCATGTTCGGTCCACCGTCTCTAGTGCTCGGTGGAGCCAAGAACAGGAAACTATCATCGCTGGTTCTGTTGTAGATTCCTGTGAGCAGGGCCTTGATCTCGGCAGGTTGCAGCACGATCCCGGCCGCTCCGCCCACGTCTCCGGCATCGACTGCATTGACGGGCTCGGGATGCTTAATCGTCGATGCCGTGAAGCCACTGCAATACCCTTCCCAAGACTCTGAGTTACGGCGCATCCTGAGCAATGGGAAAAGCGCTTGGTCGGTACCCATGATCCTGCGGATTTCATAGGAGTTTGCCTGATTCTGGCCGCCATTGAATGCCCGGTCGTAGGTGCTCAATGCCGACGAGCCAGACGCACTTCGATTTGACGCGTTTCCACGGCCAAAAAGTCCCACTGTCCTAACATTCGCGCCTCGAGTACTTACGCCACGGACGCTGCTTAGCCCGCCGCTGGATTCGGGATGAATGGCCGCTGAGTACGGCACTCGCCAACTGGGAACCGAGGCTTCCGTCTTCAGATCCGCAAGTTTGGTTTCGTAACTGTATCCCTGTTCGCTGAAATAGTAATTGAACAGAGCCTCCTGTTCGTCTCTTTCGCTTCGGACAACCTGCCCGCCGATATTCCGCTCCTCAACATTGCTTTCCGCGAGCGTGAGTTCAGTAGCATTCAGGGCCCCGCATGCGACGATGTTGAGGATTGCGAATGGGACGCGAAGAACAAGCCTGGACATGGAGTTCACCTCGGAGGAGCGTCAAACGCCCTCGTAAATGATCGGAGTAAAATGAAAAAGAAATATCCCCCGCACGATGCTGAGGGATATCTTTTGGGACAATCGGCTCTGGCAAGTCGCGGTCGACCGCTAGCGGCCGCGGCGACTTCGGCTACGACACTTGCGACCATCGTTGCACTGGTCGGGCTTCGTCTGATCTGGCTTCACCTGATCCGGCTTGGCTTGATCGGGCTTGGCTTGGTCCGGCTTGGCTTGATCCGGCTTGGCTTGATCCGGCTTGGCTTGATCCGGCTTGGCCTGGTCCGGCTTGGCTTGATCCGGTGTTACTTGATCCGGCTTGGTCTGATCGGGACCATCAGCCAGCACAGCTGAGCTACTCAAACAAGCCGCACAAACAAGAGCGGCCGCGAAAAGAAAACGCATGGCATTACCTCCGTGAACTAAGTGAAGAGAGTTGGTGGGGTGGGGAGCAGTCACTAGGAGTGAACTGCGGTGTGTTATTGCCGCGTTTGCGCTTGCGTGTTTCAGCAGGCCTCGCAACGATCCCGGTCAAGGGCACGACGCGATCGGCACTTACATTTTTACGGGGCACCAATTCGCAAGGCAACCGGGGTAAGTGACTGCGGAGACAGCGAACGCGTTGCGCGACAGCGCTCGTGGACAAAACACAACCAATTGATTGGTCTGAACGAGACGCTCGCAATTTCATTAAATAGTTACTTCTTTTTTCTTGTCGTAACTATGGGTGGCAGCAGTTCTCATCCGTCGCGTTTGCACTTTGATCAAGTCATCGCAACCAGCGCTTCGCACCTGTTGCAGCGCGGTCACAGTGTGTAGGCTGTTTGACGTGCGTTGCGTATTTGGCGCATCGCATGTTGAGCAGCCCATCGCGGGTCTCACCAAGGTCTCCCCGGCCGTGTTCAACAAAATTCCCCAACCGTCGCTAACCGCAATAGGTGTCTTTATGTGCCGTCGTGTCCTCGTCTCGTTCGCCCTGATTACAAGTGTGGTCCTTCTGTCTGTCGACTCGACCGATGCGGCTCGGCGGCGTTCTCGCAACCGTAATTACTCAACCGGATACAAACGTGTCGCGCCAACTTGGGATGAAGACTCCGCCAACTACAGCCAGTTGTCGGCCTACTACGATTACGAACAGGCCGAGTCCGAGGAGGTCGCCTTTTCGGATAAGATGCGCGTGTTTCTAATGTTGCACGGTGAAGAATTCCAGAATGACGAGCAACCGTTGGTCGCCGAAGTGAAGCTCGTCGACGTGAGCAAGCCAGAGACGACGCATATACTGCACTATCCCGTTTCGCTCACTCGCGGTTCAGACGACCAATACACTCACGGCGTGATCGACGTGACAAACCATGACTCGGGCGAGGCGATTGTGAAGCCCGGAACGGTTTACCGACTGTTCGTGAACCTGCATCGCAAGTCAGCAACCTATGACGCGGAATCCGCGATCGGTCGCGTACCGACTCCTTACTATGTCGCGACATCGGGCGACTCCCCGCTCGAGAAGGCTCGTCAACACATCGTCATGCGGACGTTTCGCGAGTGGTATTGCGTTCAGCGTGGTTGGAGCAGGCGTGGCGAGTATGTGATGGACTGTCACGATTACTATCGTTGGGCTGCCGGTTCATCGACCGTCGGAGCAAGTTATGGCCGCGCGAATCTCGGTCGCCTCTTCAACGGACGGTATCGCAACGGCAGCCACATCAAAGCCCTTACCGACGAGACACCGATTCACGCCGATTACGTCCGGATGCCAGGCCACACCTTCATGCTGTTGGGATACGACGCGGAGCGTCATGAAGTGTTGACCATGGAAGGGAACTTCAACCATTCCATCGCCGTGGTGGTTCGCTCGGTGAGTTCAGGCTGGACGGTTGGTCACCTCGAGCAGGATCACCTCCGGCCCGATCTCTTCGCGTTACCTGAAAGCGAACTTGAATCCGAGAACGCGACCGCCATGTACGAAGGCGCAGCCGCGGACGAGAACACGGGAGCTTAATCACACATTGATGACTGATGTAGATGTAGGGTCCGCACACTGAACCTTACTCGTTGGAATCGTGGTGCGAAATCCACAAAGTCATTAATAACGGTGTGACTCGCCGGTTGCCGCCCGATGACGGTGATGCGCCCGAGTCCCACTCCAACTTAGCGAGTACCTTGTCACCAGTAGCGTCCGTGCCGGCGTAGCCTTTCCACCATTGCACCGCGCTCGATTGAGCTGAACGGATGGAACAAACGAATGTTACGATTGCCAGTGCTAAGATCGTCGTAGGTCTAACTGTGTCTAGCCGGACCGTGGCGGGATTCGGCAAACTCATTAAGTCCCCGAGATTTGATGCTCAATCTCAACGAAAGCGATTCGCATTCAAGCTTTGGGCCGCCGAAGCCATGTCATGTCTATTTTAGTATCGACGCCGCTCTAGCGAGCTGATGCCGACTTACAACGAGTCTTTCGCTGCAACCTTTCTGGTTGCTCGAATCATGAAGCGATAATAGACTGTATGCTTCCCGTAAGTTTCGTGAGCAATAGCGGCTTCGATGAGGTGAATGAGATGGGAACTCGGATCGGTTTGTGTCTAGTTGCCGTTTGCTTGGTCGCCACGACGGCGCAGGCGGAACCACTTCGCTATCGCTGGGCAGCCGACGCTCAATTCGTCTACGACGTCCAAATCGTCGCGGACGTTCCCGATGCGATCGAAACGCTCGCAGGCAAGATCATTTACGAAGTGAAGTCGACCGACCAACCATCGAAAATCAGTTACCGAGGTGGCTTGAAGAAAACGACAAAGAAGAAGCCTAGTTCCGCATCCAGTAGCAGAGGCGGACCGTTTGGCGATGTCTTTGGGCGTCCGCCTGGATTTGGCAGTCCTTTTGCGAGGCAATCCAACCCATTCAAGGGTTTGGGCCATACCACAAACGAAGTCATGGTATCGTCCACCGGGTCGATCCTGGCCATGGAAGGCAGCTCGCAGCTTCCGTACTTGCTGGGCAATTTATCGTTGCTGGTTTTCGAGCCGCTGTCCGAGACAGAGCAAACGAATTGGAAAGTTGAAGGCGGTGTGACGATTTCGGAGAAGAAAGATCGCGGCGAGTCGTTCGGCCCGTTTGATCCATTCGCGCGTCGAGGTGGTCCCGATAAGACGATGGCTGCTGGCGAGAGCACATCGTTCGTCAAAGAAGGTGCCCAAGCAGACTTGCTGTCATTCAAGAGGACGTTTCGGCTGAATTCACCTGGCGACGATACGGGCTTCAGTATCGATGGAACCGGTCGCTGGGTGTTTAACACCAAGTTAGGAATGTCAGAGAGCCTCGACTTCAAACAGAAGCTGACGATTTCGAAAGACAACGTTGAAATCGTCGTTCCGGTCAGCATCAAGTATCGGCGCATTTCCAATGATGAATGGGTGAAGATGGAAGCGGATCGGATCGAGGCGGAGAGACCAAAGAGCGAAGAAGAGATCCTTCGCGCGGCCGTCGCCAAGGTGACAGCGGGAAAGACGCCCAGCACCGCCGAACGCGCGAAGATTTGTGAGGCCGCGAAGGCGAATCTCAAGCAAGTCCTAGGAAAGGCTTACGAGAGTGCGAACGAAGCCAAAGTGATCGGCCTCTGGGTGTCACATGACACACCGTTACCGAAGGGCTTGATCGTGGCGGCGAATATGTATGCTCAACCCGAGTCCAAATACTTCCCTGGAACGATCGACAGCATCCTCGACAACGGATTGGTCAAAGTGCGGTACAGCTATCGCGGTGGACATATGGAGGATCGATTGCGTGAGGATATCTTCATCGCTCCCGAAGTCATCGAGCAATCGCAGCTGAGTCCGGAGGAACAGGCTGAGGTGCGAGCTTATCAAGAACGCGTCAAACAGGGACTCGCGAATTCAGCGGAGGGCCCCGAAGCGACCGAGAGGATCATCCGCTCGTACCGCGATGGATTGCAGCCGGTGGCCAAAGTGGGCGATCCTGTGCCGAGTAATTTGCCGCTGCCGAAGTTCATGGTGGTCGCTGCGAAGAAGGGTGACGGGTGGTATCAAGCACATGTATCAAGCGTTCAGCCGGACGGTATGGTAGCGATACGGTATTCGTCGGATCGTGCCGACACGAAAGTAGCTCGATCCGACTTGCGACTACCTCCGCCGGAAGTCGAAGCGCCGAATCTTCGGCCGAATTACAGGACGTCTGTCCCCAGTTCATCGTCGCCGTCACCATCCCAGGCAGCGAGCGACGCCTTTCGTATCTGGACCGACAGCACCGGCAAGTTCAAAGTGGAAGCAAAGCTTGTGAGCAAGAGCGCTGATGCCGTTAGCATTGTTCGCAAGGATGGCAAGGAGTTGACAATCCCATTGGCGCGACTGAGCGCTGCCGACCGACAGTTTGTTCTCACACTCAACAAGTCGGACAACCCGTTCGAGTAATCGGAAATGACGAGCCCTCGTCATGTGCTCCCTGTGAACTCGCTAGTAAAGTCGCTTCGCATACGATTCTTCGATCTGCTGATTCAACGACTCGACCGTCTGATCGATCTTGGTCTGATCGATCAGAATCTGGCCGTAGCTGGGTAGCGATGTCTGTTTCCGATTTTCTGGATTGTCCCACAAGTGTGAGCGAATCAATGCCTTGGCACATTGCAGGTAACACTCCTCGATTTCGACTCCGATTCCGACGACAGGCTGCTTGTCGTTGACCGTCATCGTCTCGAGAACTGCATTGTCACGAAACACGCAGGCACGACCATTCACGCGCAACGTCTCGCCTTGCCCTGGGATCATAAACAACAAACCAACGCGCCCTGTTTCCATGATGTTCTGGAGGCTGTCCGCCCGGCGATTGCCGGGTCGTTCGGCGAGTACTAGCGTTTGGGAATCGATGACACTAGCGACGGACGGAACGTCGCCGCGCGGCGAGACATCGCAGCGGCCTTCACGATCAACGGTCCCTAGGAGAAGAAACGGCGACTCAGCGATAAACGTTCGCATGTGATCGTCGAGTTCCGACAATTGCTTCTTGATGACAAGCTCGCTGGGAGTGCCAATCAAGTTCGAAAGTTCGTCCACCGACGTGATCAGATCCTGAAAACAGTTTAGGCCCATGATTCACTCCCTGTCATCGGCACACGTTCATTGCAGCTTGACGGCCGCAGTCTGAAGATGCTGCAAGTTGCTGCTGTAATCCTTCCCGACAAACGCCGCGAACTGAACTGTATTCCCCAAGACAACCGTCGGGACTTGGAATGTCACTTCGAGCGTTCCCTTTCCGACAACTTTAACCACCTTGCGTTCAACTCGTTTGCCATCGGGCCCTGCTTTCAGAGTGAGATGGACCGATTGCTCGCCGAGAGATTCGCTCAGACTGTGAGCGATTTCAATTGTCACGACCTCGCCGGCGCTAATCGTTTTCGGAAGACTCAACGCAATTAATTTGAGACGGTTCTCGTTGCTCTTCTTGGGAGCGGTTTTCTTTGATGTGCGACTTCGCTTCCTGCGTTGTTCGGCTTCTTTCTCTTTCTTCAACACGTATTTTTCACGAACATTCGCATCATCACGTTGGCGGAACACATCCAACATATGATCATTGGTCTCGATCATCCAGTCTTCTAGCGCCGCTCGCAGCTTTGCCAACTCTGCTTGATGTGTTTCTGAATCGATCAAGTTGACGAGACAATCAGGATCACTCTCGATATCGAACAGTTCTTCAACAACACGATGTTGATACAGAGTGTGGCGAGCTGCAATTCTTTCGTTGGTTTCGGCGAGCTGAGCCATACGACGATAGGTCGGCGTACTGGTCGTTGCCGTCGCCATCACACGTTCGCCGTTGGACCACGGATTGAAAAGGTAGAGAAATCGTTTTGTCTGAATGGATCGCATCGGATCTCGTGAACCGCCCGCGTTTTCGTTGTACTCCTTGAACACGGTTGCGCGGTCGGCTTGAGCGTCGCCTTTGACCACCGATGCGAACGACCGTCCGTCGAGTCCATGAGGGTGCTCAATGCCTGCGACGTCGAGCAGCGTCGGCAGAAAATCAACGGCGGAGACCATGTGCGTCCGATCGACACTATCGGGCTTCGTCACACCTGGCCAGTGAATGATTAGCGGCGTGTGTGTACTGTGGTGATACAACTGTGTCTTGGCAAAGGGCAGAGCCATGCCGTGATCGGACAGAAACATGACGAACGTATTGTCCGCCTGGCCCGATTCCTCAAGCGACGTCAAAACAGCGCCCACGGCGTCATCAGCTCGTCGAACGGACGAGTAGTAATGCGACAGCTCTTTCCGTACGACTGGATCGTCAAATAGAAATCCAGGTATGGGCACGTCATCGGGTGTAAAGATGCGAGAGGGAGTGTGTTCATCAGGGATCGTCTCTCCGTTGCGGCCCTGCGCATGGAATGGCTTATGTGGATCAGCGACGTTGATCATCAAACAGAATGGCTTGTTTGCGGACTTTGCCGATTGAATGCCACGAGTTGTTGATACGCCGTACGACGCTGCGTCCTTGACGTGAGCTTTCGAGCCGTCATCCAACGTGTCGAGTACGAGATTCCACTCAAAAGGATGATAGGGTGTCGAATGCGAGACCTTATGCCGAATCGCCGTGAAGTAACCCGCTTGCTGCATGAGATCCGCGAGTACGGGATAGCCGGGATCCTTCACTTGGTAAAAGCCTTCGACGCGGTTGTTGTGCGGATAACGCCCCGACCACATGACGTTGCGAGAAGGCATGCAATTACCAACCTGCACGTGAGCAAAGCCGAACTTCAGGCTCTCCTTGGCAAAGCGATCGATGTTCGGTGTCGTATCGGACAGCTTGCAGCCAAATGCTCCAATCGAATCCGCGCTCATGTCATCGACCGTGATGATGAGGATATTCAATCGCTCAGCGGCTTGTGAACACTTGCCAACGAGTGCGAGCAAACACACGAGCAATACAACCACTCGACACATAAGTTCATTCCCTAAACAGATCCGAACAATAAAGCGATGGAGACACACATTGAGCAGGGCGTAACGTAGTTTAATTCCAGCATTCGTCTGTGTCTGCTGCTCAAGGGAACGAATTAATACTCGTTTCGTGCCTGCGAAGTAGCCAGTGATGGACCGCGAAGTTCTGGGAATGAGATGGAGCGAAGAGTAAGTCGTCCCACGATTATTGGAACGGATTTCTCGCATCAACGTCGAATGCAGGAGTGTTCGGCGCATCGCTTTCTCTTCCGCCGTCCACGCACGACGTGTCGAGGCAACGCCAGGGTTGCCAAGTCGGACTGCGTTGGACACCATCGAGTTCACGATCTTACTCCCGCTCAGTCGGATTGACTGCAACCAAGTACAGCTCGATGTCCGTCGTGACATCAGCTCTGATCAATCCGCCGAGTCGAATCGTTACTGAATCCTGGCAAGAGGGCAGTGACGCTGAGATCGAAATGCGACCCCGACTTTCCACTCACGGATACCAGGGGAGCTTGCGCCACGGCTCCGTCGAATGTACGATGCGTGCATCTAAAGGAAGGGAGACTCCGAGATGCATCGACGACCCTTGGCAGAACAGAGCAACGAGCTCATCCGCGGCTTAACATACTGGCTGGTCGCCGCACAGAAAGGTCATCAAGCGTTGAGGGCTTACAAGCTTGCTCTGCTTACACAACGAGCTGGTTCATCCGTGAAACTATCTGCGACCCCGCAACTGCGAGGTCGGATTGTGGCGATAGTTGCCTACTTTGTCGTCTTGTCAGGGGTCAGCACGTCATGCGGATTTGCCCAACAGACGCTAGAAGCCGCGCTGAGCCAGCCGCTCTCTGGTCCGGAATCAATCACCGAACAACACCGGCGGTTTGTGCAGTCTAGGCTCGTCCCCCTGAAGCCCGCTGGTTCCGCAATGGAATGGCAACGTCATGCCGAAAGACTGCGGGCTCAAGTTCTGGACAACGTCGTGTTTCGCGGAGTTCCTGCCGAGTGGCGTGAGGGGAAACCCGATGTCGTTTGGCACGATGTGATTGAAACGGATCACGGTTATCGAATCCGCAAACTTCGCTTCGAAGCGTTACCGGACTTATGGATTCCAGCGCTGCTATACGAACCACATGAATTGAAGGACGCCGCCGAGTCAGAAAACATAGTGCCAGCAGTTCTGAATGTGAACGGGCATGCGGCAACCGGCAAGTCGACAGCCTACAAGCAACTGCGATGCATCAACCTCGCGAAACGAGGCATGCTGGCGCTGAACCTCGAATGGATCGGTATGGGCCAACTGCGAACGGCCGGCTTTAAGCACAATCATCTGAGTAGGCTTGATCTCTGCGGCCGTAGCGGACTGAGCGTATTCTATCTAGCGATGTCACGCGGTCTCGATGTGCTGCTCGATCATCCGCACGCGGATCTGAAGCGAACTGCTGTCACAGGGTTATCCGGCGGCGGCTGGCAGACAATCATGCTCAGTTCGCTCGACACGCGAGTCCAACTCGCAGTCCCGGTCGCCGGACACAGCGCGATCGAACAGCGTCTCGAGCATGTCGGCAGCATCGGCGATCTTGAGCAGATTCCCAATGATCTGGCGAAGACAGCAGGATACGTCCATCTCACTGCTCTTATGACTCCTCGGCCGATGCTAATGATTTACAACACGAAGGACAACTGCTGCTTCGTTGCCGATACCGTAAAGCCGAACACGTTTGATCCGGTCGTGCCGTTTTACGAGCAAGCCGGCGCGGCAGACAAACTCGAATATTACGCGAACAGCGAACCGGGCACGCACAATTACGATCAGGATAATCGAGAACAGCTCTATCGATTTCTCGATCATCATTTCTTTCCCTTCGAGAAACGAGGCCACTCAGAGTTTCCGTCACTGGATGAAGTTCTCACTCACAAAGAACTCAACGTGCCGCTGCCGGACGAGACCGCTGACTTTCATACGCTCGCGGCAGAGGCTGCCCGGGGCTTACCGAAACCGCTGCCGGAGACAACTGACCAGCAGCGAGCACTCTTGCGCACAATTCTGCGCTACTCGGATCCGGAAATCGGAGCCGCTCGGTTCACCGGTCCCCAGCCAGCCGGTGCATTCACGGTGCGTCAGCTGCGGCTGAAAATTGGCGGCTGGGAAATCCCAGCCGCTGTAATCGAAGACGATGCTGCGATCAAAGGCAATATCGTTCGTAAGCATGTCATACTTCTTGCAGACGGAGGCTACGCATCGCAGCAGGCACGCATCGAAGAACTCGTGCTCGACGGATGTCGAGTGTTGGCGATTGATCCTGTCCTGTTCGGACACAGCACGCCAGAACTCAGAGCGAAATTTCAAAACGCCATGCTACTGGCGACGGTCGGAGAGCGTCCGCTGGGGATTCAGGCCGCCCAGGTTGTCGCGGCGGCTCGTTTCTTTGCGCGAGTGTTCGTAGCTGACGCGGTCCGTATCGAAGCTAATGGTGCGACCACGAGTCTCATCGCCCGATGTGCCGCGGCGGTCGCCGGCCCGAAGGTGATCTCGTCCGTGAAGACAAATGGCGAAGCCCATTCGCTGCACGATTTCTTGAAGCCGGGGCCAAGCTATGGCGGCACGCCGGAAGTCTACTGCTTCGGCCTTTTGGAGTACTTCGACATCAAGGAACTCATTGAACTCGCGAACCGCAATTGACTCGAACTGAAAACGATATCGGGAAAGTGGATCGGGGCTTATCAAGACGAAGCCAACTCGTGACACTAAGTGTGAGTCACACGGACGTGTGGCGGCCACTGTGAAGCCCGCCTTAGGATGGCTGGTCCTACTTCAATACCTCAATCCACCGACAGACACATGCCGATCCAGTGGTTCCCGGGCCATATGCACAAAGCTCGGCTTGAAATCCAAGCGGCGCTCCCCAAAGTCGATGTGGTCATCGAAGTTCTCGACGCACGGATTCCGTATTCCAGCGCGAATCCCATGCTGGCAGAGCTTCTGGGCGACAAACCCTGTTTGAAATTGTTGGCGAAAAGCGATCTTGCGGATGAAACGCAAAACAAAGTTTGGCAAGACTACCTGGAGCGTACGGCGAGCGTCCGCGCCCTCGTGGTGACCAAGGAGGAAGTCCCGACGATTCGACGATTGATATCGGTCGCCTCCAACACGGTACCGGGCCTCAAAGACAAGACGATTCGCGCCATGATCGTCGGTATTCCAAACGTCGGAAAATCGACGATCATCAATTGCTTGGCCGGAAAAAAGATCGCGAAAACGGGAAACACGCCAGCAGTTACCAAACAACAACAGCGAGTCAACATCGGCGACGGCATCGCGCTACTGGACACACCCGGCGTGCTCTGGCCGAACGTCCACAACGCGAACAGCGGCTATCGTCTAGCGTTAATCGGTTCCATCAAAGAAACAGCCTTGGACTATGCCGAAGTTGGATTCTTTGGGGCACGCACCATGCTCGAACAATATCCCGACCGACTCGTCCAGCGTTACAGTTTGGACTCGCTTCCCAAGACCGACTTGGAAGTGATCGAAGCGATCGGACGAAGACGAGGCTGTCTCGGTAGAAGCGGTGTGGTCGATATCGATCGTGCCAGTCGAATTCTAGTCACCGAAGTTCGATCCGGTGGACTCGGGCGCTTAACTCTTGAATCTCCGACGATGATGGAGCAAGAGAAAACGCAAACGGCAGCGGAGGTCGCCGCAAAGGAAGAACGGTCCAAGCAGAAAGACGCGAAGCGGAAGCAGAAATTTCGTGATCAACAGCGAGCGAAGCGGAATTCTCGGAAGATGGATTGAACGATCAAGCACAGGGATTCCGAATCGGACGACTTCTCCCGTGACTCTTCAATCGTGTCATCTCTCACGCAAGTTTCGGACTCGGCTTACGGACGATCGGTTTCGATGGAATCTGACTTCGGTTGCAGCAGCCAAACACCTCCTGCTTGGACGCTTTCGATAACCGACTGCAGCGGCATTGTTTCATTTTGTTGCGTTAAGAAATTGTGATAATAGACATCATCGGCAATCTTCACGCGGCGAAGGCGGATGACCTGAGCGGCGTCTACTAAATAATAGAGGCGATTCATGGGCAGCGGCGGACTAAATGCGACGGTCTTTCCCTTAGGCGTTGTACTCGCGACTTCAACCGTCAACTCGGCTTCAACTTCGAAAAACTGTTTTACAATCGCCTCTTGCCGACCGGCCTCTGTTCCTCTGAACACCTCTAAGAATCCGACAGGCAACGCGATTGTATCCGGTCCTTGAGAAACCGGAGATGCCGACTTCAAGGACTCCTGTCTAGCAGCAATCTCCCGTTTTCTTACCAGCGTGACGTGAATATCAAGCGCCTCGACAAGCCGTCTAAATTGATTTTCGGCAGGAGAAATGCGAGAAGTTATCGGATTGTGGTAGCCCTTCTTTTGTTGAAGTTCACGCATGGCGCGGCGACGGGCCGAATCATCCTCACTTTGCCTTACACGACGTTCCCATTCCGTCTTTTTTCGACTAAAGCCACTCTGAGCCTGCCTTATCTGCTTCGCTGCTTCCTCGGCGGCACCTTTGGAAAAAAGTCTTCCCGCCGCGTGAACTAGCGCACGCTCATCCGTAAGCGCAATCGATTCCTGTCGCAATGTCCCGGACTTCGCAACCGTTACCCAAACTTTAAGGTGAATGCCCTGAATTGCCGAAGTCAGATTTAAAAACGCGCCTTCGTCGACCTGTGAAACACTTAGAGACGTCTTGGCCTTTGCCTGCGTCTCGGATTGGGCGGTGCGAAGGCTGCGGGGCGTTTCGGACGGTGTCAACGGATGAGCTTTCAAGCCGAGCCAGAGGAGGCGTTCATGAGGGGTAGGACGATCGATAGGCAGCGAAAGTCTGAAGCGTCTCGGATTATGCGAAGAAGGGCAATGCTTGTCAATTATTCGAGTCGCCGTCGACTTGTGCTCGGTGGGCATCGTGTCAATTGGACAATGGCAATTCTGTCTCGGCTGAAGCGGCGTGGTCCAGATTGATCGCGCCGGCGGTATCAAGAAATGGAGTACCTCCGTGGTGACTTTATAGCAGCGACCGCCCCGGCCAACGTGGGGACTGCGTGAGGACGTGCAACAATCTGGATAGACGGAAACAAACTAGCCGGGCACAACAGCATTGTGATAGATGTCTTGCACATCTTCGCAATCGTTCAGCATGTTGATGAACTTTTCGAACATGGGCTGATCTTCCGGGCTGATTTCCTTGTTGGCCTGCGGGAGGAACGTGATTTCTTGCACTTCCAATTCCGTTTCGGGGAACGCTTCCAGCAACGCCGTCTTGGCTTTGTAAAATTCGGCGGCTGGAGCGAACAATGTCAATTGGCCATTCTTGCATTCGACGTCGTCAACATCAACGTCTGCTTCCAACATGGCTTCCAGCACTTGCTCTTCGTTGTCTCCCTTGAAAGACAGGACTGCCAAGTGATCAAACGAATGTGCGACGGAGCCAGTCGCTCCTAACTTGGATCCGGTCTTGGTGAAACAATTTCGGACGTCGGTGATTGTGCGATTATTGTTATCGGTCAAACAGTCGACGATGATCGAGCAGCCACCGGGGCCGAAACCTTCGTAGCGCGCCGACGCATAGTCCTCGCCGCCCACGCCGCTAGCTTTTTCGAGAGCCTTTTCAATTACGTGGCTGGGAACCTGTTCGCTCTTGGCTTTCTCAATCAAAGTTCGTAAGGCGGGATTGCCTTCTGGATCCGGTACGCCGTTCTTGGCCACCACATACAGCTGTTTGCCATATTTGGAATAGAGCTTGGATTTCTGACCCGCGGTCTTAAGGATCGACGCCTTGCGATTTTCGAAACTTCTACCCATAGCGATTATCTTTCGACTTGTTGCAGATTACGTGGAATCACTTCTATATCACAGCCACGTTTTACCAAGTAGTGCAGCATCGGCTCTGACTCGGTAAAGATTCGCATCGATTGAATGGTTCAGAGGTTCAAGAGCAAGTTGCCAAGGAGAGCCACATCGGCCTCGAGGGACGTCCACTCGCAAGAAGAGAGTTTGTCCGGTAGCGTCCGATCGAAGCCGGTGCGCAGTTCAAGACGCTTGAATGGAGCGGTATCTTGCCAAATTCTCTGGCACGGTCGTAGCGATCACTCACACTCGATACCTCCGGGATAACACCTCGAAGCAGACGCCGGTCAGCCTCACTGGATCCGCTACAGACCGTTGACCAGGCAATTCTGCCAGGCGCTGACGAGCCATTTGAAGTCGCGCCGATTCGAACGATGTCCTACGGCGTTTCGTCTTCCACAAGCAGTTCAGTTTCGCGGCGGTCGGGAGTTTTCACGTCCGTATCGGGATCAACTTCAAAGTACTCGTTGGCCTGGACTCGACGGAGCTGGCCTTCGATGATGGAGTACTGCGTCTGAGACCTGAATCCTCCTGGCTTCGGGCCTTTGACGCTCACATGATCGTCGTAACCGACTGTCGAGGTGCGGATCGTCAGCACTCCATTCTCAAAACTCACTCTGCCCCGTTTAACGACGGCAGCTGCAGACAACCGGTCGGAGTTTCCGGAGATCTCGCGGGTGTACCCAACGAGTTCTCCCGTACTCGCCCGGATTGAGTATTGATGACGAAGAATGACCGTGCGGTCGGCATTCCGAGAACTGGCTTCGCTCCTGTTTTTGCTTCCGCGGGGCGTGATGCTTTCGCGAATTCGGAGTACCTCGTCAAAGCCGAATCCGTTGGGCGACTCAAGTAGGCGAGCGAATGTCGTTCTCCGCTCGAACACGGATTCCAGTCGCCCTCGGTCGATGCTCGTCGAGACTTTGCCGACCACGGAGCGTCCGACGACGTTTGACCTGAGGAAGCTGACGATCCTCTGCTTCGTCGACTGCACGGTGCCTTCAATTCGATCCTGCTGAATCGCTCTTGAGTTCTGCCGCTCGTTCTGTGCTGAATGTTCGCCACGAGTTTGCTTGCTTGCCGGTTCTGAGACTCTTCTGGCTGTCTTCCGAGCGGAATCAGCGATCTCGTCGAGCGGATCATGCACGGCTCGAACGTAGACAAAGTTGCGGCTTGCGTAACAGTTGTTGGCTCCGCCGCTAGCGTACCAGTGATAGACGTACGCGTAATCTTCGGATTTCGTGTCCAGCTCCGAGGTCCAGTAGGAAGCATATTCGTGAGGCGGAGCGCAGCATTGCTCCTTGGTGTACTTCGTTCCGCTGAACGGTGCGTCAACGGCCGGGAACACAGTGGCCAGCTCTTCGATTGTCGGTACTCGCCAGTCAGTCAGACCGCCGAGTTTCAATTCTGCCGCGTACTCGGCCGCTTGTTGAAAGTTCTTCTTCCCTGACGTGGCACCGTCTTTCTGCCAGAGCAGTCCGGTCCAGGAGTCTTCAACGTAATCTCCGCGATCGACAAATCGTCCATCGGCACCGGGAGTGACCAGCGGGAGTTGTGTGTCGCGAAGGGTCGAGAACTCAATTCGAGCGGGAGCGGTACGCCGAACCTGAAGTGTCACTCGTGGGCCCGTGGCTGCGTCCACGGCTTTCGTGACATCGGCGTAACGCACCCACGATGGAGCTGTAACTCGAACGTTGGGGCGTACTAGGGTCGCCTTCTGCAGAGTGGCGGCAAGCTCTTTTGTGTTTGCGTTCGCGGATTTCAGCGCCTCGGGACCGACGCCGAAAGGTTTTCCATTGACCAGCACTTGTGTCAGCGTGCCGTCCTTGTGAGCGAACAGAGTCCATTGGATGACCGGGTCGCGGTTGTGAATTCCGTCTTCGCTCTCAGCAAGGTCGAGCATCACGTACTTGTTGGGCGCTTCGAGTCTGTACGTCCGGTAGTAACGCCGAGGTGTCGTCGGCTTTTCGATCAAGAAGTTCGGCCCGAAACCGCCAGGATTCGGGACGCCAGAGACACTTGTGTTTGTCGTCTTCGGGAATGCCAATTCTGTCTGTCTGATGGTGCGTCGACGCTTTACCCATCGGATGGCCCCGTCGCTGAAGAACCTTGCCGACGTGTTGCCGCCACCGATGTTCTCTTTAGTCTCCGGGGTATAGGCAGCTCCAATTATGTAGTTCTCACCGGCTCGCAACGTGATTGGGGCAATCGCGACATAGCGGAATCCATCGGTACTTGGAGCTGCAGTCCCTGCCGGCACCGTCGCCTTTGCAAGCAGCTCACCGTCGGCATCCCATAGTCCAACGGGAATCTCCGAATTCAATCCGTCGGCCTCGTAGTCCCAGACGCCCAGCGAAGTAACCGTTACCAGAGTCTTGACCGCGAATTCCCACCCGTCGGTCGCGTTGACCTGTAACCCGCCTCCACTGCCTCCCATGAATTCCATGGCGATCGCAGGAACACTCGGCGATTGAGTCTGTTCATCAGGCTGCGATCCGCTCGCCGAAACAAAAGCGAGCGCCAGCAGCAAGCCGGAAACCATTCGAGAGGGCATGGCTGATTCCTCAAAGGAAATATCGGTAGTGTGTAACTGATAGGAAAGTTGCTTTCCGTACCGGAGTTGATTCTAGAACCGGGAACTGGTGATTCAAGTGGCAACGAACCCAAGGGCGGCTATTGCCGCAGTCGGTTTTCGGGAACGTTTTGGATGAATTCGCCGTGCCTGTCAGGCAACGTATACGGAATAATCTCGCGGCCGGCACGGGTAGTGGTACAGTTTGCCGCAAACCGTACCACTACTCTGGCACGCGACGAACCTCCACTTCTCGACGACCGTGTTATGATAGACGAATGTCAACCGACAACTTGACCATCGATCACGCGCCGAAGCCAAGGCGCCCCAGACACACGAGAGAAGCAGGTCTTGAAATACCCTCTGGTAGATTAGCATCGAGGTCGTGATGATCATTGACGTTCACAGCCACGCCTGGCAGTACCCCGATCACTTCAGTGACGACTTTCGCGACCAAGCGAAGCGGGCTCGCGCTGGCGTCGAGGTTGATTTGACGGTTCGGTACGACGATTATGAGGCCACCGCGTCGCAAGCGGATCGCACGATCGTCTTTGGAGGTAAGGCTCGACTAAGCGGTTTGTGGGTAGACGATCGCTATGTCGCGGAGTATGTGGCGGCACACAGCGACAAGCTGCTCGGATTCCAGTCGCTCGATCCGACACAAGACGGCTGGGAACGCGAGATGCACGAAGGGCATCAGGAACTTGGACTCGTCGGCATCAAGCTGCTGCCGATGTATGCTGGTTTTCAACCGGACGACGAGCGGCTCGATCCGCTCTGGTCATACGCTCGACAGCATGCGCTGCCTGTGTTGCTGCACACCGGCACAACGTTCATCGCGCAAGCTCCGCTTGAATGCACATTGCCGCGGCACCTCGACGCGATCGCGACTCGCTTCCCTGAAGTGAAAATCATCATGGCTCATCTCGGCCATCCGTATGAACCAGAATGTGTTGCCGTGATCCGCAAGCATCCGAACGTCTATGCCGATGTGAGTGCGCTGCACTACCGTCCCTTTCAGCTGTACCACAGTCTCATGTTAGTCCAGGAGTATGGCGTGTGGGACAAGGTCTTGTTCGGCACGGACTATCCGTTCACAACGGTCGACGCTTCGATCGACGGACTGCGAACGCTCAACGACCAGCTCGAAGGAACTTCACTCCCGCGATTAAACACCGACGCGATCGAGGCCATGATCCACTGTGATAGTCTCGCAATACTGGGTCTCGACGAGCGGACGGGTCGATAGTTATCGATCGAAGAATCGGCGGATTCAGTTTGCCCTGCGACAGCGCCACGTACGAATGCGATCGAACGCCGAGGAGGATCGCCGACGAACGTACGGCTGTTTTACTGCGGCGAATTCTACGGGCGGCGTCCCGATCGCAATTACCCGATTGGTAGTGCGAACGATTAATAGTCCGCCGGAAATCGCTGGTGTCGCCATACACGAATCGCCCATTTCATTTACGGCGATTTGTTTGAATCCAGGACCTGCCGCCACGATGTACACTGCGCCATCTTCGTTCGCGAAGTATAGCTTCCCATCCGCCGCGACCGGCGAAGCAGTAAAACCTGCTTTGCCTGCACCGAGCCGTTTCTGATAGAGTCTCTCGCCACTCGACGCCTCATAACAACTCAAGACACCGTTCTGCCGACATGCGTACAAGTGGTCTCCGTAGACAATCGGAGTTTGCATGTAGATCCCGTCGCGGGGTTTATACCATGCGAGTGATTCATCTAGTGTGTCGTGATTTGGCGGAGTTAGGTCGCCGTTGGCGCCAGGGCGTACCGCGCACAAGGGGCGATCTGAACCGTGCGCGCTGCTCAAGAATATCAAGTCTTGCGCGAAGATCGGCGTCGGTACCGGAATGTCGCCGCCGCCTCCAAGTTTCCAGAGCGGCTTGCCGTCGGACGGATCGTAACCGCCAGCGTGCTTGAAGCCATTTACAACCAGTTCCGTTCGCGTGGCACTTTGGACGATGGTCGGCGTACTCCAAGTCGGCACGTCATCCCGTGGAGTCCGCCATAATTGATGGCCGTCATGAATGTCGAACGCCGCGATGAAAGAGTCCTTCTGAACGTCGCACTGCAGAATGACCCGCCCCGCATGGATGATCGGCGAGCTTGCGAATTCCCACTGAGCCTGAGGAGCGAGGTAGTAACCCGAATCGAGCGTTCCAAGATCCTTCTTCCACAAAAGTCGTCCCGAGAAGTCAAGGCAGTGCAAACCTTCCGATCCCAAACACACGACGATGTGCTCACCATCTGTTGCCGGCGTCGAGTTCGCATGGGTGGCTTTCGTGTGTCGTTTGATGGCCGGTATACCTCGATGTAACGTCCGCTGCCACAAGAGTTCACCAGTGTTTTGCGAAAGACAGTAAAGACGCCATTCGTGCGGTTTATCGTCCGCCACCGGATCGATATCACCGTACAAACCTAACCGCAGTTCAGGATCCACTTCGCCATTGTCAGCGGTCAGGATAAACACCATGTCGCGCGATACGATCGGACAGGCGTGTCCCAAACCTGGGATGTCGATCTTCCAGCGAACATTATCTCCCGTTTCGACATCCCACGAATCGGGTAAATTCTGGCCCTCGGCGATCCCTCGCGCATCGCGTCCACGAAACTGCATCCAATCGTCTGCGGTACCCTGAGGTAGCTGCCAACCAAGCACAGTTAAACTAAGCACACTGAAACCAAGAGCCAGAGTAAACCGCATCAATGTTTGGGTGGTTCTTCCAAGTCCATGCATTAACTTGTTGTCCTGGGAGCCATTTGAGTGACCGAAAGGTTCATTGTAATCACTTGACTTCCGCGCTGGCATTCTCGACGCTGGCATTCTCGACGTTGGCATTCTCGACGTTAGCGATGGATTCGACCTGACCCCAGTAAACACTCAGGAGGCGATAATGCATTTTGGAGTCGGTGTCATTGGAGCGACGGGCTACATCGGTACGCCATATCGTTGTGAGATTCGCGATTCGCCGGACGATGCGACGATCGTGGCCTTGTGTGCACGTCGACGCGATCTGCTGCAGGCTGCTGGTACGGAAGACAACGCACGACTTGTCACGGACGACTGGAGGCAAGTGGTTCAGCATCGTGACGTAAACTTCATTATCGTGGCGACGCCGGACGCCTTGCATCATGAAGCCGTCTTGGCGTGTGCGCAGCAGAGGAAACATGTCTTCTGCGAAAAACCAGTCGGGATGAACGTCGAACAGGCTCACGAGATGTGGGTGGCTTGTCGCGATGCGGGCATCGGGCACTACGTCCCGTTTTGGACGCGTTACGTGCCGGCGTTCGTACAAGCAAGAGAGATCGTCCGCGACGGGCAACTTGGTGAGATTAAAGCCATCGTCTATCGCTGGCACAACCCTCGCCCCAGCGCGATGCCTTTCACTTGGCGAGACGACGCCAAACTCTCCTCCGCCGGCAGCATTGCTGATGTGGGTTCGCACGCCTACGACACCATGCGATGGATTCTCGGCGAGGAAGCGTTGCGCGTGCATGCACATGCCACAGTTCTCAGTCCACCAAAACCTGATCTAGGAGCGATCAATTTGGACGAAGCTCTGGCATGGGGACAGGCTCATGAAGCGAGCGAAAGCGGGTGTGTTCGCAAAGCCACTGTGTTCGACTACTCAGACATTGCGATTCAATTCGAGAGCGGAACTGTTGGCTCGCTGGTGTTGTCACATGCGCCATGCATTCGTAAGGGATTCGCGCCAGACGTGGAACTTCATGGTACGGAAGCATCTTTGGCAATCGATCGCACCGCCAGCACTCTGCGCATCGCCAAAGGCAGCGAACCTCCGGAGTTATTAGAAACATTCGAGGACACGGGGCTCGGAAATCGATTCACAAAACATGTCTTTCCAGCTGTGCGAGCCCGCATTGACGGAGCTGTGTTCGAACATCCTGGGCTTGATGACGGTTGGCGAGTCCAATTGTTTACCGACGCTGCCGTGATGTCCGCTGAGCGCGGTACTTGGATCGACCTTGCCGAGCTGAATCCGGAATAGGCGTTTTGGACTTACAGATACTCTGGCAAAAAGCGTTTCCAGTTCTCGTAGATGATGTCGTGGATCATCTCGTCTGAGATTCTGGGCAGACTCGTTCGGTCGATAATGTCGTTCACTTTGTTCTGCCCGGCGATCACTTGGGCTGCGGTCGCGGAGGGAAAGTCGGAGCCGAAAATCAACTTATGTTCGACGCCGTATTCGATAGCGGTCATGAAGGCTTGATAATGGCGCAGAGGTCGGTAGTGCAGCGCCGAGATGTTGGTGTAGAGGTTGGGATGCTTGCGGATTAGCACAACGCATTCGTCTTCCCAGGGATGACCCATGTGCGCGATGACGATTCGCAGGTCGGGGCATGCGACGGCGATGTCTTCAAGCAGAATGGGGTTAGCATACTTTAGCGGCCCGGTTCGTACGAAAGATGTTCCCTGGTGGATGTTAACGGGGATGCCCAAATCCTGCGCCTTTCGGAACAACGGCAGATGCTTCGGATCTTGCGGGTCCCAATTCTGGTAAATCGGCGAACACTTCAGGCCGCGCAAACCCAAGTCGTTGACATAGTAGACGAGCTGTTCAACGCAATCGTCATCGTTCGGATCAACACTGCACCAACCGATGAACTTCTCTGAGTGCTGCTTGACGAAACGAGCGATCAGTTCCTGGTCGGCGTTGATGCCGCAGAACGGAGCCTTAATGCCAAAGACAATCACTTTGTCAGCGTCTTGTGTTGCTTCGAGCAGTTGCTCGGGCTTGGAGTCGAATGCATTCTGTTCCTGAACGTCGCTGCCCGCGAAATAGACGTCCGTCGTCAGTTTCATCTTGGCCTTTTTTGCTTCCCAGGCAAATTCAACGAACTCGTCGGAGAGATGATCGGGATACCACATCAGGTTCGTATGCGTGTCGAAAAGCATGATTTGTTCTCTTTGGCGATCGATTACGAACGGGCCGCTTCTGACGGTGCCAGCACTTCCTTGTTCGGATTGATGAACATCCACGAAACGGCCGCCGCAATGTAGAAGACGACGTGCAGATAAATTACCAGATTCCAATTGCCGTCCGTATCCTTGATCGCGTCAATGAGCATGCCCAACAAAGGCGTCACGATCACCCCGCTCAGACATCCAGCCATGTTCATAATCCCGACGATCACCGCGGTGTGTCGCCCACCGATATCGATCGTCCCAACCCAGGCACTTGGCATAGCAATCCCCGAAAACAGCGCGCCAATCGAAATCACGGCGACCAGGCTTCCGGCCGTCGTCGTCCATGACGAAGCAAGAATGACCGCGGCGGTGACTACCAACGCCCCGATCGCGACGCCGCTTCGGCTAAGCCATTTGTTGCCGGTCCACCGAAGAATCACGTCGACCAGCAAGCCGCCCAACAAGCCGCCAACCATAACTCCGATCAGAGGCCATTTGGTAAACGGTCCCGCATTCTCGCGGCTGACGCCGTAGGCGAATTCCAGAAACGCAGGAAAGAATGTAACGAACAGGTTGTAACCCGCCGCACGAAAAAATGACTGAATACACACGGCCCACAAATTGCCGCTGCGCAACATGCCACCGACGCGGAGGCGATCGTGCGCTTCATGGTGCGGCGGCTCTTCCACGGTGGCAGCGTCGCGACTATGGACCAGGGCGTCTTCACCGTCGATAAGCTCCCGTTCCGCTTGGTTGACCCACGGATGCTGGCGGGGGAACGTGCGAAAGCACACGTAAAACACCAGCGCCCAGACGATGCCCACCAAGGAGTAGAAACGAAACACCCACCGCCAATGAAAGTCGACTAACAACATTGCGGTGATTTGCATTGTCAGCACGGCACCAAACGACATCGAGATGGCGATGATGGAGCTGATGAATCCGCGGCGACCGATTGGGAACCAATCCTTGACCACTTGCGCAGCATTCGGAACCAGGCCGGCTTGTGCCAGCCCAAAGGCGAACCGCGAGGCAAACAGCTGAGAGAGCGACGAGACCGCGGCGGTCCAAACGGTGAAGGCCGACCACAAGATGCTCAATATCGGCAGCGAGATGCGCGTACCGAAACGGTTTCCTAGCCAGCCACCAGGAACCTGGCAAAGCAGATAGCCGAACGAGAACGCCCCCAGAACCCATCCCATCTGAGTGTTGTTGAAACTCAACTCTTCTTGAATTGTCGTGTTGGCAACAGCGATGCAGTACCGCGTCAGGTACGCGCTGCTGGCGGCCGTTGCAAGAAGCGCTAGCACGCCGTAACGAACGAAAGTCGACCGGGGTGCCGGCGCGGGCGAAGTGCCTGTCGCGTTGAAATTGTCAGACGGATCCAAGGTATTGCTTCTCAATCTTTGCTGCGACTGCGCCGCCATCGTAGTAACCAATCGAGATGGCACCAACGTGGGTCAGGATGTCATAAGCTTTCCAGCGGTCCCATCCGAACTCGTCTTCCATCCACAGAATCAATCGGGCGTAGGCTTGGGCGATCGCTCGCTCCGTGGGTGCACCAGCCGCGACGGTCATGATCTCCGTCGCGGATTCCATTCGGGGTCCGGCCAGATTCTTGTTCTTGACTAAGGCGACGGTGACCGTCGATTCCGATGCCATCTCCAAGCCAGTTGCGGACAATTCTCCGTGTCCCATTGCTGCGTGGGCGTCGCCTAAGAATAGGAATCCTCCAGTTACGAACACCGGCAAGGTAACAGTGCTTCCGGGACGCACTTCGACGAGGTCCATGTTGCCGCCGTGCATTCCCGCGGGGCCCGTGGTCGGTGCGCCCCAGTCAGGTGCGGTGCCAATACACCCCAACATAGGAGCGTAAGGGATCGTGATTTTATCACTCCAGTGAATCAGACCGTCGACAATCGGACAAACGTGAGCACCGTGCGGAACGTCGACGCCAAGCCATTCGCACAGCTGCTTGGGATTGCCGGTGTAAGTGGCACACTGACCATCGCGAGGGCGAATCTCTTGGATAGTCACCGCCAACGCATCACCCGGCTCGGCACCTTCAACCCAAATTGGGCCCGCAACCGGATTGCTGAACGGCATCTTCGACTTGTCACGACGATCGTCGTTGGTGCGAATCTGGCCGGAAAGCGCATCTTCTGCTTCGACGACAATCGTTTCGCCGGGTTGGATTCGCACGCGAGGATCGAGCAGACGGTTGAATTCGTAGTTCAGCGGCTTGGCTGGAACACGTTGCATTTCGTTACCTTGTCACTTTGCTTGTTGGGAGTCAGAGTGAAAACAGAGTCGTAAAAAGGGGACTGGCACCGTGACGCAACATTATCCAGCGATCCAAGCCATCATCAAACACGGAGCCAGTCCCCTTTCTCGCTACAGTTGTCAGTTTGAGGCAACGTATTGTTGTAACTCATCGCACAACCGGCTGCGAATGTCGACCGAGTCGCACGGCTTATCCAGTCCACCGACGCAGCACGTTCGCCGTTACCGCTGATACGTTTTCATCGATCGGCAATGACAATGTCCACGTGAACGAGCCCGTTGAAAACACGCTGCCGCCGCTCGACGTATCGAAACAAATCAGATCAGCGCCCGCATCGTCTGGATTGTCGCCTTTCGCCAAGTGAACAATTTGCGGCGGAGCATGTGGGCCGATCTTATCTAACTCGTGAGCCGATGCGCCGCCGGGGCAGCGTTCGTGAAGGCTTTGCTCACCGAATAGGTCGCCCGTTTTCATTCCCGTGCCAGCGAACGCCCAGTGCGTTTCATCGAGAACGCGATAGGGTGCGCCAGTCTGAAAACCCGCATGCGTGTATCCGACACCAAGTAAACAATCCGGCTCGTCTTGTCGCAGATCGTAAATACCTTCGCGGCGGCAGAGCATCGTTCGTTGGTCGGGTAAGTCGGCTTCTGCGTACAAACCGCAGCCGCCCAGATAGAGCAACTTCCCGCCTCGCTCGAAAACCCAGGACTTGACGCGTCGGTACATTTCGGGTGACCAATACTCGGGATGGTTGTCGAGTACCAACACTTGGTATTCATCCAACGGCAATTCGTCAAAATGCAACTGCACATCGTTGTACAAGTCGCACTCGAACTTTTCACGGTCCAGCCACCCCATCAAGCGCCACAGCCCAGGCGCGAAACAGGACTCGGTGCGCCCTTGAATGGGGTCCGTGATTTCAGCATCCTCGGGGGTCTCGCTGGCAAGCTCAGGACGATCGAAGGAAAGCGGAGACGACGTTTCTGAATACGGCCAGATTTCAGAAGACGTATAGCGCTCGATGTCTTGCCGCGAGTTGAGTATCGGACGATCGGGGACGCCAGCTTGGTTGAAGTAGTTGCTGCGACCGCCAAAGTTGTTGTATGCATTCCATGTCATCGTCGATGCAACGACGGCAATTCTTGCCTTGGGCGTTGTCGGTGAGACGATCCACGGGAACGAGCAGAAACGACCTGACTGGGTCTTCGCATGCAAATAATAGAGGCCTGACCGCTCCGGTGCGCAGACTGCGTGTTTCTGATACTCAAGCGAGTAGCCTTCTCGATTCCACGCGACGCCGGTCCCTGTGTAGTCTCCGTCAGGGGTTATCTGTGCCATCGCACGCGGTCCGTGTTCGCCACACCAGCCAAAACTCTTCACAAACTGTTTCTGCCAACCGTAGCGCCAAAGATCGAGTCGGAATGGCTCGGTTGAGTGCACGCAGTATTCCGAAGACTCTTCCGCGCGAACCCACTTTGGCCACATGAAGCCGCACACTCGGTCGGACAGCAGGCGAAAATGATAAGGGCGTCCCACTTCGACAGTCACGTGAGCGCGTTTCGCACCGTAACCCCTCAGCCCAAGCGACACGCGATAAGGGCCCGGCTCAACGTCAGCGTGGATCGCGCCCGTAACTCGCGAGCAAGCTACGACGCTCCCAGCCTCGTTCTCGAACTCGAATTCGACGCCGCCGAGCGCGACATAGTTTTCATCACTGACATATCCAACCAGCATCTGCGATCCCTTCCGTTGTACGCGAAGACGTTGGTGACGCTTGCCGGATCGTACACCGAGATCGCTTCGCTGCCAATCATCGTGGCCTGCGCCGCGCTAGTTCGCTCCGGCATCCAACCCCGTGCGTAGATTCAGACCTGCCGCAGCGCGGGGACGATCTCCGTGCGTGCTGCTTGAAATGCTGGAGCGACTCCGGCAAGCGCACCGGCTATGCACGATATGATCAGTCCATTGATTGCCAGCCGGATCGAAGGCGTGAACGCGATCGTGACCGCTTCCGCTCCCACTGACAAGCTGGTGACCTTGAGCATCAACATAGCACTGCCGACGCCGAGAACGCCACCAGCAATGCTGAGCAACACGCTCTCGGTCATCACGAGTTGAAAGATCTGCGGGCCAGGAACTCCAACGGTTTGCAGGACGGCGTGTTCCTTGATGCGATCCTGAACGGACATGACCGTCGTCGTGGCCACGAGCGCCAGCACAAGACCGACGCACGCGTAGCCAAGATATTGGGCCATGCCAATGAGCTGTATCAAGTCTCCGAGGCTGTGCGCTTGGAACACGCCTTTCGGTCGCGTGTCGGTCTCAATGGGACCGCCGTGAAACTTGTCGTCAATCTCTCTGCATTTAGCGACCGGATCGACCCCTTCGTTCAACAAAATCTCCAACTGCGTGACCGTACCGACGAGGTTCATGCCTTTGCCTCGTTGGAGGAATTCCAAGTGTGAGTAGATGTAGTTCTCCTCGGCGGGATCGTCGCTCTTGTAAACGCCCGCAATATTCACGCTGAGTTCTCCAATGGAAAACTTGTCGCCGACCTTGATGCCACGGCGCGCAGCGACGGCTCGGCCAACAACAGCTGCATCCTGATGTTGCTCAAACTCCGACCAGTTACCCGACACAAGCTCGAAGTCTCGGGCCTTGCGAAGCTTTTCCGGCGGCACTCCGTAGAACACGACGACATCGAGACTTGCTCGACAGTTGTTCGTGAAGACCTGCACGGGAATAACCTCTCGCACACCGTCCAAGCGGGCAACCTGCTGGTCATAGTCCTGTGGTAAGTGACTTGTTGCCGGACAGAACTTGTTGGCTTGGAAAATGATCAGCGAGCCTTTGGCTTCTTGCCGCCGCTGTAAGTCGTTCATGCCTTCCTGCACGGCTCCCACGAAGCAGAACACGAAAAGAGCGACCGCGGAACCACTGACCGTCAGGATCGTGCGTGAACGATGACGCCAAAGTGTTTTCAATGTGTAGGGCAAGAATTTGAACATAGTTTTACGTGCTGGGTTTTCAGCCGACAGTCTTCTCGGATTTGCGAACGACGTTTGGCTCGAAGCCCCTGCCGCCCGTCTGCACGAGCTTCCCGCAATCGAGTCGGAACTGCTTGTCGGCGATCTGGGCTGCATCAGCATCGTGAGTGACCATCAGCAACGTAACGTCGAGTTGCTCCTGGAGTCGTTTGAGCAAGTTGAGAATCTGTTGTGACGTTTCGGGATCGAGGTCCCCAGTCGGTTCGTCGGCCACCACGACTCGCGGATGGGCGACGATGGCTCGCGCGATCCCAACCCGCTGTTCCTGTCCTCCTGACATCTGCCGTGGATAGTGATTGGCCCGGTCGAGCAGATCGACGGCCTGCATTGCGATTTCAACGCGCTTGCGGCGTTCACTGCGTGACATCGCCAACAAGAGCAGCGGCAATTCGATGTTCTCGTATGCCGTCAGCACAGGAACAAGGTTGTGTGTCTGAAAGATGTAGCCCATGTTGGCGGCTCGCCACTTTGCCAACTTGGTCCGAGACTGTCGCGTGATCTCGGTGCCATCGACAACGATAGTGCCGCTGTCCGGCTTGTCGATACTGGCGATCAAATTCAGCAAAGTTGACTTGCCGGTCCCACTGGCTCCCATCAACGAGACGAACTCGCCTCGTTCAATATTCAACGACACCTCCTCCAGTGGCGTGATCGTCTCGTCACCTTTGTAGAATCGCTTCGTGACGTTTTTGATTTCGATGAGCGACATGGCTGGGTCCAGGGTCGAGAGACAAGAGTCAAGAGCCAGAGTTAGCTGCGTTGATGTTTGGTTCTTCGCCGGTAATGCGGATGCGAGCGCCGTCGGACAGGCCATCCGTTCCGGATGCGATTAGTCGACTAGAAACGGTCAAACCGCGAAGTACTTCTACCCGTCCACTTTGGTCGACGCTTCCGTTAGCAACGATTTGCTTCCGTGCAACTTGCTCAGACTGGTCCGCGAGCCAAACATACGAGTCACCGCCGTCGCTGTGGATCAAGTGCTGCGGCACAAAGATACGAACGACGCGATTCTCCGGCTCTTGACTCTTGTCCTTCGACTCGCGACTAAGAAACGTAACATCGACCAACATTTCCGGTTTGAATACGGGCGGCGGATTGAGAATATCCACTTTGACTTGCAGCGTGTTCTTCTGGATGTCAGCTTCGGAACTGACAAAAAGAACTCTCCCGGTCAGCGACGAAGTTAACGCCGGATTGTCGATTTCCACCGGCTGGTTGAGACTGACTTGTGGGATGTTTTCAAAGCGGACATCGACTCGGACTTGCAGCTTATCGGGACGATACATTGTCACGACCGTGCTGCCATCGTGCCCCGTCATCTGCGTCATGCCACTGCCGATGCGTGCTCCCGGATGCGCAATCAATTGGAAGACTCGACCGTCAATCGGCGCAACGATCGTCATCCGATCCAATCGCAACTTCGCTTCGGCGACGACGACACTTGCTTGCGTGATGCGAGAAGTTGCCGCTTTGACATTCGCCTCAGCTTCGTCCCTTGCTTTGGTTTCGTCGACCAGTAGTTCGAGTTGAGTCTTGAGTGCATCTCGTCGCTGGCTCAGCGCGAGCCGTTCTTTCTTGAGCGATTCCGCCCGATCTCGAAGTTCTTCCGCGAGGGCTTTTGCGGCATCCGCCTTGCTCTTGGCGATGTCGATTTCGATACCGGCAACGACTCCCTTTGCGGCCAATTTCCCGTCATAGTCCTTCTGCATGGCATCGTAATCTGCTTCGGCTCGGCGAATTTCAAACGGCAGGTTCTGCAGCAGCGTCTCGATCTTCGCGAGAGGTGCTTCCGCTTCACGAAGAACAGCCTCAAGATGAACAGGTTGATTGAAACGAGTTTCCGCAGCAATGTGTGCGGCCTTGGCTTCATCACGTTCCGCTTGACGAAGGTCAAGGTCGGCCAGAGCCCGGTCGTGAGCCAGCCTCGCGTCGTCCTTGACCAGTTCAGCGATCGGGTCACCCGACTTGACGGACTGATCCTCGACAACGAGCAGTTTCTCGACGACGCCGGGTGCAAGTGCAGCGACTCGGATTGGTGTTGGGCGAGGTTCGATCCAGCCCGCCGCCTTGAATAGCGGCGTGCCTTCTTGCTGAACTCCGGCAGCTGTCGAGAAAACCGGGACGACCGTCACCGCTGTTGGTGGGAACACGAGGTCTCGTGATGCCCAAGCCACCAGCGCAAGGAAGCCGCAAACCAGTACGATCGGCAACACGTATCGAGTCAGCAGATGCCGGCGTGTGCGGAGCGTAGGCTGGCCCGCGCCGCCACGGTCGATTGCCAATTCTCGAAGATCAACTTCAGTGTTCATGGATCACATCATTTCTTCACGTACACGCCATTGGCGAGAACAGTAAGGTTGCCTGCTTCGTCACGTTGAGCTTTACCCTGGACGATGACAGTGGCCAGTTCTTTGACATTCAAGAGTTCACGAGCATCGGCATTGACGAGATCGCCGTGTTCATCGACGACCTTTACTAGTGCTGTTGATGTCGCGAGCTTGTGAGTCTCACAGCAATAGTCCCACGGCTTCTCGCACTTATCGCCGGGGATATCGCTGCATGCTTTCAGCGAGCCATCGACGATAGAGAATGCCGCTCGACCGTCGATCCACGGATTCTCGCCACCGCCAATGCGCCCGACGATTAGAACGTCATCTCCATCCTTGGCGGCTTCCCGAACGGTCAGCACATCTTCCGCTCCGTCAGGTTGTCTGTTTAGCAAGAACTTGGAGCCATCGATCGATGTAACGGGGGTCGGGGACGTTGATGCTGTCGGAGCGTTCTGCGAGCAACCGATGACGACGAGCAATCCGATGCACGCTGCCAGTGAAATATACTTTCTCATTACCATCTCCTTGGGTTGAGTTAGCCGGACTACGCTGTCCGCGGTAAATTCAAACTGCCTTTAATCCAGCGACGATGGGCATCCGGAGCGCTCGAATCGCTGGGGGTATTGCCCCGAAGAATCCCAGGAGCAAACCAACTCCACAGCCGATCAACACAGCCGTGTTGTCGATGCACAGCGAGAATGCGCCCATTGTAAAACGCACGGCGACGCCGTTGACAAAACACAGCGCCAGTACGGACGCCAGCAAGCTCGCTGCCGCCGCCAGCAACAAGCCTTCCTGAATCAGACTCGTCACAATAGATCGCCGAGCGAACCCGATCGTTTACAGTGTTGCAAGTTCAGGGATGCGTCCAACAACGGAACCATACATCGTGTTCAAACCTGCGAAAACGCCCGATCCGGACACAAGTAACACAACTAGCCACGCCAGCCACCGCACCGGCCCGTAGTCCTTCTGTAGCGATGCGTAGTACTGCGTCTCTGGCATCGTTTGTAGTTCCAGATCGAGCCGCTCTTTGCAGAATAGATCAAGGTCGGCGAAATCACTCTCCGCAGCGAGTGTCACGGCAACGATGCTGAGGTCCTGACGCTTCATCGCCTGTTGCAGGCCATCGAGGCGACACCATGCTTCGGACTCGAACGCGGAACCGCCCGCCGAGAACACGCCGCTGATCCGCCAAGTGCGTCCTTCGAATTCCATCGACTGCCCGATTCTCACTTCGTCCGAGGTCGCTCCAAGTTTCGTAGCAACCATCCGACCCAGCATCACTTCGCCGGGTTCAGGCCAGCCACCTTCTTCGATCTCGAACGTTCGCCGAACGAGCAACGCCGAGGGAGTCACTCCACGGACGAGCCCCATCGACGGTTCCTGTGCACCGACGGTGACCTGCGTGCCGAGATATAACTCCGGTGATACGTACTTCTGGCCGAAACGCTCCTGAATCCCCGAAACACTGGCCGGAACAAGATCGCTCGTTCGCATCGGTATAGATGAGTATTCGAGATTCTCGCCCATGCCAAGCGAAAAGATCACTGCCGTCGACGGATCGCCGCTTACCGCCAGTGAACGCTCCAGTCCACGGATGAATCCGACAACGACAAACACCAACACGATCACCGTCGTCAGCCCCGCGAACGTCAAGGAAGTTCGCAGAGGGCGACGGAATAGATTTCGAATTGCATACTCCCACGGGAGCAGACGAAAGAACATGTCGTTCACAACTATTGAAAAAAGAGTCCAGCAGGTCGGTCTTCTCGCCGTACGACCGATCTATCCGTAGGAAGAACCAACTGGAGGGAGCGTACAGAGTCCGTCAAGATGAGCCGAGCGTTTCCGCACTCGACTTTAGACTCGTCGCTCTTAACTCATCAACACAAGAAAGACATGTACAGCGTGCGCAGAGAGCGCCCCAGGTTTCCACCGCTCGTACAATAGACGGCGTGCCCAATATCGTCAGAGCAAAGTTCTGCCGATCGAGGAACGACCGCGACGTCAGTGACGACCAACGGCGAAGGAAAAGAGTCCGACGCGTTGTTCAACTCACAAGGCTTCTCGAAGATGGCCCCACCGCAAACGCCCTGACACGAAGAATCGCAGGGAGGATTGTGCGGTGTTTTACCTGGGCGATGACAATCGCTATCGGACCCGGATCGCTCGCAGCAGCTGCCAACATTTCCGTCGACCGGGCAAGCCTGGTGCCAAGACGCTTTCGCCGCGCAGCACTGATCGGCATTACACAAACCATTACTACACCACACGGGGCAGGCAATGATTGTCGTGATCAGAACAAGCGAAACGGTCCGAGAAACCATCGAGCGATTCCTTAATTGGTGCTTTTCTATAATACGTCGGCATTGAAGGTTGGGCAATTGGAACTTCTGCCAGAGGGCTACCGACTTTGTTTCAGGCTTCCGGTCAATAGTTGCCCTTCGATCACGGCAGTGGACTCACGAAGAGCTCGCAGAGAATCAAGAAACGACAAGTTCACTTGAAGATACGTCTGCTGGGCGGTAAGCAGCGTGAGGTATTTGACCTGTCCCCTCTCATAACCCTCGGTCACGAGTTTCAGCGACCGATCGGCTTTGGGAATCATCCGCTGGCCGTACCGATCCACCTGCTGACGGGCGTTGGCGTAGCGGCGATATGCCACTGCAAGGCGATCTTGAAGATCGAGTTCAATGCGTTGTACCTCGGCGTTGGCGGCAACCCACTCGGCTTCGGCACTTCGGATGTTGCCTTCGTTCTTATTGAAGATCGGGATCGGAATTCCGACTTGTACATTGGCCACATCGTCAGTCGTGACGTTGTGGTGTCGAACGCTTATCGATACGTCGACGTTCGGAATCGGTTCTTTCATTGCTCGATGAATGACGAAGCTTGCTCGCTCCGCTTGGGCGAGTGCCGCATTCAATTCGGGATTGCTGTCTAGCAACATCGCATAACAACTGTCCCAATCAAGGCTCGGCAGGTCCGAGTCAAGTCCGCCGGCCAGCGGAGTTATCCGCAGGGTCGGCACTCCCACAACCGCTGCCAACCGTCGCCATGCTTCGGCAAGTTCGTTCTGCGCGTTGTCGCGCAGAATCGATGACTCGTCTGCCTTAATCTCGGCCTGCAAAAAATCGTTCTCGGTTCCCAGCCGACCATCGATGAGTGTCTCGGTTGCCTTCACTAAATCGGCGCCAAGACGAGCGAGTTCGTTCGTCAGCTCGACTCGCCGTTGAGCAACGAGTGCATCATAGAATCGCACTCGGGCATCGCTCAATACGCGTTGTTGCTGAGCGTGAAACCGAAAGTGTGCCTCGTCGATCTCCGCCCCGGCAATCGCCTGATCCAATTGCAATTTTCCACCGGTGATGAACCGCTGACTTATGAACGCACCTTGCTGCCCTGCGGTCCCCCCGTTCCCGATCTCGGTAGCGTGATACCCCATGACAGGGTTCGGATAGAGCCCCGACTGAACTTGCCGCCCACGAGCCACGTCCATCCTCGCAGCAGCCGTCGCCAGCGTCGGATTGTTTTGGAATGCAACGTCTACGAGATCGGCAAGCGTCAGTGGTGAATCTTCTCGCGCATCAGGATTTGCAGACGGCAACACTTCCGGACCATCGACTCGTTCTGCCGCATGCACAAACGCGACTGAGCGAATATCTGAGTTAGATTGCAGTTCCGTCGCGATTGGGTCCGTGCGAGTTGCGAGGTTATCTTTGCGATCGCCGACAACTGTCGCTGGTCGTACCGAACGACATCCCGCAGCGAGGCCCAGCAAGATCACGGCGATTATCGAAGCCACTCTGAACATTCAACTCTATTCCCGTGCCAATAAATCTAACCTTATCGGTTGTATCGGCACGGCACGGCACGGGCATTAGATCGGGCTGGGTAATGCAATGCATGGTGGGTAAGTGCGGACCGTGCCGGTTATGACGATGAGGCAGACTCTCATGTCAACTCGCGTCGCTTCCGTTGCGAGCGAGCACCGATGCGACTCTAGTCGGAGTGCCCACGGGCATCTAGGTCGGAGCATACGTCAAGAAACCCTTCACCGCGGCGGCGAATGCTTCGGGTTCATCTGCCGCGATCGAGTGGGCGCTGTTCGCGAAGACCTTTAAGTTAGCTCGCGGAATTCGTTCGGCGATGATTTGCGAATGGCGAGGCGGACAAATCCAATCGAGTGCCCCCGCGAGCACTAAAGTGGGACAAGTGATCTCGTGTAGCTGGTCGGTGAAATCGAATGTCCTCAAGAACCCGCCAAAGCCAAAGTTGAGTTGCTCGAAGTTGCGAATGCCGCATCCCCAGCTTGCCTCGAACTTCGTGAGATCGAAGCTGGTCGAGTACATCGGCCCCATCTCGCGATAGTACTCGCGTAGTTGCTCGAGCGATTCAAAGTTGCCATCCCAAAGCCGTTGGCAGACCCGCATCTGATCTGGCGTGCCGCGCTCGTCGAGAATTCGCCGCGCATCTTCGATAAAGCGAAAGCTGGGCGCGGTTGCGACGAGAATCAGATTGGCCAGCCTGTCGGGATAGCGAATCGCATAACCTTGCGCGACCATGCCGCCGTAGGAAGACCCCAGCAGCGAGATTCGCTCCAACCCGAGATGCTCGCGTAACGCATCGAGATCGTCGATGTTATTGTCCAACGTATGCGATTGCGGATCGCCCGCGGCGCTGCGTCCTGAACCGCGATGGTCAACGTAAACTAGCTGGGCCGCGTCTCGCAAGTCAGCCATCTGCGTCTTGAAGCTCGCATGATCTCCGCCGGGCCCGCCATGCAAGAGAAACAACGTCGGTCGCTGGACCATCTGCCCTTTGTCCGGGACCAGCCCCATTCCATCGACGTCGAAATAGATTTTTGTGTCTCGGACATTGGCAAACATGATAGATCACTCTGAGGTTCTTGGTGTCAACGATCTCGGCACGGTCTGCATCATAACACGCTTCACAGAGCCAAGACGCTGGCGAAAGCTGTTTGTTGAAGGGGGCTTGGCGGTGGTATAATCTTCGCTCCGGCAAATCCAATTCACGACATCTTGGCATCAAAGGAGCGTCCGTGTTCTCTCTGCTCGATCGTCGTGGACGCTTGTGCGATGTTCCTTCGCGACGCGAGTTGCTGACCGTGGGTGGATTGTCGTTAGTCGGACTGGGATTGCCGGATCTGTTGCGCCGGCAAGCTGTGGCGCAGCAGAACACCACGCGAAGCCGTCGCGGGTTTGGAGCCGCTGACTCGGTCGTCCTCGTCTATCTGCAAGGTTCGCCAAGCCACATCGACTTGTGGGATCCCAAGCCGGACGCTCCCGCCGAAATCCGTGGCGAATTCAAACCGATCGCGACGAACACGCCGGGCATCCAGTTGGGCGAAGTGCTGCCCAAGCTGGCTCAGCAGTCGCAACACTACACAGTCGTGCGTTCGATCGGTGTCGATCCGAAAGGCCTTCGAAATCATGGCGCGGCAATATACATGTTGATGACAGGGCACAGCCCCACGAACTTCTCGGCCACGGGATTGGCCGTGCCGCCATCGCGCGAAGATCTGCCATCGGTGGGAGCGAATGTGGCCAAGTATCGCACCGCCAAACGCGGTCGGTTCAGCAATGTTGCCGTTAGCGGACCAGTCTTGGAGGGCCGCGTCGCTGGCGTCGGCCAATCGGCTGGCCTGCTTGGGGCAGCCTTCGATCCCTACACGATGTACGACGACGCAACCAAACCACTCAAGCCTGCAGGGTTCACCTTACCAAGCGACGTGACGCTCGACCGCATCGAATCACGACTCGATCTACGCGCGGTCATCGATTCTCACTGTGACGGAATTCGTAATTCACAAACAACCTTCGATCGCTTCTACGATCAAGCGCTAGCACTCATCCAAACGCGCCGCGCGGTGGACGCCTTTCGGCTGGAGGCAGAATCACCAAAGACACGAGAACGTTACGGGATGACACGGTTCGGCCAAGGCCTGCTGTTGGCGCGGCGATTGATCGAAGCCGAAACTCGCTTTGTACAGGTAAACTGGCCAGCCCGATCCGACGATGAACCGGCTCCTGGACCGGACGGTTCTTGGGACACGCACCGCAACAATTTCCCCATGCTCCGAGATCATCGCTGTCCCGTCTTCGATCACTCGTTGTCGGCGTTCATCGAAGATATGGCGACGCGAGGATTGCTGGAACGAACTTTGGTTGTTGCGATCGGCGAGTTTGGTCGTTCTCCAAAAATCGGATCGCAGACCACCAATAACGTCGGTCCAGGCGGTCGCGACCACTGGCCCGAATGCTACAGTTTTCTTGTTGCCGGTGGCGGTGTTCGTGCTGGACGGATTTACGGTCAATCGGATCGCCACGGTGCTTGGCCGAAGGTCGACGCCGTCGAGCCCTATGACTTGATCGCAACGATCTATCACGCGCTTGGCATCGACCCCACAACCGAATATCACGATGCGTTAAATCGTCCACGGCGGCTGGTGGAATCCGGGAGACCGATAGTGGGATTGTTCTGAGCCGCGAGCGAACGCCAATTCTTTCTTGGATCACACGCTCATCAAGGCGGTCAGCCCGATCGTCAGTGCGACCAAAGCCAGCAGTAACGCCAAGGGCCAATTCGGAGTCGGCTTGTCCTTTTTCTCGGGGCGAATGCCAACCATCCAGAAGGTCGTTGTCGTTCCAAGAATGATGGCGACTATGTTGGTCAAGAACAACAACAACGAACCCCAAGCCAATGACCATTCGAATCTTGCGGCCGACATACCGGATGTGGCCAAGGGCGGTACGAGGGCTGCTGCAATCGCGACGCCCGGCAATGCTGACATCAAATTGGGCCGGCCGATCGCGTAAGCAGCTGCGATACCGCTGACTAATGCTACGATCAGGTCGAGGAAGGTCGGAGCCCCGCGACTGATCATCTCCGGCGTGAGTTCCGGACGAACGATCAGCCCCAGGATGATTCCGATCAGGAACGCCATTGCAAATCCTCGCACGACAGTACTCATCGCATCACGGATCAGACGCACGTTGCCTTGAGCCAAAGCTAATCCAATGCCCACAATTGGTGTCATCAACGGAGCCACGAGCATGGCACCGATGACGACGGACGCTGAGTTGCGGATCAAGCCGAGTCCCGCGATCAGTGTTGCCAGCGAGAGTAGCGCGATGAAATCGAAGTCCCACGTCGAACTCGATTGAATCCGTTCGACGACCGAGATTCTCGCCTCGCGATCGAGTTGTGGGACACGCCGTTCGACAGCACGGCGAAATCGCCTCATCACGCGACCCGTCAGTGGTAGCGTGCCTCGAATCACGCCGATCGCTGGAACGGATTCGGGCGCATCACCGGCAAACAAAGCACCTTCCAGAATCCGACGCACATCACGAGGCTTCTGGCCGCCGAAGAGAATCAAGTCGAAACCGGCAGCATTAAGACTCCGAATGCCTTCCACGACTGTGTCAGCCAAGTCGACACGACGTTTAACGTGTTCCGAATCACGACCGATTGCCGAGGCGATCTGGCGATCAAGGATACGGCGCCCAACATCGTCCGACACTTCATCGACGCGCGGGCCAACATAGCTAGCCGTCAATTCTCCATTGGACTGCGCGACTAGCGAATTGCCCGTCTCCAAGGCCAGTGGGTCATCGTGTTCACCCGCAACGGCAACGAGTACTTTTAGACCATCAAACTCCTGGTGGATGTCGTCTCGAAGATACATCGCTTCGCACGGCGCGTCGCGATACAGAACTCGCTCCCAAGCGTGTTCGTCATGGTTCGCTCGCGAAATGGCAGCCGCTGGGATGATCAACAGGGTGATGTCTAGTTCTGGAATCTGATTGGACAGCGTTCGAGCGGGATCGTTGCCGCTCAATTCGAGTACGGATAATCCAACCATATCGACATGGTCTGCAGCCGCTTCGTTGGCTTCGTCGAGGGCAAGACTCAGATCAGCGGCAACGCTCACGAGCGACGAATTAATGGAGGAATCACTCGGCGAGGGCGAGATCGGTTTGCACTGACCAGCGTCAGTCGTTCGATGCGGAACAATTGCAAGCAGTCCGGTGTCGCGAGACAGGGCCAGTCGCTTGGCCCAAGGCAGCAGCCGTTCGGGCTGGCTTGCATCGGTAATCAGAATTGCGACTGTCATAAATTGCCACGCGTACAGCAGATCTATCGTGTTGTGCCGTTGCCTATCCCGCCGGGTTCTCAATCCAACTGGCGTAGCATGTCATGCAAAGGTGGATCGTCAATCGCTGACTTTGCGAAGTGAAATCCTGCAACTCCGCAACGAGCGCGTTGATCTCGCTTTTGAAATCGCGGGACATGTCGTCCTCCCCCAAAACCGGCGGCGTTGGATCAGCCTTTGCATCGATCTCGACAACATAGAACTCGCCTCGACCGGGAGTCAACTCTTTGACGCACCGAGCGCAAATAATCGGCGCATCTTCCTCTTCGGCTTCCAATGCTTCACCCAATCAACTGAGATATCGCACGTCACGAAGCGAGAATGGTCCATTCCGAGCTTCGATGTTTCATACCGCGGTGGGATTGTACCAAGATCCAACGTCACACGTCATCCAGGGAGCGCCTCGCAGAAAGTCGCACAGATGGGCGAAGTCTTCTCGCCTTGCTTTATCAGAGTTTGATCTTGGGATTGGAAAGAAGCGGTAGGGTGCCGGCGCTAGCCGCACCTTGCATCCGAAACACCCTTGGTGCGGCTGACGCCGGCACCCTACGACTAGAGTTCCGGACGCTCGAAGACTCGCCGCCCAACACCCCAATTCTTAGCTTTGACAATGCACTTGTCGATCGATCCGGGCGAACTCAAACCTGAGCGTTGCTGGAACCTAACCGGCTTCATTCCGTCACAGATGCGTTGATTTTGCGAACGCAGCTGAATCCGCTATCCTGACTGATGAATATCGTCGTTACGAGTTCGCCAAACGAAGTTGTAGTACGCTAGGAACACTTGGCAGGCCGCCACGAGGTTGTCGAGCTTCTTGCTGAATCGCTTTCCAGCTCATGCTACAATGCCCCATGCCCAGCGAGCGAGATGAAACGAATCGTGATCGATTGATTTCCATCATTGCTGAGCAGCTCGGAGTAACGCGGGAGAAGGTCGCGGATCGGATGCCAGATCTCGATGGCATTGCCATCGATTCACTTGATGTTGCAGGACTCGCCCTGGATATAAAAGAGGAGTTCGGCGACGACGGAACGCTACCATGACCTCCCAGCACGACAAGCCGATGCGGTGGCGGCCGAGGTTCTCGGTCAGGACGTTGGTGGTCGTCGTGACGCTGGTGTGCTTGTATGCTGCGTGCTGGGGACCAACAAAAACGACGGGCGAGGGCGATGTATCTCGTTACGCTTCTCGTCGGACAGGATTCGATTTATCAGACGAACCTTCTGCATGGACCAAGCGGAACGTGCGGATGTTCGACGTTAAGGCGACAGTGCCGTTGGTTGTCGGCGCAACAACGCCCGGGGCACAGCGTCGCCACTACTACTTCTGGTTTCTTGGCTATGTGGCGAAGTTGCCGTATGAACGAAGCTTGCCCTCGCCTGAATTACAAGAGGAATGGTCCAATCTCGTCGAACTGGTCAGCACGTTTTATCCAATCACGACCACCGAGGCATTGATTTTGCGAATGCAGCAGAATCCGCTATCCTGATTGATGAATATCGTTGTGACCTGTTCGGGAAACTGAGTAATAAGATGATAGACGAGCGTCTGGTGACTAAACGTGCTGCATCTTGTGGTTCAGGTTACAACACGAATCGATGTGCCGGTTGGAAGCTTAGCTAACCGATCGAATTCTTTGCCTCGCAGCGGAGTCATGTTCCATGATCCAATTGCCAATGCGATTTGCCGTCGCGCTAGGGCTCTCTTGTTTGCTAGTCAGTGAAGCAAGTGCGCAACGCGCGAAGGATGCCGAGAGGATCGAAGCGCTCGTCCGTGATGGATTAGCAGCGGAATCGGCTGGTGACAATCACGCCCGACGTGTCCTCTTCGAGGCCGTCTTGGATATCGACCCGGATTCGGAGATCGCGCATTGGCATTTAGGACACGTTCGAATCGGCGACGAGTGGAAGACGATCGCAGAGTCGGAGGATTCGGCGCTTGCGGACGTGAAGCTTAATGCGTATATCAAGCGGCGTGCGGAGTACGGTGGTTCAGTCGACGGCCAAGCACGGCTCGCGGCCTGGTGTCAGCGCAACGAGCTTGCGGATCAAGCGCGAGCGCACTGGCTTCAAGTTCTGCGTATTGATCCGAACGGCAAGCAGGGGAAGAAAGCGCTCGTCGCGCTGGACGCAACGTGGTACCGAGGAACGCTGCTGACAAAAGAACAGGCCGGATTTCAACGAGAGCTCGACGAGTTCAACGCACGAGAGTTCAAGGCGCTCACGCCGAAGATTAAGACACTGCGAGACGCCGTGTTGGATGGCGATGAAGGCGAGCGTGCTCTTGCGATTAAAGAACTCAGGAAGATCCGTGGCGATGTAGGCGTCGTAGCCATCACACGAGTTCTGCTGAAGCCAACCGACGATGCGGACCAAACGGCCGTCCTCCAGATTGTGGCAATGAAGCATTTGAGCGCCTCGGACTCTTCCGAAGCGGTGCGAATCCTGGCCTGGCACGCAGCGATGTCTGTTCACGAGTCGGTTCGCGAAGCCGCGAGGAAAGAGCTGAGTCGATTCGAAATCTATGAATACGCACCCGTCCTGCTAGCCGGCATGACGATGCCGATCGAAGTTGGCGTGAGTACACGAATCGAAGGAAGTCGAACTGCGACGACTCTGGCCGTGTCGCGTGAAGGTCCTGGCGGCAGTCTTTTCGAGAAACAACTGCAGTCGTATCAGTCCATCGGAGGATCACCGACCATCGCGATCTTGTCGGGAACGCGAAACGTTGTCGGGACACCGACTCGGTTAGTCCATATGTGAGGCAAACTCGTGCGTGTCCCCGTGCCGGGATACCAAGATACAGTCACCGTTTCTCGCCAGTACTTTGACGACCCCGCCTACCAGTCGCGACAGCAAGCCGCCTTTCAAGCCGCTCAACGCCGAGGCCAGGCCGCCGCCGCTAGAATCGAGCTACAGAATCAGGCTACACAGCGACAGAACGAACAGATCGCCGAAGTGCTTCGCAATGCGACACAGTCGGAACGGGAGGCAAATCCTAGAGCTTGGTGGAATTGGTGGCAGGAATACACCGACGAGCATCCGGAATTGCGGGTCCAGGCTTTGCAAAGCGGGCGTGCCGATTCGCTCTTGCATCTACCGTCCAGTTCCGTCGCCATCAAAACACCGGTCTGGACAAATACCGGAAGGCGACCGATCGAACAGATACAAGTTGGTGACTTGGTGCTCGCTCGACATTTGGAAACAGGCGAACTGGCATACAAGCCAGTGCTGCAAGTGAAGCGGTCGGTCGCGCCAGCGCGCCGATTGACCGTCAAGGATACTGAGTTCTTGTGTGCCTCCGGGCTGACTCTGTTGCGCCGCGACAAGGGCTGGTGGTTAGCTCGCGATCTGGAGACAGATTCACTTGTTCACGGCATGTTCGGGCCCGCGCCGGTCACCGATAATGTCGAGATGATCGAAGGGCCGATGCACCATCTTGTGGTCGCCGACTTCAACAACTTCTTCATCAGCGACCAAGCGGTGCTAGTACACGACGCTACGCCACCACAATCCACGACTTTGCAGTTTCGTGGTCTTGCTCCCCAAGCGAGCAACAATCAAGAGTGACGTTGTTGCGATGTGATAGCTGGAATCGCCAGCTTTCGGCTTCCTCGAAGAACATCTGAACAACCTACGCGATCAACTGAGGAATTGGTTGATTGCTAGTGAGCGTCCGCGCGATCTCGTTCGGAATTCTTGGTTCCAATCGCAGCTGTCCGATGTCGAAGACCGTGTGCATGATCGTGCCGAGCAAATTTTGAACGGTAACGGGCTCGGAAATAGGACGGCCCGCGGTTCGATCAGAAGCACCGACGACCTGGCCCATCGGCAAACCGCCGCCCGCAAAGGCCAGCGTACACAGATTGCCCCAGTGATCGCGGCCGCCCTTCTTATTGATGCGCGGCGTACGTCCAAACTCGCCAGTGACAACTAGCAACACCTTGTCGGTAAGTCCACGTGCTTCGAGATCTTCGATAAACGCGCTGACTGCTTTGTCGACGGATGGTCCGAGCAACGGCATTCCGTCGTCCACACCGAACGCATTGCCGTGCATGTCCCACCCAGCGCTTGTCACTGTGATGAAGCCACAACCCGCCTCGACCAATCGACGTGCCATCAGCATTTGTTTGCCAAGTGCTATCGGGGATTGACCGGGAACATTCGCTTTCTTTTTCATTAGCCACGCTGGAATCTCGAACATCGACGTGTCGTAACGCTCAACGAGGCGTGCATCTTCTTTCGACAGATCGAAGGCGTCACTCACACCACCGACGATCACATCGAATGCTTGCTGTTGGAACCGATCGGCTCCGTTCAGAGTGCCGGCTGCATCGACGTTACGCTTGATCGCGTCGAGTTGCGTTAACAGTGCCTTTCGATCGTCGAGTCGATCGCCCGCCAGTTGTAGCTTCATGTTGTTGATCAAGTTGCCGCCGCTGCTTGGATCAAACGCTTTGTATGCCGCTGGCAAGGAGCCGATGTTGGTCACGCGATCAACCGGGCCGCCCAGACCGTTGTACAAATCGCCGACAGCCGGCGGAGTGATTACTACATTGTTTGGAATTCCCGTCGAGGAATTACTCCCGCCAGCAACTCGCGAATAGATCGTTCCCATCGTGGCTTTGGTTGGATTCCCACCGGCAGCAACCAGATCCGAAGCCGTCTTATGACTGCCAACTCCGTGTTGAAACGAGCGGACGATGGCCAACTTGTCGGCCAACGATGCGAGTTGCGGAAGGTGGCTGCCGAAGGTCACACCAGGCAACTTCGTCTTCACTTCGCCGAACATCGCGTGATATTCAGACGGCGCGGTCATCTTGGGGTCAAACGTTTCGATCTGCGTCGGCCCGCCCTGCAAGAACAGCAAGACGACGGCCTTGTCCTTGACGAAGCTGCTTCCCTGCGCAGCGTTCGATCGGGCCGCCATGAGCCCTGGCAAACTTAGCCCCCCAACCCCTAACGCACCAATTTGCAGAAACTCACGGCGCGTAGCGCCTTGGCAGTTTCGGTTGTATCCTTTCCCAACGATCGACAACATCGCTATCGCCTCCACTTCGCTTGTACAAATTCGCTTGTACAAAAGTTCTATCGTATCAAAGCGTACGATCGTACTCAATGTTTAAGCCCTTCTGGTAGTGGTTAAGAAAACCGTTCCTTGCAACAATACACGGCGGGGAGCAAAGAATTCGTGAGGGCATAATCTGGTTGCATCTCGCGACTTTGCACCGGTACAATGTCCACGAGAGGTGCGGTCGGGAGCTGCGAGAGGCAGAAGATACTAGTTGAGTTCTCGTTCATTTAATGGGGAGAGTTGTGAAACCACAGGCTGCAGTTGCGCAGGAAAGAGATTGTCCTGGGGCCGCCGACACGCCATCGCGACCGTTTGGCGCACAGGACCTCTCAACAATCACTTATGCTAAATTGAGGGACGGCTTCATCGCGTTCGGAAACATGCAGAAGAATTCTGCGCGGGATGAGTTGCCGAGTTTCTCGTCTCCAACTTGGTCTGTGATAGTTCTAATTATTCTACTTGTGGCAATACTTCCAGGATGCTTTTCGGATCGCGAAGGGATGCATCGAGACAGAATTAGGCGAGCTTTCGATGACATAGAAGCGGAGATTTCCGCTGGAGATCAAGCGTTCGTTGACCGCCGCTACGATCGTGCAGCCCGGGTCTACGCTTTCGCGATTGAGAGGCTGTTTCATCTTACGGAGTTTGAGTTGGAATCAGCGTCGACTGAGCCGGCAATCGTACAGCAGTGCCAGAACCTGGAAGAGTCCGTAACAATGAAGCTGCAACTGGCGGAGATCTCCTCGCAGGTAGTCGTTATTAGGTCTGCCATCGCTGACGTGCCACCTTGAAGCGCTGCCGACAATCGTAGCATCTATGAAATGTGAAAAGGACGCTCAATGAGTCAATGCAAGGTAATCGCAACGAGCACGAACGAACGTTGTAGGAACGACGCTATAGAGGGTACGGAGTGTTGCTACTTTCACCGCCCCGGTGGGCATCCCTCCGCCGAGGTGTCACACACTTCTCCCGGCCTTTCAGAAGACGAGCAGAAAAGGTTTCTCGCTGCATTCGGTTTCGTTGAGCAAGAGATCTACGAGCGAACTCTCAAGAGAGTGAGGAACCACTACCTTTTGGTTACCGGCATCGTACTCGCCGTCTGGGCGAGCGCAGGCACAATACTCGCCGTTGGTGTGCGCGATAAGGCAGTTGAATCCGTCACTAAAGAGTTGTCGTCCGACATCGAATTGCGGAAGCAAGTTGCAGACGGCGCGCAGTCGCGCATTGATAATGCAACGGAGCTGCTCGACAGGTCAAGGGAACTCACGGACGCAATCGAAAAGGAGGCAGCGAGGCACATTGCAACTCTTTCGCCCTCAGTGAGGGAGATATCATTTATGCTTGACCAGCTCATGGAGGAAATCGGGCACACGAGGACGGAAGCAGCGAGGCGACGTGAAATCGATGATGAGTCAAGTGAGACTTCGGAGGCCGACGAGTTGCCCGATCTGCCTTGACCCGTTGCCGATCGTGCGTTGTCAATCCAACCACCAATCAAGAGTCTAAGCACTGCCATCGTTCGCGTCGCATCTCGCTCACCGACAGACCTTCGCTGTTCGCCTTCTTCAGCGACGCCGCTGCGTCATCCCATTCAAGAGCTGCATGAAAATGGGACCACCAGCGTCTTGAGTTCTTCATCTTGCTGGGACGAAATCTCGCCCAGACGGCAGACAGTTGTTCGACATGCGCGGCAGTGATCCAACCGATTTCGCGCACAAAATCCTCGCCGCTGCCTTTGTGCTTGTTCTTCCAACGCGCGATCAACTCGCCCTTGAGCCAGTTAGATCGTGCCAGTCTGAGATTAGCGTCTCAGTCCTTGTCCTTGTTTTCGCCATTGGATGCCTCGAATAGTCTTCGCCCAAGCTCGTGCAGGTAGTCTCTGTTCTCAACCTGCTCTCACTTGCGAATGGGGATTGCTTCAATGCCTAGCTTGGCTCCAACGACAGAACCGGTGATCGTGGCAATAGAATCTGAGTCGCCGTCTGTGTTTGCTGCCATCAGGACTGCTGCTTCGAAATCGTCGGGGCTCTTGAGGCAACTATACATCGCACTCGGGACAGCTTGTTCTGCGATCCACCCTTCTCCGATACCATCTGCGGAAAGTGCTACCTCGGAGTGAGCGCCGGTGTACGCTGCCTTCTCCCAGGAGTCCAGGAAGTCTTGATCTTGCGACCTTTCTCGGATCTCCGAGTGCATCTGCCAAGGCGCCATGCCTTGAAGTGCAATGTAGACCATCATGGCCCTTCAAGCTCATCGTCGCTGGGAGGGTCGCAGCTTGAGCATCGGCCTGAATGGGCGGAAGCTGTGTGATTTGTTATGTTCGTGGCTTCTGATTTCCGATTCGGAGCCGACGTCATGCATCCAGCTTTGATTCTTGCGATTGCGGTCTCTATCGTTTTGGGCGGCATTCTGATTTTTCGGCTGCACGCTTTTGTGGCGTTGTTGCTCGCTGCCATGACCGTTGCGCTGCTGACTCCGCAAACCGAGTTACGCAAGTATGCCGACGAACAAGTTGCGAAAGGGGATTGGACCGAGCAAGCCGCTGGTAAGTTCGTAACGTCCCCTGCGCCGACTCGTGTTGCACAAGGGTTCGGAAAGACTTGCGCAAGTATCGGAATCTTGATCGCGATGGCGTCGATCATCGGAAAGTGCCTGCTCGACAGCGGGGCAGCGGATAAGATTGTGCGTTCGACGTTGCGGCTTGTGGGAGAACCTCGTGCGCCGGTCGCTTTCATCGGCAGTGGGTTCTTGCTCGGCATCCCGGTCTTCTTCGATACCGTGTTTTATTTGATGATGCCGTTGGGCAAGGCGATGCGATTGCGGACTGGTGGCAACTACTTGCTGTACATCCTGGCGATCGTTGCGGGCGGATCGATGGCTCACTCGCTTGTTCCTCCCACACCAGGTCCGCTGTATGTTGCCGAGCAGCTTGGCGTCGACTTAGCCGTCATGATTCTCGGCGGTTGTGCGATCGGCTCGTTCTCAAGCACTTGTGGCTATTTGTTTGCACGCTGGCTGAACCGTCGCATGGAGATTCCGCTCAGAGAATCCGCCGATGTATCGCTCGCGGATCTCGAAGAGCTGTCCAAACGAGACGAAAGCAATCTGCCGCCCGTGTGGCTCGCACTTCTGCCCATCCTGTTGCCCGTTGTGCTGATCACTGCAAGAACGGCGCTGGATGCGTTTATCAAGTCAGGTGGCGCCGATTGGGCGATCGCAGCACAACCGTTTGTGAATACGGTTGGCGACAAGAACTTCGCTTTGATTCTTGCCGCCGGAATCGCCCTCGGGATGGTGGCTTGGCAATTACGCAGCGACGCCAAGCAGCTAGCGGCGTCAGTGCAAACCGCATTGGCAAGCGGTGGCGTGATCATCCTGATCACCGCCGGTGGCGGCGCCTTTGGCGCGACCGTTCGACAGTGCGGTATCGCCGACGAGATCGCAAAGCTCACGTCCGGCATCAGTCCGATCATGATCCTTCCGGTGGCATTCATCGTGACCACGCTCATCCGAACGGCGCAAGGATCAGCCACCGTCGCGATGATGACGGCGGTCAGTGTACTGGCGAGCTTCGCCGAGCCAGGCGTACTGTCGTTTCATCCCGTGTATCTGGCACTGGCCATCGGTTGCGGATCGAAGCCCATCGCATGGATGGCGGACAGCGGCTTCTGGGTGATCTGTAAGATGAGCGGCATGACCGAAGCGGAAGGGCTCAAGACGGTCACGCCGTTGAGCATCGTAATGGGAATCTCCGGACTCTTCGCGACGATGGTCGCGGCCACGGTGTTACCGCTGAACTAGAACGTTCGAGAACGGTGAGAAACGGTTTGACATATACGACGCCGTTCCCGGCGGAACGTTTCAACGTCGAACAAAGGAACATTCTATCGACGCTGTGGCAGTTTGAAACACACCCAAGGCGTGGCCGTTAGGGCCTTTGCGTACGATGGCTAGTTAGCTGATGCTGAATCAACTTGCCCCACCGACTATGTCAATCGTGTTTCACAACGAGGACACACGCGTGCTCTTGCGGAGTTTTCCCGACCACAGTGTGGGCAGGGTGCCGTCGTACTTAGATCTTCTGTTGCGTCGTAGGCGACCTGTTGATTCTCGTAGGGATCTAGCAACGACTCAGCTGCCTGGACCACAAGATCGCTTCGTAATATATCCTCGTGAAATTCGCGACGGCACCCTTCGCATTCGATGTTCGGAGTTGGGTCTTCAGCTCCGTCTCGAAAGATCGGGATGTACCACAAAGTCACATAACGGCTGACGCACTTCCGCCGATAGGGCCGCATCGCCTTGCAGTGGGGACAGTCGAACGCACTCTCGCGCCGCAAGCGACGCCGACGAGTAGTTGTGCCAATCTTGAGCATGATGGGGCGTTAGCTAACAAAAACTACCAACGGCTACCTGTCGCAATGAACGGTTAAGCTGGCGAAGCCTGATTGCGACATTGGCCGGTGGGGTGATTATGCCCAAGACATTGGCGGGTGGCAACGATTTCACGAATTCACGTCGGCAAGCTCCAAGCCCAGGATCTGACTTGCAAGCCGGATCTCGACTTCGAGGTTTGACGTTCGATGTTCACATTTCGCCGCCTCGACTGACAACTAAAACAGCGCATACGTCAACAGGTTTGTGCGGTGTTTCTCGTTTTAGGATCACCATATACGGGAGCCGCATCTCTGCCTATAGCCGCGAGAGACGGGAGTGTCCCGCTCGCGTTCGCTAGATTGACTGCAGCAAGTGTCCTACTTTGGTCCCGATCACGGGCTTACATCGATTCTTTTTCCAGTGCGCGCAGTCTTTGAATCTCGTTAGACTTTGGTGCACGATCCGGTGGGAGCCCTCTGCCGCGCGACCTCCATACGTTCAGACACCTACACCGCCCGGGCGGCTTCTTGGCCCACCATCGATCATTTTCCAGAGTATGGTTCCAAGTGTATCATGTGGTTCACCAACAAGGCGCAACATGAAACGGGAAGCAGATCGTAGCTCGGACGTCAAGAGCGACATTGCAGGTGCCCGTTCCAGCTTCCGCCTCGGCATCGGAATTGGCTCGTTTCTAGGACGAATGGTCGACTTCCTGTTTGGTTTTGACTTTTTCATTTCATATTCACACGCGGACGGCAAACAGTATCCAGCCCGGCTCACGTCGGAACTTGAGAAAGCTGGTCTTAGGACGTTCTTGGACACTCAAGTTTATGTACCCGGTGATGACTTAAGCCGAGCAACTCGTCGTCGTGTCCGAATGAGCAAGTACCTCGTCGTGATCGCGCGCCCTTCAGCGTTAGATTCACCGTGGGTACTAAAGGAAGTGCAAGTCTGCCTTGAGTCGGGCGTAAAGGTAATCGTCGTCAATGTGAATGATGCCTTCGCATCCGCTGGAGTTGATAACGCCCTGAAACGCCTGCTGGGAGACCATCTTCGAGTTGACGAGCGCACAGACGAAACTGATGGCGAGCCCACGAACCATGTGATGGGCGAACTGATCCGAAGCTTCAAAGCGACACGACGAGACGTTGTGCGTTCACGGACGGTAACGGCAGTCGCGGCTGTGCTGTTCGTCTCCGTCCTCGTTGCGTCTGCGATGTTTTGGCGAGCCGAAGTAGCGCGAGGAGTCGCCAAGGCACGACGGATAGAAGCTGAACGACTCCTGGCCGAAAGCTACATTGACAAAGGCGGAGATGAAGTGAACGCAGGCAACTATGCGCAGGCTGTTGCGTGGTTCTACGCCGCGTACGCAAACGCGAATTCTTCTGACCATGAACCTTGGCCGTCAATTGCACGTGACCTGATCGGATCCTGGTCAAAAGTGCTTTACCAATCGCTTATGCATGATGCTGAGATCGATCTTGTTGTGTTCAGTCAGGATGGTCGAACGATCTACACGGCGGGTCGAAGCAAGCATGGAGAGGAGACGCGATGTGAGATCCAGCGGTGGGACGCGGCGACTGGAGCAAGAATAGCGGACCCGCTAAGAGACAACGAACTTATGCAGGATACATTCAAGTCACTGACGATTAGCCAAAACGGTCAGTGGCTGTTCGCGCAGATGGGGGACGGTGCCCATTTGTGGGACGTTGAAGCCAACGCGACAGTAAAACAGTTGAACGTGGCCGAGAAGTTCCAGGAGGCCATCGCCGCTTCTTTCACTGCTGATGGTCAGATTACGACACTTACCTGGGACGGCCGGTTGCACACTTGGGAATCGGCGACAGGAGAAATGATTAAGGAAGTACATCTCGTCAACCGCGGAAATTGGTATTTCAAATCGCATCGGGCCACGATGAGTTCGAACGGCAAGACTGTACTGACTGTAGACGACATGGGTACACCACAGGTTTGGGACGTTAAGGCAGCGAAGCTGATTGCAGAATTGCCAACATCAGTGGAGGACGAATTTCAGCACGAGCTTTTTGTCGCGATCAGTCCTAACGGCGAGCAAGTGGTACTGGGCAATCGCGGAGAATTACTGCATCTGTGGGATGTCACTGAAAAAGCAAAACTGGCGGAATTTGAATATGCCGAATTCGTTCTGTTTGGTCCAATCGGCAAGAAGTTACTTGTCGCCTATAGTGACGATAAACAGCCGGAACTCTACAGAGCGGAAACCGGTGAGAAGTGCGGCGAACTGCTCGAACCTGAGACAGTGTTCGCTGGAACGTTCAGCCCGGATGAAGAGACGGTTGTCACGGTAAGCGGCCGGCGGGAAGATGGTGGCACTGCGCGTATGTGGGATGTTGAAAGAGGCGGATCCCTATTAGAAACACTCAAGCATATCAACGTTAGTAGTGTAGCGTTCAGCCCCCTAAGTCAACTACTTCTGACTGGACGTCGCCGCCCAGAACAAGCTCCTAGTCGAGCATTGTCCATGCGTTTGCCGCCTTCGCCTGCAGATATTCCAGCGCGAATGTGGAATACAAATACTGGTACTCTACGTGGGGATGCAAAGGCTGACCAGGACGTCCACTCCGTGATCTTTGACGATCCGGAGAAGCTGAAGGTCGATTCTAAGAATGTCGAAGTGCTATCGCGATTGTGGGCTACGGCGGTTAACCCGGAAGACGGTTCGGTCGTTAGAAACTTCGCGTTCAGCCCAGATGGTACGCGAGCGATCACATCGCATTGGGGCAACGGGGCACAGTTGTGGATCACCGCCAATGGCCGTCTTGTACGTCCACCTCTCAAACATACGTTGGGTTCGTTAAGGTTGATATCTTTCTGCCCGGATGGAACGGTGGTCACGGGTAGTGATCTGCTCGATGAATCCAACACGCCGCATCGCGAACTCAGATTCTGGTGTTCGGAATCCGGTGAACCAATCGGCGAGCCAGTTCGACAGACGGGAAGTATTGCGGACGTTGCCTTCAGCCCTGACGGAAGTGCGTTGATCATGCGATCTTACGGAGCTGAATTCCAGCTGTGGGAAATTCGAAATGCCACGCAGCGATTTCAGAAGAACCACGGCGCATTCATCACTTCGGTAGCATTTGGCCCGGACGGGATCATCGCGACCGGGGGTAAAGATGGCAAAATTCGATTATGGCGTGCGGCAACTGGCGAGGCGTATGGCATAACGCTCGAACATGAGTTCAGCATTGAGTCGATCATTTTTAGTCCGGACGGTGAGACGATCGCCACGGTGGATTCCGCCGAAAATGCCAAGTTGTGGGATTCCGCCACTTCACAGCAATGTGGCCAAACGATGAAAGGAGTTCGTACCGTTGCCTTCAAACATGACAGCAGCACGATCGTCACTGCTAACATGTTCGATTGGAGGATTTGGAACGTGCTCACAGGCCAACCGCTTGGATTGCCACGCGCTCACGGCGGAGATATTGATTGCATGGTGGCATTCAGTTCTGACGGCAATTCAATAGTAACGGCCAGTTATCACCGCAAGGACGCAAAATGCACTGCTCGTATCTGGGAGGCTCCCAAGCCTGCGCAAGAAGACCCGAAACGATTGGGTTTGTCCGTGGGCGTGCGAACCGGCTATTACTTTGCGAAGGACGCAGACCTGCGTCGGCTGCCCCAATCAGAATGGCTTAGACAGAAGGAGCGGCTCAGAAAGCTTGGCGGACCTTGCGATTTCCCGCAAGCGGATTTCGTTCGTGACTGAGGACGACAACACCGAGTGCCGTTGAGGCTGGGGATGTCCAACCTCTGGTCGCAGGCGCACTCAGCCAGAACGCCGAAAATCGTGGGTGGCCACCCCTTGGAGTGACACGGGAAAACAGTTCGATAGGCGTCCAGCCGCCCGGGCGAGCCAGCACTGTATGCCAGCGTACTGACCGTGACAGGAGAATTGGTTCAAGCTACAACCTGGAAGCTGGATTCTCGGTCGGAGAAGCCGTATTAGCGCTTGCCGCATCGCGATTCTGTGCCGATAATCTTTGTAGTTGTGTTCTATTATTGAACTTTGAAAGGATAGGTAGCTATGAAACTTCGATTTCTGGCCAGCCTGTCGGTGATAGCGGCTCTTGGATGTTCCCAAGCGCCCGCGCCAGTTCCTGGTCCGGTGAGCGATGCTTCGCCGGATGTGGACATTTCGATTCCGGACGCGCCGTCCGAATCGACTGGCGACACCGAGGCTGCCGCAGGCGAGACGCTTGTCTCATTGAACGTCCCCGACATGCACTGAGCTTTCTCGTGAACCAAGAAAGTGAAAGACTCACTTTCATCGCTGCCGGGTGTAGCGAACGTCACGATCGATTTTGAAAACAGGATCGCTAACTGCAAAACAAATCCTGAAGAGTTCAGTTCCGAAAAGGCTGTCGAGACATTGGCCGGAATCGGCTTCCCAGCCACGCTCGTCGAAGCTGCCAATTGACGAAGCGTGAGATAGATCGAATCGAACAAAGGCCGCGAGCATTGCTCGCGGCCTTTCTCATTCGGCGAAGGCCACTCGACCACATCATCGCTCGCGGCCCATCACGCCGACGCCCCACCGATCACTCTGCCTTCGAGCGATTCAAAGGCCTTGCGAATCTCATCCGAAATGCGCGTTGGTCGATTGGTTTCGTAGTCGAACACGACGACGGTTGAAGTCCCGTCGGCGGCGACTGCGTCCAGCTCTTCACTGTAGACGACATGCTCCATAATCATGCTGCTGCGTCCGATCTTGGCGATCCTCGCTCCGATCGATACGCGGTCAGGATAATGTAGCTGCCGCCGATAGTTGCAAGTTACCGAGGCGAGAATCGGCCCGAGTCCACCGGATTGCATCATCTTGCTCAGCTCGCTCTGCTCAAGGTACGCGACACGAGCCGACTCGAACCAGCGGATCGGAACTGTATTATTAACATGCCCGAACGCGTCTTGATCGCCCCACTGGAGTGGCAGGGTGACCACGACCGGGAAGTCGCTGAGTGGATTTGCCTTCGCTTCGGTCATCGAGTTGTTCCTTCTGCGGAAGTTGATAGGTTATGCTGCATCATAGCTGACGTTGCCATACAACCAACATCTCCAAGAGGAACCTGAGATGTCTTTCACACTTTGCTTGAACACTAGCACCATCCAACCAACGCCGATCATGGACAAGATCCGGCTGACCGCCGAAGCCGGCTTTCCGGCGATCGAGCTGTGGGTCACCGAGATCTATGAATACATCGGTCAGGGCGGTGATGTCAGCGACATTGAAAAGTCGCTGGCCGATCATGGGCTGAGCGTGCCCTGCATGATTGCCGCTCGCGGTTGGGCCGAGGCGAGCGACTTTGAACGCCCGCACGAAATGGAGGAAGTGAAGAGACGTCTTGAGTTGGCTGCGCGAATGGGATCGCCGTGGCTTGTTTGTTCACCGGCGCGGTTTCCGTGCGATATCGGCCAGATAACTCGGCGCTACAAAGAAGTCCTGGAGATTGGCAGAGAGATCGGCGCGAAACCGACCTTCGAGTACATCAGCTTCTTCGAGTCGGTCGCGTCCTTGCCGCAAGCATGGCAAGTCGTGCAAGACGTCGACGATCCCGACGCGACTTTGATTGCTGACGCCTTCCACAGCTGGAATACCAACTCGACGCTCGACGATTTGCGAGCTGTTCCCGTCGAGCGGATCAGCCACTACCACATCGACGACGCTCATCCTGATATCCCACCGCTCAAGCAGTTGGACCCCGATCGCGTGATGATTGGCGATGGCGTGATCGATCTGAAAGCAGAACTGACCGTGCTGAAAGAGAAGGGGTACATTGGTGCCGTGAGCTTGGAGCTGTTTAACCCAGACCTGTGGGCCCAAGATCCACGCGAAGTATTGAAAGTTGGGTTCGAGCGGCTGAGCGAATTGGTGGCGTCGATCTGATACCAACGTGACCGATCAACACGAAACGGAGCGAACCAGTGGTAAGCCGTCTGATCTCAATTGGGCTATTTACGTTAACCCTTGTCAGTGTTTCGATCGCGGGCGAGTACAATCCCGTGTTAAGTATCGGCGATCCGGCTCCCTCGTGGAAAGAGTTGCCTGGGATCGACGGAAAGCCACATTCGTTGGCTGATCTGAAGCAGAGCAAGGCGGTCGTGCTCGTTTTTACGTGCAACAGTTGTCCGTATGCCGTGGATTACGAACAACGAATGATCGCGCTCACGAAGCAGTTCTCAACGAAAGAGGTTGCTGTTGTTGCCGTCAATGTGAACAAAGTGCCGGAGGATAGCTTTGACGAGATGAAGGCGCGAGCTAAATCACAAGGCTTCAATTTTCCGTACCTGTTCGACGAAACTCAACAGATTGCCCGTGACTACGGCGCGACTTATACGCCCGAATTCTTTGTCCTCGATGGTGAGCGGAAGATCGCGTACATGGGATCCTTGGACGATAGCCCCGCTGCCGACAAGGTAACGAAACAATATGTTGCCACGGCGTTGACGGCTCTGCTTGAGGGCAAGCAACCGACGGTCACCGAAACCGTCGCCATTGGTTGTCGCATCCGCTTGGAACGCAAACGCCGCAAACGTTGAACCACATTAGGTCGATCGAATTATGCTGCGCCGCCACCTGCAATGCCTTTTCGCGGCGATCATCGTTCATGCCTCTGCGATCGTCAGTGCGGCGCCACCAGTCGAGCCGATTGACATCGATTACGAGCCTCAATTCGTGTTCGACAACTACGTCGTCGATAACCACTGGGCCATCAAATACAAACGTGAAGCGGTTCAACGCGTTTCACATGTGGCGACAAAGCATTCGGCGAATCCGATCATGGACGCCGACCATCCTAGTTATTTGTGGGTCGTTCGTGATGCCGAAGATGGGCTGTTTCGCATGTGGTATCAGGCGAATACGCAAATTCGCGAGGCGAGCGAAAAGGGACGAAAGTTTCGCACCGATATCGCTTATGCGGAATCGCCGGACGGAGTTAACTGGACTCGACCCGATCTGAAGTTATTCGATCACGTCGATCGTTCACCGAACAACGTAGTCGTGGCACAGAGTAACCGACCAAAGATTGAAGCGTGCTCGCCGTGTATCTTGGAAGTGCCCGAAGCCGACCGCCGAGGCTTTAAGTACTTAATGTTGTACCGCGCGAAAGGGGCCGGTTCAGGCGATCTGAGTGGCATTCGAATCATCGGCTCGAACGATGGCGTTCATTGGGACGCGAACAGCGACACGCGAATCGCGCATCTTCACAGCGACTGCCCCAACACGATTTCCTACGATGCGCGAACGAAGCAGTACGTCATGTACTGCCGCGCGAAGCACATCTATCGGGCGTTCGGTGACCGGATGATCGACACCGGTGCCTCGCGGCGGATTGCTCGGCTAGCCAGTGATGCACTTTGGACCGATTGGTTAGAACACGCCGAGCCGCAAACGATTTTGACGCCAGACGAGATCGACAACGCGACGCGATTCAATTTCTTTTACGGCATGCCGACTCGCTACTACGCCGGTGTGTACTGGGGCTTTCTCGAACCGTTTCGCATGAATGATTTCATTCATACCGAATTGGTCACCAGCCGCGACGGAGTTTACTTCGACCGTATGCCCGGTCGACCGAAGATGATCGAATATGGCGCCGACGGCACGTGGGATGACGAGATGATCTTCGCGAGCCCTTCGTGGGTCGAAGTCGGAGAGGAGTGGTGGATTTACTACACCGGTTGGGATGGGCCGCACGGGACGCCAGAGCGGAGCGGAGCCTTTGGGCTCGCCAAGATCCGCAAAGAAGGATTCATCTCAATGCGTGGTCCTCGTAGTGGTGGCGTTGTCTGTACGCGACAATTGCGTTGGCCCGGCGGCGATCTCATCGTGAATGCAGACGCAACGAACGGGCTCCTTCATGTTCGAGTTTCTGACGAGCATCGCAAACCGATCGCCGGCTTTGATCACGATGATTGCGAACCATTTTACAGCGACAAGACGGCTCATCGCGTCACGTGGAATGATCGCTCACTTTCGGATCTATCCGGCGAAGTCATCCGATTGGAATTCTACTTACAGGATGCGGACCTCTACTCGTTCCGCGCCACTCGCCCATCGAATTGAGCTTGATTAGGCCGCAGAGCCGTAAAAGCCGACCCAGTCGACAGTCTATTTCGGGAAGTTCGGGGTCGAGACAGCTTCTAACCCAACGGCATCGCCTTTTCTGACCTACGTTTCAGGTGCCACCTTGTACGCGCGATTCCGCCGCGTCGTTGGCAATACTTCCTGCCCGATGCATTCACTTATCTTCGTCAATCGCGAGACAGGGGGTCGAGATGCCGCAAATTGATCAACGGAGGTGCCCTATGCCGAAATCGAATTCTAGTTACCGCCGGTCGCTCTTCGCAAAACGCCGCCGAGGAGCCATCGCGGTTTTCGCTTCGTTAGTCCTGATCGTGATGCTCGCGTTTGTTGCGTTTGGCGTCGATGTGGGGGTGGTTTCTCTGAAACGCACAGAACATCAGGCCGCCGCCGATGCCGCCTCGCTCGCCGGTGCGGCAGCGTTATATGATGACAAAGGGCGCTTGCAAGTGGATTCCGCGACTCAAACAGCGTCAGACTTCTTTACCCGAAACGCCGACGAGGGTGACCCGACCGTCTTTATCGGCAAGTGGGAGAACGGTGCTTTCGTGCAAACCAACGACAAGCCAAACTCGGTACAAGTCGTCACGGCCGGCCAGCCACCACTTTTCTTCGGCCAATTCCTCAAGCAATCACAGACATTCGATGTCGCTGCGCAAGCGGTCGCGCTGACAAATGCAAAACCGGAAACGAAGACAACGACACGCGTTACGCGACGCGAATACGTGCCAGGTCGATGCTCGTACGATAACGTAACACGAAATGTGACGGTGACGGTCGCTGGAACGGGCCCCACGAAGCTAACTCTGGTGGATTAGCGACTGGTCGTCGTTAGGGCCCCGGCACATTCGTAAAGCTGCCCACCGTTGGCAGTAAACTGAACGTGCCGGTGTTGTTGATGTTCAGCAACGGTAGGTCTTGAACCTGGAACGTGCCTCCCGCCGTGTTATCTAATTGTGTGCGTTCAACAAGATTGTTGCCGATCACGGCGAACACCGCAGAACTGGCGAGTGAGGTCTGAGCAGAGATATCGAATCCGACCGTCGTTGTTCCGCCCACCGATGTCGTAATGAAGCCGTTCGGGCCGATCGAGTTATTGGTGATGTTGATCAAATCGAGCGACGAACTGCCGGAGCGGATATCGATTCCGTGACCGGCTACGACGTTTGCGTTCGTGCTGTTCAGGACTTGGCCGTTATTTAGAATCGTGTTGCCCGTCAGCGAAGCACCGATCAATGCGGTACTTCCCGGCGCGGAAACGAGCGAAATGCCTGACCCGCCGATCGCGTTAAGACTCGTTCCCGCATTCGTCACGCTACCAAAGAACCCATTGTCACCGATCGTGTTATTCGAGATGGTCAAGCTCGTCGCGGCCGCCGAATTCGCCGTGATCGCGATCGCGTTTCCACCCGTTGCGACGACTTGTCCCGACGTGTTCGTGATGCCGCCCACGTAGCAGCCGTTTCCACCGATTGAATTCGTGTCAATCAAGCCTGTGATCAGGGAACTGTCGTTGGCCGTGATCCGCAACGCGTCGCCTGAGTTGATCGTGACGAGCCCGCCCGTGTTATTCGACAGAGCCGCGCCGATCGGCGGCGCAGCGTTGTCGCTCCAGCTGTTATTCGACACCTGAAGATTCATAGTTGCCGTGCCTTGAGAAATCAGCTCCAAACCATGCCCGGCGTTGAACGTGCCGACGGTCAGCGTCGTAATGGGAATCTGGCCATTGCCAGTAAATATATTCTGGTCAACCAAGACGTTGAGAGTTCCTGTCCCGTTTGTTGAAACAAATCCGCCGCTGGCAAGGCTTGGCAAGGTGGAGCCGTTGTTTGTTATCGTATTTTGAGACAACGTGCCGTTGCCAGACACATTCTCCAAGCGGAAGGCGTTGCCGGTGGACAGGTTGATCGTGTTTTGACCGATCGAGAAATCGGTAATGCCGATGGCCGCGATCCCGTTTCCGGTCGTGCTCTGAATGGACCAGCCGGTGACTTCGTTGTTGTTGGCCAATGTAATCGCATCGGTTGGCGCGCCGGTGATGATTGGTGTCACGGTACTTGTCGTCGCCGTTGGCAAGGCAATTGGTCCCGCGATTGAGTCGTTGATCGTGTGCGATAACCCTTCCCCCAACATCCGCTGATTATCTTGCAGCGTAATGCTCTGCCCCGTCAACGTGCTGCCGCCATGACCAAAGATGATGTCGCGACCGCTCGCGGCAGCGCCGGCCAGTGTGTTGAATGGAGTCGAAACAGAACCATCTCCGGCGATAATCGCGTTCGACAAATGAGCGACTGTGATTGGTGTTCCGCTCGTTGTATCGGTCGCAATATACGGGGCGTCGATGACTTCGTGATGACGGCTCACTCGGTAACTTCGACGCACTCGCTGGGCCAGCCGTTCACTGGTGTAGTAGCTCTGCGAACCGCGTGCGGGTGAACCGCCGGGTAACGTGAATGACATTCCAAACAAGACGCTCGTCTTGAAGATCGAGTCGCTGCGAAGGGTTAGCTGAAAACCAACTTCTGGGATCGTAAAGCCTTCGACGCGCGCCATTGCGCCAGTTGCGTCCGCTCCGTTTTCGCCGTCGAGGTAGTAACAACCGACGTAGCCTCGCAAACGGTCGCTATAGAGTTTTCCACCAAATTCGACTTCCGCCTTGGAGAGGGGCGTCTGCCTGAACAGCGTTCGATCGATAATGATGCTGGTTCCACTAAAAGTCGCGTCTCCGATAACCGCCTGTTGCTTGGGATCGTTCGTCAGTGGAACGTTGACGCTGGCACGTAGATCCCAATACGTTCCCAGTGATTCCAAGCCCACGCCGAGCTGTTGGACCGTGCGAGCCGCATCGTCGTCCAGGTCGTACCACAGGCTCGCGCCCCAAGTGCGATCCGAACTGGGATCGAACCAGCGTTGACCGATCCCGATATTTGTTCCCCAATAGTTCTCGTTCGTCGCGAAAACTTGAGCATCGACGAATCGAAGTGAGTTGAAGTTCGCTGTTCCAATGGGCACGAAAGCACCGACGGTCGTATACGGATCGCTGTAGCCCAACCCATCGCCGACGAAGTACTCGGCATGAAGATACGAATCGTATCCGGGCAATGGCGCAACTCCGGCTGCGCTGTACGGTGCGATCGGATTTGTTGCTGGATCGATCCATTGCTGCGCGTGCGCGAACTGGGCTGCCCCGAGCACGAATAGCCCGGCAACAATCCAGCGAATGGGCCAAAACGGTTGGCCTTGCAACATGGGTGTTCCTTCTGACGATGAGAGACGAGTCCCGATTGTCGTTATCATCGTCGTAGTCGGACTGGCATCGTGATTGCCACCGAAGCAAGGCGAATAACCGGAAGAATAGGTACACCGCAAAGGCTGTTTGACGTCGAAGCAACGCCAGATGGTCGCTGCGATTGATACGACCGACAAGGTCGACCACAACGGCCATTAGTTCTTCCGGTCGGTTTCGTCGCAATGCCCGCGTCCAGCAGCGATCGCATCTGTCCTCACAATGTAAATACACCGCAGGATGCTGCCTGACGCACCAGGCAGAGCAGCAAGCAATCTCGTTGACATCGCCGCAGCTTCTCTCCGATGATGGGCAAAAAGCTATGCTTCATATAAGTCGCTATTGTGGCACAAGTTCGCCAGCTACTTTGCACCAGACGCACTTAAGGGGCCGCCGCCGATGCTTGATCAAACATTGAACACGGACGTTGCTTTGACTTACGCCACACCTTTGGTTGCGCCAACGAGTACGCACCAACAAACGAGTGTTGAGATTGTTCGAGCAGAGAGCGAACTTACGGCAATCGACGACCTCATGGCGGAACTAACCGAGGAATTCGTCGCCGACGCGAAACGGCGAAGCTCTTAAAGCTCGGCGAGCCAGGCTTATCCCGCCATCCATCGAGTCGGCGACAACCGCGCTCCATGAAGCTGACGGTGTTGCTGCTCTCGGCCGGCCATGGACTTCTCGGCTTGAGTTTGCTTCGTGTGCGATTGCCACGCTAGAATGTTGGGTCTGTCGCGGTGCGACTCGCGACAGTCACCTTCAACCAGTGTGGATACGATCCAGGCAATGACATCGCGTCGCCCACAGTCCTTGGTGTTATCGGTTGCGCTCGTCATTGCGGCAGTGTCTTCTTCTCATGCAGAGGATCGAGCGACGGCTGAAGGCGTCGCGTATTTCGAAAAGCATGTCCGCCCATTGTTGGCGAAGCGATGCTATTCCTGCCACTCGTCACGCGCAAAGAAACGCGAAGGCGGTCTCTTGCTGGACAGTCGCGAAGGATGGTCGGTCGGAGGCGACAACGGCACCGCGATCGTTCCCAGTAATGCGAATGCGAGTTTGCTGATCCGGGCCGTGCGATACACCGACTCGGATTTGAAAATGCCGCCGGACAAACCATTGTCGGAGGATGAGATCACTCGGTTGGAACGGTGGGTCCAAATGGGCGCGCCCGATCCGCGTGATGATGCAACGACTGAGAACTTGCCGCGTGATGATCCTTCCGATCCGATCGCAGGTCGTGAGCACTGGGCGTTTCGTCCGCTGAAAGAGCAGCAGTCACCACTCGTTGCGGCGCACGATTGGCCAAAGTCGGCGATCGATTCCTACATCCTGGAACAACTTGAAGCATCTCAGCTGCGACCAGCGCCTGATGCTGAACGTCGGACACTCGTTCGTCGAGTTTACATTCAACTGATCGGCTTGCCGCCAACACCCGAACAAGTCGCGGAGTTCCTCGCCGATGACCGTCCAGATGCGTTCGAGCGTTTAGTCGATGACTTGTTGAACTCGCCACAGTTCGGCGAGCGTTGGGGGCGACATTGGCTCGACTTGGCTCGCTACGCTGATTCCAACGGACTGGACGAGAATTTTCTATTTCGCGAAGCGTGGCGTTATCGCAACTGGGTCATTGATGCGATCAACGCCGATGTGCATTTCGATCGCTTCGTGCTCGAGCAGATCGCCGGTGATCTGCTGCCGCATGATTCGATCGAACAGCGAGATCGGCAGCGGATTGCTGCCGGTTTTCTAGTGGTTGGTCCGAAGGTATTGCTCGGCAACGATGCCAAAGAACGACGTATGGATGTCGCCGACGAACAGATTGATACGATCGGCAAGACGATTCTCGGTCAAACCCTAGGATGCGCCCGCTGCCACGATCACAAGTTTGATCCCGTTCCGACAGCCGACTACTACGCGTTGGCCGGAATCATGACTTCGACCGAAGTCATGGAGCAGCGTTACATGCTCGGACAGCAGCGGCTCATGGAGCGACTTGTCGGTCTTGGTTCCGATGGTGAACAGATTGACGGAGCCTACGAGACGTACTGGCGCGAGCGACCGAAGTTGCAAGAAGCTCTGAAGAATGCGAAATCCGCGCTAGAGTTACTGAAGAAGGGTGACGCCAAAGCTCTGGAAACATTCGCCAAGCAACACGCGGATGAAGTTGCCGAGGGCGCGGCTGATACAAGTCACACGATGGAGGATCGCATCAAAGCACAAGAGGCGCTAGTGGCCGCGCGGGAAGCTGCCGCCAAACCGCTTAGTATTCCACCTCGGGCCATGACCCCGTGCGACGGCGACGCACCAGCCGATGAAGCCATTCGTCTCGCCGGACAGTTCGATCAATTGGGTGACAAAGTTCCGCGCGGGTTTCTTCAGGTGGTAAGCGATGCAGCGACGGAGATCCCGGCGGGTCAGAGCGGACGAGTCGAGCTTGGTCGCTGGCTGACTGATACCAAGAGCGGTGCCGGACATGTCGCGGCGCGTGTCCTTGCCAACCGCATCTGGCATCATCTGATGGGTCGTGGCATCGTCAGAACGGTCGATAACTTTGGACGTACGGGTGAAGCTCCCAGCCATCCTGAACTGATTGATTACCTGGCCGCTAGGTTAATCAATTCCAATTGGTCGATGAAGGACTTGGTGCGAGATATCGTGCTGAGCCGCACGTTTGGTATGAGCAGCCGTCACGATGACGTCGGCCATTCGATCGATCCAGAGAATCGCTTGCTGTGGCGAGCCCACCGACGGCGCCTCGAGCCGGAGGCGTTACGCGATTCGATGCTACTGGCCGCAGGCGAGCTGGACCTCACTCCGATGGATTCATCGGTTTGGTATTTGGGAGACCAGGCAACCGCCGTCGGCGACAACAAGAATCGGCGGCGTACCGACTTTCCCTGTCGGAGCGTTTACCTTCCCGTCATCCGAAACGACTTACCGGAGCTGTTCGACGTCTTCGATTTTGCCGACCCACACACGACAAACGGCATGCGATCGCAAACAATGGTCGCCACGCAGGGCCTGTTTATTCTGAACGATGATTCGGTCATGGCCGCCGCCGAGGCTACCGCACGAGGCGTTTTAGCGCGCGAAGCTCCGCACGATCAAGAAGCACTAGTTGATGAAATGTTTGAGCGCGTACTAAACGCGCAACCGAGTACCGACGAGCGAATTGAACTTCTGTCGTTTATCATTGAGACGGAGAAGCGCTTGACTTCGGAAGGCGAGAAAGATGCGAAAGTTCAAGCGTGGTCGATGGCTTGCCACGCGCTGTTCGCTTCGAGCCGCTTTCAGATACTGGAGTAGTTGATGAGGTGCAACCAGTTCGTTCAGACGACGAGTCGCCGCGATATGCTACGGACGAGTGCTTGTGGCATTGGACAAGTAGCGCTAGCGGCATTGGCCGGACAACGAGCCTCTGCCGGTCGTCCGCAACCAACGCCTTATCACTTTGCGCCACGTGCAAAGCGAGTCATCTTCCTGTTCATGTGGGGCGGGCCGAGTCACGTCGATATGTTCGACCCTAAACCACGGCTCAACGCCGAATCGGGCAAGCAGCTGTCAGGAAAGGCGGTCGGTAGCGATCAAGATCAACTTGGCGAACTCTTAGGGTCGCCATTCCGCTTTGCACAACATGGTGACAGCGGGATATGGATGAGCGAATTGCTCCCGCATCTTTCCCGCCAAGCCGACCGAATGTGCGTCGTTCGGTCGATGCACACCGAAGGGCAAGCTCATGGCGAAGCGTTGCTGCGGCTGCACACGGGGGAGGCGAACCTCGTACGACCTAGCGTAGGAGCGTGGGTCAGCTACGGATTGGGATGCGAGAACGAGAACTTGCCAGCGTTCATTACGATTTCGCCGCCCCGCGGGCACGGTGGTGTTCAAAATTATGGGAACGCATTTCTGCCCGCGGCTCATCAGGGAACGGCAATCGGATCTGCGGAGACTCCGATCGCAGAGGCTACGGTGTCGAACCTCGTCAACGAACGGTGGAAACCCAGCTTGCAGCGAGATCAACTCGAACTGATCCAATCTTTCAATCGGCGACACTTGCGAGAAGCCGAAGTCGATCAGCGAATCGAAGGGCTGATCGCAAACTACGAATTGGCGTTTCGCATGCAGTCAACGATGCCTCAGATTATGAGTCTGAACGACGAGCCGAAAGAAACGCTCGATCTGTATGGCGTTGGTAGCGAACCAACCGATAATTTTGGACGCCAGTGTTTGCTGGCGCGGAAGTTTGCCGAACAAGGTGTGCGTTACATTCAGGTTTCGACGAATTACACTTGGGATTTCCATCAGAAGGTGCAAGAGGGAAGCGTGACCGAGTCGGCAAAAGTCGACCGGCCAATCGCCGGCTTGCTCGAGGATCTTGCGCGGCGCGGGTTGCTCGAAGATACGCTGGTTCTTTGGGGCGCAGAGTTCGGTCGAACTCCGATGGTTGAAAATGGCAACGGTCGCAATCATCATCCGAAGGGCTTTACGATGTGGATGGCCGGTGGTGGTGTCCGAGGCGGGTTGACCTACGGCTCGACTGACGATTACGGATACGCTCCGGTCGAAAACCCGGTCCACATGCATGACCTCCACGCAACGTTGCTCCATGCCCTCGGACTGGATCACGAACGCCTAACCTACCGTCATGCCGGTCGCGATTTTCGATTGACGGATGTCTATGGTGATGTCGTACATGAGATCCTTGCATAGTCTTTTGAGAGCCGCGTCCTATAGGGACGAGAGGTATCGGCCCCGTGTGTGGTGAAGCAAGACGGTTTAAGCGCCGAAGATGGCGACACAAGTCGGGTGTCGTCGATTGAAGGAAGCATGACGAAATGAACTGCAAGATGAAACTGACTCACGCCTTTGTCCCGCTGGTTGTCTTGATATGTGGCCTGAGAGGCGACGTCATCGCTGCTGAGAAAGGAGCAACTACTGTTCACTTAGACGCAGTAACGTCTGCATTCGAGAAGTACTGCCTTGATTGCCACAGTTCCAGCGACGCGAAGGCGGGACTGAACCTCGAAGCGTTCGATACGAGCGTTGCGCTCGTCGGCAAACCCTGGGATACCGCCAGCTGGGAGAAGATCGTAAAGCGACTTCGAGCACGCCAGATGCCGCCCGCGGATGTTGCTCGGCCAATGGAAGCTGAATATGAGCGAATCCTCGCGACGATGGAGTCAGCACTCGATAAGAATGCAGAACAGTTCCCGAAGCCGGGACGTACCGATCCGATTCGTCGCTTGAATCGAACCGAGTATCGCAACGCGATCCGTGATCTGCTTGCCGTCGACATCGACGTCGAGGATCTACTGCCGGCAGATGAATTGAGTCATGGCTTTGATAACGTTACGGTAAGCGAACTATCGCCCGTGTTGCTAAATCGATACATCACGGCTGCTGAGCAGATCAGCCGACTAGCCGTTGGTCGCCAACAGCGGAGTCCGGGCGGCGTGACGGTGCGGCTTCCGGCGGATCTTACGCAAGAGTCACACGTCGAGGGCCTGCCGCTTGGGACTCGTGGCGGCACGCTTATCAAACATCAATTCCCAGTGACTGGCGAATACGAAATTCAATTTCGATTGATGCGCGACCGCGACGAAAATGTGGAAGGATTGAAGGGCAAGCATGACATCGACGTGCTGGTCGATCGCAGTTTGGTTCATCGCTTTACGGTCAAGGCTCCGAAGAGCGGCGAAGGTTATCAGAAGGACGATACGCTGGTCGATGCCAATTTGAAGAAGCGGTTTCGCGTCACTGCGGGCCCGCACCGTGTGGGTGTCACTTTCCCGCAAACTTCTTCATCGCTGTCTGAGATTAAGCGACAGCCATTTGAAGCGAGCTTCAACCGACATCGTCATCCGCGACGCAATCCGGCGCTGTTCGAAGTGTCGATTGTCGGCCCGTTTGATCCTGAAGGCCCCGGTGACACACCAAGCCGCCGCCAGATCTTTACAACCCGCCCGTCCGATCAGAACGAACCGTCAGTCGCAGCCGAGAAGATCTTTCGACGCTTGATTCGATTCGCTTATCGTCGGCCGGTTACGGACAGCGACCTCACGGTGCCGATGCAGTTCTTTGGACAGCGACTGCGATCGGATGGGTTCGAGGCAGGGATCGAGTCGGGACTCACTGCGGTTCTCGTCAACCCGCACTTCCTGTTTCGTGCCGAAAGCACACCGCCCGACGTACCTCCCGGGACTGTCTACCGAATCTCCGATACGGAACTTGCTTCGCGTTTGTCCTTCTTCCTTTGGAGCAGTGTCCCGGACGACGAGTTACTGGCGTTGGCGGAAGCTGACCAACTGCATGTGCCAGAAGTGTTGCAAGTTCAGGTTGACCGCATGCTGCGAGATCCGCGATCGCAGTCCTTGGTCAGCAACTTCGCGGCTCAATGGTTGTATCTTAGAAACCTGGATTCGTTTCGTCCTGACAGGCGACTGTTCCCCGACTTTGATGACAATCTTCGCAAGGCACTTCGCCGCGAGACCGAACTGCTGTTCGAACACGTTCTGTGCGAAGACCGCAGCGTTTTGGAATTGATCCGAAGCAACATTACCTTCGTCAACGAGCGTCTAGCCAAGCACTATGGCATTCCCGGTGTGTACGGCAGTCATTTTCGATCGGTGAATACATTGGGCCTCGATATTCGTCGCGGAGGCATACTGCGACAGGGCAGTATTCTAGCGATTACTTCCTACGCTACACGAACTTCGCCCACGATTCGCGGCAACTGGATTCTCGAAAACATTCTTGGTGCTCCGCCGCCGCCCCCTCCGCCGAATGTGCCCGCACTGAGAGAAAGGACTACTTCGTCGAATGTGACGGTTCGCGAACGGCTCGCTGAACATCGAGAGAATCCAGCTTGTGCCAGCTGCCATGACTTGATGGATCCGATCGGATTTGCGTTGGAGAACTTCGATGCCGTAGGCCGCTGGCGGCAGTTTGACCAGGGTTCGCCGATCGATTCGTCTGGTGCATTGCCCGACGGAAAACAGTTATCTGGCCTCGATGACCTGGAAGCCGGTATTATGGAGAGGCCGGAGATGTTTGTGAGTACGCTGGCCGAGAAGCTATTGATCTTCGCTCTTGGCAGAGGTGTTGAATCCTATGATGCCCCAGCAATTCGCAGGATCGTCCGAGATTCAGCCGATAAAGAATACAGTTTCTCGTCGCTCATCAACGGAATCGCGTCGAGCTCACCATTTCAGATGAAGGTCGCCGAATGATCAATATGAAAAAGGCTATCTCTCGCAGGGCGTTGCTGCGAGGAACAGGCGTGGCGTTTTCGCTGCCGTTGCTCGATGCGATGATTCCCGCCAGTACCGCACTGGCGAACACCGCTGCCAAACCCAGTCGATTGCGTCGGCTCGGTTACGTCTACATGCCGATGGGGTTTAATCCCAAAGAGTGGATGCCGTCAGGTGGCAACCTCGATGAGCTTTCTTCCACGCTTCAGCCGCTAGAGAAGGTCAAGAATCAAGTTAGCGTGATCACGGGGATGGAGCTGAGAAACGCCTATCCGGGGTCTCACGCAACTTCCAACTCGGCGTTCCTGAGCGCTGCGTCCGCGAAACGTACTGAGAGTTCCGACTATTTTCTCGGAACCACGGTCGATCAGATCGCGGCTCGGCACATTGGCCAACAGACACAACTTCCGTCGCTCGAACTGGCGATGGATTTGTTGAACAACGTCGGGCAATGCGACAACGGCTATGCGTGCGTGTACCAAAACAATCTTTCGTGGTCCTCGCCGACGACTCCGCTTCCTGCGGAGGCGCATCCGCGCATCGTCTTCGAGAATCTGTTTGGTGAAGGCGGCACTCCTGATGACCGTCGAGCCGCATTGCGACGACGAGCGAGCCTGCTCGATTCAGTGACGGAAGAGATGAAGCGATTTAAGTTGCAGCTCGGAACGGGCGATCGTCGTAAGGTCGACGACTATTTCCAAAGCATTCGCGATGTTGAAGGGAGAATTCAACGTGCGGAGGCGAGCGTCGACGAGAATCCGTTGCCCGATCTCGATCGCCCGGTTGGTGTGCCCGTCGCTTACGCTGATCACGCGCGGCTAATGTTCGACTTACAGCTACTGGCATTTCAGGGAGACATCACGCGAGTCGTTTCGTTTCAGCTTGCCCGCGAAGCCAGCACACGCACCTATCCAGAAATTGGTGTTCCCGAGCCGCATCATCCGATTTCGCATCACGGTAACAACGCGGACAAACTTGCGAAACTCGCAAAAATCAACCAGTTCCACGTTTCGCTCTTCGCCGAGTTCCTGGAAAAGATGGCCGCCACGCCAGAGGGCAACGGCTCGTTGCTGGACCATTCGCTGTACTTATTCGGCAGCGGCATGGGCGACCCGGATGCCCATGACCACACCGACCTGCCGATCGTTGTCGCTGGCGGAGCTGCCGGCAACATGCGAGGTGGACAACACCTCCATTATGAGAAGCACACACCACTTGCAAATCTGCATTTAACGCTGCTCAACAGAGCCGGTGTGCCAATAGAGTCGTTTGCTGACAGCAATGGCAAGGCGGATGAACTGTTCGAGCCGCTGCCGCTGTAGCGAGAAAGGGGACTGGCTCCGTGCTTTGTTTAGGTTTGAAATCTCCACAACTCATCGCGTCATGGTGCCCGTTCCCTTTTTCGCGGACCATCGGCTGTGTCGCGGCGTCGGGAAAGTGGAACAGGCGCCGAAGCAGCGGCCACGGTGGTTTGAGATGGAGAGTCGAGCGCGCTGCATCGGCGCCTGTCCCATTTTCTCGACGCCGTTTTCACCCAGGCAAGGATCTAGTAGTTACATTCTGCGCGGTGACTATGGCATTTGCTGCATGTTTGTTTGCGATACCTGGGATCGCGGACGAAGCTAGGGCCAATTCAAAAGACACACGACTCGCCGACGCCGCCGAGGCAGAAGACTGGCCATTGGTTGAACAGCTGCTCGATGAAGGCATTGACAACCAATCGCCGCATCCAGATGGGATGACGGCATTGCACTGGGCCGTGTACCGAAATCACGCGACATCAATCGGGCGATTGATCGATGCGGGTGGCGACGTCAACGCAGAGACACGATATCGGGTCACTCCGATTTCAATCGCGTGCCAACATGGCCGTCCCGAAATTGTTGCGAAGCTGCTATCCGGCGGCGCAGACGTTAACAAAACTCTGCCCGGAGGCGAAACACCGCTGATGATCGCCGCTCGCACAGGCGACGTGCGGGTAATTCGTCATCTGGTCAAGGCAAAAGCTCAGATCAACGCCACGGAACGTCGTGGCCAAACGGCACTGATGTGGGCGGCTGGCTCGGGGAATGCCGAAGCGGTTGACGAACTGATCGTAGCGGGCGCGAAGGCAAACGAGAAAACGAAGTTAGGCTTTACGGCCATCATGTTTGCGGCCCGCGACGGACGGGGCAAGGTAGTCCGACGACTGCTGGCTGCTGGCGTAGATGTGAACGCCGTGATGACACCAAACTCGTCGGGCGACCGAGTACCACGAAAGGGAACTTCTGCGCTTACGCTCGCGGTCGAGAGCGGCCACTTCGAGCTGGCATTATTTCTGATCAACGAAGGTGCCAATCCGAACGATCAGCGCAACGGGTTCACGCCGTTGCACGCAATCACTTGGGTGAGAAAACCAAATCGCGGAGAGAACTCCAATGGCGACCCGCCACCGCGAGGTTCCGGCAATCTCACCTCGCTGCAATTTGTTCGAGCCATCGTCGCAGCGGGCGCTGATGTAAACGCTCAGCTGAAATCGGGAAGAGGTGGACGCGCCGTTCTGAATCGCAAAGATGCGACTCCGTTTCTATTGGCCGCCAAGACGGCTGATTTGCCATTGCTCAAGACCTTGATCGATCTCGGCGCTGATCCAACTCTCACGAACGTTGACGGTTCCAATGCAATCATGGCGTGTGCTGGTGTCGGAGTCCGGGCGGTTGGCGAAGAAGCTGGCACTGAATCCGAGGTGTTGGAGACATTGGACTATCTGCTTGAGCTGGGCCTCGACATTAACGCCGTCGACCAAAACAAAGAGACCGCCATGCATGGAGCCGCCTATCGCAACTTCCCGCGTGTCGTCGAATTCCTCGCCGCACAAGGAGCCGATCCCGCAGCTTGGAATCACAAAAACGAGTATGGCTGGACGCCCGTCATGATTGCCCAGGGCAACCGACCTGGTTCGTTTAAGCCATCGCCGGAGACGGTTGCCGCATTACGTGCCGCGATGGTTAGAAAATAGACCACCAACCATCTCGCTAACGAGCCTCGGCACGCTTCGTCATCTTGATGAGATGCCAGAGCCCAAGTGGCACGCCAAGCACGATTCCGAGAAGACCAAGAAACTGTGTGTCGAGTTTCTGATCCAGCCATGTGCCGATCACGATGGGCACGACCATCTCCAACGCGACGGTGGTGATCTTAGAAACCCACTGCATTCCCTTCGCCATCCACGTTGTGTCGACTTCGCGATACTTAAGTTGCTGGGCGACGTAAAGTTCGTCGCTGTTGCTGCCGCCTCGTTCCAGCACGAGATCGCGTTCGCGGAGTTGCTCTTCAAAACGTCGCAACTCCGCCTCGATGATGTCACGTTCTTGATCGGCAAACAACTCTGAAATCGAGCCGATGCAAACCGCCCGCTTTCCGTGCTCAAAAGCGACTTCATTGAGCTGATCTCGGATCGCGATGATGTCGAACACCACTTATCTGGGCCTATCCATGTCTTGCGATGCGATCCCAATCCACGTCCACGCCCAACCCGGGCGCATCCGTGATCGTCGTGACGGGTCCCTCGATACTTATTGGGTTCTCTACGACGCTTTCGATATGATACGCGGGCCCTAAAACGTCGCCCGGATATTCTTCGATCTTCATGTTCGCGGTGGCAACGATCAGGTGGCACATGGCGGCCGTCGCGATATCGTATTCCAAATTCGAGCCGATCGAGCAGGCAACACCATTCGCGGCGGCAAATTCCGCGATCGCTTTCGCTTTGCGAATGCCTCCGTTCTTGCCGGGGTAAAGGCTGACTAGGTCACAGCTCTCGTGTTGAATCAGTTCTCGGGCGTGGGACATGTCGAAGCAAATGTCGTCAGCCATCACCGGCGGTCGCGTCTCGCGGCGCACACGAGCGAGTCCTTCGTAGTCGCCGTCAGGCGTTGGCTGCTCGACGAGCCAGAGATTGCAATCTTCCAGCTCGTTAATGCATCGGATCGCTGTGTCGACATCCCAACCGCAATTGGCGTCGATCATTAGATTCAAGTTAGGCCCAATCGCTTCGCGCACGGCTCGGACGCGAGCGAGATCGGTGGTAGGATCAGTGCCAGTCTTCACTTTGATGGTGTCAAAGCCTTGTTCGACTAACTCGAAGGCTCGCGCTCTTGCGCGATCGGGTTCGTAGGCTCCCATCGAGAAGCGACAGCGAATTGCAAGACTGCGACACGCACCGCCCAACAGATCATACACCGGCTTGTTTGTAGCTTTCCCGTGGATATCCCAACAAGCCATTTCGATCGCGGACTTGGCAAACCAGTTGTGGCGGCAAACGGAATCCATGCGGCGGTCTAGTTCTTCGATGTCGAACGGATCGCATCCGATCACTTTCGGTGCGAGGACGTTCTCAATCAGCCACTTCGCTCCGACGACCGTCTCGCCGCTCCATTTCTCGGAGACTGTCGCTTCTCCAGCTCCTTCAATGCCATCGTCGGTCAAGACTCGTACGAGGAGATAGTTTGAGACGTCATGCACGCCGAGCGAAGTAATCATTCGATACTCAGGCTTCAAGGCGATACTGACCGGATACGTTTCAATTGCGGTGATTTTCATGCCCGCCATTATACGCGAGATTGCAATTTGCGAGCCGCCGAGTTGGAAACACACCTTCTTTTGCTCATTTGTCGAAATGCACGGAATTATCACGAATTGATCCACCTAGTTCGCTACCGAGTCGAAATTGAAAACCGCATGTGATAGACTGACAGTTCCTCTCTGCGGTCGCCGCTGTTCGGCAGTGACAAAATGAAAGTCGCATTCACAAAATCGATCCTGTCGTTGTGCCCCCAACTCGCGGTTGTGGCCTGCGTTGTCGTCTTTGCTGGAGACCGCTGTTGCTTTGCTCAAGAAGAAAGCAAGCCCGCGGAGATCACGCCTCCGCACGTTCTCGTGCATGTGGCTACAGTTCGTACCGAGCTCAAAGAGCTACGTTTCCTGATGGGACGACCCGAGTCCCAGCAGCCGGAGATGAACGTGACTGGGGCAGCTCCGCGCGAAGTGTACTTCCAGGCATTAACGATGTTCCAAAAGGCAGATCGATTGTGCTTTGAACACACTCGCGAACGAGCTGCACCGCCACCACCACCGAGTGGCGAGATCCAGCCCGCCAACGTGCGAGATGTTGTCGACGTCGCGCTCACATGTGTCCGGCGTGTGAAGAACAAGTATGGACTCAAAACGGCCAGCGCGCCCGGTGAACGCGACGACAGCAAGCAACCGACCGATGTGTTCCGATCGATCGTGCAGGCGAACCGCCAATTGAACTTGATGTTGGAACGTCGCTTCGCCCCCGGAGATGTATTTCAGCAAGTGACACGAGCCATTGGTCATACGTCGCGTTTGCTGGAACAGTTTCCGGACGCCGAGACACGATACGACGAGCCGGCCTATCAAGAGGGCAAGCGGCCGGCTGACGTCTATCGCAGATTGCTAGGCTGCTTTGAACGGATTCGCACGATCGCCGAACAGTCAGGCTTAGAGATGCTGGAGCTGCAAATTGATGATTCGCACATCGAATCGGCCGAGCCGAGTGATGTCTATGATGTCGCGTCCCTGATAATTGCCGAGCTGGCGTATCTGCATAGCAAACTCCCCGGCGCGAAGCCACCTCGTAACGTCTATGACGTTGGCCGCAAATTTCCCTCGCACGTATTTCAACGCGTGGGAATTCTCGAAGGCCAACTTGTCAGTCTTGAAGTCTTGGTAAAGCAGAATTCGAATTGGCTGGAGCAGGGGTCGGGGGATTGATGAGCGATACCGTGCATCAAACCGGGGTGACCAGAGGCGATGCAATCCCCGCGAGGGAAGGAAGTTTGCGGTCCAAGTTGCTGCGTTCCCATCTCGCAGTAGCGGCGCTTTGCCTTGGAATGCTCATGATTATGCTGCTCGTGACATTTTGGCTGCGAGGCTACTCGTTGCGTCTGGCGAGCGTGCGCGGACCGACTGTGCGAAGTTCGACACAAGCATTAGCCGGCGTTCAGCGATCATTGGCTAGTTTACGTGGGTGGATGTTATTAGGAGACGCGAGCTTCAAAGCGGAGCGGTTCCGCGCTTGGAACGACGAGATTGATCCGGAGGTTGCTAATCTACGAACGCTCAGCGAAGAGTGGACCGATCCAGCGAACAAGGAACGGTTGACCGAATTGAGGCAGGCACTTAGTGATCTTAAAGACGCTCAGTGGTGGATCGAAGATGTTGCTCGCACACCCGGAAACGAACCGGCTCGCGTTCTGCTGACGCAGGAGGTGCAGCCGGTTTCCGACGCGATCGCTTCCGCCACCTCGGCGATGATCCAAAGCGAACAGCAGTTACCCAGCGATGGCCGCCGGTCGCTGTTGGTTGCCTTTGCAGACATGCGTGATGCCGTCGCTCGCAGCCAGAACTTTATGGCTCGCTTTGTGCAGAGCGCCGAGGTGGCAGACGAGCAAGCATTCCGTCGTGAACTTGAGCACGTCAAGACGCGAGCCATCGCGGTGGATGGTCAGAAAGAACTTTTGGAGCGAGAGCAATCCGAGCTGCTAAGGGTTATTCAGGAAGAACTGTTGGCATACGAATCGCTATCCAACCAAGCGATCGAACTTCGCAAGTCGGAACTGTGGAACGTCGCGCAGTTCCGCTTAGCGAACGAAGCCGTTCCGATCGCTCGCAAGGCGACCAGCTTGCTGACGGCGATGTCGACGAACCAGGGAGATCTGATGCGGTCCGACGCCGCACTCGTCCGGAGCCTGAGCAACGCTTCGGTGGGCTTGTCATGTTTATTTATCATTGGCATCGCATTGACTGCTTTCGTGTTGGCGAGTCGCGCTGCGGGGCGACTTTCAGCGCCGATTGCTGCCCTTTCCGAAGCCACGGCGCAGCTCTCGGAAGGCTCGCTGGTCACCGACATTCCGGTAACGTCACGAGACGAACTGGGCAGCCTGACGTCTTCGTTCAACCGTATGCGAGCATCGTTACAGCGATCGCAAGCAGCCCTAAGGCAGCAAGAAACGCATTCGCGCACGATCGTCGAATCCTCCCCAAACGCGTTGCTCATGGTGGGAGAGGATGGCCGAATCATCCTGGTGAACGCGCAACTGGAGGCATTGTTTGGCTACTCGCGCGATGATTTAATCGGACAACTCGTGGAGATGCTGGTTCCTGATTCGATTCGGGACACGCATCATGAACTTCGCGACGAGTTCTTTCGTTCGCCGAAGCCACGCGAGATGGGTGCGGGGCGTGATTTGTTTGCGCGACATAGCGACGGGACGCAGATTCCGGTCGAGATTGGGATCACGCCCGTCGAGCTCCAGGACGGGATTGCGGTACTAGCCGCCATCATCGATCTTCGCGAGCACAAGCAAATCGAGGCACAGCTGGCTCGACAGGCCTTCGAAGCCACGTTGTTACACCAGACCGTCGCCATCGCGGGTGACACGATTCGGTTCGAGGACGCCCTTCAAGACTGCATTGATACCGTTTGCGAGTTGACAAAGTGGCCTGTGGGTCATGCCTATCTCCCAGCAGAAGACGGCAGCGTGCTGATGCCGACCAAAATCTGGCATTTTCGAGCAGGCGGCGACTACGGTACCTTCCGTGAGGTGACAGAAAAAACGACGTTCGCCATGGGAATCGGCTTGCCCGGGCGAATCTGGCAGTCCGGTGAACCGGCATGGATCGTCAATGTACAGACGGATGCGAACTTTCCACGCGCGAAGTTGTGCGATGACCTCGGTGTAAAAGGTGCGTTTGGGTTTCCGATCACCATCGGTAAGCAAATCGTAGCCGTGCTGGAATTCTTCATCGACGACGAGATGGAGCCTGACGCAAACCTTCTCGAGACAGTAGGAATCATCGGTGAACAAGTTGGACGAGTGTTGGAGCGTCAGCGAGCACAAGAGGAGCTGCGCGTTGCGAAGGAGAATGCGGAAGCTGCAAGCAACGCGAAGAGCGAGTTCCTGGCTAACATGAGCCATGAGATTCGCACGCCGATGAACGGCATCATCGGAATGGGAGAATTACTGGCACATACGAAGTTGGACAGCGAGCAGCACGACTACCTCGGGTTGATTCAGCAATCGGCGGATTCGCTGCTATACCTTCTCAACGACATTCTCGATTTCTCGAAAATTGAAGCTGGAAAACTCGAACTAGAGAAGATCGGATTCAGCTTACGAGACTGCATCGGTAAGACAGCGCAAACGCTTGCTGTCCGTGCCTCTTCGAAAGGGCTTGAACTGGCGTGCCGAATCGCGCCCGAGCTGCCGGATACGTTGCTTGGCGATCCGGGACGGCTGCGGCAGATTATCGTCAATTTGGCTGGCAATTCCATTAAGTTTACCAGCCAAGGCGAAGTGCTAATCGAAGTCACCGCGGCGTCTTCCCGCGACGATGAAACCACACTTCAATTCTCCGTCAGGGACACGGGAATTGGGATTCCGGCGGAGAAGCAAGAGTCGATCTTCGAAGCCTTCTCGCAAGCCGACACTTCCACGACGCGGCAGTTCGGCGGGACAGGACTTGGACTCACAATCTCATCGCAGCTCGTCGAAATGATGAACGGAGAGATTTGGATGGAGAGTGAAGTTGGCACCGGCACGATGTTTCACTTCACAGCGAAATTCGGGGTGTTACACGATGAAACGGGATACGGACCGGCGAAGTTGACTTCGTTACATGAAATGCCCGTGTTGATCGTTGACGACAATGAAACGAATCGCCGAATCTTGCACGAAGTTCTCAGTTCATGGGGCCTGGAACCGTCTGTTGCAGAAGATGGCCCGACCGCGCTCCAGGAGCTACAGCGTGCGACGGCACGTGGAGCGTCGTATCAACTTGTTATCCTCGATATGATGATGCCAGCGATGGACGGTTTCGAGCTGGCGGAACACATGAATCGGCAAAGTGATCTCGCGGAGATGACAAAGATCATGATTTCGTCTGCCGCTCGACCCGGCGATGTGGATCGTTGCCGCGAATTGGGCATCGCGCGTTACTTGACGAAACCGGTGTTGCAATCCGACTTGCTGAACGTCATTCTCGATCTCGCGGGCGAGCCGGTTATTGACGAGATCTTGGCGAGGGCACCTGCGACGAGCGATCGGCAGACGAAACTCAAGATACTGCTGGCCGAAGATGGTTTAGTGAATCAGCGAGTCGCCGTCGGATTGCTGGAAGCGCGAGGTGACGAAGTGGTTGTCGCGTCGAATGGTCGTGAGGCTGTCGCGGCAATCGAGCGAGACTCGTTTGACCTCGTGTTGATGGACTTGCAAATGCCAGAAATGGACGGTATCGAGGCGACCGCAATGATTCGTGGTTGGGAGAAGCAATTTCAACATCGAACGCCGATCATCGCGATGACCGCCGCGGCGATGAAGGGCGACCGTGAGAAGTGCCTTGAAGCGGGAATGGACAACTATATCTCGAAGCCCGTCAATGCGCGAGAACTTTACCAATTGCTTGATGAATACGCCTCGAAAAAGGAAGCGACCGGCAGCCGAGCGATCAGCGACGAGCAGGACATCGTGCCGGATCCAGCAGTCCGCGTCGATCCGCGCCGGGTGACCGCCTTCACATCCCCGCCTCAGGACGGAGTGATCGACCTTGCCGTGGCGGCGGAGCAAATCGCTGGCGGAGATGATCAGATCCGAGAAGTCGCTCAGATCTTGATCGATGAATGTCCAAGGTTGATGGGAGCGATCGAAGAGGCTTTATTATCCTCCGATACGTCGCGACTTGAGCGCGCAGCACATACGCTGAAAGGAGCCGCCGACGTGTTTGGTGCGAAGCGAGTTGTTGACGCGGCTCGATGCGTCGAGAAGCTTGCTCACGACCGAAAACTCAGCGAAGCTGAAACAGCAATTGACGATTTGAAACAGCAGGTTGCAGAACTCGCAACTGCTTTGCGCACCTATGTAGGAACCGAATCATGACTAGCGTTCTTGTCGTGGATGATTCCCCTTTGGACCGAAAGATCGCCGGTGGCATCTTGGAAGCGGAAGGCATGACCGTCGCGTATGCCGAGAACGGTCAAGAGGCCTTAGACGAGATGGCAAGAGCGAAGCCCGAACTTGTGTTGACCGATCTGCAAATGCCCGTCATGGATGGACTGGAACTTGTCCGCCAGATCAAGATTCATTACGCAGCAACTCCGGTGATCCTGATCACACGTGCTGGGAGTGAAGAGATTGCCGTGGAGGCCTTGCGAGTCGGCGCATCCAGCTACGTACCGAAACGCAACTTGAAACGCGATCTCGGTCGAGTCTTGGAAACGGTTATGACGGCGATGGAGACGTTACGGGAACAGGAGAAGGTCCGCGATCTGCTTCAACAGTCAGAAAGTTATTTCGTCGTTGGTTATGATCCGGGGGCTCCGAAAGCTTTGATCAGCCACTTGCAGAACAGTCTCGCCCAAGCCTGTATTGGAGACGAGTCGGATCGGCTTCGCGTTGGCACTGCGTTAGCCGAGGCATTGACGAACGCCATCGATCACGGCAATTTGGAGCTAGATTCAAAGCTTCGCGAAGAGGGTTTGATGACCTACCGCGAGGCTGGTCAAGAGCGAGCCTCGAAAGACCCATTTCAACACCGCAAGGTACACGTGACCGCGCGATTGACACCGGGCGCAGCCACGTTCATCATTCGCGACGAAGGCCCTGGTTTCGATCCCTGCTATCTTCCTGATCCTACTGATCCCGAAAATATCACCCGACCCAGCGGTCGCGGCGTCATGTTGATTCGCACCTTTATGGACGAAGTCAGCTTCAACGAGGTCGGCAACGAGATCACCATGGTGAAGCGAAGCTCAGTTTCCTGAGTCGTCAGACGCGTTGCCCCAGCCGTTCGCCAAGTCGCTGGAGCGGACGACTCGCATCATCCGTGCTGAGATGAACGTGCAGCAAGCTCATGCCGTTGCGATCGGACCATGCCTTTGTTAGTGCTGCATCAAAGTCGCCTTCCGTCGAAATCTCGTATCCGGTGCCGCCACGCAGAAGTTCGGGGAGCTTGTGATAGTTCCATCCATGAATCTTGTTATATTCCCAGTCGCCTTCGTGCAGCATCCGTTCAGTGCCATAACCTTGATTGTCCAGCACGATGATAATGGGTGCGAACCCGTGTCGGACAATTGTTGAAAGTTCCATGCCAGTCATCTGGAATGCGCCGTCTCCGCAAATCACGAGCACACGATCATTGGGTCGCGCGACTTGCGCTCCCAACGCAGCTGGAACCGAGAAGCCCATCGACGTGTAATAAGCGGGGCTGATGAAGTCCGTTCGATCGTGCGTTTGGATCTCCGTCGCGGCGAACAGCGAATCGCCGATGTCCGCGATAACAATCGTCTCGTCGTCGATCTGTTGGTTAATACGCGCGATCATCCGCTCGATGGTGATCGCCGAATCATTTGACGACTGATATTCTACTGCCGAATGCTCCAACGACTTGGGAATGATCCGCGGCGAAGAACTCGGGTTACGCGCGGTCAGCTCGCTGATAAAGTCGCCAAGCAGCACGCCGTGATAGTGATGATGGTGAATCCGCAACTGCTCGCTTGTGGCATAGATGCACTTGGCGGGATCTAGGTTGGCGGTATAGATCCCAAGATTCACGTCCGTCATGAACGTCCCTAATAATACGATGCAATCGCTCTCTTCCACGAACTGAGTCAATTCGGCGCGGCCCATCGCGCCTTCGTAAATGCCAATGTACAGCGGATGCGTCTCGCGAATGACGCTTTTTCCGAGCAATGTCGCTGCGATCGGAATCTGTGTCTGCTCGGCGAGCAAGAGCAAGTTGTCTTGCAACCCAAAGCGATGGATCTCGACGCCGGCGATAATGATTGGCTTCTTGCTGTTCGCGATCAGCGCGGCCGCTTCATCGGCCGCCTCGGCGGCTGCGTTCATGTCACTCGTCAACTCAGGCAGCTGATACGGATGATTCACATGGGGCACAACGTTAACCATGTCGCGGGGAAGTTCGATGTAGACCGGTCGCTTGAATCGCGTAGCAGCGTCCAGCACGCGATCGATCTCTCGGAACGCACTGACGGGATCGGATAATTCTGTGCCCGCGACGCACAGCTTCTCGAAGACTTCCATTTGAGTGCGGAAGTCTCGCACCTTGTGGTGCAACAGCGGATTGTTGACTCGCTCGTTAAGACCGGGGGAACCTGAAATCACAACGACGGGCGACTTTTCGGCGTATGCACCGGCGATTGAATTGCAGACGCTCAAGCCGCCAACGCAGTACGTCACACAAACGGCTCCCAACCCGTTCAGTCTCGCGTACGCATCGGCAGCATAGCCGGCACAATCTTCACGAGTACATCCCACGACGTTGATCGGACTCTTCTCTAACATGCTGTAAAGCGTCAGCACATAGTCGCCCGGGATGCCAAAAAGATCACGCAGCCCGTAATCTTGCAGTCGTTTTATCAGGTACTCGCCAATCGAGAGGCCAGCCGAGTTTTGTGACTGTGACGATACGTGCATGGGGGACATGATCGACACTCCTGTTACGTACGAGACGACGAAACGGTGCCCGGCGCATCGAGGTGGGAGTATCCAGGCCGGGCATCTATAGAAAACATACGCCGCAAAGCGAATGGCGACTACGCGGATCTACGACCACGCAGCAGCAAAGCCCAACCACCAACGAAGATTGCAACAAATCCAAGGACAATGCCGCCACGAACGACATTTGGAGCGAAGGCGATTTGCCCGGTCGTTTCGTCAATGCCGAAAAGAAATGCCCCCAATGCCAGGATTGAACCCCAAACTGCAACTGCTAACATCACTCCGATTAAGAGTCGCTGTCTGTCGTCAGTTTTTGGCATCGGTTGTGGCTGCACTGGAAGACTCAAGTTTCGTTAGTTCAGAGAACTCGTCGAGCGTCACTGTCGTGAGGTCACCGGCGTCTCGCTTTAGCACGATGACGTCGCTGAACACTTTGTCGTCAAAGTTGCGGTTGTGATGCAAGCTATGTCGACGACGTTCCTTCTTCACCACCGTACCAACCGTCGTCGCCATCCAGGTACGAAATCCGACCTTAACCTCGTGCTGAACCTCGACGCGATCGCCGGGTTCAAGGGCGTTGTAGACTTCCAGTGTCTGAGGGTAAGGCATGCAGAGATCTTTCAGCGGGTCTTTAGACTTCTTTGACGTCGATCCACGTCATTAAGCTGCGGAGTTGGCGACCGACTTCTTCGAGCTTGTGGTTCCGATTGCGACGACGCGTGGCCTTGAAGGAGGGAGCACCGGCTCGATTCTCCGAGATCCAATCGCGAGCGAACTCGCCGTTTTGAATTTCGGTCAGAATCTTTTTCATTTCGGCGCGTGTCTCGTCCGTGATGATGCGCGGGCCGCGCGTGTAATCGCCGTACTCGGCGGTGTTCGACACACTGTAACGCATGTAGTTCAAACCGCCTTGGTAGAACAAGTCGACGATCAACTTCAATTCGTGAAGACACTCGAAGTAAGCCATTTCGGGTTGGTAACCGGCATCGACCAATGTGTCAAACGCGGCTTTGACCAGTTCACTCACACCGCCACAGAGTACAACTTGCTCGCCAAACAAGTCGGTTTCCGTCTCTTCTTCGATGGTCGTCTCGATGACACCGCCACGAGTTCCACCGATGCCTTTGGCATAGGCCAAGCCAAGCTTCTTCGTCTCTTCGGAAGCTCCTTCGCCGAGTGCGATCAAGCTGGGAACGCCGCCGCCTTTTTCAAACTCACTGCGGACGAGATGTCCTGGGCCCTTTGGCGCGACCAGCAACGTGTCGACGCCTGCGGGCGCTTCGACCTGACCGAAGTGAACATTGAAGCCGTGCGAACACATCAAAATGTTGCCGGGGCTAAGATGTTCGCGGATTTGGCCACGGTAAATATCGCCTTGAACTTCGTCGGGGAGCAGGATGTTGACGAGGTCGCCTCGCTTGGTGGCTTCCTCGATCGGCAGCGGATCGAATCCGTGACTGACCGCAAGATCGTAATTCGGACTGCCGGGGCGCTGGCCGACGACGACGTTACAGCCGCTATCTTTCAAGTTCTGCGCCTGGGCATGGCCTTGCGAGCCGTATCCGAGGATCGCGATGGTCTTGTCTTTTAAGAGGGACAGATCAGCGTCGTTATCGTAGTAAATCGTTGCGGGCATCGTATTTGGTTCTTTCTCTACTTCAAGTACTTGCGAATTGAGCTGTCGTGTAACTGAGGTCCGTCTGTCGACGCGTCTTCGTCATTGCGTCCTCGGACCATAGCGATTCGACCGGTTCGTACCAATTCCGTGATTCCGTAAGGTCGCATCCGTTCAATAAAGGCCTCGATTTTGGTTTCTCGGCCAGAGATTTCGATCATGATTTCGTCATGCCCAACATCGACGATGCGGCCCCGAAAGATATCCACCAGTTCGCGGATTTCACTTCGTTGGCCGCCGGGCGGCGATTTGACCTTCAGCAGCATCAAGTCGCGTTCGACGTGTTCGTGGGCGCTGACATCGTCCACTTGAACCACCGTGACAATCTTCTCAAGCTGCTTGCGAACTTGCTCCAAGACGCGCTCGTCGCCGACCACCACAAAGGTCATGCGCGAGAGATTGGGCGTCTCGGTTTCGCCGACTGCTAATGAATCGATGTTGTATCCGCGCGACGCCAGCATCCCTGAGATGTGTGATAACACCCCGGGCACGTTCTGTACGACTGCGGACAGGACATGACGCATCAGGCTCTCGTGGCTCCCAGTGGAAGGTAAACGTTCACCGCAGTCGTCGTCGCGGTGGAAGCGTAACTCCAATGACATCAAGGCAAACCGGAATGATAGTTGCCGATTTGCCCAGACACAAGGGGCAATGAAAGGGCTGACGCGATCCGGCCACGGACGTATGATGAGAAGCCCCAACGGGTTAGGCTACTCCCAGAACTTCCACCACGGCTTCGCCGCCATCGTCGGAGCAGCGCCGTACTTTCGGCCAGTCGGGCCAATCGAGTCGGTCATCTTGGTACGCATCATCTTGGCACCTGCGAGCTTCGCATCCATCATGTTCGCGCCAGTCAGATTCGCTCCGGTCAAGTTCGCGCCAGTGAAGTCGGCTCCACGAACATCGGCATTCGATAGATCGACATCGTTCAGATTGCCCCGTAGATCGGTCATCGACGCATCCACGCCCTTCATGCTGGTTCCCGTCATATCGACGCCTTCGAATCTGGCGTAACGCATTGTCGCGCCGTCGAGAACTGCATCGCGCAGCATCACGTTTTTTGCGATCGCTTCGGTGAGGATCCCGTCCGTTAGATCAATGCCGTCCATCAAAGCGTTCGTCAAAATCGCGGCCTGCAAGTCCGAACCTACTAGTTTAGCTCCCGTCATGTCGGCACCGTGTAGATCGGCTCGTTCGAGCTTCAGGCCCGAAAGATCCAACTCGCGCAAGTCCGCGCCAGCCCATTTGGCACCAATGAGCTTCTGGCCCTCGAAGGATTCTGCTTGGAACAGTAGCTCGCCACTGTCCTTATGCTTGATCTCGATCATTGCTATCGATCCTGTGCCTTGTTCTCTGTTCCCGTGAGCTGGCAGAACACCAGCGTGTGCTACTTTACCAAAGGTGAGTGTTCAAGCCAACTTAACACCTTTCCAGATCCCCCATTCAGCGAATGCACTCGTATCCCACTTGCCTTCACTTGGGCCAGCCAAGAGATTCTCAGCGGATTCGCTCGACCCGTTGAAGTTCTTGGTATAACGAAGACGATTCGTATGGTTAGCAAGTTCCTGCCATTCTCGAGCAATCGGATTCCCATGGACTTTCGGGTAGATTTGACGACCTTTCGCGGCCCGCTCGATCTGCTGTTGTATTTAGTGCGCAAGCACGAAGTCGACGTCGCGAATATTCCGATTGCGGAAGTAACGGACCAATTCCTGAAGTACATCGAAGTCTTAGAACAGCTTGACGTTGACGACGTTGGTGATTTTATCGAGATGGCGAGTACGCTTCTCGAGATGAAGTCGCGTCTCGTCTTGCCGAGCGATGACGAAGAGACGGAGGAGCTGGATGACGCCCGCGAGGATCTCGTTCAGCGGTTGCTCGAATACAAGAAATACAAAGACGCGGCCAGCATGCTCGAAGAGCAGAGCCGCGACTGGCAGCAACATTATCCGCGGTTGCAAAACGATCTCCCGCCGCGCAAGCTGGATTTGGGCACGCAACCGATTCACGAGCTTGAACTATGGGACTTAGTGAGTTCTCTCGGTCGGATCATGCGTGACAAGCAAGTTACCAAGCCGTCGAACATCGTTTACGACGACACTCCGATCCATGTCTACATGGAGCGGATTCACACGAAACTCGTCGATGAGAAGCGTGCGTCACTGTCCGAGATGCTGGAAGGCGGAATGCACAAGTCCGCGATGATTGGTGTCTTCCTGGCCGTGTTGGAGTTGGCTCGTCACCACAGCGTCCGCACGGAGCAAGATCATCTTCATGGCGAGATCTGGCTCGTCCCCGACAAAGACTTCAGCGCCGAAGCGGACTTCTCACAGGCGGATTCCTACGGGGATCGTACCATCAACGAGGACGATTTGCCCTCAAAGCCTCGTTGAGAATGACAAATTCAGAAGTACCCAACCGCCCAACAACGAAGAAGCCCGAACGCCAATCATTGGGCATTCGGGCTTCACTCATTCGTTCGTTATTGAGTGCGTCGATACTTCGGATTTCCGCTTAATACGGCCCGCGGATATAGTTCACACCAAACTGATCTGTATGGCTGGGAACATTCGGCGTGGGCATCAACGTTTGCCCGCTGCGATAGTCAGCTCCTCCGCCGGGATAGCTGCGTCGGAATTGGGGATAGATTGGTGTCATGGTGTTTTGTGCAACACCCCATCCCCAACTAGTTTGCATGTGCGCAGTCGGAGGCACGATCAACGCGACTGGCATTCCGGTTGCCGTGTGAGCGTATTGCGAGTGCCACGACATTCCACGTGCGTGCCTCGCGGCCCAGCGATCCGCTCGACGATCAGCGTTCGCGTTTTCAGCGGTTGCGAAGAGAATCACGAAGCTCGCGGCGAGCAAGCTGAGTACAAATCTATTCATCACACGAATCCTCTCGTGAGCAGGTGTCAGTTCGTTTACCAGTAGCGAATGTGAGTCCGGGTCAACCCGCGACCTTCATCGTAGTAGCGGTGATACGTTCGCTTGTGCTTGTACAGCATTTCATGTGGCATGAATGGCTGGTACGTGTAGAAGGTGTGCCCGACGTGCGGTGGCACAGGGCCCGGAGCCATATACATTTGGGCTCCGACAGTGCTACAACTCGGATCGACATAGAAGTTGTAGAACAAGTCGGGTTGGCCATACTCGTGCTGACGGCAGGTCGCACAGCTGCATCGTTCGGCCAAGGCCTCGGTCGAGGTTGTCACATCGAGCTGGAAACTTGCCGCGATCGCGATCGAGGCGATCGTGAGTTGGAATAAGCGAAGCATCGGTTCGCTCCTTGCTGTTTTTGGCGGGGGCGGGGTGGCTTGGGCGGAGCATGCGAGTCGGTGGTCAAGGAATGTTTGGGACCGGGAACGACGCTCGCAGGTCTCGCCCACGCCTCATTGTGCGGCCCATTCCCAATGGGTCCGGGAGTGATTGTTGTCCCGGTGCCCCCATCGCTTGCCGCA
>JACNKX010000107.1:160494-173121 GCA_014381825.1 Planctomycetota bacterium
GTGGGCTGGTCGCGGGGGTGGGCGGGGCGTGGTGGTGCTGGGTGGTGGGTGTGCCGGTGGGGTGGGTGCGTTGTGGGTTCGCGGTGGGGGTGGTCGTGGGTGGGATGGAGGGGAGGAGCGGTTCGTGGGTGTGTGGGGTGGGGGGGGTGGGGGTGTCTTTGGGGGGGATTGCTAGGCGGGCGTCAGGCAATTTTTGGAGCCTGGAACCATCTTCACAGTTCCTGCCCACTCTAGATTGTTCGGCCAATTCAAAGGTGGTCGGTGAGTCTTTGTTTGCCTGTTGCACCAATTGATTCCCGTATGCGGATGTTGCTGAGGGCACGGGTTTGGACAGGCTCGGTACAGCCGCTATAATCGTCGACTTCCAGCCTGGACTGCTTGGCTTATCCCATTTGACACCAATCTGATTGCGTGACCTTTAACGGTGACGGAGGACCGAATTTTGGCGACGCGGAGTACAAAAACACGGGCAGGCGGCAAGACGACCGCTCCGCAGAACGGTTCGGCATCCAAAAACGGGGCGTCGCGAAATGGCTCGTCGAAACGCAAAGTCACTGCCGAGTCGATGGCGGCCAGCCAACGCGATATCTCCGTCAGCGAGTTCTTCGCCAAGAATCGCCACCTGCTGGGATTCGACAATCCGCGAAAAGCGCTGCTGACGACCGTCAAGGAAGCTGTCGATAACTCGCTCGACGCTTGCGAAGAGGCTTCGATCCTTCCAGAGATTTGGGTTCACATCGAATCGACTGGCAACAACCGCTACAAGATCGGCATCCAAGACAACGGCCCAGGAATCATGAAGAAGCAGATTCCGCTGATCTTCGGCAAACTGCTCTACGGGTCGAAGTTTCATCGCCTGCGAATGAGTCGCGGCCAGCAAGGCATCGGTATCAGCGCGGCGGGCATGTATGGAATGCTGACGACGGGCAAGCCGGTCAAGATCATCTCGAAGATCTCGATTCGAAAGCCATCGCACTACTACGAACTCCAAATCGATACCAAGAAGAACCGCCCTGAGATCTTGAACGGCAAAGGTGACGGTGAAGACATTCCGCCGGGCGAGAAGGGGCACAAGTATCTGGAGAAGCACGGCATCGAATGGGAGACGCACTACGATGCTGCCGAGGACAAGAAGGCTGTTGAAGTTCGCAGCGGAACTCGCGTCACGATCGAACTCGAAGGAAGATTCCATCGCGGGCGGGGTAGCGTCGACGACTATTTGGAACAAACGGCGATCGCGAATCCGCATGTAACGCTCCACTACGAAGATCCTGAAGGAAACAAGAAGTCGTATCCACGGTCGACGGATCAGCTGCCGGTGGAGCCGAAAGAGATCAAGCCGCATCCGTATGGAGTCGAGCTTGGCCGTCTGGTCACCATGTTGAAGGACTCGCAAGCAACCACGTTGTCCGCGTTCCTAACGACCTCGTTCTCGCGAGTCACGAATTCGGTTGCACGCAAGATTTGCGAAGGGGCGAAGCTCAGTACTCGCGCTTCGACGACAAAGATCGGACGTCAGCAAGCCGACGCGCTCTATCAAGCAATCCAAGTCACAAAGATCAGCAACCCATCGACCGATTGCATCTCGCCCATTGGCGAGGAGTGCCTGCTGAAGGGACTCTATACGGTGGTGCCAGGCGAGTTCTTCGTCGCCGCAACACGACCGCCGTCAGTCTACCGCGGGAATCCGTTTCAGATCGAAGTTGCGTTGGCTTTCGGTGCGGCGAACCAAGCCAAGAAGGTCACTCGCGAAGCTCTCGTTCAGCTGTTAAGCGAAAGCGACGCTCGGACGCTGCGACAATTTATTGTGACTACGTTCGACGGCCTGGGGCCTGATGCAGCCGATCGAATCTTGAAGGTTGCCGAAATGGGAACTCGTCTCTCGCCTGGCAAGCTGAAGTCAAAGGACATCGATCGGCTGCACGACGCAATGCGCAACGTCAATCTCAGCGAAGGCCAATCGATGCAGGTGCTGCGATACGCCAATCGCGTCCCGCTGCAATTTCAGCCAGCCGGATGCGCGATCACGCAATCCGTCATGAATACGAACTGGCGACCTTACGGCTTGAGCCAGTCACGGGGTTCACTCCCCAGCGGCCCGGTCACGATCATGGTCCACATGGCCAGCGTGTGGGTGCCGTTTACGAGTGAATCGAAGGAAGCCGTTGCTTCGTATCCTGAGATTCAGAAAGAGCTGCGATTGGCGTTTCAGACGGTTGGCCGCAAGCTCGGGATGTACCTGAATCGCCGGAAGAAGGTGAAGCAGGAAGGCGAACGTCGAAACGTCTTCCTGCGATATCTTGGCGAAGTCGCGAACGCGGTCAGCGACATCAACGAGACCGATCGACAAGGCCTGTACGACCAATTACTCAAAGTTGCGCAACGCAAGACGGCGGAGGCCGATGCCAAGTTCGACAAACGTGGACGACGCGTCGAAAAGAATAGCGATTTCGGCGACAATGTGATCATCGTTGATCAAGACGCGATGGAAGAAGACTTTGACGACGAAACAGGCGAATCGATTCCTGTGAAATCGCAAAAGACGTTTCTTTAAGCAACTGCAGCTACTCTCCTGTTTGGGCATCACAGCAGAAGACTCTTCCCTTCGGATATCAACATGGCAAAGAAGGCTAGTCGCAAAACCGCCGCAACCAACGGCGCAAAGCTCAAACTAACGACAGCGGATCGGAAGACGTTACAGTCGATACGACGGATGGCCGACAACGTCGTTAAAATGGCGTCGCGCAGCCGCGCCCCGCACCTCGAAGTACCTTCTCGCTCGCTCTCGAACGTTCGCTATAACAAGGCGAAGAAGTTCATTGAGATGGGTGCTGGCAAGAATAAACGCGAGCTGTTTAATCTCTCGCAAGCCAAGAGCTATATGCAAACGATGCTCGTTGGTTCGGGATGCAAACAGTTAATCGAGCAGGGTAAGACCACGAGCATCCGTGGTATGTACTATCTGCTCAAGCACACCATCGAAGGCGCGAAGGAAGAGACGTTCGATGACCAGGGAGATTGCGATCCGATCATCGAAGACTTGGAGGTAACCTTGGACTCGCTCCGCGAGGAGTTGCATCTGTATGCGTCGAATCGCGGCAACATGATGGGTGATCTTACCCTCATCGATTCGGGAACCGAACTCAACTGTAGCCGCGTCGGACGTAACGGATATAGTATTCCGTCGATCGTGGAACCCAATGTACTCAGCTTTGTCAAACACAACTGCAAGTTCATCCTTCACGTCGAAAAAGACACCGTGTTCACTCGCTTTGTCGAAGACGAATTTTGGAAAAAGCACAAGTGCTTGCTGACGCATGGAAGCGGGCAGCCTCCTCGGGGTGTCAGACGCATGCTCAACCGCATGCACAACGAGCTAAAGCTGCCGATTTACTGCCTCCTTGATAACGACCCCTGGGGGTACTACATCTACAGCGTGATCAAGCAGGGTTCGATCAACTTGGCTTACGAATCGAAACGAATGGCGATCCCCGCCGCTAAGTTCATGGGACTTCGCAGCATCGACTTCGAACGCTGTGACCTCTCTCCCAGTGTGACGATCAAGTTGAGCGACACGGATATCAAGCGGGCGAACCAGATACGGAAGTACCCTTGGTTCGAGAAGAAGAAGCCGTGGCAGAAAGAGATTGATACGATGCTAAAAAATGGCTTCAAGCTCGAAGTCGAAGCATTAATTAGCAAAGATATTAGCTACGTCACTGAGGAGTATGTCCCATCGCGGTTGACAGATCGTGCCTTTCTCGATTGATCGTATTAGTACCGCCACCGTCGCAACACTAGCGTATCAGCATGCATGCTAACGAGCTTCTGTAAAAACGTCGTTGGTAGATCGATCCAGAGTTCGAAGACATCATCTTGCCCCAGCAGCCGGTTGCTGGACGCGCCGAGCGTGATGCCGTCGGAATAGTGTACTAGCGTAGCGAGTACTTCGAACTTCCGCTTTTCGATCGTGGAATAGAAGCGGACGTCGCGAAACTCTCGCAACATGGCTTCGACGTGTCGACAGGTGACCGCTTTCTTAACGCGGACCGTCCAAACAATTGCTTCATCACCATTTCCTCGCGTGCGAAGCTCTGTGGCATCGATGGCGAAGTAACCTCGCTGCTCTAACGCCAGAATATTGGTCCGAATATCGGACAGCGGCTTGGGCAGTTGGCTTATGTCGACAGCCTTCTCATCCTCGACATTTTTCTTTCTCGTTCGGGCGGGCTTCGTCGCTGGCTTCTCTTCGGCAGGCTCCTGCGCGGTCAGGATCGAGCATGTTACTAGAATGCTCGTTACGATCAGGCAACGCAGTATCGAAAACTTCATCATCGGTCTCCGCTGAAACGATTTCCTCACAGACTCCATGATAGACAGAAACGGCATCGCATGGCCAATATCGCGTGAATGTCAGCGGCGGTTCGAGCCAACACGCTCGTAGTTTTTGCAAACTCAGCTACTGTGGTACCAGTCGAATACCGCGAAGGTCGAGTAAATTCGAGCGGATGTTTCCATCCGAGCGAAAGACCAGTTGCGACTGGCCGGCGGGCACCTCAATCTCGCCTGCTGCTATCGAGCGATAGTCATCCCAGCTTCCCGTACCCTGGACGACTCCTCTTAATGTTTGCTGACCGATTGAAAGCCGCCAGCGATTCCCAGCCGTATCATCCGGACATGCGTAGTCGATCGTGACGCGATACCGGCCTGCATTCGGGATATCGAGCGACCAGATCGCATGATCTTCGACGCTGCCCCAGTAGCCAAGATTCCGATACTTTTGTTCAAACACAAGCGTCGGCCCGTAGATACGCGAATGCAGCGCAAAGCAACGAATTGATCCATCGTTACGCGCCGGTGCAACCTGCGGCTCGTTCCCTGGAAACTGCTTCGGCGGTGCCGAGATACTGCGTGTGAAGGTAATGACATCGGCCAAGTCTTGCGGCGACACGTCTTTCTCCATTCCTTCGGGCATCAGCGATCTGCCAGTACTGCGCAGCTCGTCCAAGTCTGCTCGCAAGATCGTCTGTTCCTTGGCATCGGCACTCGTGAGCGTGATGCTGTTTCCCGTTTCGTTCGTAATCATGCCGGTGTATTGGCGACCATCGATCGTTAACGCCACGTAGTCACGAAACTTATCTTCGACGGCGCGATTCGGATCGAGAATGGCGACGAGCATCGCTTGAGGCGATCTGTCTGTCAGCGCCGTCAAGTCCGGTCCGACGTGCTTGCCGATTTCTTGCAAACGATGACATGCTGAACATCGTTTGGTGAATACGAGCTTTCCTCGTTCAAGATCCCCGGCCAATCCGGCGGCGTGGCTATACTCAGTAAGCACCTGGGAGCGGGTTGTTGTCACGGCGTTTGACAGCAACATCGCGGCTTGCTCGCGTATCGATTCATCGCGGTGAGTTAACAATTGTTGCCTCAGTCTCGCGTCGACTTCATTTGCCGATACATCTTTCGATTCGATCGCTGCCAAGAGAGCGTGGGTCCATTGTGATCGAGCAAGCAACCGGTCAAGAATCTGTGCCCGCAGTGAAGGTAAGTGCGATGGCCATTCGGCGAGCAATCGCTTCGGTGTATCAGCCAAGTTGCGGGCGGTCATCGCTCGAACCGCTGCCGACTGCACGGCAGACGAGTGGCGTGCTTGTAGAAGTTTGGAGAGAGCTTCCAAATCGTGGGCATTCGCAGCTGCGATGCCTAACAGTTCGATGCAGACCAGTCGATCCGCCTCTGCTGCCTTCTGATCGGACGCGATTTGTGCGGCCTCGACAAGCAATTCATTGAGCTGACTCACAAGTCCATCGTCGAATATCTTGCTACGGTCGAGCTTTCGTCGGTCGAGCGAATGTAACACGGTTGTCGTTGTCGCGAATTGCCACGGATCGAAGCCGGATTGAGGTTTTGCGAAGATGGATCGCAACGCGCCACGAAGCAACTCTGGCTTTCCGAGACTGATCGTAATTGAGAGCAAATGTTCGACTAGGGTGCTGTGGGAATCTGCTTCGGTTAGAACTACATCCAGCGCACTCGCTAGGTTGCCCTCATGAATGCTGCTGAGCGAGGCCGCCACGATGAAACGATCATCATGATTCGCCATCGCGAGCCGAGCTAACTCGTTTCCGCTCCGCGGCAATTTCCACTCGCCGAGCGCGTACGCGACTTGAAGCCGCACCTGCGAATCGTCGTCGTCAGCCAGAGATCGAATCGTTTCAGCTAGTTCTTCGGAAGTGTTGATATATCGTTCGGCGAGACGAATGGCGTGCCTTCGAACTCCCGGATGTTGGTCTTTCAACGCTTGTGCGACGATCGCCTCGGAGATTGTGTTCATGCCGTCGAGCGCGTAGAGTGCCTGCAGTTGCGTCGTTGGACGTTCGGCATCAGTGGCTAGCCGCTTCAGTGGCTCAACGACCGACGCATCATCCCGCCACAACAACATCTGTTGGACCATATCACGCTGCCAGCCGTTGGGGCTGTCGAGAGCTTTGGCCAGATCCGTCGTAGCAAGCTGATCAAGACGCGTGATCGCACGCGCCGCGCCGTCGCTAGGAACGACACGATAGATCCTTCCCATATCATGCCCCGAGCGAAGATCGATTTTCTCCTGCCACGCTGCCGGGATCCACTCGGGATGTTCAATGACCAGTCGATACATGTCGCTGATCCAGAGGGCTCCGTCAGGTCCGGTGCGAATCATTGTCGGGCGAAACCAGTTGTCGGAGGATGCTAGGAACTCGGAGTCAAGTTCATCGTCCGACCGTTCGCTCGTGAACGTCGAACCGTCCGATGTGACGATCTCGCGATGAACTAAATTGTGAACCGGTTCACAGATAAACGCATGTGAGAAGCCACTCGTCTGATCTCTGACTTCTGCTCCCTGACTTCTGTTGAACAACAACTCATCGCGATAGGTCATCGGGCTGCACGCCGACGTAAACCGGTCAACCTTGTCGAAGTCATTAAATCGCGTCAGCGTGCGACTCGTCGGAAAGACCGGCGATGCGCCGGGTTGATTGGAAATGGGGTACCTGCCGGTGGGGGCTGCGTAGTGAGGGTTGCGTCGCTGGTACTGATCCTCCAAAGCGTAATGCCACATCGGATTACTGTTGTTGCCTCCAAACCAGTTGCCCCAATCGTCGCGATTGCGACCGAATTGCGTTTGCCCCGAGACGGCTTCCAGCTCGCCGGTGTCTGGTCTGATTCGCAAATCGCGCCCACGGATATCGATGGTCTTCCCCGTCTTGATGGACTTGACCGTCCCGCCACTGTCGCCGTTGGCCAGATACAGCCAGTTGTCCAAACCCCATCGCAATCCGTTAACGCGATGCTGCTGATTTCCTTCGACGAAACCTTGAAAGAGCGTCTCGCGCCGATCTGCGATCCCGTCTCCATCTGTATCCTCGGCATAGAAGATCTCCGGTGCTGCGCTCACGAGGACCCCGTTTCGCCAAGCCTTCACGCCGTTGGGAAACGCGACTTTGTCGAGAAACACGGTCGATCGATCGTATATGCCGTCGCCATCTTCGTCGATCAATCGCGTGATTCGTCCGCCCGGTTCGCCGATCGGATCACCCTGCTTGTTCCACGTCGCGCCGTTTGGATAATCTCCCATCTCGGCGACCCACAAGCTTCCGTCCGCCCCCCAATCGAATGCGACTGGATCAGCGACGAGCGGTTCACTGGCAACGAGTTCAACTTTCATTCCAGGCCGTACTCGAATCGCATCGCGGGAAGCGTCGGGAGACTTCGCCTTCGGCAAGTCGCCATTTTCTTCTTGCTGCCGTCGATAATCTTTGAGCATGTCGTCGAAGGACAATCGATCGACCAAGTCCGGCAAGCGATTCGTATCTTCGTTTTGCACCCACATCGATCGCGAGTGGAACCAGGCTCCATTGTTCGTTCCGTCCGGTCGCACGATCATCGGGATCACGGGGCCGATGCCACCCTCCTTGCCGCGGATACCTTCGATGACCTTGATTGACCACGAGTTCGTGTCGTCATCCCAAAGATGTAACGAATAACGCTCGCCGTTCGAGAAAATGAAATCGTCGAAGCCGTCTTCGTTCACGTCGACGACTCGATAGCCAGTATCGATGCCATGTTCATTTGGAATGCCAGCCGGTAGTCGACTGGCGAAGGGCACACGCGAATGTTCGTTCGGCTTTCTAGTGACAACCTCCAACTTCCCATCGCGGTCGAGATCCGAAAGGCGAACATTGCGGCTACTGCCGTCCTCGTTTCGAAGCGAGTTACCATTGAGCAGATTGTTATTGATGAGGTCTAGCGCTTCCCGGAAAGTTAGAAACTTGACTTTTGTGCCGTGTTTGTTGACAGCATGATCGATTAACTCAACAATCTGATCGCTGCGAATCCAACCGTGTGGATGGAAGACAAGATTAAACGTTCCTTGCTTGATGACGACTGCGTCGAGCGCTGCTTTCATGTCCTCAACTGTTTTAGGATTGTTTGGCATTTGAATGTTTTGGGCTTCCCAGTCGCTCGGGACGACGCACGGAAACTCCCAACACGTACCGCCGATGATGTAGGGGTAGGGATAGTCCTCGATTGTGTTGACGAAGGACTTGAACGGCAGGTACTTGCGAAAACGCTCCTTGCCGTCAGCGTCTAGGACAAGTTCACGCGGCAGGTCTTTGTCCTTTGATGTGGTGATGTTGAACACAGACGTATCGATCTGCAGGTGGTTCCCGTTCTCCGTCGTCCGGTTAAAGATTTCAGTCCAGAAGCGAGGGCTTGGCGTGTTCAACGAATCGCAGCACGGCATCCGGAACGCGACGGGCTTGTTGCCTGGAATTTGATTCATCAGATCGATGCAGCGATCGTAAGTGCTCTTCGCTTTCGCGAAGTCTCCGCCCTGAAGTAGCGGGCAGGGATGGTCGACCGTATGGCATTCGATGCTGAGCCCTTCGGTGAGCCACGTTTGTAACTGCGGATCGGTCGGATCGACTTTACACGTCATGATGCTGACGGGCGCGCGGCCATCGATTTGCTGCAGTCGCTCCAAGATCGGTCGGAGATACGCTTCATACTTCGCTGTATCTCGCATATCGTCGATCGCGAGCACGACGACCGCTTCGACACCCTCCTCGCCGACCCACTGAGGCGTCGTCAGCTTGGGAAAGTCTCGTCCGACGTAATACGGATCGCAAGGTTCGTCGAGGTCGGTCAAGCGGTTACCGTCAGCTGCAACGATCGAGTGATATGAGCTGCACAATACGAGGCCGATGGCGAGGGTAAGTGATGCGCGCATCAGGGAGAATCTTCCAAATAGGTTAGGCGGGAAGTTGGCAGAGAGACATGATACCATTGGTCCAGCCGTGCTGCGAAATGAATCTGGTTTGGTTAGAATGACGGTCGTCATGAAAGTATGCCGTGCTCTTTGGAGATTGATCGATGCTGCCGACTTCGTCCCGATGCTTAACTTTATGTGTCGCCGTTAGCTGGTTGTCTCTCTTGTTATCGATGGCGCTCTTGAACGCTGAAGAAGCGTCAGCGCCAAACGGTTGGAAAGCGGTCTCGCCGCGAGATGAGATTCGACCGAACTTTGCCCGCCGAGAGAAAGGTGGGCCGAACGGCAGCGGCAGCTTTGTAATTGAAGCGGATGAACGCGAAGGGTTGTTCGGATGGTGGGAGAAGACGCTCGACGTTGAAGGTGGAAAGTTCTATCGGTTCTCGGCGGTGCGGAAAGCGAATGGAGTCGAATCGCCTCGACGGACAGCGGTGGCGAGAGTTTTGTGGCGCGACGATCAAGGACATGCAGTCTTGCATGACGAGCCTGCGTGGGCATCGTATCGACCGGGCCAACGTCCCAGATCGGAGCCAGAGTTTCCGACGGATCAGGGCGTTGATGAAAATGGCTGGACCACGGTCGCTGGCGTTTATCATGCTCCGACTGACGCGACCAAAGCCATCGTCGAGCTGTCGTATCGCTGGGCACCGAGTGGACGAGTCGAATGGTCCAACGTCGAGCTGAAGCAAACAGAGGCTCCCGAGCCTCGCAAAGTTCGACTGGCGACAATCCATTACCGACCGCGCGACGGCAAGACTCCGGCTGAAAAGTGTAGGCTGTTCGCGCCTCTGATCGAAGAGGCAGCAAAGCAACGTGCAGACCTTGTTGTGTTGCCCGAGACATTGACCATTTACGGCACGGGCAGTGCTTACGCTGAGTGTGCTGAAAAGATTCCTGGTCCGTCAACGGACTACTTCGCGCAGCTTGCAAAGAAACATGACTTACACATCGTCGCCGGATTGCTCGAACGCGATAAGCACTTGATCTACAACGTCGCCGTTTTGATCGGGCCCGATGGCGATATCATCGGCAAGTATCGCAAAGTCACTTTGCCACGCGGAGAGATCGAGGGGGGATTACACCGGGCAGCGACTATCCAGTCTTTCAGACGCGATTCGGTAAAGTCGGCATGATGATTTGCTACGACGGGTTCTTTCCCGAGGTGGCTCGCGAGCTGAGCAATCGCGGTGCGGAGGTCATCGCCTGGCCTGTCTGGGGATGTAACCCGATGCTAGGTTCGGCACGCGCCTGCGAGAATCACGTCTACGTCATTAGCAGTACCTATACGGATGTGGCTTCGAACTGGATGATCTCGGCCGTTTACAATCACGACGGTCGACCGCTGGCGCAGGGAGAGGAATGGGGGAGCGTCGCGGTTGCCGAAGTTGATTTGAGCCAGCCGCTGCTGTGGCACAGCTTGGGTGATTTCAAGGCGCAAATCGCTCGACATCGACCGCCAGTAACTCCCGCCGAGAAATAATGCCCTCGCTACACGAGACGGCTTGCCGCTGCTAGGATGAGTCGCAACCAAGCAGATACATTTAATTGTGAGATCCCATCGATGCCCAGCGTGGAAACCGAATTTGACCAGCTTCAGGAAGCACTCGAGAGCGGCGGTGCCGAGGCCGCATTGGATCGACTTGCCGACTATCTTCGTGATAACAAAAAGTATCACGAGCTGTTTGAAGCACTGAAGATGAAAGTGCGGTTCAAACTTGGCCTGCCGCTAACTTACAGCGACGCGGGCGATGAATTGGACGAATCGACGCGAACGAAGCTGGAGGACGGGCTCATCGTCGCATGCCGCGACGTTGGGACCGCGTTGATGCGCGAAGGAGCCGTCCGGGAGGGATGGATGTATCTTCGCCCAGTTGGTGACCGAGTCGCGGCAGCCGCTGAACTGGCGAAGGTCGAAGCCAATGAAGAGAACCTCGAAGAGTTGGTCGAAATCGCGCTGCACGAAGGTGTCGATCCCAAACGCGGATACGCGCTCGTCTTGAAGAATCACGGAACGTGCAATGCGATCACGACGTACGAGTCAGTTGTAGCGCGTCAGAGCAAGGAAGCACAACAGGCCGCAGCCGGATTGCTTCTCGAGCACGTTCATGAAGAGCTGGTCGCGACAGTCCGAGCAGACATCGCACAGCAACAGGGGGCCGAGCCCGCCGAAACGACGCTGAAGGAGTTAGTCGCCGATCGTGATTGGTTGTTCGGCGAGCACTCGTATCACCTGGACACGACACATCTGGCTTCGACCGTTCGCTTCTCGCGGTTGTTGGAAGATGAAGCCCAGCTGCGTTTGGCGTTGGATTTGACCCAGTACGGACGGCGGCTCAGCTCGCAGTTCCAGTACAAAGGAGATCAACCGTTCGAAGACATATATCCGTCACATGCGTTCTATCTCGGAGCGTTACTTGGCGAAGACGTCGAAGCTGCGATCGACTATTTTCGAGAGCGCGCGGAAACGCTCGATCCCAACGAGCATGGCGGATCGCCTGTCGAAGCCTATGTGCAGCTGCTTGATCGGCTAGGAAGATGCGATGAAGCAATTGCCGCGCTTTTGAGTTTTGTCCAAAAACAGCCTGATGCTGCCTCCCAAGCCATCCCGCTGATGCTAGAACTGTCGCAAAAGTCCGGAAACTTTGACAAGTTAACGGCTTACTGTCGTGATCGTGGAGACGTACTTGGGTTTGCCACGGCCTCCCTTTGCGCAGCAGTACCGCCGGTCTAGTTCAATTGCCGGGCGCGGCTGTGCTGTTTCCGCGCAGCCGCATTGAAATGGAGTCATCGCCAGTCGTATCGCCGAGAATCCGAAACACCCGCTGGTCGGCTACGATCTCAACCTGAATCCGGGTCTCGCGCCGACACTCGACCGATTTCCCCGGCCCCAACTGACGCCGGGCTCTCAAATCGGAATTTTTTTGGGTTTCGGCTTCCCCACCCATGCACTGCCACAATTAATAGGCTAAGGTTTTGGAACGGTGACCGTTCACGAGTGATAGGCAATATGTAACGGGTCATTGTTGGACATACTTGGCAAATCAGGGAGGTTTGCTAACTTTGGTAATTATCGCTTGACGAAGTGATAGCAGGTAGGTTATTTAATTAACTTGCGTGCTCTACGGTACTTGACAAATTTCGGCAAAAGGTCTTTTTTCTTTGAGGGAGTGCTTAGCATGAAACGTATTTTGGTAGCAGCAGTTTGTGGTCTCTTGTTCGCTGGCACGTCGGCTTTCGCAGCTGATGGAGCTCAGAAGGATGGTGCCGCTCAGAAGGACGGCGCAGCCCAGAAGGGTGGCGATGCCGCTCAGAAGGAT
>JACNKX010000107.1:173129-207406 GCA_014381825.1 Planctomycetota bacterium
AGAAGGACGGCGCAGCCCAGAAGGGTGGCGATGCCGCTCAGAAGGATGGCGCAGCTCAGAAGGGTGGCGATGCCGCTCAGAAGGATGGCGCAGCCCAGAAGGGTGGCGATGCCGCTCAGAAGGACGGCGCAGCCCAGAAGGGTGGCGATGCCGCTCAGAAGGATGGCGCAGCCCAGAAGGGTGGCGATGCCGCACAAAAAGGTGGCGCAGCTCAGAAGGGTGGCGATGCCGCACAAAAGGGTGGCAAAGTTAGCCCAGCTCAGAAGGGTGGCGACGCCGCTCAAAAGGGCGGAGCAGCCCAAAAGGGTGGCGCGGCTCAAAAGGGTGGCGCAGCTCAAAAGGGTAGCGCAACTCAAAAGTAGTTGCTGCGTCGCCTCTCAAGGCGGCACAGTCTGCTGATAAGTTCATGAAAGAAACGCCGTCCACACCTTCGTGCGACGGCGTTTCTTCGTTTATAGTCAGGGCAAATTACATTAAGTCATGTTCCGTTGAATTCGCTGGAGCCACTTCATGGGTGCGTCGGTCCTTGCTTTAGTACTCACGCTAAGCGTGAGCGTCGGCCAAACGTCGAACTCGATCCAACAAGAGGAGATCGACTATCAAAACGAAGTTTTTCTACGCTGGTGGGAATCTGAGTTAGTTTGGACGTTCGACGACCTCCCCGCGGAAGGCCAAGTTCCCGACTATCGCGTGCCCTATTCCGGCCATGACTACCCAGATCGCGCCGGCGGCACGATCAACGTGCTAAAGAAGTACGATCGCGCCTTCCACCGCGGCGAGAGAGTGCGTTTTGAACAACCACCCGAACCGCCCACGAACGGCGGTCGCCGCCGAATCTTTGCGTTGAGACCTGAGACCCGTTTCGGCGGTTTGGCTAGTGCGTTCGAGTACAAGGACACAACTTCATTTACGGAGCCAACGAGCGGTAGGCGAGGTTTGTTCGGAATACGTCGCGTGACCAACGAGACGCCTCATTGGCACGGACACTGCAATGGTTGGACGGCGGCTGCCATCCGCCACGCCGAACCGCAAATCAACGTCACTCGAAACGGCGTCGTTTTCACACCTGCCGATATCAAGGGATTGCTGGCAGAGATCTATATGTATCGCGACAACGAGTTTCTGGGTGGCGAGGATGATGCGATGAATCCCGGATTGTTGCATGTCGTGCTTGCAAACTGGCTCGGACGCGGAGATCAACCCGTCGGGATCGAGACTGCCGTTGGCAAAGAGAAGTGGAATTATCCTCTGTACGCGTTCAAGACATCATCGAATAAGGTTTCGGATCGCGAGATTGAAGTCCGCATGAATGCGGCCTATTCGCAGAGCACTCGGCGAGAGGTTGACCGTTCACAACACTTGAAAAAGACAATTCACTTTCACTACAACCTCCATCTGGACGAAGAAGGTGCGGTCGTCGGCGGAGGGTACTTCAATGACAGCGCTCGGCTTGACATGCTGTGGACGCCTCTTCATCCAGTTCAAGGAGGTACCGAAGGAAACGATCGGGGCAATCCGCATATCGACGTGAAGGAAGTGTTGGCAATTTGGCGAGAGTCGGTTTCCAAAAATCTTCGCGATAAGTGGTGGAACATCGACCCAACCGAGGAAGATGCGATTGGTGTCGAGGTGGAGGATACCAGCGAGTCCGAGCCGACCGATGAGTGATCCAGAAGACTTGTCGCGAGCCAAGAACCAAAAAAACGGCCTGTGGTTGTGAAGCCACAGGCCGTTCGTTGTTTGTCAAACTTACGTCGGTAAAGCTTAGCGAGTAACGCTAACTTGGATGACCGATCGTTGAGCATTCAGGTAAGCCGAAGGATCAACGACTGGTGCTGGTGGCATTGGAGCAGCGGCTTTGCCGTCGCTCTTTTGGTCAGCGCCACCCTTTTGGGAAGCGTCGCCCTTTTGGCATGCGTCGCCGCATCCCTTGCCGCCATCTTTCTGGCAAGCACCATTACCACAACCCTTGCCGTCGCCTTTTTGGCATGCATCGCCCTTGCCGCCCTTGCCGCTATCGCAGCACTTGTTGCAAGCGAAGATGCGATCTAACAGCGAACCACGTCCGCCCTTCGATCCCTTTTGGCATGCGTCGTCTTTGCCGCCCTTTTGGCAAGCATCGTTTCCGCATCCCTTACCGTTGCCCTTTTGGCATGCGTCACCCTTGCCGTCACCTTTTTGGCAAGCGTCGTTTCCGCATCCCTTACCGCCGTCGCCCTTTTGGCAAGCACCACGGCTGAAGAGGCCACCCTTTTGGCATGCGTCACCCTTGCCACCATCTTTTTGGCAAGCATCGTTTCCGCATCCCTTACCGTTGCCCTTTTGGCACGCATCGCCCTTGCCGTCGCCTTTTTGGCATGCGTCGCCGCATCCCTTGTCGCCGCCCTTTTGGCAAGCGCCACATCCGCGACCGCCGAGCAAACCGCCCTTCTGGCAAGCACCGCCGCAACCTTTGTCGCCGCCCTTTTGGCAAGCGTCATCCTTGCAGCCATTTCCTTTTTGGCAAGCGCCGTCCTTACAGCCACCCTTCTGTGCAGCATCACAACCACACTTGCCACCCTTCTGAGCAGCGCCGACCCCAAGCATACGGTCGAGTAAATCGAATCCGTAGCTCTGTTGGGCACACAAGGCAACGCCCAGGACCATCGTCCCTAATAATACGTTCCACTTCATTGAGCCATGTCTCCTATACGATGGAACCATCGAGCTGCCGCGACTTCCTACCAGCTTTGTGGCGGGTACTGTGAATGAGTTTTTGCGGGCACTATTCACAAGCGATCCGTCGCTCAACCCTCCGTGAGAGAAATTAAGTCAGGAACTCCAACTTCCTGTTCGCGCTGGTTGCGAGCACGGACTACTCGCAGCGGGAGTCACGTCAGAACCGGTCGAGCCAATCCTTGACCCGAGAATCCGTTCCGGTTAGCCATCTGCGAGAACAATCAGTCTGTGACCGGCTGTCCCGCATCAAGCGTCACTTCCCGTATCGGTCGGCCCGTTAAAACGCCTTGAGACATCGTAACCATTTTTCACCAAGTGGTTTACAACTACTGTTAAGTAGAGATTGCCGGACTCATAAGCTGGTAAATCTTTGTCGATTAATCGGTCGGCTTCCAGCGCGCTCAGCTGTGCTTCATCCGCACAATCCGTACAGCTTCTCAAAGAACGGCTCAAATCAGATACCAAGTGTCTAAGGTCAGCCTAAGGGCCATTGTCCTGAATAAGTTCAATTGAACGTACTCAACTCCTAGTCCCGCGATTACGCGTCTGTTAGAATGGCCCCGAAATCGAAATTCACTTTCGGAGACAACGAGTTAACAATCGCATAGACAGCGTGCCAGCAAGGTGACTCATGCTGGGCCGATCTCAAAACAAGTGTCTCTCGCCGAACGTATACCCCCACCTGGCAATCCCACCCTGCCCATTCAAGATGATCTCAAAAGCCAATCAGATCTCAAAAACTGGTCAACGGGGCTACGAAGTTGCCGACTTCGCCGAGATAGCTGGCGTGCCTTGCCCTTGTGGGACGGCTCGCCGCGCGTTTGCCGACGTGTCGGATTTCCCCGCCACAGTTCATGTCACGGAGATCTCGACGGAGGCACGTTTGCATTACCACAAGGGGCTGACCGAAACGTACTACTTCCTGGAGTGCGAACCGGATGCCCAGATGCAACTCGACGACCAGCTGATCGATGTCCACTCGGGGATGTGCGTGATGATTCGGCCGGGCACCCGTCATCGAGCGGTTGGCCAGATGAAAGTGCTGATCGTCGTGCTGCCCAAGTTTGACCCAGATGATGAATGGTTTGATTGACCACCTTGCTTGCCCCACATTCCCATTGAGACCCTTCCAACCGGTGATATCTCATGAATAACACAACTCACTTCCGTCGCTCCGTTATCTTTGCGTTCACGGTCGCAGCGAGCTTGCTCGCTGCTGGTTCCTCCGCTCTCGCCGAGGTTGATCCGCTGGATTGGCCCTACTGGCGCGGTCCGGAATCGAACGGTGTCTCGCGCGAAACGGGATTGGTCGACACGATCAATCTGAAGGAGGGCAGCGACTCGCTAGCTTGGAAACGCGATGATCTCGGCGGCCGTAGTACCCCAGTCGTCATGAACGGCAAACTTTACACCATCGTCCGAGCCCAACCCGAGACGGCTCGTGAAGGTGAAAGAGTCGTCTGCGTCAATGCTGCAACCGGCGAAACGATCTGGGAGAATCGCTTCAACGTTTGGCTTTCGGATGTGCCCGATACTCGAGTTGGTTGGTCGTCCGTTGTTGCTGACCCGGATACAGGGAACGTCTACGCACTCGGAGTTTGCGGGTACTTTCAGTGTCTTAACGGCGAGACAGGCAAACAGATTTGGGCCGTGCCCATGCATGAGCGCTTTGGCTTGTTGAGTACCTACGGCGGTCGAACAAACTTCCCAATCATTTGCGAAGACGTTGTCATCATCAGCGCGATCGTGATCGGATGGGGTGATATGGCCAAGCCGGCTCATCGATTTGTCGGCTTCGACAAGTTGACCGGAGAAGTTGTTTGGTTCGATGGCACTCGCCTGCTCCCTTACGACACGACTTACAGCGCCCCAACGTTAACCGTATTGAACGGCCAGAAGGCCTTAGTCTTTGGCTCCGGAGACGGTCAGGTTTGGGCGATCCAACCTCGAACGGGACAGCCGATTTGGCATTATGACTTCTCGCGTCGAGGCCTGAACGTCGCTCCGTTGGTCGTTGGCGATACCGTTTATGCGAGCCACAGCGAAGAGAACATCGGTACAACCGCAATGGGATCTATCGCTGCGATTAATGGTGCCAGTCAAGGTGACGTCACCAAGTCGGGTCGGCTGTGGCAAGTCAACGAGTTTATGGTCGGAAAGAGTGCACCGCTTGTGATTGGCGATCATTTATTGTGCTTTAGCGATCGTGCCAAGTTACATATCTTGGATCGGGCAACTGGTCAGGACATCGGGCGACCATTCTCGATCGGCGGAACGGCTCTGCGGGCGAGTCCGTTGTTCGCCGACGGCAAGATCTACACATTCGCTACCAGCGCATGGGCTGTCCTGCGACCGGATGCGAAGAAAGGTGTCAAGCTGCTTAAACGCGGAAGGCTCCCCACCGGTGAAGAGGTCTACGCATCGCCGATCTGCTCGCACGGACGAATCCATTTGCAGACGACTTCCGCCTTATATTGTTTAGTTGACGCCGATAAAGAACACGGTGTCGAGCCTCGTCCAGCAGCTCCGGTTGAGGCCAGTGTGGGCGATGATAGCGCGGCCGCCCATGTCCAAGTCGTCCCCGCCGAGTTGTTGACTAAGCCCGGCGCGAAGCACGATTTCCGCGTCAGATTGTTCAATGCTCATGGCCAGTTTTTAAAGGAGACGAAGGCGACGTTCGCGCTTGACGGCCCGGGTGCGATTGCTGACAACGGAGCTTTCCAAGCAGACGCTGCCGCGAACCATACGGCAACGATCGTAACCGCAAAGGTTGGCGACCTGACTGGTCGGGCTCGTATTCGAGTCGTGCCGGATCTGCCTTGGAAGTTTGATTTTGAAGGGCTGAGCGATCTTCCGGTAACTTGGGTCGGTGCTCGCTACCGTCACGTCATTCGTAAGGATGGCGACAACACAATCGCGGTCAAAGTTACCACGATTCCGAAGGGAACTCGCAGTCGCTGCTGGTTCGGCCATTCCAACTTGCATGACTACACGATCCAGGCGGACGTTCGCGGATCGCTCGCGAACGACAAGATGCCCGATATTGGCTTGATCGCTCAGGGCTATGCCCTCGACATGCAGGGTGCCAGTCAAAGGCTTCAAATACGGTCGTGGGTTCCCCAGCTCCGCATGGCAACGACGATCGATTTTCCCTGGGACGCGAACAAGTGGTACGTGATGAAACTGCAAGCATCGAACGAAGATGGCAAAGCCGTTCTTCGCGGAAAGGTTTGGCCGCGTGGCACGGACGAGCCTGCCGACTGGACCATCACGGCAACCGACGACGCTCCGAATGTCGCTGGCAGCCCCGGTCTGTTTGGAAATGCCAAAGATGCGGAAGTGCATCTCGACAACATCATGGTCAGCGCGAACTGATCATCCCACCAACTATCCTTTATGGCCAGAGTCTTCTACGGACGCAGGCCGCCTCACGGTACGGAGAGAACACCAACGATGAAGACTTCACAGACAGTGCTTGCACTGACGCTTGCCTTAGTGTCGGGCATCATTGCGACAACGTTATTGTCAGGCTGTCAAAAGCCTTCCACGCCGGTGACTTCAAGCTCATCCGGCACGAATACGACCGCGATCGAAGATGTTGACATCTCGATCCCAGAAATCGACGCTGGCGAACCGGTGGTCGAAAAGGCAACCGCCGCTGAAGAACCTGTTGCAGCCTCGGTCCCATCAGAAGAGCCAGCGGCTCCAGCACCGGAGCCGACTGACGCCCCGATAGAAAAGCCGGTTCCACCGGTCGATGCTGAAGTCTCGGCGAAGACAGTGAGCCCGGTCGACAAGAGCGCAAACGCCCCCGTCAAACCAGGTGATTGGCCTCAGTGGGCCGGAACCAGCTATCGCAACAACACACCAATCGGCAAAGACATTCCGGTCGAATGGAATGTCGGTGACTTCGATCCCAAGACGGGTGATTGGATTAGTGACGATGCTCAAAACATTAAATGGGTCGCCCGCGTGGGCAGCCAAACTTACGGCAACCCTGTCGTTGCTGGTGGCCGTCTTTACGTCGGCACCAATAACGGTGCCGGGTGGTTGAAGCGATATCCGGCGAACATCGACTTGGGCTGTTTGCTCAGTTTCAGCGAAGCGGATGGCAGTTTCCTTTGGCAGGACTCAAGCGAGAAATTGCCGACCGGTCGTGTTCACGACTGGCCGCTTCAAGGTATTTGTTGTGCTCCGTTGGTGGAAGGCGACCGCCTGTGGTACGTCACGAGCCGCGGCGAAGTGAAATGCCTGGATGCAGAGGGCTACTACGATGGCGAAGACGATGGGCCGGTCCAAAATCAATTGGCGGCGATCTTCGGTATCATGCGGAACGAAGATGCGGCAAAGGACCAAGTGGGTCCCGCTGTTACGGAACTCGACGCCAGCAAACTTCCCGCAGCGCTTCGCGAGCAATTCAAAGGACGAGGCGTAGAGCTTCCGGAAGAAGTTGCCGTTACCGTCGATACGGCTGGCAAGAAGTGGACGCTTGCGGCAAAACTTGGCGAATCGGATCGTACGTTCAAGTTGATGATCGCTGGACCCCGGCTGAAGGCATTTAAAGTCGTCACACCAGATGACAAAGAAGAAGCGGATGTCATCTGGTCATTTAACATGATGGACGAGCTGAAGGTTTCTCAGCACAACATGTGCAGCTGTTCGGTAACGGCTCTTGGCGACATCTTGTTCATCAACACATCGAACGGACTCGACGAATCTCACCTTAACCTGCCTCAACCGGATGCTCCTAGCTTTATGGCGATGGACAAAACGACAGGTGAGGTCTATTGGACAGATAAGTCGCCAGGAACCAACATCTTGCACGGCCAATGGTCTTCGCCAACAGTCGCTCATCTCGGCGGTGTCGATCAAGTGATCTTTGGCGCTGGTGATGGTTGGGTCTACAGCTTCAAAGCTGATAAGGGAAACGATGGCGCACCCGAGCTACTCTGGAAGTTTGACGCGAATCCTAAGACCTCGAAATGGATTCTTGGTGGTCGCGGAACACGCAACAATATCATTGCAACGCCGGTCGTCTATGACGGACTTCTTTACGTTGCCGTTGGACAGGACCCTGAGCACGGCGAAGGTGAAGGCCACGTATGGTGTCTCGATCCCACCAAGCGAGGCGATGTCAGTCCTCAATTGGCGATGAAGGTCGAGGGTGACAAACGCGTTCCGATCGCACACCGTCGCCTCCAGGCAGTCATTGAGGAAGAGGGCGAGGTCGCTGTCGACAACGAGAACTCGGCCGTCGTGTGGCACTACAGCGACTTCGACCAGAACGGCGATGGCGAACTCGACTTTGAAGAAGAGATGCACCGGAGTTGCGGCACAGTCGCGATCAAAGACGACGTGCTGCTCATTGCCGACTTCAGCGGTCTGTTCCATTGCCTTGATGCGAAGTCAGGTAAGGCACATTGGACATACGACATGCTCGCCGCGTCATGGGGCTCACCGTGTATCGTCGATGGTCACGTTTATATCGGCGACGAAGACGGCGATCTTTGCGTTTTCAACCTGTCAGCCGACCCTGAGAAGGCGATGAAGCGAGTCGTCGTGGACGTCGACGATGATGGCAAGGAAGAGACAGAACTCGTCCCGATCAACGCTGAGAAGGACGAGAATGACAATTGGCAAGTAACCAACATGGGTAATTCGGTTTTCAGCACGCCCATCGTCGCCAATGACGTACTCTTCATCGCCGACAAGACGCACATCTTTGCGATCAAGGGCGCGCAGGGAGCTGAGTAGCTGACCGGCTGGTCGCGGTTACACATACGAAATGAAGCAAGGGCCCATTCATCTTTGGTTGGGCCTTTGCTCTGTTGGAATCGGAAAGACCATTTGCAATGACCAAACGTGTCCTCGATGTCGGTAACTGCGTACCCGATCACGCTTCCATCTGCTCGTTAGTCGAAGGGAACTTCGACGCCAAAGTCGTCCAGGCACACGGCAGCGACGATGCTCTGGACGCGATTCGAAACGAACAAGTCGATTTGGTGTTAGTGAATCGCAAGCTTGATCGCGATAATACGGACGGTCTCGACATCATCAAACTGATCAAGGCGGACGGTAATCTCAACACGGTCCCGTGCATGTTGCTCACCAACTACGAGGACCATCAGGAGCTGGCGGTTGAAGCTGGCGCGGAGATGGGTTTCGGCAAGCTTGGGTTCGACGCTCCGGAAACACGCGAGCGATTGAAGGCGATTCTTGGCTAGCCGTAGCTTCTAGCCACCGCAAACTCCTCTCGGCGGCTGGAAGCCACCGCCACAACTTAGCCTCAATAGATGTCGATACTCTTCACCGAATCTCCGCCCGACAGCTGGACGCCGTGCAGGCAACGCTCCGCCGCGTCGATGAGTTCCTGGGTTGGAAAGTTCTTCGGTGGCATCGCCAACGTCGCGACGCCTGCACTGAGTGACAATGCGTGCCCGTGCGTTGTTGGTTGGTCGGCGCTCCACTTCCGCGCACAACGAACGAGTTGGCGAGTGAAATCGACGGCGGGCTGCCGGTCGCATCCTTCGAAGACGACGGCAAAACGACTGTTATCCATATGAATTACACGCCCCTCGCCCTCCAGAATCGCTTGCATGACGAATTGCAATCGATCCATCGTGCGACCAACTTGCGACGTACCGATATGCATGGCGACCGTATCGGCGTGGTCCAGTTCAAGCAAAGCCAGACTTAACGCATGACGAGCTTGGCGACAGGACTGTACGGCCGATTCGACATTGCCCAGCAACGTCGGACCCGACATGCGATGCACTGCGATCGGATTTCCGGCGGGCTCTTTAGCGCCAGCTCGATCTCGGGCGATGACGGCGGAATCTCGCCGCACAACATTGCTCGACGTGTGGACGGTACGCTGCGATTCCGTGAACTGTCCGATCTCTCCTTGAAGAGATTGCGCTTGTTGCAGTAGATCACCAAATTCGAGGCATTCCGCGTTCATTTCTGTTTGAGGCGTTTGCATTAAATCTAGGCTCGCAGTCTCGGCTGCATCGCAAAGCTGGGCGTACGCTTGCGAAAGGATCGTCGAGTACGCCGTCTCGTTTGGAAGACTTAGCGAGAGTACGTCGGCCAGCTGTGGCACTTTCGTTTCAAGCGAGGCGATCAGCAACTCAAGTTCATCGATCGAGATGCCTTTATAACGACCTCCCACGTCGATCAACTCGTTCAACTGACTTGCTCGTTCTCGGGTCAGAAACTCGGCAACTAAATCGGCCATGTGAAGAATCTGCGGAACGACCTGCGCGGGGTCGGAAAGATTAGCCAGTGCTTCGATGTCGAAAGGCTGTCTGACATCACGAACTATCGACTCGGGCAATCCCCAATGTTCGAGCAGGCGGGCACTCAGGATTGCGTGATCAAACCCGAGAGTCCCGGTTTCCAGGGCTAAGAGGTCACCACCATCGTTGTAGATGCGTTCGAGAAAGGCCAAGTAGGTGTCGCCGAGATCTTGAATCAACACCAACACGCCCAAGTCCTGTAACAGACCTGCAATGAACGCATCGTCTCCCGACACTTGCCACAGCGTATCAGCCAATTCACGAGCTGCAACGGCTTTGATCACCGTCCGCCGCCAGTATCGTTGCAGGACTTCTGCTTCAACTCCCGTGAGCAATTCCTTTGGCAAGCTGAACCCGAGGACAAGCAACTTCAGCGGCTTCGTGCCAATCAGCGCCAGAGCTTGGTTCAAATCGGTGACCTGACGACTCAACCCGAACAACGAGCTATTAACGACTCGCAGGATCTTTGTCGTCAGCGCGGGATCATTTTCGATACATTCCTTCAACGCCTTCGTGTCGACGGTCGGCTGGTTAGTCAGTTCAACGACTTGCATGGCGACTGCGGGCAGCGAGTAGAGCTGTCGCGATCGATTTGCAAATTGGTCTAGAACGCTTGAAGTCATAGCTGCAAGTTCGTTGGCGGTTTGCCATTTTGTAGGAGGGTCATCGTACGTCGGTCGCCGGTTGTCAGCTAAAGAGTAGCTCAGTGACAAGGTCTGCGACGGGCCTTCGACAGGTTCAATCGTGCCACATTAAACCGGCGAATTCGGCAAAATCCGGAGAAAACTTGTGACCGCACCTTTGATTGATTACTCTCGATAGAGAGTAGGATCGAGGGGCTCCACATTCGCTGATTAGAGAGAGTTTGTCGTGGACGTAGCGATCAAGAAGGTGTCGGAGCGAGATGGCAAGGGTCGGTTCGTCCTTGTCAACGTGGCCACGCGCGAAGTCGTGACGGTGAACGACATATCGGAAGGCACTCTCCGCCGGTACTTTCACGACAACGGAGTTGGCGACGAGGCGTTTAATGCTTGCCTCGAATCGGCTTGTAAAAAGTATGGCAGCAGGGCTCGCAAAGAAAGCGTGCCGGTCAACGACGCCCAGGAGACCATGGGCGACGACGATTTGCTGTTTGAGTTGGGATTGGGCGAGGATGACTAGCCGTAATCGTCGGCTATAATCAGGGGCAGTGTCGCGTGGGCTATGCCCGCAGATCCATTTGTTGGGCACAGCCCGACCAACTCACTGTTCCCCTGCCCGCAGAGTCCGCCGTGGTCCGATTTCCTTGCTGTACATTAGCATCGTTCAGCGCGCTGATTACAATCTGCGTCGCCGCCGCCGCCGAACCGGCAGAACCTACTGCGTTCTTCGAAAAAAAGATTCGACCGGTTCTTGTGCAACATTGTTACAAGTGTCACGCTACCGACGCGAAGAACGTTCGTGGAGGACTGTCGCTTGATACACGTGCCGGCATCCGGCGCGGGGGTGAATCAGGACCGGCGGTTGTTCCGAACAAGGTCGACGAAAGTTTGCTCGTGAGCGCCCTCCGCCACGAGTCGTTCGAGATGCCTCCCGATCGCAAGCTTCCGGAATCAGTTATTGCAGACTTCGAGAAGTGGATTTCTATGGGAGCGCCTGATCCGCGCGAAGGCACAGCACGGGTATCGCAATCGGGCATCGATATCGAAGCTGGACGAAAGTTTTGGTGTTTCCAGCCGATCGCCAACCATGACGTTCCGAATGTCGACGCAGTAGCGTGGCCAGCCAGCAATATCGATCGCTTCATCCTCCGTCGACTCGAATCGGAGCGACTCACCCCAGCTGCGGACGCCGACCGTCGAACGCTACTTCGCCGCGCTTACTTTGACCTGATTGGCCTGCCGCCAACACAGGAGCAGATCAACGCCTTTCTGCAAAACGAGTCACCCGAAGCATTTGAACAAGTCATTGATGAGCTTCTCCGCTCTCCGCACTTCGGCGAACGATGGGGGCGACACTGGTTGGACGTCGTGAGGTTTGCCGAATCGAGTGGTGGAGGGCGGACGCTGATGTTTCCCGAGGCCTGGCGCTACCGCGACTATGTGATCGAAGCGTTCAACAACGACCTACCTTACGACTCGTTTGTGATGCAGCAGGTTGCGGGAGACTTGATCGAGACATCGGACTGGCAGGAGCAGCGCCGGAACTTAACGGCGACCGCGTTCTTGCTCTTGGGACCGACGAATTACGAACTGCAAGACAAAGAGACGCTTGAGATGGATATCGTTGACGAGCAACTCGACACAATGGGAAAAGCGTTCCTCGGAATGACGATCGGATGTGCTCGCTGTCACGACCACAAGTTCGATCCGATCCCAACTCACGACTACTACGCAATGGCAGGGATTTTGAAGAGCACTCAGGCCGTCATCCATTCGAATGTCTCCAAGTGGAATGAAGTCTCCCTGCCGATGTCGGCTCGCGATGAAGCACTCGTCGAGCAAACCGAGATGCAAGTCGCCGCGATTCAAAAGGATTTGAAATCGCTGAAGGCACAATTGAGCAAGGCGGGTGGAAAGATTGGTGACGGTGCCACGTCAATCGATCCTGAGTCGCTCGCAGGGACTGTCGTCGATGATACGCAGGCAGAGAAGAAAGGAACCTGGACGGTTTCGCAATCGGTCGGCGGCTATGTCGGAGGAAATTACATCCATGCGTCCGAATCGACTGCATCCGTTACGTTCGCGCCGATTCTTCCTATCCGAGACAAATACGAACTACGGATCACTTACACACCCTCAGGCAATCGTTCGCCGAAGGTACCTATCCGAATTCATCACGCGGTAGGAGAAGACGTCGTCTTCGTCGACCAAACGACGAAGGGCTCAGTGAGCCGAACGATCGATTCACTTGGAGTTTACGATTTCGACCCCAAACAAAAACCACGCGTCATCATTTCGCCGGATGGTGCGGCGAGTGGAGTGGTCATCGCGGATGCGGTGATCTTCATCCCAGAAGGCGCTGCACCGGAACTCGCAGTGCCAAGTGAAGCCGCGCGCAAGGCGATGCAAGAGCGAGCGGCACTGAAGAAAAAGCTAACCTCAGAGATCAAGGCACTTGAAGAGCAGATCAAGCAGCTCCAGACGACCGGACCGCAACGTGAAGTGGCGATGGCGGTAACCGAGATGGAAGTGGTTGGTGACATTCCAGTTTCCATTCGTGGATTGGTCCATAATCCGGGTCCTGTTGCCTCTCGCGGAGTGTTGCAAGTTGCGTTGCATAGCGAAGCGCCTAATATCGACGGAGATCAAAGCGGTCGAAAGCAACTCGCCGAATGGATCGCAGATGCTCGCAACCCGTTGACGGCGCGGGTGATGGTGAACCGAGTGTGGTATTGGCTGTACGGGAAGGGCTTGGTCCCGACCGTTGATAACTTCGGGGCAACGGGAGGCACGCCGTCTCATCCTGAATTGCTTGATTACCTCGCCAACACGTTCATGGAGGACGGTTGGTCCGTGAAGAAATTGATCCGTCGCCTGATGCTCGCGCGGACGTACCAGCTGAATAGCCAGCCAAATCCACAAGCCTCTTCGATCGATCTGGACAATCGCCTATTGTGGCGAATGAATCGTCGTCGATTAGATGCAGAGAGCATTCGTGACTCGATACTACTCGTCGGTGGAAATCTTGACCTGACGATCGGTGGCTCGAATATCGCGGCAGGCACAAGTTCGGAATACGGCTACGATTTCAAAAGCACTCGGCGCAGCGTCTATGTACCAGTGTTCCGAAATGAACTGCCACAGATCTTCGCCACCTTTGACTTTGCCGACCCGAACACGCAGATTGGTTCTCGATCCAGCAGTACGACCGCACCGCAGGCATTACTGTTGATGAACCATCCCTTGGTAATGAAGCAGGCAGAAGCCGCTGCGGCGCAGCTGCTGTCGCGTCAAGATTTAACGACGGCGGAGCGAATCCACCACGCGTACGAACAAGTTCTCGGGCGAACGCCAAACGACCGTGAAGTGGAAATCGCCGCACGCTTTATCGGTGACGAGCCGCAAACTGCCCGTTGGGGATTGCTGTACCAAACATTGTTTCAAAGCCTCGATTTCCGCTACCTGAAATGACGACTATTCGTAACGCGGGTACTGCTCGCTCAGAACACATCTGACTCGCATCTTACACGCAATTTCGCTAAAACAAGTAGCATGATGACCAGCAACGACATACGATTCTCGCGACGCACTGCCCTGAAATCGCTAGGGTGCGGATTCGGCTATCTTGCCGCGAAGGCGCTGGCACAGCGAGAAGCCCACGCCGCGATCGCGAACCCACTGCTGCCGAAGCAACCACACGTCCCGCCTCGAGCCAAGCGAGTCATCTTCATCTTTATGCAAGGTGGTCCGAGCCACGTTGATACGTTTGACTATAAATCGCGGCTGGCGAAAGACGATGGCGAGTTGCTTGAGTTTGACGATGCCCGAACCCTGGCGAAGACGAAAAAGATCACGTCGCATCGCGTCTTTAAGTCGCCCTGGCGTTTCCGACGATACGGTCAATGCGGGCAGCACGTTAGCGAATTGTTTCCGCATATCGCGGAGCATGTCGATGATCTCTGTTTCATCAAGGGAATGCACACCGAAGGTGTTGCGCATGGGCCGTCGACGCTCTTCTTGCATACAGGTTCGATCAATTTGGTCCGCCCTTCGATGGGTTCATGGATGTTGTACGGACTGGGGAGCGAGAACCAGAATTTGCCGGGATTCGTTTCGATTCAACCCTCGTCTGGTAACGGTGGACCTCGCAACTTTGGCAATGCGTTTTTGCCGGCGATCTACCAAGGAACGCCCGTTGGGCGCGCTGGCACTCCGGCAACGACCGCAAGAATCGAGAATCTATATAACGATTTATTGTCGCCCGCCAACCAGCGAGAACATTTCGAGCTACTGCGAGCATTGAATGCCGAGCAGTTGAGTCGACGGCCCGGCGATCAGGAGCTGGAAGCGGTCATTAACTCGTACGAACTCGCTTGGCGGATGCAGCAGCATGCTCCGAAGACGCTCGATCTGTCTACCGAGCCAGCTCACATCCAGCAGATGTATGGGATCGACGAGAAGGGCACTGATGATTTCGGTCGCCAGTGCTTGATGGCTCGGCGTTTAGCCGAATCGGGCGTTCGCTACATTCAAGTGACTTACGGCGACAATTCGAACAATCCGCGTTGGGATCAACACTCCAATCTACCGATGCACGCGACTCATGCATTCAATACAGACAAGCCGGTGGCTGGCTTGCTCGCCGACTTAAAGCAACGAGGTTTGTTGGAGGACACATTGGTTTGGTGGGGTGGCGAGTTTGGGCGGACGCCATACGCTCAGGCCAATGGCACCGGCAGGGACCACAATCCAGACGGCTTCTCGGTCTTCCTTGCCGGTGGTGGTGTGAAGCCCGGGTTCAGCTACGGTGCGACCGACGAATTTGGCCATCACGCGATCAAAGACAAAGTTCACATGCACGATCTACACGCAACGATTATGCACCTGCTCGGGCTCGACCACGAGCGTCTGACATTCCGCCACGCCGGTCGCGACTTCCGCCTGACGGACGTCCACGGCCAAGTCATCGACGGCATTTTCAGCTAGATACTTGCGGGGAGCAGAATATGTCGGATGCGAATCTTGGCTTCTGGTCAGACGGCGCAGAGATTCACTCCAAAGCGTTGGAACAAGAGCGCAACGAGCGTATTGCGGAACTTAAGCACCAGCAGGAACTCGCAACATCGTCCGCGGAGCGAGCGGAACTTGCAATTCAAATTGAGCAAGTCCGCAAGACACACCAACAGAAGATCGATGAAGAACCGTGGCTTCTCTTCTGAATCTTCCGACTGACAGCTTCTCGGTCGCGAACCGTGGCATCGCAACGAATGGATACCGGCAGAACGCCCGCACGCGATTTGTGAAGACTTCGGTCCACCTTTTGTGATACAACGAGTGAGGGCTCGCGTTTGAGGAGGCGAGTGGATATTGTTTCGTGTGATCCTTCTCTTGGCCGTTCTTGCAACGATTGACACCACGTCAACGGCTATTTCTCTGGGGCAACAACCGCAACGTCCAATAAGCATCGAAGACACCGCACCTCGCTTGCCCCAGTTAATCGCAATCGTACTCTTGAACGAAGACCCGGATTGCGATTTGGCGATCCGAGCGCTAGCCGAGATGGAAGCGGAGGCGAAGCCCGCTGTCTCCGCTCTGTGTTTGAGACTAGATGATCGGCGCTATTGGACACGTGCTCACGCTGTCGACGCTTTGGTCGCCATTGGCGACGCCTCCGTCGTGCCGTTGCAGGAACTGCTGAACGTTCCTTCGAGCCGATGTCGCGCGGCAGCGGCAACCGCGCTGGGACGCCTCCGGCGATTGTCGCTGGAAGAAATCGAGCAACTCGCGAAGGATGAAGATCCGCGAGTCCGCGCTGCGGTGTCACATGCTTTAGCGAATCTTGGAAAACCTGCTGTGGCAACACTCATCGCCATGTTGTCGGATTCCCATGCATCGGTCGCCGTGGTAGCGGCACGTGGACTGCGCGACAATCACGAAGACTCGTCCGCCGCGATCGCCGCGTTGATTCAGTCCCTTCCACGGTCTCACGTTGGATGGGCAGCCGCCGACGCATTGGCTTCGTATGGCGTCGAGGCGCAACGAGCCGTTCCTTGGATTATCAAGGCGTATCCGCTTGGCGAGGCTGGACGATTCGGTTGGGACGATGCTTCGGAAGTTGCTTTACAGCACATCGGTCCGCCTCACAAAGACGACATTCCACTGCTGTGCGAATGTCTCTCACACGCCGAGATGGAAGCGCGAATTCAAGCGGCGAATCACTTGGCGATGTTAGGTTCTACCGCCGAATCCGCTACTCCGGCATTGGAAGCAGCCATCAAAGCGATGATCGACGAACACCTGACTTTGAACGTAGAAGCTGAGTCGGGAGACGCAGCCACTGAAGACAACCGTGTCTGGCGAATGCTGGAGGCTAGCGAGTCCTGCGCGATCGCGTTCTGGAGTGTTACGCGTGATCCGCAGCGCTTCCTAGAGATAACCGAGCAATTGGGATCGGATTCTGTGATGAGATTCTGGCACCGAGAATTGGATGAAGCACTGCCGGTCAACACCATCCCATTGATCAATAGCTTGCTGAGTCACCCGAATCCTTCCGTGCGTGAGGAGGCATTGTATGGGATATATGACTTTGGATCGAAGGCTCTGCCGTTGAAGGACGCTATTCTACCGCTGACCGACGACTCAGATTCGGACGTCGCGAAACTAGTGGTTTTAGTTCTTGCGGCGATCGGCCCGGCAATGGCCGACGTGACGGGCCCGCGACTGTTGGCTGCTTTTAGGACAGGTGACGTGAGCCTGGAGGAATTTGCTTCTGCCGTAGAATCGCTCGAATTGAAATCGCTCGAAGTCCGCGAGATCCTCGAACAAGGGGCACGTCATAAAGACGAGTTGACGTTCGTCGCGTGTGCGAAAGCACTTACAGCGGTAGTTGATCACTCACGTCCGGCCGCCACTCAGTTGATCGAAGCTATCGACAAACGGAATATCAGTGGGCGAACCGCGATTGAGATATTTCGAGAAGTCGAGTCGATCGACGACCTTCTGATTCCGTTCCTGAAGCGACAACTTCGCAATGAAGACTTTTGGACGCGGTCCGAGGCCCTCAAGGCTCTCGCGAACATGGGGCCTCGTGCCAAACCTGCAGCCGCCCAAATCGAGAGTTTGTTAGAAGATGACGACATCCGCCTACAGGCTGCGAAAGCGATCTGGTTGATTAACGGAGAACCGACGTTTCTCGACGACGAGCTGAAAAGGATCTTCGCAGCATCAGGTGAAGACAGCCGTAACGACCGACACAACGCCATCGAAATGATCGCCGAATTGAAGCGGGCGGGGGCGAGATACTTGAAATACGTAGTCGATGAAACGCGTTCACCTGAATCGTACTTCGCACAAAATGCGATCGCGACGTTGGAAGCGATTGGGACGCCGGAGGCGGTCGCTGCGTTGTCAGCTACCGCCGAGTCGCCAGATTGGGTCTTGCGGTCTGGGGCGACAAAGGCAATTCAACGATTGCGCGAAGCACGAGCAACGGAGGAGTAACTCAATGGCCATAATTGCTCGTCCATGTTTGATGTTCGTCCTGGTATCCTTGGTTGGTTCGTGCGCGATCGGTCAAGACGATAAGAACGAGCCCAGAGCGTCGACGTCTGGAAGTTCGTGGCGATCAGATTCACGCGGATGGACACGGACATCCAACTATGAGGTGACAGGCTATGCGGATCGTCCTGATGCACGCGTGCTGAATTCTGTCACCGTTCATTGGGAGTTGCCAGAGATTGATCCACTAGGAAACACTTGCACCGTCCGTGGCCAGTTACGAATTCCAACAGGTGATCGCGAAAATACGAAACCGATCGAGTGGTTCCGAGGCGTCATCGTCTATGTGGCGAGGCAGCCTTACGCAGTGCTGAACTGGTCGAACGGGACTAACGAGAAAGACACGCTCGAAAGAACGCGAGTTGTGAGCGGCCTTGGGCGCTTCCAGGTGTCGATCGACTTGCGAGATATCGAACGCGACAGAGAGTTGGAACAGTCATTCCAATTTGGTTTGGCGTTGGCGGAGCATGAAGCAATAACAGGTCGTAGTGAGCGAGTCGTCTGGAGTTCGCAGACGCCCGTCGAGGCCTCAACGATACAAATGCTCAGTGTCCCCGCCGCCCCACAGTTATCTCGCGAGATTGAGTTGATCAATCAAGCAGGAGGCTGGCCATACTCGAACCGTGATGGTACGGCCCTGATCCGCGCGGTGAATGCACTCAGAAAGCTCGGCAAGGAACGGGCACTGCTTGCGTTGGAAGACTACATTCATTTGACCGACGAAAACTACGACTACAACGGCGATCAAGAAACCGTCTTCTGGATCATCCGCCTCTTGTTCGAGCCTATCCTCCTAGACGACAGCATCCCGCCACCAGCGATCTACCTTCATCTGATCGATCACGATTCGGCTGATTTTCCGATGTGGCCACTCAATCCAATCGATCGCGTCGAAGATATTCCGTTCATGGTGGGAATACAGACTGCAGGGAGCGGCATGCCCGAACACCCGTCATCTCACATCGAGTGGGCGCGTCGCCACGGCGTCATCCGCGACGAACCGCTGCGCCCCACGAAACACCCACTCGCCGCCGCCGAGCAACTTCTTCGCAGCAAGAAGTTTTCCCGACTGCATGAACAATTGAGGGGCATTGCAGTCACCTCGATTCGGTCGCAAGCTTTGGCGATGATACCAGGCATCCTAGAACCATTGCCGGACATCCGACACGATGCTCCCGAAAGACAAGCTCACTGGGAAGCTCGACTTCGAGAAGCCGACAGACTCGGTATTACCTGGGATGTGGAGATGCAGAGTTTTGTGGTCAGCAGTCCGGCACGGTGACAAAATCGGATCTTACGAACGACTTCGGCCATCCTGAATGATCTTGGCTAACTGTGCTTTGAGACGATCAGCCACGTTCGGATGTTTGTCAATCACATTCGTCTTCTCTGCCGGATCATCGGCGAGGTTGAAGAGCTGAAATTGTGCCACCTTGGTATTAGCAAGCTTTGTCTCTACGACCACGTTGCGTGCTGACTTCTTGTCGTGGCGGTGAAGCTTCCAATCACCCACACGCAGAGCGTAAACTCCACCCCTCCCGTTGTCCTGTTGCACTAGATGATCACGACCGCTTGTGCCGGGGTCTCCTAGCAAAGATCCCAGCACGTTGAAGCTGTCTCGACACGCGTCGTTCGGCAGTGATTGATCGCTGAGCGCGGCGAGACTTGCGGCGAGATCGATGGTGCAGACGAGATCATCACTTTGACCGGGCTTGATGCGGCCTTTCCATCGTGTGATGAATGGCGTACGTGTTCCACCTTCGTAAACGCTGTACTTCCCTCCGCTATACGGACCTGCGGCTCGGTGCTTACCAACTTTTTCGACCGCACCGTCTTTGTATCCGTCATCGAGTACCGGTCCGTTGTCCGAGCAAAACAAGACTAGTGTATTCTCTGCCAGTTTGAGACGGTCGAGCGTCTTCATTAGCTCTCCAACGCACCAATCAAGCTCGACGATCGCGTCGCCGCGAAACCCTAACGATGTCGTTCCTTGAAATCGTTCGTGAGGAATACGCGGGACGTGGATGTCGTGCGACGAGAAAAAGAGGAAAAAAGGTTCGTCCTGATGCTTCTCGATGAACTCGTTCGACTTCTCGACCCACTTGTCGGCCAAGTCCTCGTCGCGGAATCGCGCCGCGTGGCCGCCCGTATAGAAGCCAATGCGGCTGATGCCGTTGTGAATGGTCGAGTTGTGTCCATGCGACCAATCCATCTTCAAAGTATTGCGATGCGTTATTCCCGTTGGATGATCGGGACTGGGCTTCTTCCTTCCTACCCAAAGCGGATCGGCGGGATCGAGGTTGGGCACGCGATGATCGTGTACATAAACCTGCGGCACGCGGTCATTGGTCGTTGGCAAGAGAAAGCAGGTATCGAACCCGATCTCTAGCGGCCCAGGCTTGAGTTCGCCATTCCAATCCGGCCCATTCTCTCCTCCCAGTCCAAGATGCCATTTACCAACGACTCCTGTCGCGTAACCGGCTCGTTGTAAGATCGAGGCCACGGTTTCCGTTCCGGGTTGGATTATCGCTGGTGCGTTCGGCGGTGCGATGCCCGTGCGTTCTCCCCGAAACGCGTAAGTGCCTGTAAGCATTGAATAACGCGTCGGCGTGCATGTGGAAGCCGAGCAATACCCGCTTGTGAATCGACGCCCTTCGGCGGCCAACTGGTCGATGTGCGGCGTTTCCAATTCGGTCGCGCCGTAACAGGAAACGTCACCATAGCCGAGGTCGTCGGCCATAATGACGATAACGTTCGGTTTCTCGGCAGCAGCAGGACCAACCGCACAGCAGAACGAAGCTGACAAAATCAGCAAGCCACAATATCTTTTCATTGTTTACTCATTTGGTGCGAATTCAGGAAATGCCGTCGAGTTTCGTTGGGTTATTGTACTTCGCGGATCGCTGGGATGACATTACATCCGAAGTCGCCGACTTTAGGGTTCGCCAGCTCGCAAACACAGAAAACTTGTTGCAAGTCGCGCGCTGACTTCGTAGTGTGTTGCCAAACCCACAATTACCTTTGGAGCCACATCGTGAACCGCTTTCTTCTGATTTTAATCGTCTTTCCGCTGTTTTCATCAGCGGTCATCGCAAACGAATCTACGTGGAAAGCCGGCGTCGCATCGGTCGCGATCACGCCAGATGAATCGATGTGGATGGCAGGCTATGCTGCTCGAACGAAACCGTCTGAGGGAAAAATACACGATCTGTATGCCAAGGCACTTGCCGTTGAAGATGCGTCTGGAACACGGTTAATTATCGTCACCACGGACCTGATCGGAATCCCTCGCGGATTGCGCGATTGGTTCGAGGCGGAAGTCAGCGACAAGTATGGGCTCGCGCCAAGCAGCCTGATGCTTAACGCATCGCACACCCACTGCGGTCCTGAGTTGCGAGTGAGCAAAGCGTCCGTCTACGGCTTGGAACCGGACCGTGTACGTCAAAGCCAGGCCTATGTCGAAGTCTTGAAGCAAAAGCTATCGGCACTCGTCGGACAAGCGATCGAAGAGATGGCGCCCGCACGACTCGGCTACACACACGGTCGCGCCGGATTTGCCATGAACCGACGTCGCCCGACAGAAACCGAACCAAGAAATGCTCCTTATCCTGACGGACCGGTCGATCATGATGTACCCGTTCTTCGCGTTGAGTCACCGCGCGGCGAGCTGCGGGCGCTGATGTTTGGCTATGCATGTCATAACACGACGCTCGGCTTTCAGCAGTTTTGCGGCGACTATGCAGGCTTCGCGCAGCATTACTTGGAAGAAGCTCATCCCAACGTCACTGCTATGTTCGTCACGGGGTGTGGTGCGGACCAGAATCCGCAACCGCGTCGCACCTTGGAGTTAGCACAACAACACGGTCGAGCGCTCGCCAACGGTGTCGAAGCCGCATTGCTCAGCCCGCCGAAACCGATTAAAGGTTCGCTTGCCGTAGCGATCGAAGAAGTTTCACTGGAGTTCGCGGAACCTCCGGGGAAAGGTGAACTCGAACGACAGACGAAATCTAGCAACAAGTACGAGCGTCGCCATGCCGAAGCGTTGCTGCGTCAGCTGGAAGAGACCGGAGAGATTCGACAAACCTATCCGTATCTCGTACAAGCGATCAACTTCGGCGATGACTTGCTGATGATCGCACTGGCGGGCGAAGTCGTCGTTGACTACTCACTCCGCTTCAAACTTGAGCTTCGCGGCTCGCCGGTTTGGGTTGCTGGTTATAGCAACGACGTCTTCGGCTACGTGCCCTCGCTGCGTGTTCTGCAAGAAGGCGGTTACGAAGGAGGCGGGGCCATGCGATACACGACGCTTCCTGGTCCGTTCGCGCCGAGCGTCGAGAAGCTGATCGTTGCGAAAGTGCATCAGCTGACCGAGGAAGTTCGCAGTGCTTCAAGCGAATAACAAACGCTCTGCGACGCTAAGGTGTCAGCAACTGAGCACGCACAAACGCCGCGGCTCTTTCGGTAACTTGTGGGCCAGCGCCGGCGACGCCGTGGTTCGCTCCTTCGACGACGAATAACTCGGAAGTTACTCCGACGCTCTTTAGCCGCTCGTTCATCTTGCTGGCATGCTTCAGTGGCACGATGTCGTCTTTGTCGCCGTGTACCTGCAAGACGGGAGGATCGTCTTTGCTGACAAAGCTGATTGGCGACACGTCGATCTTGGCTTTAGGGTCAAGCTCATCGGCCGGTGTTCCCGGCGCTGATCCAATTAATTGCCGATACGCCGGATGCTTGTGTTCTAGCTCGGACAACAGCGACCAGTCTGTCGGTCCTGCGAAACTGACCGCACACGCCACACGCGACGATTGTCTTTCGACAGGATCATCTGAGTCGGCGTCGGCTGCGTCATCATGCAAGGCCACCCACAGCGTCAAATGACCGCCGGCAGATCCGCCCGTCGTGCCGAGTCGCCGCGGATCGATATTCCATTTCGCAGCGTTCTGTCGGACAAACTGGACCGCACGAATGCAATCATTCGTTTGAGCTGGATGTGGCGCGACGTCTGTAAAGCGGTATTCGACCGATACGACCGACAGCTCTCCCTTTTGCACGACACTCAAGAGCCAAGCCGGCACACGATTCTTCGATCCAGCGCGCCACCCACCACCATGAATGTAGATCATCGCCGGTGTCGGACGTTCCGATTTCGCGAGGTAGACATCCAATTTCTGAGCTTCGTGCTCGTCGTCGTAGGCAACGTCTTTGTGCGTCGCGGAGATCTGTTGCGCAATCGCCGAAGACGTGGAGAATACCAAGCAGCAATAGGCAGCAATCAGCGGTTTGATAGCATACTTTACGTTCATCATCATCGACCTCGAGCATCGTGGATCGGCTGAATTATGGCAGTTCCATCACTTCGACTTTACGGATGGCGACGATGCTGCCCGGATCGTGATGCTGGAATGCAAAGTGGCCGTCCTTAAAGGTTAGAGCGAAATCTAGATACTCGTACAATTCATTACCATCGACGGTTATCTTGATTCGTGTGATCTCTTTACCTCTCCACACATCGTCTCTGACTTCGAGGTCGTAAGTAAACCACGTGTCGGGCTCGACGTGTCGCTTATAGACATGACAAAATCCGTAAAGCGATCCAGTTCGAATTGGGTCCGTATGCGTGCTGTCGATTTGTGCTTCGTAACCGTCGCTGAAGCCAGGCTTTCGAGTCGTGCGAAAATAAAGTCCTGAGTTTCCTCCGTCGCTGATCTTTACTTCGGCGCGGTAGCGGAAGTTCTTGTACGATCCTTTCGTGCAAACCAACATCGACGCAGGCCCCGAACCACTGAGCGCGCCGTCTTTTACTTCCCACTTGCTCTCTTCGTTGCCAACTCGCTCCCATCCGTCCATCGTTTTGCCATCGAATAGCGAGACCCATTTTGAATCCCCGGCATCGACAGCAGATGCCAACATAGAAACGCAGAGGGCCGTCAACGCAATCGAAAGGCAGCGAATTGAGAATCTCATTGTTGTGTTTCCTGATATCAAAGAAGCAAGCAGCCAAACATATTCGACGTCGCCATCATAACAGACAACGGGCAGCTGGATCAGCAAGCCGGAGCGCTATTCTCTTTTTTCGCGAGGATGCTTGAAAGCGACATGCTGGAGTGTACCTTGGACGCACGCGTAATCAAAATCCGAAGGGATACCGCTGATGATTCGAACTCTTCTTAATAAGGCGCAGAGAATGCATGACTTCTGTAAGACGTTCGTCTTCTTCCTTCTCTTTGGTCTCGCATTCTATGAGGCTGCAGTCGCCGCAGAGGATGACAAGATCGTCCGCGTCTTCATCTTCGCCGGTCAGTCGAACATGGTCGGCTCGGATTCTAAGGTGCAGGACATTAAACGCTTTCCGCCTTTTTCTGGACTAGAGAACGCACAATCGGGCGTGAGGTTTTCTTACTGCATCGGTCGCGAAAACAAGATGAAGTCGGATGGGTGGGTGGATCTTCAGCCGGTCAACAATGTGGTCGGACCTGAGCTGAGCTTTGCTCGCAAGGTGACTCAGCACATCGACGCGCCGATTGCAATCATCAAGTGCGCGGCGGGCGGCACTCACTTGGGCGGTGACTGGAATCCCGACGACCCTGAAGGATTCAAAATGTACCCGTTGGCATTGGACCTGATCCAGTTGTCTCTTGCTGAATTCGATCGGAAGGAGATTCCCTATTGCATCGAAGGGTTCATGTGGCATCAAGGTGAAAACGACATGTTCAATGCCGAGTACATGGCGAACTACGGCGTGAACCTGAAGAACTTCCTGGCCAAGTGGCGGCGCGATCTCAAGGAACCTGAACTAAAGTTTTACATCGGCGAGCTTTGCACGAAAACGATTTGGGGAATGGATCTGCGACCGCGTATGTACGCCATCAGTCTGGGGCAACGTGCCGTCACCACTTCCGATCTGCTCGCCGAATACATCCCGACGTCACACGTTGGTGTGGAAATCGGCGGAGGCGTGGGGCTGCACTATCACTACGGAACGCTGGGGCAATTGGAGCATGGCGTTAATTACGCGGATGCGTATCTGCGGACGATCGGCAAACAGTTGAACAAGCCTCGCAAGCTCACGTCTTGGCCGTACGAGAAGGGCAGTGAGGTCAAGCTCTTCATCCTCGCGGGGCACCGCAATATGGAGGGCGAGCGCGCGTTTGTGCAGCAACTCGGTAAGCTAGAAGGAAAAGAGTCGCTGCTGAACGACAACGCGAAGATCGCGTTCAAGTACAGCATCGGCGGCGGCTTCAAAAAATCAGATGGTTGGGAACGTCTCGGCCCAGCCGGAGCGTATGGCAACTTCGGTCCTGAACTCAGCTTTGGACAGACGTTGCAGGACGAACTTTCTGATAGCATCGCCATCGCGAAATTCACTCACAGCGGGACGCAGATTATTGATTGGACGCCAGAAGGAAGCATGGCGAAGTCTCGTCACATCTACCCTCACTTCATCGCGTTCATCAAAGAAGCCATTGCGGAACTTGAAGAGCGAGGTCAACAGGTCGAACTGACAGGAGTTTTCTATCATCTAGGCGAAAACGATATGTCGTTCGGTCCCTACCGAAAGGACGCGGCCGCGCGGCTGCAATCGATGATCGCACAAAGCCGCGAAGACCTTGGTCGTATGGGTCTGAAATGGTACGTCAGCCAACAACCGCCGACCGATGACGAACGCGTCAGTTCCATCGATGTCACTTCGCAGATTGCAGAAATTGCCGCAGCAGACACCGACCTCATTCACATCAAAGCCTTCGATCTTACCGGACAATCGCAGAAACTCGTCATAGCAACTGCGGGCATTGTGCAATTAGGAGAAGTGCTGGCCAAGAGTTATTTGGAGCAGAAGTAGGTTGGTGTACTCGTATCGCCTATAGCATTACTGAAATCTGCGACAGGAACGAATCCATGATGCGCACGCTCGCCCATGCTGTTTGCCTGCTCTGGCTGTCGTCAGTTGCGAGCGCGGCGGACCGTCGACCGAATATTCTCTTCATCATGTCCGACGACCACGCTTGCAACGCCATCAGCGCTTTCCCGTCGCGTGTCGGTCGGTTATTGTTGATGCCGCTGGCTTCGGTCGGTTCGCACATCAATTTGAACGCTTTGCAATGACAAAGGAACGCGTATGGATCCGGTTCGACTCTCGAAAGCCTTCTCGTACGTTAATACAGAGGCAGCGAAGGGCGCCATTTTTCATGGCGCATTGTTCGCGGACGATAATGGACTGTATTTGATCCATAACAAGCACACTTGGGAATCAGCCGGAACGGCGACTGCGGCATTTGGGTTGTTGGGTGCGTTGATTCACTATCTCGCGACTCGCAAGAAGACCGTCGATTATCCGTTCCCAACTCTGCCCGTCACTGAGCTTCCTCGAGATTTGCATGCCTCGCTCGGAGCAGGATCGTTCAAAGAGACGGCCGAAGTCTCGATCATCCCGAAAGATCAGATTCGCGGATACTCGAAGTCGACGTTCAAGGGATCGCGGTTCTACGTGGGCGACGTCGAGCTTGTGCTGGTCGGAGCATCTGGCAAAGCCATGAAGCAATTACCCGAACTTGGGTACGAAGAAGCTTGACGGGCAGGACCGACACCGCATGGTGACGCGAGGCGGAATTCCGTTCGCGGATGAATCTAGCGCCAAGTCGACCATGCCACTTTCATCCGTGTGGAAAGTAACGATCTTGCAAAGCATCCCAACCGCATAGAAGGCTGTCAGGAATCGATATGAAACTTATCTCCTGGAACGTTAACGGCATCCGTGCATCGATGGACAAAGGCTTTCGTGACTTTGTTGAAACCGACGAGCCGGATGTTCTCTGTCTTCAGGAAACCAAAGCGGAGCCAAGTCAGGTGGATCTTGGTTGGGCCGATGAGCTGGGTTACCACAAAGTTTGGAACTGTGCCGAGAAGAAAGGTTACAGCGGGACTTCGATCTGGAGCAAGGTTGCACCCAAAAAAGCGGTTCTGGGAATCGGCATTGATGAGCATGACAAAGAAGGTCGAGTGATCACGGCGACATTCGATGATTTCCACCTTGTAAACGTTTACACGCCGAATTCCCAACGCGAGCTAGCTCGACTTAATTACCGGCAGCGGTGGGATGCCGATTTCCTCGCTTACGTGAAGAGGTTGAACCGACGTAAGGCTGTCGTTTTCTGCGGCGATGTGAACTGTGCTCACAAAGAGATCGATCTGGCGAATCCCAAGTCAAATCGGAAGAATGCTGGGTTCACTGAAGAAGAGCGGGCGGGATTGGACCGAATCGTTGCTGCCGGATTTCTGGATTCATTTCGCGAGTTTGACGAGGGTCCAGAAAACTACAGCTGGTGGACCTATCGCAGTGATGCACGGAAGCGGAACATCGGGTGGCGACTTGACTACTTTTGGGTTGCAACGAAGTTCCGAGATCGAGTCGAAGCAGCGCGGATTCGCAGCGACATTCTTGGCTCCGATCACTGTCCGGTCGAGCTTACCATTTCATAGCTCGTCATCCGAACGGTTATGGACCGGCGTTTGAGATCCTCCAGTTCCCTTTGCATTGCGGGCAAGCTGTTCTCGATACTCTTCGAAGTCGGCTTGACGCACCTGAAGATTCTCACGTTCCTCAGCGTACTCCGCTTGAAACTCTTGCAAGTTGTCGCGAACTTTGGTGAATTGATCGTGAGCCGCCTCGAGGTTGCCCCGTTCAACTAGGTAGTCTGCTTGGAACGATTGCAATTTGTTTCGGTCCTCGGCGAAGCTCGTCTGAAGCGCCTGAAGATTGTCTCGTTCGGCGGCGTAATCGGCTTGGAACAATTGCAATGCATTACGGTCTTCCGCGAAGTCTGACTGAAGGTCCTGCAGATTGTTCCGATCGTCAGCGTAGTTCGCGTGGAGCGCTTGCAAGTTATTTCGATCTTCACTGAAGTCCGTCTGAAGTGCCCGAAGATTGTTTTGTTCAGCGGCATAAGCCGCTTGGAACGATTGCAATTTGTTGCGATCTTCGGTGAAATTCGTCTGCAACGATTGTAGATTGTTACGATCTTCGGCAAAGTCTGTGTGCAGCGCCTGAAGATTGTTTCGATCTTCAGCGAAGTCGGCATGAAATGATTGTAGGTTGTTGCGGTCTTCGGCGTGGTCTGTCTGCAACGCCTGAAGGTTATTTCGATCGGCTGCAAATTTCGCCTGCAACGCCTGATTGTTGTCGTGCTTCGCGGAAGCACCCGCAGCAGGACTTTGACGTCCAGCGAAGACTGGATCCGTCGCGCGAGCACTTTGTGTTTCTAAGTTCAACGTTTTTACAGAATGAGCGGCTGGCGCCAGCTGCTTATCGAGTAGTTTCTTATGTATGTTGTCGAGAACCTTAAGAGGCGTCGAGTGGTGATCGGTCGCGTGAGACGCGCGTCCGAGAACAACCACGTCTGAAGACGAGTTGCTACCGCCACCTCCTAGCTCATACAGGCCGGCCTTGAACGGACTTTGGCGCTTCTGCAGTACAACAACATTGTTGTCAGTGGCCTTGCGACTTGGCGTGCTGAGGAGCGATACGTTGCTAGACAGCTCGCTAGGAAGGTCCTTTACGCCCTGAGTGTTCTTTGCCGGGGATTCACTTTGCGCAGCACGCGAAGTGGATTGCCGCTGGACTGTGTTTCCCTGCGCGATCGGGATGTGCGCGAGCGGAGCGGATGCTGCCGGCGCCGTTGCATTGATCGTCATGGCTGCGGCCTCGTGAGATGGTCAATATGAGTGTTGCCGTGTCATCACAACGAGCCGTGTCACACGCCAACCAACTCTTCTTCTTGTTTCACTCCTGGATCGCGTAGTAGATCTCGCAGGACTGGAATGAGATCGCGGCGTGAAACGATTCCGATCAGCTTGCCGTCACGAACCACAGGCAGGCGTCCGACTCGCGCATCGCGAAAGGACCTGACGGTCGTGGGAATGGAAGCGTTTTCGTCCACGGTTACGACGTCTGTGGACATGACGTCGGATACTGGCAAATCCCCGTTCGAGTCGTCTGCAGTGAGCAACAGCATGAGCAGGTCGAACTCGGAAACCATTCCGACCAGATTCTGGTCATCGTCGATCACTGGTAGGCCAGACACCGAATGTTGGGCCATCAATTCGAGTACATCTCCCACAGACGTCGTCGAACTCACGGTCAGCACCGGTGACGATCGTACGTGTTTGGCCTTCAGTTCGATTACTGCTCCGTCGTTGGTCATTGTTGCGCCCCGTTCTGATCGAGAAGTGGTTGCCCGTTCTCGCGATTGCTTGCGTAGCATGACGTTTCGCGAAATAGCTGCCCTACCTAAAATCTAGCTCACAAAATGGACGCCAGACGCTTGTTTTCGCTGAATCCAGCGCTCTCGCGACTTGTCTGGCCTCGAGTCTCGCGAGCCAAGCGATCGTTGGATTCAGCACAACTGCTGAAACAAGAAGAAGTGTTAACCGCTCTTGGCATTTTCCTATGGCAACGCTTGTCGGACTGCTTGCTATCAGCCACCATAGGAACCCGGCAGGCGGAATGAAGTCGACGGCAATCGCATCATGAGACAAAACGAGAGCAATCGGAGCACACCGAATGAACCATAATAATCTTTCACTGTTTCACCAGGCTAGCCTCTACACGCTGGCGGGATCTATCCTGTTCGGCGCGATCTTAGTGAGTCGGCAGCAGACGCATGCCGCCGAACGCCCGAATGTCATCGTGGTGATGGCTGACGATTTGGGCATTGGTGATGTGTCGCCCACGAACCCCAATTGCAAGATCAAAACGCCTCATCTGCAGAAGATGGCGAATGAAGGACTCACTTTTCTCGATGCACACACGCCAAGTTCCGTTTGCACGCCTACGCGTTATGGTCTGCTGACCGGGCGATACAACTGGCGATCTACGCTTGCCCGCGGTGTATTGAGCGGCAGGAGCGAACACTTGATTCCTGCGGATCGCCCAACGCTGGGACATTTGATGCGTGGGGCTGGTTATCACACGGCGATGATCGGCAAGTGGCATTTGGGTTGGGACTGGCATAAGGTCGACGGAAAGATCGATTTTACCAAGGCCGTGAAGAATGGTCCCGATATCAACGGGTTCGACAGCTACTACGGTCACTGTGGCTCGCTCGACATGCCGCCGTATGTGTGGGTCGATACCGGGCGAATTACCGCCTTGCCAGATCGTGAAGAGGGCGTGACCAAGCAAGAAGATCGCTACGGCTGGTATCGCAAGGGGCCGATCGGATCGGACTTTCATATCGACGAAGTGCTTCCTCACTTGTTCGACAAGTCGATGAGGCACGTGAAAGCCCGCGCACAGGATGCGAAGTCTGATAAGCCGTTCTTTCTCTACCTAGCATTGCCTGCGCCGCACACTCCAATCGTTCCGGTTCCACCATTCAAGGACGCGAGCGGACTGAATGCTTATGCTGACTTCGTGATGCAAGTCGATCATCACATGGGTGAACTGCTAACAATGTTGGAGGAAGCTGGGCTCGACAAGAACACGCTCGTGATTTTCACCAGCGATAACGGCTGTTCGCCAGAAGGCAACTTCGCGTTGCTGAAGGAACACGGCCACGACCCGAGCGCTGGATACCGAGGTCACAAAGCGGACATTTACGAAGGCGGACATCGAGTGCCCTTCGTCGCTCGCTGGCCCGGACACATTGAAGCCGGTCGCACAACCAAAGCGCTAGCTTGTCTGACCGATGTCTATTCGACGCTGGAGGCGATCACCGACCAGCCACGTAAGAATCTTGGCGGCGAAGATGGATTCAGCCTGCTACCGGTGTTCAACGGCGGCGACACCTCGGGCCGCGACGCCTTGATCAGCCATTCGATCGGCGGATCATTCGCAATCCGCCAAGGACCGTGGAAGCTGTGCCTGTCAGCAGGCAGCGGCGGGTGGAGTGCGCCGCGCGAAGCGGAAGCCAAGAAGCAAGGTCTGCCATCGATGCAGTTGTTCAATCTAGAAAGCGATCCCAGCGAGAAGAAGAATCTCGTTGACGCAAAGCCAGAGCAAGTCAAAGCGTTACTTCGTTTGCTAGACGAGCAAATCAACAACGGACGCTGTACGCCAGGCAAAGCCGTTGCCAACGATCGCGACGTCCAGTTCCTGCCAAAGGGAGTCGCGGTCCCCGCTGGCGGCTAACAGTAGCCATCACGCTCCGTCGTGATGAGCCCAAAGAGAAAACTCCGACCAGGCATCCGCATAGCACCTACATAGATATAGATATCTGACGCCGGGCTCGTCACGGCGGAGCGTGATGGCCTCGTTGTCTCAACATTATCCTGTCCCAAATTCAATCGCAGGCTGCACTATGACTTCGTTCGCGATCGCGCGTTTGAATTGGCAATTCCTGACATCGATTGCTGTGGTTTGGTCGACGGTGTTGACCGCGGTCAACACAAATGCTGCGGATCGATTGCCGAATCTGGTGATCATCTTCACGGACGATCAAGGATACGAAGATGTCGGCTGCTTCGGTTCGCCCGACATTCGTACGCCGCGATTGGATCAAATGGCGTCCGAAGGGATGAAGTTCACGAACTTCTACGCGCAGCCGATCTGCGGCCCGTCACGCGCTGCACTGATGACAGGCTGTTATCCGCTACGCGTCGCCGAACGTGGCAACGTCAAGCAAGTGCATCCGATTTTGCACAGCGACGAAATCACGATCGCAGAAATCCTCAAGACGAAAGGCTACGCGACTGCCTGTTTTGGCAAGTGGGATCTGGCGAAGCATTCGCAAAATGGATTCTTCATGGATCTGTTTCCGACGCGGCAGGGATTCGACTACTTCTTCGGCACGCCGACTAGCAACGACAGCATCGCAAACCTTTACCGCAATGAAACGTTGATCGATCCAGAGGCGGACATGGCGACTTTGACGAAGCGATACACCAACGAGGCAATTCAGTTCATGCGGCAAAACAAAGACAACCCATTCTTTGTCTACATGCCGCATACGATGCCTCACACCAGACTCGATGCCTCGGAACCGTTCAAAGGCAAGAGCAAGCGAGGTCTATATGGCGACGTGATCGAGGAAATCGATTTCAACGTCGGACGAGTGCTTGATGCCGTCAGCGAGATGAAGTTGGAGCAGAATACATACGTCGTCTTCACGAGCGACAACGGACCGTGGTTGATCAAGAATGAGAATCATGCGGACGGTCACTTGTCGAGTGACGACGGAGGATCCGCAGGGCCATTACGCAGCGGTAAAGTATCAACGTTTGAGGGCGGTGTTCGCGTACCCACGATTGTCTGGGGACCAGGCCGAGTGCCTGCCGCGACGACTTGCGAGTTGCTTGCTAGTACGTTGGATATACTGCCAACATTTACTGCACTAGCGGGAGCCGAGAGTCCGACGGATCGAGTGATCGATGGCGAGGATATTCGGCATCTACTCCAGGGCCAGTTCGCAAAGGCAAATCCAGACAAAGCCTTCTATTATTACTTGCGCGTGCATCTTCAAGCGGTACGACAGGGCAAGTGGAAACTGCATCTCGCGCGCAACAAGGCGCCGATCGGCGCTGCACCGTTCAGCAACAACCAACACATCGGAGTCGCCGATCGTGTCGGATTTGACAAGCCGTTCTTGGTCGACCTGGAGAACGACATCGGCGAATCGACCAGCGTCGCCGATCAGAATCCAAATGTGGTGAAGCGTTTGCTTGCATTGGCCGAGACAATGCGAGAAGACCTCGGAGACTTCGACCGGGTCGGCAAGAACATGCGATTCTTCGATCCCCTCGACGCTCGTCCGTCGAAGCCGCCAGTACCAGCACGTCGAGCCCCCCGACGCGATAAGTCGGCAACCAAGAGACAGGCCACCACAAAACCAAGTGCGAATTGAGTTTGAGAACTGAATCTGACCCAAGCTTTGGATTCTATGCAACGAGCAAGATCTGTATCTAAACGTTCACACTCTTCGGACTAGTATCAGACGGTCGGTACCCAATACGTAGGATCTGTTGGAGTTCGCGCCATGGCCAAGGAACTAAGCATGACCAAACACAGTTTCAGAATGACTCTCGCGGTAACTTTCCTGATCGCGAGTGTGATGAGCGCGGCGGAAACAACGGGCGAGCAGCCGAATATCGTTGTCATCCTGACCGATGATATCTAAGTCGAGTACGACGAAAGACGCATCAAACCCCGTGTTTTTTGGGTTTTGAGGGCACTACAAGCGATTTGGAAAAAGTTTGAAATTGCCCCGATATGACCCTGTTTCGAGGGCAGTTGGTGCAAATTGCACTACTCCCCTGCTCGGTCAAACAACCAAACCAAGGTCTGCGTCAACTCGGCTGATTCGTGTCTCGTGGTCGTCCAGCTTATCTGAATGCTGCTGTGTGCGGTCGTTGAAGATACCCGCGAAGTCATGCACGAGTTGTTCATTGTTGACTCTCATGGCGTCTACGAAGTCTTGGTTGATGAGCTTTCGTTGCTCATCAAACCGTCTGTCCATTTCTTCACGAAGTTCTGCCGTCAACTCTTCACGGAGCTTATTCAAATCAGCCTTAGTTGCCGGTGTGTTGTCATCATCAGTCATGTGAAGGACGGTATCACTGACCCGAAACAGCAGCAAGGAAAAAGTCATTGGCGTTCGCTGTGATGCCTTGCCCGATGCAATTAGGTGATCACTGCACACCATACTCCCCTCTTTCGACGCTGCTGGGATGTTGTCTGACATGTCTGGCAGGCATGAGTCTCGTGTGAATGGGGTACATCGTGACCGTGACCGACCCAAGTCGTGAATGGCGTCATTCAACATTCGCGGTCGGTCTGCAACTCGAACTGGCTGAACTGTTGAACGGTTCATGGACGGGGAAAGGCGTTCATGTTTGACATGCCATTAACCCGCTTTGAACCTGTATTGACCTTGGTCATGCACTCGTCCATGAACGGTTCACGACCTAGTTCATGACTTATTCACGAACGGCCCGTTTGGTCTTCGGGGATCATGAACGGGTTCACAATGATTTGGGACCAGTCCGCGGCTGAGGTAAGATGACCACATATCGTTTCTGTATAGCGACAATTAGTTTTCCCGGACGTGTTGCCTCACCTGAAGATGTTACC
>JACNKX010000035.1 GCA_014381825.1 Planctomycetota bacterium
CCCCTCTGACAGCGGTTTACAACCCGAAGGCCTTCATCCCGCACGCGGCGTCGCTCGGTCGGGCTTGCGCCCATTGCCGAAGATTCTCGACTGCAGCCACCCGTAGGTGTCTGGGCAGTGTCTCAGTCCCAGTGAGCCGGGCCATGCTCTCACACCCGGTACCCATCTTCGACTTGGTAGGCCATTACCCCACCAACAATCTAATAGGACGCGGACTCATCCTCGGCCGGAATCACACCTTTGATCCGGAGATATTATCCAGCATTACCTACAGTTTCCCGTAGCTATTCTGGAGCCGAGGGCAGATATCCACGCGTTACTCTCCCTTGCGCCGCTGTCCGAGTTTAATGCAAGCACCAAACTCTTCTCGCGCGACTTGCATGCCTAATCCACGCCGCCAACGTTCATTCTGAGCCAGGATCAAACCCTTCAATTTAATTGCTTACTGCAACAAGCCGGATGCAGGCTAAAGCCTGTACTCCAACCGCCACAGATGACAAGCGTCCTAAATCGACGGTTTAAACCATCGTTCGGGATCTCGGAAAAGATCCCTATTAGCCTAAAACTTCTTACAGTCTCAAGCTGTTTCTCAGGAGGTTCACTACCAAATTGTCAAAGATCAGTTCTTCTCCCCGGCGAGGGACAAACCCTCAGGGGGAAACATCAAATGTTAGGGGAAACTCGCGGCATGTCAACCGCCGTTTCAACATCTTACCAAGATAATTTCTGGGCGAGATCCCAAGCTCACCAATCTCTGGCGAGGGTTCAAAAGAATAGCGACCGCCTCTCACACCGCCAAGGGGGCAGCGACCTTAACTTCGAGCGGTTTCTGAATTATCCGACGCTTCTCGAAAGACGCTGCCGCTTGGGTAACTCGTACTGGCAAACAGCCGGCTCCATTGCCCGGAATTGCGGAGGATTACGGGCTCGATAGACTGCGTATTAGAAAGCGAGGAGCTGTGATGACGGATAAACCGAAGGCTGTCGTACTGCTTAGCGGTGGCTTGGATTCGACGACGATATTGGCTCTCGCAAAACGTGATGGCTTCGAGCCTTACGCGATCAGCTTCCGCTACGGCCAGCGGCACGAAGTTGAGTTGACCGCCGCCGCGAGAATCGCTGAAGCGTCTTCGGTCGCACGTCATATCGTGGTCGATGTCGACCTGCGGCAACTGGGCGGCTCAGCCCTGACCAGCGACATCGCCGTCCCAAAGAACGAAACGGTCGACGAGATAGGCGATGAGATTCCAGTGACCTACGTTCCGGCTCGCAATACGGTCTTTCTCTCCTATTCTCTTGCCTGGGCAGAAACGCTTGGTGCGGGAGACCTCTTCATTGGCGTGAACGCGGTTGACTACAGCGGGTATCCAGACTGTCGGCCAGAGTACATTGAGGCCTTCGAGAGAATGGCGAATCTAGCGACAAGGGCAGCGGTCGAGGGGACGCACCCAATCAAGATCCACACGCCGCTCATCCATCTCACGAAGGCTCAGATAATCGAAACGGGTTTGTCGCTCGGTGTGGACTATTCGATGACAACCAGCTGCTATGACCCGTCGAAAGATGGAGCAAGCTGCGGTCACTGCGACGCCTGCCTTCTGCGCCGTAAAGGCTTTGCCGATAATGGGCTCGAAGATCCTGCGAGGTAAGATCTTCGTTCTCGGTGGAATGGAGGCTTACGCGATTGGAAAGCGCGGGCTACAAAGTCGTCACTCCGCCAGCGAACGATTGCTGGTATCGGGCGCAAAGAGAATGACAATCATTCCGGCAACGTAGACAAGGCTTGTGACGCGGCCAATTTGGGCGTAGTCGCCACCGAAAACGTGCTGTAGCAAGTAGCTTGAGGCGACAACGCCCAGCGCCGTCACGATTCGGCCCCAGTTGAAGCTGACGCCGGCACCAGTCGAGCGCACTCGTGTTGGAAACAGCTCGGGAAGAAATAATGGCAACCATCCGAAGAAGAAGCCGCTGAAGAATCCCAACATCCCAAACCAGAAGATAAACCAGCCCTGGTTGGCCTCAGGAGTAAGAAACCAAAACAAAACCTGGGCGCTAACTAAGGCTCCAAGACTAGCGATAAAGTAGGACCGTCGTCGCCCAAGTAGCATTGCAATTCCGCCACCGAGCAAGCTGCTGATCGTTCCAGTTAGCGATCGGGCGAGCGAAAGGTGAGCCTTGAGTTCAGGCATATCTTCCTGCGCGGCCGCCCAAGGCATGACCCACGTAGAACTGCCCCAACCGCCGAACAATGGGACCGTACCGAGTGCGATTCCCAAGATCGTTGTTGCGATGAGCGGACGTTTGAAAATCTCGCCAATTCCGGCTCGCTTCGCCTGGGAATCTTCCTCTTCACCATCTTGCAATGCCAACCACTTTGGCGACTCTGGGACGGCGAAAAGAACAAATAACCCGAGAATGAACGGGGTTGAACCAAACCACATAATCCAACGCCAGTCTTCGGCGGTAACGGTCTTCCAACTGGCGACGGCGGACAGAATCATGATGCCGAAGTTGGCCGCTGTTCCGATTGCGCCTGCCAAAAACGGCCGCGAGATATTGGGCCAGGCTTCCGAAACCAGAGCGATTCCATTCGGCCACATCCCGCCAATGCCCATGCATCCCAAAAAGCGGCACGCCAAAAGCTGCCAAGGGTCAGTTACAAACACCGTCGCCGCTGAGAATCCCGAATACCAAAGGATTGAGAGCCCCATCGCTTTGGCACGTCCCAAGCGATCCCCTGCGAAGCCAAACACATAACCGCCGAATGCGGCCCCGAGAAGGAACGCACAAATTAGGCGACCGAACCATGCTCCGACATCACCTTCGTTGCCGGAACCAAGCAGATCTTTCGCAGCATCCCGCATCGCGAGCGACGAAATCGCCAGCTGCCAACCGGCACACATCCAGCCGAGAAATGCCGTGACCAAAACAAGAGCACAACCGATTTTGGATAACGAAGGGGGTGTCGTAGCAAGGCCGGGTTCTTGGGTCATCGGAAGCTCGTTTCGGGTTCGACATCATCAAGCGTGATTACTGATGAATATTGATCGTCATGCCTGGCCAGTCGTCGGTTCGGAAGGGAGTCGCTGGCAAGCCAGCTGCGTTCCGCAAGTTGCAGACGGGGTTGTTGGCCCAAGCGTATCGAACGGAAGCGGGCTCGGTCACTTCGTCGCTCCAAACCTCGACCTTGTCGCGACCAACGACCTTGGCTTTCGCCCACACAAACGCTTTGTCCTCACCAGCAACCGCGAAGCCAATCGGCTCGCGAACGTCGAACGTATCGAGCGAACCGCCCGCACCTTGGCCAACATCAAAGGTCAGCACGATCTTATTGCCTTGCTTCTCCATCGATTTGTATTGCGGGCTCTTGTAGGTTACATCGACTCCATAGTCCTTCGCCAGCGCCCAACGTGCGAGCCGCTTAGCAACGCCTTGCTTGTTTTTGGGATGGATGTCGTGCGATTCTCCCAAGTCCGTGATAACTGCTTCGCCCGTGTTTGGCAGTGCCGTCATCGTCATCGTTTGTGCTTCGCGTAGTTCGGCCCATGAGCTGTCCTGCGGCTGCTCAGATTCGTCCATGAAGTCGGCGAGTTGAACCCAATAGAACGGAAAGTCCCCTTGCCCCCAATCGTCGCGCCACTCTTGAATCATCAGCGGGAACAAGTGGCGATACTGGTAGGCCCGGCCCGCATTCGTTTCGCCTTGGTACCAAATCGAGCCGCGAATACCGTAACCGATGATCGGCTTCAACACACCATTATAAAGGTTCGCCGGTCGATGCTGGCCAACCAACTGATTGCGGGGTGCGCGGGGGGCACTTCCCTTCTTTCCGCCTTCTTCCCACTGCTTTCGCTTCACCTGGTACGCCGCCATTGCTTTCTCGTGATCATAGCTGGCTTCGGTCACGGCCCAACGATCGAGCATGGCTTTGTATCGATCATCTGCCGCAAGTCGGTCGCGGCTGACCCAGGCTTCGCACGCCGACCCGCCCCAGGCGTTGTCGATCAAACCAACGGGAACGCCAAGCGTCTCTTGCAATTGTCGACCGAAAAAATAGCCGACTGCCGTGAAGTCGCTCACGTTGTCGGAAGAACAAACGGCCCAAGCCCCGTTGAAATCATCTTGCGGCTCCTGCGTGCCAACTTGAGGCACGGTCACGAGCCGAATCATCGAATTGTTGGCCGTCAGCTTCTCGAGATCGGCGTCATCCGACTGGCCGACCGCCCATTGCATATTCGACTGACCGGAGCAAACCCAGACTTCGCCGACGAGTACATCGTCCAGCTTCAGCTCGTTCTTGCCTTTGATTGATAACTCGTGCGGCCCACCAACCGGTAACGAATCTAACTTGACTTGCCAACGACCATCATCGCCTGTCTTGGCTGAGTGCGTTTGGTTGCCGATCGTGACCGTGACTTGTTCACCTACTTCCGCCCAACCCCAAACAGGATTGGCTTGTCCTTGCTGCAACACCATATGGCTGCCAAAAATGTTGGGCACTTTAACGTCCGCGCGGAGCTTGGCATTCCCAATCACAATCGAAGTGACGAGAGAGACGACGGGCAAGAGGAGTCGTAGAGTGGTAGCGGTTTTCATTGCGGCGTACCTGTGTTGGCGAAAGGTTTGTGGAGCTCTTTAGATGAGATCAGTCGTTCACTTGCTGTTTGCTCGAAGTTGCTTGTCAAAGAACGAATCGACGAGCTTGTCGACGTCAGAATTCCTACCGAACCCGTGTTGACCGCCTTCGACAACGTGAAGCTTAACGTTGACTTTCGCGCGCTTCAACGCATCGAACAACAACTGGCTCTGATGGAGTGGTACGAGTGGATCTTTGTCGCCGTGGACGATGAAGAATGGCGGATCGTCCGGAGTGACATAAGTTAATGGGTTCGCTGCCTCGACCTTCTTCGTGTTTTCTTGGATCGGACCACCGATCACCAAAGCTTCTGGGGAATCCGGCGCGTTATGCTTGAAAGGGGCGTTCGGCACTGCATGGTCATCCATTTGAAGAAAATCGGTCGGACCGAAGAAATCGCACACCGCCTGGACGCGTGACGAGTGATCAAGACTTCCGAGATCGCCCTCAAGCGGCTCGACGCCGCCGCTCGTTCCCAGCAGTGCAACAAGGTGGCCTCCAGCTGATGAGCCCCAGACACCAATGCGTCTTGGATCGATCGAGTACTGCTCGGCATGAGCACGAAGCCATCGAATCGCCGCTTTACAATCGTGAATCTGAGCAGGATAGATCGCAACGCCGCTGAGTCGATAGTTAATGCTTGCGACGACATAACCCTTCGCGAGAAACCGCAACGCGGGACAGCGATCTTTGCTGCCGTTCCGCCAGCCACCACCATGCACCCAAACGATCAATGGGCGACGTGCGGCGGGTTCCTTTGGTGAATACAAATCGAGTCGCAGCGAATTGTCGCCGACCCGAGCATATTCAATATCGCGATTCGCAACGATTCCCTTCGCGAGTGACGGGTGGGATCGTCGCATTGGCTGGCGATCTCGATTCGTTCGAAATGCGATGTCCTCATGTAGGTCAATGAATTCATCACGATTCGCATCAATTCGATCGAACAAGTTTCGTATCTTCTGCGGAATTTTGCTTGGCCCGAGCCTGCGATCACTATTGGAGTCGTATCGTTGAAAGAGCCATTCCACAGCTAACCGGCTTTCCGACTGTTCTTGCGAGAATGTGACCGTAGCGACGCCGAGAATAACCGTTAGCCAAACAAATCGAATCATGTCGGTCTCCGCGCTGACTCTTGCGATTTTAGTTCCCGGGAGAGGTAACTCAGGCGATGGCCTGCAAGCGTACATTGCGTCATCGTTTGCCAATGTTGTTGCGTCCGAGATTCCACGAGAATCTTTTCAATTGGTTGCGACCGACGACATCGTAGCTTACAACGAAATCGCTTAACACCTATATGGCCTCAGACGTCAAGAGAGCGCATCTCTCGCGGTACGCGTTGTCAGCGCACCGGCTTATCCGCAGTAATCCTGAAAATACGCCTTCAAGAATGTCAAACGTTCCCGAACCAAAATCGATGGTTACTCGGTTGCTCTATCCAATTCGAATCGATCGCCCGGAGGGGCTGCGCTTTTCGGGCGCAGACAGTTCAGTACTCGAGGCTTTGACGACGCATGAGATCGGCCTGGGTGAACGTGGGACCTTTGCGGCGTGGGAACTACAGAGATTATCTCAGGATAAAACACGGCCTCGCGTACCCGATCTTTATTACGAAGAATTGCTGTCGCAGGTCAGAGATGTTCTCTTTCGTGACCGAGGTGAACGAACGGGCCGTCTTCTGCGAGTTCCCAGAACGACGCTGACGCGAATGCTCAACGGTCCGGTCCAATTATGGCCCGAAGGACGGTCCGCATGGCTGAGCGAGTCGTCCAAGCCTTTAGCGGATCAACGAACCGCTGTTCAGCCGATAATCGTAAACGCAGTGACTGACATCGAGCTATTCGTCACTGGATTCGACGTCGGCGTCGTGTCTCTGACAGTTGAGTTGACATCAAAAGACGATGATGCCCTTTCGTTAGATCAGATCAAAACGCTCCTCTACTATATCACGCAGCGTCGCGAATTCAGAAAGGTTTCTATATCGTTGACGCATCCTGAAGACGATCTCAGCCGCCTTTCTCGAATTCCAAAAGAGGTACGCGGAAATATTGCGTCGCCGCTACATCGCGACTCAGCACCACTGCCGGAACGACTTGGCAAGCAAGGAGGGGAAATTCAGCTAAGTGAATTATTGCGTTTTCTTCTTCCTGGAAGCTCCGAGGACGACAATAAGCATGGAGTACGATTCGTCGACGCCCACCAGTCACAACTTGCTAACTTCAGTGTTATTCGATTTGACAGTTCGGTGGAATTCAAGGTGGATGCGCCTCATCCCGAGCTCACGCCGGCGCTCTCGGCGATAACTCAACTTGAGGAGGTCGACCACGCTGGAGCAGATCTAGCTGAGAGCACCGTTCCTTACCGCGTGCTGAACAGCAAGCACGTTGCTGCGGTTGGCAGTCTTGGATCCGCACACTTCGTTGCGGACCAAATTCGCGAGAACGTGGAATCTGGGTTCAATGTGAGTCGCGTTCGTTTGGTCGCGACTAAATATTTCACCGACTTCCTGGTGGCCTATCTCCAAGATCAGTACCTACAAAAGGTTGCTCAAGATTGTTGCGATCTCGTCGAACCGCTCGCCGGAAGCCTAAATGCCTCTTGCGCTTTGGCAGTCGGCAATCTGCGGGCAGAAGTGCTTGAGTTTGACGCGCTGTGTTACGTGACCCGTGTCAGCGCGCGAGAAGCTCACAATCAGTATTACGACCTCGCTCAAGAAGGATTACATGTGCGAAGATCGATGCGTGACGTCGACCATCAACTTGAAGCAATAGATGCTCTCTGCCGACACCAAAGCGAACTGCAACTCAACCAGGAGATCCGTGACTTGGCCAGAGCTCAACACGCACAACAATCAGAGTTGGTAAAGGTCAATACAAGCTTGCGTGATAGCGGTGAGCAACGCAGAGAGCACCAGGGAACTCTGGTGGAGGTAGTGGGCAACCTGCGCGAGAGCATCCGCGCGATCGAATCGATGCAAAACAAGATCGAGTGGGTCGAGCTGTTTCTTGTGGGAGTGTATTCCGTTTATTTGACCAACTATTTGGGCGAGAACTTCTCGTTTCCTCACACCTACATAGGTGTATCGATTATCGTCATTGCATCGATCGCGTCCGCTGTTACTGCGATTCTTCTTGAGCCTTGGAGTCATGCGACTTCGGAGATGTCACGCAAACGCGACGGGATCATGGCGGCGCTTCGAACTTTCCTCGGTTGGCGTCAAACCGTAGCGTTGATTGCTGTAGTGTTCGCTAGCTACATTACCTTAGGCTTCTACGTTTCTTCGCTGAACAACGAAGTGCCTCGTGGAAACGACGGTCACGGAGCGTCCACGGTTGAAGAAGCCGCCTTAATCGGTAAAGACGCACCAGATAGCCAAACTTCTCATGCAAGCGAGCAGGGCGCTCTTGGCGAGCAGCATCAGCAGACGAACGACAAGGCCAACGCTGAATCACACGACTAGTCCAGCGGCGATCTGAGGCATCCAATGACTTGTGATCCCCAAATATACTAGCGATACTAATGCTCACGAAATTTTCAAGACTTCAAACGCTAAGAAACGGCAGTGCGCGGTGGCAACGTGCCCTAAACCTTGGACGAACTGAAGGGTGAGATATGGCAAAGTTCGTGCTAGATCAGCTTGAGGCCAACCTGATCGAGTCCGTTGAGGACGCGCAGGCTTGGATCGATTATGTCGGCAGCGGATTCCCCGCCCAGGCTAGTCGAATTCGTAGCTTCCTACGAGAGCAAGCGAAGTTGACTGAAGCGATTGGGCCGATCATCGGATTGCTTGCGCTCGAATTGAGTTTAAGCAATCAAAAAGGTACGGACCTTCAAGCCGTTCAGACATTGCGTCGCTTTCCTCGCCACAGCGCTGTGGAGCAATTGCTCAACGACCCCGATAGATTCCAGGAGCTGTCGACGACCGCACATCGGCTCAATGAAATTGACCGAGAGCTGAAGGGGTTGCAAGAGACTTTCGACGCCAACGAGATTTCGACCGACGAACTCTTAGAACAGCTGGGAGCTTTGATCCGCCGCGAACCACTCGCACTTGGGGCGCAGCGCTTGTTTTTCAAAATCGCCTCCACCGTTGGCGTGCCGCGTGCAGCGCGCGAGATGGCCGAGCATCTGGCCGAGAAAACTCACCGAATATCAGACCTTGGACTTGTCGCAGGCAAGGTACTTGAGGCTGGTGGAGACGTCCAAGGCGCAATCAACATGTATATCCTTGGTGTCACCGAGATTCCCCAGAATCTTGAAGTGTCGCTTCGGCTGAAACAGTTGGTAGCACGACATCCGGCTGTTACGGCCGCAGTTCGTGAACGTCTCGATATCATTCGCCCGCATGCGCGTGATCCACGACTCGTTGAGCAAATCGGCGAAGAACTGGACCAACTTCCACAAGCGGTCGCGCCTCCACACGAGCTGGCGGCGCGCTTGGTACAGGCGGGCAGCGTCACCAAGGCCGCTCGGCATTGGACGCAGTGGGCGCGAGCCGTCAACACCTACGAAGCTTATCTCGAAGCTGGATTGCAGGCAGCGAAGCTGGGAAAACTTGGTCCCGCGAAGAGTATGTTTGGATATGCGCGAAACTTGAATCGTAATGAAACAAAAGCGCTCCAAGCCTTGAACCGGTTGAACGAGCAACCAGCGGCGCAAGTGACCGCGCCCATTCAGCAAACAGAAAGCGTCGCTGAGTATGCGGACGTCAAGCCACCGCCCGAAACGGATTTACCGCATTTGGCGGAGCGCGTCGCACAGGCCGATCCGTCCGAGCGCAGAGCTGCCTGGCAGGACCTGGTCAAACCAGCGCAAGCCGCGAAGAGGTTCTGGCTGGCTGCTGCCGCGAACGCGCTCCAGCAAGGCGCGCCGCTTCCGCAAAGCGTACTTACCACGGATGGTGTGGCAGCTGGGCCGACGCTAGCCGACGTTCGACTCCTCGCGCGCGCTGGATTGCATCAAGAAGGAACATTTGCGTGGTTGCGATTAGCAGCATCTTCGCCACTCTACAACCTTCCACACTTTGTTGTGGAATTTCATGATTCATTACCGTTGGACACAGCTAAGAGCTTGGCTTCCAATTCGTCCACTTCAGAACTTTTAACGTGCGTGGCGGTTGGGACTTTGGATTTGAGTGCTGCCGCTGACTTGGGCGTCGATAGCACAGATGCCGCTCGGGTACGAGGCAAGACGCTGCTGCTACTAGATCGTGAAGAGGAGGGTTTACGAACGCTCAACGAGGGCAAGGCAACCGATCAAGCGTTGGTCGCGCTATTGCGTGGTGAACACTCGTCCGCTGTTGCTCATTGTCGACCGTTGCGAGAGTTGCAAGATGACGTCGTCGGAAGTCTTGGGCTTCCGGCACCTCGTCGAATTCAACATAGCTCCGATGATCGCGTTGTCGAACACGCCAGGGTGGCGTGGAGTTCATGGGAAGCATCAAAAGCGAAGGATATCACAGACCTTGAACGGCATGCGCACCTCGAAGAGGCCGCGTTTCGCTATGCACTTGCCGGCCAGGCCGAAGGACGCGACAAAGCGATGGCGTGGTACAATGAAGGGCTACTGCGACTGAAGTTGGATGCATTGGAGCAAGCGTCGGCTTGTTTGACGAAGTGTTTCGAGCCCATGCGGAACGATGCTGCCGTTCGCTGGGCCATTGCCGTCTGCGAATATCGACGCGGTCGCCTCCGGGACGCGTTTACGATCTGTGAGCAACTCGCCGAGCGGGATCACAATCACGCAGATGCCTCACTTTTGGCTGCGACTATTGCCAGCGTCACGGGGCAACACCGGAAAGCGGTCCATTTCTTAGCAACCTCCATCCCTTCGCGCAAACGCCCGGTAGCGATTGAGCTGGCGATTCGTGCCGCGGACCGACTTGCGTCTCCCCGCGTCTGGGAACAAGTACGAACGGCGTTTGACCCCAGAACGAACCATCTGCAAGCAAGCACGACGACCGTACGTCAAGTTCCAGCCGACCGGCTTCCTAGCCATGCTGCTTCCAGTTCGGTCAATGATAAGCCGTTGCCGAAGACGGCGTTGGAGCATGACAGACCCACGCATCAAGCAACGCCCAACGAGCCATCATCGTTCGCTGACCCCGTTGAAGTCGAACGGCACTGTACCTCGTTGATGGAAAATGGTGAAGTGTCTGAAGCGCTTAGGATCGTTGCGCGGCAGTTAAAAGCAAAGCCAAAATCCAAAGTTCTCCGCTACCTTCGCTGTCGCCTCATGGCCGCAGATGGTCAGTGTAAGAAGGCAGTCGATACTCTTCTGAATTGGGCAAAGAACTTGCAAGGGCCACGTCGTGCTACGATCATGCGAGTCGTTGCCGACTGCCACTTGATCGCTGGGGACGGAAAGAAGGCGATTAACGTAATCGACCATGATGTCGTCCGCGACCTTCCAAACGATCGCCAAGCAAAAGATATTCGCCGAAAGGCTACTCAGCTAGTTGCTGACCAACGCGCGCCTGCTACGAAGCCTATTGCGGAAGAGCAAGAAGGAACGATAACCGCAAAGAAACCCGCGACCGGGAAAGCCGCCAATGAATCAAACGTTACTCAAGCGGATAAGAAAGCGGCTGAGCCGCCTATGGCGGAACTTCCGCCTGAGTACCTTCGGCTTCCTCCACATGCGAATGGAAGGCAACTTGGGCGATTCTATGAACGCCTTGCTGAAGACCGTCGTTTTGAGGAACTTGTCGCCAGTCTCAAAGACCTGTGCAAGAAAAAATCGCTAAAGTTCATTCCGCCTCGTCAACTACTAGGACAACTACTCGTTGAACTGGGTAGGACCGAAGAGGCCGAGGAGATTCTTCTGCCTGCTCTGAGTAGGTGTAGGGCAGAGTTTGTTCACAAAATCTTGCAGCCGCTGCTGGAGATTTATCTTGAGCAAGACCGCATCACGGACGCGCTGACTCATCTCGGCAGCGCCGACTTGAGCTGCCTTATGCCAAGAGATGTCTCCAATCGATTTCTCAACTTGTTTGGTCAGTTGGCCGACCGAGACGAATCACAATTCGCTGCGGTTATGTTGGCCAAAATCTTGTTCCGTGGCGGTGGAGCGAGTGCTGAAGAAGCAAGTCGCCTGCTGCAAAGTGCGTACCAAGTGCGTTCCAGTGACAAACGGGTCAAAGAACTAGCGAAGAAGCATCACGTAAAATTGAAACGAGATCGTCTGTCGGCGAAAGCGCTTCGTAGTCAGTGGACGAAGGTCTATCGATCCAGAGGACAATTTGACGAGGCAATGGACCTCGTACGCCGGCATGGCCGCAGCTGCGCCAAATCGGAGAAGCGCGAGTACGTCGAGTTGGAAGCGGACATTCTGCTGCACCAAGGCAAGGAGCCGCAAGCACTTGAAGTCTGGCGCGAGTTCGCGCAGCAGAGCAAAGATCGGCGCGATTGGTTGGAAGTGGCGAGTTTGTACGCGAAGACCGGGCAGCAGGCACTGGAAATCCCTATCTATCGGAAGCTGTTGGAGCAAAACCCGTTTGATACTGCTGTGTATGAAGCGCTTGATGGGCTTCGATTTGATCTGGATGCGTTCTTCCCAACAAGGGATCTGAAGTTGATGCGGCAGTGCGAACAAGTCGTTGTTTCGGGAAGGGCACATGATCGCGAACGTCTTTACAATCAGCTGTCCGAGATGCCTGCGACTGACGAACTGTCGCGTGTCGTGGTAACCCTGCAGCATTGTCAGCCGGACGTTGCGTTTTGGCGTTATCTCACCTCCGAGATGACGTCAGCGGTCGAAACGCCCACGACGAACGAAGCTCTCGAGTGTCAGAATGACAAAGCGATCCCAACGATGGCGAGTGACTACAGGCGGCCGTCCGATGAGAGAAGTGAGCGACTCGAGCAGCCTGGTCGAACCTTGAGGTCCAACGATGAAAGTCGTCGTGTGGAAGAAGAGAGGAGACGTCGCAAGAGGGTTGCCCAGCCATACCTGGACAACCCGAGGCATTTGAGAGAGCACTGGCATCAAGCGATCCGAGACATTTGCCCCGAGTTCGCCGATCGCGTTTCCATCGGAAGCGATCTGTATCTCAACGGTCGTTTAAGCAAAATCGGCTGGTCCATTGTTGATGGTGCGAACGAGTCTGAGTCACCACTCGGGCGATTGAATGCGCTCGTTGCATCTTTGTGGATTTTCACGTTTGCGGGCACGCTACGACCGTTTCGCCCATACAGGCGTCTTGTCGGTCGTAATAACCTCGCCGCAATCGTTACACCCGAGTTGACGGACAACATCGAGAAGCAAGTACTTACTCCCGCGCTGGAACTGCTGAGGTCATTGCCCCTACTGACAAGCGCGATCGTGGCCGGCGAAATAACCTACTTACTAAGAAAGACCATCCCATTCTGGGCACGGGGCGAACAGGCCTCAACGGCGAGTATGTTGTATCGTCTTGGCGAGAAAGTTGAAGAGATCGTCCGAGCTCGAAGCCTTCAAGATCGCCGAGTTCGATTGGACACGGCGGGCTCGCAATGTCGGCAATTGATTGAAAAGAAGTTTTCCTGGGTTACCCCAAGTGCCCAAAAATCCGTTCGTAAACTCGTTAGCCAATGGCTTGATAGTCTGACGGTCGACTATCCAGAAGTGTCCGCTGCAGCTCGTCTCGAAGTTGCTTTTCGTAAGCTGACCAGTCGTGAAGCTGATAGTCGATTTGTCGTAAGGTGTGAGATCAGCAACATTGGTGAGGATGTCGCGCGTGACGTGCAAATGAAGCTAAAGTCAATTCCCGGACTAGATCTAGATCAGCTTGCACAACCAATTCGCGAACTGCGGCCTCATTCGCGAATCACGAAGGATTTGGTCATTGCTGATCCTCATCGCTCGCGCCAGTCTGTTTCGCTCGAAGGAGAACTCCGTTTCGTTGCGACATCTGAAGGCTTACGAGATGTCTTTGAGTTTGGACAAGTTGTGTTGCCGCCATGGTCGGACGTTCCGAAAGTGAAGATCGAAGAGAATCCGTATAAGATTGGTGATCCACTAATTCCAAGTGACTCAGCGTTCATACATCGGCGAGATCTCACTGAACTCATTCGCAGAACTTTGGGGACGGATGGTCGTAACAACGTAATCATGCTGCATGGATTGCGTCGCGTGGGCAAGACGACGCTAATCAACGAGTTGATCCAGCAGCCGCCAACAGGTTGTATTTCGTTGTTTATTGACATGGAGAGATTCAAGGCCTCCGACTATCGTACGGGACGCTTTCTGCGTGCGGTTGCGAGAGATATTTGTGACAAAGCGCGAACACACGGAGTTGATCTCGATCTCGCTCCGATTGAGCAATGGGAGAAGTATCCGACAGTTGAGTTCGACGATTTTCGTCGGCAGGCAGGTCGAAAAATCCAGCAGAGATTCCGGATTCTTATGATTTTCGATGAGTTCGAGATCTTCGTCGAGAAGATATCAACAGGTCACTTTGAGCAGGAACTGCTAGCAGTCTTGCGTGGAATCATGCAACATGAGAGGTGGATGGGGTTTGTTATCGTTGGATCTAACCGCATCCGCGATTTGGTGCGGAGTCAAGACAGCACTTTGTTCAATTTATTCGCACAGATTCCTGTGGGATTGCTGTCGGAGCAGGAGGCGCGATTACTTATCCGGCGTCCGTTGGAGGGTAGACTCAGCTTTGAAGACAGTGCTGTCGATTTGCTGGTTCACGAAACAGCAGGACACGCATATTTGTTGCAACGGCTCTGCCATGATCTCGTAGAATGGTTGAACAAATGTGAACGACCGCACGCGGCGGATTTAGACGTGCGAAAAGTTATCCAGCGGCAAATGGAGGCAGATCAGGCTGGCGCATTCACTTATTACTCGCGGTTATTCGACAACCTTGGATTGCGACCGCGAGACCAACTCGTATTGGCGGTGATCGCGAATCTTACGGAGCGGCAGCGACGTTGCACGTTGGAGGAAGTTCGGCAACGGCTAGCGGAAGAAGATCTAGAATATCCGATGGACTTCCATGAGTTCGAAAGTGCCCTACGCAGGCTACAGGAGCTAACACTTGTTGATTCCGAGCGCCGAACGGGCGGTGGTAAAGAGTATGGCGTTCAGATCCCGCTATTTGGTCATTGGATTCGGAGGTGGCAGGATTTAGAACGCTTGGCGAACAAGGCATTGGAAGAATCCCACGGCAATACAACCGCGACGTATGATTCCGGCGATCACGAGGAAGGGGAAGATGAGCCGCTCCTCGGATCGATGCAATTCGAGGAAGAGAGGATGCTGTTCGAAGACAGTAGCGATGTATCACCAGAACTTAACGCTGGCGATCGCCAAGTTGGGAAAGAAGAAGTTAGCGCGACTGACAAAACGGCGACGGAAGACCGGCATAACGGTCGCGTTAACAGTCCCTACATCGTAGGAAGCCCAGTTAGCGAGCCAGGACAATTTTTTGGGCGTTCCGATTTCCGTCGCTCCGTTGAGACAGATTTATTGCGCACTCCGAGTGGCCATATCGAAATATGCGGACCAAGGCGCATGGGGAAGACGTCGCTACTTCAATTTACTCGCAAGTTAATTACAGACTCCGTGCCCAATGCAATCACGGTGTTTTGGTGCAGCAGTAGGTTTACGGCGGGTGATTGGAGCGACTTCCTCCAACAGTTTTACACGGTGATCCGACAAGGCGCCAAAGACGCCGGGCTTGATCCGCCGCCTGTTAACGTGCGCGATCATTCGAGTGCCGTCCAGAAACAGGAGGATCTCGAAGGGCTGCTGAAGTTCATTAAGAAACAAGGCCGCCGGTTGTATGTGTTGCTTGACGAATTTCAAGGGTTCATCACTAAGGGCAAATTGAGCAAAGAAGAACTGAGCTGCCTTCGTGGATTCAGTCAGGATCTGTGGGCCCACGACCTGTCCTATACCATTGCTACCACCATTCCTTTAGCGGAATTCTCGCAAGACGCGGTCAGCTCAGAGTTCGACAACATCTTCGAGTTCTTTCCCTGTGGTCCGTTGGATCAGAGTGCCGCGATCGAACTTGTCGACACGCCCGCACGTGATGCAAACCTCGAATTGCCCGACGATGCAGGTCGTAGGATATATAAACTTTGCGGAGGGCATCCGTATCTGACTTCGTCTGTCGCCCAGCGATTGTCCGAATCCTTGCGGGTCGCTTCAGCGGCAGACTTCGATTGGGAACTGTTCGAGGATCAGTATATCGGTTCGGTGGCCGTGAAGATTGAACGCTTACTGCGTTATGTTGACGATGATGATGTGTTACGACAAAAGCTGGAAAGGCATGTCCAAGGTCACTACAGCCAACCCTATCCGAAGTTTAAGGCATCTCAGCTCAATTGGATGACTCAACTTGAGCGAACCGGCGCGTTCATTCGCAGTTCGGTTGACGGTCGGGAACGCCTTGTTCCGATTGGCTGGATCGTACGCAATTACCTCGATCAAAGATTTAATCTAGTTCCGCAGGATCGACTTGCCGACGAAGAGCAGATAAATCAATTGGTTAAGCTAATTTGTGCCATCGAACCAGAGCTGCGAAGCGTCGTCCAACGGCACCTCAGCGTACATGCTGACGAGGAAAATGCATGGGATTCGGATGGTCTATTGGAACCATCGAACCGGGCTCACGCCGATGAATCGAATGAACCAGCTTCCTTCGCAAAATCAATCCTCGCTCTGCTGAAACTAGAGCCATTCGTCAGTTTTGTAGAAGGACGTGGCATCCGCACGAAATCGCTTAAGGCGCTGGCCATGAAGTGCAATGATATCAGAAACGCTCAGATGCACGGAAAGAAAGACCTAACCGAAGCAGAGGTTATAGAAAGCATCAACACCATTACTACTTTGTCATCGTTGATTCATCACCCATCGTTTTTGTGAAACGTCCGGCAGGCTCTCTAATCGCCCAATATTTGTTATTGCTCCGGGTGCAGCGAGTTGAGCGATTGCAATACAGTTCTCTTGCTACCCACAATAACAAAGTTGCTGAAAGAGTACTCTCCTGACGCAACGCCATTCGGATCGCGAATACGAAACACGGAATTCCACTTGGTGACTTTCTGAGGCACGAAGCGAAAGCGGCCATAGCCCGCATTGACGTATCCCGATGAGGGCTGGTCCGGCGAGTAGATGCCCATTGCATAAGCGCCAGTCTCAGTTGCCAGAACGACGGGCCATGCTTGCTCGCCGGGTCCGTCAGTTAGTGCCTCAAGCTCTTTGGTTGTGGCGTTGTACTTCCAGAATTGCGAAAACTCGGCGGGCATGTAACCCGTAACGGCCTCAAATTGGGCGTAGGTATGTGCTTCTCCGATCGGAACGCTGAACGTGACATTGTATTGAATCACGTTCGGCAAATCGCGGTATCCGATGGTGACGCGCTTCGTGAGCAGATGGTCAGAGAGTAATGCGGTATTCTTCGCGGGATGGCCGCTGGAGGTCTCACCCGGTCGAAGCCAAAATGCCATTTGACTGGTCGTTTGAAGCGAGTTCTTTGTCACGAGAAGATGCAGCAATCGGCTCGTTGACTGTTGCCCAGCGCCATCGCGCCGCGAACCGGCTTCGGTCGGGTTAAAGGTCTCGGCCGTGAATTGTGATCCGACATCGAAGTTTGCCGCCGACTGAAGCTGCCGTCCGTGGTCGTGGCTATCGATGAATTCCTTGCCGTTCCACGTCAAGGAATGGATGGCTCCGGCCATTCGATCAGTCGTTGTGATCACGATTTCCGAATCGCCAGCGATCGCGCGAATCGTCACATTTCCTGAACTCAGGTCGTTGCCGCTGACAGAAGTTGAGACCGCAACTAGACAGAATAGTGATTGAAGAAGTCGGATCATTCGGCACTCGCATGACCTAAGGGACCTCTACTCTAGATCAACCGACTCGTGGATGCGAGTAACCGTAAGACGAAGGTTCAGCCTAGCTCGTCATCCAACTTGGCTCAGATCTGGCGCGCAGCTATAATGACGGGTCCCGCCGACGCTGTGGACACGAGCTAGAATTACGGAGCTTCGCCACACTGACCACAGCACCCTTCCACACTCGCCGCAACTCGTTATGCAAAGACTCGGGCCAAGAACCTGCGAATCGATTGTATGTGCTCTGTTCTTTTGCGGCACAATGATGGCAGCGGGGATAGCTGCTGCGCAATCAGACAGTAAGGCGACAGAGCGAACTTTTCGCGAACGCATCGAACCATTGATCGCCAAGTACTGTGCCGACTGTCATGCTGGCGATACTGCCGAGGGAGGATTGAGCTTTGATAAGTTCAAGAGCGCTCGCCAAGTTCTGGTTAGTCGGGACACGTGGCTCGGTGTGATTGCCAAACTTCGAGTGAGCGCGATGCCGCCCAAAGACTCAGACCAGCCGACCGACGCAGAGCGTAAGTTCCTTCTCGATTGGATCGACGCGGCCGTGAACGACATTGACTGCGTTCGCGATGCCGAGCCAGGCCACGTGACAATGCGACGATTGAATCGCCACGAGTACCGCAACACGATCCGCGATCTGGTTGGAATTGACTATGAACCGACCGAGGAATTCCCGGCCGACGATATCGGTTACGGCTTCGACAATATCGGCGACGTGCTATCTTTGCCGCCGATCTTGATGGAAAAATACCTCGACGCCGCCGAGGAGATCACCGATCGTGCGATCGTCACGCGAGGTCTCGGATTACCGGTCGTGGTACGCAAGAGCGCTCGCGAGTTTTCAGGCGACGGGTCCGCTCAGGGCGACGGTGATCGTGTCCTCGCATCGCATGGTGCTGCGGGGATCGATTTCACGGTGCCTCAGACGGGCGGTTATGAAATTGTTGCCACGGCGTTTGGTCAACAGGCTGGCGACGAGACCGTAAAAATGAGCCTGCGTGTGGACGGTAAAGAAGTGACGGTCTTCGAAGTGGAGGCAACACGCGACGAACCGGGAACTTACAAGCTCCAGGGTCGATCCACCCAGGGCAAGCACCGCGTGGAATTGGCGTTTGTCAACGACTACTATAACCCCAAGGCGAGCGATCCCAACGATCGAGATCGGAACTTGATTCTGGCCTCCCTAGAAGTTCGTGGCCCTCGCGCCGCGAAACGCGTGCTGCCAGCGTCGCATCAACGCATCTTGTTCGTGCAACCTAACGACAAGCTGTCGCGAGATGACGCCGCGCGAAAGGTCATCGAGCGGTTTACGAGTCGAGCCTTTCGTCGCCCCGCGACGAGCAACGAACTCGATCGATTGATGCAACTGGTTAAAGTGGCCGAGAAGGCGGGTGACAACTTTGAAGCGTCGATTCAGTTGGCGCTGCAAGCCGTACTCGTTTCGCCTCACTTCTTGTTTCGAATCGAAGAGAATCCTGATGCGGGTAGTTTGGAACGAAGCTTGACCGACTACGAACTCGCGACGAGGCTGTCCTACTTCCTTTGGAATAGCATGCCGGACGACGAGTTATTTCGCCATGCCTGGCAAGGCACGCTGCGCAAGGACGACAACCTCGACCACCAGGTTCGACGTATGCTTGGCGATGCGAAGGCGAAGGCTTTAGTAGATGGCTTTGCGGCACAATGGTTACAGCTCCGCAAGTTCGACGAGATGATACCCAGCGAGCGGCACTTCCCAAGTTTTGACGATCGGCTGCGTGCGGATATGCGGCGTGAGACGGAATTATTCTTCTCTTACATCGTCCAAAAGGACCGGAGTGTGACCGATCTGCTTGTTGCGGACTACTCGTTCATCAACCAGCGGCTGGCCCGGCATTATGGTTTGCCCAACGTCAAGGGCGAGCGGTTCCAACGAGTTTCTTTGGCGGGAACGCCGCGCGGCGGATTGCTGACGCACGGCAGCATCCTCACCGTTACCTCGAACCCGACTCGCACGTCACCGGTCAAGCGAGGTCGCTGGATCCTGGAAAACCTACTTGGCGAACCGCCTCCGCCTCCGCCACCTAATGTTCCCGAATTAGTCGACGAAGGCAAAGAGCTTACTGGTACGCTGCGCGAGCAAATGGAACAGCATCGCGAGAACCCAACTTGTTCGGTCTGTCATGAAACGATGGATGCCTTGGGGTTCGCGCTGGAAAACTTTGACGCCGTCGGGGCTTGGCGTTTGTTTGATGGCAAACATCCCGTCGATGCCAGCGGCCAATTGCCGGACGGCGGGAGCTTCAACGGACCTGCCGAATTGGCGACCTACCTGCGAGGCAATATGCAGGACAAGTTTGTGCATTGTATGGCCGAGAAGTTGCTGACATACGCACTCGGGCGAGGTTTAGAGTTTTATGACCAGTGTGCAGTCGATAAGATATTAGTAGAGTTGAGCCAGAACGAATATCGGTTTTCCTCCCTGGTTCTCGGCGTCGTACGTAGCGAGCCGTTTCAACACCAGGGAGCCAAAGCGGAGTAACGAATGAGTAAGTCCACTCGAATCTCGCGACGAACGGTACTTCGTGGCCTCGGAACGGTCGTCGCGCTGCCCTGGTTGGAAGCCAGCCTACCGCAAGTTGCATTCGGGGCCGAAGCCGCGAAACCACGAGTCCGAATGGCGTTTATGTCGGTTCCGAACGGCATGCACATGCCGGACTGGACGCCCGATAAAGCGGGAACGGACTTCGAGCTGAAACCAACGCTGCAACCAATTGCCAAATTCAAATCGCAGCTGCTTCAGTTGAGCGGCTTGGCGCTGGACGGTGGTGAGGCGCACGGTGATGGCCCCGGCGATCACGCTCGAAGTTGTGCGTCGTTCCTGACGGGAGCCCATCCGAAGAAGACCGATGGAGCCGACATCTATAACGGTGTCTCCGTCGATCAACTCGCCGCCGAGAAGATTGGCCATCACACACGCTTCCCCTCACTCGAACTTGGAATCGAACGTGGCGCACAATCCGGAAATTGCGATTCTGGTTATAGCTGTGCTTATTCGGCCAATGTAGCGTGGCGAACGCCGACATCACCGGTCGCGAAGGAAGTCGATCCAGTAGCCGTCTTTGATCGGCTGTTCGGTCAAGGAGATTCGGGCGAGCAGGGTTTGGCTAAGGCGAAGCGCGATCGTTATCGCAGAAGCGTACTCGACTTTGTGCTGGAAGACGCGAAGCAACTGCAACGTCGTCTCGGAGCAAGCGATCAAAGAAAACTCGACGAGTACCTGTACGCGGTCCGCGATATCGAACGACGCATTGGCGGCGTCGACAAGCTTAGTGGCATGGAGCACGGCATTAATTTCTCTCGGCCGGCAGGCGTTCCCAAGAAGTTCGAAGACCACACAAAGTTACTGTGCGACCTGATGACACTCGCGTTCCAAACCGATTCGACACGGGTGATCAGCTTCATGTTTGCCAATGAAGGCAGCAATCGCAGCTATCCTGAAGTCGAGGTCAGCGACGGACACCACACACTTTCTCATCATGGCAATAAGCCGGAGAAGCAAGCGTCGATCAGCCAGATCAATCGCTACCATATAACCCTGCTTTCGCATTTCCTGGAGCGGCTCGCTTCGATCAAAGAAGGCGACCGAACTTTGCTCGAGAACAGCATGATTTTTTATGGCAGTGGTATCGGTGACGGCAACCGCCACAACCATAATGACCTTCCCATCGCGGTCTTTGGCAACGGGGGCGGTGCGCTGAAAACAGGGCGTCACGCCGTCTATCCCAAAGACACGCCGCTCACAAATCTCTACCGAACCATGCTCGATATCGGCAGCGCCCCAGTCGATTCGTTCAGCGATAGCACCGGGTTGCTGGAAGATGTGATGGCCTGAGGCCCAGGACGCCGGGCAAATGACCGGAAACACTGGTACGACCGTCACACCTCGCACTCACATAGTGTTGACGACGTCGATCAGCCATCCTTTCGCGGGATCGTAAGCTAATCTTCCGTAGGGTCTGCGGCGAAACTCACTGCCTCACGATCGTCGTGCAGTGCATATGTTGATTACCACCGTCGGACAAGGGGCAAACTAAAAAAGAGGGCAACAGACCGTGCCGGCTGCATCAAACACTCTTGAAAACTCGCCAATTCGTATCCTACTTATCGAAGACGATGCAGCACAAGCACGGTTGATCGAGCATCTAATTAGTCGATCGCCACGACCGTTTGAAGTCGAGTGGGTAGATTCTCTCTCGCTGGCGCTCGAACGGATTGCTGATGGTGGACTCGATGTCGTCGTTGTCGACTTGGGATTGCCCGACAGTCAAGGGATCGAGACGTTTGACGCTGTCCGAGCGGCAGACGCCTTCCTTCCCGCCGTCGTCATGACGGGGACAGATTGCGAGGATCTTGCGACCGAAGCTGTGCGGCGCGGAGCGCAGGATTACATCGTCAAGGGACATCATTCAGGAGCCACGATCGCCCGTGCTCTGCGATATGCCGTCGAGCGACAACGGCTTGAAGAGCAACTTCGGCAGTCGCAGAAAATGGAAGCCGTCGGTGCACTTGCTGGCGGCGTGGCACACGAATTCAACAACTTGCTCCAAGCAATCATTGGCTACACGCGGTATGCGATGGAAGGTCTTCCCGTTCACGATGTTCGTCACCGCGACTTAACGAAAGCGTTAGACGCCGCTGATCGAGCTGCCGGATTGACCCGTCAATTGCTGAACTTCAGCCGCCACGACGGTCCGATGAAACGAGAAACCAGTGTCGCTAAATTAGTCCGGGACGTGGCAGATCTGGTAGCGCCACTGCTTGGCGACCTTTGGAGGCTAGAGATCGAGTTACCTTCGGACGGAGTGACGCTCAACGCCGATGCCGGCATGTTACAGCAATCGTTGATGAATCTTTGTATCAACGCGCGCGATGCGATGCCCGATGGCGGAACGGTAACCATCGAATCACGCGAAGTGACGTTGACGGTCCTAGGCTGCTCGAAGATGGTGGGCGTCACACCAGGTGAATACGTCGTCCTGTCTGTCGGCGACACCGGATGCGGTATTCCAGCCGAGTTGCAGGAACGAATACTTGAGCCGTTCGTCACAACGAAAGAGCCCGGCAAAGGAACTGGCCTTGGACTCGCGCTGGTTTACTCGATCGCGACCCAACATGGCGGGCACCTGCAAATCGATAGCGTGGAAGGCGTTGGCTCGACATTCACCATTTACTTGCCCAAGTGCGACCAAGCGACGACGGAGAACGAGAACGCAAATGGAGCGAACGAGTTGCCTGTCGACGCCATGTTAACCGTCGAAGCATCGGCAAGCTTGGCGGACCAGTTGCTACTAACTCAGCCTCAATAGACAGACTTGCATCAATCAGAACACGTCATGAATGACTCACCATTTCAAGTCCTAGTTGTCGATGATGAAGCCGCTGTTCGCGAGCTGACGATTCGAGCATTGGATCGCGCTGGCTTCGAGTGCTCGCCCGCGATCAATGGCGAACAAGCGCTGAAGATGCTTGAGATGAAGGATTACGACGCCGTTGTGACCGATCTTCGCATGCCCAATTTGCACGGCCATGCATTGGCCGTCGACCTCCTTGCTCGCGAGAACCGCCCGTTGATTTATGTCGTAACCGGCATCGTCCAGCCAAAGCTGGCAAAGGATCTGTTATCGCGAGGCGTCGATGATATCTTCTTCAAGCCGGTCGACCACGCGATGCTCGCCGTAAAGATTGCCGCACGACTAGAATCGCAACCCAACCGACTTGTCGCGGCAAAGTGACTCAACCACGCCGACTGACCAGCCGCGCGCGGCTCTGTCCGCCACTTCGATTCGAAGTGTTGTGGACAACTCGCACGGAGCGTGCTGTAATTGAGAAGAGAGTCGGGAAAATGGGACTGGCTCAGAAACGGCGAGACCGGCGCTTCATCACCAAACAAAGTGGTCGCTGCTTCGGTGCCTGTCCCACTTTCCCGACGCGAAACTGTCTGGCGAATTTAATGCGTATGCTTCGCCCTTGTTTGTTGGCTCTCAGCTTCTTCGCGACGATTTCCTGCGCAGGCGGCGATGCCGTCGCACAGGCAGAGAAAGCGCGGATCGATTTCACTCGCGACATTCGCCCATTGCTCGTCGATCATTGCTTCGAGTGTCACGGCCCTGATGCCGCGACGAGAGAAGCCGAATTGCGTTTGGACGTGAAGTCCGATCTATTCACGCCGCGAACCAACGGCGAAACGCTCCTTGTGTCTGGCAACCGTGAAGCGAGTTCGTTATTCCAGCGCCTCGTGACCGAAGAAGCCAAATCACAGATGCCACCACCGGAAGCAGGCAATCCACTCTCCACGGAGCAGAAAGAGTTGATCGGTCGCTGGATCGATGAAGGTGCCGTGTGGAGAGGTCACTGGGCCTACGAGCCACCGCGCCGCCCGCCACTCCCCACGAGTGATCGTCCAGCTTGGGCGAACAACGCAATCGATGTCTTCTCGTATGCCAAGATGAAGTCACACAGCCTTCGCCCCTCCCGCGAAGCCGACGGCCAGACACTCGTTCGACGTGTGACGCTGGATCTCACGGGGCTGCCGCCCACGGCTGCGGAGATCGACGACTTCCTTTCGGATACCGCACCGGACGCTTACTTGCGACTGGTCGATCGCTTGCTGCAATCGCCGCGGTTCGGCGAGCGAATGGCGACACATTGGTTGGATCTCGCCCGCTACGCCGATACGCACGGCTATCACATGGACGCGCATCGCGACATGTGGCGGTGGCGCGATTGGGTGATCGCCGCCTATAACGACAACATGCCGTTCGATCAATTTACGGTCGAGCAACTCGCTGGCGATTTGTTACCGAAGGCGACGCTCTCACAGCGGATCGCAACCGGTTTCAATCGCAATAATATGGTGAACTTCGAGAACGGCGCAATCGCCGAGGAGTACTTGACGGAATACGCCATCGATCGTGTAACAACAACTTCGACCGTCTGGCTCGGCCAAACGATGACCTGTGCCCGTTGTCACGATCATAAGTACGATCCCTTCACACAACGAGACTTTTACCGCTTACTCGCCTTCTTCAATCAAGTCGCTGAGAACGGCGTCGATGGCAACCAAGGTAACGCAGCACCCTTCATCGCGGCACCACTAACACATCAAGTGGAACGAATGAAAGGCTTGAAGCAGCGGCTCGCTTCACTAGCGGCAACGCAGCAACAACAAACCGTAGCCGCAGATGCCGCCGTCACCGCCTGGGAAATGACACGGCGTGCGAGCGACACACGAACGATTTCCTCCAAGCCGCAATTGACGGTCGGCTTTGACCGATCCGACAAAGTTTTGGACGATGCAATTCACGGCCCAAAGATCTTCGTGCCGGGGAAGATCGACGACGCGTTGCTGTTCAATAGCAATACACGCGTCGACCTCGGCGATCAAGCGGCACTCGTCGAGATCCAGCGGATGACGATTTCGGTCTGGGTTTTCCCGACGACACCCGATGCGGTGGTGATCGTGGAGAGGCGCGGTAAGCACGCGAATGATCCGAGCTATTCTATTGAACTCGATGGCGGCAAGGTGTCGTTCCGTCTTGCCGCCCCCGACGCAGAGCGTTCCGTTCGGTTTACCACCGACGCGGTCATTGCACCGAGGACGTGGCAGCATGTCGTCGTTCGCTTCGATGGCTCGAAGGAATTGACTGAGGCCAGCCTGTTCGTCAACGGAACACTCCAGCCCGCCACCAAGACCGACGAACCGCCGTCAAACGATTCGACGGCGAGCAGTTCCTTCGTCATCGGTAGCTTGGAAGCGGGACGCTCGTTCCGCGGGATGATGGATGACCTTCGTTTCTTTTCAACTACGCTGACAGACGAAGACATCGCAATCGTCGCAGGCGGAGATCCCATCGGCGATATCCTGGCAGTCGCGAGCGCGGAACGGACGAACCAACAAACTGCGAGGTTAAAACGTTATTACTTAGAACAGATCGATGAATCGTATCGCAAAACGCTGCACAAGATCACGGCGACGAAACAGTCCCTCCGTGACTTGCGAATGTCCATCCCAACGACGATGGTCATGCAAGACGTGGTTGAACGGAAGCCGACGTCAATTCTGAATCGAGGCCGCTACGACTCGCCCGGTGAAATAGCCGAACCTGGCATCCCGAACGTTCTGTCCGACCCGGCAAGCGAAGCAATTACGAACCGCCTGTTACTCGCACGATGGCTGGTTGAATCTGATCATCCCTTGACGGCTCGCGTTGCGGTCAATCATCTTTGGCAATTGTTCTTTGGCGCGGGACTCGTTCGCACTCCGGAAGACTTCGGAACTCGTGGCGAGCCGCCGACGCATCCGGAGTTACTGGATTGGCTAGCAACTGAGTTCGCCAGCGATTGGGATGTCAAGCGACTCGTGCGATTGCTTGTGACCTCAGCGGCCTATCGTCAGTCGAGCCACACGACGCCTGAACTCACAAAGCATGATCCAGAGAATCGATGGCTGGCACGCGCGTCGCGAATGCGATTGAGTGCCGAGATGGTTCGGGACGGTGCGTTGTTCGCTAGTGGACTCCTCGTCGAACGAGCAGGCGGGCCGAGCGTGTTCCCGTATCAACCGGACGGACTGTGGGAAGAAATTGCCTACAACGCGAACGACTTTACGGCGCAAGTCTACCGCCAGAGCCAGGGCGCTGACCTGTACCGACGTAGCCTTTACACATTCGTCAAACGAAGTCTTCCATCACCGACGCTGGCGGCGTTCGACGCGCCGAATCGCGAAACGTGTGTCGTGCAACGACAGCGAACCAACACGCCGCAACAAGCGCTCGTTTTGATGAACGATGTGACGTTCGTCGAAGCAGCGAGAGCGTTAGCGGAACGGACGCTTGCGACCACACATACAACGGAGCGTCGCATCAACGCGATGTTCCGTACCGCCAACAGCCGCTCAACCAATGCGAGCGAATTAAAGGTGTTCGACTCGTTGGTCCGTGATCTACGCCAGCGTTATGAGGGACAACCAGACCTGGCGAAAGAGTTAAATGCGACCGGCAACTCACCAGCGTCTAGACACATCAATCCAATCGACTTGGCGGTTTGGACCGCGGTCGCCAACGTGATTCTTTCGCTCGACGAAGCCATTACTCGACCGTAGGGAACGTCGAACATTGAACTTCCAACGCCGAACATCGAAGTAAAGAAAGAGCAATTTGGCAGTCACCATGAGTCGAACTAGAACTACTCACGAGCAACGCACTGACTTCCACGTTGGGACTTCGAAGTTCGATGTTCGATATTCGAGGCGAGGCTTTCTCGGCAGCGCTGGCATCGGAGCAGCCGCGCTCGCGTCGTTGCTTGACCCACAATTATTCGCGGCCAATAGTGGTGTGTCGCAGTTTCTGCCAACTGCGAAGCGCGTCATTTTCTTGCATCAGTCCGGTGCGCCATCACAGATTGATCTGTTCGATCATAAGCCCGCACTGGCTGAGTGGCATGGCAAAGAGACTCCAGACGCAGTGCGCATGGGCCAGCGGCTGACGACCATGACGTCGGATCAAGCGTTGCTGCCCGTTACGGCATCGCCTTTCAAGTTCGCTCGATTCGGTGAATCGGGAACTTCTTTGAGCGACTTGTTGCCTCACACAAGCGGCATCGTTGACGATTTGTGCATCATTCGCTCGATGCATACCGAGGCGATCAATCACGATCCGGCGATCACGATGATCCAAACCGGATCCGAGCAGCCTGGAAGACCGAGCATTGGATCATGGGTCAGTTACGGACTAGGGAGCGAGAATCAAGACCTGCCCGCGTTCGTCGTCTTGTTGTCCGGCGGCGCGCCCGGTGATCAACCGCTGTTCAGTCGCTTATGGGGTTCCGGCTTCTTAGCTTCTCAACATCAAGCCGTTAAGTTTCGCGGCACGGGCGATCCCATCTTGTATCTCGCCAACCCAGCGGGGATCACTTCGGACATTCGACGTCGAATGCTGGACAGCCTCGGCGAACTGAATCGAATACAGGCGACCGCGACCGGCGATGCCGAGATCGACGCGCGAATCGCGCAGTTTGAACTGGCGTATCGCATGCAACACTCGCTACCGCGCATCGCCAACCTCGCCGACGAACCAGAACACACTTGCGAGATGTACGGTGACGATGCGAAGCAGCCGGGAACCTACGCCGCCAACTGCCTGCTCGCTCGACGATTGGTCGAGAAAGGCGTCCGCTTTGTCCAGCTGTATCATCGTGGCTGGGATCATCACACCAACATCGTCAGCCGCATCAAAGCCAAATGCCGAGAAACAGATCAAGCCTCGGCGGCATTGGTGCAAGACCTCAAACAACGAGGGCTGTTAAAAGACACGCTCATCGTGTGGGCTGGCGAGTTCGGGCGCACCGTGTTCTGCCAAGGTGATCTTGCGAGCAAGGACTACGGGCGCGATCACCACCCTCGTTGCTTCTCGATCTGGATGGCCGGCGGCGGCATCCGACCCGGCATGACGTACGGCAGGACCGACGACTTCTCCTACAACGTCGCCGAGAATCCAGTCCACGTCCACGACCTTCAGGCCACCATCCTACGCTGCCTCGGCATTAACCACGAACGACTAACATTTCGTTATCAAAGCCGCGATCACCGGTTGACAGACATCGGCGGAAGAGTGGTTACCGAAGTGCTTTAGCAAACGGGTAAGCACCTCGGCACAAGTCTTTTAGTTTAACGGCTAGCCGTAGGCGTCGGCGAGTATTGAAAGACACCGTCGCCTGCGGCTTGCCGTTAAACGAGTTATGCCAAAACACTTTTGCATGGGTGCTTAAGAATCGGAAAACGTTCCTAATCGCGGGCCCTTTGGTATCGCTTGCTCAAATGATCAAAATCTCTGGCCGCCTGGTTGCTAAGTTGGCGGGCGTCATGTGCGATCGCCTTGGCTCTAGCTTCCTCGTCCAGTACTTGAACTTCACTTTTGCGCAGCGACTGGCGGTCCAAATACCACCCCAGACACAGCGCCACAACGAGTGTGAGCCACGCTAGATCCCGCAGGCCGAACTGCCACCGTCTCGTTTTCTCTCGCTCACCGTCCATGCCGACATAGTAGCAGGCGCGATTGGGGCGGGGCCGACGCAATCGGATGTCGTTCTCGGTTGAGATTCGGACTTCATCTCAACTTCTTCAGATTGGCCGTTTCGTTCGCCCAACGGGGAGTGTGGCCGACGACGCTCCTCAACGAAGCCAAAGACATTGGCCAGCCAGGCGATTAGACATTGAAGTGGACCCCAATAACTGGACAGGGCAATAAGGGGTAGAATCGCCCGAATTC
>JACNKX010000140.1 GCA_014381825.1 Planctomycetota bacterium
AGTCAGCCAAAATAACCGACCCCGCCCCAAACACGGACTTACATGGATTCGTTATCCGGCTGAATCAATGAATACGCGCACGATTATGCAGTTGCTTGCCCCGGCACTCATTCCTGTGATTTTACTCGTGGTTGGTTGCGATAACGCTTCACCGCCGAACCCGCAGGAAATCGCAAGGACGTCTAAAAATGCCGCCGATCAATTGCCGGATTGGTTGCAGAAAGGACCTGACGACTGGGGGCAAGAAGCTTGGCTTCCATACCAGGCCTCGCTGATCGAGATGCGGACTCCAATCCTTCGGGCTGACGACTATACTGCGGAGGAACTGATAACAGTGACCGCCGAAGTTGAGCACTTCCCAGGCGATTATGAGGACAAGATCAAGCAGGAATGGCTCGCAAAATGGAAGTTTCAATTAGAATCGTATGAACTCACTGGTGGGTGCGGATGCTGCAATGAGATCTACACGGTCACGGGCCCCAAAGCAGCAATTGAAGAATTTCCGCAGTACTATCCACGGTTTGCCAATTTTGAAAACGGTGGCGGATAACCAAGCAATGCATCCGAGCCGCGAAGTCGGGTGTTTTGACAACGGACAATCTCTCGTCGCGGCCGGGTGATTGCAGTCGTTGTCCCGCTTGGAACTTGCCCGTAATTTTCATTCAATTGAAACCCTGCAACCAATGAGCCCAAACCTCGATCCAGCGGATGACATCGTTGCCTACAACCGTGCGGCATGGGACAGTCTGGTTCGAAAGAATGACCGCTGGACGCTTCCTGTTTCATCGGAAGAGATTCAGCGTGCCCGCAACGATGACTGGCGGATCTTTCTCGTGCCCGAGAAGCCCATTCCTCGTGAGTGGTTTCCCGATTTCCGCGCGAGTTCCATCAAAGTTCTTTGCCTTGCCGGTAGCGGAGGTCAACAGGCTCCAATCCTCGCGGCGGCTGGAGCCAGTGTTACTGTGTTCGACAATTCACCAGCTCAATTGGCTCAAGACCAGCTCGTGGCCGACCGTGAAGGTTTGGCAATAGATCTGGCGCAAGGCGACATGGCTGACCTTTCGATTTTCGAAAACGACTCTTTCGACTTGATTGTTCATCCCTGTTCTAACTGCTTCGTTCCCAATGTACTGCCGGTCTGGAAGGAAGCGGCCCGAGTCATGAAGCCCGGAGCCAACTTGATTTCAGGTATCGTCAATCCGATTGTTTATCTGTTCGACGATCAACTGATGGATAAAGGCGAATTCAAAGTCTGTCACAAAATCCCGTATTCTGATCTTACCAGTCTGTCTTCCGAGCAGAGGCAGGCGCGTTTTGACGACGACCAGCCGTTCTGTTTCGGCCATACACTGGAAGATCAGGTCGGCGGTCAGATTGACGCAGGTCTAGCGATCACGGGGTTGTTTGAAGCCTGCTGGTCGGAATGGCCGATTTCCGAATACATCCCCACGTCCATCGTTACGAAGGCCACAAAGCTTAATTGAATCGCGTAGCTAGAGTTCGCTGTCGCCAAACAGGAACTCCGTGTCACGAAATGCGGGATAACAGCCATATGGCCTCAGACGTCAAGAGATCGCACGAGTAGTTTCCCATATTGTTTTGCTTTTTGACTTCCCTTCTTTCGTGGCCCAGCGAGTTGACGTGACTCCACGACCGAACGTTGTCGTAACAGGTTGGGGCGAGGATTCGCGGGATCAAATCCGTTGTCGATTGCGCGAGCGTTTCAAGTTGCGGTTACAGCACGGCAGCAGCGAGCCTCGCGTGACGCACCAAACACCTATTTGACGGTCTGCCTCGCACAACGCGAACGCCGTCGAGACGGTGGCACGGATTGCGCACGCCCGATCCGCCACGACTCGCTCGATCCGGGCAGGAGTCGATCGTGTGCCACGCCGGAAGTGAATTCGTTGTCTCCTTGCAACGATGCGCTGTTGCGCATCGGGCGATCGGGAGGGACCATGGTACTGCACGTTTGCGCCTTTGAAGAATGAGTTATCTTGGCGGCACAGTTTGGCAGACAACGAGCAATCAACTATCTGTTGATAAAATGGGAGTCAATGAAGAACCGACTCGTCGGCGCTTTGGCTCGTGAATATGGCTTGCCGGAGCATGACGAGGCGGATGCATGACAAGAAGCAGTTTGGTGGACCCTGGATGCGATCAGCAAGTACAGGATTTGCCGGTCCTGTTCGGTTCCGTGAGCGCCGCCTGAAGGCTTTCCTGCGGAAGCTCATTATTCGATCGATGGCGAACTTTGTACACAGTCTTCGTCGAAAGGCTCGCGTCGCTGCCGCTTGTGCGGACTCCGACAGCGATCTTGGTCATGCGCTCGCGATTCAAATGACGTGCAGAAGCTTGATGCTTGATCCAGCCACGCAATGTGAACGCGCTGACACTCATGATTCGACGCGTCTGGCCCTTCGCGAATGTGGTCGTAGCAGCGAACTGCTTTGCGAGGCGCTGCAATCGGGGCCCACGATGCACGAGGCGGCACAACGATTACAGGTTTCCAATCGCAGCGCGCGGCGATTGAGGAACCACATCGGCGAGAAACTGCGCCATGTTCGAAACCGAAGCTGACCGAACATTGCAGGCTCACAGAACGGCAAAGTAGTTCTCGGCCGCGAAGTCAAACGACTCGGGCGAGAGCGTCAGCTCTTTGCCCTGATAGTAGCAGTGGTTGCGCACTTGCATCAACAAGTCGCGAGGTTGACAGTTCCTGAAGGGTCGCTCAACTTCGAGATAGTGCTGCACGAGCAAATGGTCGACCGCTTCTTCGTCGTATTCGAATCCCATCTTCGGGCACATGATCTTAAACAACTCGCGGAACTCGCTTTCGTTTGGATTGGTGACTTCGATTTTGTACGGAATTCGGCGGAGAAAGGCTTCGTCGACGAGATCCTTCGGTTCGAGGTTCGTGGAAAAAATGATCAACTGGTCGAACGGCACTTGAATTTTCTTGCCGTTGGCGAGATTCAAGTAGTCGTAACGTTTCTCCAGCGGAACAATCCATCGATTGAGAAGCTCGTCGGTCGTCATGCGTTGTCGACCGAAATCGTCGATCACCAGCGTGCCGCAATTGCTTTTCAGTTGCAACGGTGCTTCGCTGATTCCGGTCGATGTGTTGAAGACGACTTCCAATGCCTCCATGGTCAGTTCGCCTCCAACGACAATGGTTGGTCGCTTAATGCGGACCCATCGTTTGTCGACGCGACTGTGGCTTAATATCCCGGATCCTTCTTCGATCGGAGCTTCTTCATGACACATCGGATCGAACAGGCGAAGTATCTCGCCATCGATACCGATCGCTCGCGGCAGCCAGATATATTGGCCAAAGGCTTTCGTCACCCGTTCGGCGATGCTGGTCTTGCCGTTGCCTGGTGCTCCAAACAAAAACAGGCCACGTCCCGAGTTAATAGCGGGCCCGAGCCTCTCCAACATCCGCTCGTTGATCAACAGATCGGAAAACGCGTCCTTCAGGTCTTCGACCGTCGGGTGCTGAGTTCCAAGAGCCTGAGCGTCGACGCTGGCTAAGTAGTCGGACAAAGCGACCGGAGCGGCGCCGAAGTAGGAGCAATGCTCCGCAAGTCTTCTCGCTCGTTCACGACCGATGTCGGGCAGTTGATAGATATAGTCGTTCATCGGTGCCGAGCCACGATAGACCAGCAATTGCTCGTTTTTCAGCCGTTGGAGTGTCTCGTCGACAAGGACGAAAGGCAATCGGACATGATCGGCGATCGTCCTTCCAGCGGTGTCGCCGCGTCCCAGGAGAAGCTTGAAGATCAGACCTTCGACATCGCTATCCGATAGCCCGGCGTCCAAAAAAGACTTTGGTTCCCGCGGCACGAATCCGTCGTCGAATGATTCAACCGTCGCCACGCTCGCTATTTTCGTCGGCGCGGCAACGCCTGGATTCTTCTTGATCGTTCCGATTTTTGTGAGCAGCGCCGAAAGCTTCGGATCGGCAACGCTGTTGCCTGGATTCGCGGGTTGCTCTTTTGGAGTCGACGCCGCGACGGCGTCCCATGCGGCCGCACTGATCTCGCTGGCATCGTCCTCACCGCTTTGTGCCAACTGTTCGAGCAGGCTACTTTCTGAGTCGGTCGCCATATCAGAGTTGTCTCGCGGGCAATCGCATGAAGGCGTTTGAAGTGAGTTCCATTGAACCCTACGTTTCGTACCGACATTGGTCAAACTTGATGTAGCGATCGTATCGATTGCGCTACCGCAAGTTCGGCGGAAAGGGATTTGGCCTCCTGATCAGCGGCTGTTGATGCAGCGGATCATAGGATGCCTGCGCAAGCCACACGATCATGGTGCTGATCGTTTCGCAAATCTGTTGCTGCCACGTCTTGATCTGCGTCAATCGTCCCGCAGACAATCACCATGCGATTCGTTAGAATCCGAGCATTCACGGGACGGTGTTTAGATAGGATTGGGTTTCGATATAACGGTGTTTCGATACATAAGCTGGCACCACTTGCCTTCAAGGAGTTAACAAAGCGATGAGCGATTCGTTTGGCGTTCGAGATACGTTTGATTCTGCGAGTGGCCCAATTGGAATCTATCGCATCCAGCGCCTGGAGGATCAAGGGCTTGGAGCTGTCTCTCGTCTACCATATTCACTTCGCGTGTTGCTCGAAGCGGTTGTTCGCAACTGTGACGGCTTCGTCGTGACAGAAGACGACGTCAAGAACCTGGCCAGTTGGAACGCTGCCTCGCCTGCCAAATTGGAGATCCCCTTCAAGCCGGCTCGCGTCGTCTTGCAAGACTTCACGGGCGTACCGGCTGTTGTTGATCTCGCCGCCATGCGAAGCGCAATGCGACGACTCGGCGGAGATCCCACAAAAATCAATCCTCTGATTCCCGTGGATCTCGTCATCGATCATTCTGTGCAAGTCGACATGTTCGGCAATGCTGACGCGCTCGCGCGCAACGTCGAGATCGAATTCCAACGCAACCGCGAACGGTACGAGTTCTTGCGATGGGGTCAAAAGGCCTTCGATAACTTCCGCGTCGTGCCACCGAACGTCGGCATTGTTCATCAAGTCAACTTGGAATTTCTCGCGAAGGGAGCGTTTGTTCGAGACGATGGCGATGGGCCCGTTGCGCGACCGGACAGCCTCGTCGGAACCGATAGCCACACGACAATGATCAATGGATTGGGGGTCGTCGGTTGGGGTGTTGGCGGCATCGAAGCGGAAGCTGTTATGCTTGGACAACCGCTCTATATGTTGATGCCTGAAGTCGTCGGGTTCGAGTTGACCGGAAAGCTACCAGCGGGAGCTACTGCAACCGACATGGTGCTGACCGTCACAGAGCTGCTGCGTAAGGAAGGAGTGGTTGGCAAATTCGTCGAGTTCTTCGGCGACGGAGTCTCGCAAATGAAGCTCGCTGACCGTGCTACGATCGCGAACATGGCACCCGAGTACGGAGCAACGATGGGCTACTTCCCGATCGACGGTGAGTCGCTCAACTATATGCGACGGACCGGACGCACAGAGGCCGAAGTCGATCTCGTCGAACGCTACTCGAAGGAGCTAGGAACGTTCCGCACCGATGACGCTGCCGTCCCCACGTACACAAAGTCGATGAAATTCGATTTAAGTTCCGTCGAGCCGTCACTTGCCGGTCCGAAACGACCGCAAGATCGAGTCGCTTTGTCGTCCATGAAAGAGTCGTTCGGCGCTTCGTTGCGAGCCCCGGTCGCCGAGCGTGGTTTCGCTCTGGACGATGCGGCGCTTTCGCGAACAGGAACGGTTCAGAACAATGGCCGCAGCTCCGAGATCAGTCACGGAGCCGTTGTGATCGCCGCCATTACGAGTTGTACGAATACCAGCAACCCTTCGGTGATGTTGGCGGCTGGTTTGGTCGCCAAGAAGGCCGCCGAGAAAGGCCTCCGGGTCGCTTCGCACGTGAAGACAAGTCTCGCGCCCGGATCGCGAGTCGTCAGCGATTACCTCGACAAAGCAGGTCTCACCGAGTCGTTAGAACAACTTGGATTCCATACGGTCGGCTACGGCTGCACAAGCTGTATCGGCAACAGCGGCCCGCTCCCGGAACCCGTTGCGCAAGCGGTGACGGACGGCGACCTCGTCGCGTCGGCCGTTCTCAGTGGCAATCGAAACTTTGAAGGCCGCGTCAATCCATTGGTGAAAGCCAACTATCTTGCGAGTCCGCCGTTGGTTGTGGCGTACGCGTTGGCCGGCACGACGGACATCGACCTTACTACTGAGTCGCTGGGTGAAGCGAACGATGGCTCGGAGGTCTTCCTCAAGGATCTCTGGCCGACTCATAAAGAGATCGAACTAGCGATGGCAGAAGCGGTTCAGCCCGAGATGTTTACGAATCGCTACTCGGCCGCGTTTGAGTCGAACGAGACGTGGAACAACATCGCCACGAGCGAGGGTGATCTATATGCATGGGACGACGCCAGCACATATATCCAAGAGCCGCCATTCTTGGCAGAGCTGACCGTTGAGGTAGGCGAAACCGCTCCGATTCAAGGAGCGCGCGTTCTGGCATTGCTCGGTGATTCAGTGACGACCGACCACATTTCGCCCGCCGGTGCGATCGCGAAGGACAGTCCGGCAGGCCGCTATTTGATGGACCACGATGTCGAAGCTCGCAATTTTAACAGCTACGGTTCGCGTCGCGGCAACGATCGCGTCATGGTTCGCGGCACGCTTGCCAACATCCGCATTCGGAATCAGCTGGCGCCTGGAACTGAAGGTGGTGTGACTCGCCATCTGCCTGATGGCGAACAAACCGCCATCTACGATGCCGCGATGAAGTATCGCAGCGAAGGAACGCCATTGATCGTGCTTGCTGGTGCTGAGTATGGAACCGGCAGCAGTCGCGACTGGGCGGCCAAGGGAACTTATATGCTTGGCGTGCGTGCTGTGATCGCCGCAAGCTACGAACGTATCCACCGCAGCAATCTCGTGGGGATGGGCGTGTTGCCTCTCGAATTCCCGGAGGAACAAACTTGGCAATCGCTTGGTCTAACTGGTGAAGAGACGTTTGATATCGAAGGACTAGACGAGTCGTTGCAGCCCCGCGGAACGGTTCCCGTCAAAGCCACAGACGCGGCAGGCAACACGACAGAGTTTCTAGCCAGAGTACGAATCGATACGCCCGTCGAATTGGACTATTACCGCAACGGAGGCATTTTACACACGGTGCTGCGAAATCTGCTAAAGAGCTGACAGACTACTCGACGGTTTCCAGCTCGTTCTCATAATGCTCGATCGCTTCGGCAGGGTTCAGATTGAACAGCGCCCGTCCGTCCGCCCGCCACTCGGGCCCGTCGAGCCGAAAGACAACGGTTGCCGCACGCAGATTACTGACTGCTTCGACGTCTTCCATGCCGCCACCTTCGATCGCCTCGAAACTGATCGTCACACCGACCAACGCCCGATATCGACCCGTGCGGCGATCCCTCGCGAAGGCGACATCGTCGTCGAAATCGCAGTTCATCCAACGTAATCCGCGTGGTTTGCCACTTGAGCCAGCTTGCCTGACAAAGTCGGCTTCTAGCCATTCTCGGCGCAATCGAAACGTGTCGCGTGCCCGCTCGAACGAGTCGCTTTGTTCGCGCCGAGCCCACCAGACAAAGGCGATTACGCCGCACATTAAGATTCCTAGCGTCGCAATTCCGATTAGTATTCCGGTCAACATAACAATCTCCATGTGGGTCGCCTTCGGGCGACGCACTCATCGGACAAGAATTAATTCCAAGATCGCCGAAGGGTTGGCGAATACGGGTTGGCGAATACGGGTTGGCGAATACTCGGAGACTTGATTGACGCATTGTATCCGCGCTGAAGCAATCTCGGCAACTCGCCACGTCCATCATTCGTTGATCGGTGATCCGCGTTTGATTACACTTCCGCAGTCACTCTTTGGCCATTTCAACAGCCGGCACTCTCAAAATACGACCCCGCGAGTAACTTCATGCCGATCGAGACAACATGCCCAGGATGTGACCGGAAGCTCCAAGTCGGCGAGGAACACGCCGGAAAGCAGGCTCGCTGTCCGTTGTGCAATGAGATCTATACCGTTCCATCGTTGGTCGAGGCCGAATCCGCTGCGAACGCCGATGCAGATCCCCGCGTCCAGTGGAGGATGCGTACTCCCGAAGGACAAACGTACGGCCCGGCCTCCAAGAGCGACTTAGAAGCTTGGGTTGCCGAGGGCCGAGTCAGCTCCGACTGCATGCTCAGTTCCGATGCCGACACGAACTGGGTGAACGCCGACGCCGTCTTCCCTGCACTTACCCAAGCGCCAAGACCGTCACCGATGGTGGCCCCCCGCGCTACCGAACGCTACATCGCCGGGCATCGCGGTGCGTTGATCCTTTCATTGGGGATCATTAGTTGGGCGGTTGGTTGTCCAATCTTTGGTATCTGTGCTTGGGTGATGGGAAGCGCCGACCTCCGCGAGATGCGAGCAGGGCGAATGGACAGCAACGGCACCGGGCTAACGCAAGCAGGTCAAATCATCGGTATGTTGCACGCGATGCTAATGATTGTGGTTATCGTCGTGTTTGTGTTTGTGCTTCTCCTCGGAGTCGGCTGGCGGTAGGTCACCGAATATCGAATGGCAATTGAAACGATTTGTAAAGGTTGCGCTCGCAAGCTGCGAGTTGGCGATGAGTTCGCTGGCCGTAAGGGTCGCTGTCCACATTGCAAGACGATCTACGATGTCCCCGAGGCCGACCGCACCGCCTCGCATGAGCAATCTTCTACCACCAACGACGCGTGGCTACTTCGCACCAAAGACGGAGGTGTCTACGGGCCTGCTCCAAAGTCCGAGCTCGACGGATGGGTGAAGGAAGGTCGACTCGATTCTGCGTCGCAACTTCGGAAAGATGGCGAAGAGACTTGGCGACCTGCAACGGATCTCTACCCCTCGCTGATCCCGGCAGCGGGAATGAACGCAAACCCATTCGTTACTGATTCGAGCGGGACTACTTCGGCAACGAATCCATATAGCCCACCCGCGGCGGTTAGCCCGACGGGTCGCATCGTCAGGCCTGCGGGTAGCGCGTATCGTCCCCATCGAGGTGGGTTAATTCTGACGTTTGGCTTACTTGGATTCATCTGCTGTCAGATCTTTTCGATCGTGGCTTGGGTGATGGGACACGCTGACATGAAGGAGATCAATGCTGGGCGCATGGATCCGGCAGGCCGCGGTCTCACACAAGCCGGAATGATCATCGGCATCGTCGGCACGGTCTTGCTGATCCTCGTTACGGGAGCGCAACTCATTATCGGGGCGTTTGCAATTCTGAACGAGATGTAATCGCCTGCTGGCCCGTCACATCCGGCCGGTGACGTTGACGAAGCTCGCGCGTCGGACGCCAAGTATCACTTAGAGCGATCTTGACCTCTTGGGGCAATCTCTGTTATTTACGTCGGCCCTTCGAAAAGCTTGTCTTATCGTCACTCGACTATTCTGGGCTTGAGGCAATCGTGCGGAACCGTTTGTTTTGTTTTGGTTCGTCATTTGCGCTAGTTGTGCTAGCGGTCGGTGTGGCACGCGCCCAACGTATTCCGATCCCTCAGAACTCGGTCAACGAAACGTTCTATCAGCGCCAGGGTTCTATTACCGGAAACCCGCTTGCGCCGAGTCAACCGCAGGGATCGCAGCTTACACAAGCGCCAGCCGCGACACTGGCGCCTTCCACGACACTGGCACCTTCCACGACACTGGCACCTTCCACGACACTGGCACCTTCCACGACACTGGGAACTCCTCGTTTCGATCCATACTCGACCACTCCAAACGCCGCGTCGCAACCTCCTTCGTTGCTGCAACCATCGACAGGATCTGCTGCAACCAATCCCGGTGCAACACAATTCTGGCAGACACCCCCTAATGCGCAAGGGAACATTATCCAACCCAACTTCGCGCAGCCGACTTATCCACAAACGGGCGCGCAGCCAGGTTATCAAGTTCCCGGTTCGGCTTACGGTTCTGGAGGCTATGCTCAGCAGCCTCCCGTCTTGTTCCCAAACGGACTTGGCCTGCCGAACTGGAATCTGCCACAAGCTCAACCAGGCCAGTACTTACGACTGTTCCAGGATGTGCGGTTGACTTACACGTGGGTCAACGGAGGGAACTCGCTTGATAAACTCGACACGAATGACGTCGAGTTGGCGACGACGATGAACTTTCCGAATTTTCTTTACAGCGCACATCCTCTGCAAGTGTCCCCTGGATTCGTCTTTCACTTTTGGGACGGTCCAACGACGCACACCGGACCGGGACCGGCCCTCTTTCCGACAGACCTACCTTCGCGAGTGTACAGTGCCTATCTGGATTTCGGTTGGCGGCCGATGATCACGCCGCAGTTCGGCGGTGAACTTGACGTCAACGTTGGTGTGTTTACGGACTTCAACACCACAACAACCGACAGCGTGCGACTGCAGGGAACGGGCTTGTTCGTTCTTGGCCTGACGCCGACGGTCGCGTTGAAAGGCGGCATTACTTATCTCGATCGAATCGACGTCAAGCTGTTACCGGCTGGCGGCATCCTTTGGAGACCGAATCCGCAGACTCGATTCGATATCTACTTTCCCAAACCGAAGCTCGCTCAGTACCTGACAACGATCGGCAACACCGACGTGTGGTGGTATCTAAACGGCGAGTATGGCGGCGGTTCTTGGACGGTTTCGCGAGTCGGGGTTGGCGGCGACCGGCGGATGGACATCAACGATATTCGAGCGGGCGGCGGATTCGAATGGACTTGCCAGAGCGGCGTCCGTGGATTCGCGGAAGCGGCATATGTCTTCAATCGCGAACTCATTTTTGCCTCCGGTCCGATTCTACAGCATGACCTTGCCGAGACAGTCATGGTGCGTGGAGGTCTGACGTACTAGTGCGCACTGAGCAAAGAGAACTGCTGTTCGATTCAATAACGCGGCGATTCTTCGTCACAATGCTGGCGACGGTGTTGGCGATACCGTGCATCGCTCAAGACATCGATTCCGGGCCCAGCTTCGAGCACGTTCCATTGATGTACCGTGGTCCCGATCCGACCGCGAACTACTTTCTCCCGCATGCGAACGGCTTTGAGTCACGGTTAGCGAGACTGCCCTCACCATCCGAAGTCCTTCCGGAAACACAGCCAGGTGCCAGTGACGGCTTCATCGAGTATTCCGAGCCTCAGGAATTCTGGGGCGAGGAAATGCCGGGAACGATCGGTCATGTCTCCGATCACAAAGACGGCTTCTTTCAGAAGATCGCGTTCACAGGAACGTACATCGATCGCGGCAGCCTTAGCAGCTTCGGCCTAATCGAACTGGACTCGTCCCTTTCCGTCGTTGTGCCCGCGCCGACTCGCGAATGGCCCATGTTGATTACGCCAGCGTTCAATGTCCGCTATCTCGATGGTCCAGTCGCTCCGATGCTTCCGCCGAGACTATATGAAACCTATGTCGACTTCGTGTGGGTGCCGCGCGTCAGCGAGCGTTGGACAGCGATTATCGGAGTAGCTCCGTCACTCTACTCTGACTTCGAGATCAGCACGAGCGATGCCTTTCGTCTGACCGGCAAAGCGCTCGCACGATACGATTGGGTTCCGGACCAAGTGCAGGTCGTCTTCGGAGTCTTGTATCTGAACCGCAACGACGTGCGGCTGCTCCCTGCGGGTGGCGTAATATGGAATCCCAGCCTCGATCGACGCTACGAAATGATCTTCCCGCGGCCAAAGCTCGCACATCGAATCGACGCCGGACCTGGCTACGAAGATTGGTTGTATGTCGGCGGCGAGTTTGGTGGTAACAGCTGGGCCTACGACAGCGGTGGTGGCATCGTTGATACGGTAACGTTGAGAGACTATCGGCTGCTCCTTGGCCTCGAACGAAAATTGAATGGCGGCGCGGGATATCGAATCGAAATCGGATACGTCTTTTCTCGAACCGCTGAGTTCGTTTCAGGCATTCCCGACATCGCAGCTGACGATACGGCTTTGGTTCGTGGCGGCGTGATCTATTGATCGAGCGGCATTGGAGTTTTCTGAATTGTGTCAAAGGAACTTTTGCTCGTAACCAGTCGCTTCTCGGTCGAGGAAGTCGATCGCAAAACTCCTGACGGCCAAACCAGAACTCGAGCGGTCGTGAGACACCCCGGCGCAGTGACGATTATCCCCATGGTCGACGAAGATCATGTTTGCTTGATTCACAACTTTCGCGTTTCGGTAGACCGCACGTTGATCGAACTGCCAGCGGGCACACTTGAGCCTCCGGAACCACCGGATCAGGCCGCGGATCGTGAGTTAGTCGAGGAGACAGGATATCGCGCCGGCAAGCTGCGAGAGGTTCACGGATTCTACTTGTCGCCAGGGATCCTCGACGAACGAATGCATTTGTACGTCGCCACCAATTTAGAAATGGTCGGCGCTGCACGAGAGCCAGGCGAGGAAATCGAGAATCTTGTCGTCTCTTGGAGTGAAGCGATGCGAATGGTTGAATCTCGCGAGATCCAAGATGCGAAAACAATCGCCGGATTGCTGCTGTACGATCGCCTCAGAATGCGACATGCATGAGCTGATTACGTCGGTGCTACTTCGTCCAACAGGCTTGGCTTCTTCGAGAGCGTGAAGCTGAATTCGCTTCCCTTTCCTGGTTCAGAGGTCAGCTGCATGCGGCCTCCGTGCCGTTCGACGATTCGCTTGCAAATCGAGAGCCCGATTCCCGACCCGGGGCGTTCATGTTCAGCAAACAAACGCTGAAATACCTGAAATATTCTCTCGTACTGACGCTCTTCGATACCGACTCCGTTGTCTTTTACCGAGAATATCCATTCTTCGAGACGTTCCTCGGCGCTGACATGAATTCGCGGCGGTAGGTCGCTGCGATAAGCGATTGCATTGCCGATCAAGTTTTGGAACAGTTGCATTAATTGGCTGCGGTCTCCCATGACTACCGGCAACGAGTCGCTGGTCAGTTCCGTACTCGTTTCACGTATTTGGGCTTCAAGATTGTTCCTCACCTCGTCGACAGCGACGTTGCAATCCGTCTCTCGGAACGGGTGAGTTTCGGTAGTCACTCGAGAATAGGCCAGCAGATCGTCGAGCAGTCGTTTCATCCGTTTCGCACCGTCGATCGCGCCATCGAGAAACTCGTCGGCTTCCGTATCAAGATGACCTTCATACCGGCGCTGCAGCAATTGACAATAGCTCGCGATCGTCCTCAGCGGAGCCTGTAAATCGTGCGACACACTGTAGGCGAACTGTTCGAGATCTCGATTGCTTCGTTCAAGCTTTGCGGCATATCGATTGCGTTCTTCCTCCGTTTTCTTTTGCGCCGTAATGTCCCAAAACAACAGCTGAGTCCCCGCGACTTCATCACCGCTGAAGAGTGGAGTTTTGATGGTGTGGATGTCAATCTCGGGACCGTTCGGCAATCGAACTGTTTCAAACAGGTCGGCAGGCTCTCGTGTAGTAGTAGCTTGTTCATCTGTGGCGCGATATTCGTCAGCTGATTCGACAGCAAACAAGTCGTAATCGGTCTGCCCAATGATTTGCTCGGGCGTCATTCCGGAAAGTTCGCAAAGAGCGTTGTTCACGAAGGTGAATTTCCCCTCTATGTCCTTTCGGGCAACGCAAAGCGGAATGTGATCAACTAACGAGTGATAGAGTGCTTCGGATTCACGCAGTTCTTCTTCAGCATGTTGCCGCTCCAAGATCTCGCCATGGAGTTGATAGTTCGCAGTTGCCAACTCTTCGGTGCGTTCGCGGACGCGACGTTCCAGTTCATCGTGCGCGTTTTGCAATGCCTCTTCTGCTTGCTTCCGTTGACTCAAGTCGATGAGAGCAGTTTGAACGGCGCGTTGACCGTCCCACTCGATAACGGAAATGAATTTCTCGACCCACACCGTTGTGCCATCACGCCGCAGATCCTGGGCTTCGTAACGCGCAGGCACATCGTCGCCGCGCAACCTCGCCTTTGCAAATTGCATCGCGCGATCACGCTCGTGCGGAGCAATCAACGGCAAGACGCTTTCCATCTCGAGCACTTCTTGAACGGTGTGTCCATGCAACACAGCCCAGGCTTCGTTGACGAACAGCGGCTTGAAGAGCCGATGAATCAAAATACCCTGAATCGATCCTTCGATGAGTTTTCTAAAACGAGCCTCGAATTCCGTCCGCTGCTCACGCAATGCGAGATCATGCAGTCTCGAATTCTCGATTACCACGGCCATGTGGCGGGCAACGGCACCGAGTAACTCAAGATCGGACTGAGAGAATCGGTCGCTCCCGTCCACAATCTCAAGTTGAATCACGCCGAAGACATCGTCGCGGTTGTTCAGCAAGGGCGCGGATATCACCGAACTCTGTTGTGTGTCCTCTGTGTCTTCTCCGTCCCCGACTGTTGAGTCGGTATTCAAGCTGCTCGCCAAGACGGCAGTGCGCTGTTGGACTACTTCGTCGATGATCGCACGACTGATCCGCATTGGCGCTTCAGCGCCCTTCGGAACTTGGGCAGCGACAGGAACCAATTCGCCGGATTCGTCTCGCAGTAACACACATCCGGATTGTGTTTGTGGGAATGCTCGAAAGAGACTTGCCACGATCTTTGGGAGCATTCGCTCCAAGTCAAGTTCCTGCGAGAGGTCTTCGATGATCCCTACGAGCGTCCGTAACTTGCCGAGTCGCGGGGCAGCCTTATGATCACGCGAACTGTCCGTTGAACAATCAAGCGTCGAGAGGATGCCCGGACGTTCGGTATCCTCCGACATATAAACCAAGTCGTTGGTCGACGGATCTTCGTCGTAGATGAACTCGAAGGCGGCAATTTCGATTCGGTCGCCCGAATAAAGTCGCTGGCGCCCTGCCGGTCCTGGCTTGATCTCATGACCATTGATCAGCACGCCATTCCGACTTTTGAGATCTTCGATGTACCTGGCCTTGTCGACTATCTCAAGCCGGGCGTGCTCGCGACTTACGGCAAAGTGCTCCAAGACAATGTCACACGCCTTCGGATTGCGGCCAACAACGATCACTCCGGAAGTGAGCTTGCAAATTGTGCCAGGTGCCAAGCCTCGCGTCGCCTTTAGTACTGCCATCGCGCTCTCATGTTAATTCACGCTCAGCCAATTGGAATTCAGCACAGCGCGCAGACCAGACGCGATCGCCGCGTTCTGCTGAACTCCTACCTACTTCGATTCGCACGTTTGAAGACGAGAAGACGAACTGTCTCGGGCTGCCATAAAAGTCACTTTCTGATTCGTGACCTTTCCGTTTGTCGAGTATACCCAATTGAGTGGGGGAACACCAAGCGAGGCGTCGCTATTTCCGGGCCTCCGCTCGACGGCGTGGATTCGTGTAGAGCACGGACTCGATAAGCTCGGCGCTTCCCAGACCGCCGTTCGTGCGATCATGGTGCCATTGCGGGTTAGTTGGCAAATGTTCACTAAAACATGGCCAGGAAGTAAACGGTTCATATCCTAGGGCCGCAGCCAACTTGTCAGAACTCATCGTTACGTTACCAGCTCGCGGAGGCATGGGGCCCGCTTCGCTTCGGAAACAACCCATCAACAGCTCGGGATCATAGCCACCGACACGGTTCACGATCTGGGCGATCTGGTACAGGCTAAGCGGGTTGGGACCCCCTGCGTGATACAAGCCCGCCAAGTCGCGTCGAAGTATGTCGTCGAGTACTGAATTCAGACAATCGGTATACATCGGCGAACGGATCTCGTCATAGTATAGCGTCGCCGGCTTTGACTTTTTGAAGCGCGATTGAATCCAATCGATTGCGCCGGCATGCCCGTTGAAGCTGATTCCCATCGGCAACGAGATTCGCAAAATACAGGCATCCGACTTGAGAGACAAAATCAACTGTTCGGATTCGACCATCGTCTTGCCATAAACGGTCACCGGGTTGGTACGGTCATCCTCGACATACTGCCCGTCGCCACCGCCGGAAAAGACCAAATCGATGGAAAGATGGACCAGTCGCACGTCACTGCCCTTGATCGTCTTGAGCAAGCTTTCGATGCTGCCGACGTTGACGCGAAACGCCATCTCGGGATCAAGCTCGCAGGACTTCAGCGCGCACGAACCTTCTGAATTCAACACCGATCGAAACTGATATCGCTCGAACAGCTTCGCAAGTTGTTCGCCATCATCGGCATCGCATCCGACGATCCCTTCGCCCTGTAGCGGCCAGTTATCCGCCCGCCGTGTCGCGATGACTTGCCCAGGATATCGTGTGGAGAAATAACGATAGGCGTTGTAGCCCGCGACGCCCGCGACTCCAGTAATCAATAGCGGCAGTCGCAGGCCACTCGCTTCCCAATCGTGATGCATCGGTGCCTTACGGTAACCGTCTAGTAATCGCCGACGACTTCGCCACCGGCCCGCGTTGAAAGAGCAAGGTAGGTGTTATAGTCAATCGTGTAAGAGAGAAACCTCACGCTTCCATCTGTCAATCCGACGTACGCGCCGCCTGGATGCCAGCTCCAGAGATGTTGCGCCTGAATGAAATACGGGTCGTTGTTCCCCTTGGACAAGCCCAGTGTAGAGCTTACATAGTGCTCGCACTCCCACCCGCCGCATATTGGCCAGCCCCATCCGAGATCCTCGGGAATACCGCGCTCACCAATCATAATCGTGACGCTCGTGCCATCTGTAACGCTAGCGAAGCGTGTGTCGCTGTTCAAAAAGAGCATTCCATTGCCGGCGCGCGGCAGTGTCGTAGAAGTGCCAGCCGCGACGCATCCTAGAAACGTGCCGGTCACATTGGGATCGTTGCTGCCACCCATGGCCAGATAACTTGCCGGAAATAAGACACCCACGTCTCCCGAGACTGGGAGTGGCCCCGTTGGTCCGCTGAGCAGAGATTGGTCACTGTGTGGATCGGTCGGACAAACAAATAGCTTAATGAGCGCCGACGAAGGGTCGCCGTTCCCAGAGGACTGCAGCGCCTTTATATGGGAACCGCAATGCTGCTCCCCAAAATCGATGGTGTCGTGAGACGCAGATTGCTCGAAGAAGGGCATCGTCAACGCCAAGTAACCCCAAGAAAACGAAGTTGGGATGGGTTGCAAACTTCCCGACGGAAACACTCGATACGAATCGTGATAGTTATGCATCGCGAGGACGATTTGCTTGACGTTATTAGAACAACTCATTCGCCGCGCCGATTCACGAGCCGCCTGGACGGCCGGTAGCAGTAACGCGACAAGAATGCCGATGATCGCAATCACAACCAACAGTTCGACGAGCGTAAACCCGCGACGATTCACCTTCGTTGTCATTCCACTTCCCCTGTCCGTCCAACCACGAGCGGCACTGGCCTTTAGCCGCTCAGATCAAAATCCTTACGATTCTCTCCATCATCCTCTATCGTATACTGAACTTCCCATTGAGTCTTTAAGGGAGTTGTAGCTGGTCGGCCTCTTCTGGCACCCTGAGGCCGCTCTGGCGGCGGGGCGACCTTAATGCCGCTCGATGCTCCGGTGGGCGCTGCTGGCGACATCGCGCCGTTCACGTCCTCAAGAGGTTCGTCGATCCCGATGATGACGCGGTGCAGTCCAGCAAACGGACCGTTCTCGTTCGAGAAACGATACTCACCATCTTCGACAGATGTGGATGCTGGTGCCCCCGAAACTCCTTGGGAAGGAAGAAAACTGATCGTCCCTTTCGCGACCGGACTGCCTTTAACCGCGACCGAGCCGCGCAATGCATGCCGTTGTGGCTCGTCCGAGCCGCCGCATCCCAGGCAGCACAATAGAGACGATGCAACCCATATGTTGAGTCGACCGAGAGTCATCGCTGGCCCTGTCAGAATCGATGAGGTATATGAAATGGATGCCTTGCTTGCTCCATTTGATGCTAAAGCAATCCCGTCGCAAGTGCAAGTTCTACGGCTCGCCGTTCGTTGAACTGTGCTCTGCGTGCCGGTATGTTTAAGCCTTTGATGATGTGGACACCGAACGGTCGGGCCACGCCGCGAACTTCGAGCAAATAATATCGGTAGGGTGAATGGCAACTCCTCGTATTTTCATTACCGCGTTTGAGCCCTATGACGGCTGGAGTGAGAACTCCAGCTGGCTTGCGTTGGTGGAGTTTACGAAGCAGCTCAGTTCGAATGAGAACATCACAACGCGACTTTATCCGGTTGATTTTGATACGGTAGCTCACCGCCTTCGCAATGATCTCGAAGCGGACTACGACTTCGCTCTGCACCTCGGCCAAGCTCCCGGCGCAGCACTCGTTAAGCTCGAAGCGATCGGACTGAACGTGGGCGGGCGATCCGAGCAGCGCCCTGAAGAGTTCCATCGATTGGTGGAAGACGGCCCTGTCGCCTATCAAAGTGCGTTACCACTCGCGGCCTGGTCAAACATCTTGCGCTCGGAAGGCATCCCGACCGCCGTGTCCTATCATGCCGGTTCGTACCTTTGCAATGCGACGCTTTACCTGTCTCATTTTTTCGCTGAGACGATGAATCTAAAAACACAAACGGCGTTCGTACACTTGCCGCTGGATTTTTCGCAGACACTGAAGCAAGGCAAAGAGCTGCCAGGATTGCCCTCGTCCGTGGCCGGTCGAGCACTTCACATTGTCGTAAAGCAACTGCTTACGCGTGAACGGGCTCACGCGCAAGAGCTTGCTTGATGCCAACGAAAGAAGCACCAGACTTCAAGCAGGTTTGGCGAAACGAATCGGGCCGCGAAACCGCTTCCAATCGAAACGTCTCGACGCCATCAAGGCGAAACACCAAATCACCGGCGTCAAACCAATGATGCCCAGGTAATCGCTCGATTTCTATCGAATCGAAGCGATCCAACTCGACTGATTTAACTTCGGCACCGAAAATGAACTTCGGCAGCACTGATGGACCAGAGAATTTAATCTCGTTTCGAAGCACAATGACTCTTCGATTGGTCAGTCGATAGAAGCCGCCATGCATTGGTGTTCCGAAAAACGAAGGAGCCAGCCGAAAGAAGTACAACGCGAGTGCGAACGGAATCCCAGCCAATGCACAGAAATTGCCGACACGAAACACGTAGATTCCCGCCTGGATGCCAAACAACTGACCCATCAGCCGCCCTAAAGTAAACTTCGCGATCGAGGGCCATACCTCCATCACGTTAACTTCCTGGACTTCGCTTGGAGTCACGCCAGCAATGGCTTGTTTCATGGGTCGCGTCCTGTCGGCCGATGCAATTTCGAACTCAATCAAAGCTCAAAAACTACCAAAGCAAACGGAAATACGCCAGTAGGAGCGGAGGGCAGAGCGCAGAGAGTCAGAGACGGACAGGCACTGCCCACTCTTCCATCCCGGACCTGGCCTTCTGCCCTAAGCTCTCCGCCCTCAGTGTGCTATCCTGTTAAATGATGGATGATTCAAACCACGAGAACGCAAATCCCTCCTTCAGCCAAGCTTCAAGCACGGACGAACCGAAGCCGGCGGCTCGAAACGTCGATGGCGACGATTTGGTTATTGGAGACGAGGCCCGAGCGGAAACAAGCGTTTCGGTCGCCGAACCAGCTGTGTATCAAGCCGAAGTCGCGGACGCTGCACTCCAGCAAAAGCCAAGTCCCCGTCTTTCTCGGCCGCGTCGCAAGTTGTTGCCGCTAAACCTATTCATTCTGACCTGCTTCTCCACGTTCTTGGCGGGCGCGACACAATGGAACCCGCTGCAGTTCCTTATTGAATCATTCTCTGGGACTGGAGGTTTGATGCCCCTCAGGACGGCCGCCGTCATGCATTGGCAAGAGGGGCTCACCTACACGGGTTGCGTGTTGTTGATCCTATTCACACACGAGATGGGACACTTTCTCGCGACGTTGCGGTATCGTATCCCGGCAAGCTTTCCATTTTTCATCCCACTTCCTATCAGCCCGATTGGGACGATGGGAGCCGTGATCGGAATGGATGGAATGAAAGCCAATCGCCGCGAGATGTTCGACATCGGAATCGCTGGCCCGCTCGCCGGCTTAGTGGTTGCCATCCCAATTACCTGGATTGGAATTTCACAGTTAGATCTCTCTACGCCCGTGTCAGGCCCCTACTATTACGATTCTCCGATTGCGATGCGGATGATCATGGATGTCATTCAGCCCATTGGATACCAATCCGGCCAATTACCAGCCCACTCGCAATTGAACCCCTTTTTTATGGCCGGTTGGGTCGGGTTACTTATCACGGGTCTGAACATGATCCCGGTAGGGCAACTCGATGGTGGGCATATCACCTACGCGCTCTTTGGAAAAAAGGCACACTGGATCGCACGGGCATTTATGGCGATAGCCGTGATTGCCATGATCGTTGGTGCCGCATCCCCAGGACTCGCGTTAATGGCCATCCTCGTCCTGTTCGTTATTGGGACGGATCACCCACCGACAAGCGACGACACCGCTCGGCTCGGCGTCGGCAGAACTGTATTAGGATTTCTATCGCTCTCCATCCCGATTCTCTGCTTCGCTCCGAAACTGCTCATCCCGATCACGTTCCCGCCCGAGATTCGTGTACCTGCAGAGCAAGCCGATCAAGATCAAACCGCCTCCGACAAGCGTCCACCAAGCGGGAGCCTCGTAAGTCGACTCGCTGCGCCAGGCCAGGAAGACCCATACGGGAACGAGGATTGGTTCGAGCAAAACGAGTCCCGAAGCTTCGTGGCCGGGGATTCCTTTCAAGCCGCGAGCGAACAACCAATAGGGCAAGCCCATCTGCAACATGCCGAAGGCACATAAGAACGCAAGCTGGCCAGGGCTCGGCCAAATCCCCTGGTACAAAACATAGGGCAGTAGAATCACGCCGGTCACGAAATGATTCAACGCGACCAGCCAAGCCGAATCTTCGGCACGCAACCACCGCAGCGAGAGAACGACTCCCGCATAAGTCAGCCCCCCAAGCAAACCGTATATCATGCCGTCGATCGATTGCCCCCTCAATTCGAACGACAGAATCAGTCCGACGCCGACGAGCGCAAAGCCAAGCAGCCACCAGTCGCGACGGTGGACTGCGTCGCCAAGTACAAAAACTCCGACCAGAAAGATCCAAATCGGAGCTGTGTTTTGCAGCCAGATCGCGTTCGCCGCAGTCGTCTTCGTCATCGCAGTCAGATAAGCGACGCTCATCGCCGCGAAGATCAGCGTTGTCGGGACAAGCTTAACCGTCCAACGCGGTCGTCGGACCAGCGGGAACAGAATTAGGCTGGCAAAACTGGTTCTCCAAAACGCCAGCAGCGGGCCTCGTACCGGCCAGCCATCAATTTCGTTCGGCCAGGCATCGAACAGTGGCGCTTTCGCAAAGAAACCGCTTGTGCTCCAAAGGACCGCCGCGGCAAGAATGAACAGCCGCGACCGCAGCTTCTGCCTCCTGACGTCTTCACTCTCCGGTCGCAGGCTAGATAGTTCCGACAAGCGGTTCGATTCCCATGCGTTTGAGAAGTTACTGACCGTGGTTCGGTATTACGGGATTCTCGCGAGTTCGGCTACAATCGCGACCGATTCGGTCGAACGTGTCAGGAAGCAATCGTCGCCAGAACGGATACACCAACAGATGAAGCCAACGAAGAAATATGACTGTATCGTAATTGGTGGCGGCCACAACGGGCTCGTCACCGCAGCCTATTTGGCGAAAGCCGGGAAGTCCGTCTGTGTTTTGGAACGTCGTCATGTCCTCGGCGGATGCGCCACCACCGAAGAACTCTGGCCGGATTACAAAGTCTCGACCGCGGCATACGTAATCAGCCTGTTTCTACCTGAGATCATTCGCGAGCTGAGGCTCAATCACTACGGCCTGAAGATTCTTCCGAGGAATCCATCTTCGTTCACGCCGCTTCTGGATGGCCGTTCGTTGTTAATGGGACCTGACGATCGGCTAAACCAGCAAGAGATTTCTAAATTCAGTGAGAAAGACGCCGAAGCGTATCCCCGCTACAACGCGTTGCTCGAACGAGTCGCCTCTATCTTGGAACCAGTTCTCTCAAAGTCTGCTCCTGACCCACTGCCTTTGCCAAAGGAGCGACGCAAGATCGGAGTCGGCAAGCGACTGCGAGACACCGGCAAACTTTGGGATCTTTACCAGGCTCTAGCATCACTCGGCGGAGAGATTCCCGACGCGGTCGAGTTGCTAAACGGAGCGGCGCGCCCGATCCTAGAGCGGTGGTTCGAATCCGAAGTCCTCCGCGCGACCCTCGCCACGGATGCCATCATCGGAGCCTTTGCACCTCCGTCCGCGCCGGGTACGGCGTATGTCCTGTTGCATCACGTAATGGGCGAGGCTGGTGGCGCGCGTGGAGTATGGGGCTACGTCGAAGGCGGAATGGGCGGATTGGCCGACGCTCTGGAACGAGCTTGCTGTGACTTGAACGTTGACATTCGACGCGAGGCCGCCGTCAGCAAGATCATCAGCGACGGAGGCAAGACGCACGGCGTGCTCCTAGCAGACAACTCGTATCTCGAAGCGCCCGTTGTCGCCAGTAGCGTCGATGCTCACTTGACGTTTGAACGTTTCGTTGATCCGACCGAGTTGCCCGAAGAGTTTCGAACGTCCGTCGCCAAGATCGATTATTCATCGGCGTCCGCAAAGATCAATCTCGCTCTCGCCGAGCCGCCTCAATTCACAGCCTGCCCAAGTAATGGCGTAGGTCCCCAACATCACGGCACGATGCATATCGGTCCGAGCATGGACTACATCGAGCGAGCCTACGATGACGCGAAGTACGGTTGCCCGAGTGAGGAGCCCATTCTCGAAATCACGATGCCCACGAGCGTCGACAAAACGATCGCTCCTTCGGGCAAACACATCCTCTCGATGTTCGTGCAATACGCGCCCTACAAACTCGCCGAGAGCTTGCATTGGGATAATATCAAGGAGTCGTTTGCTGACACATGCGTCGAGCAACTCGCGAGATACGCACCTAATGTCCCCGCTGCGATCGAGCACCGCCAAGTTCTCAGCCCGCTTGATCTAGAACGAACTTTCGGGATCACCGGCGGCAACATCATGCAAGGAGCAATGCACTTTCACCAACTCTACTGTTTTCGTCCCGTTGCTGGCTGGTCCGATCACCGCTCACCAATTCGCGGCTTGTACCTTTGCGGAGCCGCCAGTCACCCCGGCGGCGGAGTGATGGGAGCCTGCGGGAAAAACGCGGCTCAAGAGATTCTCCGTGATATCAATTAATCTTACTCCAGTTGAAGGAAATCCTGGTTGGTACGGAGTCGTCACAGACATCAGTATCGTCAACGCCGATAATTTCCTCCTATCGGTGTCGCTGCGGACTTGGGTTAGACGATTGTAATTGTTGGAGGACAGGGCGAGTTGAAACGATCAATCTCAGTAAAGACTTTCCCCTGTACGCCTTGTCAGGTTTCTACCGACGAAATAATATGGAACTCTGTTTCGATATTCCCCTGTAGCTCAGTTGGTAGAGCAGGCGGCTGTTAACCGCCTTGTCGTAGGTTCGAGTCCTACCGGGGGAGCTAACTCAAATCCTACGAACCTGACGGTTCGCGGAGTTTACACAAGACGCCGGGAGTTTCCGCTCTCGGCGTTTTTGCGTTTACCGCCTTTGTCGCAAAGACTTGCGACAAGTTCGCCGCTGCCGAAAAAGTCTCTAGTTCGAGAGAGACCGCGCGGGGTCCGAACTGGACCTTGAAGGTCAAGCCCGGACCCCGAGATATCGGCCCAAAACTCTCTGAATCTCTGGTTAGCAGGTGCCCCGGAATTAACGATCCGGTCAAAACGCATCCCCGCGGGGGACACCCGCCGAGATTACTGCCCACGTTCTATTGGTACTGCTGCGGTGACCGGGGAGTATCGCTTGCTGTTCCTCTTTTCGGGAGGCCTCCGGCCTTCCTTGCGCGCACAGGTCGTTTTGTCATGAGCGCGCAAGCGGATTTCGTTTCATGACCAATGTCGGTTCGTCAGGGGCGCGCAAGGGCGCTGGCGCAACTCCACGCGGTGTTGATGACCGACGCGGATACGAGCACATTCCGAGTCTCGCGTTCTCACGCTTCCGTCGCGCAGTCGATTGGATGACACCAGGCGGGGCGGCGTCTCAGCCGTGAATGCCCTGAACTACTTCGGCCATGGACGCCTGGAGTTTTGGACTGCAGAAGAACTTCAAATCAGGGTGACTGATACGTCTTGAAACCGGTTGGGTGATCTATGGGGGCAGTGAGTAGGGGCAACAGATTACCTAGCGGAGCACGAGCTCCCGATAATATGCGAGTACGCACAGGGCCATACTGGAACAGTGAGTCGGGTCGCTGTCTCCGCCTTCACTGACCAGGGTATACCCTCGGAATGACATCGTTATCGTTTCATCGGGTGTCTGCCAGAATCCATCGTATCGCTGGGCTGCCAGAATTCGCTCGACCCAGTCGCTCCGCAGTTCGTCCACATATCCCGCCAGTGCGACGACAGCCAAACGCTCTACGAATAGGTCTAGGTTGGTCCCAGCGTCCGCCTCTATCTCATGGAGTACACGATGCACCAACTCTTCTTTGCGCGCATGCCACTCAATTGGCGGCGTACACCCAACAGACTCAGCCCACAGCATTGCGAGAATCTGATGGGTCAATATGTATCCAGAATGGTCTTCCGCGATGAAAGATCGGAGCTTTTGAGATGGGGCTTGACCGGCCCGGCAACGGGTGGAGTCTCTCATGAGTTCGATGAGGGTGCGCCACGCCACAGGTCCCGTTGTGGGTGGAGGATGCTGCTCCCAAGCTGGCTCTATGAGCGCGGTCATACCATCATTGCGGATTCGCATGCGAAAGCGAGCGATTAGTTCTCCCAAGTCGGTATTACTGATCTTTTCTTGTGCGCGCATCAGAAACCAAAGTTGATCGGAGAATAAGGCTTCTGGCGAGTCGAAACGGGACACCGCCCTCGCAAGCGCGGCGTCGATCTTGGTCAACGGAATTGATTCCGACTTCAGGACTTCACCCTTTGTCGGATAGACGTTCCGCCTTCCGTCGTTGCCGGGCCGGTCACCTGCAAAGGAGTCCGAAGACTTGGACGTCGCCAGATCACGAGGGGCTCGGGCCGCTCGATGGTGCGCAGGCTTGCTGCCGCATCCGAAGAGGGCAATCGCAACAACCCAGAAAGAAGAACCAGGGGCTAAGACCTTCATTCTTGCCTCGCGACAAACCGTTCTCGTTGGACAAACTCCACTGCGGCAACTTTAGCATCTGTGCGGCGATGTGACTTCCCGAGATCTTTGAATGTCTGGGGCAGGCGCCGTCTGTCGCCAATTTTGCCGCTCGAGAGAGGCACGCTTGGTGCAGTTGCCCAGAAATCAATTTGCGGCATCGGTAAAACAACCCAAAGCGCCTAGATCCGCGACCGCCGCGCATTGGAGATTCGCGCATTCGGTGTTGATGACCTGGTCCGTTTGGGGCCGGTCGGAACTCTGGAATCGTGGGGTCAGCGAACTGACGACAGTCGTTCAACTCGCGCCGATCAGTTTCTTGCCTTTCGTGAGCCAGGTGTGACACCGACGCTGTTTCGAGATTTGCTACAACAGCTCCGGGCCGGGGCCCAACAGTTTTGAGCCGAGAAACGTTTCGTAGATGGCCCCTAGTCAGAAACGACGATATCTGACACAATGGCGCCGTCTTGCCCTTTTGGCGAGTGTCCGCGGACGAACAATGCGCTCGCTTGTGCAACACCTCGCCGCCGCCGGTTGATTCCCACGAAACGTATGGCTTGATGATCCGGGCAACACTGATTAGCCTTCCGAGCTCTCCCATGCGCGACGGCTTTTTGAGACGCGAATACGCCTGGCCGCAGACGCCATTTCCTCACTTCTTGCCAGGTGGCTGTTCGCACGTCCATGGAATCAAAATGTCGCTTGTGGAATGCTAGAGCCCCAGGGGTGCCATGCATCAGAAGATTGCACTACCGTTGATCGCGATGATCTTTGCCAGGACGTTGATGTCCACGGGCGTAGTTTTCGGCGACGTGCTGCTTCCCAACGGCGAGCCTGACCCGAGCTACAAGGACAACGCGATGCAGGTTTGGCTGCGGGCCGACCGGGGGATCACGGCTCGGGAAGGCCTGGTCTCGGTGTGGAAGGATCAGTCCACGCATGGCCAACACGCGACACAAAGAGAGACCGACAATCAACCCCGACACGCGACGGATTCCCTCAACCAAAGGGACGTCGTCTCGTTTGCCGGCGGTGGCGATCACCTGAAGTTTGCCACGGGCTTTGATAGCACCTTTGATGGAAGCTTCACAATCTTCGCCGTTGTTGCTCCGGACGATGGAGACCCCAACCGGGACGACGTCTGGTTTGGACTCGTCGAGAACAGCGGCGAGAACCGTGTGATTCTCGCCACCGACGGAAACAACGACGGGTTCGCCGCTTTGTACAAAGCCGACGGCAATTCGGACAACACCAAGGTCGTTCCCAATCCGTTCCCCGATGGACCACCACTACGGTTCACAGCGATCTCTTGGGTCGTTCGCGCGGGAGGCAGGCACGAGGTCTTCATCGACGGGGATCGACAACCGGCAGCCACGAGCCAGGGTGACGCCGACAACCGCCGCTTCACTAGCGGCTCGATCACGGCCTATCTAGGTTCCGCCCAAGACAAGGACGGCGGGCTCTTCCCGAGCACATCGACGAGTTTCGCCGGCGGAGTCAGCGAGTTTCTCATCTACGACGGCGCGCTCGACACGAGCGACCGCGAGGCGGTTGAGGATTACTTGTTCAAGGGCATCGAGTCGACGAGCCAGCCCGTTCGCATCTCGTCCGCGACGCAATTGTTCGTTGATGACCATTTGATTGAAAACACAACAGGCATCCGGCGGACGGTTCACCAGTGGGAACGGCATCCCGAAAACCCCGTGCTCCGTCCTGAGAAGCCGTGGGAGTTTGGCGGAAACTACGTCAGCACACACGGCAGCGTGATCTTTGACGAGCAGGAAAGGCTCTTCAAGGCGTGGTACTGGACGTTGAACGATGAAGACTCGGCCGTTCCGACCGGCCAGATCAAGATGATGTGCTATGCGACTTCGACAGACGGTGTTCATTGGAAGAAGCCTGACGTCGGGCAGTTTGAGTTCCAAGGTTCGAAGGTCAATAACATCGTGATGGCCAGTGCCCGCGAGGAGATCAACAGCCTGCCAACCCTGTTCACCTATGGAGCGATCAAGACGCCCTGGGAAACGGATCCAAATCGGCTCTACAAAGCCTGCTTCTACGAGCGTCCACCGGGCGTGGCTTACATGAGTGACAAAGATGGAGTTTGGAGCGCCACCAGCCCCGATGGGATCTGCTGGACCAGGAGTAACTCGTTGATCATGCCGGCGGTCGGTGACACCGTCGGTTTCTTCTACGACTCAATTCACAAGCGATACGTCTGCTTTGGAAAGAGGTACACCGACCGCGGTCGCTCTCGGTTTCAGTGCGAAAGCGAGGACTTCGTGCGGTGGACGAAACCACGGTTGATCCTCAAGACGGACGACCGGGACGATCAGCCTTGTGACTTGTACAACAACACCGGATTCGTGTGGGGCGAGATGCTCTTGGGTTGGCTGCAAGTGTTCTACAAACATGAGGATGCTTACAAGCACCGCCTCGTTCTGGAGTTGATTCACAGCCGCGATGGTCTGAACTGGAAGCGGATGTCGAGACGTGAGCCCGTGCTGGACATCGGACCCGATGGCAGTTGGGATCGGACCAACCAGTCTCCCGCAATCGGAGCACCCATCGTGGTTGGCGACCGGATGTACGTGTACTATGCGGGAGACACGAGATATCACGGGCCCTACAAGGGCGGCGACTTGGGCAAGGTCAGCGGCCAGATCGGCTTGGGAACGCTGCGCAGAGACGGATTCGTGTCGATGGACGCGACACCGCGAGGCGGCGTGTTGACGACGAAACCGCTGCTGCTGAAGACCGATCGCCAGCTAGACGGCGTAGCCGAACTCGCCGTGAACGTGAAAGCTGACAACGGTCTGTGCCGCGTCGAGGTGCTCGATGAAGCGGGCGTTCCGATCGCCGGCTATGGCGTCGAAGACGCCGACGGTCTCACGATCGACTCGGTCGATGTGGTCGCCTCTTGGAACGGGAAGAGCGACGTCCGCAAGTTGCTGAATGGACCCATTCGGCTCCGGTTTCATTTGCAGAACGCGCGACTGTACAGCCTGCGGTTCGTGACGCCGTAAACTCGCAGGTGGCGAACTTGTGCCCCGGTAGCGTTCAAGCCGAGTCACCGTTTCTCCGTCCCGGCGCCCGAAGTGTGCTGCGGGAGCCACCGGCCAAGCTGCCGACCATGCCGCGGACCGACACTCCCAATACTCATTGCCTGTTGGCAACGCTGCAGCGTGAGCGTGTCTTTCCAACACGGTTTGACCGGAATTCGCGCAAGAGGTGTTGATGACCGAGAGCATTTCAGTTCGGACGGAAATCTGGCACGAGATGTTATCAAACGGACGACAAACTCCGGGCCAATTCACTAGTCGTCGACCAGCTCGAAACTGCCCTCGGTCGATGTGACCTGCTGCAGTTAGCAAATCGCGTTCGCGCCCTCGGTCGTGCCCACCGAATGCAGTTGCGTGTCATTGATCGGGTTAGAACCAGCCACTCATGATCGAGTTGTACCGGCAGTGAACGGAATTTCAGTGATCGGTTATTGTGGATTGGCCCCGGTCTTGAAGCGGTAAGGCTCGCAACCGACAATCACGCGTTCGACAGCAATCACTTGATACTGAACGATTTGCGACAAGATGAGAGAGGCGGGGCTAGAAGGGCAACGCGACAAGAGCGGGGAACAAGGCCGCAAAAACA
>JACNKX010000099.1 GCA_014381825.1 Planctomycetota bacterium
CAACCTGTGTGTCCGATACCCTTGCATTGATTGCATCTGGTCTTAGTGTCTGTTTTTCTGATGCCATCCATGTTCCGACTTTGCTTTGCTGGAACAAACTTGTCACCCTCGCCATCAGAAACCAACGTGGAAACATGATTCATTTCCCCTGCGTCATGGGAAACTCAACCGCAAGCCACTGGAATCACTGCGGCGGACAATCATCGTGTCCCTGACTTATTGCCTCAGTAAAACCAAGTTCGAACACCACACTTGACTAGCCGTACGCCTTCGGTTCCGTAGTAGGCTGAAAACCGAAGGTGGGAACGTGCCGAAAAGGTCGTCTACAGCCGTGTTTAGGGAGTAAGTCACTGCGTTTGCAGACCATTGCTTTGTCGCTCAGCAGAACTGACCCGCTGATGCTCGGCTAAATTGACCCACTACTTGGAAGGAATAAATTCGTTCCTTCTTCCAAGTAGTATTTTCAAGCTGGCGAACACAGCCCCTTTGCGCAGGCGAGGTTGTGCGGTCCGGCTGGGCAAGCGATCGGCGATGGAGGGATTGGCGCAGCCGCGTCCGTCGTTCTTCGTGATTCCACAAAAAAACCTCGCCCTGCTTCTCGATGCTTTCGCGCCGATGAAGTAGGACGAGGGTGTGAAAAACTTACTGCGAATTGTAACCGAGAACCTGGCTTTTTTGTCATCGCGGTCGAGAAAGTTTTCTCTTTTCGAGAAGATTGGCACTTAGACGACCGCGCCAAGTCGGTCGTTCGGCATTATCAGACCGCGCTCGACTCAATCCTGAAGTCCGATTCCGATCTGGAACGCTGTGTGACGCACTGCGTCCACTGCCGGATTCGATTTCTCACGCATCCTCGCAACGCCGGGCGGCGAGATCTGCGATGCCCTTTCGGTTGCCGCGATCATCATCGTCGGCAACGCTCCAGCCAGAGAAGCACCGCCTACTACCAGACGGTTCCCGGCCGGTGCAAGCGAAAGCGTCTCAACGTCACGCGTCGTTGCCGCAGCGGAGGCGCCACCGACGATCGTGAACCGCTCACGCAAGTGGAAGCCCCAGCAGTCGATATCGCTGCCGAAACATCGTGCATCGATGACGAACTTCCTCTCGACATCGAACTCAAGGTCGAGGTCCGCTTGGCGGGCGTCGTACTGGACGAGACCGCCTTGGAAAACACGTCGGTTCTCGCCTACGTGCGCATGATCGTGAACCAGATCGAAGATACGAACCACTCGCAGAAAGAGCTGACCGATCTGCTCCGTCAATCAATGAGACAACGCAGCATCGTCAAGCGGACAAGGACGGATTACGTTTTGCGTTTTCTTCATGAACACCCGCCTTAGAAGGATCCGCATGAGTGAAATCGTCGAACTTTCGACTCTGGAAATGCGTTACGAAGAACACCGGATACGGGACAAGGATCGCGAAGCGCGCCTGCTGGTTTCGATTGCCGAGCGTGGTATCGAAGAGCCGCTCGAAGGTGTCGATACACCCGAGGGTCGGTTCCTGCTCAATGGATTCAAGCGTTACCGTTGTGCCGCAAAACTCGGCATCGATTGCGTACCCTACGACTCGCTCGGTGAGCAGGAAGCGACGGGAATCGTGAGTCTGATGCGGGTGGCCACCGACAACAGTCTCGGCATTCTGGAGCAGGCCAAATTCGTCGTCGATCTACTCACGATCCATGACATGAGTGTGGCGGATGTCGCGGAAACCCTGGCTCGCAGCAAGGCCTGGATCAGCATGCGGCGCAATCTCCTGGACGAAATGAGCCACGAGATTCAGCAGATCCTGTTCCGCGGAGCCTTTCCCGTCTACTGCTACATGTACTCGCTACGACCGTTCAGGCGCATGAACTCGATTTCTCAACGAGACATCGAACAATTCATCAAAGCGGTGGCTGGCAAAAAACTGAGTGTGCGGGACATCGAACTGTTGGCCAACGGCTACTTCCAAGGCCCCGATTCTCTCCGCGAAGCGATCGCCGCTGGCAAGCTGGTCTGGTCGATCGACCAGATGAAAAACGTTCCGGAAGACTCCGAGGGCTGCAACGCGTTGGAGCGAGTGTTGCTGAACGACCTGGAAACAACTCAAAAGTTCATGCAGCGCGTGATGGCGAAGTGCCACGACCAACGACTGAAAAATCGAGCGTTCTACGCGCAGGCTAACTTGCTGACCGGCGGGCTACTAAGTCACTTCGAAACCTTCGTTCAAATCGTGGGGGATCTTCATGATCGATCAGGAAATGCGTAACACGATTTACGTGTTGCATCGGTCGGGGATGGCTCTGCGAGCCATCAGCCAACAGTTCAAGATCAGCCGCAACACGGTGCGTCAGATCATCAAACAGCAGGGAGTGATGCCATCGACCGAGCGGAAGGACAAGATCCAGATCGATCCCGAACTCCTGCGAGATCTGTATCGCCGCTGCGACGGCTGGGTTCAACGCGTTCACGAACTACTCGTGGAAGAAGAAGGCATCCACATCAGCTACCCCACGTTGACTCGACTGGTGCGCGAATCGGAACTGGGAACGCCTCGTAAAGTTCGCTGCGATCGAGTTCCGGATGAACCAGGACTCGAGATGCAACACGACACGACCGATTATCAGGTGAAACTGGCTGGCCAGCGGACGAAGGTCATTGCCAGCCTGATGTACTTGCGTTACTCGAAACGACGGTACTTGCGGTTCTACCGCGTTTTCAACCGTTTCGCGATGAAGTGCTTTTTCCACGAAGCGTTGATGCACTGGGGTTATTCGGCCACACAGTGCATCATCGACAACACCAATTTAGCGCGACTGCGAGGCACTGGGAAACGTGCCGTGATCGTGCCGGAGATGGTGTCGTTCGCCGAGCTTTACGGCTTCGAATTTCTCTGCCATGAACTACTTCATTCCAATCGAAAAGCGGGCGAGGAACGCAGTTTCTGGACAGTAGAAACCAATTTTTTGCGGGGGCGATCGTATGCGAGCCTGGAGGACATGAATCAGCAGGCGTTCCAGTGGGCGACCAAGCGTCAATACCATCGGCCGGCTAGCAAGACCGGCTTGATTCCGGCGAAAGTCTTCGAACACGAACGCGACTACCTGACGAAACTACCGGCACAGCTTCCGGCACCGTATTTCGCGCATCAACGCCGCACGGACGAATACGGCTACGTCGCCTTTGAAGCCAACTACTACTGGGTGCCAGGCACGAAGCGCGAAGACGTCAAGTGTCTTCAATACGCCGACCGCCTGAAGATGTTTCAGTACCGAGTCTGCGTGGCCGAGTATCCGCTGCCGCCCAGCGGCGTGAAGAACGCGCGGTTCAGTCCGGAAGGACAGCCATTACCACGACACCGACCCAAGAATCGCAAACAGAATTCCGAGCAGGAAGAAAAGCGACTCCGCGCCATGGACCCAGCGGTGGGATCCTACCTGGATTACGTGATCGGTACGAAGGGTGTTAGACGGCACCAGTTCGTGCGAGACCTATTCGCCTTGAGCCGAAAACTAACGCTGAGCGTTTTCGTTCGGGCTGTCGAGCGAGCCCAACGCTACCGCATCGTGCAGTTGGCCACGCTGCAAAAAATCGCTTGGTTCTGCCTGAGCCAAGAAGACCAGCCCTTACCCGATGTGGACATCGACGAGGAATACCGCAATCGTCCCGAGTATCAGGAGGGCTGCCTGACGGATGAGCCGGACCTTTCTATTTATGAACTGACCACGGATCCCGAAGATGAAAGCGAGAACGACCATGAATGAAGAGCTGCAACAGATCTTGAAGTTTCTCCGACTGTGGGGCCTACTGGCCAACTGGGATCAATTGATCGCCGAGGCCAGAAAAGGGAAGTTCTCTCACGAACGATTATTGAAGCGCGTACTGGAATCGGAGTTCGAGACGAAGAGTGACAATGCGCGGACACTTCGCCGAAAACGATCTCACATCCCGGATCCTCTGGAAATTGAAACGTATCCGTTCTCGCATCAGCCGAGACTGAACCGCAAGCGGATCATGTCCCTTTATGACGGTTTTGAGTACATGACCAAGGGGCAGAATGTCGTCTGGATGGGCCCGACTGGTTGCGGAAAAACCGGACTGGCCACCAGTTTCTTACTGCAGGCGATCGACCGCGGTTATCGGGGCTACTTCGTGACGTTCGCGGAACTGGTAGCCGAACTCTATGCATCCTTGGCGGATCGTTCCGAAGGGAAGGTGATCCGGAAGTATCTGACCTACGACTGCTTGTTAATCGATGAAGTTGGGTACGTGGAAGTCGAACCAGCGCAAGTCGGGATGTTTTTCACGCTGATGCAGAAGCGACACAAGAACAAGACGACACTGCTGACGTCGAATCTTGGCTTTAGCGAGTGGGGATCGTTCCTGAAGAATAATCATCTGACGGCGGCGCTGGTTGATCGACTGACAGAGAATAGTCACGTGATCAACATGAAGAACTGCAAAACCTTGCGTCCCAAATTGAAAGAAGACGAAAACGGCGAAGAGGCCGAGAACGACGACGATGAAAAGGATAAACCTGAAAGTCCCGCGAAGTGAACTTCGAGGACTTCCGGCGGCGCGCCGACGCTGTCCGGGAGGTGCCACTCGACGCCGTGTTGATCTGCCGTGGCGCGGTGCGAGATCCGCGAGACAAGTCCAAGTGGCGGACGGAACAAGGGCCCGTTACCGTAACGGGCGCTAAGTTCTCCTGCTGGCGCAGCGGTCGTGGTGGCGGTGGAGCGATCGACTTGGTGATGCACCTGGCGGGCGTGAACGTCGGCCAGGCCGTGGCCTGGCTTGAGCAACACATGGCCGCTACCGGCGAAACGCTCCGCTCTTCTCCTTCGTCAAAACACTCTTCGGTCGGACGGGCTGCGGGCAAGCTATGCCTGCCTGCAGCGAATGAACGCCTGCTGGATCGCGTAATCCTGTATCTCATGGGGCGACATCTGCAAGTGGGACTGCTCGCCCCACTCATCGCATCCGGTCGACTGTACGCGGATGACCGCGGTAACGCGGTCTTTCTCTTGGTAGCTGGCAAAGCTAACCGCCCGGTGGGCGCAGAACTTCGCGGGACGAGTCATCGTATCTGGCGCGGCATGGCCTCTGGTACATGCAAGGACGCTGGTTACTTCTGGGTCGGCGCTCGCGGCTCGCGCAAGATCGTGCTCTGCGAATCGGCGATCGACTCGATCAGCTGTTTTCAGCTCCACCCGGACTGCATCTGCATCTCGACGTCGGGAGTCCGTAGCAATCCTCGCTGGCTATGCGGGCTGATCGCCCGCAGATACGAGCTCCACTGCGGATTCGACGACGACGAAGCCGGAGACGCGGCGGCCGACGCGATGCTCGCTCGATACCCCACAGTTCAACGCCTACGTCCACCCGCTCACGACTGGAACGAAGCCCTCGCGGTCGACTCCCAGAAGACGTAGACATCAACTCCCAAGCCGCAGCTGCACCGACTCACACAGCATTACATGCTGTGAGTCGGAGGGTCAGTTTATCTGAGCACAGGTGGGTCAATTTATCTGAGCGCCAAAG
>JACNKX010000203.1 GCA_014381825.1 Planctomycetota bacterium
TTACAGATTTGAGAAAAGAGAGTATTGTTACGAAGAGGGTCGCGTTCGGGGAGCTCACTTTCTGAAAAGCGGAATTGACCCTTCCGCTGGTTAACACACCACGCCGAGCACACCGTTGCTCGGCGTTTTTCGTATCTCTAGGCTGGACAACCACTTCGGCCACTCCGCCTGTTAACCATTTTGGCGAGTTCGTAAAGCGTCCGATGCAGCACCCTGACTAGGAACGTGGGGGTATCGGTCAGGGGCCCCTGGTGAGACTCGGAAAACTCTCGGACTCTCGGCCGGCCGTGGGGAAGTGGTTAACGCGAGAGAGGCGCGCAGAAGATGCCGGTTGCCCATCTACAGTCTTCGCCGCTAATGCTGCTCGTCGATCAATTGGTCGTTAGAGGCTGCGACGGCTCACTCCCAATGTTGTACCGATCAATTAGTCGGTAGAGGCTGCGACGGCTCACTCCCAAACGCCGAGCAGCTCTCGCCTTGTTGCCTTCCTCGTTCTGCAGCACTTCGATGACTTTCGCTCTTTCGACGGTTGCCAAGTCATCGTCTGTAACGCCCGAAGCAGTGAGATGTTCAGTCGTCTCAGTGGACGCCTCGATTTCTGAAGGAAAATCTTCCAAGTAGATCTCGCCTCCGTCGGCCATAATCTTGGCGCGCTCGATGGCGTTGATTAGTTGGCGTACGTTTCCGGGCCATGCATAGCGGATTAGCGGTCCGCGAGCATGTTGATCGAGCTTCCAATCAGTGCCGAGAAAGTGATCGACGAGGATCTCAACATCCCCTTGACGCTCGCGCAATGGCGGCACCTCGATGCACATCACGTTGATGCGGTAGTACAAATCCTCACGAAACTTGCCGCCCTCGACTTCCTTATGCAAGTCCCGATTCGTCGCCGCGATAATGCGGACCTTAACGCGATGTTCCTGCACTGATCCCACTCGGCGTAGCGAGCCGTCCTCCAACACTCGAAGCAACTTAGCCTGCAACGCTCCCGGCAATTCTCCCATCTCGTCAATAAACAGCGTGCCGCCATCCGCGATCTCGAACAGCCCGGGCTTCGCACTGATCGCTCCGGTGAAGGCACCTTTCTCGTGTCCGAAGAGTTCGCTCTCCAGCAGAGTTTCCGGCAGAGTTGCACAATTGATCGTGACAAGCGGCTTGTCGGCCAGTTCGCTTGCCTGCTGTAATGCCCGGGCAACCAATTCTTTGCCAGTTCCCGTTTCCCCCTCGATCAGGATCGCATGACTGGTTGGCCCCGCCTTTTCGATAAGCCGCAGTACTTCTCGAATCTGTGGCGATGTACCGAGGATTTTCGTATCTGGCTTCGCGCGTTCGATCGCCGCTTTGAGCTGCTGGTTCTCGAGTCGCAAGTTTCGCGTCTCAGCTGCTTTCTGCACGGCTACTTCAAGGGTGGCAAGCTTGACCGGTTTGGTGAGGAATTCGCGAGCGCCCCGCTTCATCGCCTCGACTGCCGTCTCGATGGTGCCCAATCCAGTCAGCATGACTACCTCGCAGTCAGGCGTTAGCTCTCTCAGTTTCGCAAGCAAATCCAATCCGGACATTCCGGGCATCACCATATCGAGAATCGCCACGTGAAAGCGCCGTCGTTGAGCAATTTCCAGGGCTCGCTCGCCTTCTTCAGCTTCCTCAACATTCATGCCACCCGCCGTCAGACGCCTAGTCACTGCACGTCTAAAACCCTCATCGTCATCCACCACCAGTACATCCAACAGGCGTTCATCTGACGACATCAGTTATCTCCAAAGTTAGATCACTGCCACGCATGCACACCGACTTGCGTGCGCATGTGCACATGCCGCACACTAGCCCAGGCGGGCACACGGGTCAATTGCCATTCAATGGCCCGGGGCACCCAACCGCCCTTTCGTAAATCCTCACCCCCGTTCTCGCCTCCCTACGCTTGAACGCTGCTACGTCCTTAGCGTAAGTGTTGTGTCCTTCGGATCGCGAGCGTTTCTCGCGGCCAACAACAGCAAGGAGATTACGATGGCGCACTGGTGGGAGACGGACAACGGACATGACAAAGGACCGCCCAAGATACAGGCCGTGGCCTACTATCGACATTCGGCCCAAGACCGGCAAGAGAACTCGATTCCCATCCAACGCGACGAGGTTCGCGAATGGGCGGAACAGCACGGCGTCGAGATCATTAAGGAGTTCGCCGACCACGGCAAGTCGGGCCTCAACTCCGAAGGCCGCCCCGCGTTCAACGAGATGATGGACGAATGGGTCACGAAACGAAATGACTTCCAGTACATCCTCTGCCTGGATGTTAGCCGCTGGGGCCGCTTTCAAGATATCGACCTGTCGGCACAGTTCAGTGCGATCTGCAAAAAGAATAACAAGCAGGTCATCTACACCACGATCGGCAAGCCCCGCGAGGACGACCCGCTCTATCCCGTCTACGTGCAATTCGAACGCTTCCGCGCCGCGCAATATAGTCGCGAGCTCTCCGGGAAGGTGTGGCTTGGTTGCAAGAAGATCGCAGAGCAAGGTTACTGGGCGGGCGGCTCGCCGCCGTACGGGTTGCAGCGGTTGTTGTTGGACGAGAAACGAGAACCGTTAAACGTGTTGGAGCCAGGGCAGCGGAAGGGAATCCAAAACCAACGCGTGACGCTGGTCGAAGGGCCGCCGGACGAAGTGGCCACGATCCAACGCATCTTTCACGAGTTCGTTGACCTCAACTATTCGGAGTTCCGAATCGCTGAGGGACTCAACAACGACGGCATCTTGTCTCCCAGCGGCCGCCGCTGGGGTGCGGGCTCGGTGTTGTCTCGCCTGCGTAACGAGAAGTACGCGGGCACGATGGTCTACAACCGAACCAGCCAGAAACTTAAGACGCCACGCCACTACAATCCGCCCGAAGAATGGGTGCGGACGCCTGAGGCCTTTGAAGGCGTCGTCAGTCACGAACTATTCGAACAGGCTCAGCAGATTCTGGAGCGACGCAAGCAGAAGTACGACCCCGACTACATGCTACGGCAACTGAACTCGCTCTACACGAAACATGACATGTTTCGGTCTTCGCTGTTACGCCTGGACGACCAAATGCCGGGCGCCGGAACCTATGCCCGCCAATTTGGATCGCTGGACTTCGCCTTCCAGCAGTTGTTCACCGACGAGCGAGATCGGGCGCGGCAGGTGGTCCACGATCGGATCTGTGAACACATCCCCGAAGTTCTGGCGTATTCGGACTTCCTGGTGCTCGATCAAAAACTGACGTTGTCGGTGCAACCAGCGGTCCCGGTCGCCAGCGGCTACGACTCCTACTGGCCATTCCGCCGCGACCAGCGGCAGGTCATCGACATCACGCTCGGTGTCGTACTCTCGGAACCCAGCGACTTCGAGATTCTGGGTTACGTCGCCCTGCCACGCTGGATGACGGGTGACAACACGTTTCGTTTTACCGGATCGTCGTCGCGGGCCGAGTTGTTCGGACGCAGCGACCTTGGTTTTCTGCAACACCTTATCTAACGGAGCACATCATGGACAACATTCCGATCATTCTCGCCTTCCGGGACCGACGCTACGACGAAGTCCCGATTGACCAAGTGAAAGTCATCAATTCGCGCAACCGGGAGAAAGAACAGTGGGAGATGAATGTTGAGAGCATCAACGCCGTCGGGTTGTTGAAACCAATCCGCGTTAACGACAAGTTCGTGGAACGGACCGGATTCTACGAGTTGATCTGTGGCGAAGGTCGTTTGCTGGCGCACAAGAAGTTGGGACGCACTGAAGTGCTGGCCGAGATCGTCACCTGTACCCGCAAGGAAGCCCATCTGCAGTCGCTGGTAGAGAACTTGGCTCGCACCAAACCCGACAGCATGGACTACGCACGGGAACTGAAACAGATGCATGACGAGGGCTGGGACTTTCAGAATATCGCTCGCGTCGCCGGCAAGAATGAGAAGTACATCCGGGACTACATCCGCTTGGTCGAGCAGGGCGAAGAGCGGTTGATCCAAGGCGTCGAGTCGGGCGTGTTTCCCATCAAGTTCGCCACGCAAGTCGCCTCGACCGACGATGGCCAACTACAAAGCGTGCTGATGGATGCCTTTGACGAGGGAATCGTCACCACCAAGAACTTTTCGCAGGCACGACGGATCATCACCGCCCGCTCGAAGGAAAGCAGGAAGACGCCCGCCAACAAGCAGTACACCGTCACGCAACTCGTCCAGGACATCGCCGAGACCACCAAGGTGAAGTCATCCTACGTCCGCGAGGCCAAGACCAAAGAGAACCGCTTCATGACCTTGCTCAACGGGATCAATGCCCTCTGGAAAGATGCTGCGTTCATCCAATTGGTCCGCGACGAGAAGCTCTATGAACGTCCGGACCTGGCCGGCGATTTTAACTACGAACCTGTAACCCTGGGAGAACCCAAATGATTGCGAATGCAAAACCAGTCCAAGGCATTGACGTGCCGATCGTCAAGCTGATCCCACGCCGCGAGCGGAAGGTCGGCAAGAAGTACTATCAGCGGATCGAGGCCAGCCTGCGGGCCGTCGGGATGATCGATCCGTTGATCGTGTATCCGCAGGGAGACAGCTACGAGATTCTGGATGGCTGCCTGCGATATCGCATCTTGCTGGAAATGGGGGTGGAGACAGTACCCTGCCTGATTGCCAACGAGCGGGAGGGTTTCACCGGGAACCGGATGGTCAACCAGCTCAGCGCTTCGCAGGAGATGCGGATGTTGCGGAAGTCGTTGGAAGAGTTGGACGAGAAGACGATCGCTGACGCCCTGGGCATGCAGGGCATCAAGCATCGCCTAAACCTGGGACTGCTCAAGAAGCTGCACGAACGTGTGGCGAAGGCATTTGAAGCGAGCAAGTTGAACTTGCAAGCGGCCAAGGAGCTGTCGCACGTCAAACCGGAACGGCAGGCCGAGATCTTGAAATTGATGGAGTCCTGTAACGACTACAGCGTCACGTTCGCCAAGGGCCTGGTGCTAAAAACGCCGTTGGCTAAACGGGCCAAGGCGAACGGCGCGAAGACACCGTGGACCCAGGCGGACGAGAAGAAGAGCAGCCTGCTGAAGCGATTGAAGGAAGCGGAGCAACAACAGGACTTCTACTCGAGTTTGTACCGCCAGTATACGACCAACCTGTTGAAGCTGGTGATCTACGTGCGGTCGTTGCTGGCCAATCCACAGGTGAGGGCCTACCTGGAGACGAACCACGGGGAGTTGGTTGGCATGTTCCAAGAAGTGCTGGATAGCACGGAGAAGTGAAATGCCGGCCAGGAAGTGGACCAAGGATCGCGTCATCGCGGCGATCCATGAGCGACAGCGGCAGGGGTTGTCGCTGACGAGCGTCTGGCGCGAGGACTCGCCGCTCTCGCAAGCATCCAAATCTCAGTTCGGCTGCTGGCGGAAAGCGTTGGTGGCTGCGGGCGGACCGGGAGCCCCGCCGCATGAAAAACGGCCGCACGGGGGCGTGACCGCCGGCGCCTGCGCCCGCTGTCGGGCGGGGGCGCGGCCGGAACCCACCCGGGCCCGCGAGGC
>JACNKX010000204.1:0-2178 GCA_014381825.1 Planctomycetota bacterium
GGCTGTACTGCACCAACGAAAGGTTCCACACCGAGATCCGTCCAAGACGCAATGCTTCCCACCTGAGAGTCGTTCTCGACACGCTAGGCGAATTGAAGGCCACAGGCAAAACGGGCTTGGCGGAGTCATTACACGAAGCGGCCGAGAGCATCCGTCAACGGGCGCTCGTCGTTGTCGTGTCCGACCTCTTGATTGAACCCGAGATCCTACAGAGCTGTTTTCAGCATCTACGGTTTCGCAAGCACGATGTCAGCGTCTTCCATTTGCTGGATCAAAGCGAAATCGACTTTGACTTCGACCGCCCGATTCGGTTCCTCGACATGGAAGGTGGCGAACCGATCACCGCGGACCCCAACATCATGGGGCGTCAGTACAAGCAGGCGATGGCCGAGTACCTCGACGGCCTGAGCGTTGTGATGCGGGAGGCGGCTGTCGACTATCACCGGGTCAACGTGGGCGATCCCGTCGACGAAGTGCTGGCCCGCTTTCTGCTCCGCCGCCAACCGAAGAAGGGAGCCAGGTAATGAGCTTCCTTCAACCATGGATGCTGTGGGTTCTGCCAGCCATTGCTTTGCCCATCCTGATTCATCTGATCTCTCGGCGTCGTCATCGCAGCGTCGAATGGGCGGCAATGATGTTTCTGGTCAAGGCCGAGCGTATGAACAAGGGCATGGCCCGCCTGCGTTACGTCCTGATCATGCTGATGCGCATGCTGGCGATCGCAGCGATCGTCTTCGTGGCGAGTCGCCCGCTTGCCAGTGGTCGGTTCAGCATGTTCGGCATGAGCAAACCAGACGCGACGCTGATTCTGCTTGACCGTTCCGCCAGCATGGAAACCCGTGATCCGCAGACTGGCGAGTCAAAACGATCGACTTCTCTGAAGAAGCTCGCAGACTTGCTGGAGAAAAGAAGCCATGGCAGCCAGCTTGTTTTGCTCGACAGCGCCAGCGATGAACCTCGCTTGCTCGACTCGCCGCAGGACTTGCTCGAGCTTCCCAACCTCGGCGGCACAGCAACCAGTGCTGACATTCCAGACATGCTGGAGCGCAGCCTGGCGTACCTGAAGGCAAACGAAGCGGGACGTGCGGATCTATGGATCTGTTCGGACCTGAACGAGAATGACTGGAATCCGGACAGCGGGCGCTGGTCGGCAATTCGCGAACAGTTTTCGGAAATGAAGGGAGTTCAGCACTTTCTTCTCTCCTATGCCGAACGCCCGGTGGGCAATTTGTCGATCCGCGTGGATAACGTCAAGCGGCGAGAGTCCGGCAACCGGGCCGAACTGGTACTTGACGTGCTGGTCCAGGCCGAGCGTCAAACTGATCAAAGCGGCAACTCCCTACGACAGATTCCCGTCCAATTTGAAATCAATGGCGTCCGCACCACCGTCGATCTGGACCTCGATTCTCAGGGGGCTTCGCTTCAGGGCCATCGCATTACCATCGATCGACGACTCCGATCAGGCTGGGGCTCGGTCTCAGTTCCCGAAGACTCCAATGCCCTAGACAACCGGTTTTATTTCGTCTTCTCAGAGCCGACACAGCGACGAGCGGTGATTGTTTCTGATGACGAAAGAACAGCCAACGCGTTCCAGCTGGCCCTGAACGTGCCCATGGAACAGGGGGTAGAGAATCTCGCCGAGTTCATTCCTTCATCGCGCGTGAGTGAGATCGATTGGCAAGCCACATCGCTTCTGATCTGGCAGGCGCCGTTGCCCAGCGGGTTGGTCGCGGAGCAAATCCAGCAGTTCGTCAATTCAGGCCGTGTTGCCATGTTTTTCCCGCCCGGCCAGAAAGACGACGGCCAGCTTTTCGGCGCGAAGTGGGGGCAGTGGCAGAAGCTGAGCGAAGAAGAACAGCGCAAGTTGTCATGGTGGCGTGCGGACGCGGACCTATTGGCGCATGTGGAAAGTGGTGACGCGCTGCCGCTAAATGATTTGCGGACATATCAGTACTGTGCACTAACAACCGCTGGAAACAGTGAAACGCCTCTCGCCAGACTGGGCGACGACCGGCCGTTGCTTGTCCGCACGGCCACCGATCGGGGTGGCGTGTACTTTTGCAGCACATTGCCCACCGCTCAGTCTTCAACACTGGAACGTGACGGCATCTCGTTTTATGTGATGTTGCAGCGAGCTCTTGCCGTGGGAAGCCAATCGCTATCACCGGCCTCACAGCG
>JACNKX010000204.1:2665-5433 GCA_014381825.1 Planctomycetota bacterium
GGCGTCATCGTAGGGATCAGCGTGCTGCTGGTCGCAGTGACAGCCGTCGTGTGTGTCATGGCATGGCGTCGCAGCGGGTTCCGCCGCTCGACCGGCATCCTCGAAACGCTGCGGTTTGTGCTTCTGTGTCTCGTCGTGGCGACATTTTGTCAGCCCGAATGGCTGGCTGAGCAAACGCTTGAGCAGCGCCCTACGCTGGCGGTGCTGTGGGACAAGTCCAATAGCATGAAGACGCGAGACGTCGTCGAGAATACGACCGCCGGAAGAGAACCGAGGAGCCGCGCCGAGACCATCGAACCATTGTTGTCAGACTCCGCCTGGAAGCAGGCGGAAGACAATTCGACGTCGGAAATGGATGTCGTGGTTGAGCCCTTTTCGTCCAATCTTGAGCCCGCCGAAGACGGAACCGATCTCAACGCAGGATTGACAGGTGTGCTGGAGAAACACGCCAACCTGAGAGGAGTGGTCATCCTATCGGACGGTGACTGGAACGTCGGTAAGTCGCCGGTCGAAGCCGCCGCCAGGTATCGGATGAAGGGCGTGCCGGTTTTCGCGGTTGCGGTTGGCAGCAGAGTGCCGCTCCCGGATCTTGAGTTGGCCAGCATGGATGCTCCCACGTTTGGAATCGTCGGCAAGCCGCTCCGAACTCCGTTCTCCGTGAGCAGCACACTCGGTCAGGATCGCGACATCCGGGTGACCCTGAACGTCAATGAGAATGCCACGGCGACAAAGGTTTTGCGCGTACCCGCCATGTCTCAGTCCACATCCAGCATCACCTGGACCCCGCCTGCCACTGGTGACTACAGGTTGACGCTGCAAGTTCCAAAGGACGCAAAGGAACTGCTGGTCGACAACAACGCGATTTCGGCGCCGATCGCCATTCGCCAGGAAAAGTTGAAAGTTCTTGTAATCGAATCTTATCCGCGCTGGGAGTACCGCTACTTGCGAAACGCCCTCGAGCGCGATCCCGGCGTAGATGTGACCTGCCTGCTGTTTCATCCAGAGTTGCCCAAGGTCGGCGGGGGTCGCGGCTACATCAAGACTTTCCCGTCGACGAACGAACTCAGCCGTTTTGACGTCGTGTTTGTTGGCGATGTCGGGATCGGTCCAAAGCAGCTTTCCGAGCAACAGGCCCAGGAGCTGCGGCAGCTGGTCAGTGCTCAAGCGGCCGGTTTGGTCTTCTTGCCCGGTCGCTACGGCTTCCAGGAAACACTGAACATCAGCGCGTTGGCAGACCTGTTGCCGGTCGTTGTCGATCCCGCACGAACCACCGGTGTCGGTTCGAGTGCGCCAGGCCATTTCGCACTAACCTCCTCGGGACAACGCAGTCTGTTGACGAAGATGGCTGACACAGATCAAGCCAACGCGGACATCTGGCGGACCCTGCCGGGCTTTCACTGGTATGCCGCCGTCAAACGAGCCACACCCGGCAGCGAAGTGCTGGCCGTGCATAGCCAAGAGGCGACCGAAGCCGGACGCGTGCCGCTGATCGTTACGAAAACTTACGGCACGGGAAAGGTGTTGTTCATGGGGACCGACAGCGCTTGGAAGTGGCGAGAGGGTGTCGAGGACCGGTATCACTACCGATTCTGGGGACAGGTGGCTCGGTGGATGGCTTACCAGCGACAGATGGCTGACGGCCAGTCGATGCGATTGTTCTATTCGCCCGACCGCCCGCGAGTCGACGATGTTGTATCACTCAATGCCAACGTGCTCAGTGCGACAGGTGGTCCTCTCAACGAAGGAACGGTTGTCGTTCAGGCAATCTCGCCTTCAGGCAAGACTCAAACTGTTCGATTGCAGTCTGGCGAGGAAGATGCCTGGGGGTTGTTCGCCGGTGCATTGACCGCAACTGAACCAGGCAACTATCAACTGGTTGCGACCTGCGCGGAAACAGGTGCCTCGGTCCAGACAGAGCTTTCGGTGCAAGGGTTGAATCGAGAACGGCAGGGACGGCTGGCACGATTCGATGTATTGGAAGAGATCACTTCGATGACTAATGGCCGGTTGGTTCCGGTATCGGATGTCCAAAGTTTGCTGGATGACCTAGCGGTCCTGCCGGATCCCGAGCCGACGATGCATCGAACTCGGATTTGGTCGCACCCAGCGTGGTGCGCGGCGCTCATCGTATTGATGGGCGTGTTTTGGACCGGTCGCAAGATAATTGGAGCAGTGTAAGGAAAGTCCATGAGTCAAACACAAAGACAGAACGAACCGATCGGACTACCGCCACGGATGAAGGCCGCGCTGGAGCAGTATCAAAAGCAGGTGTGGATGGTGAAGATTGCCGAAGGGCTGCTTGCCGGCATCTTTGGTTTGGTCATCTCCTACCTGTTGGTGTTCTGCCTCGATCGATTCTTCGACACGCCCGCCATTCTGCGTGGTCTAATCCTGATCGTGGGCTGTGTTGGGATGGCCGTTCTGTTCCCGCTAAAGATGCACAACTGGGTCTGGAGCCATCGACGGCTCGATCAAATCGCACGGCTGACGCGACATCGTTTTCCCCGCTTCGGTGATCACCTGCTGGGAATTATCGAACTCGCGCAAAGTGAGACCGGCGATGGTAAGAGCCGTTCTTTAGTCGTGGCAGCCATTGAGCAGGTCGACAACGAACTGGAAGAACGCGATCTCTCGGATGCCGTTCCCAATCCGCTTCACCGCCGTTGGGCGTGGATCGCTGGAATCCCGTTGGCGGTGGCGGCGCTTCTCCTGTTGTTGATTCCGGCGGCTGGCACGAACGCTCTGGCTCGATGGCTGACTCCCTGGCG
>JACNKX010000223.1 GCA_014381825.1 Planctomycetota bacterium
TAACAAGGTAGCCGTAGGGGAACCTGCGGCTGGATCACCTCCTTTCTAAGGATAAGCAGCCTTTTGATGGTGACATCGAAAGTGCTTACCGTGGGAGCGGTTCTCAAGTTCTCAAGAGATCGTTGGGCTTGCTCAACAACTACCAAATTGAAAAACGAAAACCCGATCGGGATTAGCCATCCTGATCGGGTTTTTTGTTTGCGCACTAGATACAATGTCAGTACACGACTTAGCAAGTGAGCACGTGCGATGGCAATGGGATTCGGCAGACCGCTTGTTGAAAGCGCAACAAAGTTCTTTACGGTTGCAGACTTGTCTTCGCTACCGACTGATCTTCCATCGGGAACTGTCGACTACGAGCTTGATAACGGGAGGTTAATTACGATGGTTCCTCCTGGTGACGTCCACGGATCCATTCAGTCAAGTAGGCCGGACCGAGCGAAGCGTTGTTCCGGCAATTGCTGTGTCGCCATCTCGTTGCTTTCATCGAGTCGCCGGAGCAGCCTCGCTGCGCTCGTCGATCCGGCCTACGTAGCATAGTGTGGCAACTTTGCCTGTTGGTATTAACCGATCGTACTAAGTTGCTGCATGAATACGCCGTGAGCAACTTGAAGGCGTTCCATCTCGTCGGCTGTCGGCTCGCGGGACATGTGAACTTGCAATCCTCCATCTTCCCCGATGCCAACGCTCTCTAGCACGTCTCCCAATCCGCTCTCCTCGAAGAACTTCTTTGCCAGCAAGGAAAGGCTTTCTCGTTCGAGTCCCTCGCCACCGTTGCAACAACAGTTCATGCCGTTTTCCAACGCAACTAAATGAAGCACGCCGCAGGCACCATCCGGATGGGTTGCTGGCAAGATGCTGTGGCCTTGCTCCAGCAAAGGCTTCGCTTCATTAGGCCGATCTTGATGCTGCAAGAAGATTCCCTTGGCCACCAAGGTTCGCCCCAGCAACTCGGCGCCTTCCGCCCCAGCCTGCTGGGAACAATCGATCGCGAGATCGTATTGCGCCAGCGCGGCTTCCACGCCGTCGTGTTCCGCTTCAAAGATCGCGTGGTTTCGTGCGACGTTGGCGGCTTCGAGCGGCAGGCTGTTTTCTGTCGCCTCGGACGCGGCTCGCTCGTAAATACGCCGAATGTCGTCGTCCGAGCGCTCGCACCGCGAATAACTCAATGCCGTTCCCTGCATGAGTTGGATGCGATCCGCCGGGTCCGGTAACTTGTCGATCAAGCTCGTCAGAATGTCGGCACTCTTCGTCAAACTTTCTAGGTCAACACGCTCGAACGCCAAGTTACTCCAGGACACAACCGTGTTCACTAGCAACGCGGTTTGTTCTGGCATGTATTTTTCGCACCACTCGCACAGTTGTTCCATGTACACGAGGCCCAGCCGATCAGCCATCAGCGATGCCGTCGTGCTGGAATGCTGAATCACCTCAACAACAATGTCTTCTGGATAGTCGGCGAGCCCTTGCCAAATGCTTTCGGTTGTATGCCCAGCGGCCGACGCGAGCGCTGCCTGGAGCGCAAACGTACCTGGAAACTCGTGATGTTGCTCGGATTCGAAAATCTCGACGGCAGCTTGAGCGTGCTCCAAGCCTTGTGCGTATTGTCCGCTTGCCAATAGCGATTCGGCCAGCACTTGTTGCCCGTATGCGACGCCTGCATGACCACTTCCGTAGAAGGCGATTCGCTCTGCCAAGCTGTCTTGCAAAACGGGAACTGCTTGTTCTGGCTTGCCAGCGTGAGACAACATCTGGCCAACATTCATCAAATACGTCAATCGCTCCTTCTTGCCGCTGGTCGAGTCAGGACAAGCATCCGCTGCTTGGCGACAGAGTTCCGCGCCTTGGTCGAGATCGCCCGTCGAGCACAATAGCGTGCCAAAGTGAAACAACGCCTGAGCGTGTTTGTCGGAAACATCACCACAATTTTCACGGACCTCCGCGACGCATTGCTTCATCATCGATACGGCTTCAACAACCTCACCTTGCTGAGCCAACCCAATCGCCTCGTTCATAACTCGCTCCGAATCCGGAACGCGTTTCCCAAACAGTGAGCTTAGAAATCCCATGACATTCCTCTCTTGATTCGTCAGAGTCGCGGTATATTGAGGATCAAATCATAGCAAACTAGAATCGCCAACGCCTGACTCGAATGCGCCGGCGTTTGCGATCTTGATTGACTTTAGGATAAGCGGCCAGACGATCAATCGAAGCGGGGGTCAAACGCAAGATGTGGAAGTGTTAAAGTGTTCAGAATCACTTAAATACATGTTCGCCGTCCGTTGTCATCCCAAGTTCCTATCGGGCCTTGCAATGTGGCAGGTTGCGATCCGAAGCGATAATCGATTCAAGATTGTGGCGCGCTCCGCGAAGACAGCTTAATGTGCAACTCGACGACATATTCTGTATGGCTTTGTCTTTCCGCCTTGCTTTCGTCCCACCTAGTCGTCTTACTGTCCGACTGCCGGGCAAATCCGCCGGAGCCCTTCGTTCCACAGGCCGAACTAGCCACAACACATCTCCCGGAACCGTTGGACGAGGCTGGATTCGTCGACTATCTCGAAGCTGTTAACATCCGCGGCAGCAAAGGGGTTGATCCGGAAAACAATTGGGAAGTAGTGATCCGACGCGCGTTTGGCCCGCTCAAGTGGGATAAAGCATCCGACGCCGAATACTATCGGCGACTCGGCATTCCTCCAGTGCCGGTGACTCCACCAGAGGGTAGCTATTTTCAACCGCTGAAGCTCCAGTTCTGGGGAATTGAAGATCCCTGGCGCGCGGAAGATTATCCGGAACTAGCGCAATGGCTACTGTCACAATCCGCATTGCGGGGCCGTCTGGTTGCTGGATCACCCGTTGTGTTGCTTGTCTTCGTTTGATCATACGGGTCACTGTTTCGCACTGCCATCGCTGTCCGTATTTCTTCTTGTTGAACTTCACCCGCATTCGGCGGAGTTGGCCTCGGCACGCGCCTTCCGCATCTGGCCGATGGCGAGCGCCAACGGTTTCTCGTACTAGACGTGTTTGACGCGCCGAATCGCTGCGATGGAGATGATTGCGTACGAGTGGTCGGGCGTGCTGATCACGACCGCGTCAATGTCGTTCGGTTTGCCAACCGTTCGTCGATAGTCGCTCCAACACAGGGCGTTGGGATACTTTTCAAAGTTCGGTCCCGTGTAGTTCTCATCGATGTCACAGATCGCAACGATGTTCTCGTCGCCGACGCTCCCCATTCCCGCACCGATGATCGCGATGTTGAGTTTATCGTTGGCGGACTTCGGCTCGGCAATTGAGGTGAAGGCCCAAACGCCCGCCGCCATGCACCGGCTCGCAGTCCACAGAAATGATACAATTATCCCCAGTCCTCGTGTCAGAAATCTAGTCCCTCGAAACCACTCCGTCGGAAGCATCCCATGAGCCGAACGATCCAGCGCCGCCAGTTTGTTAAAGCCTCAGCCGCACTCGCCACATGCAGCATCCTGCCGTCTCAACTGCGCGCTTTCGCTCCGAACGCCCGATTGAGAACCGCTCATGTCGGCGTCGGTGGAATGGGCGGTGCCGATCTGAATTCGGTCTCTTCTCATGCAGGAGTCGAAGTGGCGGCGCTGTGCGATGTCGACTCGAACATACTCAACAAAGCCGCCGCAACGTTTCCGAACGCTCGCACATTCCGAGACTATCGCGAGATGATCTCCGAGATGGGCGACACGATCGATGCCTGCGTCGTTTCCACACCCGATCACACGCACGCTCCGGCAGCGATGACCGCGATGAATCACGGCAAACCGGTCTACTGTCAGAAGCCGCTGACGCATGAGGTCTTCGAGGCACGACAATTGCGACATGTTGCTGAGAAGAAAGGCCTCGTAACGCAAATGGGCATTCAGGCGAGTGCCGGACTGCCGTATCGCCGCGCGACTCAGATGATACAGAGTGGTGTGATCGGCAAAGTCAGCCGAGTCCTCGCGTGGTCGTATAAGAACTGGGGCTACGACGGTCCGGCTTTCACAGATTTCGACGACGTCCCCGAGAGTCTTGACTGGGATCTTTGGATCGGCACGACAGCTATGCGCGAGTATAAGAAGGGCGTCTACCATCAGCGATCGTGGCGGAAGCAGATCGACTTCGGAACGGGCACGCTCGGCGACATGGGCGTCCACATTTTCGACACACCATACCGAGCTCTGGCGCTGACGTATCCGACGTGGGTCAGGACGACTTGCCGCCAACCAACCGGCGCGGGTCATCCCGAGAAGAACATCGTCGAGTACGAGTTTCCCGGCACGCAATACACGACCGACGCAATGCGCTGGACATGGTACGACGGTGCGGACGCTCCGCCATCGACCGACGACCTGGGCGTGCCGGAAGGTGTGAAGCTGCCCAGCCAGGGTTCACTCTTTGTCGGTGAAGAAGGCACGATGCTGCTACCACACTCGTCCGAGCCGCAACTCTTCCCGGAGGATAAGTTCAAAGACGCGGCGCGGCCCGACCTTGAACCGCGAAACCACTATCACCAGTGGGTCGACGCGTGTATGGGAGAAGGTGAAACCAGTTCTCAATTCGGTTACGCCGGTCGCCTGACAGAAGCTTTGCTCCTGGGCGTCGTTGCCAACCGCTTTCCCGGGCGGAAGCTGAACTGGGATGCCGAGAATCTGAGCGTCACCAACTTAGAAGAGGCCAACGCCCTTCTCAAGCGGACGCCTCGCGAGGGTTTCCAGGTCGCTGGGCTTTGACCGAAGAAGTTTTTGCGACTCAGATACCAATCCATCTACCCGAGATTCGAGAAGACGACATGCTTGTATTATCAGACCGCCCAATGATGCGATTCTATGGAACCACGGCCATGTCGGCGTTTTTTTTGTTGAGCATGCTTCACCAGCCACGATGTTCCGCCAAAGACGACACGACGAATAATTCGGATTCGCGCCGGACCATCGAGTGGGTGAAGCAGGAAGGCGGCTCGAAGCACGACAAGATTCGCGGGATCACGGTGGATGCCGTAGGGAACTGTTATGTCACGGGCGAGTTCACCGACGAAGCTCGCTTCGGTGACCGAGCGGTGACCAGCCGCGGCAGCATGGACTTTGTTCTGGCGAAGTACTCGCCCGATGGAGAACTGATGTGGCTCCAGACCGCGGGTGGATCGGAGATTGACCGCGGTTACAGCGTTGCTGTGGATGCCGTTGGCAATTCGTACGTCACGGGACACTTTCAAAGTCCAGAATTTCACATCGGCGACCGAACATTCACGAACCGCGGCGACTACGATTATTTCGTCGCGAAGTTCGATGTTGATGGGAACTTCCAATGGGCACACGATGGTGGTGGCAAGGGCTACGACTATGGCCACGG
>JACNKX010000148.1 GCA_014381825.1 Planctomycetota bacterium
CGTTATCGAGATCAAGACATCACACGAGCCACAAGCAACGAATTGACTCGTTACCGCCGCGATGCAATTGGCTTTGTGTTCCAATTCTATAACCTTGTGCCAAATCTGACCGCTCGCGAGAACATTCTTGTCTCGACGGAGATCAGCCAGAGTCCGCGAGATGTCGACGAAGTTTTGTGTCTGGTTGACTTAACCGATCGGGCGGACCACTTTCCTGCACAGCTTTCCGGGGGCGAGCAACAGCGCATCGCCATCGCGCGTGCCGTCGCTGGAAATCCTGAGTTGCTGTTATGCGACGAGCCGACGGGAGCGCTAGACTTTGAGACTGGCAAAAAAGTTTTACGAGTTTTGTTGGACTTGAATCGGCAGCTCGGAAAGACCGTCATCGTCATTACACACAACTCTGCCCTGGCTCAAGTCGCGGATCGAGTGATTCATCTGCGCAGTGGTGAGATTTCGAGTGATGAGAAAAATGAATCGCCGATCGCGCCGGAAGAGGTGGTGTGGTGAGAACGCTTCACCGCAAACTCGTTCGTGAACTGTACGACGCCAAAGGTCTATTGTTTCTGATTGCCAGCATTATTGCGGTTGGCGTAACTTGCTTCGTCGCGATGCAGTCGGCTTATCACAACTTGGACGAAGCGAAACGCCGATACTACAGCCAATGCCGGATGGCGGACTTTTGGATTGACTTGAAGAAAGTTCCACTAGCAGAACTGGAAACTCTTCATTCAATTTCCGGCATCACAGAAATCCGTTCGCGCATTCGTTTCATGGCCAATGTCGACTTAGAGCACTTCGCCGAGCCGGTAAGCGGTATGGTCTTGTCGTTGCCAGATCGAATGAATCCTGTCATCAATGGCGTCGTGTTGCGACAGGGCGATTACTTTACGGACCATCGTCAGAACGAAGTCATTGTCAACGAGAAGTTTGCCGACGCACACAATCTGAGCCCTGGACAAACGATCCATCTCGTTTTGAACAACCGGCGCCAGGAACTGTTCATTGTTGGCACGGCGATCAGCAGCGAGTTTACGTATCTCGTAGGGCCTGGTTCGTTCGTTCCCGACCCCATTCACTATGGCGTCTTTTATATTAAGCGCTCGTACGCCGAAGACGTGTTCGATTTCGATGGTGCGGCAAACGAAGTCGTTGGCATTCTTGCCCCCGAAGCTCGCGAACGGGTTGACGAGATACTCCTGCGCGCCGAACGGATGCTTGATCCCTATGGCGTTTTCGCAACCACGCCACTTGATCTGCAACAATCCGACCAGTTTCTGAGCAATGAAATTAGAGGCCTCGGCGAGATTGCGACGGTCATCCCAACGATCTTCTTGGCAGTCGCGGCACTTGTGCTGAACGTTTTGATTACTCGAATGGCTCGTCGGCAGCGTGCCGTCGTTGGAACGCTCAAAGCTCTTGGGTACTACGATCAACAAATCTTCTGGCACTTCTTGACGTATGGGCTTTGCGTTGGACTGCTCGGAGGATTGCTCGGCAGTGTGTTCGGCTATCTTTGCGCGACGGGTATGACTTCCGTCTATGCGTGGTTCTTCGAGTTTCCTGATTTGCGGAGTGAGTTCTTTTGGTACACACATGCCATCGGTATGAGTGTCAGCCTGGGATGTGCTCTTATTGGTAGTCTTCGTGGATCACGCGCGATGCTCAAATTACAACCGGCAGAAGCCATGCGCCCCGAGCCGCCGAAACGTGGAGGGCGTGTTTGGCTCGAGCGAATCTTAGGGCCCGTCTGGCAACGGCTCAGCTCAAGCTGGCGGATGGTCTTCCGGAGCTTGCTGCGTCACAGGACACGGACTGCAACGGGCGTCTTTGCAGCAATGATGGGAGCGGGATTGCTCGTGTCCGGCTTCATGATGACCGAGGCCCAAGCGTACCTGCTGAGCTTTCAGTTCTACCGCACTGCACGAAGCGATATCGACGTCACGTTCGAGAGCGAGCAAGGAATCGAAGCTCTTACAGAAATATCGCGACTGCCAGGAGTCGATTACGCAGAACCGCTGCTGAGTGTTGCGTGTGACTTTGTAAACGGGCCCTATCAGCGCAAGGGTGGCATTACCGGTCTCGTGAACAATGCGAGATTGACAGTTCCTTATGACAGCGAAGGTCGACAGATCCGAGTTCCAGAAACAGGAGTCGTTTTAACAAAGCGACTCGCAATGTTACTGCACGTGAGCCCAGGTGATCGACTCACGATGATTCCAGTGAAAGGCGAACGACGACCCGTCGAAATCGTCGTGGCGCGAATCGCCGATAGCTACATGGGATTATCGGCATACGCTCAGATCGATTACTTGAGTGGATTGGTCGGCGAGTCGTTGGTGATGAGTGGCGCGCAACTAACAACCGTTCGCGAACCGGTCCAACTCGAGAGGCTTTATCGCGAGCTGCGACAAAAGCCGAACATTCAAGGCGTCCAATCGCGCCGCGCAATGATCAAACAAGTCACGGAGACACTGCTCCAGAATCAATATGTCTTCATTGGCATTCTCGTACTTTTTTCCGGCATCATTTTCTTTGGCAGCATCGTTAATGCTTCGATGGTGAATCTAGCGGAACGCCAACGCGAAGTCGGCACGTTTCGCGCGCTGGGCTACAGCGAGTGGCAGATCGGTGGGATGTTTTTGCGCGAAAACTTGCTCACTAACCTGACTGGCACTTTGCTGGGATTGCCTGTCGGGTGGACGCTAACATGGTTAACTGCCGTCTCGTACAACAACGACCTAATCCGCTTACCGGTGGTCAGCGCGCCTTGGGTTTGGTGGACTACAATAGCAGTAGCGGTGGTCTTCGCGCTAGCCGCGCATGCCGTAGTCCAAGTGACCTTGTCGCGGATGGATTATTTGGAAGCGTTGAAGGTTAAGGAGTAGATATCAACGATGGGAAACTTACCATGAACCGTTGGTTGTTCGTTGGCTTGGTAGTAGTGGCTCTTGCAGGTGTCGCCGCGGCATACTTCTCTATGTCGGCTGGCCATCCAGTGCAAACTGCCCAAGTCACGCGTGGTCCAATCCGAGAGTTTGTCGATGAACGCGGTAAGACTCGGCTTCCTGAAGACCACCTCATCACCATGCCCTTCGCGGGGCGCGTGGAAGCGATCGGGTTACTCGAAGGGCAATCGGTTGCCGCTGGGCAAGTCGTAGCTCGAATTTCCGCTACCGACATTGACGAAGAGGTTGCCGAAGCCAAGGCGGCCGTCGATCGCCTTGAAGCTTCGTTGGCCGAGAACGATGACGCAACCGTAGAAGAAAGCACGCGCGAGCAAGCGGATTTGTTCGTCGAGTCGATGATCTCTACTGTGGCTGCTGCTGAAGCACGCAAGATCGCTGGAAAGAGTCGGCTTGATTACGCCGAGACGTTTCTTGGTCGTGTCCGCCGACTGGCACAAACCGGCGCGGAAACGGAAGACGATCTTGATAAAGCCGAGTTGTCCTACGTGGAAAGCCAAATCGATTACCGACAGGACGTGCTTAACGTTGAAGCTCTCAAGTCGATGCAAGCGGCAACCAACTTGCTGCCGCGAATCGTGACGGAACAGATCAGCAAGAAGAGTCTGTCCGCCGCCGTTATTCAGCAACAAAAAAGAGAAGCCGAAGCACGCTTGCGGCACGCGTTGACACGAAAGGCGCGTAGCGAGATGACCAGTCCCGTCGATGGTGTAATCCTGGATCGAGCAATTACGAATGAACAACATCTACCGGCCGGCGCGACTCTACTTCGCATTGGCAAACTGGAACAGCTAGAGATCGAGGCGGATGTCTTGAGCGAGGACGTCGTTAGAATTCGACCAGGTGATTCCGTCGAGATCTATGGCGCCGCGATTGGAGCGCTGGCTGGACACGGTGTCGACGGCGTCGTTGAACGTATTTATCCTGCCGGCTTCATGAAGATCAGTTCGCTGGGGGTTGAACAACAGCGAGTAACGATCATCGTTCGCTTCGCAGAAGGAGTCCTAAGCCAACTGCAAGCGGAGCGGGAGATTGGAGTTGATTACCGCGTGCGCGTGCGAGCGTTTACCGACCAGCGAGCTGACACGTTGCTCGCTCCTCGTTCCGCTATCTTCCGCAGCGCTGATAACGGTTGGGAGGTGTTTGTCGTACGAGGGAATTGCGCCGAGAAGCAACCGATCGAAGTCGGGTTGATGAACGACGACATGGTTGAAATCACCTCTGGCCTGGCCGAAGGCGATACCGTAATCGTAGCGCCCGAAAGCAATCTTGAGGCTGGTACGCGAATCGCTACCAGACAATGATCGGCAGGATACCGAAAGCTGGTATCATTTAAGGCGGTTTAGAACTCGGAGACCGCGAAGCGACGACTCGAATTGAAACTCGTCACCCGCTTTTTTCTCCCATGCAGCGCGCTGTTGAGGCGTTAAGACTTGCAGTATTTCTTGCTGGGACTTTCGGTAGAAGGCCCACATTTCCTTCAACCATTTTGCTCGCATCTCTACTTCGATTTCGATCAAACGCTGTTCTTGGTCGTCCGTTACGTCAAATGCTTGATGAATGCTTTTGACGGGATCGTCAATCGCCCGGTATTGCCAGCGAAGCTGCGCTAACCGACGTAGCTGATGAGGCAGCAACACTTCCTGACGTGTCGCCTGCTGAGAACGCATCATTTCGACGAGGTGGGCCTTATTCGCCACCGACTTTTCTTCAAGTGTTTTCGAACGAAGGGTTTGGCGAAACTCTTCGAGTCTTTCTCTCATTGCCATCTTCGCCCGCTCGAACGCCTCTGTCTGATCGTCAATCAGTTCGATTTCCTTTCGAACATCGCTCCGGCGCAGCAGCGTACTGTCGTCTCGTAGATCGTATTTATTGGGAACTTCGTCTGCATTGATCGGCCAGGCCAAAAGGCTAACGAGTGCAAGGATCGTCCAAGACATTCTATACGTTCGCATATCATCAAATTCCGCTGGTGGTCACCGAAGTGCTCGATTGATGCTTAAGCCCGTCCATGGGGACTTAAAGGAAAACCTTGAGCCAACTCGCTTTTGCCACGCGGCCCGTTGTTCAGGGGTGAGCACATCATGCAAAGCGCGTTGCGATTGATGATGAAATGCCCACATGCGTTCCCGCAACTCCTCACCAAGCTCACGTTCTTTTTCTTCAATCTGTTTCTTCTGCTCGTCAGTCAGCTCTACCGCCTCGTCCAGGGCAGCGCCAAATCCCTCGAGTGCCTTGTATTGCCATCGTAGTTGGCTCAATCTTTCAGTTTGTTGTTGATCTAACCCATCCTTCATCGCGTTGACCTGATCACGTTTCACCTCAAGAAGGATGCGGTCCATTTCGGGAGTTGGCAGCGGTGGATCTGCTAGACGCGCCTTCCGTAACCGCTCCGTAGTGAGTTCCCTTGGGATTCTTCTACGAAGAAATACGGCTTGTTCAAAAGAAATCGAAAGCTCGTCCAATACATCCCTTCGACCGAGCATGTCGTGCTCGACCTTTGCCGTTTCCAGTTCAGCTTTCTCATCAGCGTCGGCAAGCATCGTAGTGGACAACACGACTGCCACAAGTAGAGAAGTTCTCACACCAATTTCCTTACATCACTAATTCCATTAATAAGGTTTCATATGCTGAAAGTGCATCTGAGTAATGACCATTTGCATCAGAGAAATCCAAATAGGCTTCGTTGAACCACTCCTCGGCTTCCCCATAGAAGAACGTAGCGCTGTCATATTTCCCTGCTGCGGACGCGTACATCTCAGCCATCCAATCCTGTTCGGCTGCGTCGAAGTCTGTGTCAGCAAATCCCTTGTTGGGAATCGCATCATCGTCTAAGTCCTGATAGCCCAACTGCCAGCCAAGATCTCCTAACGAATCGCTAGTATCGCCGCTGGCCAACTGTGCTGGCGTCGCGCCTTCGTCAAGACAGTCGGATCGGACGTCCAGATTTGCCTTGATGACTTGTAATATCCAATTCCTAAGCTGGTCACATCCGTCATCTGCTCCGTCGCAATCCATTTGAGCATCCTGGGCAGCAGCCTGCGAATCCAATTGCCCCTGCGTCGGCTCCTCCGGCTCTTGGGCGGAGGCAATTTGCGTTGCAATAACGAGTACAAAACTCAGCGATGCAGCTTTCAGTTTCATCAGACTTCTCCAATTATTCAATACGACAAGTACGATTAACGAACGATAACTTCTCTACTAATACAAGTTGCAATCTGACCGGCATCCGAACGAACATTCAGAAACAAATCGCAAAAAAGTTCGCGTTTTCGATTGCGAGGCCATTCTCGATTTCTTACAACGAAATGGTCGTTCGAAGGGCTTCGCAATGGGGAGAACCAGCTGTGACAGAGCAGTCGGAGTTCAAGGTGTTACTTGAACGCGCCCAGCAAGGAGATCATGCAGCAGAGTCGCAACTCTACACCGAGTTTCGTCCGCACATTGAGCGTGTGATTCATCGGCGCCTACAAGACCTTAAGCTTCTTTGGGCGGTGGACCCACCGGACGTTTACGATTCCGTATGGATGAGCATTCGCCAAGGTCAGAGCTTGGAAAGCATCAAAACCGCCCTTAGCTTTGCTCGCTACCTTGAAGCAGCAGTCCGTAAAAAGACATTGCAAATTCGACGACGTCTGTTCGCCCGGAAGCGAGATGTGCGAAAAACATTATCGTTCGAATGTGAGCAACTTGCGAGCGACGATGGCGAACCGTCTGCCGAATTGGAATTGGCAGAATTGATTGAGATGGCGACCGATCAACTGTCGCCTCGCGAACTCGTAGTCTGCACGATGTATATCGAAGGTCGAAGTTGGCACAAAATTGGCGAGTCTCTCGGAATTAGTACTGATGCGGCGAGGATGGTTCGCCAGCGTGCCGAACATCGCGTTCGGGAGTGGATAGCGGGGGGGGGCGCTCCTCAAGTAGATAGAATTGAATGCAAGCGAATTCCGTGTACTATCGTTCTTTCGTTTAACGGCGAGGAGAAGTAGTCTGCACGTTGGTTCCAGGAGGGACGTCGCAGGTGACGCAAAGTGAGAAGCGGCCAACTTGGTGGGATGCGAAGCACCGTCCAATCGCCTTTTTGGCGCTTGCGGCCATTGCGATCCACATTGCTCTCCGCGTGAGTGGAACAGCGGATGATGCGGTTGCAGATTATCCGCTCTATGTTGCGTTGCTACTTGGTGGCGCTCCACTTGTGTTTGATCTTCTGATTAAACTCTTCAAGCGTGAGTTTGGATCAGACTTGCTCGCGGGCATCTCAATTACAACTGCCGTGCTGTTGGAAGAGTACTTGGCGGGCACGCTTGTTGTATTAATGCTCTCGGGCGGCGAAGCGATTGAATCGTTCGCCGTACGGCGAGCGTCTTCTGTGTTGCAGGCACTTGCCAAACGAATGCCTTCATTCGCGCATCGCAAAACAGACTCCACAGTAACCGAAGTTGATCTCGACCAACTACAGGTCGCTGATACGATCGTCGTGTTTCCGCATGAAGTATGCCCCGTTGACGGAACGGTTCTCGAAGGACACGGCGTCATGGACGAGTCGTATCTCACGGGCGAACCGTATATGATGTCGAAGACTCCCGGGTCGCAGGTGCTCTCGGGAGCGATCAACGGCGAGACGGCTTTGACCATTCGCGCGGACAAGCTGCCGATCGATTCTCGCTATGCCAAGATTATGCAAGTAATGCGAGAGTCGGAACAACATCGTCCTCGCATTCGAAGGCTCGGTGATCAGCTTGGTGCGATCTACACTCCGGTGGCGGTCGCGTTGGCATTGATCGCCTGGGCGGCGAGTGGCGAAGCAGTGCGGTTTCTGGCGGTGTTGGTTGTCGCAACCCCTTGTCCCTTGTTGATCGCAATTCCCGTCGCGGTCATCGGCTCCATTTCGCTGTCTGCTCGTTTGGGCATCATCATCAAGAACCCGGCGATCTTGGAGACCGTCGATACGTGTCGGACTGTGATCTTTGACAAGACGGGCACGCTCACTTACGGTCGCCCGCAGCTGACGGAGAGTTTAGTTGCAGATGCATTCGACGCGAACGAACTACTGAAGCTTGTGGCCAGTTTAGAGCGATACTCGAAGCATCCGCTGGCCGTTGCGATCATCGCAGCGGCGAACAAACGTGGGATCTTGCTGGACGACGCCAACTCGATCAGCGAGCGGCCGGGGCAAGGATTGCGCGGTGAAGTGGATGGCCGTGAAATCCGTGTCTTCAGTCGAAAGCAAATGGCTGCGGACTATCCCAATGAAGTTGCTGGATTGCCGCCTGCAGCAGAAGGATTGGAATGCGTCATCGCGGTTGATGGGAACTATGCGGCAACGTTTCGGTTTCGCGACGAGCCTCGCAAGGAAGGTGCCTCGTTCATCCAACACCTGCGACCCAAACATGCTTTTGCTCGCGTGATGCTAGTATCAGGTGACCGCGAAAGCGAAGTGCGCTATCTTGCCAATCAAGTCGGGATCGAAGAGGTGTACTTTAGCCAGAGCCCGGAGCAGAAGCTGGAGTTGGTTCGAGAAGAGACGACGAAAGTCGATACGATCTTCCTTGGCGATGGCATTAACGACGCGCCAGCGTTAACGGCCGCAACCGTCGGAGTCGCCTTTGGTCAGAACAGCGACGTCACATCCGAAGCCGCGGATGCGGTGATTATGGACAGTTCGTTGAAGAAGGTCGACGAACTGCTACATGTCAGCCATCGCATGCGATCGATTGCGCTGCAAAGCGCCGTCGGGGGTATGGCGTTAAGCCTGATCGGTATGTTTTTCGCGGCTGCCGGATACCTGCCACCCGTTGCTGGCGCGGTCGCTCAAGAAGTCATTGATGTCGTGGCAGTTCTCAATGCATTGCGCGTCGCGATCGCGCCAAAGCAGCTCTCTGACTTTTGAAAACAAGATCAGTGGTACAGCAACAGAGGAATCGAAGTTTGTTGTAACGCTTGGCAAGTTGTGGATCCAAACAGGAATTCGGTAATTCTTGTCTTTCCGTACGCGCCCATGACCACCAAGTTCGCATGATTCTCTTGTGCATGTTCCAAGATCAGTTCGGCAGATGCGTTGCCAACCAGCGGGACTCGTGTCGCCTCCACATTATGAAACCGCAAGAACTCCACGGCACATTCGGCGATCCGAGCAGCTTCCAACGACGAGTCGGAGTGAACGGTTAAGATTTGAACTGTCCCCAACGAGCAAAGGTCTGTCGCAACCAGAGCTTGCAACGCCCGAGCCGCCGGAGTACTGCCGTCGTAGGCGACGACGATATTCTCACCAGGCAGGTTTGTCAGGCGTGACGGAACGGCAATAACAGGACGTGGAGTTTCGCGCAAAACAGTTTCCAGTGTCTTGCAAGGATGACGTTCGCTTCCGTGCCGGAAGTGCGTTGTGCAGCCGAGCATCAGCAAATCGTAGCGTTGCAACTCTGTCAGAATCTTCTCGCACGGCCGACCTTCGTCTTCCAATAACTTGCAAGCGACTTTCTCTTCGCTGCATCGAATTGCAAATTGCTCGAGCGATTGCTCGACGCTGTGCCTGCCCTGCGTCAGTAATTGGTTGTAGGCAGCTTGATAGCTTGGATTCACTTGCCCCGGTGGATGCGCGCCGCGAATTGTTGGTTCGTCAACGATGCCGATCCCAATCAGAAGACAATCGAAGCGTTTGGCCCAGCGTACTCCGAGTTCAATTGCCCCAGCGGAATCATCCGATCCGTCGAGCCCCAACAAGATGGAACGTAACATTATCACACCTCCCAAGTGATCAGGTGCAATTGTTGGGCCAGAATTGATTCATTCACTTCCCCTCATCGGCTTGGCGATGGAGCATTGACAACTCGCTTTGCAAATCGGTCGAATTCATCTCGCCAAACGCTGGGATCGTCGCTAGCGCATTACCCGTTGGAAAGATGCGTCGCCTCGACCAGTTGGCATCGTTTCTTTCGCCCTCGCCTTCAATCTCAACCATTTGTTGCGCGACCAGTCTTTCGACAGCGGGCCCTATCTGTGCTGGCGTTTTGGACAGTTGCGATGCGATGTCATCGATCGTCGTCCAGTACTCGAGATCGTTATCAAGATGAATCACCGCAGACTCGAGGACAACGGAAACGATGTCGCGGCCTAGCTTGGTCAGATGATGATCATCGGTATCAAACCGCGTAGAGCCCAGAGAACTTCCTTGCTTCGGTATTGGAAGGCATGCGTCGCAAAGCCTCGGCTCTCCACCAATCTGTTCGCCGAACCACTCGAGCAATTCGGCGCGATCCATGGAACACGCTTTGATGTGATCGCCTGTCGTCCAGTGAGTTCGCTTTGTTCTTGAAGTTCGAATTGCGTCGCACGTGGCGAGATGCAAAGTGGTGTTTCGCTTCATGGCTTTGCGCTTCGTGTCGACCACATAGCCACCATGATGCCGCCGAATCCAAGACAGATAAACTGCATCGTCATTGACAACGATCACCATCTCATGTCTCCGTGGTATCTTTGTCGCTCAACGCTAGCGTCACATAATATGCAATTGTCATGCCATCAGTTTGTGCCGAAATAGCACAAGGGCGCGCTCATCTGCTCGACTTCAGTATGGTGCCACCTTAAGTACAATAGGGAAAGAAGCATCAAAGCTACGCGCATAGGGGTTCGGAGATTGCTTCCTTTGCAGGATCGCCGCAAGCCAAGTTTTAGAAAGACGCAACATGGATGTCGTTGAGACCAGAAGTTTGACCAAGCAATTCGGCAGCGGTGATGTCTTGGTCGAGGCTCTTCGCGGAATCGATCTTCGTATCGGTCCGTCGGAGTTAGTCGCGATCATGGGGCCATCGGGATCAGGCAAGAGTACGCTGCTGGCAATTCTAGGCGGTGTGGATGTCCCGACGAGCGGCCAGGTGTTGCTTGAGGGCACGGATCTGAGTGAATTGAGCGACGACGAACGCACGCTGATGCGCCGCCGGCGTATCGGCTTCGTCTTTCAGTCGTTTAACTTACTCCCCACGCTGACTGCTGAAGAGAATGTGTCGTTGCCACTGGAGTTGGATGGTATCGCATCGCGCGAAGCGAGCGAACGAGCGTGCCGCGCGTTAGAACTCGTCGAAATGTCGCATCGTCGCGGACACATCCCGAGCAAGCTGTCCGGTGGAGAACAGCAACGCGTTGCCATCGCACGAGCGTTGGCGATCGAGCCCGCGTTGGTTCTCGCTGATGAACCGACAGGAAACCTCGACAGCCGACAAACCGGACGAGTCGCCAAATTGCTGCAAGAATTGGTCGAGAAGCAAGGGCATACGATCGTCATGGTCACGCACGATGACGCGGTGGGAGCGGCGGCGCAGCGTTTGATCACCATCCGCGATGGACTAATCGACGGGGATGTTCGGAGGGACGTGAATCCACCAAGCCGCGCCATCGCGGTCGAGGAGAAATAGCTATGGCGCTCCTCAAATTCAGCTTGCGAGAGGTGAGCAGCCGACCAGTTCGTACGATCTTGACGATCTCAAGCATCGTGATCGCGGTTGGAGCGGTTGTCTCGGTGTCGATCGCGACCACGACAACTCGCGTTGCTCAACGCAACATGTTTTCTGCCGTGACGGGCCGCGCGGCACTGGAGGTTGCCGCGGAGGGAGGCGGTTCGTTTTCAGTAACGGTTGCCAACCAAATCGATCAGCTCGAAGGAGTTCAAGCCGTTCCCTTGATCCGGCGCTATACGATCATCTATCTCACAGATCGCAAAGTCAAAGCCCAGGTGATGGGGATCATTCCCGATCGCGATCAGTTGGTGCGCGACTACGAAATTATTTCAGGCCGGATGTTCTCCGCGGGGACGGAGATCGTACTCGATGCGACGTTCGCTCGCGGGCTCGGTCTTGAAGTCGGCGATAACACTAAAATGCTGACTCGCAGCGGCATGAAGACCTCAGAAGTCGTGGGTCTAGTTAATCCCCGGAGCGGTTCTGCCGTCTCTGAGGGTGGCTTGTTGTATATGTCACTTGGTCTTGCTCAGTCGCGATTCAAGTTGCGCGGCGAAATCGATGCAGTCCAAATCGTCCTAGACGCCGAAACCAACGTGGACTCGATCCAGGCCAAGGTGGCCGGCGACTTGCCGGTCGGACTCGTCGTGCGGCAGCCGACCGTGCGGAGCCAACTCGCCGAGGAAACGATGCTTGCCACCGAGCAAGGATTGCAGCTCGCGACGGCCTTCGCGCTGGTCATCGCCGCCTTTATGATCTTCAACACCTTTCAGATGACGGTCGGCGAGCGACGTCGACAGCTTGGGATTCTTCGAGCCATTGGTGCGACTCGCCGCCAGGTAACATTTCTCATCCTCCGCGAGGGACTAATCATCGGGCTCGTCGGAATGGTTCTCGGTGGGTTCGTCGGCTTTTTCGGAGCAAGAGTATTGGCACGGACCACGGCTGAATTGCTGCAAACGCCGATCCCGTCGGCCGAACTCACTAGTACCCCCTTCGTGCTTGCTGCAGTGTTTGGCCTGGGGATCTCCTTGGTTGCCACGGTCATTCCGGCTCGTCGCGCGGGTCAGCTTTCGCCATCCGAAGCAATGCGTGTCGTGACCGCTGGAGAGATCGAACCTCCTAATCGGTGGAGTGCGATTTTGGGTGTGGTTGTGGTCAGCATCGGCGCGCTAACGCTTGCGGGTTGTGTCTTGGGCTGGCTTCCCATTGAAGCTGCAGTTACTTCCGCCGTCGTCGCTTTGGTCGGCCTCGTGCTGCTGCTGCCCGTTTGTCTTGGAGGGGCGACGGCGCTCGTGCAGTCGGCGTTACGTCCCTGTCTTGGCATCGAAGGCCGCTTGGCGCGACGACAATTGCTGCGGCATCGTGGCCGATCTGCGATGACGATCGGCGTACTTTTTATCGCCATCAGTACCGGCGTTGGCCTGGCGAACACGATTGTTGACAACGTGCGTGATGTCGAACAGTGGTATCAGCAAGCCATCGTCGGAGATTTCTTTGTCCGAGCGATGATGCCCGATATGGCGACTGGCCAAGCAGCGGACATGCCGGAAGGCCTCGACGATGACATTCAGGCGATACCGGGAGTGGAAGACCTCGACACGATTCGCTTTGTTCAGGCAACATCGGCAGGCAACTCGGTGATCGTCGTTGTTCGCGAGTTTACAGAGAACAAGCAGGTTTACTTCGACCTTGTCGATGGTGACAACGCTGACGTCGTTCGAGGAATCTCCGAGGGACAAGTCGTTCTCGGCACGGTGTTGGCTCAGCGAACGGGCCTTGGGCGAGGCGACACGATTCCGTTGGAAACGCGAGAAGGCGAGAAGCAACTTTCCGTCATCGGCACAACCAATGATTACATCGGTGGCGGCCTGACGATTTACATGCATCGAACGCTGGCGAGAGAGTTGTTGGAAGTCGAAGGTGTCGACGCTTACATTGTTCAGGCGTCGAACGACCGACGGGCCGCCGTCGAATTGTCACTTCAAAAGCTTTGCGACGACCGGGGCCTGCTTTTGCAATCGTACACCGATCTTGTTCAGTTCATCGAGCGGATGATGAATGGAGTGATCGGCAGTCTCTGGGCACTGCTGGCACTTGGATTCGTCATCGCGGCATTCGGACTGGTGAACACGCTGGCAATGAACATCTTAGAACAGACACGCGAGCTGGGGGTACTTCGTGTGGTTGCGATGACACGTCGCCAAGTCAGGCGGACGATCTTCGCTCAAGCGATCATGATGGGCCTAATCGGTCTGGCTCCAGGAACTGTTCTTGGGCTGGTGGTCGCCTACTTTATTAATCTGGCGACGCTCCCCGCAACGGGCCATGCGGTTTTGTTCGTGTTCCGCCCGTGGCTGCTCGTGATCAGTTTTTCAGTGGCATTGTTGATCGTGTTAGTTGCGGCCTGGATCCCAGCGGAACGAGCTGCCCGACTAAAGCTTAGCGATGCCTTGCAGTGCGAATGAGCTGAGTTTCGGTCGGTTCTGGAGTAGCGTCGGGCTGCTGCGGCTTGAGACGAAGCGATTGGCACCGCATAATAGCGACACGCAATCCAACAATCACACTTGCACCGAGGTGTCACCATGCCCCAATCGTTCTCCCGTCGTCGATTTCTTGCTTTGAGTTCCGCGGCTGCCGCTGGTGCCACATTCTTTGACGCACCGGATGTATTGCAAGCAGCGAAGCTGCTGTACGCGAACGATCCTTATCAAGGCTGGCCAATCGGCGTGCAAAGTTACTCGCTTAGAAACTTCGACCTGCACGAAGCGGTTCGACACATTCAAGGCATGGGGCTGCACTACGTCGAGTTCTACAGCAAGCACCTGGCACCGAACGCAACGGACGAGACGATTGTGGAAACAAAGAAGTTGCTCGCATCGGCTGATATTACGCTGAACGCTCACGGAGTGAATGGCTTTAGTGCCGATCACGACGCGAACCGAAAGGTATTCGAGTTTGCCAAGAAGGCAGGCATCAAAAACATCACGGCAAATCCGAAGCCCGATTCGTTCGACAGCTTGGACAGGTTGGTTGCGGAATTCGACATTCGTGTTTGTATTCACAATCATGGACCCGGAGCGTTGTTCGACAAATCCGACGACACGCTGAAGGCTGTGAAAGATCACGACAAACGGATTGGTGCATGCGTCGACACCGGACACTATATCCGTAGCGGCGAGAATCCGGTCGATGTGATTCGCAAGTTGGGTGATCGCGTTCACGCGTTACACATCAAAGACGACACGCATAAGGGTGACAAGGGCTCGCACAACGTCGTCATCGGTCAAGCGAATCTTGATGTCGTCGGTGTCTTTAAGGCGTTGAAAGACATTAAATTCCCCGCCGATGGTTCGATCTCGTTGGAGTATGAATCGAACCCGGATAATCCAATCGAAGATATGAAGGCGTGTCTTGCCGTCGCTCGCGACTCGATTGCAAAAGCTGCGTCATAGTTAAGTAGCTGAAGAGGCGCGTCATCGTCGACATGCCAGTTTCAATCGCCAGCCTCGTAAAGCGACGCGCTGGTCAGGCACGGATGTATATGAGCCAGTGGAAACGCTGAATGCAAACCTGTACGACTTTCCACGCTACTACGACCTGGTGTTTGGATCAGATTGGAAGGCGGAGTTCGACTTTCTGACCGCATGCTTCCCAAAGCACGCGACAGGAAGCGTTACCCGTGTGTTCGAACCAGCTTGCGGTACGGGGCGCCTGATGTATCGGTTGGCCAAGGAGGGCTACGATGTGTCGGGCTTGGACTTGAATTCAAAGGCCGTTGCTTACTGTAACAAGCGTTTGAAAGGGCATGGATTCGCAGAAACGGCGTTCGCCGCAGACATGACGGACTTTCATTTAGATCAGAACGTGGACATCGCGTTTAACATGATCAACAGCTTTCGGCACATTCAAACGGCCGAGGGCGCGAAAAGTCATCTGATGTGCGTCGCGAACTGTTTGCGTCAAGGCGGCCTATATATCTTGGGTCTGCATCTAACTCCCACAGCGTCCGCACCTTCAGAAGCGGAGTCTTGGTCGGCGTCACGCGGAAATCTGTGTGTCAACACGAGCCTTTGGATGATGGATCGCAATTTGAAAAAGCGAGAGGAAACATTCTCGATGACATTTGACATTTATACGCCGACAAAGAGCTTTCGTATTGAAGATACGATATCCTTTCGCACGTATACGGCAGACGAAATGTCGAGCCTGGTCAATAATGTTGGCGGTTTCGAGGTCGCGGCGACGTACGATTTCGCGTACAACATCAACCACCCGATCTCCGTGGATGCGAGTACTGAAGACGTTGTCTATATCCTGCGAAAGCGGTAGTGTATTAGGTGATGGCAATGACGCGTAGACGTTCGTGGGAACTCGATCGTCTTTCTAGTATCCCTTCTAGTTGGCTTCGTCGACCGTGAGTTCACCGACGCACACTGCTACCTCCGATTCGGACACCAGTTTGCACGACTTCATGCTTTGGCTGCTCGCGGCAGCCGGTTGTGAATACACCTGCGGTGAAGAAGCGATCGATGTAGAGTTTGTTCCTGAATCACTACGAACGAAGATCGGGTGCGACACCACGCTGCGGCTGACCTTTTCCCCGATCGAAGCAACCGACTCGAAGCACTTGATCACCATCGATGCGCCGATCGTACGATCGCTCGTCGACGACTTGAACGCGACGCAAACTGTCGGACGGGCCGTACCAAGTCACCAACCGGAAAGCGTTCGCGACGTCTCGCAACGATTGTTCGACGAATATACCGTCGACGGTGGAAGCGTCCATCTCGGTGGCTGTACATTGGAAGATCGGCCCATTCTTCGTGTTACGTATGTCGACCGATCGATCGGTAAGGCGCGATTGTGTCATCATTTCATCAACCTCACTGGCGAACCTATCGAAGAGTCGCTCGTCGAGCGCTTGGGATTGAAGCAACTTGTCCCGCTTTCGCGTTCGATCCAGGTGACGGACGACCAATGTGTTCGTTGGCGACATGTTGGCGAGACGGCGGTCGAAGGCCTCCAACAATCTGCAGAGGTCGAAGTAGTTCTAACGACGGTCGTATGGTGCAAGTACGCCGAAGGTAAGCTGGCGTTCGTTATCAAGGATGCGACGACATCGATCGCTTTTTCGGATTGGGCGCAGCTGTTCGTTGACGGAAGCACTAAGCCTCCCGCGCTGGCATGCCCCTCGTTCCCACAGGGCTCCTGCCATCTCGCCGCAACGGACGATGGCGAGATCGTACCGATTGAAGCAATCGCCACATGCTCGGAATCCGGCAAACGAGTGATTGCTAGCGACTTGGAGACATGCAACGCGACAGGAGCGAAAGCGTTACCGGAATTCTTTTCCAGTTGCCCGGCGAGCGGGGTGCGAGTACTTCGTAAAGTGCTAGTGACGTGTGAGACCTGCCAGCAGTCAGTCAGTCCAACTTCGTGCGAACTAAGTCAGTGCAGCGCCTGCAGATCATTGGCGAACGTGAGCAAGGACGATCCGAGAATGGCTCGTTTGTTAGGCGAGTATCCCAGACTCGATCGGTGGTCGCGGTGGAAGCTTTCAGAAACCGCAACAGCCTACGTTCTCGTAGCGAACTCGTTGGTAAAGCGATTGCTAGTCGTTGTCGACAAGAACGATCTCAAGCTCTTAAGACTCGCTAAAGGATCACAATTCACTAAGAAGTGGACGGAAGCTTTGGAACTTGATCGTAGCGCGGACCTGCGGTAATTTGCGATCAGGCTGCTGGTTTGCGTCTACCTAGCGTCGCGCCAATCGCGACCAACAATCCTGCGACGCAGAGTACAATTCCAACCGCAAGGATTCGTTGCCGTCCACTGCGGAAGGAGCGAAAATTGACGTATGGGTTTTGCCCTCGCGGCCCGAGTCCTTGATTACGAAGATTCTTCCACATCTCGTAAGCTTCATCGAGAGACAAGTCATCGACCGCTTCGTCGAACGATTCTAGTTCGACTTCTCGCGTGATGTTCGGAGTCCCTCGCAATCCGTTGTACGCGAACAGAGCAACGGAGAAACCGATCACTGACAGAATTAGTGACCCAGCAAAGATCATCCCGCGAGACAAATCCCAATCAGCCGCTCGCGGCGAGGATGGCGTTTCTGTTTGGAGTGGCTCCAGCGCGCGAACGCCTCGTAGCGTTGGAACTTCAAGCGTTTCGCCGCACTCGCAGACAAGTTGCTGGCCGGCTTGACTGACGTCGATGGCAATCCCTTGGCCACATTCACACGGTAATAGGTACTTCGACATAGTTGCTGATTCTGCATTACTCGAAAGATGTCGTAATGGCCACGGTGCTTACTCCGGTGCCGTCGAACCATGTTTGGCCCACCACGGCAGCGTGATACCACCATCGAGCAGCAGACTGGCTCCGGTCATATAGTTATTTTGAGGATTGCACATAAAAAGGATCGCTTCCGCCATTTCTTCGGGTGTACCTAATCGGCCGAACGGTATCGCTTTGCAAGCGGCTTCGAGTGTCTCCTCGCTAGCAAATTTTCGCTCGCCGGGTGTGTCGGTCCAACCGGGCTGAAGTGTGTTGACTCGAATCCGATGTTCGGAAAGTTCCATCGCCGCGGTCCGTGACATTTGCTCGATGGCTGCCTTTGAGATGTTGTACGCCATCGATCGTGGTACTGGGACGAACGCGTGCGGGGAACTTACCAAGACAATCGCCCCCCCAGTGCCTTGCTTGATCATTTGTTGCGAAGCTGCTCGGAGAAGGTAAAACGTTCCCCACATCGTGACATCGACTGTCCGGTGAAAGCGTTCCATGTCGGCTTCGCAGAATAACTCCCGTTCGCTGAAAGCGGCGTTCGCAATTGCAATATCCAGCTTGCCAAATTCTTTCACTGTCCGAGAAACCATGTCCTCGACAGCACTCAAATCGCTGACATCAGCTTGATGCTTGAACGCCTGAGCACCAGCGATTTTCACCGCTGTGACGACCTCTTCGGCCTGTTCTTCGTGTGAATGATAGTTGACAACGATCGACGCGCCGGCCCGCCCCAGCGCAATCGCAGCTGCTCGACCGATCCCGAGACTGGCTCCCGTAACGACCGCGACGGATCCGCTTAAATCTATTCCTGGCATCACTTTCGGTAAGCGCTTCCGGGGCTGAGGTGTGGCGAATTGTGCCAGCGATATTTGACAGAGGTCGTAACGAACAGCCATGCTACCGCGCGGCGCGGCGGAACAGCAAGCATCAGAGCTGTTCGGCTCAGCCGGCCCTCGTGACTGGGCGTCGCTGGCAAATACGGTGCCATTAGCGACTTGGTTCGCGAGATTTGATCGAGATCGTCAGAAGGCGTGTTAGAGCCACCTTTCCAGCGGATCTGGTCCATTCTGCGAGTAGGGTAAAGTTTTCCGTTTAACCGTCGCCTAACACTAGACCTGCGGGAGTGTGTAGTTAGAATTTAAACACGTCGCGAGGTTGCTGATATTGGCCACCGAGCGACATACTTGTGTCGGTACCACGGGGGTCAGTACACAGGGGGTGCAACGCGAGTATTAAATACTCCACCCCGGGAAAGATATGGAAATCATTCCGGTCCATTGGCGCTTTGCGCACCTACCGAACTTTCCGCTCTGATCCCCGCCGGATTCCTTCATGGGTGATTGGTAACTCCGATAAACCACTCCGTAGTTACCAGTCAACAATCAAGTCGAACGATTGGGTCGACCTTAAGTGACCCGCGCCGACTCGTTAATCGCAATCTTTTACCAATTCTAAGATGAAGCCAGACAAGCGCTCTCTTGGTGGTAGAATTGCTTGAATTTGATTCGGACACGGATGTCGGGATTTACAAACACGAAGATGAGTCAACGTGTGGAGTCGAGGATGCGACTCGCAATTGAATTCATGAATCGTGTTTGCAACAAGGATGGATTCGACGTTCCTATATTCCGGTCAGCTTTGTTTCTAGCGTTAGGAGTCCTGTCTTGTACGACACGCTACTCGATGACTTCGAGGATGACATTAAGACACGAACTTCAGAGGAAGAGGAGGGATTTGCGAAGTTGCCCGTCGCCGAGGCCGATGAAGAGAGCCTCACCACTGACGATCAAGAAGCCAACAGTGATGATGCGAAGGCAAAGTCCGACGAGGACGATGACTTTTTGATTTCAGTAGACGACAACGAATCTTGGTCAGACGATCCGGTTCGTATGTACTTGACCCAAATGGGCGAGATTCCGTTGCTCACCAGACAACAAGAGATCTATCTCGCCAAGAAGATTGAAGTTACACGTCGGCGTTTTCGGACGAAGTTGCTTGAATGCGACTACGTCATTCAAATGGCCTATAAAGTTCTCAAGCGGGTTCATGAAGGGGAGCTTCCCTTTGACCGCACCGTGCAGGTCTCTGTTACCGACCGTCTTGAGAAGGAACAAATTCTTGGTCGTTTGCCGCACAACTTGCGGACATTAGAAGTATTGCTCAAGCGGAATCGGCACGATTACCGCACGGCGATTAGTAAATCGCAAACTAAGGCCAAACGTCAAGATGCTTGGCAGCGGCTCGCTCGACGCCGTCGTCGCGCTGTGCGATTGGTGGAAGAACTTGGCTTGCGAACCCAGCGCATCGAAACGATGATCGGCGTGTTGGAAGATTTCAGCAATCGGTTGGACGAGCTTCAGCGATTGATTCGCGACCACAAAAAAGCTCGGCTTCCAGCTGCCGAGCGTCAGCAGTGGTTGTCCGAGTACCGTAACATCTTAGTACACACACACGAAACTCCGAGCAGTTTACGGAACCGCGTGGTGTCGCTCAAATCGGTTTATTCGGAATATCAACAGGCTAAGCGGGAGTTGTCAGAAGGCAACTTGCGACTCGTCGTATCGATCGCAAAGAAGTATCGCAATCGTGGATTGAGCTTCTTGGATCTGATCCAAGAAGGCAACGCTGGCCTGATGCGGGCTGTTGACAAGTTCGAGTATCGGCGCGGTTTCAAGTTCTGTACTTATGCGACGTGGTGGATTCGGCAAGCGATCACCCGCGCGGTTGCAGATCAGAGCCGGACGATTCGAATTCCTGTTCACATGGTCGAGACCATGTCTCGGGTTCGCAACGTTTCGCGACAACTGCTGCAACAACTTGGACGCGAACCAACGATCGAAGAAACGGCTCGCAAAGCCAAGACAACCGTCGACGAAGCTCGGCGAGTGTTGGCGATGAGTCGCTATCCAATCAGCTTGGATCGTCCGGTTGGTAACAGCGAGGATAGCCAGTTCGGCGACTTGTTGCCGGATGGCACTGCACAGAGCCCAGCGCTCGGTGCCGCCCAAGAGATGCTACGTGGTCGCATCAACAAAGTGCTGAAAACGCTCAGCTACCGCGAACGCGAAATCATTAAGTTGCGATATGGACTTGGTGATGGCTACAGCTATACGCTGGAAGAAGTTGGCCATATATTTAAAGTGACGCGTGAACGTATCCGTCAAATCGAAGCCAAGGCGGTACGGAAACTTCAGCAACCTAGCCGCAGCCAAGAGTTAGTTGGCTTCCTCGACTAGGCGAAAGTATTCTGATTCGACGACCCAGAGGCCCTCAAGCAAATTGCATGAGGGCTTTTTTCGTTGACGTGGCACGTTGCTCGCGTCGCAAGAGACATGTAGCGGCATCGCGAGACGATGGAGCTACACCCGTACATTCTCATAACGAGCGCTTCTTGCCAGTTCGTTTCGCAAAACAGCTGGCGAAGGGTGGCGATCTTCAGGCCGCTTCTCCAGCATCCGTAAAACCTCGCCTTCAAACAACGGTGAGATGGAAAGGTGATACTTGGTTGGAGGTGTCGGAGCTTCTAGTTGAATCTTCGTGATTGTCTCGGCAGATGTGCGACCTTCCAATGGCGGGCGACCCGTCAATAGCGAGTAGAGCGTGGCACCCAGGCTGTAGATGTCAGAGCGAACATCTATCGTGCGATCGACACCTGCCTGTTCAGGCGACATGTAGGGAAGTTGGCCAATCAATTCGCCGGGACAGGTAATTTGCTCCATGCGCGTGCCAGCGATCGCTTTGGCAAATACCAGATCATTCAGCTTCACCGTGTCGTCGCTGGCACGAATGAGAATGTTGTGCGGCGTGATATTGCGATGAACCATGTGGTGATTCGAAGCGCCTTGCAGAGCCTCGGTCAGATGAATTGCGATTCGCAGCACTCGACGCCAATCCAGCATCCCGCACACACCGACGCGTTGAATCAACTGGTCGACCGACTCGCCCTCGACAAGTTCGCTGGACGTGAAACAAACGCCGCGCGATTTGCCGGCGGTATACACCCGCACCAAATGGCTATGTTTAACCGGAATCGCCGTTCGCATCGCTCGCACGAAACGCCGAATTTCGATCTCTTCTTCGAATAGATGTGGCCAGAAGATCTTGAGTGCAACGTGTCGCTCATGCTTGTTATCCCAAGCTCGAAACACGGCACCCGTTCGTGCCGAGGCAATCAATGCTTGCACGTCGAAACGCAGAAATCGCTTGCCAAGCAGCTGGATGACGTCTTCATCGGATCGAAGGCGAGGAGTTTGCGACCTTGAGCGATCCCCGCTGGTCGCGTCCGCCTCATAGTGGACACGGCGAGGCTCGACGGTCTCCGCCTCACACAGCGCTGCGGGGGCTAGCGTCGTGTGGTCATTTCCATGCGCGATCTCAACCAGAATCTCCGTCTCGCCTAGCGCGATCCGATCACCGTCATGGAGTGTCGCCTCGCGCACGACCTGACCATTGACTTGCAGCCCCCAACGGCTGCCCGCGTCGAGCAACATCAATAAGTCGGTTTGTTTTGAAACGCAGCAATGAATCCGCGACACCGACGGATCGTGCAATTGAAAACCACAATCGACACCGCGTCCGATGGAAGTCGATGACTCGTCCCGCAGCGTAAGCTGTCGTCCCGTATCGTGACCGCGAACTACCACCAGTTTTGACAACAGACACCTCGCCGTTCTAATTAATTGAGTATCACTTTGTCGACGTAGGCTGGGTCGCGACCCAGCCTACTTTACTGGAATTCAAAACCAGCGCTGCGTCCGATCGTAGTCGGCAACACCTCGCCAACAGCCAGCTGACTCCCGGTATCACACCCCCGCATGACCAACAGTTCCGAAGCGTGCGACTCGATGTCTCGGTGTAGTTGCGGAGTTCGATCATGGTGGATCCCCATTCCAAGACTTTCAATCGGCCCCCGCTTCGCGTGCACGTCGCTCCAATTCTTCTTCAGGCGGCAGTCGCCACAAGTGAACGGCGTTGTCTCGCATAACGTTCGCGCCGCGCCCACCGGGACCGTGCCGCTTACCTCCGCCTGAGATGACGTAATGCTCGTCGGGTGAAATATCGATCCGGGCGGTACACCAACGAGAGCCGCGAAAGCGATGTACTTCTGCCCCGCTATCGAGGTGCCAGACGCGAATGGTGTCGTCGGGGCTGCCGCTGACGGCGAAGCGTCCATCCGACAAGACATCCAGTGACGAGACATTCTCACGATGGCCCACTAGAGAACGTACGAGACGCCGCTCCTTGAGATCGTACAAGTCGAGCATGCCCGCCTCACCAGCCACCAGCACCAGGTCTTCACGGTCGGGCACGAAACGAATCTGGATCGGGCGATCTTTCGATACCAAATCGAGTGACTCGACTGTCTGGCTTGAAAGGTCGAAGAAACTAAGTTCATGCTTGCTGTCGGAAAACAGAATGTGAGTTCCGTCTGAATTAACATCGAAGCATTGGCGGCCCGCAGCGACGACATCGGTGGAGATTGAAACTGATTCAAGAGAACCCGCATCGTAAACATACAGACCGTCTCGTGCGAAGGCGACAAAGCGGTTGCCTCCAGACAGCCAGACGACATGCTCTACGAGTCTCGGCACGGTAATCACAACAGATCGAAGGTCGCGCATTGCGATTCGGGAGATCGTGTCTCCGGCAGCGAGAAGCGTGGAACCATCGGACGACCAGAGGAGCGATCGAACATTCCCGAGTGGTCGGTCCGAGACCGCTTGAACAACTTGGCCGCTCCGATTGTCCCAAAGAACCACCTCCTGAGCGTCTACTGCCACAGCGATGTAGCGACCGTCGGGCGACGTCTGTACATCGTTGATGCCATCACGATAGGCCGGAAGCGTTTTAACAAGCCCTGATGTATCCAGCGGAGCCGGACGATCCAACGACGGTAGGTTAGGTTGCTCGGGAACCATTGCTGGAGCCTTTTCCGGATCAACAACGCGGTCATCAGTAGCCTTTGCAGAAACCTTTTCCGCATCCGTCTCAGCGATCGTGATTTCAAGATCGCTTCGCTCCAGAGCATCACCCGCGATTGTCACCGTTGCGGTTGTTCTACCATTCCGTTTGAGATAGATCACCACCGCCCAACTCATCAGGCCAAATGAAGTCAGCCCGACCAGCGTGGCCAGCGCAAACCACTTGCGAAGCAATGGCTCGTCGAACCACGATCGCGTTCTGCATGGAATCGCGAGCGAGACGGCGTCGGCTAGCATCGTGCCAAACCAGCCGAGTCGCTGTTGCCAGCGATACTTGCGATACAGATCGCGTGCCAGCGGATCCTTGGGCTTCAGTTGCAGCAGACGCTGAAGGTTCTTGACCATTCCCCGCTGTTTGCCCGTTCGCAGTCCTTCTTCAATGAGATGGACCAACAGGTCAACGTCTTCCTGAAGCTTGAGCGAGCTGTCTAACAACTGCTTGCCGTCGGCAGTAAGTAGCTGCTTGTCAACTGTCAGCAAGGTTTGTGCAGCTCCTGAGTAGTCCTGTCGAGAGAATTGCTCCTTGGCTGTCGAAAGAGTTCGCTCCGCAGCTTGTTGCTCTTGCTGCCAGCGCGCGTGCAGTGCCGTCGATTGTTCGCGCGACCACTGGACGTACGGTGCAGCGAACGGCTCGGTCAACTCACTCATTCGCTGGAGCTGAAGACTGGCTTCGCGCCACTGGCCGCCCGCGATCACCTGCGTGATCTGGTTCTTCTGTGCTTCCAGCCGAGCGGGTGTGAGTTGCTCGATTTGTGGCGGTGATACAACGGACGGGCTGTCACCACTCGATTTGATGAACGCGCCCAACGCTTGGGCAACTTCGCTCATGTTGGCGTGGCGGTCGCCAGGAGACTTGGCCAGCATCTTCAGGCAGAGCTTGTCTAACTCTTCCGGCAACTCAGCTCGCAGCGACGACGGGGCCGGCGTTTCGTCTCGCAGGATTTGGCCGATGACTGATGTGACAGATCCACGGTACGGCAACTCGCCGGTTAGCAACTCGAACAACACGACGCCCAGACTGTAGATATCGCTCGGTCGACCAACCGCATTTAGATCGCCTTCGACCTGCTCGGGAGACATGTAACCAGGTGTTCCGATCAAAGTACCGTCCGCCGTTAGCCGATCATCGGCATGTTCAACCTGTCGGGCCAAGCCAAAGTCCATCACGACGGGTTCGTTGCGGTGGTTGAGCATGATGTTTCCAGGCTTCAGGTCGCGATGGATCACGCCTTTCTCGTGCGCTTCGGCCAGTGCCACTGCGATCTTACGCACCAAGACGGCGACCGCTCGCGGGTTCAGCCCGGAACTCTCGCGGATGACTTTCGACAGCGGCTTCCCTTCGACGAAGGCCATCGTGATGAAGGGCACACCTTCGTGTGTACCGATGTCATACACCGGGCAAATATTCGGATGATCCAAGGTTGCTGCCGCGTATGCCTCCCGGTAAAACCGCTCCATCATGCTGGCTTCTTCGCTTCCAGCGATGCGGGGGCGCTTCAGTGCGACCTGCCGACGTAGTTCGGTGTCTTCCGCCAGATAGACCGTTCCCATCGCGCCACGCCCCAACTCCTTTACCAAGCGGTAACGACCGAATTGGTCTTGCGGGCCAGACTCTTGTGGAGGCGATGGACCAGGTCTTCGCGAAGCCGGTGGGAGTGTCTCGCGATCCGCCGAAGCGATGGATGCGGTCGAGCCGATCGAAGTAACTCCTGACTCGCCCGTCGCCGGTTGCCGCTTGGCACGTCGAAGGCGAGAGTGCTCGCTGCTTTCTGTCGCTGCTGCGAGCATGGACTCGACGTGTTCTGCCAGTTGAGGAAACCTCTCTTTCAATTCCTCGCCGGTGGGTGAATCGCCTGCGTGGTGCCGCAGTTCAATCTCCGCCTCAAGCAGGTGCATGACAGCGGCGTCCGATTCACGCAGCTCGGGAAACCGGTCTTGATAGAATTCAACTCCAATCTTGTCCCCCCGCTGCTGACGATACTCGAGATCGATCTTGGATAGCTCCGTCAACGCGGCAGTCCGGAACTCGTGGGTCTCACTACTAAGTTGCCCAGCTATAATACCGAGATGGTGTTCAGTCCAATTTCGATCGAAGTCAAGCAGTAATTGTTCCAATCGAGAGCGATCGGTCGTGGAGAGCTGCGTCAGCAGTGATGTCATCAGGAAATTGCCTCGATTTCGAGTCTCGCGTGAAACCATATTCGGCGTAATACCGGTCGCCTACTGTTACATGGCGATTGGCCGACGTTGTGTAACACAAATCTCGCGATTTCTATTGAAAACGATGCCTGCCGAGCTCAATCGCTCTCTTCGTCGCTCAGTTTACCCTGCAGTAGCTTGAGCACGCGATGAACCGTCATGCGCGACAGGTTCAATTGCTCAGCCACTTCGGTGCGCGAATACCCCTGAACGATCAACGCGCAGATTTCGCGGTGAGCTGGCGGCAGATCGGCGAGAAGTCGTTCGAGCTGCTCCGCAAGTTCAGCAGCTTCCGCCGGGCCCGGCCCGCTCGCGAGCAAGTGCTCCAAGGATTCGCCTTCCCTTCCCCCCTCCTCGCGATCGACGTTCCGCTTGTCAGCCCGGTGGTATCGGGCACGGTTGTGAACTTTTGTGATGGTGATCTTTACCAGCAATTTCCATAGATCCGTCGACTCGTCCAGCTGGAACTCCTCCATTTCGGAACGCCGAAAAAACGTTCTTAGGACCGATTGCGCCACATCCTCGCCATCGATGCGAGTTCGAAGCCGTGCACTCATGTTTTGATGCGCCAGTGCCGCAAGCCGTCGAGAATAGCGCGCGAAAATCGCGTTGGCATCCGGATTATGCTTGCCCGTTTCTTTCTCGTCCATAGGCCAAACCGTCTTGAACAGTCCTTTCGCGAGTGCCGACTACTCAACGATTCATGTCGCCCGCGGTCTTGCTCCTGCGGCCGATATCGATGTTCGGCCCCTGAAGTCAATCCAACTGAAATTGCGCCAAATACTCATCAATCTCGTGTTCGGTTGCATCCGGCTGGTCTTCCTTCAGCAAGACAAACCGCTCGAGAACTAGCACATCCATATTCGTCGCTATGAAGCATCGATAGGCTTGCTCGGGCGTACACACGATCGGCTCGCCACGGACGTTGAAGCTTGTGTTTATGATCACGGGCGAGCCGGTCTGTTGCTCGAAGCTCTTGATTAACTTGTAGTATCGACCGTGACGCTGCTGGTCGATGGTCTGGACTCGTGCGCTGTAATCGACGTGCGTAATCGCCGGGACTTCGGAGCGAATCGACTTGAGTTTATCAATGCCAACCAGCTGCTGTTCGGTTTCCGTTAGAGCCTTTCGTCGGTTATCACGCACTGGCGCAACCAACAACATATAGGGGCTCGGCTCATTCTCTCGCATCTCAAAAAGATCATGAACTCTTTCCTGTAGCACGGACGGTGCGAACGGTCGAAATGATTCGCGGAACTTGATCTTTAGATTCATTACCGACTGCATCTTCGTGCTGCGTGCGTCGCCCAGGATGCTTCGACCACCAAGCGCCCTAGGGCCAAATTCCATTCGCCCTTGCAGCCATCCGATCACTTTGTCCGAGCCGATCAATCCCGCAACGCGATCACATAGCGACTCTTCGTCTTCGATGAACTGATACTTTGCACCCGCCGCGTCGAGAAACTCTCTGATCTCCGATTCGTCGTTGGCCGGGCCTAGGTACGACCCTCGCTGTGAGTCGGGAGTAACCGCTCGCCGCGAGTTCCCGAGCAATTGATGCCAGATGAACAGTGCCACGCCAAGCGCGCCACCTGCATCGCCTGCTGCTGGCTGTATCCACAACTGATCAAACGGCCCCTCGCGCAGGATGCGTCCATTCGCGACGCAATTTAGCGCCACCCCGCCCGCTAAGCAAAGATTCTTCATGCCCGTTGTTGCATGAACGTGGCGAGCCATCCGCAGCATGATCTCTTCGGTAACTTGCTGAATCGAAGCGGCTAGATCCATTTCACGCTCGGTCAACGGCGACTCGGGCTTGCGCGGCGGACCGCCAAACAACTTGTCGAACTTCACCGAAGTCATCGTGAGACCTTGGCAGTAGTTGAAGTACGACATGTCCATGCGGAACGAGCCATCTTCTTTGAGATCGATCAACTTCTCCATAATCAAGTCGACGTACTTTGGCTCGCCATACGGAGCCAGGCCCATCAGCTTGTACTCACCGGAGTTGACTCGAAAGCCGCAAAAGTAAGTAAACGCCGAGTAGAGCAACCCGGGTGAATGCGGGAAGTGCAATTCGTGCGTTAAGTCGATGCGGTTGCCCCGTCCGCTTCCAAAACTTGCCGTGGCCCACTCACCGACGCCATCAACCGTCAAAACGGCGGCTTCGTCGAACGGAGACGGAAAGAATGCGCTGGCGGCGTGCGACTCGTGATGTTCGGTGAATACAATTCGCTTCCGGTACGCGCCGTGTAATCCCCGTTTGATCTCTCGACGAAGATGCAACTTCTGTTTAAGCCACACCGGAATTGCTTGTAAAAAAGAGTTGAATCCCCGAGGCGCGTACGCCAGGTAGGTTTCCAGCAGCCGTTCAAATTTTAGGAACGGCTTGTCGTAGAAACCGACAAAGTCGAGATCTTCGGCGCGCAGACCAGCTTCCTCTAAACAATACTCAATCGCATTGATCGGGAACTCGGGATCGTGTTTCTTTCTCGTAAAGCGTTCTTCTTGGGCTGCTGCGACGATCTCACCATCAACGACCAACGCTGCGGCCGAATCGTGATAGAACGCTGAGATACCAAGAATCGCAGTCATAGAGTTACAGTCGTCAAAAGTCGTCCACCGGCAAGCCTAAGTTGACTACGATACTCTCACGGAAACGCCATTGCCGTTCGACGGTCTATTCGGTTCGGCTCGTGACTTCGAGCAAGTGGTAGCCGAACTGCGTCTTTACAGGACCTTGGACTTGGTTCAGTTCGGCGCTGAAGACAACCTTGTCGAACTCTGGGACCATCTGGCCCGGGCCGAATTCACCCAGTGCTCCACCTTGTTTGCCGGAAGGACACTGCGAGTGTTCGGCCGCAACTTCACCGAAGTCTGTTCCGCCTTCAATCTGCTGCTTGAGTTCTTCGCACTTCGCTTCGCTGTCGACCAAGATATGTCTTGCTTTTGCTTTCATCATTGCGGCGTGTCTTTCTGTTCGAATTGAAGGAATGGTCGGGAGCGTCCGAGCTTCGGAAAAACAGCCAGTGTTGTCAACGGGTATCGCCATCGTTCCGTCGTTGCGAACACGACCGCATCTAACTTGTGGCGGTAGGAATGCTCAATCTCATCTCGCTGAGAAGGTTGGCATATAGATTAGGCACCGGAGAGATAAGGACTCGACCGGTCCCTTCGATAATGTTTAAGAACCCTTCGCCTGAGGTCATGCTGCTGAGCAAACCTTTTGTCGCCTTTTGGACGCTGAAGTTGAGGTGAGCCTGCCGGGCGACCGCGAACTTTCCATCGACAGCTAGTCGTTCATTTTGAAGGTCAATCGTTTCCAGGGGGCCAAGCGATTGGATCACGACCCGACCCGAACCTTCGACCTTCGTCTGAAAGAACCCTTCGCCGCTTAACAGGCCTGAGATCGCTTTGTTGGCGTAGACGCCAACATCGATCGCGATGTCTGAGCAAACGTATGCTCCCTTGTCGAGAACCCAGGCCTCGCCGTTGAGATCCATCATGGTGTACTCGCCGAACGTGGGCGGTCCATAAAAGATCTCGCCAGTTCCGGTGTAAGTTGGCCGAAATATGGATTCTTGCGTCACCATTGATTTGAGAAAACCCTTGGCTGACGGCGCCTTCGACTCAAGTTGAATTAGACCTTTCATATAGTGCAAAGCTCCAGCCTCGGCGCGAATCGTTTCGTTGTCGATTGTGGCCTTGATCATCTTCAGGCCCTGCTTCTCAATAATTTCAAATGTTGCCACGTGAATTTGTCCTTTCGAGGTGCGTTTTCTTTTGGTGGTCGTAGATGCGACTCGCGCGGTGTCCAATAATCCGTGCGAATACTCTTCGTCACATCTTGGGGAATATGCCAACAAGCGGTCAAGAAATTCCCAACTTATCTCCGATTCACTTGTGGTTCGCCACGAAAACTGGAGCAACTGGGACAGGCTGTCCAGTGACTACGGCCCGTCGCTCTGCAGACTCTCGCGACCAAGTGGCACAGTCCCGTCCCAGCCATTGGGTGGCGTGCGATTGTTTTGTGCGATGAACACAGTCAGAAAATCTTTCACACGGTCGTCGGCTGGCACCTGATGCAATAGCGAGAACGATCGTTCCCAGTCGCGCTGTGACAGCGCGTCCAACGCGTCTTCATACGCGGCAATCGCGTCGTCCGAGAGCGCGGGAAACTCGCTGATAGGCGGCAACAGTTCGCTCACTTCCAGCGCTGTCTCCATCCCGTACGGTCGAACATTAGCGATTCGCCGAACTCTCGCGTGCGTTGCCGGAATGGCTTGTCGGACGTAGGCAGCGGTTGACTCGTCGAGCAAGATCGACGCGCGTAACGTCTTTGTCATCGTCTCTAATCGCGACGCTAGATTGACGACTGGTCCGAATACCGTCACCTTCACCTGATCGGTCGTTCCGATCTTTCCCGCGACAGCGCGACCCGACGCGATACCGATCCCCATCCGAAAATCGGACAGCGGATGTTGCAAATCGCTCGCGGCGGCTGCGAATTCACGACGGATGGCCAGCGCCGCTTGGCAAGCGCGAGCTGCAGTATCTTCTTGGGCCAGTGGCCAGCCCCAAAACCCCATGGCCGCGTCACCATGAAAGTCTCCCACGACGCCACCGTGGGCGAGTATCTGTCGAGTCATAACGCCAAGCGCATCACTCACTCGATTCAACAGACCAAGCAAGTCATCTGCTTCTTGCTCGGTCCTGCGAGAGAAACCACGCAAGTCGCAAAACAATACAGAGACATCCGCCTCACGAGGCGCAAGTGCCAGATCGGGATCTTGATCGGCGAGCGTGTCGATGACGACTGGCGAAATGAATTGCCGCAGGCTCGCGGATTCGCGTTCGAACCGTCGCATTCCTCGCAGATGCTCAAGCGTTCGCGCCGCAAGATCGACAAACTTTACATCCTCCGTCAACAGATTCGAGGTCGGCTTCGGACCGACATTGGCGAAATTGCCAGCGACATAAACTGCTCGCGTGCAGTTTGCGTCAGTTGTCAGAGGCACGCAGAAAGCCCAATCAGCTCCGTCGTGTTGTGTAAAGCTGGACTCGGAATCGGAGGTGGCGCGTCTCCAAGTGTGAACGACGCTCTCACGATTCTCAATCGCTTGGCGAATCAGCCGCTCGCTCGGAAGGTTTGCGTCGCGTTGGAGATCGCGGCGCTCCCATGGCATCGTGGTGATTTCGCCGCTTGAACTCGACGCTTCGGCAACGCCAACGAAATTGGCCTGCGGGATGCTCGCCAGCACGACTTCGACTAGCTTCACGGACTGATCGTGCTCGGTCGTCGCAACGGAAAATATCTCGGGTAATTTGGACAGGGCATCGATTCTTCGATCGGCATCGCCGAAACGCAGCTGCTGCAGAAATTCGTACGAAATTGTTTCTTCAGTCACCGGAGGTGGTGCGTCGAGCGTCGCGCCGAGATTCTGTTCTACAAGCGAAAACGTCGTGCTGCCGATCACGAAGTGCTCGCCGCATCGCAACTCGAATTGCTCGCAAGCAGTTCCTTGGTAGAAGACAGGATTCAAAGAATCCGGGATTCGCGTTACGGAAAGTAGCCCCTCATCAAAACACAAATGGGCGTGAGTCCTAGAAATCCGATCGTCCCAAGGCACTGACCAGCGACCAGCGGATCTGCCGACAGCCACGGCTTGTCCGGGCGAAAGGGTTCGCCGCCAGCGCTGCTCGGGCAAGGCTCCTTGTACGATCAGATCAGGCATCGAGCGTGTGCTCCTTCTACGGTCTCCCAAAATAGCTGATCCCCTTGTCTCAACATTGTAACGCAATGCATCCGATGGGTGAGCATGGCCATATCTCCAACGGAGACAGGCATCACCGCCGGGAATGAGAATGCAAAGCAGTTTTCGCAGTAACGCGTTGACTGGCTCCCGTTTGAGAACGATCATAGGGGGCATGACAAGGGAAGCGATCTTTGAAGCGAGCGTCGGCTACTTTCTTAGCCCGATTGCGCAGTTGCTTGATGACGAGAACGTCACGGAGATTATGGTCAATCGTTTCGATCAGGTTTATATCGAGCGTGCGGGACAGTTGTACGAGACGGAAGCTCGATTCGGGACCGAAGATGATCTCCTCTCAGCCGTCCACAATATCGCGCAGTGGGTTGGCCGCGAGATCAACCAAGAACACCCAATCCTCGACGCGCGTTTGCCAGACGGCTCACGTGTCCATGCGATCATTCCTCCCGGCTGCCGCGCCGGGACCTGTCTGACGATCCGCAAGTTCAAGCTCGGTGGACTCTCGCTCGACGATCTGATTCAGTTTGGATCGTTGAACGAAGTAGCTCGCGAGTTTCTTGAGATCTGCGTTCGCTTGCGAAAGAACATCATCGTCTCCGGCGGGACTGGGACGGGTAAAACGTCGCTACTCGGTGCTGTGTCGACAGCCGTTCCAGAAGAAGAACGAATCATCGTGATTGAAGACACGTCCGAGTTAAAGCTCCGTCAGAAACACTGCGTCTACTTGGAAGTGCAGCGCCCGGATCAATATGGACGTGGCGAGCTGACGATTCGCCAGCTGTTCGTCGCTTCGTTGCGGATGCGTCCCGATCGAATTATCGTCGGCGAGGTGCGAGGCGGAGAAGCGTTGGACATGTTGCAAGCGATGCTTAGCGGTCACTCGGGAAGCTTGACGACCGTTCATGCAAACTCGGCTCGCGATGCGGTCGTACGACTGGAGACGCTCTCGATGATGTCGGACGTCGAGATTCCGATACACGTTGCTCGGGCGCAAGTCGGATCGGCGATCGACTTGATCGTTCAACTCGATCGCTTCTCCGAAGATGGTTCCCGAAAAATCAGCCGCATCACGGAAGTCATTGGGCTTGACGAACGCGGACAGTACGACATGCGGGATGTATTCAAGTGCCATTTGACCGGCAAATCGAAGGATGGCCGGCTGTCTGCGAGTCTCGACTTCACCGGCCAGCCGCCAACCTTTGCAAACGAACCAATCGAGCACGGGATGAACGAACGGATCAACTTGAGCCGCGAAGTGTGGCGGAAGAAAGAAAACAAAAGCCAGTCAGGAGAAGAGTTGTGAATCGCGTGACGTTAATAGCTTTTATCTTGGTGCTTTCGCCGACTGCTTGGCTCATGGCCCAAGGGCAATCGGCACCAACCTTGAAAGCGGAAGTCGATCGACTTGTACTGCAGTTAGACGACAATCAAAAGTCACAGCGCGAAGCTGCCGAGAAGGTGCTAGTCGAACTTGGCCCAGACGTGCTCAATCTATTGCCGCCAATCACTGCGCGCACGCCGGCCGAAGTCAAAGAACGCCTGGGGCGAGTTCGCAAAACACTTGAGACAGCAACTGCGGAATCGATCGCCAAGCCGACTCTCATCACGCTCGAAGGCGAGATGTCGTTGGCTGAAGTATTGCAGGCCATGGAAGAGCAAAGCGGTAACCGAGTTACCGGTTACGAGCGTCGCGGCGGTCAAGTGAAAGTGGCGTTTGATAAGACGCCGTACTGGCAAGCCTTGGATGAAGTACTTGATCAAGTTGGGTTGAACATCAACGAGTTTGGCGGCGAAACAAATGCTCTCGTGCTAACCGCGCGTCCTGATACTGAATTATCTCGGGCAACCACCGGCGTTTACTCCGGCGTCTTTCGGCTCGAAGTTCTGAGAATCGAAGCGCGTCGCGACTTGAGGAATCCAGCCGTCAACAGTATGCGGCTCTCGATCGGCATCGCTTGGGAACCGCGCGTTGCGCCGATTGCACTGCGTCAGCAAATGAGTGAGGTCACCGTGCAGGATGATCGTGGCGAAGCGATGGACGTGACGGGAAACCAGGGAGCGATCAACGCTTCCGCCGAGTTGGGAATGTCTGCGGTAGAGTTCGGAATTCCACTACCGTTAGCCAGTCGCGAGGCAAAGCGAATTGGTTCGATCAAAGGCCGCTTTACTGCGCTGGTACCGGGCCGCGTCGAGTCGTTTGAGTTCGCTGGTATCGCGGATGCTCGCGATGTGGAGCAAGAGCGAGCCGGAGTCGTTGTCACATTTGAGCGACTGCGGAAGAATGTCGATTTGTACGAGGTGCGAATGGCGTTACGATTTGATGACGCCGCCAACGCACTCGAATCGCATCGCGGTTGGGTTTATCGAAACGAAGCGTTTCTGACCGACGCCAATGGAAAGCGGCTAGAAAATGTCGGTCTGCAAGCGACGCGGCAAGGAACGAACGAAGTTGGTGTCGCTTACCTGTTTGATTTGCCAAACGGTCCAGAAGGGTGCAAGTTCGTGTACAAGACGCCTGCTCTCGTATTGCAGTTGCCCGTCGAGTACGAATTGAAAGATATCGAACTCCCGTGAGAATGTTTACTGGTTCAGAAGTCCACCGTCGATGGATCGCATTGGTCGGCATAAACGTCCTGTGTTCAATAGTCAGCTCGGTCATTTGCGCTGAGGACGCGGTTGGCGATCTAGAAATTGCGGCCACCGTGAACGGCGAGCCTATTTACGTCAGCGAGGTTCAACGAGAATTACGAACCGCGCTCGGCGAAAGGAAAATAGCAGACTCGGCGCTTCCCTACTTCCAAGCGAAAGCGCTCGCTCAATTGGTCGATCGTCGGTTGATCGTTCACTGGCTTCGAGCTCAAAAGCATGGTGCCGCGAAGGCCGAAATCGATCTGGAAATTAGCCGACTGAGGAAGCAGCTCCGATCGCGAGACATCACGCTCCAGAGACACCTTGAGTCGCTGCAAATCACGGAATCCGAGATGCGAGGATTGCTTGAGTGGCAGATCAGTTGGCGAAAGTTTCTGTCGCGTTACATGACCGAAGAGAATCTAGAAAAGTATTTCAACGATCATCGCCGCGAATTCGATGGCACGCGAATGCGAGTTGCTCATATCTTGTTCAAGCTGGACGACGACGATACAGAGGAGGAGCAATTGGCCATTCAGAACGCGGCTGAGATTCGCGAGTCAATTCTCAAGGGTGAGATCAGTTTTGAAGAGGCTGCGAAAGTTCATTCCATCGCACCGACAAGCGACAAAGGTGGCGATATAGGATTCATCCAGCGAAACAAGCCGATGCACGAAACTTTCTCTCGAGTGGCGTTCGAGTTAAAGAAAGATGAAATCAGTCAACCGGTTGTGACGCCGTTCGGTGTTCATCTGATTCGTTGCCATGCGATCGAAACAGGGCAGCGGAGATGGCGAGACGCGCGCGAGCAGTTAACCACGGCCGTAACACGTTATCTCTTCAACTGGGCTGCAGAGAAAGAGCGATCAAAAGCCGAAATTGAGTTTACGGATGTCATACCGCACTTGGAGCCTGGAACCGGAGAGTTAGCTGAGGAGTAACTCGTATGGCCCGAAAGCGCAACCGTCAGAAGCCACCAACCACTTCACCGCCATCGCGTGTAATCAGCGAGCGAAGCAGGTTCGAATCGACTGATGCAGCGATGAAGCGAACTGAGCCGTCAGCGAGTGCCGCCTGCATACCGCCCGGATGATTACTACCTGGCTCGGTCGAAGCAGCGTTGATCGCCATCTGCATTTGATCGAGCGACAAATCAGTGGGCTCCATCCAGGGAACTTGTTGACCCTCGACTTCGACGACCATAATCGTATTTGACGTTCCATCCGCTACGTCGCTGAACGCGCATGGTTTGTCGCCATCAAAGATCGCTCCCTGACCGACGATTACCATATAGTTCGTGTATGGCATCGTCATGTCTGGATCAGAAGGGCATGTGTAGGTTGGAATCACGATCTCGGTGAGGTGCAGATTCTCGGGTGCGTCCCACGGTTTGTCTAAATCGATTTGATCGTAGAGAGCCGCTTGCTCGATAAACGGGAGAAGGAGTGTTCGCCAGCTATGAAGCTTGTTACCGTCCGCATCGACCGTATACGCTGGCGGAAGCGAATTGTATGTATCGTGATAGTTGTGCATCGCAATCGCTACTTGTTTGAGATTATTCGAGCATTGCATTCGGCGAGCCGCTTCCCGTGCCGCTTGTACGGCGGGCAATAATAACGCAACGAGTACGCCTCCGACGGTGACGGTTCCGATCACCGCGATTAACGCGACGACGACAATAATGGTTCCGGTCGACGACGACGAGTGAGTTGGAACTGGCGCAACTTTTCCCGTTTGGGCAGACGGGAACGGAACGGTGATCGTGTTGCCACATGACTTACACGGGCCGCTTTGCCCAGCGTATTGATCTGCGACTTGGGTCGAAACACCACAATGTGGGCAGTTGAACGAGATAGGCATTGCCAAGCCTCCTTCGGATGAACGGTCTGCCATGCGACCATTGAATAACGGGTCTGCGTACTTCGCACTCTATCCACTTATCTTGGTGTTGAATAGCAGAAGCCGCGAAAACTGGTTCGATACGGTTCGGTAAGATATCTTCAGCGTCTCCCAACAAGCCTTTGTGATCGGAACAGAATTATGGATCGCCGCAGGTTTCTCAGCAACGCGGGATCTTCTTTAGCAGCGTTGGCCCTCCTTCCGGAGCCGCTCACGTTAGGCGACGAGTCGCCTTCGTCGCTGCCAGTTGCCGGGATCGTCACGACGTATCGCAACAACACACACGCCGATGTCATCCTCGGTAAGATCCTCGAAGGATTCGATCAGCAGGGTGGATCGGGGCCGGCATTGAAGCTTGTCGGGCTCTACACCGATCAGGTTCCGGATGGCGACCTAAGCCGTCAGCTTGCTGATAAGCATGGATTCTCGATCGCCTCGACTATCGACGAGGCGTTGACCGGTGGCACGGATCAGTTGCGAGTCGCGGGCGTCATTAGCATCGGCGAGCACGGGGACTATCCGCAAACGCCCGTCACTCAGCAGAAGATGTACCCGCGTCGGCGTTTCTTCGATGGAATCGTCGACACCTTTCGTCGCGTCGGCGCGGTCGTTCCCGTGTTTAGTGACAAACATCTCGCGTTCAATTGGAACGACGCGTCGCATATGTACAAGACAGCTGCAGCGATGAACATTCCATTCATGGCGGGATCCTCGTTACCCGTGACTTGGCGGAAGCCGCCATTGTCATTGCCGTTCGGATGCGAGATCGAGGCAGCGTTGGCGATCGGCTACGGTGGGTTCGAGGCGTATGGGTTTCATGCGATCGAAATGCTTCAGTGCATGGTCGAGCGGCGGAGCGGTGGTGAAACCGGCATTAAACACGTCAGCGCGTTGCAAGGCGATTCGATTTGGAATGCTCGCGATGCTGGTGCATGGCAAGACGATTTGCTGCAAGTGGCGTTGGCGGGGATGCCGGGCGTTCGACCAGGCGATCCGCGTGTGCTGATGAAGGATCGGGCCGCTTTCTATCAATTGGAATATCGGGACGGATTACGAGCGACAGTGGCAATGGCAAATGGACTCGCTTCTCAGTTCGGGTTCGCCGCCAAGTTGCGGGGCCGTGAGAAGCCCGTTGCTACTTGGTTTGAGCTGCAGGAAGTGAAGCCGTTCGGCCATTTCACATATCTAACGCAGGCCATCGAGAGCATGATTCACACCGGTAAACCCGCCTACCCCGTGGAGCGAACGCTGTTGACGACTGGCATACTCGATCGTGTGATGCACAGTCTCGCTGAAGGTGGCAAGCGATTTGATACACCGGAACTTGCAATCAGTTACGAGCCCGTCGCGTGGCCGTTTGCGAACGGCGAATGACTCAGGAATCTTTGGGTGAAGACCGACGAGTCATATAGACCAATGCAATAAAGTCGTACAGCGCATGAGCGACGAGCGGCGCGAGCAGGCTCTCCGTAATCAGAAAGAGCAAGCCAAAATAAGCACCGGCCAACGCCGCGAGCGCTGCGTAGGTCGGGGTGATCCAATGACACGCTCCGAACAACACGGAAGCAACGACGACGCTCAGTACGATTCCGCCCGGCCCGTCCCACCATTGGGCGATGCCAGTTTGCAACAACCCCCGAAAGAGCACTTCCTCCCCGAATCCAGCCGCGAACGATATCGAGCCGAGTTCGAATATCGACATGGGCTTGAACAATGGAACGATTCGCGAATCTACAAATCGACGGATTCGTGCGACGGCTGGTAGCCCGAGTCGGTTGACAAGAATCAATCCGAATAGAAGTGGAACAGTTGCCGCGACTCCCCAAAGCGTCGCGATCATGTGTTGATTGATCGAATCTTTCGCGACGGGGATCGACGCGAGCGGATCAACTCCGACTAACCAGCCCACGCACAAAGCCCCAACGCCAAGTGACGCCTCCACGAAGAAGGCCGTCACTACAAACGAGTCAGGTTCGTTCGATTCCATCGTCACGAATGTTTCGAGCCAGTGTCAGATAAGTGTTAAGAATAAATACGACCGCGCTTCGAGTACCCCTAGCTCGCTTAAACCGAGTCAATAGTCTTCTCAAATCGCCCATCCAAGGGGTTCCGACTCCAATCCGGTGGTTCATTGACGGTCCGAATCGTCACTGCTAGACTTTCCCGTTTATCTACGCCTCGCAGCCTCCCGGCAGGGGGACTCTATCAGTAATCCGGCTGGTGGAGAATCGGTTCGCGGGTGGCTGCCCGCTGATTTACTGTGCCTTGATTTCATGGATCGAGCAATACGGTTCTGTCGGCACACTCAGACTGGCTTTCAAAACAACACACCGAATTCTCACAATAGAAAGTACTCGATAATGGCAAAGAAATCTTCCAACAAGATGGTTTACTACTTCGGGCAAGCTCGCTGCGATGGGCGTGGAAAGTCGAAAATGCTCCTCGGCGGCAAGGGCTTGAACTTGGCCGAGATGACAGCGATCGGGCTGCCCGTTCCTCCTGGATTGACGATCACGACGGAAATGTGTGCCGGATACTACACCGAAGGTGGTAGGCTTCCGAAGGGCCTGATGGACGAAGTTCATGCAGGTGTGAATAGACTCGAGAAAGAACTCGGAAAGAAGTTCGGTGCCGACAAGTCTCCGTTGCTTGTGTCCGTTCGATCGGGCGCCGCAGTCTCGATGCCGGGCATGATGGACACGGTTCTCAACCTCGGCATGACTGATAAATCGGTCAAAGCTTTGGCGGTCGCGACAGGCAATGAGCGTTTCGCTTACGACGCCTATCGTCGGTTGATCAACATGTTCGGCGATGTTGTCATGGAGATTGGTCACGAATATTACGAAGCCGAGTTCAACAAGATCAAGAAGAAGTACAAGGCCAAGCTCGACACGGACGTACCGGCCGCAGGACTGGTAGAGCTGTGCGAAGCTTACAAGAAGGTCTATAAGAAGCACACGAAAGAGGACTTCCCACAAGATCCGTATAAGCAACTCGCGCTGGCGATTGAAGCGGTGTTCAAGAGCTGGCAAACGCCCCGAGCGATTCGATACCGCGAAGTCGAAGGCATCTTCGGACTTGCCGGAACGGCGGTCAACGTTCAGTCGATGGTGTATGGCAATATGGGCCTCGACAGTGGCACGGGCGTCGCCTTCACACGCAACCCATCAACCGGCGAGAACAAGTTCTACGGCGAATTCCTCATCAACGCACAAGGCGAAGATGTCGTCGCCGGCATTCGTACGCCACAGCCTGTGGACGAGATGCCGGAATGGTCGACAGAAGCAATGCCGAAGCTCGGCAAGACGGTCCACAAGCAATTGCTCGATATCAAGAAGATCCTCGAGCAACACTACAAGGACATGCAGGATATCGAGTTTACCATCGAAGGCGGCAAGCTCTTCATGCTGCAAACGCGCAATGGTAAACGGACGGGTGCCGCCTCTGTGAAGATCGCTTGCGACATGGTTCGCGAAAAGTTGATCGACGAGAAGACGGCGGTCAAGCGAATTCCGGCAAACGATCTGACGCAACTTTTACTGCCAAGCTTCGATCCGGCTGCCAAGGTAAAAGCCAACGTGCTGACATCTGGGCTGCCTGCTTCGCCAGGAGCATCGGTCGGGAAGCTTGCGTTCACGGCTGAAGAGGCGGTTGAACGAAGTGCCGCTGGCGAAAGGGTTCTGTTAGTTCGTAACGAAACGAGCCCTGAAGATGTCGACGGCATGCACAGTGCCGCTGGAATTCTGACCAGCACGGGCGGAATGACGAGCCACGCGGCGGTTGTTGCTCGCGGTTGGGGTCGTTGCTGTGTTGCAGGTGCCGGTGACGTTCACATTGACGAAAAGGGTCGCAAGATCAAAGTCGGTGGCAAGACGTTCACCCACAAGGACACGATCTCGCTTGATGGTTCGACGGGCCAAGTCATGGCTGGCTCGATCGCGACTGTGTCGCCAACGCTATCTGGCGACTTCGCCAAGGTGATGAAGTGGGCCGACAAGTATCGAATACTCGGCATTCGTACGAATGCCGACTCGCCTGAGGATTCGCAGCGGGCTCGTGAGTTTGGTGCCGAAGGGATTGGCCTTTGTCGCACCGAGCACATGTTCTTCGAGGGTGATCGCATCACCGCGATGCGTGAGATGATTCTCGCCGAAGACGTCAAGTCGCGTCGCAAGGCGTTGAAGAAGCTTCTGCCGTTTCAACGCAAGGACTTCATCGGCATCTTCACTGCGATGAAGGGATTGCCTGTGACGGTTCGTTTGCTCGATCCGCCACTGCATGAGTTCCTTCCGCACGAGAAGAAGGCTCAGGGGGATATGGCCAAGTTGCTCGGTCTCAAAGCCAGCGACGTCGAGACTCGCGTCGAGCAACTGCACGAAGCCAACCCAATGCTTGGCCATCGTGGTTGCCGGTTGAGCATCACGTACCCAGAGATTCTCGAGATGCAGGTAACCGCGATCGTCGAAGCAGCGATCGTTTGTAAGGGCAAGAACGTGAAGGCTCATCCCGAGATCATGATTCCGCTTGTCGGAACGGTCGCGGAACTCTCGACGCTTCGTGAATTGGCTGAAGCGACGATCGAAAAGGTCAAAGGAGCGAAGAAGTTCAAAGGCAAGCTCGATATCTCGATCGGTACGATGATCGAGATCCCACGAGCTGCTCTGACGGCCAATCAAATCGCCGAGCACGCTGATTTCTTCAGCTTCGGTACGAACGACCTGACCCAGATGACATTCGGGTACAGTCGCGACGACATCAACTCGTTCCTGCCCGACTACTTGAAGCAAGAGATCTTGCAGGTCGATCCGTTCCAATCATTGGATCAGACCGGCGTTGGCCAACTCGTCGAGATGGGTGTTCAAAAAGGTCGTGCCACTCGCAAGGACTTGAAAGTCGGCATCTGCGGAGAACATGGCGGCGATCCGTCGTCAATCGACTTCTGTCATCGCGTTGGCTTGAACTATGTCAGCTGCTCGCCATTCCGAGTGCCAATCGCTCGACTGGCCGCAGCTCAAGCTGCATTGAACAACGAGTAGCGAAGCACGACGTTTGAAGCATACCGAGCCCTGATGGTCGATCGAGATCATTGGGGCTTTTTTCGTATTTGTTGTGATCGCACGAGCATCGCCCGCCATTGACTGGCAAAGCGCGCGGTCCGCGCGCGCGATCCGAATCTGCAGCTCATAGATCAGCTCGCCCGCACAGTTTCACAGAGTGACGCAGTCGCCACCTTAATCTTTGCGAATCCCAGTGGCGCAGGCTCTTGGGCCAGTCGAATCAATCAAGAGTAGGCGAACGAGGCATCAGTGTTCCGTCCTCGCAGGCGGTCGCACCAGATTGGGTGAAACTAACCAATTACATAGGATCAATTCAGAGATGTGTTACCGCAAATTGCTTCTCTCGTTTGTCACCGCGTTGGCGTTCACCACTGGCACAACGGCCATCGGTCAGCAGGCAATCACTTTCAGCGAGGATGCCTCCACTCCAACGACTCTGAGTTCGTCAATCGTGGGCCTCGATGCGGATGATTCCTCAATCCATGAAGCTAGCGTCATGATCGGCATCTTTGACGCCGTTGAAGCTGGCGGCAAAGAGGGCCGTGCCAAAGGATGCGATTGCGATTCGTGCCCGGGCGGGAAAGGAGATAGCAAGGGCGGTTGCTCGGCGGTTCGCAAAGCCGCGTCGTCGTCGCACAAGGGCGTCTTCTATGCGAACGATTTCAGCTATCTATGTAACTCAGGGTGCTGCGACACTTACTTTGGCGACTCGTTAAAGCGATTGGCCGTCGGTAATTGCTGGACCGTGGATGTCGGTGGCCAGTATCGCATGCGTTTTCACAACGAGCAGAACATCAACAACTCGGGAATCCCGAACAACCTTGGGTTGACGGGTGACGACGACAACTTCCTTCTTCACCGGACACGACTCTACGTGAACGCCGAATATGGTAGCCATTTTCGCTTCTACGGCGAGATGCTTGACGCGCTGAGCGAGCTGGGAAGCGGTCCTCCCAGACCGATCGAAGAGAATCGAACGGAGCTGCAAAACCTGTTCATCGAGTTCAAGGGAGTTGATGTCGGACGGGGCGTCGTCGGAGCCAGAATTGGGCGGCAAGAGATCGTGTTGGGTGCCCAGCGGATGGTCTCGCCGCTCGATTGGGCGAATACGCGCCGAACGTTTGAGGGCGCTCGTGTCATGTGGAAAGGCGACAACTGGGATGTTGATGGCATTTGGTTGCGTCCGATGAAACGTGATTTCTCCGGCCTCGACGCTCCAAATCTAGATCGTCAACTGTACGGCATGTACGGTACTTACAAAAACCTGTGCCGCGACCATCTTGAAGCCTACTGGTTGGCCTTGGACTATGAAGATGTTGGAGTGAACGGAATCCGCTACGACACGGTCGGTGCGCGATACTGGGGCAACGATGGTGACTGGCTTTACGAACTCGAAGCGTCCGCGCAATTTGGGGCCAATTCGGATAATACGGACCATTCGGCGGGAGCAGTTACGGCGGGACTTGGTCGCAAATTCCCTTGCACCGTGTTCTCGCCGACGCTTTGGGCTTACTACGACTGGGCTTCCGGTGATGATACGGTCGGCAACGGCTATCATCACTACGAGCCGCTGGCTCATAAGTACTTAGGCTTCATGGACCTGTTCGGTCGCCGCAATATACAGGACATGAACCTTCAGCTCACGGCGAATTTAACTGACAAGGTCAAGTTCCTCTGCTGGTATCACTACTTCCGACTCGCCGATGGTGACGACGTACCCTACAACGTCACGATGAGCAACTTCAATGGACAAGCTGCCGGAACAAGTGGCAGCAAGGATCTAGGGCACGAGCTTGACTTTGCCATAACGCACAACATCACACCGCGCGTGAGTGTGCTTTACGGCTACTCGCACTTCTTTGCGGGCGATTACTACACGACGACTGCTGGTGTTCCCCATAGCGGCGACGCTGATTTTGCCTACTTGCAGTGGCATGTAAACTTCTAGTGCAACTACGCTATCAGCGCCCAAATTGCGAACGGCTCTGGGAATTCCCAGAGCCGTTCGATGTTTTGCCACCCTACGAGTAAGACGGACTAAACCTTATCTGCCGTTGGACAAACAAAGCCCTCGCGATATTGGCGAGAGCACAAAGCAGTCGCTTCGTCGGAATCTGGGAAGACTTCGCGTTCTGGATCGAACTTCAGGTGCGGGCCAATCGCGAGCGGATACTTGCTCAGATCAACCTTGTTGTCCTTCAGATGCTGGACCGTTCGATCAAGAGTCTTGTCGTTGTCGTCAAGACTCTTGATGCTGCTCAGCGTTTGTCGTGCTTCCTCAAGCGAGACGGAATTCTGCTCGCCAACTTCAAACGAGATATTGCCGAGATGGCTGAGGCCGGCCGACAAGTGGCCTTCGCGGACATCGGCGTTTAGGTCCTCCGACTTGCGGCTGATGCAAGCGTCGAGGAAGTTCCCGAAGTGGTCGCCACCACCCTTAAACTGCTTGATCTCGTTGAAATCCTTGTCGTAAGCGATGCAGTCGGAGTAAGTCCGCTGGACGACATATCCTTCGCTGCCGTAGAAAACGACGCCGATCTTATTTCCTTTCGTGCTTTGGAAAATCCGATTCAGCTCTTCGTCAGCGGAATTGTCAACGCCTAAGCCACGCGTCTCGAAGACGATGCACTTCTTACCGTAGTCGTAGATTGAAACTTGCGTGTTCGGCGTGTCGCCCGCATCCACATAACTGCGATCGTTCCGTTCGGCTTGATAGCCCAGACGACCGCCGTAGCTCACGACACTGTTGGGATGCGAGTCGATGCCAAGTCCCCATCGAGCGATGTCGGTTTGGTGAGGGCCTTGGTTACCGCTATCGCCATTCCCGTACAGTCGTTGCCAGTGCCAATCGTAGTGGAAGCGGCTGCGAGTGACGCGCGGATCTGTATAAGGAGCAGGACCGCTCCAGAAATTGAAGTCGACCGACGACGGCACTGGATAGTCACCTTTCGCACCGATCGACTTACGTCGCTTGTAACACAAGCCGCGAGCGAAGTTCACTTCACCGATGCCGCCATCAGCAATAAATGCAACCGCGTCTTGAACGGCTTTACTCGAACGACATTGCGTGCCGACTTGGCAGATCTTCTTGTACTTGCGAGCTGCTGCGATCAGCGCGCTGCCTTCTGCAATGTTGTGGCAAACGGGCTTCTCGACGTATGCGTCCTTTCCTGCTTGCATCGCCCACACGCCACACAGTGCGTGCCAATGGTTCGGCGTTGCCGTGCTGATGAGGTCGACGGACTTGTCGTCGAACGCTTTACGCATGTCCTTGACGAACGTCGGGCGCTTTCCTTGCTGCTTCTCGATCGCGTTGCAGCGTTTTTCGCCAGCGTCTTCATCGACATCGACGACGTAGAGGATTCTGGTGCGAGGATCGCCCAACCAAGCGGCGATGTGCGAACCGCCACGACCACCAGCCCCGACAACGGCCACTCCAAACTTCTCGTTGGCCGATTGTGCTCGACTCAGCTGAGGAGCTACAGCTACAGCGGCGGACGCCGCCAATGAGCTTTGAACAAAACTACGACGGGTGATTTTAGACACTGCTTGGTCTCCTGCTAAATTGAACGAGCGGAATGCTATTCGGTGGGGCTGTATTGTGCTTCCAGGGGCGGCTTACTACGCCCAGGTGGGTCACGTCGAGTTTAATATCTTGGCGCTCAATAACCCAGCCTTCTCTCCGTTTTCTTGCCGCTTTCTCAGCAATCACTCGCCGCCGCCTTCAATTGCCGATGCCTTCGAGTCGACCTCCGAACGGGCGGAGGAAGCATTTCACTCAATGGCGAAGAGTGGTTAAGATAGTGGTATTCCCGCCACGCTTCACACCTCCCCGAACCCTTCATTCTTCGGATTGTCCGTCATCATGCGTTTATTTACGGCCTGCTCGAGCCTTCTCCTTGTTGCGATGTTTTTCCCCAGCAGTCGTGATGCGAGTGCCCAGACCGTCCGTTTCGACCGCGACATCCGACCGATCCTGTCCGACAAATGCTTCCATTGCCACGGACCTGGCGAAGAACAACGAAAAGCCGACTTGCGGCTTGATCTGGAAGGCGCTGCCAAGGAGTCGGCGATCGTTCCGGGAAATGCCGACGAAAGTGAACTCGTCCGCCGGGTCCTCTCGCAGGACGTGGACGAAATGATGCCGCCTCCTGATGCCAAAAAACCGCTCAAGCTCGAAGAGATCGACCTTCTGAAACGCTGGGTCGAGCAAGGTGCCGAGTGGACCGACCACTGGGCGTTCTCGCTACCATCGCGTCGCGAAGTCCCCAATGCAGCTGCGGCACTCGGTGACGCAGACTCGAACCGACTCGAACACTGGACAAACAGCTCCATCGATCAGTTCGTCCTCGCTCGCCTACTCGCCAATGATCTTACACCGAACGACGAATCCGATCGCCGCACGTTAATTCGCCGCGTGACATTTGATTTGACTGGCTTGCCACCAACGGCGGCGGAAGTCGAGATGTTCGTAAACGACAAGTCCGCGAACGCCTATGAGAAGGTTGTCGATCGACTGCTGAAGTCTCCGCATTACGGCGAACGCATGGCGCTGATGTGGCTCGACGCAGCGCGTTACGGCGATACGAGCGTCTTTCACGCCGATGGCCCTCGCGACATGTGGGCGTGGCGCGATCTCGTCGTGAAATCGTACAACGAAAACAAACCGTTCGATCAGTTCTCGATCGAGCAACTAGCCGGTGACTTGCTTCCTGATGCGACGATCGAGCAGATGGTGGCTTCTGGCTTCAATCGCAACAACGGTACGACCGACGAAGGCGGAGCAATTGCGGAGGAGTATCGCGTTGAGTACGTCGTTGATCGAGTGAAGACGACATCGACCGTTTGGCTTGGATTGACGATGGAGTGTGCCCAATGTCACGATCACAAATACGATCCGATCTCGCAGGCAGACTACTACCAGTTCTATTCATTCTTTAATGTTAGCGCCGACGGAGGCATGCAGACTCGCAATGGGAATGCCGAGCCCACTGTGAAAGTTCCTGATCCGGAGAACGAGGCCAAACTGCCGGCGACTCGTGAGCAACTTGCGTCGACTGAGCAACAACTGGAGGACCACGTCGCAGCCGTGGAACCGGCGTTTCAGACGTGGACAGCCACCAAAGAGTCAGAGGCAAAAGCGGGCAAGCTTGATATGGTTCCAACGGACGCGTTACTTCACTTTGCGTTGGACGAAGGTAAAGGCAAGCAGACCGCCGACACGATCGATGCGCAACGCAAAGGAAACATCAAGGGCAAGGAGCAGTGGGTCGCAGCTCATTTCAACCAGGGACTTAATCTCGACGGAAAGACCTATGTCGACCTGGGAAATCTCGGCGACTTCGAGCGGACTGACAAGTTCTCCTACGGCGGTTGGGTGCGTCCTGCCGGAAAAGCTTCCGGGGTGGTGCTGGCTCGAATGGACAATGCCGACAGCTTCCGTGGCTACGACATGCTGTTGAGTGATGGCTATGTCACTGTTCACATTGTCAACAAGTGGCCTGAGAACGCGATCAAGGTGCAAACGAAGAAGCGACTTGAACCAGCCAAATGGCAGCACGTCTTTGCAACCTACGATGGCTCGTCGAAAGCAGCAGGGATTAAAATCTATGTAAACGGCGAATCGTGGGATTGGGATATCCAGCAAGACGGATTGAAAGACACCATCCGTACGAAGAAGACGCTGTTGATCGGTAGCCGCCATTCCGATGCACGTTTCAAAGGAGTGATCGACGATTTACGAATGTATGGTCGCGAGTTGGTTGCCGCAGAAGTGCAATCCTTGGCGGGTTCAAACCCCATCACGCCGATCCTGCAACTCGCAGCCGACAAGCGTTCCGACGAGCAAGTAACGCAGCTCCGCGACTACTATCTGAACAATGCCGACGTCAAGTATCAGGAGCTGGCGCAGCAACGCGACAAACTGAAAGCGGAGGAGACCGAGCTGCTTAAGCCGTTGACAACGGTCATGATGATGCGCGACGGCCAACGCGACACCTTCATCTTGAATCGCGGCGCGTATGCCGCACCAACCGATCGCAAAGTGACCCAAGGCACACCTGCCATCTTGCCACCGATGGCTTCCGATGCACCAACGAATCGCTTGGGACTTGCTCGCTGGTTATTTCAACCGGATCATCCGCTGACCGCTCGCGTTGCCGTGAATCGTTACTGGCAGATGCTGTTCGGTACCGGATTGGTCGTGACGCCGGAAGACTTTGGTTCGCAAGGCGACTACCCAAGTCATCCCGAACTTCTCGATTGGCTCGCGGTCGACTTCCGCGAGAGCGGTTGGGACGTAAAACGGATGATCAAGCAACTCGTGATGTCAGCCGTATATCGACAGAGCGCCAAGGTATCCGCCGAGTTATACGCCCGCGATCCGAACAACCGGTTGCTGGCACGGGGCCCACGGTTTCGCTTACAAGGCGAGTTCATTCGTGACAATGTGTTGATGATCAGCGGGTTGCTCAACAGACAGATGGGTGGCGCAGGTGTGAAGCCGTACCAGCCGCCAGGATTGTGGGTAGAAGTAGGGCTAAGTGGTAAACCTAACTTCGTTCAGGACCACGACGACAAACTCTATCGACGGAGTATCTACACGTACTGGAAACGTTCCGCACCTCCACCGTCGATGCAGATCTTCGACGCACCGACTCGCGAGAAGTGTACGATCCGTCGGGCGCGAACCAACACGCCGCTGCAAGCTCTTGTGACGCTGAACGACGTACAATTTGTCGAAGCATCTCGCAACTTTGCGCAGCGGATGATGCTCGAAGGAGGTGAGTCGTCGGACGAGAGATTGGCATTCGCCTACTTGCAAGCGATGGCTCGCGAGCCCAGCCCATCCGAACGTGAGGCACTGCTGAGCGTGTTCGCTGCAGCGACAGAACACTTCAAGAGTGATCCAGAAGCCGCGAAGCAACTGTTGGGCTTCGGCGAGTCAATACGCGACGAAGCACTTGACATCGCCGAACACGCTGCTTGGACAATCGTGGCGAGTTCCATCTTCAACCTAGACGAAACACTGACAAGAGGATGATTCGGATGAATCCGATTGGACCACACGAACTGCAATTGACCCGGCGACAGTTGCTATCAAAAGGCCGCAGCTGCATTGGTGCAGCGGCCCTTGCGGGTTTACTGAGCGGTGAAGCTCAGCCCGCGGCGGGGTATTCGTCGGAGGCGATCGGCGGATTGCCTTCGCTGCCGCACTTCGCTCCAAAGGCGAAGCGAGTGATCTATCTCTTCATGGCCGGTGGCCCGAGCCACATCGACTTGTTCGACTACAAGCCGGCGATGCGAAAGTTCCACGGCTCGGAACTGCCCGAATCGATTCGACAAGGCCAGCGGCTGACGGGTATGACAAGTGGTCAGAAGTCGTTTCCCTGCGTCGCTCCGATGTTCAAGTTCACTCGTCACGGTGAACGCGGCACGTGGGTGAACGCCGAGCTAATGCCACATATCGCGTCGATCGTCGATGATCTGGCCATCATCCGGACGATGAACACGGAAGCGATCAATCACGACCCAGCGATTACATACATTAACACGGGCACGCAGCAACTAGGTCGGCCGAGCATGGGAGCGTGGCTTAGCTATGGGCTCGGCAGCCCGAGCAAGGATCTGCCCGCTTACGTGACAATGATCTCCGTTGGTAACGCGCCGGGCCAAGCGCTTTACTCGCGTTTGTGGGGCAGCGGCTTCTTGCCATCGCAGCATCAAGGCGTTCAATTTCGCAGCGGCAAGGATCCGGTTCTGTATTTGACGAATCCGCCTGGCGTCCCTGCACGCCTCCGTCGCAAGATGCTCGACGGTATCGCCAAGATTAACGAGGAGCGGTTCGCCGATCTTGGCGATCCCGAGATCCAAACGCGAATCGCCCAGTACGAAATGGCTTATCGAATGCAGACTTCGGTGCCCGGCTTGATGGATACGTCCAAGGAGTCAGCGGCGACGTTCAATCTTTACGGGCCAAACGCAAGCAAGCCGGGTACGTTCGCGTCGAACTGTGTTCTGGCACGGCGGATGGCCGAGCGTGGCGTTCGCTTTGTGCAGTTGTTCCATCGCGGTTGGGATCAACACGGCAGCCTGCCAGCAGGAATCAAGAATAACTGCAACGGCGTCGATCAACCGGTCGCTGGTTTGATCAAAGATCTGAAGCAGCGCGGCATGCTTGAAGACACAATCGTCATCTTCGGAGGGGAGTTCGGTCGCACGATCTACAGCCAGGGCTCTCTCTCCGCAACCAACCACGGACGCGATCATCACGGTCGTTGCTTCACGACTTGCGTAGCAGGCGGTGGCTTCAAGCCCGGCATCGACTACGGCCAGACCGACGACTACAGCTACAACATCCTCGAGAACCCGGTTCACATAAACGACCTCAACGCTACCATCCTGCACAACCTCGGCATCGATCACCAGCGGTTTACTGTGAAGTACCAAGGCCTCGATGCACGCTTGACCGGCGTGGAAGGGGCGCACGTCATTAAGGACCTGCTTGCCTAGCGGGCTTAACCACTGATCTTCGCCAATCGACACTAACAGAATTGAGTCAAGAGAATTGAGGAGCCGAGGGCCTCAAGATGGTTTTTCGCTTATCGCCTCGTTCGATTAGTGTCAGTTAGCGCTCACTAGTGGTTCCCCCGTTCTCACCTTCCAAGTCTTCCACGTACTCCGACACGCTCACCCGATTCGACCGGCACATCCGGCTTCTTTCAACGCGTCAGCGACGGCTTAATCTGCGCAGAGTTTGCTGGCCGATGGTTAGGGAATGTCCGCTGAGTCTGCGCGGTGATTGCGTCAGGAGCGACGATCCAATTGGTCCCCATCTGCGTTTGAGCCCAACATGATGAAGGTTGCAGTTCTTAAAGAGACGTGCCCGACAGAGCAACGAGTGGCCTTGGTGCCCGCCAATGTGCCGCAGCTTGCCAAGGCTGGGATCGAAGTTGTCGTCGAGGGCGGCGCGGGGGAAGCCGCTGGGTTCCTGGATGCTCAATATGTCGAGAAGGGCGCGAAGATCGTCGCCCGCGACGAACTCTTCAGCGCGGACATCATCGCACAAGTTCGGACGCTTGGCGCGAACAAAGACTCTGGGCGTGATGACCTCGGGAAATTCCGAAACGGACAGATCGTCGTCGGGATGTGCGATCCGTTGGGCGAGCCTGGTTCGGCCGTCGAGATTGGGGAAACTGGTGCGTCGCTGTTTGCCTTGGAGATGATCCCTCGGATAACGCGGGCGCAGAGCATGGATGTCCTCTCGTCGATGGCGACGATCGCAGGCTACCGTGCTGTGCTGCTCGCGGCGATCGAGCTGCCAAAGATCTTTCCGATGCTGATGACTGCGGCGGGGACATTGACGCCGGCGCGAGTCTTCATCGTTGGTGTCGGTGTTGCGGGATTACAAGCGATCGCGACGGCTAAACGCTTGGGCGGTGTCGTTCATGCCTACGACGTGCGGCCGGCGTGTCGGGAGCAAGTCGAAAGCCTGGGCGGGAAATTCGTCGAGCTTGAACTGCAAGCTGGCGAAGCCGAAGACAAAGGCGGTTACGCCAAAGCGATGGGCGAAGAGTTCTATCGAAAACAGCGCGAGCTAATGGCAAGCGTTGTTGCTGAAAGCGATGTGGTGATTACGACCGCGGCCATTCCCGGTAAACAATCGCCGTTGCTGATTACGGCTGACGCCGTGAAGGGCATGGCACCGGGTGGGGTCATTGTGGATCTCGCGACTGAACGCGGTGGCAACTGCGAGTTGAGTCAGGCCGACACGCGTGTGGTCGAACACGGAGTCACCATTCTTGGGCCGACGAATCTGCCATCGGAAATACCCAACCACGCCAGCCAGATGTACTCGAACAACGTCACCAAGTTCCTGCTGAACTTGATCAAAGATGGCAATGTCGAGCTGAATCTCGAAGACGAGATCATACGCGACACGCTCGTGGCTCACGAAGGCCAACTGCTTAACGCGAGGATGCGCGACATTCTAGGAATGGAACCGCTACCTGTGCCAGAGCCGATGCCGGAACCAGAAGAAACAGACTCGCCGTCTCAGGATGCAGAGGCGAATTCAACGGACACGGACGTAGATGATGACAGTGGCGAAAAAGCCAAGGAAGCTGACGAATGAGTCAATCTCCATCGACGTTCAAAGTGCTAGGGCTGGTTATCATCGCGACGCTGCTAGGCGGCTTGTTGTTTGCACAAGACGATGCGGTCGAAGAGGCGAAGCCGGAGACGTCCTCGGAAACTCCTGCCGCCGAAGGCCTTGTAACTGAGGAAGCTGCTGATCCAGTAGCCGAACCAAAAGCAGATCTGGAAGCGGTACCCGCGGAAGCAGCGCCCGAGGTCAAGTCGGCTCCAACGCCTGCACCCGTAGAGACCGCACCGGCGACCGCGAAAGGCACGATTCGCAAGGCCGATACCAACCACGCTGCGTGGGCTCGTGTGATCGCAAGCCTGACAGTATTCGTGTTGGCCGTCTTCGTGGGATTCGAAGTGATTACAAAGGTCCCGCCGACGTTGCATACACCTTTGATGTCCGGTTCAAACGCCATCAGCGGAATCACGTTAGTCGGTGCTGTGATTGTTGCGTGCAGCATGAGCTTCTCCGGCTTTGTGGGATTCATTGCGGTGACGCTCGCGACAGTGAACGCCGTCGGAGGATTCATGGTGACTCACCGCATGCTTGCGATGTTTAAGAAACGTTAAGGCAATCGCGTAGCGTGAGCTGTGCTCACCAATCCGTTCCGGTGGGCCCAGCCTACCCTACAAAACATGAAGAGAACGAAGCAATGCTTTATCCGCTAGTCCAAATCAGCTACATCGTCGCGTCGATCCTTTTCATTCTTGGACTCAAGCAGATGGGGAGGCCAAAGACCGCAGTCCGCGGCAACTTGCTGGGTGCCTCCGGGATGTTGCTTGCCGTCGTGATGACGCTCGTCTGGATTGCTAACGGCGGCGTCTCTGACCAAGCGGCGAGCTTCTGGTTCATCGGTGCTGGCGTGATCATCGGTGCAGCAGTGGGTGCTACTTTAGCGCTTCGCGTGCAGATGACTCAGATGCCGCAATTGGTTGCGTTGTTCAACGGCTTTGGTGGAGCCGCCTCTGTCTTTGTCGCCGCAGCGGAGTTATTCAGTCGGGCGGGCGGCGAAGCGATGACTAGCGACGTCTTGCTTGCCACAGCCGTCTCCGGAACGATCGGTGCTGTCACGTTCTGGGGCAGTCTTGTCGCTTTCGGAAAACTGCAAGAGCTCAGTTGGATGAAAAAACCTTTCAAAGTGCCGATGCAGCACTTCGTGAACGGTGGACTAACATTGATTGTCATCTTGTTGACTGTGTTGATGGTCACCAGTAGCAGCATAGGCATTCACATCACGCTGTACGTTTTCATCGCGTTGATTGCCTCGGCGCTTGGCGTCCTGCTAACAAATCCAATTGGCGGTGCTGACATGCCCGTCGTGATCGCCCTGCTGAACTCCTACTCGGGTCTCGCCGCCGCCGCGACCGGATTCGTCATTGATAACAACGTGTTGATCATCGCTGGTTCGTTAGTCGGTGCCTCGGGCGTGATCCTGACGCAGCTGATGTGCAAAGCCATGAATCGGTCCATCGTGAATGTGCTTTTCGGCGTCATGGACGCCGGCGGCTCCGTTGGCGATGCGGACGAGATCTATGCCAATGTTCGCAGCACATCAGCCGACGATGTCGCCTTGATTTTGGAAACGGCGCAACGAGTCGTCTTTGTGCCGGGTTATGGGATGGCGGTGGCTCAGGCTCAACACGCTGTTCGTAACCTCGGTAAGATGTTGGAAGAGAATGGCGCGACCGTCGAGTATGCAATCCATCCTGTTGCTGGTCGTATGCCGGGACACATGAACGTGTTGCTGGCCGAAGCCGACGTTGACTACGACAAGCTGATGGAAATGGACGCGATCAACCCGACGATGGACACATGCGACGTTGCGATTGTGATTGGTGCGAACGACGTCGTGAATCCCGTCGCCAAGACCGATCCACAGAGCCCGATCGCCGGGATGCCGATCATCGATGTCGACAAAGCTCGGACGGTAATCGTCATTAAACGAAGCCTAAGCCCCGGCTTTGCAGGTATCCCAAACCCTCTATTCGCCGCCGACAACACGATGATGCTGTACGGCGACGGCAAAGTCGCCGTGCTTGAAATCGCGGCCGCGATGCGAGAAGGCTAAGCGTTCGGCTGGCCGAAGCACGCGAGTGTGACGGATTCAGCGGGCCTGCGTGCGAAATCGCCACAGAATTTGCCTGGTTTAGCGGCCAGGTTTCAATTGTCTTGCGGCTCGCGTCGAAGTATAACAAGGGGCAGACTCCGCATGCCGTTATCGAATCGCGACGAGCGAACGAACGCGGTCCAAGCCCCCCCGACTATCCCGCCTTATTCACGCCGCTGGAGACCGACGACCATGTTTCAAATCGAAGCAGGCAAGACGGGCCGCTACTGTGATGGAATGAACCGACGAAGCTTCGTTCAGCTCGGTGTTGCCGGGATGGCCAGCGTTGGTCTGTCCGGTGTCATGCGGGCTCGCGAGGCCTCGGCGTCGAGCGACAAGAAGAAGACGTCCGCAATCCTGATCTGGTTGGACGGCGGACCGGGGCACATGGACACGTACGATATGAAGGTCGAGGCACCTTCAGAATATCGCGGCTTGTGGCGACCGATTCAGACGAATGTGCCTGGGTTCGAGATGACGGAGTTGTTCCCGAAGCAGGCGAAAGTGGCCGACAAGTTCTCCATTGTTCGCTCGCTGCATCATGACACGGGCGATCATTTCGCCGGTGGCCATCGGATGTTGACGACGAAGAATATGGGAGTCAGCGGCGCGAACAACGTAGGGAAGTTCCCATCGATCGGTGCGGTCGTCGCCCATCAACGCCAGCACTTGCCATCGACAGTTCCGCCCTACGTCTCCGTACCCGTTGCTTCGAGCATCGGGCTGCGTCCCGGTTACTTCGGCGGCGACTTGCTGGGTGTTCAGTTCAACCCGTTCGAGACGGGGGGCGATCCGAACAACGCCAACTTCAAAGTCCAAAACTTGCACCTAACGTCCGGACTGTCGGTGGATCGACTCGACGATCGGAAAGGTTTGCTGTCGCGGTTGGATCAGATTCCGCGAGCGGTGGAGGATCGTGGCGAGTTCAATGCAATCGATAGATTCGATCAACAGGCGTTGTCATTCGTCTCGGGTGAAGAAGCTCGCACCGCATTTGATATAGCAAGCGAAGACGATGCGACACGTGACATGTACGGACGACAAAACTGGGGACAAAGCACGCTGCTCGCTCGACGATTGGTCGAGTCGGGGGCTTCGTTCGTGACGGTTCACTTCGGCGGCTGGGATCATCACTGGAACTTGCAATCTGGAATGGACAATTATTTGCCGAAGGTTGATTCCGCGGTCTCGGCGCTGTTTACGGACCTCGATCGACGCGGGTTGCTTGATACGACGCTCGTGATCTTGTGCGGCGAGTTCAGCCGCACGCCTCGGATGAATAACGGCGGCAATGGTGGACCACCGCTGAGTAAAGGAACACCGGGTCGCGATCACTGGGGCAACTCGATGTTCTGCCTGCTCGGTGGCGGCGGTGTGAAGGGAGGACAGATCGTTGGATCGACGGACAGTCGCGGTGAGCGACCAGCGACGCGCCCCGTCCGCCCAGAGAATATTCATGCGACGATCTATCGTTGTCTTGGCATCGACCCGACGCTTCAAATCCTCGATCACAGCGGTCGGCCAACGAATGTCCTTGATGACCCGACTCCGATCGAGGAATTACTTTGACGCACGGATGCTTTGGTCGGTTGAACGAAGAAGAGGAATCACATCGTGCGCAAACTCTCGACCGCGCTGTTTCTCTTCGCATTTGTTACGTTCGCGGCTAAAGCGGAAGAAGTGGACTATCTTCGTGAGGTGAAGCCGGTCCTTCACGAGCGGTGCTTCGCATGCCACGGAGCGCTAAAGCAGGAAGGCGGGCTGCGACTCGATACCGGCGCATTGATTCGGCAAGGCGGCGATAGCGGCGTGTCGATCGCGCCCGGAAAGTCGTCCGAGAGCTTGCTGCTTGAGCGAGTCGCTGCCGATTCGGAAGATGAACGGATGCCGCCTGAAGGGAAGCCGCTGACCCAAGAGGAGATCGAGTTGCTTCGAAGGTGGGTCGACGCTGGGGCGATCTCACCGCCGGACGAACAACCCGACGAAGATCCTTCGCAACACTGGGCCTTTCAACAGCCCATGCAAAGTGATTTGCCTCAACCTGTAGATTCTCGTTGGAGCCGCAACCCCGTCGACGCTTTTATCGCCGCACAACGAGAAAGCCACAACCTCAAGCCCGTCCCGTTTGTCGATCGACAACTGTTATTGCGGCGAGTTTATCTCGATTTGATCGGACTGCCACCGACTCGTTCGCAGATGCAAACATTTCTCGACGACCCAAGTGAAGATGCGTATGAGCGTGTGGTTGGCGAGTTGCTCGACAGTCCTCACTATGGCGAGCGTTGGGGGCGTCATTGGATGGATGTCTGGCGATACTCAGATTGGTTCGGACTCGGTGCGCAACTTCGCTATAGCCAAAAGCACATCTGGCATTGGCGCGATTGGATTGTCGAATCGCTCAACGAAGATGAAGGCTATGACCAGATGATTGTCGAGATGCTGGCTGCCGATGAGGTCGCACCGACCGACCGCGATGCGCTCCGCGCCACGGGCTTTCTCGCTCGCAATTATTTTCTATTCAATCGTACGACTTGGCTTGATAACACGATCGAACATACGTCGAAGGCATTCCTCGGCTTGACAATGAACTGTACGAAGTGCCATGACCATAAGTACGATCCGATCACACAAGTCGATTACTATCGGATGCGAGCGTTCTTCGAGCCCCATCAGGTGCGGCTAGACGCAGTGCCCGGCCAAACCGATTTTGAGAAGGACGGATTGCCACGCGTCTTCGATGCTCATCCAGAGGAACCGACGTACCTCCACATCCGAGGCGATGCAGCAAATCCGGACAAAGATCTCGTCATCACGCCGGGCGTCCCCGCGATTCTGGCTTCGGACGAACGTACGATCGAACCGATCGAGTTACCCGCCGAGTCGCATAATCCGGCGCTTCAGTCTTTTGTGCTTGAGGATCATCTGAAAGTCGCCGAGCAAGCGATTGCGGTTGCCAAGAAGTCGGTAACGCAGTCGCGAGAAGCCTTGGCCACGTTGGAGTCTGCTTCGGTCGCGGCGGTTACTTCGGCGAAGGTCGACAAATTGGAGGCACCGAAGTGGTTCCTGAAGGATGACTTCAGCAAGCTATCGGAGGAGCAATGGGAGATCGGGGCGGGTGAGTGGAAGATTGAAGGTAGTGTCCTGATTCAAACACAGATCGGAGCAAAGCGAGCTTATCTTCGTACATGTCGCGAGCATCCAGCCGACTTTCAAGCAACCTTAAAGTTCACGACAACCGGAGGTGAAAAGTGGCGTTCTGTTGGGTTGGCATTCGATGTGGATGGTAATCACGAAAAGATGGTCTATTTGAGTGCCGTCATGCCGGGTTCGAAGGTACAGGTTTCGTACAAGACGGGCCCCGACCAGACGTATCCCTTGAACGGCAAGACAGACTTACCCGTCTCAATCGGCACACCGTACGAGATGTCGATCCGCATTCGCAAACAGCTCGTAAATGTTTCGCTAAACGGGCAACCTATTCTTGCATACGAGCTGCCGATCGGACGTCACGCCGGACGGATGGATCTTGTCGCGTTCGACGCGGCCGTGCATTTCGATTCGATCGAGGTCAAAGAACTCGCAGCAAATGTCAAATTGATACAGCCCGCTCCGAGCGGCTCTGCACCGAAGAAGCCGATGACGGTTGAGCAAGCGAGATTCGCGGTCGTAGTGGCAGAACGAGTGTTGGCGTCGACCGAGGCTCGGCCCGCGGCGCTACAGGCTGCACACGCGGCAGATGTTGGCAAACATCAACCCACTCCGCCAAAGAATTTACCTCAGCTGGTTCATGCAGCCGCGGTCGCAGCGCGAGCTGTTGAACTAGCACAAGCCGAGCAGGCGGTTGCCGTTGCGCAGCAGAAACTGGCCGATGCGACCGAGAAAACGAAGATGAAGGCCGAACAAGAGTTCAAGACGGCGAAAGCGAATTCTGAAATGGCGCGAACTGCCCACGAGCAACCCGGCGAAAACTATACGTCCATCCGAGCTTCGCTCAAAGCGCTCGAAGGACCAGCCGAGCAGGAACCTTCACGGTTCGCTCCACATCCGACGACTAGCACAGGGCGTCGTACGGCGCTGGCCCGTTGGATCGCCGACTCGAAGAATCCTCTCACAGCGCGTGTCGCCGTTAATCACATCTGGACGCGACACTTTGGCCATCCGCTCGTTGAATCGGTCACAGATTTTGGTCGTCGTGCGCCAAAGCCGACACAGCACGCCTTGCTCGACTGGTTGGCGGTTGATTTCATGTCACACGATTGGAGCATGAAGCATTTACATCGCACGATTGTCACATCGCAAACTTACCGACTGAGTACATCGACTGCAGTTGCCGATCCGTCTAGTCAGGTCATCGATCCGAACAACGACTACTACTGGCGGCGCACTCCAATGCGGATGGAATCGCAAGTCGTGCGCGATAGCTTGTTACAGCTGGCGGGGGTCATGGATACGACGCTCGGTGGTCCGACAATCAATCCCAAGAACGAAGACACGGCGTATCGTCGCAGTTTTTACTTCACTCACTCGCGTGACGATCAAAGTAAGTTCCTGACGATGTTCGACGACGCAGACATCATTCGCTGCTATCGCCGCGACGAAAGTATCGTTCCGCAGCAGGCTTTGACGCTGGCCAACAGCAAGCTATCGCTGACGTTGGCGCGCAAGATGGCCGAGAAGTTGGAAAGCGAATTGGGCGAGGTGAGCGACGAGCAATTTGTGGCCGAAGCATTCGCGTTGATTCTTGCGACTGCACCCAGCGAGGATGAAACCTCCTCGTGCCTCGATGCGCTAAAGCAAACGAGAGAAGTTCTGACAGCAGCCGATCACTCGCACATTGATTCACGCGCTCGCGCCGATCTAGTGCATGCCTTACTTAATCACAACGACTTCGTAACGATCCGGTGAAAGAATAATGCTTCCTAACTCTTCCACTCGCCGCTCCTTTCTCTCGACTGCCGGACTGGGCCTCACTGCCGGACTGGGCCTCTCCGGAATTGCTCTATCGGCGATGCTCCAGCGAGAAGGCTTTGGAGCTACTGGTAGATCGCATCAACCGCCTGACGGCAATCCACATTTTACGCCAAAGGCAAAGAGTGTGATCTGGCTGTTTATGCGCGGCGGCTTCAGCCATATGGAAAGCTTCGACAACAAGCCGATGCTGACCAAGTACGCTGGCAAGACGATCAACGAGACGCCGTGGAACGGTGTGCAAGATCCTGAACGACTCAAGAAAGTTCGTGTCGTTGTGGTCAATGATGCCAATGGCCAGCAACGCAACGAACTCTATCCGCTACAAATCGGCTTTAAGAAGTATGGTGAAAGCGGTATCGAGGTAAGCGACTGGTTCCCGCACATTGGATCTTGTGTCGACGACATCTCGGTCGTTCGCTCGATGTGGACCACCGATGATAATCATGGCGCTCAAGTTCAGTTTCATTCCGGTCGCCACATGCTCGATGGCCGTTACCCGACGATTGGTGCGTGGGTAAAGTACGGGCTCGGAACGCTGAACGACAACCTGCCTCAGTTCATCACGATGGGCCCTCGCTTCTTTGACACGCGCGATGGCCACTACCTCGGCCCAGCCAACGATGCCGTTCCCCTGAAAGTCGATCCGAACGATCCTCTGCCATACGCCAAGCCCGAAATCGATCTTTCTGCCGACGAACAAAAGATCGAGTTCGATCTGATCAATCGGCTGAACCGATTGAACGAAGCAAAGTATCCAGACGATGAAGCGATGCGCGCTCGCATCAAATCCTATGAACTCGCCTTCCGCATGCAGGCTGCCGTTCCCAGCGTCATTAACTTTGACGACGAGACAAAAACGACGCAAGACTTGTACGGGTTCGACGATGCGAAGACGAAGCCGTTCGGGATGCAGCTGTTAGCCGCTCGTCGATTCGTCGAGAAGGGAGTTCGCTTCATTCAGATCATGCACGGCGACGGCGCGGCGGGTGCTTGGGACGCGCATTCAAATTTAAAGTCGAATCACACCAATCTCGCTGGCCAGGTGGACAAGCCGGTCGCTGGATTGCTAAAGGATTTGAAGCAGCGTGGTTTGCTGAACGAAACGATCGTCGTATTCGCCACTGAGTTCGGTCGCACGCCCGGTTCGCAAAGCGGCAACGGTCGTGATCATCACCCGTACGGTTTTTCGATTTGGATGGCGGGCGGCGGCTTAAAAGGCGGTATCACACACGGAGCGACCGACGAGATCGGCTTTCACGCCGATGAACATCCTCACTATGTCACCGATGTCCACGCCACGATCATGCAGTTGCTCGGTCTCGACGCGCGTCGTCTTGAAGTTCCCGGGCACAAACGGCTTGAGATCGATTTTGGCCAGCCGATCGAGCAGATCATTGCGTGAATGTGAACACGCCTCGCTGTATCGAAACCGGAGTGAATCTGAGTTAAACGAGCAGGTAGCAAATCTTCGGATTTCCTACATACCGCTCGTCGCGAAGACTTCCTGATCCAGAGCTTTCTTATTGGGACAACCGAAGCTCTCCCACCACAAACGCGCGTGTTCGCGAGTCCAATTGCCGGCGTCCTGGCAATCGGCCAATGCTTCTCGCAAGCTCTCTGCGTTTTGGAATCGATCTTGGGGCTCTTTCAACAGGCACCGCATTACGATATCGCTTAAGTCTTCTGGGACCGAAGCGTTTCGTTCGATGAGCGGAGTTGGCTCTTTGCTAATGTGCGCGACCATCACTTTCATTGCGTTTGTCCCACCGAAAGGAGGTTCTCCCGCGAGCAAATAGTACGCAACAGCACCAAGTGAATAGATGTCGCTGCGAGCGTCGGGCTGGCCGTCTCCGGACGCTTGTTCTGGCGACATAAACAGCGGCGAGCCAGTAATCGATCCATCTTGCGTTAGTCCCGAATCATCCAATTCGACCAATGGTTTCGCTAGCCCAAAGTCGAGCAGCTTCGTGACGTCGTACACGCCACCACGGTTTGCAGCAAAGATGTTGCCTGGTTTGATATCTCGGTGGATCAAGTTCTTGTGATGGGCTTCGCCGAGCGCTTCGCAAGTTTGCATCATCAAGTGAATGACTCGCTCGGGCGGCAGTGCGCCATGCATCTCGACGAGTTGACCTAGGTTTAAGCCCGGAAGATACTCCATGACGTAATAGAATGTTCCGTCATCGGCTCGACCGTAATCGAAGATCTCAACCGTGTTCCAGTGCGTCAGCTTCGCAGTCGCTTTGACTTCGCGCTCGAAGCGAGCCAATGACTTCGCATCGCCCGCCTTCTCAGGTCGAATCAACTTGATCGCGCACGGTCGTTTAAGCAGTACGTGCTCGGCCAGATACACTTCCCCCATCCCACCCTGGCCGATCTGCTGCTTCAGGCGATACTGGCCCAGTTGTTTCGCTTCGAAGGCGACGCGTCGCAAAGTTCCAATCGTATGCACGCCCCACACGGCGATTGTGGCGCACAGCGTCATCAGCATCGATACTTCGATCGGGTAGGCTCGAAAATGGCGGTTCTCGCGAAGGATCTCTGGCGACATAAACCAGAATCCGATCACCAACAGAATTGGTGCGGTCGCCATCGAACCGATCACTAATGCGGCTCGCCACCACGTATTAGGAACGAACAAGGCATAAGTAAATATCAGGATCAACCAGATTGGCGCGATGGACCGAACGTAGCCTTCTGAAGCCGTTTCCGCGAGCAAGACACAGCTGACCAGAAAGAAGAACACGGCCGAGCCGCCGAAAACCATCACCTCAGCGAGCCGGAGGTGTCGTTGCATCGCGGGACAATCCGTACACAATCGAATCCCAACCATTCCCGTTATAACCGTGATCGCGGCGTGGTCGACAAAGAGAATCCAATCGAACATCGTCTCGTTGTCGCTGAGAGTAAACATGTTCTTAACGAAGAAGGCCAAAAATCCGGCAAAAAGTAACAACGATGCAAGTCGTAATCGATCCCGCAGCAAATCGTTCGTTTCCGCAGAAAGCTCGGGAGTGCTCCCCTCGACCAAAGCAACTGCATGTTTAGGCTTTGGCGGATTGAGGACATCGGACGGCGAAGCGTCGATGGTCGGGTCGAAGGGCGTTGCTTGCTTCGGCGTGTTCACTGCGAGGGTCCTGTGTCGCGGAGGTTATCTAAGCATCATATCGCATTGTCGATGAGAGGCCACTGGCGCTCAATTTCTTGACAGTGACTGCATATCACCGGTAGAGTCATCGGAAGCGATGCCGTGCGAGTACAGGGTCGATTGCATTCGGTCTGATTCGTTTTCATTTCTTTTCGTCGACCAAACTTGGTCACTCTGCTCTTGGCTTGCCGCTCGCCGAGAGAGGACTCTGTACCATGGTCGTCGTCTGTCCACATTGTGGGCATCGCTCGAAGCTGCGCGAAGCGAAGCCCGGCAACTACAAGCCGAAGTGTTCAAAGTGTCAACAACGCTTTGAATTGGAGGTATCGCACGATGGCAGCGCGGAGCCGATCGTGCGACTTCCTCCGTCAGACCAGCCGCTTGCTGTACAATCGCAACCTACAGTGGAAAAGACAGTCACCAACCTTGATGCGACTGTCGTCTCAACCGGGGAACTTGCGTCGGTCGATTCCTTCAGCGAACAGCCGACCGTTGGGGATGCGCTGCCCAAAGGCGAGCCAACTGGAAACGAGGCGACTGCGTTTGAAGAGACCGTTCCGGCCCATCGGTCAATGGCACCCGAACGTCTAGGTGGTTACCGAATCGTCCAAGAGTTGGGCCGAGGCGCCATGGGAGCCGTTTACCTCGCGAAGCAACTTTCGCTTGATCGGCTTGTCGCGTTAAAGGTAATTCAGCAGCGATTTGCAACGGATCCAACGTTTCTTGCGCGCTTCACGCGTGAAGCGTACGCTGCGGCTCAGCTCACACATCACAATGTCGTACAGATCTATGATCTCGGCACGGATGGGCAAACGAACTTCTTCAGCATGGAGTACGTTCGTGGGCAGTCGCTCGCCGAACTCTCGGAAGACCAGGGGCCGATGGATCCAAAGGTGGCGGTGGGCTACCTCCTGCAAGCCACTCGCGGACTCGAGTTTGCTCACAATCACGGCATGGTCCATCGCGATGTGAAACCGGCAAACTTGATGCTGAACGAGCAAGGTGTCGTGAAGGTCGCGGATCTCGGATTGGTGAAGACGCCTGATCTGGATTCGGAGCAACTGGACTTGGCGGACCTCGACGCTCCGGACGCGTCGTCGCTGGCGGCATCTCGATCCAACGTCACGATGCGAAATGCCGTCATCGGCACGCCGAATTACATGGCTCCGGAGCAAGCCAAGAACGCATCGAAAGTGGATCATCGCGCCGACATCTATTCGCTGGGATGCACATTGTATTCGCTACTCACGGGACGCCCACCGTTCGCGGGTGATACGGTCATGGAAGTGATCTCCAAGCATCGTGTCGAAGCGATGGTTCGTCCCGAGCTAGTAGTGGATAAAGTGCCCGCTGAGCTATCGGACATCGTGATGCGAATGGTGGCGAAATCCCCCGATGAACGCTATGCGAGCGCGGGCGAACTAGTTGCTGACTTGGAGCAATTTCTGGGCATGGGGCAGGGAGGATTCAAGCCGACCGAACAACAAGTCGTAGCGCTTGAAACAAGTATCGCTCAGTTCAACGGCTCTCTCGCGGCGCGGGCTCGCGGATTGGGAGCGTTAGCGTTCGTCGCGATTTGTCTTCTACTTAGCATTGCGAGCCTCCCATTTAGTCTTGCCGCCGCCGTCGGATTTTCTGCGTTGCTCGTTTCCACAATCAACTCCTACTTTGTCACGAGCGGTAGCCGTCAGCAAACTTATCTCTTCGAGAAGATACGCCAATTCGCTTTTCAAAGTTCGTGGAGCGATCGTCTGACCGGAGTGTTCTCGGTGCTGCTGGTGGCAGCCATCTTGTTTGTCCTGGGATGGCTGTGGATATGCGGCACCGCGATCATAATCGGCATAGTCGTAGGTATTCTCTTTCACTTGGTCGTTGATCAGAAAGTGACAACTGAACGCAACGTTGCGATCGAGCCTGTCGAAACGCTGCTCAAGAAACTGCGAGTCGAAGGTGTCGACGAACTGTCGCTGCGCGAATTTGTCGCTCGATTCAGTGGCGATTCGTGGGAAGAGTACTTTGAGTCCTTGTTTGGTTTCGAGGAAAAACTCGAGGCTCGAATGTTTCGCCAACAAGAAGGTATTCGAGTTGGAAAACGCTTTCGCGCGTGGCGCGAGCCCTTGTTGAATAGGCTTGACGCTCGTCTCAAGTCTCACCAATCGAAAATAGCACGTGAGCATTTAGCGCAAGTGGAGCAAGAAGGTTTACAAGCACAGGGTGTTTCGGCGGCCGAGGCACAGGCTCAGGCTCGACGCTTGGCGGCCGCGATGGTCGAACAATCCGCCGCATCGGCTCACATTCGTCCTGAAGAACGCGGAAGCGATCCCGTCGTGGCGGCAGCAGCGAAACGAGCAAGGATTAAGGCGATGCTCGCCGAAGCTCGTGGCGGCAAGGAGCCTTCACGCATCCTGCTCCGTGACACAATTAACGGCTGGTTGAACTACTTCTTTGGCCCGCGCGTTAGGTTCCTGCTCGGAGCTTGTTTGACGATCGGTTGTGTGTTGTGGATGCAACAGAATGACGTCGTGTCCGGCATTCAACTCCGCGATGCGGCCGCCCAGGCGTTAGAAAATCGGCAACTCGACGATCTTGGTGAAGTGAAGCTCGACGTTCAGCAAACCGTGGCGCTAAAGATTCCGATCATCGGACGTTTCTTTAACAGTTTGAACGCCGGTCTTGCCGGCGGATTGTTACTTGCCAGCGCGCTCTTTCGCGGATGGCGCATGACGCTTTTTCTATTTCCGGCTGCGACGACTGCAATGTTTGGGCCGGCGTTGGGAGTGCCGGGCATCGCTGCACTAGGTGGTGCGCATGCAACGAGTGCGTCTTTGGCAGTCGTCTTGGCGCTTGTTGGCTTTATCTTTGGTCGAAGCAGTTCGGACTGACGTGAGACTGGCGGCGGTGACCTGGATGTTGGTGAGCAATCCGTTTGTTCAGTTTGCATGCTAAGCTTGTTTGTGCGGTGAGCGTTCGGTCGTAGCCAATCGAGTCCTACAACCGGTGCGATCAGACCATAAGTGACGGTACAATAAGGGCATTCTATGAGCATCCAGCTCGCAAACCCAACCATCCGCTGGACTTTACAGGGTCGCCCGGATCTGACCGGCCCCGTCGAGGTGGTCGACGTGACGGAATCGCTCGTGCGAGTCGGGCGATGCGGTGACGTCGCACTACGCATCAACCGCCCAACGATTTCGAGTCTGCACGCAGAAGTGTTCGAGCGAGACGGTGAACTCTGGTTGCGAGATTTGAACAGCACGAACGGCAGTTACGTTAATGGGACTCCAGTAACTGGCGAGATGCAGCTCGAACGAGGCGACCTCGTCCAGTTCGCGGATGTCGCATTTCGCGTTGGTCGCGTCGAAGCGGAACTCGGGCGGAACAGCGAAACAGTCCCCACATCGACCTATGACGAAGCGTTGTCGCTCGTGCAATTCGACCGATTGATGCAGCTTCGGAGTGTCATTCCACACTTTCAACCGATTGTGGCTCTCCCTAGTCTCGATGTGATTGGGTACGAAGTTCTAGGCCGCAGCCGCCATTGCGGATTGGAAACTCCCAAGGACATGTTCTTGGCGGCCTCTCAATTGAACCAGGAGGGTGAGTTGAGCGAACTTTTGCGTTGCGTCGGTATGCGCGATGGTGAAACAATTGATGGACGACCGAATCTGTTTCTGAATACGCATCCCATCGAACTGGTAACTTGTGGCTTGTTGGAATCGCTTGGCCAACTTCGCAAGCAACATCCAAATCAAGACATCACTCTGGAAGTTCACGAAGCGGCTGTTACGGACGTCGCCATGATGCAGACGTTGCGACAGCGATTGACCGAACTCGATATGACGTTGGCTTACGATGATTTCGGAGCAGGTGAGACGCGTCTGCTCCAGCTTGCAAACGTCAGCCCCGAGTATGTCAAATTCGATATGCATATGATCCGCGACATTCATCTGGCATCGCCACGGCAGCGTCAATTGCTCCGGATGCTCGTCGCGATGGTACGCGATTTTGGGAGCGCGGCCCTTGCTGAGGGCGTCGAGACCGAGTCCGAACACAACGTCTGCTGTGAAATTGGGTTCAAGTTCGGGCAAGGCTACTTTTACGGCAAACCTCGACCGACGCAGCAGTTGGATGGACGACCCGTGTCGTCAGCATTTACCTGTATCTAGTGCGGGTCTCGCTAAGATGGAAGCGCTGCACGCGTGCTCGTCACTAGCTCCGTAGCCGTGGTGCAGAACATCGCGGCGATCTGTGTTTCGGATAGGCCCGTACGAATAGCAGCTTGTCGCATGGCTCGAAGCTGCTCGTAGCGAGTGAACGTCATGCGAGGATCGCAATGTGTAAGGTTCAATTGGTGGTTGGTCGGCGACAAGTAAGCCCAGCCATAACCAAACGCAATGTACTTACCGCGCAGGACGCCCACCGGCACATCGTCGCTGCCATACATGACTCGCTCGGCACCGACCGATCGGACTAAGGCTTCGATCGCATCCGACTCGCAGACCGATGACGTATCAAACCATACATTCGGCAGCTCGGATAAACGCTTCCCCGCGCGTTCGATCGGCCAGGCGGCATAGCTGCGAGCGCAATGGGCTAGTATCCAGTTCGCCCGCGGATAGGTTGCCGTTAGGTGTTCTAGATCCGCAAGATTTTGTTCGTCACCGATCGCATCGGCCCGCGAAAGATGCATCATGATCAATAGCCCCAACTCGTGTGCGACTTCGATTTGGTGTTCCGGTAGGAAGTCGGTGATACGACAATTGACCGAGTCGCCGGTTGAGGAGTAGAAGCGATAGGGCTTGAGGCCGAGGAATCCGTACTGCCGTACCGCGTTCACGATTTGGTCTGCGGTCATCTCGGGGCGAACCAACATGAGCGATCCGGAGACCGAGTCGCCAGCGGTTTGTGCGGCGACGAATTGGTTCGAGGCGTCGAAGTCGCAATGTTCGGCAAATGGAAACGGGAATGCGAGTCGCGAGACCTGTCGACCTGGCATCAACAACTGATCGCATTCATCGAGTAATTGCCAACTCGCCTCCTCGAACGGCTTGCTGACGAACTGACGATACGAACTCTGTTCTTTATTCGCTGCCGTGTAAAACGCAAAGCGATAGATGTGCGTGTGGACGTCGAAAACTCTTGCGGGGACAAAGTCCGCAAGCTCTTCGGCCCAGATGCGCCGATCAAGATCGTTGAGTTCGACAGGAGTCACGAGTGGATCACACTAACTCGGAAAGCGGTTGTGGCTGACCTTCGACCAGATACTGCGGTCGCCCACCAAGATCCGGAATCGTGGCTAGATTCGCATCGATCCCAAGGTTGCGATAGAGCGTCGCATAGATCTCAGGAAAGGTGACCGCGCGGTCAACCGCTTCGCCGCCAAGGCGACCCGTTGCGCCGATCACTTGCCCGGTCTTCATCCCTCCGCCGGCCATCAAGGCACAATTCACGCGAGGCCAGTGATCGCGACCGACTTGAGCGCTGATCTTTGGAGTACGACCGAACTCGCCCCAGATGATCACAGTGCAGTCTTTGTCGAGCCCGCGTTCGTGCAAGTCTTCGACCAACGCGCTAACGCACTTGTCGAACGGAGGAAAATCTTCGGCTTCGCGTTTGAAGATCGAATTGTTCGCGCCTCCGTGCCAATCCCACTTGCTGTAGTTCAATGTCACAACCCGAGCGCCGGCTTCGATCAGTCGTCGAGCTGCGAGTAAACTTTGCGGAACGCGTGGTGCACCGTTCCCGTCCATAAACTTCGTTGGGTCGCCCGTTCCATAACGCTCGACAATCTTAGGATCTTCTTTTGATAGGTCTAGCGCGTCCGCCAACTTCGACGATGTCAGCATGTCGATCGCCTGCGACGTGAACGTGTCAATTCCTTCAAGCGTTGTCGTGTTGTCGACGTCGCGTTTTAGCCGGTCGACACTTTTTAGTAGCTGCTGTCGATCTCCAAGTCGGTCCAGTGTCACACCGTTCAGCACCATATCCTCTCGGGTTGGACCCATCGGGCGGAATGGCGAGTAAGACGTGCCTAGAAATCCGGACCCAGGCTCATTGTAGGGGCCGTGTGTACATGGATAACAAAGGCTCACGAACGGAGGAGCCGCCGCGCCGGTCGCGCCTTGTACTTTAGCGACCGATGATCCGAATTGGGGCCAGCCCCCGGCAGGCTTTGGCTTCTTCGGATCGAAACCGTTGAAGACTTGTACCGCGTCATGCCCTGACTGTGACCCGACGATGGAACGAATCGGAACGAGTTTGTCCATGATGCGGGCGAGCATTGGAAATGCTTCGCAGATCTCGATCCCTGGCACGTTGGTTTCGATTGGCCGCCACGGTCCCGCCACTTCAACGGGAGCATTTGGTTTGAGATCGAACATGTCTTGATGCGGCGGTCCGCCGACCAAGTAGATCATGATCACTGATTTGTTTGAATTCTTAATGCCAGCTGCTGCTTCAGAACGCAACAGGCGAGGCAGCGTCAACCCGGCGACACCGAGTGACCCGATTTTCAATAGGTCTCGTCTCGATACGCGATCGCAGAATGCCGCGCTTGAGTGAGTGGGGCCTTGGATCGTTAGCATTTATACACCTCCGAACATCGGTCGAAACGATTGAATCAAGCCCTGAGTATAGCAGACTGGCAATTAGGATCCTATTCGGACATTTTGTGGCTTGTTCGCCAGTTTCAGCAGTTCACGCGTAATTGCTTAACCTGCGGATGAATTGCAGGTAACATGGCACTCAGAAATGATTGGGTTACGTGGACAAGTCAACAAGGAATTATCAATGCGACAAATCTCTCGTCGCCGGTTTGTCTGTTTTATGGCGGGGGTCGGTACTTCGGCTGGTGTCGTCGCCGCTCTACGCCTTGGTCGCGAGCAAGATACGTCTTCGACCTCAAGCCGTGAAGTACATCGTCTCAGTCGCACGTCATGGGCGTTGGGGTCCGATGTGTCAATCACTCTCTTGCATCACGACAGGGCGGCTGGCGAAGCGGCGATCGATGCGGCCTTCAACGAAATAGAAGTGATTGAGGAGGTGATGAGCATCTATCGCGCGCACAGCCAGTTGTCTCGGCTGAATCGTAATGGCGTGGTCGATGATCCGCATCCGTATTTTGTTGACGTCCTTCGTGCGGCACTGGCAATGTCTAGCCGGAGCGACGGGGCGTTTGACGTGACGGTTCAACCGCTGTGGGATCTCTATGCGACGGCGCAGCGTCTGGAACAGCTCCCTTCAGATGAGGACATCGAGTCAGCTCGACATGATGTTAACTGGAAGCAATTGCACATCGAACAAGCTCAGATTCGTCTTGACGGTGAGCGTTCCGCGATCACGTTAAATGGAATCGCTCAAGGCTTTGCCGCGGATCGCGTGGCGGATGTGCTGCGAGAACACGGAGTCAACAATGCATTGATCGACACCGGCGAATTAGGAGCGTTGGGAGCGAAAGAAACCGGTGACCCATGGAGTATCGGCATTCAACACCCGCGTGATCGCGATGCATACATTTCTGTCGCCGAGTTGAAAGGGCGATGCTTGGCAACATCGGGTGATTATGCAACAAGGTTCAGCGACGATCACCGTCATCACCACCTGCTTGATCCTCGGACAGGCCGCTCGCCGAGCGACTTATCGAGCGTCTCGATCGCCGCGAACACTGCACTGGAAGCGGATGCTCTGTCCACCGCAGTGTTCGTGATGGGAGCTGAGCGAGGAACGAAGCTTGTCGAACAAACACCCGGAGCTGATGCGTTGTTGGTGCTGAAGGACGGTCGTTCCGTTGCAACAGCCGGTTTCCCAAGCATCCAAGCGTGAGAGGCAACGACATGCCCGACCCAGTAAGCACGCGCTGTACTGCCTCCTTACTTCAGTCGAAGTTCGACGTTGGACGTTCGATGTTCAACGTTTGCTTTTGCTTCATCGTTTGTTTTGCTCCGGTACCGCTCTTCGCTGCCGATCTCGTCGAGTTTCTTAACGGCGCAAAGGCGACCGGATCAATGAAGCAAATTCGCAAAGAGAAGAAGGAGTTCGACTTCGAGATTCAGCTAGGCGGTCGCAGGTTGGTGAGAACTTATACCTTCGACAAAATTCATGCCGTCACGATGAAGGGTAAGCGTTATGTCCTTACTCCGATGAGCGAAGGTGCAGCGGCCAACAGCGAATCAGGTTCGACGGTCCTACGCACCAAGGCACAGGTATTGGAGCTAATCGATACCGTCGGTCGGACGGCTCCCGATTGGTTCGATCAAGCACCGCTGGATTACCCCAAGACGCTGGAAATCGACTGGCCTTTAAAGCCGGAGGGCAAAGGTTGGGATGAAAGCAAGAATGTCGGTCAATATAAGTGGGGTGTGATCAATCCTAACCCTGGCCGCTGGCAGTCAGGCGTGCGGTTAGTACACCACATCATGACCCTGCACCAGGCTCAACCGACTCTCTTGCAGCGTGACATGAATGTTCTCGGCGAGATGTACTTCGAGCTGTTTCAAGATTATCCGCGAGCCGCCTTTTGGCTACGGCAAGCCAAAGTGAAGACTCCCGAACCGCAGAGTATCCATTTGGCTGAATGCTATTGGCGCATGGGAAACAAGCAAATGGCGACCGAAGTATTGGACGCACGCAGTTTGCCATCCAACGCGATCAAGTTGCTGGGCGAATTGGGCCAAACCGATCGAGCGCTACGGCTCGCTGGCGCTTTCGCAAAGATGAATCGACCTCACGAGGCGTACCTGCTTGCGGGCGACGCATGTCGATTGGTAAATCGTCACGAGGAAGCGATCGATTATTACCAAAAGGTCATCGACGCTCCGCAGGCCCGAAACGAGGACTACAGCAAGCGATATCGCGGGCGAGCGAAAGACAGTATCGAAGCAATTGAGTTGTCTGAGAAAGCTGACGTGTCAAAAGTCGCCGACGGAACCTACCGAGCGTCGAGCGTCGCTTACAACGGTGCGCTAGACGTCGAAGTCCGTGTCGTCGCCCATCGAATTGAACAGGTGAAGATCACCAAGCATCGCGAGAAGCAGTTCTATGCGGCCTTGACCGACACACCGAATCAGATCATCAAGAAGCAATCGGTCAACGAAATCGACGCGACGAGTCGCGCAACGATTACTTCGCAAGCGATCGTCAATGCGACTGCGAAGGCGCTTGCTACGGGTAACTGATCTGAGGATACTGTTGCCCGCGCCACGAATTGTTGCCTATGATGAACTGATGTTCTGTGCATGTTAATAACGATCGTTTTACCCACATCTGTTCAATGCGTCCCATCACAGCCGATATCCTGGTCGAACAACTTGCGCTCGCCGACGCCTTGCTTGTCGGAAGGGAATCTATGCTTACACCGCAAGAGTTACCAGGACGCTACGGTCGTGTGGTTCATGCCATCGACCGCGTTTTGCAGGCGACTGAATGCGAAGCTGTTGTTGGCGGCGGTTGGGCAGTTTGGCGGCATGGCTTCGTCAATCGCGTGACCCAAGACATCGATATTCTACTTCCCTCGGATCGTATCGAAGAGTTCTTGCAGGTGGCTTCTGTCAGTGGGTTTCAGGTGCTGACGAGTGGGCCGGGACGTTGGCCCAAGCTGCTGCATAAAGAGACTGATGTTCAGGTCGACATTCTGCCCGAAGGCGAACGTCCAGGTATGTTGCCGGATCTAGCGCCGACGATGATTCCGTCACCACAACAACTCGGTGCTGTATCCGGTGCGTTAACGTACGTGGGAATTAACACCCTGGTGGAATTGAAACTTGCGGCGGCGAGATTCAAGGATAAGGCAGATGTCGTGGAAATTATCCGCGCGAACCCTGATAAGATCAGCGGTATTCGGACGCACCTCGCCGGCGTGCACGCTCAGTACGTCGAATTATTTGAATCGCTCGTGGAAGAAGCACGTAAGGCCGACGCGCAGCGCTAACTGACTGGGGCCTCGTCCACCATGCGACTCAATTGGTTCTTACCATTTCTCCGTAAGAAGAAGAAAAGTGAGTCGCTTGCGCCACCGTCGTTGATGATGCGCTGGGCGCTGATCGCCCTGCCGCGTTCTTGGTTCGCTGACCGAGTTACGGGAAAGCCGGGACGGATTCGGAAGCTCTTCAAACGCATCGGCCCTTCAGTCTTGTCGTCGCCGATACGCCGACTTGTTCAGGCGGTCTGTTTCCTGGCGTTTTTGGTCCTGTTTTTCTACGTCTGTTGGCCGTATAGCGCACGGCCCGTCGTGGATGGCCAGACGTCGGAAGGCTGGAGATTTATCGAAGTTGAACAAGAAGCAGGGACGTTTCGCTTTGAAGCACCGGAGCGGCCCGCTTGGATCGAACGTGATGAGCAGGTCGTGCATGTGACCGGCAGCGCTGCGAGCGCTGCCTACGTTGGCGCTTTCGAAATTGCGGATTCTGACGCAAGCGGCGTGTCGCTTCGTCCGGTTGACGTTATGTCGCCCGAAGCGTTCGACCAATTGCTCCTCGCTCGCGATACGTGGTCGCTGTGCGAGACTGAGCCGAATCGATGGCCCTCGCACTATGCCGACGATCTTCAGAGAAAAGAGTTTGTTTCCGCCGAACTGTTTCTTGCGATCGACCCGCTGGTGAGCTTGTCGACGGCCATCGCATCGCGAAGTTGGGTGTGGTCGCTGACGAGTGCGGCAATCATTCTGGTCGTTTGCGTTCTGATACCGCGTGGCTTCTGTGGGTACTTGTGCCCACTTGGCACGTTGATTGATCTGTTCGATTGGAGTCTTGCGGGACGTGCGAAGCGTTTCCGTGTCGCGGACGACGGTTGGTGGGTTCACATCAAGTACTATCTACTAATTGGTACGCTTGTCGCTGCGATGTTTGGTGTGTTGGTTTCCGGTTACGTAGCGGCGATTCCTGTGATAACTCGTGGAATGCTGTTTGTAGGCGACCCACTTCAGAGCGGTATGTCGCGCGGTTGGCATCTCGTACCTGAGATCCATAGCGGGCATGTTTTCTCGCTTCTTCTCTTCGCGGTTGTCCTCTGCCTCGGATTCTTACAGCCGCGTTTCTGGTGCAAGTATGTTTGTCCCAGTGGCGCAGTCTTCTCTCTCGGCAGCTTGTTTCGAGTCACGGAGCGGAAGGTAGAATCGACCTGCATCAATTGCAACAAGTGCGTCGAGATCTGCCCGTTCGACGCGATCAAGCCTGACTTCACCACTCGCACGACCGATTGCACGCTTTGCCAAACTTGCGGCGGTGTCTGTCCGACCCATGCGATTAAGTTTGTCGAGCGTTGGAATTTGGTCGAGTTAAAGATCGAGAACGATCCGCCAACTCACGAGACATCGCTCGGCCGCCGCGGCTTTCTCTCGCTTGCGGCTGGCGGGGCCGCTGCGATTGTTGGCGGTACGGGCGTTGCTGTTGCCACACGTTCGTTCGGGGCGAGGCTCGACGATCCGACGTCTTTCCGTCCAGTTCGTCCGCCGGGAAGTGTCCCGGAGCAACAATTCTTGGAGATGTGTATTCGCTGTGGCGAGTGTTTCAAAGCATGTCCGAACAACGTGCTGCAAGTCGAAGGCTTTCAGCAGGGGCTGGAAGGGCTATGGACGCCACTAGTGAATGCAGACTGGGCAGGTTGCGAATCGAGTTGCAACGCCTGCGGTCAGGTCTGCCCAACAGGAGCGATACGCGCGCTGCCGCTTGAAGAGAAAAAGGTCGCGCGCATGGGACTCGCAATCGTCAATGAAACCACATGCCTGCCGTTTGCAAATCGAGAAGCATGTCAGTTGTGCGTCGACGAATGCAATGCCGCTGGCTACGAAGCAATCGAGTTCGTTAATGTTCATACCGAAGTTGATAACAGTGGCATCCCTGTCGAAGGATCTGGTTTCGTCGCCCCTGTCGTACTCGCCGACAAGTGTGTTGGCTGCGGCTTGTGTCAAACTCGTTGCCATGCAATCAACGTGAAGGAAAAACAATTGCTCGCTGGCTCGGCAATCATGATAGAAGCTGGCTTGGGCAAAGAAGATCGCATGATGACGGGCTCGTATATTCAGTTGCGAGAAAGCGAATCTCAACTCCAAAAGGCTACGCCGCCGCAGAATGAGTTCTTCGTTCCGTCACACGACGCGTCGTCAAGTGAGCCGGTCGAAGTCGAGCCGAGTGATGACGATCCCTTCGGGTTGGGATCGTGAGGCGATTGGAATTGGACGGTCATTCCGTCGTTGGTGGTGGGACGTCGAGGGGCACGGTCCAACGGTGGACGAGATGTGTCTCGCTCTTGTCTTCGAGAGGCACGTGATAGGTGCTGTCTGGTTCGATGTACTTAATATCTCCGATGCCAAAGTCGTGCGAGACAATTCTCGATCCAGGTGGCATCTCTTGGAAACGAGGAACAAGTCGCTTGGTCATCCAGGGCAGCAAGTACATCAAGACGACATCGGTTTCGCTCAGATCGACCATGAAAACATCTTGCTCACGAATCTCAACGAGGTCCTCGACGCCGTGCAACTTGACGTTGGCCTTCGCTTCAGCAACTCGCTCTGGTTCGATGTCAATTCCAACGCCGTGGCACCCATACTTGAGAGCAGCCGTGATCACGAGACGACCGTCGCCGCATCCAAGATCGTACACGACGTCGTCCGACGAAATCTTCGCGACCTCTACCATCTTATCGACGATCACATCGGCGGTTGTGATGAACGGCGCGTTCAAACCGATGCGGAATTCATCGGCAGCGTGACTTTTCGGGAGTGCATCGATCCGCCGATCAACGACAACGATGGCGACGATGGCGAGCCCAATAGCCGTGGCTCCACCGAGAAGCAGTGGACTCAGGCGACGCGGTTGGGCGCGGGCATCGCTAGGGACGGGAGGATCGATAGAAGGCGAGTCCATAGGAGGCTCCGAGAGAAATGGACGATATGAATGGAGAGCGAAATGTTGCGTGACGCGACACGCTTGTACGGAATTGACGAGAACTTAGACTGAAGCATGTTCTTATATCAGAAGTCTGGGGAGAGTCTATCGCCATGCGAGATTACGAGAAACTGGGCGCTTTCTATCTCGGCAAAATGTTCGATATGAAGGCTGGCGAGTTGCGCGACGATTTGTTGTTATATGACTCAAAAGACCTAACGACTCACGCCGTTTGCGTGGGCATGACCGGCAGTGGTAAGACAGGCCTTTGCTTAAGTCTACTCGAAGAGGCGGCGATCGACGGCATTCCGGCGATATGCATCGACCCAAAGGGGGATATTGGGAATTTGCTGCTCACCTTTCTGATCTTGAGCCAGAACAGTTCAAGCCTTGGATCGATAGTGGTGAAGCGACACGAAAGGGATGCACCGTCGATGAGTATGCGAAGCAAGTTTCCGATCTGTGGCGCGAAGGACTCGGCGCGTGGGGGCAAGATGCGTCGCGGATCGCCAAGTTCCGGTCATCAACTGATCTGAGCATCTACACGCCGGGCAGCAACGCGGGACTGCCGTTGACGGTTCTGCGAAGTTTCTCGCCACCTTCGGCAGCCGTCATTAACGACGCAGATGCATTTCGCGAGTGCGTGATGTCCGCTGTCTCCGGCCTGTTGGCGTTGCTCAACGTCGACGCCGACCCGATCAGCAGCCGCGAGCACATCCTTCTTTCCAACGTGTTCGATCACGCTTGGCGCGAGGGAAAGAGTCTCGATATGGCGGGGTTGATTCGCGAGATCCAAACGCCACCGTTCCACAAGATCGGTGTGATGGATCTCGACACGATCTTCCCCGCGAAAGACCGCTTTGCACTCGCGATGAAATTGAACAATTTGCTCGGCTCGCCCGGCTTCGCCGCTTGGATGGAAGGCGAGCCGCTCGATATTCAGCGTTTGATGTATACCACCGAAGGCAAGCCGCGGATGTCGATCATTTCGATCGCTCATCTTTCGGATACGGAACGAATGTTCTTTGTGACGACGCTCCTAAACGAACTTGTCGGATGGATGCGCAGCCAGCCAGGAACATCCAGTTTACGAGCGTTGCTCTACATGGACGAAGTGTTCGGCTACTTCCCACCGACGGCAAACCCACCGTCCAAACGTCCGATGTTGACACTGATGAAGCAGGCTCGAGCCTTTGGACTCGGCGTCGTTTTGGCGACTCAGAATCCCGTCGACCTTGACTACAAAGGTCTGTCCAATGCCGGCACGTGGTTCTTAGGACGTCTGCAAACCGAACGGGATAAAGGGCGAGTGCTCGAAGGACTCGAAGGTGCGTCCGCGCAAGCGGGTTCTACGTTCAATCGCGCTCAGATGGAAGCGACGCTCGCGGGTCTGGGCAACCGCGTCTTTATCATGAACAACGTCCACGACGACGCGCCCGTCGTCTTTCAAACACGTTGGGCCCTATCGTATTTGCGCGGGCCTTTGTCGCGTGGCCAGATCGAAACGTTGATGGCGGATAAGAAGCAAGCTCGACTGGAAAGCGGCGTCGCGGCCAGCGAGTCGATCACAACTGCCGAGACACCAGGCCAGCGGCCAGTCGTACCACCGGGAATCGAAGAACTCTTCGTGGCTCCACGTCGTAATCCGCAAGGTGCCGAGCGATTGATCTATCGCCCGGCCGTGTTGGGGCTCGCGCGAGTTCACTTCTCAAAGTCAACCGCCGACGTCGATGAATGGGAAACCGTGACGTTAATGCCTGTCATTAGCAGCGACGTGCCAGAAGACATCTGGGAAGAAGCGACTTTGATGAACTACGACGATCTTGATTTCGAAACAGATCCCGATGCCGACGCAGCCTTCAGCGACCTTCCATCCGAGTTGTCGAAGCCCAAGCAGTACGCTTGCTGGAAGACGGCACTCAAGAATTACTTGTATCGCAGTCATTCGTTGATGTTGTACGAGTGTGCGATTCTGAAATTGAAGTCGCAAGCTGGCGAGACAGAAGGCGACTTCCGCATTCGCCTAAAGCAGGCCGCCAGCGAACAGCGGGATCTCGACGTCGAAAAGCTCCGGAAGAAATACGCGCCGAAGTTAAAGTCGTTGGAGGAAAGAATTCGCAAGGCCGAGCAGACGGTTGAAGAGCAAAAGAGCCAAGTTACGCAACAGGCTGTTTCAACATTTGTTAGCTTTGGAACGACTTTACTTAGCGCATTTTGTGGTCGCAAGCTAATGAGTGCTACCAGCGTAAGCCGTGCCGCAACTTCTATGCGTTCCGCAGGTAAAATTGCGAAGGAGAAAGGCGACGTGGCGCTGGCAAAGGAGACAGTCGAGTCACATAAAGAAAAACTGCTTGCGCTGGAGGAAGAGTTCACTCGCGAGACGGAAGAACTTCGCGAGCGATTCACGGAAGACGCCTTGGAGCTAAAGGAGTTACGGATCAAACCTCGCAAATCAGATCTGAGCGTCGATCAAGTTGCACTCGTCTGGACTCCGTGGATTCTCGACGCCGTCGGTATGGCACAACCGGCGTTTGTCGAGTGAGCTAACTCGCGGAACCGTGATCACGGTAATCGAACTACTTCGCTGCGAAAGATGTCGCCTTCGAGATGAAGGATTCGAAAACCGGGTGGGATGAAGTCGAGGCTGAACTCTTCTGAGTTCACGCCAAACTGCACGACGGCGGAAGGCGTCGTGAACAGTTGTAAGTTGCCGATATTCTTTTGGCGATCTTGATGCACGTGTCCGGCGCAGATGGCTTTGACTTGAGGGGCGTTCGTCGCGAGTTCCAGAAGCGACGCCGCATCACGCAAACCAAGTGCATCGACCCATGCGGAGCCGACTTCGAATGGCGGATGATGCACGAACAAGACCGTTGGTTGCCCAACGTGCAAGCGTAGTTCTTCGGCGAGCCACTCCAGCTGCCGTTGGCCGAGTTCGCCTGGGACTTCGCCGGAGATGTGCGAGTCGAGCCCGATCAGTTGCCACTCGCCAACGCGGCAACTGAATGTAAAGAAGTCCAACTCGTTCGACGCAAGTTCAGGAAACACTTCACGGATGAATGGACGACTGTCGTGATTCCCGAGCATTAATTTGCAATTAGGGAGCCAGTCACCCAACATCTCGCGGAGGACCTCGTAGGTCTCGCGCTGTTCGTCGTGAGCCAAGTCGCCGGTGATGACGATCTGGTCGAAGTTCCACCGCCTCGCGGCAACGCCTTCGCGGATATAGGCGAAGACTCGCGTGACTTCGTCTCGCGTACAGATATCCTTGAGCGTCGCGGCAGGGTCGCTCAATAGATGCAAGTCGGTTAGTTGCAATACGCTAGGCATGAGAACAAGTCACTCCGGAATGAGTTGAAGACCGGATAGTGTAGCTTCGCCTCGAACGTTGTGGAAATGGACACTGATCGTCGAATCACTTGTAATGCCAGTAAACTCTTTCACGATACCACGAAGCGCCCCTTCTGTTTCGGAAGCGATATCGAATCCTTCGAGAACCTTTTGGCCTTGGATCGAGACGTCAAAGACGCGCTCGCCAACAGCCCGATCCTCCAACTCCGCGAATGTGAGGCGGACGGTGTACGAACGCTTGATAGCAACGCCCAGGTCCTGTTCAATCGACTCAATGCCTACGACGCCCGACGATGCAACCCAATCGAACGCATCGCCCAACGGAACGACTTGTGACGAGTGACGAAGCAGAGGGCGCACGGAATCGCCAGAAAGCTTGATTGGTAGATCTGGAGAGCGGCCACCAATGCTCGGTTGGTCGTACCACATCGTGCCGCCGGGATCTCGATGATCGCCTGGAGCGCCAAGGTTCACAGCGAATTCCTTTGGCGATGCATCAAGATTGCTGAACGTCCACTGTTCAACATCGGGCATGTGAATCAAGGCGAGCGAGCATTGGTTCTGATAGGCGCAAACGCACGTTCGCGTGTAGTCCGGCGCGTTTAATACACCATCGGCCGCGATGAGATTCGCGGTACAACTGGAACGAAAGCCACCGATGTTTCCCGTCCCACTATCTCCCGCGAGATCACAAAAGCCGGCTGCCCCGCTACGGAACGTCAGGAGATGTTCGCTGCCGACCGCCGTGTTACATCCATACATCCGTTTGTATTTCCAGCCAGTCGTCTCGCCGGTCAGCAAGTCCAGCTCGAAACCTCCTGCGCCGTTGGTGATGATTTTGTCCCGCCACAGCAAACAAGGTCCGCTATACTTCTGCGAAAGCTCCTTCCACAAAACATTTCCGTCTTGGCCACGATAGGCGACCATTCCGGCGGATGCTTCGTCCTTGGCTCGGTCACGATAGGCGCTACCCGCTTGAAGCAAGATGTCGTGTTCGCGGGAATAGTTGAGAAACGTCCCAAAAACGTCCTCGTTCGTTGACCAAATGACTTCTCCAGTTGCGGCATTCAACGCGAATAGACGCGGCTTCGTCGGCGGTTTGAGTCCACGGCGCTGCAACGTCTGGAATTGGACGTCGGACATGCTATCGATGCAGTAGATTCGCTCGCCAGCGGCTGCAATCGCATTATGCCGGAAGCTGAATTCGGCATTTCGCGTCCAGAGTACATTGCCGGTGTGTCGATTCATGACAACGAGATGACGGCTGGACGATGAGTATTGAGCGGCTGAAAGTAGTTCCGAGATGCGATCGGCTTTCGCTGCACTCTTCTCGTCGTCGACGGCAACGGGGCTTGATGTTGCAATCAACCGGTCACCTTCGACGGCAAGATAGCCCCACGTCGGATTTGGCGAAGCAGAATCGGCATCTAACCTGATCGTGCGAAGCGTTTCGCCGGTCACTGAATCGATGTGCAAGATCACATCGTGATACACGACGTAGACTGCATCGGGTAACGTCACATAGTTGCTACCGATTTCGCCAGCACCAGCGAAGTGCTTTGTCGTGTCGTAGTAAGTTCCAAGCCCGGGCAAATCCTTTTCCCAAAGCATTCGGCCCGTGTAGACATCGACGCATCGCAGCATGTCCGCTCCTTCGATTACCAATCGCCCACCTGCGACTTGCGGCGATGGGCCATGTCCGTGGCGAGGCAGCACTTTGTCATTCGGCGGTCCGCCAAACCACAGCAGCCCGAGCGGAGTCTTCACGAGCGAATCTCGCGACACAACGCTATTCGCGGCATCGGCATACTGGTGCGTCCAGTTGTCGGATCCGGGCAGCGCTCCGATGCGTGTCAAATAAGTAAGCTCGCCGTTGCGCGAAAGCTCTGCATTGGGAATATCCCTGTCGGCGACAATGTCAGCGACCGCGTCGTGCTGCGCCGACGTCAGTTCCCAGCAGGCGAAGCCACCGTAAGGCCGTAAACTATGAAATGCGATTTGGACGAGTGCCGCGAGCTCCGTCGAGCCGGCTGCTGCCGTTACTTCACCAGTAACAACATTTGCAAAGTATGGCGGCAATGTCACGTCCGAGAGTTTGCGATTGATCGCAGCGACTCGAGAACCGTACGTCCCGATCAAACTCAAGTGGCGACGTAATGTCGCGACGCTGGTCTCATCGGAGGCGATGGCGATAACTTGCATTTCGGTTCGCGAGACCAGCTGTTCAGAGATCTCTGGTGATCGGACGCCAAGGACGAGTGCGTACCCAGCCGGCGATGGCGCACGATCCACGATTGCATCGACGACAGCGATGGCTTTGCGCGGCATGCCAGCGGTCGCTGGAGGAAATATTCGCGGCGCGAGAGTTTTGGATTCCGAGAAACATTGAATTCGCGAATCACAGACGACAAACAACTTGTTGTCACCGGCGATCGTGCTGCGCGGCGTGCCGTCGATGGCGGCGCTCCACGTGGGTGGCAACAGTTTGTTGGCCTTCCTGGCGGCGACAACATCGAACGCCGCGACGAGAGCTTCACGCCCCGCGTAAGCGCGCGTGCCCGCGACCATCAGAACGGGTAGATCCGGACTGGATACAGGCCACGAACTGGTTGGCTTCAGCTCGATCTTCTGGGCTTCTTTGCCCTTTCTGTCGGGCGATATGGACACGTGGATTGCCCCGCTAATATCGTGCCCCGTCGTCTTGCCGATGGCAGTTTCACCAGCGACCGCGTCAATGGGAAAAGACCCTAGTGACTTGTTGCCTTGCGTCGCGAATGCCGCGTTGTCGACAACATAGAAATCATCGTGGGCCACGACGCTCCAACCGCCAGATCCTTTACCACCAAACTCGAAGTATTCCATCTTGCCAGTGTGTCGATCGAAGATGCCCGGCAACGAGCGACCGCCAGGAACAAATAATCGATCGCCGTTCACGGCGAGATAGCCTTGCGGAACAATCGATCCGAACGACGGAGCGCCGTGCGGATGAGTGACCCAGCGCGAGCCGGTCTCGCTGTTGATCCATTCTGTACTCCCAGTCTCCGCATCCACGGCATGAATGAAGATTCCCATGAAGGGCCAAATGCCGGCGGTGAAATAAACTGTGTCATCCATCAGCACTGGTCCGCCACGAATCGGCCACATCGATATCAGTCGATCATTGCCAACGATGCGACTGTCTTCTGGTCCGCCACGAATCTTCCAGAGCAGCGAGCCGTCATTCGCTTTGATGCAATACAGATACCCATCGTCGCTGGCCGCATAGATTCGATCGCGAGAGGCCACAGGGGCAAATCGAACTGGGCCTTCGGTATAGAACCGCCACGCTTGTTCGCCGGACTCCGTCTTATACGCGGTGATCGAATCGTTCACGGTTGATCCGAGGATCAGCAGATCTCCAACAACGATCGGCTGATGAACGGCATCAAATTGCAGCTTCGCCTGCGACGTCGGCCAGGCTGGGCGAGTTTTCGGCAACTCCAATGTCCACGTCAGATGGAGTTCCTCGGGCAACGGATCAGGAGAAGCGTTAGATCTCGCCGCGTCGTATCGCCACATCGGCCAATCACCGGCCTGCAGCGTTCCTCTCGCGAAGAGCGTTAGAACGAGAGCAACCACGGTTAGAAATACTCGCATCATCTGTTCCTAATCATCTCTAAGTCGGGAATCTATATTAGTGACCACGTAAGCACGCGAGACCATAGTGCCGCGAGCGGACGTTTGTGCTTCTCCGCAAGTCGCCAACATACGAAGTGATATAGTCTACGTTGTAGCTGGTCCGTTTGCGTTAGTCTGCGCTTTTGATTCGATTTGAGACTTGCAATCGCTTCTGAGTAGCTCGTGTTGCTATCGCTACCGAGCAGCGAACATGCCAAATGGAGGAGATCGTACATCTCCTGATAATACTCGTTCATTTCGGAACGATGGAGTTGAACGATCAACTGCGACGCTTCGTCGATGCGAGCCTTCGCCAAATGCTCCGCCACAAGCCACAGGTTGTGTAAGCACACGGTGTGGTCATTTCCCCGCTGGACAGCGTGGCGACACACGTTGGCCGCTAGAGTCGCACGGCGTTTCTGCCATAAAGCGACGACGAGCGGAAAGTACATATATGGCTCGGCGTTACGTTCCTGCCAATCCTTCATCCAGCTGATTACGTGCGCCGGTTGGAGCGCATCGAGATATGCACTGCCAACCGCCCACCACGTCTGATCGTGCTCGCGAAGCTGCTTCTTGTGCCAAAACGCGAATCCCTTCAAATCGTAATACCGGTCTGGTCTTCCGAGCAGTGTGATGTACTCAGCGGTCGCTTCCGTCCAGAGTTCCGGTTTGTCTTGGAGCTCTTGCAAGCGAGACCGACAGCGGCCGATTTTTTTCAGTTGGTCCGCAATTTGTACCCAAGCAGCAGCCACCGGCGCGGCGACCGACGCTTGGGCAAAGACCTTGTCTTCGATGATGTCCAGCGCCCGCGGTCCCCAGGCTTGCTCTTGGTATCCAGCCATCGCGATTTGAATCGGAGTGGTGGTTTCCAGTGCCTCGTCGCAAAGAGTAAGAAATGCTTCGTCCGCCTGCTTTCTGTCGCGTTGTTTGCAAAACAGACAAACGCGTTTCGCCGCGGCGTAACCGACCGGCAGATGCTCGGCAGTTCGCTCCAACGTTTGATTCGCCGCATCGAACTCGCCGTCTTCGATTTGCATGTCGAACAATGACAGCGCCCCGTAGGCGTAATCATCCAAGGCATCAATCGATCGCTGAAAGCACTGCTTGGCCCGATCTCGCTCCGGCTTTTGCTGCAACGCATCGCCGAGCGTTCCCCAAGCTGCCGGATCGCGGGGCGCAACGCGCGCCTGCTGCTCGGCTGCTTCGATCCACGCATCGAGTTGCTCGGTCGCTTCATACCAAGCTGCGAGACGATTCCAAGCCCAGTAGTAATCCGCATCGACTTCCACCACTTCACGCATCAGGGTGATTGCCTGATCGATGTTTCCACGTTCGGCCTCGATACCAGCGATACGTGCTCGCAACGCGACGGGAATTGCATCGCCGAAGATTTCGGGTCGGCAGATAGCGATCGCTTCGTCGTAACGCCCTTCTTCGGTGAGGTAGTATGCCTTCGTCGTATAAGCATCAACATTCCGAGGATTCAGCGCGATTGCACGATCGATTGCCTCGAACGCTTCAGCGCGATCTTCGGGGCGAGTCAGAACGTCCGCGAGGATTAACCACGATCGAGCTTCGTCTGGTCGCTCGCGGCTCAGTTCGCGTGCGAGTTCAGTGACAATCGTCGGATCGCTTAACTCGTCGCTCCAGGTTCGCAGTTGTCCCCAGGCGAACTCGTATCCCGGTTCCATCCGAGCGGCTTCACGAAGTTGGTCGAGCGCTCCGTCTCGATCGTCGAGCTTCCATAGCAGCAGTGCCAGGAAGCCGCGATTGCGAACTTCGCGCGGGTCGTGTTCGATTGCCAATTCGAGGATCTCGCGGGCCTTTGCTTGTTCGCCGAGCGCTTCGTAGGCCTCGGACAGCTGGCGACGCGCGTCGCTCCAAGTCGAGTTGATTTCCAACGCTCGCGTCAGCGCCGCAACTTCGCCTTCACGATCTTGCTTCGCGCGGCAAACCATTGCGAGTTCGAGCCACAGTCGCGGAAGGAGCGGAAAACGCTCGACGGCTTCGGTTGCGAGCGAGTGAGCCTCGTCGAACTGTTGCATGTCGGACAAGTGTTTCACGAGCGCGTCCCAGGCGTGCCACAAGTCCGGTCGAGCCTCCCGAGCGTCTCGCAGCACTGCCAACAGCTCAGTGTCGTCGTACGTTGTCAGTGCGTACTCGCGGAACAGCAACAATCCGTCACCGAAGGTCACTTGTTGCTTCAATTCTTCTTGCACGAATTGCAACGCTTCGACCCGTTCTGCTTTGGAATCACAAAGTGTTATCAAAGCCGAAAACGCCGGATCATAATCCACCGACAGGTGAATCGCCTCGCGACAGTGCTGTTTGGCGTCTTCGGTGTTCCCTTGAGCTTCAGCGATTCTGGCGAGAATCCACCCGGCGATAGGCGAACTTGGCTCGAGCGCGAACGCAACATCCGCTTGTTCCTGCGCTGCTTCGTACTGTTTGAGATGGCAGAGCGTAATGGCCAACTCGCGGCGGGCCCACGCGTCACTCGGGTGTTGTTCGATCAGATCTCGCAGAGCGGCTTCACCGGTCTCTGGCGAGTCGTCGTTACGCAACCATTCGATCAACGCAACGCGCAACGAATAGCTCTTTGGGTTGTTTTCTACCGCCGATCGCAGATGAGCGATGGCCGCTTGCGGACCATCCAGCATCGCGGAAATACTGGCCACTGCGTCGTGCGCGTCCCTGGCCAGCGGTTCGGCGGCAAGCACCTGCTTCCAAGTATCAAGAGCTGCCGGATGATCGCCGCGATAGCTGGCCAAATGCGCCGCTGTCCGCAACCAAGCGACTCGATGCGATACTTCCTTGGCATCGGCGAGCAATTTGTCGGCGCGATCAAGAAGGTTGTACCGGCCAAAGAAGTCCGCGGCGAACAACAGCAAGTCAGGGTCTTCCCGCCGCAGGGTCAGCGCCGAGTCGATCGTTGCGATTGCCGCTGGAGTTTGTTCCAGCGTTTCATACGCATCGCACAGTGTTCGAGCTGGCCAGGCGGACTTTGAAGCGAACCGCGAGAATCGATCGCGCAAGAAGTCGATCGCCTCGTCGGTCTTGTGAAGATATCGTGACGCTGCAAAGTAGCTTCGCGAGCGCCGCTCGTCCTTGTCGTCTAAGCACGCGGCGATGCGATATAGCTGGGTCGCGTCTGAGCGTTGGTCCACATCCCATAGCAAATCAGCAAGAGACGCATACCCGCGACCGTCGTACGGGCGATGACGAATGGCCCGCTCCAAGACATAGCGTGCCTGTGGCTGCTCGCGTGCATCAGCAAGTAGCTCTTGGCCATATCGAATCCAAAACAGCGGATCGCCTGGCTTGTCATAAAGCTCCTTGAGCACGCTCAGTCGATCTTCGCGACGCCCGAGCTCTTCCAAGCAATTCAACTTGCTCATGAGAAAATTGCCGTCGTCGGGATACTTCTCAAGCATGGCTTCGATCGCGCCCAGTGAACCGCCTGTGTCGGCATCGTATCCAGCTAGATTCGCTCTCGCACGAAGTGTCAGCCGATGCGAGGAATCAGCGTTGATCATTTGCTCGTAAATGTCTTGTGCGTCCTCCCGATGATGCTTCTCCAAAGCGACATCAAGCCGATGCAGGTGATCGAACATTTCCGTATCGGGAAGCTCCAAGTCGTCCCACAGATGGACTTGATATTTTGGGATCATCGCCATTCCACGTGGGCCACAGCTGGCATAGTGCTCCAGCATCTTCTCGGTCAGAAACTCGCTTGTAAAGCGAACCGTCGGGTCGCGGATCAGCAGTGTTCCTCGAATTGCGTCGTAGCCGATCACTGCCTGAAGATGGGCCGAACCCACGTCGACGGTCGTCAATGTGAAAGGGATGCCACGATCGATTAGTGCGACCGCACTGTCGAGTGTCACGCGAAACTCGCGAGTCGCGAATCCGTTCTCTTCGGCCCATTGACGCTCTCGATAAGCCGGTGTGCCGTCGTAACAAATGTGCTCCGCGACTTGCAGATGGTCCGTCTGTCGCCCCCAAAATCTCGCCAAGGCCGAGATTGTCGCCGGCGCACAAGTGACATGATTCTGTCGAACGAACTCGACCGCCAATCGTCTCCGCCCCGGCAATTCATCTCGTCGCTCCATGCGATCCGCGAAGCTTGTTTGAAAGTCCTCGCCCACCTCTCGCGCGTGTCGTATGGCTTCGTCAAAGTCCCCGCAGTAATAGGCGGCATCCGCACGCATCGAGGCCAGCCATTTTGTTCGATCTTTCTCATGCTGCATCAATGGAAAGAACTGAGGTAGGCTTTCGTAGTTCGCACGCGATTCGTCGTACATCTCCAACTCATTCTGAAGCGTCGCCAGATGGCCGACTAAGTCGCCCGCTTCGAGCCGACCGATTGCTTCGGATAACAATGCTAGAGCTTCGTCGTCGCGCCCTGCTTGAACCAATTGATGCGCAACTGCTTGGACCGATGGTCGGTACCACGGTCGCAATTCGAGCGACCGCTGAGCCGTCTCCAACGCTTCGTCTCGCCGATCTTGCATCTCCAATAAATGTGAACGCTCGACCCAGATCCAAGCACGCTCAGGAGCCAGTGCTTCAGCGCGATCGATCCACGTCTCGGCGGATTGGAAGTCGCGAGCGAGTCCGCAAATACGAGCCCGCAGGGCGAACCAGTCTGCTCGCAACGCAGGCGTCGCATCCGCAAAGTCACCGGCCTCGACGCTGAACTTCCACATTGCCCACGGACCCCGACGGCTGACGGCGGAGAGAAGATGGTAATAACATGTCTCGATATTCCGCGGTTCATCACGCCACGCCGCGCGAAGCAAGACTCCTCCCAGTCGTGGCGAGCCCAGGTTCATCGCGAGTCGACCTGCCAGAAGTCTCGCTTCCGTTCCCTGCCAATCTTGGAGCGGACCAAGTTCCTTGCTGGCGTCGTACGCCTTGAGATACTGACCGCTCTGATACAGATCGCGGACTTGTTGAAGTTGAGATAGCGCCACCGACATGTTGTTCCCCCGATTGATCTCGCTGCTCTATCGAAGATGATACTGAATCGACGCGCTGGGTTCGAATCCTCGCGATAAGATCCGTCAGAGAATTTGCCGCGTTGTACATCGCCCCGCTTTCGCGACAATATGCAACATGGCTGATCGAACCCCGAAGATCGCGTATCTGACCGCCGGTGCGGCGGGAATGTATTGCGGCAGCTGTATGCACGACAATACGCTGGCCAGCGCATTGACGCGGCTGGGGGTCGATGTCCAGTTAATTCCCACGTACACGCCAATTCGCACCGATGAAGAAGATGTAAGCATCGACCAGATCTTCTTTGGAGGCATCAATGTCTTTCTAGAACAGAAAGTGCCCGGCTTTCGCTTTTTGCCGAGCTTTGTTCGGTCATTGCTTGATCGTCCCAGCTTGATCCGCTGGGCGACCAAAAGAGCGTCGTCGACGAGTCCAGATTCGCTCGGAGCGCTGACGGTTTCGATGCTCCGAGGCGATCAGGGATACCAAGCCGCCGAAGTGACCAAGATCTGCGACTGGTTATCAAAGACGGCGCATCCCGATCTTGTCAACTTCAGCAACGTCATGATTGCGGGTTGCGTGCCTCATCTTAAGCGAGAGCTGAATGTACCTGTCGTCGTCACGTTGCAAGGCGACGATGTCTTCCTAGAAAGCTTGCCCGAGCCGTACAAGTCACGAGCGCTCGCTGAAATTCGAAACTTGGTCCAACACATCGACGCATTCCTAGCGCACAGCCAGTACTATGCCAACTTCATGTCCAAATATCTCGGCATTCCGCCAGAGAAGTTTCGCGTCGTACCCTTGGGTATCGAGACGACAGGTTTCCGGCCAGCCGACGAATCTCCCGACGAACGCAAAGACAAACCGAAGACGATCGGTTATCTGGCTCGTTTAGCACCGGAGAAAGGCTTGCACGTGTTGGTCGATGCGTTTATCGAACTGAGTAAGCGCGACGCGACTCAAGATGTGCGGTTGGAGATCGCCGGATGGCTCGGCGAGAACAATCGCCAGTACGCAGAAGCCGAATTCGCGAAACTGCACGAGGCCGGATTGCGAGACCGCTTTCACTATGCAGGTTCGATCAGTCGAGACGAGAAGGTCGCCTTCTTACACCGACTCGATGTGCTCTCCGTCCCGACGACTTACTGCGAGCCAAAGGGCTTGTTCGTCTTGGAGGCGTTAGCGGCGTGTGTCCCCGTCGTCTTGCCATCGCACGGCGCGTTCCCCGAGTTGATCAAAGCGACCGGTGGTGGTCGGCTTGTCGAACCGAACAATCCGATCGCGCTCGCCGATGAATTGGAAAGGACGCTGCTCGATCCGTCAGCTTGTCGCCGCTTGGGCCACGAAGGTGCCAAGGTTGTTCACGAGCGATATAACGCACAAGTCATGGCGCGAGCGACGCTCGACGTGTTATCTGAGTTCGTCCCCGCAGGCAACTTCGCGTCCGAAGACGGTCGATAGTCAACTGCGATAACACTGTAGCAGCCATCGACGCCCTGCAAATGTAGAATGTCCCGAATGGCATTAACTTATCTCAACTCATGTGCTGGTCGATGTTAAGGCTTGCTGC
>JACNKX010000038.1 GCA_014381825.1 Planctomycetota bacterium
TCACGACGATTGGCACCTGACTTTTTCTTTCACGATCAGGTTTATCGACACAGTGGCGAGTTTCTAGTGCTGCCTCCCGGCGAGTACAACGTCACCTACACTCGCGGTCCCGAGTACCGAGTTCTAAACCGCGACATCGTCGTGCCGATTGCCGAAACGCACCGCGAGGTGTTTCAACTCGAACGCTGGATCAAGCTGAGCGATCACGACTGGTACTCGGGTGACCATCATGTTCATGCTGCCGGTTGCGCTCACTACGACGCACCGACCCAGGGCGTTACGCCCGAAGCGATGATGCGACACTTCCTGGGTGAGGATTTGAATGTTGGTTGTGTTCTTACGTGGGGACCGTGTTGGTATTTTCAAAAGCAGTTCTTCGAAGGCGACATTAGCCGGCTCTCGACGCCAGATTACTTGATGCGGTATGACGTCGAGGTCTCGGGATTTCCCTCCCAGCACGCCGGGCATCTCTGTCTGTTGCGGCTCAAAGACGATGACTACACCTATCCAAGCGAAGCGGAATTCGATTGGGCGTTCGGCCCTGAAAAAGGCCACTTCAAAGGAACGAGAACTGAACGTATTGGCGAATGGCCGACGTGGGACTTGCCGATTTTGGCGTGGGGTAAGAAACAAGGCGGAGTTGTGGGCTTCTCGCACAGTGGTTGGGGTTTGCAGTTGCCGGACGTCATGCCGGATGGTTCGCGACAGTTTCCAGCCGGGCGTTGGGGCGGGGCTCGTCCCGACTGGAAGGGACGATCGCCGGACAAGCTTCCCGACTACGCGATGCCTCGCTTTGATGGTATCGGAGCAAATGAGTACGTCGTTGACGTCACGCACGGAGTTTGCGACTTCATCTCGTCCGTCGATACGCCTTCGGTGTGGGAATTGAACATTTGGTATCACACGCTGAACTGTGGATTCGAATGTCGAATCAGCGGCGAGACAGACTTTCCTTGTATTTACGATTCCCGAGTTGGGCTCGGGCGAGGCTATGTGAAACTCGACGACAAACCGCTGACCTTCGATAACTGGATTCAGGGGATTAAAGATGGACGAAGCTATTGCTGCGATGGCTTGAGTCATCTTTACGACTTCGAGATCAACGGCCTTGGCGTTGGCGAGGAGGGAGTCAATGGTCGGGCAAGTGTTCTAGGAGCGAAAGGCGGTGAAAAGTTAAACGTCACCGTCAATGCAGCAGCTTTTCTCGAAGAAAAGCCCCGTGAAGAAATCCGGCGATTGCGACTCGACCAGAAACCTTACTGGCATGTCGAACGGGCTCGGATTGATGCCAGTCGCCAAGTGCCCGTCGAGTTGATCGTCAACGGCCAGTCGGTCGAGACGAAGAAGATCGCTGCGGACGGCAGCGTTCAAGATCTTCAATTTGAGTATCAGCTGGAGCGTTCCAGTTGGGTCGCTCTGCGAATTTTTCCGAGCTGTCACACCAATCCGATCTTCGTCGAAGTTGATGGCAAGCCGATCCGAGCGAGCCAAAAGAGCGCGAAGTGGTGCCTTGATGCCATCGACGTTTGTTGGAGCCAAAAGGAACCTCGAACTCGAGACGAAGAGAAGGAGTCAGCCGCAGCTGCCTACGAACAATCGCGAGAAGCATATCGCGAGATTCTGGCCGACTCGTTCGATGACACGAAGACTCAATGAATGAGTTTTAGGAACGCTAATCGACGCTGATCAACGCTAATAACAATTGGCCCAGGACGGTGTTTTATTGGTGTTGATCAGCGGCGACTAGCATTCCTTCACAACAGTTAAGCATCCAACGAGCAACTAAATGCCCGCAGATCCAGCGAAGAAGAAGCAAGCCGCGAAGGTCGTCCGGGGTTTGCGCCGCGATTATGCAATCGCTGAATGTGCGCTTGTCCATGACACGCCATTCCAACTCCTGGTTGCTACCGTTTTGTCGGCTCAGTGTACCGATGTGCGTGTCAATATTGTGACCAAAGAGTTGTTCGCAAAGCATCCGACGGCGAAGGACTTGGCGGCGGTACCATTGAAGAAAATCGAGAAACTGGTCCAGAGTACGGGCTTCTTTCGCAACAAGGCCAAGAACATCAAGGCGCTGTCGCAGCGATTAGACAAGGAATTCGACGGCGAAGTCCCGCAGGATCTCGATATTCTTGTCAAGATGCCCGGCGTTGGCCGGAAAACAGCCAACGTTGTGCTGGGAACCGCTTTTGGGATTCCTACGGGCGTGGTCGTCGACACGCACGTGGGAAGAATCAGCAAGCGATTGGGGCTGACCGAGAGCACGGACGCCATGAAGATCGAGCGAGATCTGATCGAACTGCTACCACGCAAGGAGTGGATCGACTATTCTCATCGGTTGATTCACCACGGTCGTCGCGTCTGCAAGGCTCGCAAGCCACAGTGTGAAGAGTGCGGATTCAAGAAGATCTGCCCAAGAATCGGAGTCGAAGCATAAATGATTCTCTCTGGCGACGAGATCCGCAAGCATCTGGGCTCCGAGATTGTGATCGATCCGTTCAACGAATCGAATCTCAATCCGAACAGCTACAACATGACGCTGCACGACGAGATCATGATCTACGAAGAGGTCGTGCTCGACATGCGTCAGCCAAATCGAGTTCGCCGGATCCAGATTCCGGAAGACGGACTTGTGCTGAATCCGAATCAGCTCTATCTCGGTCGCACCGCCGAATACACCGAAACGCACAATTTTGTTCCGATGATCGAAGGGCGTTCGTCAGTCGGGCGATTGGGCTTGTTCGTTCACGTGACTGCCGGCTTTGGTGATGTTGGGTTCCGGGGACATTGGACCCTAGAAATGTTCGCCGTCCAACCCGTGAAGATCTATCCCGGCGTCCCGATCTGCCAGATCTTCTTCCACGAGATCAAAGGCGAGATCAAAGAGTACTGTAGCGACAAGTATCAAAACGCTCGCGACATTCAGCCGAGTTTGCTCTATCGCGAGTTGAATCCAGACGCGAACGAAGATGATCCGCAGCTGGTGTTTGAGTTCAGGCAGGATCGGTAATAGCGCTTAACGGAATTCTTATCTCGGCAGTTGCGGATTACGCTTCTGGATATCGCCAATCGCCACGGTATTCTCGCCGCAAAAGTGAATTCGCTTCGTCGTCGCCAACGCAACGCTCTTTCGCTCCATCCCACTCAACACTGCGACCAAGCTTGTACGACAACATGCCGAGCAGGCTCATGTTGGTCGAGCGGTGACTCGATTCGATATCGCAGACCGGTCGTTTACCAGTTTCGATGCTGCTCATAAAGTCGGCCCAAAGTGCGGTGATGCTGTGGCCGTCTGGTTCTTGATGGTCGGCGGCCGCATGGATCACCTTCTCTTTGTTGTTGGCGGGATAGAACGTCCAGCCGTCGCGCCATCCCATGTGGAACGTCCCTTTCGTGCCGTAGAAGTAGCAGCCGATGGAATGCTTCTCGGCTTCGTTGCCGGCAAAGCGACGATGCTCCCACGTGGCGTTGAACGATTCAAACTCGAATGTCGCGACTTGCGAATCCGGCGCGTCGGTCGTCTGTTCTTTCTCGTTGAGTACTGCTACACCTTTGATCGGTCGCCCGCCGGTGGAATAGATCTTGCGAGGATACTTTTCGTCGGTCCAGAGCAAGACTTGATCGAGCCAGTGAACGCCCCAATCGCCGAGCGTTCCGTTGGCGTAGTCGAGGAAGTTGCGAAATCCACCAGGATGGATGCGGCTGTTGAAGGGCCGCAGCGGCGCGGGGCCACAATACATGTCCCAGTCCAGCGCTTCCGGAACTTCGCTGTTCGTGTTTGGCAGTTCGGCGCCGCCACGGCCTAAAACAAAGGTTCGCACCATACCAATGTCGCCTGCTCCACCATCCTTCAGGAATTTCATCCCGGAAACGTAGTGCGGGCCGATGCGTCGGTGGAGTCCGACTTGTACGACGACACCAGCTGCCTCGGCAGCGTTCAGCATCGCGCGGCTTTCCATGATCGTGTGGCCGGTTGGTTTCTCGACGAATATGTGAGCACCTTTACCGATGGCTTCGATCGTATTCAACGCGTGCCAGTGATCGGGAGTCGCCACGATCGCGATGTCGATGTTGTCTTTGTCGAGCAACTCGCGGAAGTCACCGTAAGTCTTCGGCATATCGCCCGAGAGATCGTTTACTTCTTCGGCGGCAAGTTCCAATGCGTCTTGATCCACGTCGCACAAAGCCACCGCCTTGCACTGACCACCGGCCAATGCTTCCTTTAAGATGTTCATTCCCCACCAGCCGGAACCAATTAATGCCGTGCGGTATTGTTTCGCTTTCGGCGCCGCGTGGATGAACGGTGCTCCAGCCAACGTGAGTCCCGTGGCTGCGGTCGCATGAATGAACTGGCGGCGATTGATAGGCATGGTTGTTCCTTTGTCGCTCGGATGCTCTTTCGAATCTATATCGTTTAACGGCAGGGCGACGGCGCACCATCGTGTACTTGAACGCAGTCGCCTTCGGCTTGCCGTTAAACGAGGTTGGTTAGGGACGAAGGTCGACGCAGACTACGTCACCATCTGTGCTGCGACAGTATACTCGACCATTCGCCAGCGCGGGTGCGGTCCAGCACTTGCCGTCGAGAACCTTTGCCTTGGCTAATAATTTGAACTTCGATGGCGATGCTTCAACGATCGCCAACTCGCCTGCCTCGCTCAAGATGATCAAATGCGTTTTGGCAGCGATCAGCGATCCGCTACCGAAGCCCTCTTCTGACCACTGAATCGCGCCAGTGGCAAGCTGCACACATTTGAGAGTTCGTGCGCCGGTCGTGTCTCCATCGATGCCGTAGAGAAAACCGTCAATCAACACACTGGAGCTGAATTGGTTTTGGAACTCTTTGTTTTTCCAGACCACTTCCGGCTCGTTATCGATCAATCGAAGAAGAGCCGATCCGCGATTGTAGCCAGACGAAATGAAGACGGTATCGTCGTTCATGATCGGATCGGCTGCATTACAGCCGAAACGAGTCAGCCACCGATAACGCCACCGCTCCTTGCCTGTAGCGACGTCGATCAAATGGTAGAACTTGCCGGAGGCGATCATCGCCAACCATTTGTTGTTATGTTGGAAAAGTAGTGGCGTTGCATAGCCAGCGTCTCTGTCCACCGACGACCAGAGTAGCTCGCCGGTTCGTTTGTCGACTGCGGTGCCCGTCTCTCCGATGGCGAGCAGGAGCATATTGCCGTGTACCACGGGCGATGCTCCGAATCCCCAGCCGGGGACGCGTACTTCCGCTTCCTCGGCGACGTTTTTCGACCAGCGAACGTCGCCCGTCTTCACATCGAAACAAAATACATCGCCTTCACGACTTAAGGTGTAGACTGCGTCTTGGTCAATCGTGGGAGTTGACGTTGGGCCGCCTTCGAAGAAGTTGTCGTTTAGAGGTGCCTCGTAAGTGTGTGTCCAGCGAGTGTCGCCTGTCTCGGCATCGAAGCAATAAACGGTGTCCTCGTTATCGCGATTGCCGATCGTGAACGCTCGTCGGTCTCCAACGACGACCGATGAAAGGCCAATACCAACACTCGCCTTCCAAATCGTTGGCGTGCCATCCGTCGACCAATCGATTCGCAGATGGGATTCCATCGAGATGCCATCGCGAGTCGGCCCGCGCCAACGCGACCAGTCGTCCGCGTGGACGTGGCTGCACAAGATCGCAAAAGCGACGAGAGACAGTGCATATCGAGCTTGCAGCGCGAAGCGTTTCATGAGGACCGTGTGTGGGAGAATTGCAAGTTGAGCTGGATTCACCGCGAACCGTTGATGCCCGATTAATCGTAACTTGCCGAATAACCGCGCGTAAGGCCGTATATATTCCCTATCTCCACTACTTTACGGAGTAACTAGTTACTCTCCAAAAACTCCATTGCGTGTAGAATGATGAGAATTCGGGCGTCGATCCGTACGACCGAGACTCCAGCAATCAGTAGTCCCAGTTACGCAGGCAGCAGTGGGTTTCATCCATGAGTGAACAAGATCAGCCGCAGTCCGAAGGGAATTCGCAGCAGGTTCAAATGAACCATGTGACGGCGCGTGTTCCGGAAGAAGTGAGCCGGGGAGCATTTAGCACTGGCGTGATTGTCATGACCGGTGGTAGCGAGTTCATCCTCGACTTCATTCAGAACATCGGTGGTCCACCGCAGGTTGCGGCGCGGGTAATCATGCCTCATGGTGCGCTACCGCAGTTTGCTGACGCGTTGAAAAAGAATTTAGAGATCTACACGACACGATTTGGCCCGCCTCCGGAGTTGCCAAAGCCACCACAGCCAGCCAAACCACAGTCTGCTCAAGAACTGTACGACGAGTTAAAGCTGCCTGATTCGTTGCTTAGCGGAGCTTACTCGAATGGTGTCATGATTGGACATTCGGCTTCCGAATTCAAACTCGACTTCTTGACGAATCTGTTCCCGCACTCGGCCGTCTCGTCGCGAGTTTACTTGTCGGCGCCTCAGGTCCCGCGACTACTTGATTCATTGACGTCGACATTCCAGCAGTTTCAAGAACGCGTACGTCAGCAGCAACAGAATCAGCAACAACAACAGCCGCCGCCCCAGCAGCAGCAAACGCCTCCTCCACCCCCTCCCGAGTCGTCTGAAGACGAGATGGGCTAATGAACGTTGAACACTGAACATCGAACGTCCAAGGTCGAAGTGACAGATCGTTCGAAGTTCGATGTTGGACGTTCGATGTTCAACGTTCAAAGCCATGCCACGAAACATCGTTCTACCTCCTGAAACCGGCCTCCGCCCGGACGGTCTGTACCCGGGCGGTTGGTGGCACGACGCAGATGATGCGGAAGGCAGGATCGTTTGCGATCTCTGCCCTCGCGAATGCCATTTGAAGGAGGGCGATCGCGGCTTCTGTTTTGTGCGACAGAATGTAGACAACGAGATGATGCTTACGACGTATGGTCGTAGCACGGGTTTCTGCATCGATCCGATCGAGAAGAAACCGCTGAATCACTTCTTGCCCGGCACAAGTGTTTTGTCCTTCGGTACCGCTGGCTGCAACCTGGGCTGCAAGTTCTGCCAGAACTGGGACATTTCAAAGTCGCGAGAAGTCGAACGACTGAGTGAACTGGCGGGCCCGGAAGCGATCGCTGAAGCGGCATCCCACTTCGACTGTCGCAGTGTCGCTTACACCTACAACGACCCGATCGTGTGGGCCGAGTATGCGATTGATACCGCCAAGGCATGTCGCGCGGCTGGCATCAAGAACGTTGCGGTCACAGCGGCCTACATCTCGCCGCAGGCTCGCGAGCCCTTCTATGAATACATGGACGCTGCGAATGTCGACCTCAAGGCATTCACCGAGGAGTTCTATCACAAGATCACGTACTCGCACCTGCAACCGGTTCTTGAGACGATCGAGTGGCTGAAGAAGGAGACAGACGTTTGGTTCGAGCTGACGAATCTCGTGATTCCCGATGCGAACGACTCGATGGACGAAATCCGCGAGATGTGCGATTGGGTCTTGCAGCACGTCGGCGATGAAGTGCCCGTCCACTTCACGGCGTTTCATCCCGACTTCCGGATGAAGGATCGCGGAAACACGCCGCTCGAAACATTGATTGCGGCTCGTGAGGTCGCCTTGCAACAGGGGTTGCGTTTTGTCTACGTAGGGAACGTGAACGATGTGGCACATCAAAGTACGTACTGCCCTTCATGCAAGGGCTTGTTGATTCAACGAAATTGGTACGAGTTAGGTGAATACCACTTGAAAGAAAATGAGTGCGGACATTGCGGCGCGCCGATTGCGGGAGTGTTCGAAGAAGCGCCCGGCAACTGGGGCCGCCGACGTCAGCCCGTGCAAATGTCTCAGTTTGCAAGGCCCTTGCCAGTCATTCATCCAGAAACGAACCAGCCGCCCATCCAATCTGAACGAGAAGAGGAAACAGCGATCATGGCGACAGATACTCCAGCCACTGGCACAGCCGCTCGTCTCGAAGCTCAACGTCCCAAGCTCACCGACGAGCAACAATCGCTAATTCATCACGCTGCCTGCGAGATCATGGCAGCTGCGATCATCAAACGACCCGGCAAAGTCGATGATCCGACGTTGGGTGGTGCCGCCGAGAAGACAGTCATGGGTGCCTTCGTCACTTTGAAACGAGAGGGCCGCCTGCGAGCCTGTTGCGGAGCCCTGGGCAAGCCGATGCCATTGGGCAACGCGCTGTCGCAGTCTGCGATCCGAACCGCCACCGAAGATTCACGGCTGCCAACGATATCGCGGAGCGAGTTACCGCACCTCGACGTCGATGTGTCGCTGCTATTCGGCTTTCAGCCCATCAAGGAGCAAGGTGAGGACCGAGTGAACGCCGTCCAGCCGGGCCGTCACGGATTGCAAATCAATATGGGCAACAACGGCGGACTGCTGCTGCCGAGTGTTGCTATCGAACAGGGCTACGAGGCCGAAGAGTTTCTACGCCAGCTATGTCGAAAGGCCGGACTTCCTGACACCGCGTGGAAAGAAGATGCGGCTGTGATCCAGACGTTTGAGGCGGCGGCTATTCCTGGAAAGTTCGATGCTTCAACACTCAGTGACGTGGTGATCACGCGGCCGATGTTGACCGCTCAGGAATTGCAGACGCTCGCAGCCCATTGTGGAAACAACATCTCCGCACTTGCTCAAGGTGCGACGCCGAGCTATTACGTCAACGGAGTCTCGGACGGAAACGTGAATGGAATTGCTCTCACACTAAAACCAGAAGGCGCGCCAACGGGGGTCAACTTCTTCCAATTGTCGATGCGGCCCGGCATGCCGTTGCAAGCGAGCTGCATGAAGCTTTGCGAAGCGGCTGCCAACGCTCTGAAGAGCGGGCAAGTTCGTCTTGGGAGCCCCAACGTGTCGATCGCGATCTCGTTACTGTACGATCCTGCGATGCACGGTTCAGTTGCCCAACCTGACATTCGAGGCATCGATCCAAATTCCCGTTGCGTCATGATCACCGAAGGCAATAAATCGGCGTGGGTTTTTGATCCGACGAAGACCGCTGCGGATCTGCTGGCCGAAGCGACGTCGCAAGTGAATGTGTTCAACCCCGAGGCAGCGAACATCTTCAGCTTTATCGTTGAGTCCACGGACTCACAGGTGACGATCAGCAACGCGCCGGCGGCTGCTCCTGGAAGCGATACGCGAGCGGCAGCTGTCGCCGGGCGGTTTTATCCCGCTGACGCCGACGAACTGTCGAAGTTGGTCGATGATTGCCTCGGCGAAGTAAAGAGCCGCAAACGAAAGGCATCGGCGATCATGGTGCCACATGCCGGTCTGATTTACTCCGGTAAGATCGCCGGCGAAGTCTTTTCCAAAATCAAGATTCCGGACACGGTCATCATCGTCGGCCCAAAGCACACGCGAGCTGGTGTCGAGTGGGCCGTAGCGCCACACGAGACCTGGGCGATTCCGGGAGCCGAGTTGAAATCCGATCGCGAGTTAGCCCAGAAGCTGTGCGACGCGATTCCTGGCTTGCAAATGGACGCCGCAGCTCATCAAGGCGAGCACGGAATCGAAGTCGAACTGCCCTTTATCGCCAAGCTGAACCCAGATGCCAAGGTTGTCGGCATCGCAATTGGCGGCGGCGATATGGATCGTTGCCGCGAGTTCGCCAGTGGTTTGGCCAAAGTTTTGGAAGGGTTAGACGAGATGCCTTTGCTGATCATCTCTAGTGATATGAATCATTACGCTGCCGAAGAGGAAAATCGCCGCAAGGATGAACTGGCGATGGAAGCCCTCGAGGCACGCGACACCGAGCGACTGCTGAAGACTTGCGTCGCCAATCAAATCAGCATGTGTGGTGTACTACCGGCCGTCATGATCATGGAAGCGATCAAAGAACTGGGAAGCTTGAAGAAGGCAAGTCGCATCGGCTACACCACTAGCGCCGAGACGAGCGGCGACGCTAGCCGCGTTGTCGGTTATTGCGGGATGCTGTTCAGTTAGGACGCTTCGGCGAAATTGAACATTCCCGCGCGTCATGGATCCCAACGCGCGCCCACATCTGTCAGATCCTCGCGAGTGAGTGACTCCAATGAGAGGGCACCTTTCTCAGTCGGGCTCTCGTTGAAGGACGACCGCTCATTCCTTAGGAAAAGAGCAGGAAGGAATCTGTCAATTTGTGCGAAGATTGGCATATGGCCTGGGGTTGGATAGAATAGTTCTCGCGCCAGAGGGCTGACGCCACCGCGATCGAACGCCGATTCGAGCGGTTGCAGACGGAGCTGCTTAGGATCACGCATGTTGCTACAACGTACACGGAAGTCGTTCCTTTCACGGAGTACTACGGTGAGTTGCCTACGACTCCGTCCCGTCGGCTTCCGTCGGCTTGTACCATCTCTGAGCGTTCTCGCTTTTCTTGTCGGATCGCAAAATCTGTATGCGGTTGACCTCGCGGAAGCCACCGCCTTAATGATGCAAGGGCAGTACGCCGAGTGTATCGAGACGACGACGGAAGCGATCGAGGAGGGGCAGTACAGCGATACTTGGCGCGAGTTGAAGATGGAAGCGGAACTTGCCACCGGCCGGTATCCTGCCGCACTCGCGACGCTCGATGCGGCGCTGGAGAAGTCTAAGTCGAGTGTTCGGCTACGTTGGCTCGGCTATCGCGTCTGTCTATTCAACGGCCTGACCGAACGAGCAGACGAGCTGCTGGATCAAATCGACGAGCTGATGGATGGGGGGAGCTGGCGATACACCGATCCGGCCAGCCGAATCGCACTTGGTAAGTTCTATTTGCATCGTGGCGTCGACGCAAAGCAGGTACTTGACGCACTGTACACCCAAGTGAAGAAGCGAACGCCCGACTATGCCGCGGCCTATATCGCCGCAGGCCAACTCGCACTCAGCAAGCACGACTACGGCTTGGCCTCGGAAGAGTTCGCGACCGCGTTGAAACTTGATGCTACCGATGCCGATATTCAGTATGGGCTTGGAGCCGCTTTCGCGCCCTCGGACAGTGAGCAAGCGCAAGCAGCGTTTCAGGCTGCATTGGAGAGAAATCCGAATCACATCGACACGCTGCTTTATTTGGCCGATCACCACATCGATGCCGAGAGTTATGACGAGGCCGAGGCGCTGTTGGAGCGAGTGACCGACATCAACATGTTGGAACCTCGCGCGTGGGCTTATCGAGCCGTGTTGGCTCATCTGCGGAGCGAGCATGACATCGAAGAGCATTGTCGCAAGTTAGCGCTCAGTTGGTGGACCACGAATCCCGAAGTCGACTTTATCATCGGGCGCAAGCTTTCGCAGAAGTATCGCTTTGCCGATGGCGTCGCTTATCTGCGAATGGCGTTGAAGTTCAAGGAAGATTATTTACCCGCTCAAGCACAGCTGGCACAGGACTTGTTGCGACTCGGCGAAGAAGACGAAGGCTGGAAGCTGGCCACCGAAGTTTATGCTCGCGATGGATACAATGTCGTCGCGCACAATCTCGTTGCCTTGGGAGACAACATCGCAAAGTTTCGGACGCTTCGAGCGGACGGCTTTCTCGTCCGCATGGAAGCGCGCGAGGCGGATATCTACGGGCCGCTCGTAGTGGATCTCTTGTCACGTGCCAAAGAGCAGCTTTGCGCGAAGTACGATACGACCGTCGCTGATCCCGTGATCGTCGAGATCTTTCCCAGGCAGGAAGACTTCGCCATTCGCACTTTCGGGTTGCCGGGTGGCGCGGGATTTCTCGGAGTCTGTTTTGGGCGCGTCATTACGGCCAACAGCCCTGCCTCGCAGACGTCCACGCCGGCGAATTGGCAAGCGACGCTGTGGCACGAGTTTTGTCATGTCGTGACACTGCAAAAAACTAACAACAAAATGCCACGCTGGCTGAGCGAAGGCATTTCTGTCTACGAGGAACGGCAGGCGAACGCGACTTGGGGACAGACGATGACTCCTGAATATCGCGCGATGGTTCTCAGCGATGTATTGACACCGGTCAGCCAATTGAGCGGAGCGTTCTTGGCACCGCCTAGTCCGATGCATCTGCAGTTCGCCTACTACGAATCGTCGCTCGTCGTTGAATACCTCGTCGAGCGTTATGGGATGGACACTTTGCAACGAATCCTCGTCGATCTAGGTGTTGGGATATCAATCAACGACGCCTTACAGCGATACACCGGATCGATCGAAGCATTGGATAGCGAGTTCGCCGAATACGCGAGAACGAAGGCTCGCGATCTGGCACCGGACGCCGACTGGGAAGAGCCCGATTTAACGGAAGATGTGTCGAATGACGCCCTTGCCGCCTGGCTCAAAGAGCATCCCAATAACTACTCTGGGCTTCTGCAATACGCCAACATGTTGCTTCGCATACGCAACTGGAAAGAGGCTCGAACAGTTCTCGAGCAACTTCGCGATCTGTATCCCGCGTCAGTTGCGACATCCAGCATGTTGGCTCGAGTTCAACGAGAACTAGAAGATGTGGAATCCGAAACGGAGACTCTACGCCAGATTGCTGAACAAAGCGCAGATCATGTCGTTGCGTATCAGCGATTGGTCGAATTGGCGACTGAACGGGAAGATTGGGAAGAAGTGCGTGAGAATGGCAAGCGATTGTTGGCAGTCAATCCTCTTCAGCCAAGCCCACACCGTTCCCTGGTCGCCGCTGCTGAGCAATTAGGGGACGACCAACTTGCGACGACATCGCTCAGCGCCTTACTTCGCATGGATCCGATCGATCCAGCAGACATTCACTATCGACTCGGCTGTGCGCTCCGGCGAACCGGCGACTTATCGGCGGCCAAGCGTCAGATTCTGATGTCATTGGAAGAGGCCCCTCGATTTCGCGCGGCACATCGCCAACTGCTCGAGATTCTGGCCGAGATGAACGAGAATGAAGCGTCACCGGCACGGGTCGACACGGAAGAGTCGGCGCCCACTCTCCCATCGGAGGCCAGCAGGTGAAATCTAACAGACTCGTCATCCTGTGTTCCCTTCTTCTCCTGTTTGCAGTGGGGGGAATTAGCGTCGCGCAGCGATGGTTTCGCGGACGCATGCCCGACCCAACGCGACTTGAAGAACGTGGCGGCGTGCCGATCTGGAATATTGAAAAAGAGTTCAAACACGACACGTTCATGTTTGTGAGAATCAAGTATACGTCGTACAGCGATCGTGGAGACAGCGGCAAGTGGCAAACCGACTATCTGGACGCCGACGTCAATTTTTCGTTTCGACTCCAGGAGCTAACCTCGCTGGAAGTTGATCCCAACGGGATCGTGCTGGAGTTGACCGACGAGCAGCTGTTCGATTACCCGTTCATCTACATCATCGAACCTGGCCACATGTTGTTGATGGAAGAAGAGGTCGTTGCCTTGCGTCGTTACCTCAACAACGGCGGCTTTTTGATGGTGGACGACTTCTGGGGCGAAGAAGAGTGGTATCAGTTCTACACGCAAATCAAACGTGTGTTCCCCGACCGCGAACCGGAAGAATTACCACTCAGTCACGAGATCTTTCACTGCGTCTATGACCTCGAAATCAAGCCGCAGATTCCGAGCATCGGTTACTTGAGATCTGGTCGCACATTTGAACGATGGGACGCCCAGGAGCCGCATTATCGTGGGATCTTCGACGATAAGGGACGCATGATGGCCCTGATCTGTCACAACACGGACCTCGGAGACGGCTGGGAGCGAGAAGGCGTCGATCCGACGTACTTCCGTGAGTTTTCGGAGAAATACGCGTATCCGCTTGGGATCAACATTGTTGTTTATGCAATGACGCATTGAATAAATGACCTGCACCTTTCGATGGAGACACCAGTGACGACGGAACTAGATACCTACGAAGCCGAACAACAAGTCGTCGAGCAGTTGCGCGAAAGTCGCGGTCGCATTGAAACCGAGCTATCGAAGGCGATCGTTGGCCAGAAAGAAGCTGTCGAGCAATTGCTGATCAGTCTCTTTGCGGGCGGGCATTGTCTCCTGACCGGTGCTCCCGGACTTGCCAAGACGCTGCTGGTTCGTTCGATCGCACAGATCTTCCACCTCAAATTTCAGCGAATTCAGTTTACGCCGGACTTGATGCCTGCTGACATCACAGGAACCGATATCCTCGAGGAAACAACGGACGGCCACCGCCGCATGCAGTTTGTGAAGGGACCGATTTTCGCGAATGTGATTCTAGCGGACGAGATCAACCGAACGCCTCCGAAAACGCAAGCCGCCTTGCTGGAAGCAATGCAGGAACATCAAGTCACTGCCGCGGGAGTGTGTTACCCACTCGAAGAACCGTTCTTCGTTCTAGCAACACAAAATCCGATCGAGATGGAAGGAACCTATCCGCTGCCGGAAGCGCAACTTGATCGCTTCATGTTCAACATCTTTCTCGACTATCTGCCCGAAGACGACGAAGTCGCAGTCGTCTCGCAAACCACGTCGATTCGCCCGGAAACAATCGAGGCGCTATTCACCGGCGAAGATGTCCGGCGGTTCCACGACGTTGTTCGCCGCGTGCCCATTGCCGAAGAGTTGGTCCGATACGCCGTCAAACTGGCGGGCGCGAGTCGTCCGGGACAGGCGGGAACGCCGTCGTTTATCGACGATTGGGTCAGCTGGGGAGCGGGCTTGCGAGCAGCGCAGTACCTCGTACTAGGTTCCAAGGCTCGCGCTTTGTTCGAAGGCCGAGCTCACGTCACGCTGGAAGATATCCAAGCGCTCGTTCACCCGACTTTCCGTCATCGAATTTTGATTGGCTACCGCGCCGAGGCGGAAGGTGTCTCGGTCGAAACTGTCATCGATAAGTTACTTGAGACAATTTCGCCACCACTGAATCTGTCGTGATGGAAACGTAAATGGCAACTGTGCCCGATCAACAACACGCTACATCCAACCACGGCTCGCCGCGCGCCAGGTCCGGATCGTTCGTTGATCCGGGTTCGCTCATGAAGATCAAGAATCTTCAGATGCGTGCCAAAGTCATTGTCGAGGGCTTCTTTAGCGGTTTGCATCGTAGCCCGTATCACGGGTTCTCTGTCGAGTTCAGCGAGTATCGGCAGTACACGCCTGGAGATGACCTTCGGTATCTCGACTGGCGTTTATATGCGCGCTCGGACCGATACTACATTAAGCGTTTCGAGGATGAGACGAATCTGCGTTGCTACCTGCTGCTCGACATGAGCCGGTCGATGGGATATGGCTCGCGCGGTTACGAGAAGGTGGATTATGCACGGACGGCAGCCGCAACGCTGGCATACTTCTTGTCGCTGCAGCGAGATGCTGCCGGATTGGTGACCTTTGACGAGCAGATTGTCGAATATCTGCCCGCCCGCTTCCGACCGGGACATTTACATCGTTTGATGATGTGCCTGGAAAAGTCAGTATCCGGTACCGCGACGGACGTTGCGCCTGCTATCGAACAGATCGCTCGCACCGTGACGAAACGCGGCTTGATTGTATTGATCTCCGATCTGCTCGCGCCGACAGATACGCTCGAAACGCAGCTCGGATTGCTGCGTTCGCGCGGGCACGACATTGTTGTATTGCGAGTACTCGACCCGACGGAAGTGACGTTCGAATTTGCTGATCCTGCGATGTTCGAAGACCTTGAGTCGGGGCGCGAGCTGTATGTCGATCCAGAAGGCGTTCGGACTGATTATCTAGAACGATTCACCGAACATCAGAAGGCGATTCAAAAGACGTGTGCCAACTTGGGTATCGACTATTACCAATTGACGACGGATCAACCGCTTGAGTTGGCGCTCTTTGACTTCATGCATGCTCGCATGCGACGCGGACGACAAGTTGCTCGACGACAACGCAGTTCAAGGAGCGCGACTTCATGAGTCTTCTCGCTCCACTCTATTTACTTGGCGTTGCGGCAATCAGCTTGCCGATTCTGTTTCATCTGATTCGGCGGACGCCTCGTGGTCGACAGCAGTTCAGCTCGTTAATGTTCCTGGCGCCGTCACCTCCTCGTCTTACGCGGCGGAGCCGAATCGAGAACTGGCTGTTGTTGTTGCTGCGAGCAGCCGCCTTGATCCTGTTGGCGTTGGCGTTTATGCGACCGTTCTTGCGGCAGGTCGCGAACGTTTCTCTTGAAGGCGTTCGCGGACGACGTGTCGCGATCTTGTTGGATACAAGCGCTAGCATGCAGCGCGATGGCGTTTGGAAACAAGCGCTCTCGAAACTCGGGGCAACGCTGGACGGGTTGGATCCGACCGACGAAGTCGCGCTCTTTACGTTCGACGGCGGCGTCGAAGCTGTCATTCCCTTCGCGGAGCAACCCGCACTTCACCGTGAGAGCACGCACGAGGTCGTTCGTGGCAGAGCCGCCGAACTGGCTCCGACTTGGCGACACTCCGACCTGGGCACTGCGTTAGTGACGATTGCCGAAGAGCTGACATTGGCGACCGACGAGCCGAATAATGTCACCGTTTCACAAGTCGTCGTCATCAGCGACATGCAGCAAGGAGCCGATCTCATCGCGGTTCAGGGATACGAATGGCCAGACGAAGTTCGGGTCGCGATCGAAGCAATTGAACCCGCAGATCCATCGAACGGAACTCTGTCGCTTCTACGAACGGAAGACGAACGCGAGTCGACGGAGACCGTTCGAGTTCGCGTCGCGAATTCAGCGGACTCGACGGTTGACCAGTATTATGTAGGGTGGGCGATGCCTACCAGATTAGCCGTAACCACCAAGGAAGATGGTGAGCTCAGCCCACCCAACGAGTCGGTTCCGATTTATGTGCCAGCGGGGCAAAGCCGTGTCGTTCAATTGCCCCGGCTCAACGCCAAAGATACTAACGATCAATTGGTATTGACCGGCGACCCCGCTCTCTTCGACAACACGTTCTATGTGGTTCCACAGATTCAGGACGAAGTCGATCTGGTTTACATCGGCAGCGACAAACAAGACGATCCTGCTGGGCTTCAGTATTACCTGCACCTCGCCTTGGGCGAGACGCCGCAGCGGAAAGTAAGCGTAACGATGCAGCAACCAGACGCGCCGCTGGTGTCACTTTCAGTAAAATCGCGGCTGGCTGTGGTTACATCACATTTGTCGGACCGTGGAGTCGAGCAGCTGCACGCCTACCTTGTGGACGGTGGTTCCGCCTTGTTTGTGCCGACGACCGCCGACGCGGCCACTTATCTCGCTTCGCAGTTCGACCATCTCGAATACGTGCCAGGAGTTGTTGGAACGCGCGATGGCGAGTACCTGATGTGGGTTGACATCGATTTCACGCATCCATTATTCAAGCCGTTTGCCACGCCGCGGTACAGCGACTTTACGAAGATACACTTCTGGAATCATCAACGCTTCCGAATGGCCAGTGAACATACGGCTCACATTCTCGCGAACTTCGACAATGGCGACCCAGCACTGTGGCAGCAATCCATCGGTGACGGGAAAGTCTATGTGTTAGCGAGTGGTTGGCATCCTGATGACAGCCAGCTCGCGCTGTCGACGAAGTTCGTTCCGCTTCTGAATACGATGCTTGATCAAGCTGCCGGAAGCCCCGTCGAAATGCCGTCGTTTGTTGTTGGCGATGCAGTGCCACTACCAGAGGACGTCAAGTCGTATTCTGTGGCAAAGCCCAATGGCACGTTGACTGCTCTGGTTGACAACGATCGCTGGTTTCGCAATACGGACGAACCTGGGGTCTACGAGATACAAGGCGGCACCGTCCCGATTAAATTCGCGGTGAATCTGATGTCTCGCGAAACGGAAACCGCCATGATGGACGTCGAACAACTGACGGAACTAGGCATTCAACTTGGCGAGCATCGTACTCGCGAGGAAGAATCGGAACGCCAGCGTCAGCTACGCGATATCGAACTGGAATCGCAACAACAGCTGTGGCGCTGGCTCATTGTGACGGTTCTCGCCGTGTTGGGTGTCGAAACTTGGCTAGCCGGTCGCGGGTCGCGAACTCGCCCAAGCTCTGAAGGAGAAGTCGGATGATCGAACGGCGTTTGGTTCGTCAGCTCGAGAAGGCAGCCAGAAGATTTCGGCACTTGCGAGTGATCGTGAGTTGGTCCGTCGTTTGGTCGCTGGCAGCCATCGCCATTCTCGTTGCGTTTGCGCTGAATCAGAGTCTGGCGTTTTATTCGCCGTTGTCGTCGACAATTATTGCGGCCGGAGCTGCGTTGGTTGCGTTAGTTGTTGGAATCTTTGTAATGCGAACGGCGCGAGATCATCACTGGGTGGCGCAGCAAGTCGAAGACGCGTACCCCGAGTTGCGGGCTGCGTTGCTAGCCGCGGTCGCTCAACGCCCTCACCTACAGAATGGTCGCTTCAGCTACTTGCAATCAACCGTCATCCAAGACTCGTTGCATCATGCCTATGCCTATTCGTGGAAACGAGTGGTTCCGTGGTCGAGGCTTTTGACGGCTCACGTCGCCCATATGATTGCGTTCGCGGTGTTCGTCGGTTCGGCCATCTTACTCAATCAACAACCAGAAGCTCGTCAGGCTCAAATATCGCAGGAGCCAGACGCGCCTATCGTGACGAGTACCAATTCGTTCGAAGTCACGGTCGAGCCAGGGAACACTGAAATTGAGCGAGGCATGGGGCTGCTCGTGATGGCACGTTTCCAGGACGCGATTCCGCTCGAAGCGACGCTCGTCTACGAGTCCGCCGGCGAGAAGATTCGTCTCGCAATGACCAAGCCGTTGGAGGACGCCGTGTTCGGTGGTCGTGTTCGTGAAGTCAACGAACCGCTTTCCTATCAGGTCGAGTACGCCGACAAAACAACCGAATCGTTTCACGTCACAGTCTTCGAGTATCCAAAGCTCGAGCGAGCTGACGCGAAGCTGACGTTTCCTGGCTACACCTCGATTGAAGAACGCCTAGTTCAGGACGTTCGCCGCATTTCTGCGGTCGAAGGGACTCGGTTGGAGCTGCTCTGTTACCTGAACAAGCAAGTCGCCTCGGCTCGATTGATTGCCAAGGATGGTCAGCCACTCGAGTTGCAGCTAGTCGACCAAGGCGAATCGCTCTACTCGACGGAGGTCGTTCTTGTTGAGTCGAAACGATACGAGCTAGAACTCGTCGATCCAGATGGACGCATGAACAAGCAGCCCCCAACGATTGCGATCAACGTATTGCCGAACAAGCCGCCGAATCTGAAACTCGTCCAGCCTTCTCGCGACACACGTGTATCGCCCATCGAGGAATTAGATCTCAAGGCCAACGTCTGGGACGACTACGGCGTCGATCGTTTCGGCTTTGCTTATTCGCTCGGTGCGATTGAACCGACCGATGTGCAACTCGGCGAGTCGGCTCCGGCCAAGCAACGCACGATGATGGAACACCTGGTCGCCTTCGAGGAACTGGAAGCTGAGCCGGACCAACTGCTCTCTTATCACTTCTGGGCTGAAGATACCGGGCCCGACGGACAAGCCCGACGCGTTTCCAGTGACATGTTCTTCGCGGAAGTTCGCCACTTCGAAGAGATCTTTCGCGAAGGGCAATCGCCACCGGGCGGTGAACCTTCCGAAGAGGAAAGTCAGGCGTCGAAGAAAGCTGAGGAATTAGCTGAAGTCCAAAAGCAAATCATGAATGGTACGTGGAAGGTTATTCGTCGCGAGATGAAGGATACGCCCAGCGACAAGTTCGCTGGGGACACAACACTGCTTGTTGAATCGCAGGCGGATGCGATTGCGCAAGCGGAGGAGTTGGCGGCCGAACTGACCGACGCGCAGTCGCAGCAGTACATGCAAGAAGTGATGCGACACATGACGGAGGCATTTACTTCATTGTCGAAGGCTAGTAAGGATTCGGAGGTACCGACTCTCCGACCCGCGCTGACCGCAGAACAAGCAGCTTATCAGGCGTTGTTGAAATTACGTGCCCGCGAACATGAAGTGACTCGTTCGCAGCAGAGTCAAAGTTCTAGCAGTAGCAGTAGCAGTTCATCCGCCCGCCAGGAGCAACAGCTCCAGCAACTGGAACTCGACAGTGACGAGAATCGCTACGAAACCGAACAGGCGGCACGTTCCGAACAGGAGCAGGCCGCTCGCGAGAATCGACAGGTTCTAAACCGACTGGGAGAACTCGCTCGTCGCCAGGGTGACTTGAACGAACGGTTGAAAGAACTTCAATCCTCGCTGGAAGAAGCCGAGTCCGAAGAGGAACGGGAAGAGGTATTGCGGCAGCTGAAGCGCTTGCAAGAAGAACAGCAGCAAGTGTTGCGCGATACGGAAGAATTGCAGGAGCGAATGGAGCGACCGGAAAATCAGGAGCAAATGGCTGATGCTCGCGAGCAACTGGAAGAGACCAGGGAGAACGTCAGGCAAGCCTCCGAATCGCTCGAAGAGGGGCGTGTCTCGCGAGCTTTGGCGTCAGGCACCCGCGCGGAAAACGACTTAGATGAATTGAGAGAAGAGTTTCGCAAGCGAGCGTCGGGCCGGTTCAGCGAAGAAATGCGCGACATGCGCGACCAAGCTCGCGAACTGGACGAGACGGAGCAGAATCTCGCCGAACGATTGGAGAACCTAAACAATCCCGAGAGCCAGTCGAGTTCGTTACGCGACACGGGAGAACGAGAGGAGTTAGTCGGTGAGCTGGAACAACAAACAGAGCGGACTCGACAATTGCTCGAAAGAATACAAGACACAGTCATGGAGGCTGAGGAGACGGAGCCGCTATTGGCAGACAAGTTGTACGAAGCCGCTCGTACGGCGCAGCAGAAAGAGCTCGATTCAACGCTAAACACGGCACGTCGAATGTTGGAGTACGGCTTTCTGGACGACGCCAAACGCGAGGAAGCTAAAGCACGCGAAGGAATCGGCAACCTACGAGACGGAATCGAAGAAGCCGCCGAGAGCGTGCTCGGGGACGAGACGGAGGCGTTGCGTCGCGCTCGCGAAGCATTGGAACGGCTAAGCAATCAACTCGCGGGTGAACTGTCTCGCGAAAATCCGCGATCGACAGGCGAGCCGTCACAACGCGAAAGACCTTCAGAAGGCGGAGAGCCATCCGAGTCTCGCGTCTCTGAGGAGCCGAATGAAGCAGAGCAAAGCCGCTCCAATGGCGAGCAACCGGGTGAGCCACAGGAGCCAACTGAGGGATCGTCCCAGACGCCCAGCGAGTCAGGCGATGTGAAGCCGTCGACGGGCGAACCCTCGGAAAGCGAGCCACAGCAACCGGGCCAGCCGAATGGTCAGCAACCACCAGACGATGCGCCGCCATCAGGGCAATCAGGTTCGCCGAGCGGTCCGCCTGGTGAGCCCCAGTCGAGCGAAGGCCAGTCGAGCGGAGCACCTTCGCCGGGGCAGCAACCGACTCCTTCTAACTCTGAGGGACAGCCGTCGCCATCGAGTCCTTCCCAATCACCAAGCGGCGCGCCACAAGGAAGTCAGAGCGACAGTCGCGGTGGGTTTGAACGCGCCTTTCAAACTGGGAACAGCAGCCCGAACAACGTGGCACCAATCGGTGGAGATGACTTCGTCGAGTGGTCGGACCAACTCCGCGACGTTGAGGAGATGCTAGACGATCCAAAGCTGCGAGCCGAAGCGGCCAGAATTCGCGACCGCGCGCGTGGCTTTCGTGTGGAACTGAAACGTCACTCGAAAGAGCCGAGTTGGGATCTCGTTGAACTTCAAGTCGCGAAGCCTCTTGCCGAGCTTCGCGATCGTATTGCCGAGGAACTACTTCGACGTACTTCGGACGATGCGGTAGTTCCGTTGGATCGTGACCCAGTTCCGTCGCGATTTACTGAGCAAGTTCGTCGCTACTACGAGCGTTTGGGGAGCGGCGAATGATATTTGGGACTCTGATTTGGGGTACGCCGACATGGCTCATCCCCGCATGTGTGATCGCAGTCGTCGCGCTACTGCTGGTCGTGTGGTCTTATTGGCGAGCCTCCGCCAAGATCTCGCCGAAGCTGGTGGCCGCGTTCTTTAAGATCGCAGCGATCGTGGCGCTTGCCGTCTGCTTACTCGAGCCATTGTTTAGTGGGATGCGACCGCGTCCTGGAGCGAACCTGTTCGTGTTGATCGCAGATGATAGCCGCAGCCTTCGGATTCGCGATGCACATGATCGTGAGACACGTGGTGATGATCTAAAACAACAACTCACGGCAGATTCGTCGTGGCAGACACGTTTGGCGACTGACTTCGACCTGCGACGGTATGCCTTCGATCGGCGCGTGCATCCCGTCGACGACTTCGAGTCATTGAACTTTGAAGGATCCGGTTCCGTTTTGTTCTCGTCCCTGTCGCATGTCGCGAAGCGCCTTCACGGACGGCCCAATGCCGGAACTTTACTGTTTACCGATGGACATTCGACGGACGAGCTGACCCAACTTGCCGCAATCGACGAATTGCCACCGATTTACCCCGTCGTCATCGGTGGCGCGAGCGAGTTGCGAGACATTCGAGTAAGCAAGATCGCGGTTACACAAACGAATTTTGAGGCTGCGCCCGTCACGATCGCGACCGAAATCGGTTTGGCTGGCGTCGAAAACGAGACGGTTGTTGTACAACTGCTTGATGAAGAGGAGAAGGAACTACAGCGAGTAACGCTGAAGTGCACTGCGAGTGACGAATCGCTGGCTCACCGGTTCCTATTCCAGCCAATGGAACCTGGTATCAGTTTCTATAAGGTCCGGACGTTTTTCGAAGCGGATGAGAGTAATCTCGCAACACCCGATCGCATCGCTGAGGCAACCTTCGAGAACAACCTGCGGTGGGCAGTCGTGGATCGCGGTGGCGGCCCTTACCGTGTTCTTTATGTAACGGGACGCCCCAACTGGGAATTCAAGTTCCTCCGTCGCGCGCTTCAGGAAGACGATGAAGTCGATTTGGTAGGGCTTGTTCGTATTGCAAAGAAGGAGCCGAAATTTACGTTTCGTGGCCGGACGGGAGAAACGACGAATCCACTATTTCGCGGCTTCGGCAATCAAGAAGACGAAGAAGCGGAGCAATACGATCAAGCTGTGCTTCTTCGTATCGGTACCGAGGACGCTGAGGAATTGCGAGACGGGTTCCCGCAAGCCTCGGAGGAGCTGTTTCGCTACCACGCGATCATTCTTGACGATGTCGATGCGGCGAATTTCACTCAAGACCAGATGTCGCTGGTCCAAGAGTTCGTCAGCCAGCGTGGTGGTGGCTTTCTCATGCTGGGTGGACGCGAGTCGTTCGCCGGCGGCGAGTATGCACGAACGCCAATTGGCGAGTTGTTGCCGGTATACGTCGATGTCGCGAAGGAAGAGCCAACGGAGAACTACAATCTGCTTCTCACGCGGGAAGGTTGGCTACGGCCATGGGTTCGCGTCCGTTCGACCGAGCAATCTGAACAGAAGCGTCTTGACGAGATGCCTGGTTTTAAGACCGTTAATCGAGTTCGAAGTATCAAACCCGGAGCCACCGTCCTGGCGCACGTGCAGGGCGAGGGAGACGAGACGTATCCAGGGTTGGTCGTGCAACGTTTCGGCAAAGGCCGGTCAGCGGCGTCGATGATCGGTGATATGTGGCGTTGGAACCTTCGACGCCCGGAAGGTGGCGAGAGTGACTTAGAGAAGTCGTGGCGTCAAACGATCCGCTGGCTGGTTGCCGACGTACCGAGCCGAGTGGGTATTGAGACTCGCCGCAATGCGACCGATCCGTCCGCGCCCACCGAGTTGGTCGTGACGATTCGAGACGAGGAGTACCGCTCGCTGGACAATGCGACCGTTAAAGTAACGGTGATGACGCCCGCCGGAACAGAAGTTTCGTTGCCAGCCGAACCGAGCGCAGAAAAGGCCGGGACCTACATCGCGGTCTTCTCGTCTCGGATGACTGGACCGCATCATGCAGAAGTTGTGGTCACTGCCGAAGATGGCAGCGAGATCGGGAGGCGCGAAGCCGGTTGGGTTTCTGAGCCCGCAATGGAAGAGTTCCAACAGCTCACGCCGGACCGTGACTTGCTAGAGATGCTAGCGGCGAAGACCGGGGGCGAAGTCATCAAGTTGGACGATCTTGACTCGTTCGTCGATAGCTTGCCGAACCGTAAGATTCCGATCACCGAGCCGTGGGTGTATCCGCTTTGGCATCAATGGACGGTGTTCGCCTTCGCGATCGGCTGTCTTGTTGGCGAATGGGGCTTAAGACGTTGGAATGGCTTACCATAGATAGAGCATCGGATAAGTAGGGTGTCGGCGACAGCCGCGCCAAAAACAGCATTGCGACCGAATCCATGAACACGACGCTGGTAATAGCGGCTCTTATGCTCTTTGGCTCTGACGCACCAAATCGTCAGACAGTCATTACAGTTGTCGGCGCGCCTGGCACCGCCGAGTACGGTCAGCAATTTGTGGAATGGGCAGCGCGGTGGGAGACTGCAGCAAAGCAGGCCAACGCGGACTTTATTTCTATCGGAATTTCCGAAAACGAATTGTCGGATCGCGAGCAACTGCAGCACCAATTTGAGCAACTTACGAGTGAATCGACCGAACCGATCTGGTTGGTCCTAATCGGTCACGGGACCTTCGACAGCAAAGTGGCGAAGTTCAATCTGCGGGGAAAGGATGTCACGGCGAGCGAGTTGGCGGAATGGTTGAAGAGGTTCAATCGTCCCGTTGCGGTAATCAATTGCGCATCCGCCAGCGGTCCCTTCGTAAACAAACTTGCCAGCAAAGATCGAGTCGTTGTTGCTTCGACAAAGAGTGGCTTCGAGCATAACTTCGCTCGGTTCGGGGACTATATCTCACAAGCAATCAGCGACACGAAGTACGATCTCGACAAGGACGATCAGATATCGCTTCTGGAAGCATTCATCGCTGCATCAAGTCGCGTCGACGAGTTCTACACACAAGAAGGGCGCCTTGCGACGGAACACGCCTTGATTGACGACAACGGTGACGGTCGCGGAACGCCTGCGGACTGGTTTCGTGGAGTGCGAGCAACGAAAGCCGCCAAAGATGGCAAGGTCGATGGCCAACTCGCCAATCGATTGTGCCTTGTTCGGAGCGAGCAGGAGAACAAACTGCCCGCCGAGATTCGGACTCGACGAGACGCTTTGGAGGCAAAAATCGAGGTTCTTCGCGGGCAGAAGGCCACGATGTCCGTTGACGCGTACTACGCGCAAGTCGAGACGCTGATCGTCGAACTAGCTGAGCTTTATGCCACGGTAGAACAGGACGATTAGTTTGCTCGCCAGGGAATTGCTGGTGGACGGAAAGGTACTTTCGAACGTAGCAATGTTGACGGGGCGTGGCTTGCATTCGATGTGCCACAGCTTTCGATTGTGACGGTCGTGCGTTCTAGCCTTACATGCTACGTGTGAACTTACCGCGACATGACCGCTCTTCGCGCCCTGCGAGATCCGTCGTGCTAGACTTCTTTTGAAGCTCTCTGCCGAACGACTCCACCGCACTCATCGCCTTTGAATGCCCCGGTCCGCCCATGACAAAGCCTAGAATTCTTATCGCGGATGATGACGATCATTTCCGCATGCTGCTGACCAAGGTTTTGCGAGAGCGCTATATCGTTCTGCCCTCCGTGGATGGCGACGATGCGATTGCGAAGGCAATGCAGATTCGGCCCGATATTATGTTGTTGGACCTCTGTATGCCTGAATGCGATGGCCTGGAGGCATTGCGGAAGATTCGAGTTTGTCCACAATTGTGTTCGGTGCCGGTAATCGTTGTTACCGCTGATTCTCGACGAGATACGGTACTCCAAGTTGTCGAGGCGGGTGCAAACGATTACGCCCTGAAGCAGTTCATTGCGACCGATCGCAGGCGTCTGTACCAAAAGATCGATCGCTGCTTGAGCGAGAGTGGTTTGGGAGTCGAAGTCGCAAACTAGAGGCCCGCTCCAGAGACGCATCGCGAGTTTGGAGTCGAATTCACCGCGCATGCCGCGCGAAAAGGAAGCGGGGCTTTCAACCTTCGAATTGCGTACAAATATCGCATTCTTCCTAGTTGTTTCAGCCCGCTGTTTTTACCGTTCCAGGTCCGTTACAATCGGTCGTCAGCGATGGCCATGGAAGCTCCCACCTTATTGCTTCAATCAGCCGCGTTGGAACAAATTCGTCTGAGATTCCCCCGATGAGGGGCCCGCCAGGCCTGACTAGGCCGTCCTCAGACATTGCATTTCCACTATTGGAACAGATAGAGGTCTAGTTGTATGTCCCGGAAAATCATTGTGTCGTTTATGTTGCTGGCTTCGGTCGCTACTTTGGTGTGTGAAACGGCGACTGCCATTCCACGGCGGCGAAGAGCGAACTACTACTATTATTCGAGCGGTTTCACTCAGATCGCCAACAAGGTAGATGATGAGACAGCGTCCTACCGCCCGTTGGAGGCGTATTTTGATTACGATGCAGCTCAAAGTGACGAAGTTGCATTTGCTGACAAAATCCACGTGTTCTTGAACGTTTGGGACAAGGAGGTTCTGGCCTCGGACGACTCGCTCGTGGCAGAAGTCAAGATCACCGATACTAGCGACTACGAGACAAGTCGCACGGTACGAGTCCCAATCACCCTTAGCGAAGTTGCCGACGAGGAGTATCAGCTCGCCACGTTCGAGCTAACGAATGCTGACGGCGAAGAGGCATTAATCCAGCCCGCGACAGTCTATCGACTATTCATTTCGCTTCATCGCAAGGCCGCAAAGTACAGCGAGACGACGGCCTGGGGACGCGTTCCCGGCCCGTACTATGTGGTGACTTCCGGCGATACGGACTTGATGCGAGCTCGCCACCAAATCGTTATGCGGACGTTTCGCGAATGGTACTACACCGAACGAGGTTGGAACCGAAACGCAAGTTACCCGATGGATTGTCACGCATACTACCTATGGGCTACCGGCGCATGCACCGTTGGTGCAAGTAATGGCTGGACCAACCTGGGCCCGCTGTTCGGCACTTATCACGGTGGCGGAAACATCGCGGATTTGATGGCGTCGGATCGAATTCACGGGGACTATGTGCGAAAGCCAGGCCATACTTTCATGTTGCTTTCTTATGACGCAGAGATGGGGCATGTTTGGACGATGGAGGCAAACTTTAACCAGACGATTGAGGTATGCATTCGATCTGTCGATTCCGGTTGGACCGTCGGTCACCTCGAGCCTGATCACATTCGGGCCGATCTGTTTAAAGACGTTGCTGATTCAGATGGCAGTTCAGATGCCACGGCTTGGGTCGAGACTTCGCTCGCGACGGACGAGTCCGTTGCTTCGCAGTAGTCTTAATTCCCTCGATAAAGCAAATTGGGACCACGAACGGATTAAGTGACGTTCGCGGTCCCTTTTATTGCATGGTCGATAAAGCAACTCGCGCTCCCTCTCTGTGACCTTAAACCGTAGTGGTAAAGGAGTTGGTAGTGGGTCAGTTTGAATCGAAGTCGTCCCAGTGAATGCTCAGCCATGAGCTGGCTTGCTTCCACAGCTTCATGAATTCATCCCTGTCGCTCACTTTCAATGTGTGACTCTCTTCCTTTCCGTCCGCGAGTACGACGACAATGCCAGTTGGGTTTACACGGTCGTTCGGGCTGATTCGCGTCACACGACGCGAAGCTGCAAGGTAGCTACATAGAATCTCAATAATCTCGTTCATTCGCTGCTCCCTGTTTCGCTTCCCTTGTTTCTAGCAGACCAACAATATCCTTAATGCTCCAAAGCTTTCGACTGACTCCAGCCGCCATCGCCGGGGCGCATCGAATCGTTTGGTGAATCCTCGCGAAATTGTAATGCATGAAGTGGATGCTAACAGCATGACAGTGGTTTTCGATCTTCTTTGAGAAGCCATTCGTCAACCTCGTGAATCTACGCATCTTCATCCGCATCGTGAGATTTTGTCGTTCGACCAAACTCGTCGACACGTGCTCTTTGTCGGGGTTTCCCATGATCGTGGTCGAACTGGTCCGCACGATGTTTCCTGGGCTGTAACGAGTTTCTGGCTTGGTGCTATCGCCTGCGCCGCCGTAATGTTTAATCAGCATCGCATAATCAATGTCGCAGCCGAAGTAGTTTTCAACGGCATCGAGATAGACGCGATTTCCGTCTGTTGTTAGCTGAACGCGATGGGCCAGACGTTCGGATAAATCGCTCATAAAGCGGTAGGCCGTGGCCGCGTCGCGAGCGCCTACCTGCCACGACGGAACCAGCTTGGTGTCTGGGCAAAGTGCCGTCCACGTCCATACGTCCCCAACGCCCTTCTGGCCCTTCATTTTCTCAGGGACATTCTTGTTCTTGGCGTAGCAAAATGACCAAATTTCGTCGCACTGGAGCCGCTTGCAGGCGAGGTCGCGGATTACCTCATCTTGGTAGTCGCTACACACCTGACCGAGATCAGCTAGCAGCTTGGCGATCGTATTTTTCGACGCTCCGGTCATTCTGACCGTCGATCGAATCGAACATCCTTCCACCAAGGCGGACACGATTTGGCAACGTTTTTCCATGTCTAAGCGATTCATACTGACCATTATGCTTGAGCAAATTAGCCTTGTCAATCGCAAATGGGAGATTTTCATAAAGTGATGTTGATTTTCTTCCATACTGCCGATACTCTATAAGCATGGAAAACAACACTAATGGAGATGTCATGGAAGACTACTCAAAACTGTCGTCTGAATTTGCCCATCTGTCGCGGCTTGCGGTTAGCGGTAATCGGGATGACATCGAGCTATACGTCCGAAGGGTGGCTCGTCGAATCGGAAAGAGCGACCCAAGCTTGGCGCAGAAATTAAACAGCACGCTCTCATCTCCCCAGAGGGGGAGTGTACTAAGAGATGTGGCAGTACCAGTCGACACTGACTCGCGACTTGAGTTGGTTCGTATGGAAACTCCGTCGAATGTAGAGCTACCGATCTGGTCGGTTAGCACATCGTCAAAGCTTGAGCAGTTCGTCTCAGAACGTCGGCATATCGATGCACTGGCAGAGGCACACCTAAGCCCTTCACGATCGGCACTGTTCACGGGTCCTCCTGGGGTGGGCAAGACATTAACTGCACGATGGCTTGCTGCCGATCTTGATCTTCCGTTACTGACGCTTGATCTTTCTGCTGTTATGAGCAGCTATCTTGGGCGAACTGGCAACAATCTAAGAAACGTCCTTGATTACGCCCGCCAGATGCCATGCGTATTGCTACTTGACGAATTCGATGCTATCGCAAAGCGGCGCGATGACTCTGTCGAGGTCGGAGAACTGAAAAGGTTGGTCACGGTTCTTCTCCAAGAAATAGACACATGGCCCTCTCAAGGAATATTGGTAGCGGCCACGAATCATGCAGAGCTTCTCGACCCTGCCGTCTGGCGTCGGTTCGACTTCCTTGTGAGCTTCGACGTGCCCGACGAGAAGCGTTTGGAGTTGGCCGTTAGTAGATTCTTGAAGGGAGCGATCATTCCCAAGAGCTACCTTAAGATTCTTCCAAAAGTCTTTGTCGGCAAGTCATTTAGCGATGTCGAACGGGAACTGAAACGATTTCGGCGCGAAGTCGTAATAACGGAAGGAGAGACTGAAGGCAGCCTCCTGAATCTCATCCGCTCGCAGTGCGACGACTTAAGCAAGGCAGATCGTGTCGAACTGTCTACGTTACTAAGAGCCTGTAACGTGTCTCAGCATGAGGTACACCGCATTACAGGCTTAGCGCGAGAAACAATACGAAAGCACGAAACGATCGGGTGAAGACATGGCAGTAAACTACCTTCTTGGTCATGGCGAACGGTTAATGAGCAAGGTGGAACCACCTGGACGCGAAGATGTCGAGAAGAAACAAGTCTATAGCTATGCAGCGGCAAAGCAGCGATTTCTTGAACGCATTCCAAGTGTTACCTCTGCGCTTAATGCGCTTCCGGATAGTGCGTGCCCTCGCGATGAAGCGGTTTCACTCCTGACGATTCATCCAACCTTTCTGGCTAAGTCTCACTTCCCGGCTCATTTACTGAGGGCAACTCAACTGCGGAGCATCGGCTCTCGCGAGCGGCTGTTGATCCCGTCTGTCCCGTCTCCATCGATTGCCACCGGATCGACGGAAACGGCAGCAGAATTATTCGTCGCAGGTGATCGCAAGTTAATCGCGGCACTTGAAACCGAAATCGGAAGATGGGCTTCAACGTCTAAGGCGGCTGAGGATCTTCGGAAAGTTGAAGACTTGCGCGCACCATCTTCCAAACGCAAAGTGCGTGTTGCTGAATACGATGACAAAAAGAACTATTGGGAAGTGGTGTTGCACGCTGGACCAGACGCCGCCGGGAAGGAAGTGCTCGAAGCGTTTACGGAGTTCGTCAAACATTACGGCGGCCAAGCTGACGCTGATCGACGAATGTACGCCGGGAATTTGTGCTTCTTGCCCGTAGCTGTCGAATTCGAGGAGTCTGAAAACGTTGCGGACTTTGTGTTTTTGAGAGTGATGCGAAGCATGTCACGCTTGCGCCCTATCACAAGGATAATTGGATCGCCGTTAACTTTTGATTGTTCTCTTCCCTCAGTTCCTGCAATGGATTCTCAAATTAGAGTTGCGATTCTCGACGGTGGGCCGGTAGTGGGCCTGGACCGTTGGGTTACGAATATCGAAGCAAGCGGGATCGGCACAGGAGAAGTTGACGATTTCAAAGACCACAGTTTAGGAGTTTCGTCCGCATATCTATTCGGCCCGATCAGAGATGGCGAACCACTTCCGCAGCCTTACTCCAACGTTGATGTAATTCAGGTACTAGACGATAACATTGATGGCCCAGATTATTTTGACGTGTTGCGTCGCATCGAAGACGAAATGAGTGAAAGGGATTATGACTTTGTTGGGATTAGTCTTGGGCCGGATTGGCCAGTGGAGGATGATGAACCTCACGCTTGGGGTGCCGTTCTCGACAAGTGCTTCCGAGACAAGCACGTAATGCCGTTCTATGTGGTAGGAAACAATGGCGAGAAGGACTGGGAGTCTGGAAACGCACGAGTGCAATCACCAGCCGATTGCGTAAACGGATTTGCATTTGGGTCATGCACGTCGCCTACTGGACCAGTCTCTCGGTCAAAGCATAGCTCGATCGGTCCTGGTCGGAGGCCAGGAGTTGTACGACCGGAAGCGGTAGCGTTTGGTGGAACGCCCGGCAATCCTTATTTTGTGGTTGGCCCGGCGCAGGGAACTGCCGTTCCTGTCTTAGGGACTAGTTTCGCGGGACCGACTGGAATGAGGATTGGTGTTGGGGTTCGCGCCCATCTGGGGCCGATCGTTAGTCCGTTAGCAATAAAAGCATTGATGATTAACCGGGTCGACTCTGGCGAAGATGTCTCTATGCGTGAAGTCGGATGGGGGCGTATTTGCCACTCAGCGGAAGAGATGCTTACATCAGATGATTCGACCGCTCACGTCATTTATCAACGTGATCTATCACCTGGATCATGGATGCGAACTCCAATCCCTGTACCGGATGGTGAGCTGATTGGGGACCTCTTCCTTACCTTTACGCTCTGCTACAAGACGGATACGGACCCAGAGCATTCGGTTAACTACACTCGCGCCGGTTTAGAAGCTATCTTCCGGCCAAATGCGAAGAAAAGGAGAGAGCCAGAGCAAAGAAACGCGGATTCAAGACCATTCCTGACACAGAAGAGAATGTATGGAGATTTCGCGACGGAAGCACAATTGCGATCAGATTCTCATAAATGGGAAACGGTACTCCACGCTAACGGAACGCTGCGCGCGAAGTCGGTTTATGAACCGTGCTTGGATATTCATTACAATGCTCGCGAGGGTGGCGCTAACACAAGCGCTGCTGGCCCCATCCAATTTGCGCTCGTCGTTACTGTTCACTCCAAGAAGGACAAGGATCTTTACAATAAGATTGCGCGAAAGTACCGGACTGTTCTTGAAGCACTTACACCTATTCGCATTCCTGCTACAAGAATTACAGGCTAATCGTCGCCCTTGTTCCATCTTGCCTCTGCGGCCTTCTTCGCTATCTCGGAACGCTTCTCGGGGGTAAGGCTCTCAGCCCTCGCTTTACCACCGCGAATTCCGCCCTTGCGGCCAGCGGCTGCCTTGGTGTGATCATCATCGCACGATTCGCTCGTTGCATCGTCTACAACTGACTTCGCGAGCCTGTTAACATCGGCTGGTCGTTTCTTTTTAGCCATGCCTCCATTTTGGCAGCGCTGATCCGGCAGGCCAACAGGAGTTCAGAACTTTCTTGATTCAAACTGACCCACTACCAAGGAGTTTAATTCGTTGACGCGCGCAGGCTTGACGGCTAGAATGAGCTTTAGTCAATGACGGCCCGCTTTCCGCCTATTCTCATGAGCGTTCGTCTCGGGAAAGCTTCGCTTAAGATCGACTAACTAGATTAGGATGCACCTTTGGCTGGGGAGACCGCCTCCAATTCGTCATCCGTAAAGACGCGAGTGCCATCGAAACTCTTTGGCACTTCGACGCCGGGACCACCGTCTATGCCATCGTCGTTCACACCGAATGAGCAGACAGTCATCTCGAAGCGAGTGCCTCTGCCTGCACCTTCAGAATTGCTCGTCGGTTCTCGCCCGTCTCAGATTGGAAAGTCGCTCGAAGGACAACAACTTGGACAGTTCACGTTAGAAGAGTTCGTGGGCGGCGGCGGAATGGGTGCCGTATTTCGGGCGATCGATCAAACACTCGATCGAATCGTTGCGGTCAAGGTGGTCTCGAGTGAGCAAACGGACGAAGATACTCTGCGGCGTTTTCGTAACGAAGCGCAAAGCGCTGCGCGGCTTGATCACCCGAACATTGCACGCGTCTATTCGGTTGGTGAAGAGTCAGGATGGAACTACATCGTCTTCGAATTCATCGAAGGCGTTAATGTCCGTGATCTCGTCGCGCACAAAGGTCCGTTGCCGCTGGACGAGGCGATTAGTTACATCGTCCAAGTTGCTGACGCTTTGGAGCACGCGTCGCAGCGCGATGTCGTTCACCGTGACATCAAACCGTCGAATCTACTGGTAATGCAAGACGGTAGAGCCAAGCTCGTCGATATGGGACTGGCTCGTTTGCATCATGTCGAGTCTTCTGCAGAGGATCTCACGGCCACCGGCGTGACGTTGGGTACGTTCGATTACATTTCTCCTGAGCAAGCCAGAGATCCGCGTGATACGGATGTCCGCAGCGATCTTTATTCGTTGGGATGCACGTTCTACTACATGCTCACGGGGATGCCGCCGTTTCCGGAAGGAACCGTTCTTCAGAAGCTTCTTAGTCACAGCAGCGAGTCGCCTCCAGACCCGCGAGACCTGCGAGCTGATTTGCCGGAAGAAGTGTCAGCCATCGCGATGAAACTGATGGCCAAGCTCCCAACTCAGCGGCACCAGCGCCCGAGTGAATTGACCGCCGAGTTGATGAAGCTGTGCGAACAGCTCGGATTCGTTGCGCCGACGACTCGCGGTTTGATCTTACCGAGTCAGGAGTCGCTTACTGGCAAGATCACCCATCACTTACCCTGGATCGTCCCAATCTGTCTTCTGTTCGCGATCGTGTTTGGTGTCGACGCGATGCTGCCACAGGCAGCTACGGTGACGCATTCCGACATGATGCCAAAAGGGCTTGCGGGACCGATCGTTCCAGAACGCAAGACGGGCACAGGTGATCAAGACCAGCAACCACCTCCAGCGATCGATCACGGCATTCGCAGCGCTAGCGATGCTGGCGAGCAATCGCCGAAAATGAACGATCCCCAGCCGGATGTCGAGACGCCTACGTCTGAGGTACCAGAACTGCAAAGCGACGACCCACCATCCGTTCCACCCGTGGAATCCGACGCACCGTCAGAGGATGAGAGTGAGTTGCCGCCACTGGCCGACTTGGACGTTGCGCTGCGAGTCACTGGAGTTGACGCGACGCTAGACGTCGGGTCAGACACCGCAGCGACCTTGTCGATCGGTTCTCCCAGTGCGACGGATGCAGAGCTTCGCGAGACGATCGCGGCTACAGCGGATTCTCCAATCGAAGCGACTATCGCAGCCGAACGGTTGTACGTCATCCCGGAGGGTCCGCCGACGCCAGATCCTATGGTCGTACGAACACTCGACAATGCTTTGCGCCGGTTGGCAGAGTATCCGGGCGTTCGTACGATTGAAATGCGTTGTAATCGTTTGGAAGTCAAGCCGTTGACGATCGATCTTCGAAACGATCTGACGATTGAGGCAGGTGAAGGATTTTCGCCTTTGCTGATATTTGATCAGCGCGGCGTGTCGACGCAAGAGAAACGCATGGTGCATATTCTCGGCGGACAACTCACGTTGCGAGGGATTCATTTCCGCGTCAACCTGCCGTACGCTTCGGACGAAGGTTGGACCTTGTTTCACCTGAACCAAGTCCAACAGCTTGCTCTCCATCGATGTACGATGACGGTTCAGAATGATGACGGTGCAGACGCGGCGTTTTTCCATATTAAGAGCCCTCGTGTGGCAGAACTGCCAGTACCGGGAAATGACGTGCCCGTGTCACCACGTCCCAACCTCGTACTTCAATCTTGTATTGCGAGAGGCCAGGCAACATTTGTTCGTGCGACGGACGGCTTGCCATTTAAACTGGAATTCACACAGGGATTGATTGCGACAACCGAACGAATGGTCGAGTTAGGGCAAATAGCGGAGTCGGTTCGGCAAGAGATTGCCAGAGTCACGTTGCGGCATGTTACCGTGGAGACGGAACAAGGTCTGTGCCGAGCCACCATGCGAGATGCAGAGGCACGTTTTCCGCAGTTGCTGGTCGACGCCGAGTATTGCTTATTCGATCACAGCTCCAGTGTTCCATTGATCGAACACGTTGGAATGCGCGATGCGACCGAAGCGACAGGGCACGCCCTCAAATTGTCTGGACAACTGAACGCATTTCCGCGAACGGACATTATATGGCGCCTCACCCTACGGGACGGCGAGAGCATCGAAACTCCTTGGGATAATCGATTTGTATCAGCTTGGTATACGGACGAATTCTCCGATCATTATGCCAGGTGGCTCGAGCCGAACCGCGAAGCTGAGCGTGTGATGCACGAGGTGACGGCGGATGACTATCTTCTTGTGGATGAAGGCGATCTCGGTTTCGATCCTACATTACTACCCGAGTTGCCGAGTGAGATACTGCCCGCTGACAACCTCGATTAAGCTGACGCGATATCACAGCGCTCTGTAGATTGCCGAATCGGGTCTTAATCGCAGAGTGCCGCGACGGCCGGCTCGGGTCCCGCCTGCCGAAAGCTGCAGTTCCTGCCCGCGTCTTTTGCGGCGTACAATGCCGAATCGGCTCGGTGTATCAAGGAACGCACGTCGTCGTCGAAATCTGCTTCGGCGAGACCGCTGCTGATGGTCAGCCAATGGTCTTCGCCTTCGTGCCTCAAGGGAACGTCGGCGATGGCTGAACGGAGTCGTTCGGCGGCGAGACTTGCTTCATCCAACGTGCATCCCGGCAAGAGAACTGCGAACTCGTCGCCTCCGATCCTCGCGACTATATCCATGTGGCGCGCCGTCTCGCCCAAGCGAAATGCGATTTCGCGAAGTACTGTGTCACCGAGCAAATGGCCGTACGTATCGTTGAAGGATTTGTAGAAGTCGATATCGATAATCTGAAGGCAAAGCGGCGTTCCCTGACGCTGACGTTGCGACAATCGTCGCGAAAGCTCTTCGTCAAACGCTCGTCGATTCGCGAGTCCGGTTAATGGATCGGTACGAGCTTCGGCAAGATTCGCTTCAATTTCTCCCTTCTGTCGCGTGATGAAAGCGAGGGCAATGACGCCTAAGATTACCGCGATCGTGACGACAAAGAGAAGTGCCGACTTGGAGTAGGCCTCGGGGCCATGATGTGAAACGAACCAGATCAATCCTTCGGTCGCAAGGACGATACAACCGAAGGTGCGAGCGTTCGAAATGACGAAGCGATCGATATCAATCCATTTGTCGGCGCGCGTTTGTGCGCCGGAATAAATGTTTCGAGAACCGTACCAAGCAACAAGGGCGAAGTTTGCCGGACTGATCAACGCCAGCAATCCAACTCCACCGGTCAACAACAGCAGTGCCGGAAGGCAAATTGCTGAGAACTCAGACGCCGTAACCACCAAGCATTCCCCCGTCGCATGAACTCATCGAGTGCAGGTATGCACATATAGATGCTCACTTGAAAGGTAGCTTAACGATCCGGCAAGTCAAAAACCGCCGATCATTCCGACACTTCGCTGCAACCGAACCAATCGGTACCTTCGACAAGTCGCGTTGATAGCTGCGCCAGTCCAACGTAAGCGACGCGATGAATGGACTCCCGGATCACGCTCGGGTTCGCGATGCAGTTAGCTCGCAATTCGATGACGGCCTTTTGCCTCTCACTTCTTATCACAACAATCCTTGCACAGTGGAACGGTCTCCCACTTCAGGATTGGCGTCGTGAGACGTCGCGTCTTTCCTGGAACTCGGATGCTGCAACCCGAGTGACAACCGGTCGATTTAGCTCCATACATAGTCTTGCATCCGCAAACTGTGTAGGAGCTGCAATTGAGTTGCGGCAATTTGTGTTGCGCGGCTTGCTGGGATGGAGTTTCCCCCTTTGAGCAATTGCATGTACTCCAAAAATCATAGAACGTGTCACTTCGATATCCGTGGTAACAAATCGCTCCTTTGTCCGGATAGAAGACTTCTTCCTTGGTATAGACATAGCTCGGGAGATCGACGTCTTCGCAGATCTTCACAAGCCGGAGAACGTGTTTGACATTCTTCTCATGGCCACACTGATGGCAGGATTTCGATTTGCCGCCAGCCAGGGCGGTGACAGCAACCGCGCAACCAATCGTGGCTATGACGACGATCGTTTTTATTCGAGAAACAAGGCGGTTCATCGCCGCTCCCTTTCGATTCACATTCAGATTTTAGAACTTGACACGCCACTCGGTACGGAAACCTTGCGAGACTCGTCGCCCCTCCGGCTTGCCGACGAAACCATCAACGACAAGTATCGAATGCTGCCCAATCGCCTTCTGATAGCGTAGGCCCGTTCCAAGCACTCCTCGGTTCACGCCGTTGGTCTCTTTCGCTCCGCCAATCTCAAAAATCAATTGGTCACGAGTGGCATTGAATTGCAATTGATAGCCCAGACTTGCACCTGCCAGATTGTCCGTCCGCACGGCTAGAGGAGCGCCGTATTGCCCCAGCCCGACACTGGCGAACAGGATGCCGGTCTGGCCGAGAGGTCCGCCCATTAATGGTCCGCGTGTGGGAGAAGTGAATTGGTCGATCGCCCAGAATGCGTTCATGTAAATAAGGTCGTCGGTATGATGCGGTGTCCAGGACGTCTGAGCGAATAGCAACTCGCCTTGATCGGCGTAGGCGGTCGTCCGGCCTTCGGGAATCGACGCGAGCAGATGGACGGAAGTGTTGTACGTATTGTGATGTCCGTAGTGACGTCGAATTGAGCTGGCCGCGAACGCGTATAGGTTACCGAACGTAGGATCTCCGTAGACATAGGCCGCGTCTAGATTGACCGTACGTTTGGCAAAATCGCTCTCGGTCAGGATTGCCACCATCTTTGAACTTGGATCGAAGTCATTCGGACTTCCTGTGGGGCTGTTTCGGTTGATGCCACGCCACGAATAGACCCCCGTCGCCCGAAGGTTCAGGTTGCCGTGGCCACTTAGCGTATTTCGAGTGACCGTCACCGCATCGATCATGTCCTCGTTGATCAATAAACCTTGCTGAGCCAACAACGGCATGCGTCCAATCGAGAATCCATAGTCCAGCATTTTCGTGTCGTCTGGATCGAGCCGGGGAAAGAGTTCGCCGAGATCACCTTCGAAGAACAACGTTTGAATCTTCGCATTCGTCCCGTCGGTCCACTTGCCATCGTTGAAGTCATAGCCGGTGAAGTTGCGAATGGCGTTCGTTTCTTCGTCAAACGGACGCATGCCGACCAGCACGCGTTCTGTACCAGAGAGATTGAGTTGCCCAAACAGATCAAGCCGATTCGTCCACTCCGTACTCGGATTGCCACGGTCATAGTATTGCATGGCGCCGCGATACTCGCCAAACACCCAAAACGCAGGTCGCCAGATCGCACCGGTCGGAATCTCGATTCCCTGTGCCAGCGAGCCAGAACCCAGAAACGACTCGTTCCATTCAATCAGCAGCGGTGGACGGGACGGAATCGATTGAATTCCGATCGGATGCTCATCGATCGCACTCTCGATATGGTGATGTTCAATTCCCAGGACGTGGCCAAACAAATTGCCTAGAGGTTCGTCGGGCCAGCTCAAGACAGTTGGTCCCGCTTCGAGTAACTCGCACCACAGCGGTGTTTCGGCTTCCGGAAACTCGACCTCCACAGCCTCGTACTCGAACTCTTCCACCTCTGAGTGGTCGAGCCCTGGCGCATCGTCGACGAACGGATTGCTTGATTCTTGTGACCAGCCAGATGACGCGAAGTTAACCGCGGCAACCACTATCGCCAGGGTCAGCCAGCGTATCACGACGACATTGAATTGAATCATGGGTCTTCTCTTTGCAAGCCGTGAGGAGTTGCTTGCGTTTGAGTCGTGCGATGTATTAACAGTGTTCTTGGAGGTTACTCGTCTACTTGGAACGTGGTCGAAGTTGACTGCACGACGATGTGACCGTCGACGATCGCGTCGGCGATGTCACGCGCCGACATGTGATAGTCAAAGCCAGCCGGTTCGATGAAGTGAATCAGGTTGATGGGCACCATGCCGGCGACGAGGTCAACCTGAGCCCGATAGGGGCCATTACAAGTCAACTGCGATCGATCAATGTGATACTTGGCCCACCGCTGGCCGCCAACCTCGAGACTCTGTTTATGTTTACGAGCACCTAGCGGGCGTCCGAGTACGGAAAAGGGACGTGTCGCCGGACGCGTGTAAGGAAGCGGATCGATCGAGTAAGGCACGGGAACGATCTGCTCACGTTCACCACCTCGGATATTCCGAACGACGAACCGTGTTTGAAGCGAGAACAATTGGCGATCAAGCGGCAGTTCACCGTTGTGGACATAAAGCGAGTGGCTGTCGCGGACGTCTCCATTGGGATCCAGGTCGCCCGACACAAAGACGAGTCGCTCGTTTCGATCCCAAACCGAAACGCGAAGGAACACGAGTCGCTCGGCGTCGAATCCGGTGGGAACACTGTGACCGTCCGTTCCGTTGTAAACATTCACTCGAAAGCGGATGCCGTCGTGCCCTGCTCTGTCCAAGACGACGTCTCCTAGCTTGTACCCAGCGCTCAGCACCTGATGTCGCTCCAATGCCGCTTCGTCGAGTAGATCGAACTGATCTCGCAAGATGTCGGCTGCACGGAACCGTCGTGCCTGATTCTGCCACGCGGATGGGAATGAGTAGCCGTCCGGAAAGCCGCGTTCAAAGTCCTCCGTCCCCCATCCGGCGCGGTAGTCGAACTGCAACCATTCGCGCATCGTCGCCAGACCTGTCTCGAAATCGTCCGCGAACGAAGCATCTTCTTCTCGCACGGCATTGGGATTGTGCGGAAAGAGTCCCGGATGAATGATCGAATAGTCAGGACCGGCCATCATGTGATTCGTTCGCTTGCGCGATGGCGTCGGCACGTTGCCGACCTTGGCCGCTGGTCCAAACGCATATCCGGATGCCTCGCCGGGCGACACACCCATGTGACAGTCTTGGCAGTTCTGAAACTTCTTGCGAGCGGCCGGCGAGGCTTTGAACTCGCTGAACGCGTCTTCCAAACGAAATCCGTTGGGTGCGAAAACGTCGTGGCACGAGCCACAAACGGATGGTGTTGTTAAGGCGAAAAAAGGAACTACCTCGGCATGGACTTCTCGACCTCGGGTTTCAGGGTCCGAATCCGTTTTCATCACACCATAGCGATCTGGATTCGCAAGTACTTCAGCGAGCACGTGGTTGCCCGTCGGCCCATAAACTGGAGCGCTCAGTCCGCCGGCTACCAGCGCGAGTCGTCCCGAACCCTTGCCCCAGTTCTGGTTGATTCGATGGCAAACAACACATGTAACTCCCTCGCGTGCCGCGGGATGCCGGTCCATATTGCTCATTGCGATCGGCTCGTCCAACGCCATGCCGACAGGAGTGTGACATCGAATGCAAAAGTCACCTAACGTGCCATTGTTGGCCTGGATCAGCCTGTTCGACATCGTGTTGAAGACGGGACTCATCTGTGCATACGCGTGCGAGGAAACCGACCATTCTCGATAGTGTCCAGGATGGCACGATTGGCACTTCTTCGCCGAAGGGAACGGGTCGCCATCAAAGCAGGCGGAGTGTGCTTGATTGACAACGTGGGTGATGGCCCCATGTTGTTGGTGAGGCTTCGGCGACTCGTCGCCAATATGCCCGCTCGCTGCGTTGGCAGAAAGCGGCTGTTCGTTCGTAACCGGATGAACGTACTGATCGCTCATCACATGGGAACGAGCCGACATTGGCCCTTGGTTGCGTAGCGACGGAGTGTCGGTCAGAAAGCCTCGCTTCGCCATTTCGGTCCGCGCCGGTCCGCAGAAGCGACTCACCGTTGCTAGATCTCGTTCGAGCAGATCATACGGAAACGGCGGTGGCATTCTCTTGTCCGGCCCGTCCGCATTAGCGGCTCGGTGATCTCCAAAAGCGAAACACAGCGTCACAAAGCCGATGGCAAGCCAATTGATACGTGTCATAGAACTTGGGCCTCGTCCTGTCGTCGAAACGCTCAGACTGCGTCAGCAGCGATCGCCTCACACTGGGGTGTTAAACCTTGCGGGTTAGGTTAACTATTGCGCGCAACATCGGTCTGACATTGCACATATAACGAATCGGTCCGGTTGTGCGAGCTTGTTTAATTATTCCGGTCGTACGGATTTCGCAGTCTCTACGGCTTGTTCCGGTTGGTACCATTGAAGCCGCTTCGTGGACGCCGTCCTGCACATCGTTCGTGACTCCTCGAGATACGATGGGTACGACTAACACGATTGCAGCAGCGAACCGCAACGATAGCTCGTACAGAATGCCAATAGGTTGCGTTCGCAGGGTCGACAGTGAAATTCTGCTTAGATAAACTACGAGGCTTGAGTTCGCTTGAACGCGAAGGTTATCTGTGGCCGAAGAAACAGAGAGTACCCAGGAGAAGTAATGGTTCGTTTGCTTGTTCGCGATCGCGAATCAATCCAAGAAGCTGTTCGCCGCTTTCGAAAGCTGGTTGAGCGAAGCGGTATCAAGAAGGAGATGCGACGCCGGGAGTTCTATGAGAAGCCCAGCGAAACAAAGCGTCGCGCTCGTCTGCGAGCCGAACGCCGTTCACGTCGTGACCGCGTGTTGGCGGGTGCAAACTAGAACCGGATTCTCGCGGCTTTTTTTGGCAACGACGACCGTCTGTGCCGTTGGCTGCGCGACTTAGATCACGAGATCAATGATATAGTGTAGGGTTGGCCGCACTAATCTGGCTCCACGATTGATCTCGCATGCAGACATTGCTTCCCACCCATGACGTCGTCCTGCTCGGTATCGGACATACGAACGCGCACGTGTTGCGGATGTGGAAGATGCATCCAATTCCGGACGCTCGGCTGACTTGTATCTCCAATTATTCGATCGCGAGTTACTCGGGCATGCTCCCGGGAGTTCTCGCCGGCCAGTACCACGCGGAGCAAATGGAGATCGACCTGGTACGGCTTTGCGCTTCCGCATCAGCGCGGCTTGTCGTTGATACCGTCAGCGGGCTCGACGTCCAGCGGCAAGAAGTTCTATTTGACGCTCGTCCTCCCATCCCGTTCGACGTGTTGTCAATCGGAATCGGTTCCGTCCCAACGCGAGCCGGCGTCGAGTCGGTTGACGATACCGTTCTGCCCATCAAACCAATGCAAACGTTTCTAAGTCGACTTGAGGAACGGTTGCGGCTTGCTCATCACCGCCAGGCCGACAAGCCAATGCGCATTGCGATCGTTGGTGCAGGAGCCGGGGGCGTCGAGATTGCGTTGTGTCTTCCTCAGCGGATCAAGATGACGTTGGGCGACGTTCCGTTCGAGTTGTCGATCATTAACGGGCGTGACGAAGTGACGTCCGGAGCGGCGGCAAAGACGGCTCTCAAAGCGAGACGAACGCTCCAGGCAAATGGTGTGCAACTTCTTCTCGGCCGCCGTGTGGTGAGAATTGCCAAGGGAGTGGTCTCGCTCGATGATGACGAGCAGTTAGAAGCGGATATTGTGTTGTGGGCGACTAGCGCGGTGGCACCTTCTTTACTCGATAGCATTGACGTGGCGAAAGACGACAGAGGCTTCTTGCTGACGGAGCCTAGCTTGCGTGTAACGAGCGCTGTTCCCGTGTTTGCCGTTGGCGATACAGGCACCATGGAAGACTCGCCGACACCCAAAGCCGGTGTCTATGCGGTGCGGCAGGGAATGGTTCTGTGGGAGAACATTCAACGTTCTCTGGCCGGGAAACCGCTAGAAGAATATCGGCCTCAAAGCAATTTCTTGAAGCTGTTCAACTCGGGCGACGGGCGAGCGATCGGTGAATACAAGGGCGTCAGTTTTCACACCGCCTGGGCTTGGAAACTGAAGGACGCGATCGATACCAAATTCATGGCCAAGTATCGGGATTATGCAATCACACCAATGACGCCGAGTCCCGAGGTCGACGATCCCACGCTCCGGATGCGTTGCGCGGGATGTGGTGGGAAGGTCGGCGGTTCGGTATTGTCAAACGTTCTCTCACGACTGGAAGTGCCGACGAACGACAACGTGCTGCTGGGATTAGACGCGCCGGACGATGCCGCGATCGTCCGCTCGCCGGAAGGGCGGCCGATGACCGTCACCGTCGACTTCTTTGCCGCTCCGTTGGACGATCCCTACATCGTCGGACGCATCGCCGCGTTGAACGCGGCCAGTGATGCCTTTGCGCTGGGAGCCAAACCATTCGCGGCACTGGCGAGCTTGACCGTTCCAATCGGTAAACCTCGCAAACAAGAACAACTGCTTTACGAGGTGCTGGCCGGCGCGTTGCACGAGTTTCGACAGATGGGGGCGACACTTGTCGGCGGGCATACCATCGAAGGACCCCAATTGACGGTTGGCTTCACCATGCTGGCGGATCAAGGTGCCGACGCGCCGCTCACGAAAGCTGGGCTTCGAAGTGGCGATCGACTTGTTCTTACAAAACCCTTGGGAACCGGCGTGCTGCTCGCGGCGCACATGCAGGCCAAGTGCAACGCTCCGTGGATGGACAAATTGCTTCCGACGATGTTACTTAGCAATCAGCGTGCAGCGACGCTGGTCGACGAGTTTGATATCTCTGGCTTAACCGATGTGACCGGGTTTGGCCTTGCAGGACACCTACTGGAAATGCTCCGCGCGAGCAATGTTTCCGCACAGTTGGATCTGGCCCGAGTCCCGCTGTTGCCCGGCGTCGACGAACTCGTGAATCAAGGCCTCGAAAGTACACTGAGCCCAGCAAATCGCCACGTCGAATCGAGTATTCGAGTGACCGAGCTGCAACGTCGCGATTCGCGGTACACCGCGCTGTTCGATCCACAGACTTGTGGCGGATTGCTGCTCGGTGTTCGCGAGTCGCTAGTCGACGCAGTGCTTGCCCGCTTGCAGTCGATGAGCGACGTCCCGGCCGCGGTAATCGGACAGGTGATTGATGAAAAAGATAACTCCAAGTCAACCGTCCAGGTCCACTAAACGCCGGCACCGTAAGCAATGGCAACTGTCCATATTGTGCTGATCACTTGGAAAGTGATCGCTACAGTAGCCGTCACTCTCCGAGTGACGAGCCCTAGCATCAACACAACCACAACAAACCAATTCAATTCACGCTGAACTGCGGTGGGAAGGGTGGTTCGCCCTCGCTCGGCGGGCCTATTTCATTCAATCGCTGCAATTCTTCGAGCAGCATTTGAACTCGTTCGTCGACGCTTGCTTCGCTCAAGAGCCGTTGCTTCACTTTCATATCAAACTTCATCGTAAAACTAATGATGTCCGTCAACGCGCCGAGCGGCAGGCGGTTGTTCATCAACGATTCGAATTGTTCCTGTGCCGCCGGTGATTCAGGCGTGAACTTACGAAAGCAACGAAGCAACTCGTGTTGGACTTTTGACCGCGTGCTAGACGCCGAAGTGCTGTACAGATCTTCAAGGATCGTCACATCGGCTTCTCGATACGAACGGGCCAGGGGCAACTCGCTGGTGATCTCGGCGCGGCGCAAACCGAGCAACAAGATATTCAATTTGCCGTTGTCTAACCGTGTGTGCGAGACGACGCGACCGAGGCAAGTTACAGGAAAGACCGCCGGTCGTTCTGCCGCGTCCGCCTCCCAGCCCGGTTGCAGATGTGCCATGGCGATCAGCTGATCTGTCTCTAAAGCATCTTCAACCATTTCGCGGTAACGTGGCTCGAAGATATGCAGCGGTTGTACGACATGCGGGAACATGACGAGGTTTGGCAAGGGAAACAATCGAACGACGCCCTGGAAATCGTCGGGTAAACGTGTTTTGTCGCTTGTGTCAGTCATGCATTCTTGCTTGTGTGGTGGGGCTCGTCACTCGGAGCGTGACGGCTACGGTCAACTTCGGGCTCGTCACTTGGAAGGTGACGGCTACTGTAGCGATCACTTTCCAAGTGATCAGCCCTCAAACTCACTTGCAGTTAACTCAACTCGGAGCAGGATCAAGATGAATCTCCGGAATCAACTCGGGATCAATCTCCAGCTTCGGATACTCTTCCCCACTTGCCAGTAACTCGGCGCAACAAGCTTCTAGTTCTGTTCGAAGCTTGGCAACATCAATTCCTTCGAACGTGTCGGGATACTCGGCGAGATACTTGTTACACGAGAAGTACAGCTTTTTTGCGCCACGCGTATTCCCATTACCGAAGTGATGCAAGCAAACGGCAACTTGAATCAAGCCCTGATAGAACTTTCGCGAGGGGCCTTGATACTCAGTCCACAGATCTTCCCATATCTCGTGCGCTTCGAAGTACTCGCACTCGTTAAAGAAGTTCACGCCTTCGACGTAGCGAGGGTCGTAAGTTGGTGTTTCCATGGCAAGTATCGTTGGTGCGATGATTGAGTTCAGTTTCCTCTCAGGATTGTATTGCAGTTGGCGAATTTGCATACCGCCAACGGTTTGGCGATGCAGATTCGCCATTTCGGGCTGATCACTCGGAGAGTGATCGCTACTGTAGCCACCACTCTCCGAGTGGTGAGCGCAGGGTTCGCAGTAGCCATCACTCTCCGAGTGACGAGCCCCCCAGTTCCTTCGACCACTAAGTAAACTCACCCGCCGCCAACCGCGCCCTCGCAGGATTATCAGCAATGTACTTGCGAAGGTATCCAAACTGCTCTTCCGTTCGCACTAAATGATCGAATGCATCGGGCTGCCAGAAACGTCCAGTTGTCTTCAACCTCGCGTTAATCCTTCGCGCGGTGAACTGTTTCCACGACTCGCATTGTTTCAGCATCTGCTCGGCGTCACGGAATGCGACCAGAATGTGAACATGATTCGGCATCATAATGAAATCCGTGACGAAGTATCTTGAGGCGGTACGTGGGGGCTTATCACTCGGAGAGTGATTGCTGCAGTAGCCGTCACTTTCCAAGTGACGAGCCCCCTCGAGCCTCCTACCGCCCGCCAAACGCCCTGGCTGTTACGCCAACCCTCAACCGGGCTAAAACAAATCAGCGTAGCAATCTTGGCTGTTTATACCATTAGTAGAACCAAGAGTCGCCGTAAACCGTGTAAGAATATTAAGTTAAATCCGCATGGAGATGCTTGACTATGAATTTTAAGAGATGTACTATCTTCCCCATCTTTACTGATGAGGGCTAATGTCCTGTTTACGCATATAGACGATCGAATTTATGACATGTGGGCCAGCAGAATTCTGCTGCATGACGAGCGCTAGCTACGCGCGTTCGTTAGACAGCATTCAGATGCGCAAGAGAGAGCGCTTAAAGCGTTCGGGCAATCGAAATGCGCGCGCAAATGCAGCCGTCTCTTTCCAAGAGACGAGCCCCGTACGTCGGGGCCTGATCACTCGGAGAGTGATGGCTACTGTACCCGTCATTGGAAGCAACCTCGAATTACACCAATCACACGAGTTCAAGACTCGTTTTCGGATTCGTGCGATTGGTGTAATTCGTGGATTCAACAATCCACACCGAGTATCACGCAAAACTCATAACAACGTTTTTCATACAACCCCAGCAACGAAGCTGACCGCTGACGATCGAAGGCTGAATGCTTTCGGCGCGGCTACCTCCTAAGGAGATAACTATGTTTCGCAACGTGAATCAAAAGAGTAGCAATCACTCTCCGAGTGATCAGCGCAACCAGGGCAACGAGCACGTCACTCGGCGAGTGACGGCTACGATTCGAAACATGTTCGATCGCTTGATGAAAAAAGATGGCAGTAGCAATCGAAAGAACCTCTCGCGCAGCGAACGACGCGCGGCATTCTTAAACGCGTTGCAATCGCGCACCAGCGCCGAGGTCGCGACTTGGACAAACGCGTTCAAGAACATCGTCAAGCAAGAGAAGCGGCGACAAGCTTCGTTGGTTCAAAGTTACTTGATGCCAGCGCTGCAATTGGAAGCGTTGGAAGATCGGAGAATGTTGTCTCCGCTAACAATCTCAAGTAACGCCATCACTACAGGCGGCTTCACATACACTGCCTCTGATTCGGCAGTGGAAGATGTTGACCACTTGACAGTGACCAACGGGGCGACGGTTACAGACAATACTGGCCTGACACTGAATGCGGGTGACGACTTGGATATCCAAGTTGGCACTACGGTTGCTGTGTCCGGGGGCGTGCTGACGTTGAATATTGATGCCGGCAATGCCGATGCTGGCGGCGAAACCGCTAATTTGTTTGGCACATTTGATACAGCAGGGACACCGATTGCATTGAATGGCGGTAGCGACGGCGACATCTTCAATATTGATGGCAATGGTGGCGTCATTGGAGATGGAGGCACGGTTGATAACCTCCAGAAAAATCTCGTCATCACCAGTGGCGGTGGTGCTGATACGCTAAATCTGGACGAGAGCGGTGATACAACAGGCGACACTGGGATAGCGATCACTGCAACGGGTGCGGGATCCGGGGTGATCAGCGGTTTGACGGCTAGCAGCTTTACGCTGGCGAGCTTTGGCGCAGGGTCAGTCGCGAATCTGGAACTGAGCAATGACGCCACGACGGGCGATCAAATTACTGTCGCACCTAATACAAATATCGGTTTTGATGTCGATGGTAACGGTCCAACCGCTGCGGCAGGCGATAAGCTAACTATCGATTTGTCGGGCATAACGGATGCGGTTCTGACACTTCACCCGACGATGCCGCGTTCTGGACGTTTCACATTTGGCAGTGGCGAAGCCGACATAGACTTCGACGATTTCGAAGAGATCGACGCAACGAACGGCACATTCGAAGTGGCCTTGGATACGGGAATTGGAAACGATGCGATTTCTATTGAAGAGTCAGCTGGTAAAGTAATCGTCAGACTGGGTGCAAACGAGCTATTTCGTAGCGACGCTAATAACCTGTCGGACATTTTGATTGACGGAGAAGGTGGTAACGACACGCTAACCGTTGATCTAACGAACCTTGATCAAACCGATGCACTTCAAATCACGTTCGACGGTGGAGCGGGTGGTTTCGACACCTTGGAGATCGTTGACAATGACGGCGGTACGGAAGCAGAAGTCGTTAAACACCGTTTCACAAACTCGAGCGATGGCTTTGTGGATATCGACGTGGATGGCTCGAGTGGATTCGAGACAACGATCGAATACACCGGACTGGAGCCCGTTAGCTCTATCGTGACGGCAACCACAATCATCTTCGAATTGCCTGCTGGAGCGACGACTGCAAAGTTGCAGAATTCTACCAATGGTGGTGAATCGGAGTTGATCAGCCCTGGTAATCACTTTGAAGATACGATCTTTACGAATCCCAGTGGCGAGCTTGTAATCCGTGGAGGCGACGGCGCGGACACGATTGAAATCGCCGGCCTCGACTCGACATTCGACGCTGATCTAACGATCGCCAGCCCGTTGGGCTCAGACGATGTGGATGTCGACATAACCGGCGCGATCAATATTGATGCCGGTGCGAATGGCCAAACCGCCATCATCGGAACTACGGCTGATCCTGTTACATCGATCGACTTCCAGACGGGTTCATTGCAAACGTCAAGTGGAACGATCAGCTTGCGCGCTACGGGCGCGATTTCTGATAACGACGCCGGCGTGGACATCACAGCAACCACATTGACCGCCACGGCCGCGACCCTTGGTGCGACCGGCGGCAACAACGCCATCGACACCGACGTCGACCATGTGACCACGAGTACGACGGGTGACCAGTTCATCAATGAAGCCGACGGGTTGATCAATTTGAATCTTAACTCCGGAATCAACGACATCACCCTGACGACTGGTGGCACAATCGCCGACACCAGCGCCGACCCGGTCGACATCACAGCCGACGTGGCGACAATCACGGTGGGCGGCAGCGGAACGTTTGCGACGATGGGCGGCGTCGGCCCCATGATCGACACCAACGTCAACGACTTGACGGTCGCCACCACCAACGCCAGCCAGTGGATCAACGAAGCCAACGGCCTGACCGCTCTCAGCCTCTCGGCCGGCACGGGCAACGTGATTCTGATTGCAGGAGGCACGATCGCTGATACGGATGCCGTGACGGACATCACGTCGGCCTCGACGGACGTCACGTCGGTCGGCAACGTTGGCAGTGGACTGAACCCCATCGAAACGGATGTGGACAGCCTGACGGTGGACTCCGGCAACGGCAGCCAGTGGATCGATGAGACGGACGGTCTGACGCAGCTCGATCTGGCTTCCGGCACGGGCAATACGTTCCTGACGACGGGAGGCACAATCGCCGATACGGACGCCGCGACGGACATCACGTCGGCCTCGACGGACGTCACGTCGGTCGGCAACGTTGGCAGTGGACTGAACCCCATCGAAACGGATGTGGACAGCCTGACGGTGGACTCCGGCAACGGCAGCCAGTGGATCGATGAGACGGACGGTCTGTCTAACCTGGATCTGAGTGCCGGCACAGGCAACGTTACTCTGATAGCGGGCGGTTCGATTCTGGATGGCGTGAACGACATTGTTGACGACATCACCGCTGCCGCCGCGACGGTGACGATTACCGCAGCGGGAGACTTCGGCGCGATGGGGACGGACTTGCCGGCGATCGACACCAACGTCGACGAATTGAGCGTGAATACGTCTGCCAACGGCGGCGACCAGTTCATCAGCGAAGCGGACGGCTTGGACAACATCGACTTGAACGCCGGGACCGGCGACGTGTCGCTGGAAGCTGGCGGCAACGTACTCGACAACAACGCCGATACGACAGCGGACATTCAGGCCGCGACGGTTTTCATCGACACCTCGGGCGACGTCGGTGCCGCCGCGCCCGACGCGGGCCTTGACACGGTCGCGACGAACTTAGGCGTCGAGACCTTCTCGTCCAACGGCAATCAGTGGATTCAGGAATTCGACGCTGTGAGCCTCGACGGTCTAGATGCCGGCACGGGCAACATTACACTCGACGCGGGCGGTGCGGTTACCAGCGAGACGGTCGATGGCATCGCGGACGTGATTGGTGCCATGATCGATATCGACGTGACAGGCGCTGGCAATGACGTCGGGATGAACGCCGCGAATCCGCTGGAGATCAACGGCGATACGCTCAACGCCACGACCAACGGCTCGGTCGGCGATGACATGTTCCTGCTGGAGACGGACACGGTCGCACTGATGACTGTCAATGCCGGCGGGGCGAGCATCAACCTGCAAGGCGGACGCTTTAACGCCAACGGAACCGTCACTGCCGCGGCGGTGAACGTCAACGCGGGCACGCTCGGTGGAACGGGCACAGTGACCGGCGCGGTCAACGTCGCCGCGGCCGCTACGGTGGCTCCGGGCCTCAGCCCCGGTGTCGTCAACACGGGCAACCTCGACTTCCTCGACAACTCGATCTTCGATATCGAAATCGGCGGCAACACGCCTGGTAACGGCAACGGCTTCCACGATCAGGTCGCCGTGACGGGCTCCGTCACGATCGGCACGAATGTGACCTTGAATGTATCCTCCTTCATGAGCTACGTGCCGCAAGGCCAGGACGAGTATGTCATTATCGACAACAATGGCAGCGATCCGATCGGCGATCCGATCGTTGGGACGTTCGCCGGGCTTAACGAGGGTGCCGAGGTGGCGATCCCAGGTGCTGGCAACTTCCTAGGCAGCGGCGAGACGGCTTACATCACTTACTTCGGTGGTGATGGCAACGACGTGGCGATCGTTGTTGCGGACGACTTCACGTTCACACCACCACCGAACGTCGGATTGGACGCCATGGAATTGCGTGCCACAACCAACGCAGGTGGCGGAACGAACCTGGAGTTCGTCGTGAACGGCGCGGTTCTCCAAGCCATCCCGCTCCTCGCGGTCGGCAACATCACGGTCAACGGCCACAACGAGACGAGTGGCGGCGCGAACGACGAACCCGATACGCTGACGATCAACTACGGCGGCACCGCCGGCGAGTTCTTCCGGAACATCATGTTCGAAGGTGGAGCGGGCGGCAGCGACACGTTGGTGTTGACGCACAACGCCAGCGGCGAAAACTTCAACACCGTGACGTCGAATCTGGCCGATCCCAATAGCGGCGCGATTCTCGTCGACGATACCGGTGCTGGGACGAGCCAAACGATCACCTACACCGGCCTGGAGCCGATCGACTTCACCGGCACGGACATCGACAACTTGGTGCTGAACTTCACTTCGGCGATTGGTGAGACGATCACCGTGACCGACCTGAACGCGAACAATGATGGCGACTCGCGGATCACGTCGACTCAAGGCGAATTGCACGACTTTGCAGTTCCGAACACCTCCCTGACGATCTCGACCAACGCGGTCGCGCCGGGTGCAGGCGATGACATCATCAACGTCGAGGGCCTCGACTCGCTGTTCGGCGTTAATCTGACAATCGACGGCGACGGCGACGATACGATCAACTTTCAAACGAACCCGACTACGATTGCGGCGAATGCCGGTAACCCGGGCAACTTGGTGGCCGACGCGATGACGATTAACGTAACCGCCGCGGTGTCGGTGACTGATTCGGGAGCCAACATTGGAGTCATCGACCTGGACGCCACCCGGAATATCGCGGTTACGGGAAGTCTTACGTCCGCTAGCGGTGCCATTACGGGCGACGCCAACGTGGGTGGCGCAGTCGGCGGTGCGTTTTTTGGAATCAATATTGACGGCAGCGTCACGTCAACGTCTGGCCCAATCACGCTGGATGGCACGGGCGGTGATACGGGCATTAACAACTGGGGCATCCGGACAAGCGGCGCGACGATCAGTTCGGCCGGACTAATTGACTTGAGCGGCAACGGTGGTGCGGGTACGCAGCTCAATATCGGTGTTTGGGCCTCTAACACGATGATCACATCGACGGGTACGAATGTCATTAACATCACCGGCACGTCGGCAGGCACGGACTTAGGGAACCATGGCGTTCAGTTGCAAGCTGGGACGGTCGTCAGCTCAGCGATCGGCAACATCACGATCATGGGAACTGCCAGTGGCACGGGAATTAACAACAATGGAATCGATGTCATCGGCACGGTGCAGTCGACAGGTGCGGCGCAGGTCAACTTGATCGGCCAAGGAAGTGGTATCGGAGATTCAAACGGCGTACTTGTTAGCAGCACCGGAACTGTCAGTTCGAGTGGCGGTCCGATCATGATCACAGGCACGGGCGGCGCAGTTGGCAACGGTGTTGATTTGGCTGCGGGTGGCATGGTCACAGCGACAAATGCAGCAACGATCACGATCAACGGCGACGGAAACGGCGTGGCGCCAGACGGGTCGGGCGTGCGCATTGACGGCACCGTCACCAGTGCAGACGGAACGGTAAGTGCAACCTCGGAAGACTCCGTCGATTTCGGCGCGGCTGGTTCCATCATCTCGACCACGGGTGTGGTCACGATCACGGGCGACAACGCGGGTGGTAACAACGCCGGTGCCATCACGATGGCCGACGGAGCTTCGATCAACGGCGGAAACGATCAGGTGTTCTTGACGACCGATGGCAACATCGCGCTCGGCACGATCACCACCACCAACGCGGCCGATCCTTCGGTCGATATCAACAGCGACAACGGTGCCATCAGTGACAACACGGCGGGCGAAGCGGCCAACGTGACCGGCGGCCAAGCAGTCTTCCGCGCGGCGACGGGAATCGGGGCTCTGGCGGCAGATGGCGACATCGATACAGCGATCAGCACCCTGGCAGCGAATAACGCGACGTCTGGCGAGTTGATTATCGACAACAGCGTCGGCGGTTTGCTGACGATTGGGACGGTCGACATCTTGGCTGGCGTGACGAACGCTGGCGCGGGGCTGCTTCAAGTCACCAACGCCAGCCCGCTGACGGTTGACGACTCGGTGGTGAACAGCGGTGGCGGCAACATCACGCTGGCCGCCGAGGGAACTGCCGCCACGGACGACATGGATATCAACGCCAACATCACGGCCAGCGGTGGCAGCGGCGATATCAACCTCTACGCCGGTGATGCCATCGATATCGACGCGGCGGTAACGATCAGCACGGCAGGAACGGGCGACATTCTGGTCAGCGCTTCGACCGACTTCGCGGCTGGCACTCCGGCCAATGGCTTCACTCCGGCCGGGGCTGGAGACGGCGATGTCGTGATGCAGGACGGTTCGACGATCGCGGCCGGCGGCGATGCCACGCTCCGCGGTGCGGGCGACGTTGACTTGAGCCTTGTGATTGGCGGCACAGTCGTGATCACGGCCGACTTTGACGGGATCGATACTGGACTGTCCGACGGCTCGGGTGAGATTACCGACAACCGCTCTGGCGAGGCCTCCAACGTCACGGCGACCGAAGCCGCCTTCCGGGCCGGCAGCGGCATCGGCGATGCGGGTGTGGATGACGATGACATCGACCTCGCCGTTGAGAGTGTCGCCGCGACTACGGAAACTGGTGATATCAGCATTCAGGACGACTCGGACCTCGACATTGATACCGTGGATGGGTTAAACGGTGTCAGTATCACGACGGGCGGTGCCGGTGACGACATCCTGGTTCGTGTCGGACCGACCGGTGGCAGCCAATTGAACGTTAATCAAAATGTAAGTAATGCGGGCGCAGGAGCCGTGACGTTGGCGATCGTGGCCGACAACGGTGTGGACCGATTGAACGTCGTCGGCTCAACGGTTTCTTCGACCGGTGGCGGAATCGTCTTGCTGATCTCCGGCGACAACATCGACCTGGACGCGACCAGTGCTGTTTCGACGACCGGCGCAGGTACGATTGATTTAGCGGCGGGCCGCAACTTTGTCTTCGGCGGCGCGCCGACACTCGGCCTAGGAGCCGGCGACATCGACATGGCCGACGGTGCCACGATCACGTCGGGCGGCGGCGATGTCACGCTGGGAGCGACACAGAACATTTCGCTGGGCAGCGTCGATGCCGGCGCTGGGACGGCGATCGTGACAGCGGATACGGACATGGACAACGACGGGGGCATCTCTGACAACACCGCCTTGGAAGCGGCCAACGTCACAGCAGCCTCGGCGGTGTTCCGCGCGGCCGATGGCATTGGTACTGATCCGGCGGGCGATGTCACGGATTTAGGCGACATCGATACCGCGACCAGTACACTTGCGGCCAGCAACACCACTGCCGGCAACATCTCGATCGACAACTCCGTCGGCGGACTGTTGACCATCGGCACCGTTGATGGGTTGAGTGGCGTGACGAACACTTCCGGCGCGGGGTCGGTCGACATCCTTAACCGCAGCCCGGTTCTCGTGGCTGCCAACGTGTCGGCCAACGGATCGGTCACGATCACGGCCAACGACAGCAACGCGGCCGGCGCGACGGACAACTTGACCGTGAACGCTGCGATCTCGGTTACTTCGAACGCGGCCAACGTCATCTTGAACGCGGGCGACGATGTGCAGTTGACTGGCTCGACCATTACCGCGGCCACTACGATCACCATCGATGTCGACATCCCGGTTGCTCCGCTGAACACCGTCGATCCAGATGGTTTTCCGGATACGACCGGTTCCACCGTCAACATCAACGACGCCAACGTCTTGGTGGCTCCTGGTGGAACGTTCATCACGACGGGCGACGACAACGACATCATCAACTTGACAGCACAAGCCGCGTCAGCCGTTTTGGTCGACGGCAATCCGCCGATTAACGGCGCGCCCGGCGTGCCTCCAGGCGACATCTTGAACTTGACCGTGACCGGACTACCTGATGCGACCCTTGACCTGATCCCACTGACCAATGGCGGCTATGCCGGAATCTTCACGACCAGCGCAGGTGCGTTACCAGTCAGCTTCATCAGCATCGAAGAGTTTGACATCATCGGCGGCCCGGTCGATTTGCGCATTCGCATGGACCTGAGCAATGATGTTGATCTTGGCGCGACCCCAAGCGGAAACTTCCCAGCGGGTGCGTTGCCGTTCAATTTACCTGCGAGCAACGGCTATGGTGGCGCAACCACGGGCTTGGGCGATACCGTTCCCGATCGAATCACCGCCGAAGTCATCGCCGCTGGCGACATTCGCTTCACGGTAACGGACTTAGTTACGACGTCGATTGTCGAGCCGGAGGTTGCTGATATCAACAGCTTGACGGTGATCGGCTCGACGGACGCCGATACGCTTGAGCTGACCGATACTGGAAACGGCTTGCCAACGTTTGGTGGCCAAGCTCCCACGGCTCACGCAAATCCTGCCTACCTGGCCGAGACGCATACATCGCTCGACGCTTTCACTCTGGCCAACGTCAGTATTAACTTTATCGCTGGCGGAACGGCCAGCGTCGATGAAATTGAAATCGCGTTGAATGGTGGCGCGGTTGATGTTGGTTACTACGTCGACGACGACGCACCAGCCAACAGTGGCCTGATCAACGTGGCCGCAGGCACCGCGGGCGATTTCCGATTGTCCTTCGAAGCGTTGGAGCCCGTCAGCATCACGGGAGCGGGTAGCGGCACGTTAATTGTCGATGCATCGGCTCTACCAGCCGTGGCGGCAATCAACATCGACGATGACCTCCACACGACAGGGCCTCTGGCGCTGACAGCCGCTGCCAACGATGGTGTCTCGGCAGTTTCTGGTGACTCGACCTTCGAGACGTTGCAGTTCGGTGGCTTTACTGGATTGAACGTGCGTGGTGGTGGCGGGGCTGCTGAGACAATCGACTTGATCTCGATTGACAACGGAACTTCGTTGACCAGCATCGTGCTGGACGGCGACAACACGACCGACAACGACGCGAGCGATGATACGCTTCGTGTGCAGGCACTTCCTGCAGCGATTACCGCGACGTTGCTCGGTGGTTTGGGCAACGACCAGTTCTTCGTTGACAACGAGACTCTACGACCTCGCGCCGGCGAGAATCCGGCGACAGTGGTGGCTGATGGATCACTGGACCGAGTCTTGGGGCCGGTTATCGTATCGGCTGCCGTATCGCCATTGGTGGCGACCGATGCCGAACAAGGTGGTACGGATACGTTGTACGTCGATGACCGCAGTGATGATGCGGGCGACACCGTTCAGGTCACCAACAATTCGATCGATGACATCACCGGTCGGGCTAATGGTGGCGACAACGATATCGCCTATGGTGCCGGCGACCAGATCGAGACGATCAACATCATCACGACCGACCTAGCGGCGGATAACATCAATATCCAGAGTACGTTCGCCAACTCGATCTACAACATCGACACCGGCGTGGGTGGTGCGTTTGACGACGTGGTCAACGTCTCGTCCGACGCGGCCAACCTCATGACCCTCAATACGACGAACCTGGATGGTATCCAAGGCCAGATCAACCTGAGCTTTGGTAGCGGTGTGGCTGGAACGCCCGCGACGGAATTGCATGTTTCCGACTTTGGTGACAATACTAGCGCAACCTACGACTTGATCCTTAACACTGGCATGACGGAGTTGTATTTCGACGATGGTCCCGCCGCGACGAATCAAGTACCGTTGACGAGCGCACTGACTGGCACGCCGGATCTGCGATACAACGTCAACCTGTCGACGATCACGTTGCCAACGACAACCTTCTTTCGCAACACCCTAAACAGTTTGGCCAACTTCGAATTGATCGGGGCGGACCACAACGACGCTGACAATACGTACAACATTTACAACACGACGGCCACAGTCAGCAATACGATCAGCGACGGCGACGGCTCGGTCGGTGCTACAGGAACCGACAACCAAGCGACGTTCAATATCCAAGCGACGGATATCGCCGCAACCGGCGCAATCACGGAAGGTATTCAAGGCGGCGCTGCCAATCGTTTCAATGGCTTCGATGGTGCCGATACGTTTAATCTGTTCCTGGATGGTGGACAGAATTTGCCCATCGCGGCCAACACAACGTTAGTGATCGATGGCGGTGAATTGGCAGGACTGCCCGCATTCACGAATCGCGACATTGTCAACCTGAACACCGGTGCGAATCTAACTGCGGTCGCGACCGCAACGCCCGTCATTACCCCCAACGCCGACGCGGCGGCTCGCACGGGCATCACGATGACCTACGCGAACCCCGGCAAAACTCGTGGTGATATTAACATCACTGGCTTAGGTGCTGACCCGAACCTTGACGAAGTCGATGCTACCGGAGTCGCTGGCAACGATACGCTGGTCGACGCCTTCCGCGCTGTGTTGGTCGAGCAAGTGAACTATTTCGGCAGCGGGGCAACAGATGACGAAATCACGGTAACCGGTACGACCGCAAATGACGTATTGTCGGTCACACCGCTGACGACTAGTTCGGCCAACGTGTTCCTCGATGGAACACCGATGATCGATCCGAGTACCGTCAATCCAGACCTCAACAATCCCGGTATCGCTGGTGCCTCGAACGGCCCAGACCTTAATCTCAATGGCCTCGATCAGGCAGGTGGCCTCTCGTTCCTTGGCGGTGGTGGTGCGCAGAATCAACTGGTGATTAACGCACCGACCGAGAACAACAACGGTACGGTCAACATCGGCGCACCACTGGCCGCGTCCGGTTGGGACGGCTTCCCAGACGCGGGAGCTGACAATACGACCGACCTGAGTACACCAGCAGGTGGTAACTCGACGGTCCGCGATCCCGGTTGGGCTTTCGACGACATCGACATCAACGACCAACGTGTGACCATTACCAACGTAGGTACCGGTGACGGTGCTGCGGGTGGCGGGAATGGCCAGTCGCCTGTCGGTCAGATGATTCAAACCAACTTCGACAACACAACATTTGGTGCGCCATCCGGAACGCCTCACATCATCGTTAATACGGGCGAAGAGAATGGGCAGCGAACAACCGGTGCCGCGGCGGCGTTGCTGGCCGACGATATCACCGTGCAACTCTCGCTAATGACGCACTTCCAGATCAACGGTGGCGAGCCACCGCTGCCGGGCGTTGCCCCGTTGGTCGGTGATCGCTTGATCGTCGCAGCACTGGCTGGCGGCAATATCAACCTCTTCTCCGACGCTGGTGCTTCGAACAACGATGACGACACGCAGGTCGGACCGAACAATCCTAATGTGTCGATCACTTCGACCAACAGCGGTGGTTCAAGCTTGCCGGCAACTTGGAACAGCATCGAGCTTGTTACGACGCGACCCGACGACGCGACCGAAGAAGTTAACATCTTCGGTGATAACGATCCTGATGGTCCCAGTGGTCCGCTTCCTCCAGGAACTGGCAACGCGAATCTAAACCAGCAGGACGAAGTAATCGTTCTGGGTGCCGATGTCGATTCGCTGATCACCGATCCTGGTATCGCCAACCCTGTTGACGCGGATGGTGCCAATGAGATGTTTGTATTGATCAACGGATCGAATCCGATTGGTGTATACAACACGCGTTTTCTGAACATCGAATTGGCAGGCGGTGACGACGACCTGACCCTCGACCCATGGGCCGAGGATACGACCGGCGGTTGGAACGTTGACGTCATGGTGGATGGAGGACTCGGCGACGACGACATTTTCTACGGCAATGTTGAGCGATTCGCTGCTAATATCCTCAACTCACCGCAGCCTCAGCCGGGTATCGTCTTCGTCGACGATGCGCCGGACGGTAGCCGTTCGGGTGTCAGTGAAGATGTCGTCGTTGCTCCGGCGACTACCGCAGGTGCTGGTCAGATTCGATCAACGAATGCGACCGATGCAACCAATGTTGTGACGATCGACTTCGTCGGCACCGAAGACCTGAGCTTCTTCTTCAACGACGGGACGGCTGGCGATACTGACACTCTTACATTGCTCGGAACCGCGCAAGCCGATACGGTCGTGGCTAACTTTACGTTGGATGGCAACGATGCCGCCGCTGCCACGACCAATCCAGGACCCTGGATCGATATCAATAGTGGCAATTTGCAAATCGAGCGAGTTACGGCTGCTACGTCGGTCGCGATGACGGCTGCCACGCAGAACGATGTCGATTCGATCAACTTCGCGTTAGGCAACCAAGACGATACCATCACCATCACGAGTGTTCGTGATGGCGTTGCGCTGCCGGACCTTGACGGTCCTGCCTCGATCAATGTTGACGGTGGCGCTCCAACGGCCAGCGATACGATCAACATCACGGGTACGAACAACGCGAACGACCAGTACACGGTCTCGACGGGAGCGTCATCCGACGCAGGCACGATCGCAGTGCGATTGGCGACGGCGACCTTGGACACAATCGTCAACTTTACCACGACCGAAAACATCGGGATCGACGGCGGTGGTGGAACTGGTAACGATTCGTTGACGGTCAGTGGCAACGGTGCCAACAACGTCTTTACGCAGACGGGCTTGCCCACGGCGGGAAGCGTGCGCGTAGACGCTGGTCCGACGATCACTCACACGGCATTCGGAACCACCGATGCCACCGTGTCGCTGAACGGACAGGGCGGTAGCGACACGGTCAATCTGAGTACCACGACGGGCAACGAAACCGTCCTCTACACGCCATCCGCGTCGACAGCCGGTCAGTTGCGTTTCGCCGCCACGACCAACGACCTTGAATACACCGGCATCGAATCCCTGAACGTCGACGCTTTGGAGTTGGCCGCGGATACGGATGCGTTGACCGTCGCTGCGGTCAACGGCGCTACGATTGCTTCTACCGGACCAGAATCCGGCATCGTCACTGCTAACGATTTGGCAGGCAATCAACTGCTCGCGCTGAACTATGATCACTTCGAGACTGCCGGTCTGAGCGGTGCTGGCGCGATCGGCGTGGTCCAAGGCACGTCGGGCAATGACACGATCACGGTACAAACTGATGGCGATGTTGTCGTGACTGACGAATTCGGCAACACCAATACGTTCGCGGCCGCGGGCTTCGCTTCGTTGGTCATCAACGCCTTGGGAGGCGACGACGCCGTGACCGTCCAGAGCGGCGCTCCGTTCAACAGCATCTCGGTGATCGGCGGCGACAACGGAACCGACAGCGACTCGCTAACGGTGACCGACAGCAATGCGATCGTCAACTTCGCCTCAAATCGGATTGAGAATGTACTCGACGATACCGTCGGGGCGAACAATCCCGACGTCATCACGTTCACCGGTGTAGAGACCTTGAATGTCAACGGTACGAATGCCGTCTTGGACGCGTTCACCGTGACAGGTTATGGCAGCACGACCGATGTGCAAACTTTGAACTTGGATGGTGGTGACACTGATGCTGGCGGAAACGACGGCGATACAATCGCCATCACCGGTGCCAATACGGTCAACACGGTTGTGTTTACTTCGCTCGGCACACAGGCTGCCCAAGTCACGCGTGAACAGGGCGGTCCCGCGATAAATATCGCTCAGTTCAACAACGATCTAACGGGCGGCTTGGCCAATCTGCGCTACAACGGCGGTGCAAACGTCGACCTCGTGCGGATGGTCGGCAGTTCCGCGGCGGACGGCATCACCCTGATCGAAAACGCCGCAGGCACCGAGTTCCAAGCGACGCAAGTTGTGAGCACCAACACCTGGGTGCCGCTCGGAATTGCCTCGGATACGCAGACCGTAGAAGGCCTCAGCGTCGAGACGGGCGGGGGGAACGACACGCTGACCGTTACCAACACGAACGGCTTGATTAACCTTGCCAACGGCGTTGATTTTGCTGGTGGCCAGGGAAGCGATACGCTCGAACTGGATGGCACCACGACTGTAACAGGTTCGACCTACACGCCCGGCCCAACGGATGATGCTGGGTTGGTCGTACAAACAACCGCGACTCAGACTCAGACGATCACGTTCACCGGTTTGGAACCAGTTGTCGATACTGTCCCCGGTCCGCTGACTGTCAACGCGACGGCTGGTGATAACGCGATCACTTACTCGTCACAGGGCGGCGGGATCGGACGGATCGCTGTCGACAACTTCGAGACGCTTGACTTCGACAACAAGACGACGGTGACAATCAATGCCGGAGCCGGTGACGATACCGTTGATCTGGCCAACTCCAGCGATGGGTTCAGCGGAAACCTAACGGTTACTGCCGGAAGCGGTAGCGACACGCTAACGGTCAACGGCGATGCGACGAATACGCTGATTGTCGACATCACAGGTGCCGGCGCGGGATCGGTCGACAACGCTGGGGCGGCCTTGGTTCTGTACACCGGGCTGGAAGCCGTGACGGCGCATGCGGGTGCGGCAACGACTCCCCTTTCGGTTACCGATGCAGCCGCCTATGTCTTCACGCCGGGCACCGCCCTCGATGAAGGTGTTCTTCAGGCAGACGGCCTGCCGATCTCGTTCACGGGTATTGGCAGTACTGACGCGATCACACTCGCCAGTGGAGCCGCTGCGACTTTGCAGGTCTTCGGTACACAGGGTGACGACGACATCTCGGTCGCGGCAACTGGCGAAGTTAGCTACGAAACAACGAACGCCAATCGAGCCACCATCGATCCGGACACGACCAATATCAACGTTCTGCGGATCAACACGCTGGACGGCGGCGATGCGGTGACGGTCAACGCGGGCGCGATATTTGGCACCAACGTCTTTGTCGATACAGGCGCATCGGTCGATGATGTGACCGTGATCGGTTCTACCAGTGCCAATACGATTGGCGTCGCTTTGGATCTGCTCGACGCCACGATAACCGGCATCACGGGCGGGAACATCGAAGCCATCGGTGCCGAAGGCATCATTGTCGAGGCAGGAACCGGCGACGATGCGGTGACCGTGTCGAACGTGGGCGCGCCTAGTGTCGTCAGTTCGGTCATCGTCGAGAGTGGCGGCCAAGCGGCTGATACGGTCAACATCACCGGTACTGCCGGTGCCGACACGCTGGACGTAACACCGCTTACATCCGATGACGTTCAGGTGACCGCCGGTGGAACGACCGTCGATGTCGATCTGACGGGTGCTGCGGCAGCGGGGCTGACGGTTGCTGGCGGTGCTGGTTCCGACACGCTCGTCGTCAACGGCGGAGCGGCTGTGGACACGTTTACCGCCGATAATAACGACGTCACCATCACTGGGCTCCGGCCGGTGAACTATGCGACCGCCAATATCGAAGCGGTAACGCTAAATGGTGCTGCCGGCAGCGACATTTTCAATGTGACCTCGACAACGATTCCGATCTTTGTCGACGGTGGCGACCCGATTGGCACCACTGGCGATACGCTGAACGTTGTCTCTGGTGCCGCGGTGGTATTCAACCAAGGACCAGAGAACGACGAAGGCAGTATTACGATTGGCACGAATCAACCGGTTAGTTTCGATCACATCGAAGCGATTGGCCCGTTGACGGTGCCCGGTGGCGTGACAATCGACGGCACCAACGGCGCGGACTCGATCACAATCACGGCCCGCGACGTCGACTTCAACGCGGGCGCAGACGGCGTCAACGATTTCACTGTTGTCGTCAACGACGGCTTCGAACTTCTCTTCATCGACACGCCCAGCCTAACCGTCAATGCCCTCGCTGGCAGCGACGAAATTGTGGTTATCGCGCGTGATCCGGATCCGACAACCGCACCAGTGGGACCGTGGGACGTTGATCTGACCATCGACGGCGGTACACCTTCGGCCAGCGATACGGTGATCTTCACCGGAAACGCCGCCACCGACGCGGTCGACTACACACCGACCGGAGCAGGAGCAGGCGATTTCAACATAACGAGCGAGGCGTCAAACAACACATTGACCAATGTCGAGCATCTGATCTGGGACGGTCTTGGTGGCAACGACACGTTAACATTCAACGGGACGACAGGCGATGACAACGTGATCACTCACACATCAGGCAACGAAGCTGATGCGGGTGCTTTCGCGATTGATTCGTTGCTTGGATTGAGTTACCAGAACATTGGCACCGGTGCGACGGTCAACGTGGATGGGGATACTGGCACCAACACGTTCGTGATGGTGGGCGGTGATGGTGACGATCAATTGCGACTTGGTAACTTGGCAGGTGGCGGGGTACTCGCGGTCGACTTGATTTCGGGCATCGACGTCTTCACCCCAACGGTCGACCACGTTGATGTGAATTTGATCAACACAAATATCGATGTTGTCACGTTGGACGGTCGCTCGGGAACGGATCGTTTCGTGGTAGCGCCGGATTCCGGGCTCACGACGAACGTCCTGGGTGGCGACAGCAACGACACGTTGTTGTTGGACGGTGATGCCAACAATAACGTCAGATTGACAGCCGATACGGTTGTTCTCAGCTATGAAGCCGGCCCATCGATTGCGGCACCGGGCGCGAACAACGGTGTTGTTTCGGAAGCCATCAGCGGAACGGACGTCAACTATCAAGGCGTCGAATCGCTACAGATTGCTGGCGGTACCGGCACCGCGACCGACGTTATTCTCGTGGTTGACGATGGCGGCGACAATGTTTGGTCCATCGGGGCGGGCGAGCCGATCTCGGGTGGCCCGACCGTTGGAGTTACCATCGACGATCGCACTTCCATATCGATCCAGGACGTGGAAACGCACACCTTCCAGAACCGCGACGGCGGCGTCGATCGTTTTGTGGTTTCGGCAAATCGCTTGCCCATCGGGATCAACAGTTACAGCGTCACTGGGTTCTCGACGGATGATGTGTTGGAAGTCCTAGGATCAGGGAACGCTGACGACTCGATCCGAATATCGAACACGGATTTCCAGACGCTGAATGGGCCTGCGGTCGCGTACGGTTCTGTTGGTGCGGTCGTTCTGAACGGCGGTGAGGCTAACGACATCTTTACTGTCGAGGCGGACACGACGCCGGTTGGCACGCCGATTCATGTGGTGGGTGGCAGCGGCTTTGATACGCTACGCGTTCAAGGCAACGCGGCCACGGGTGTTGATGAAGTTGTCTATACGCCTGGCCCGGGGATCGACGCTGGCCAATTGCTTTATGAAGATGCTGGCGACGCTCGACTGATGTCGATCACGTTTACTGGTTTGGAGCCAGTTCAGGACGCCGTTCCTGCGGCCTTGCTGACGGTGAATGGGACGCCCGGTAACAACACGATTAGTTACGCAGCAGGAGCGAACGCCGGGACCAATCCGTTTGCCGGCGTTGCTGCAACGGGCTTAGTTTCTGTCGACAGCTTCGAGACGATCGAGTTCAGCAATAAGACCGCATTGACGATCAATGCCGGTGCCGGTGATGACACGGTTCATTTGAACAACGGCACTACCCCTGGTGGTAACGTCAATACGCTTACCGGCAATATCACCGTCAATGGTGGTGATTCTACGACCGGCGATCGCGTCGTGGTAAACGGAACGACGGGTGCCAACACAGTAGCGGTGACGCCGCAAGCAGCTGACGCGGTGGATATCACCGGAGTTCTAACCCCAGCTACCTTGGATCTGAACACGGTTGAGTCCGTCACCTTCAACGGTCTTGGTGGCAACGACACGTTAACATTCAACGGGACGACAGGCGATGACAACGTGATCACTCACACATCAGGCAACGAAGCTGATGCGGGTGCTTTCGCGATTGATTCGTTGCTTGGATTGAGTTACCAGAACATTGGCACCGGTGCGACGGTCAACGTGGATGGGGATACTGGCACCAACACGTTCGTGATGGTGGGCGGTGATGGTGACGATCAATTGCGACTTGGTAACTTGGCAGGTGGCGGGGTACTCGCGGTCGACTTGATTTCGGGCATCGACGTCTTCACCCCAACGGTCGACCACGTTGATGTGAATTTGATCAACACAAATATCGATGTTGTCACGTTGGACGGTCGCTCGGGAACGGATCGTTTCGTGGTAGCGCCGGATTCCGGGCTCACGACGAACGTCCTGGGTGGCGACAGCAACGACACGTTGTTGTTGGACGGTGATGCCAACAATAACGTCAGATTGACAGCCGATACGGTTGTTCTCAGCTATGAAGCCGGCCCATCGATTGCGGCACCGGGCGCGAACAACGGTGTTGTTTCGGAAGCCATCAGCGGAACGGACGTCAACTATCAAGGCGTCGAATCGCTACAGATTGCTGGCGGTACCGGCACCGCGACCGACGTTATTCTCGTGGTTGACGATGGCGGCGACAATGTTTGGTCCATCGGGGCGGGCGAGCCGATCTCGGGTGGCCCGACCGTTGGAGTTACCATCGACGATCGCACTTCCATATCGATCCAGGACGTGGAAACGCACACCTTCCAGAACCGCGACGGCGGCGTCGATCGTTTTGTGGTTTCGGCAAATCGCTTGCCCATCGGGATCAACAGTTACAGCGTCACTGGGTTCTCGACGGATGATGTGTTGGAAGTCCTAGGATCAGGGAACGCTGACGACTCGATCCGAATATCGAACACGGATTTCCAGACGCTGAATGGGCCTGCGGTCGCGTACGGTTCTGTTGGTGCGGTCGTTCTGAACGGCGGTGAGGCTAACGACATCTTTACTGTCGAGGCGGACACGACGCCGGTTGGCACGCCGATTCATGTGGTGGGTGGCAGCGGCTTTGATACGCTACGCGTTCAAGGCAACGCGGCCACGGGTGTTGATGAAGTTGTCTATACGCCTGGCCCGGGGATCGACGCTGGCCAATTGCTTTATGAAGATGCTGGCGACGCTCGACTGATGTCGATCACGTTTACTGGTTTGGAGCCAGTTCAGGACGCCGTTCCTGCGGCCTTGCTGACGGTGAATGGGACGCCCGGTAACAACACGATTAGTTACGCAGCAGGAGCGAACGCCGGGACCAATCCGTTTGCCGGCGTTGCTGCAACGGGCTTAGTTTCTGTCGACAGCTTCGAGACGATCGAGTTCAGCAATAAGACCGCATTGACGATCAATGCCGGTGCCGGTGATGACACGGTTCATTTGAACAACGGCACTACCCCTGGTGGTAACGTCAATACGCTTACCGGCAATATCACCGTCAATGGTGGTGATTCTACGACCGGCGATACGTTGCTTGTGAATGGCACTGCAGCGACGGTGACGGTAACTCATACTGGCGTAGCTGCTGGTACGGTTGCTGGTGCAGAACCAGTCACAATCACGTACGGCACGATCGAAGGCCTGACGGTTTGGGCTCCTGCTGCGACGACCGAATTGGCAGTTGCTGGCAGCGTGGGCGGTGCCTACACGGTGAATCCTGGTGCCGAGACAGATCAAGGTCAGATCTTGAGCAGCGGTGTTCCGGTCACGTTCGACGGTATCGGTGATACAGACGACATTAGCTTGCTGGCCGATGGCGCCAATGTCACGGTCAATGGCACGATCGCCAACGATGCGTTCACGCTGGTTAATGCAGGCACCACGAACGAAGTCACGATCACTGGTCGTGCGACGGTCGAAATTCCGGATGCCGCTACCGCAACACTCAACGGCTACACAGGCGCGGACACGTTCACGGTCGACGGTGCCAATGGCTTGACGACGTTGAACGTAAACGGTGGTGATGGCGACGATCTGCTGGATGCGAACACACCAGCCGGTGCCGTTACCGTTGATCTGGAAGCTCAAACAGTCGCTGGCTTCGGTGCGACGATCAACTACACGGGTCTGCAGACGGTCGACGTAGACGCAGCTGGCAACGCACTGACAGTCAACGCGACGGACAGTGATGACACGGTTGAAGTCACTCCGCTAACCTCCGCTATGGGTGTGTTGACAGCGAACGGTGCCGACCCGGTTGTTCTTTACAACGCCACGGGCAATGCGATTACAGTCGCTTTGGAAGACGGCCGGGACACGCTCGTTGTACACGGCAATTCAGCTGCGACGGAGACAATCGGTGTCACCGGTACTGCAGTCACGGCATCTGGTCAGACGGTCAATTACAACACTGCTGAGGCACTGACGGTCAACGGTCAGCAAGGCGACGACACATTCAATGTGACGCCTGCCGCCATTCCGATCTTGATCCTTGGTGGCGATCCAACCAGTTCGACCCCGGGCGATACGCTGGCTCTTAGCGTTACCGCAGACGTGTCCGTCGCCTCGGGTCCCGAATCGGACTCGGGCAGTTTCGACGTCACCGGTTCCCAACCTGTCAGCTTTGACGAAATTGAGAACGCGTCCGTGACGGCGACTGCGACCGGTGTTGACATCACCGTCAATGGTACCAACGCGGACGACGACATCACCGTTCAAGGAACCGGAACGGATGACCTCACGGTCAGTGTGAACGCAGGCCCAGCCATTCAGTACACCGATGTTGACGGCTTGGTTGTGAACAGCGATGCCGGCGATGACGACATCGACGTCGAGCTGAACGGCCTGAACGCGTTGGACAACAACATCGCGATTAACGGTGGACAGCCTGGTTCGGGCAGTGGCGACATCGTCGCGGTTCGTGGCGCAGGAACTGCGGGTGAGACGCCGACGTGGACTCCGACCAGCGGCACTGCTGGTGACTTGACTGGCCTTGGTGAACCGATCGCGGTTAGCAACACCGAACTGGTCACTTACGATGGTGAAGCCCAGAACGACGTCCTCGCGGTTGCTGGCGCCGGTGCCGTCAACAACACATTCGTTCATACACCAGGAGCGAACCGCGACTCTGGGTCTGCCGATGTAATCAATCCGACAACGACCTTGCTGGGAATCTCTTACGTCAATCTCGGCTTGACCGGACGGATTGACTTCGATGGTGCAGCCGGCGTAGGCGTCAACACGTTGGTGGCGTTCGGAACCGACTCGAACGACACATTCGCGCTGACGGCCGCAGCGACGGATCCCGGAATCATCGACTTGGCACGCGTGTCGGGTGCGCACGTGCAAATTCGCACCACCGCAATAACGATTTTGGAACTAGAGTCCTTGAGCGGCGATGACACCTTTGACATTCCCGGTCCACAGCCTTATACCGGCGGCATCACTCTGTCTGGCGGCGATCCTTCGGCATCGGATATCGCGAATATTACGGGCAACGCGACAGCGATTGCATTGACCTTAGGTGATGCTCTCGTGAATCCGAACGAGTTGTCAACCGTAACTGGCGGCGGTTTCGGTACAACCGGGATTAGCTTGTCGGGCATTGAGCACGTCAATTTGGACGCAAATGCAAACCTCACGGTCAACGGATCGTCGGTCGATGACGACGTCACTTATACGCCAACCGGCGCGGCTTCCGGCCAACTCACAAAGGATGGTTTGAATACGCAGTTCTCGTTGACAGATGTCGGTAACCTCGATATCGCCGGAGGTACCGGCGACGACACACTGACGGTCAACGCGACCGCCGTCGATAATGAGATCACAGTCAGCGGTACACAAGTGCTGTTCACCACTCCAGCCCTGCAGGGTGTCGATTCCATTGCGACGATTAGTGCCTTGACTGTGAACGGTCAACAAGGACAAGACATCTTTAATGTGACTTCGCACGCGACAGTGCCAATCTTCTTGGTTGGCGGCGATCCAGTTGGGACGACAATTGGTGACGAAGTACGCTTGACGGCAGCTGCGGCGCAAACGGTTGCCTACACGCCAGGCCCCGAACCCGATGCGGGAAGCTTTGTGGTGACGATAGCAGGCCCGACCGATCTGGCACCGGTCAGCTTCGATGAGATCGAAGGTGCTCAGGTAACCGGAGTCGCGACAACCGTTGGTACGGTTGCATCGATCAACGGCACCAACGCCGACAATGACATCACGGTCATCGGTAGCACGACGGAAGTGGATGATTTCACGGTCAGTGTCGACGGCGGACCTGCTATTCGATTTGTGAATTTGGCGAGCTTGAGCGTCAACGGACAAGCCGGTGACGACGATATTGATGTTGAACTGAACATGGTCAACCTGGCCGACGACATCGCGATCGATGGTGGTCAGCCTGGATCAGCCCTTGGCGACACGATCACGGTGCGTGGAATTGACACCAACGCCGACACGCCAACTTGGACGCCGAACAACACCGGCGCAGGCGGTGCCTTGTCGCTGGGCGATGACATCGCGATCAGCAACACTGAAAACCTGATCTACGATGGCGAGTCGAACACCAACGAGACGATCACCGTGATCGGATCGACGGGTGCCGAAACCTTTACTCACACGCCTGGGTCGGATCTAGACTCGGGCTCAGTCGGCGTTTCAGACGCAACTCAGTCCTTGCTCGGAATCAGCTACGTCAACTTGGGTGTTGGAACGGGTGCCGTTCTGTTTACTGGCGGCGGCGGGACCGACACTCTTGTTGCGCTCGGTACAGGATCGGACGACTTGTTTGATATCAATGCAACGACCGGCAACGTCGATCTAACTCGAGTTAACGGAGCCCATCTGGAACTCCGTCCAACGGCGATCGCCAACTTGGTGGTTGACGGTCAGGATGGCAACGACAATTTCGATGTCAATCTGGGACAGCCCTACACCAATTTGACGGTTCGAGGTGGCGGTCCTGGCAACAGCGACACGTTGACGATCAACGACGTCGTGGGCGTCGCTGATGCGTTAACGGTAACTCCAGCCGCCGAACCGGGTGAAGGTTCGATTGCGCATACCGGCGGTGTGACGACTGGCTACGTTGGCATTGAACACGTTCAACTGTTGGCCTCCAATGGGAACACGCTTGATACATTGATCGTTAATGATGACGGTGCGGACAACGACTGGACCGTCGCTGGCGGACCAAGCATTGGTGGCGCGGACAGCGATCGCATTCAGATTGATAGCCGCGAGTCGATCGACTACCAGTCGTTCCTGTCGGTTACCTTGCGGAACACAACCGCTCCGGCCGCGAGCGACGACACCTTCAGCATTCGCGCGACCGAATTGAATAACTTCGGTTCGTTCGCCGTAACTGGTGACGGCAATGACACGCTCGAGTTAGTTGGCACGGACAACGACGACGTCTTTACTCAGCCAACCGCTACACAGTTCACGGCGAACGCGATCGCAATTGACTTCACAACCAATACGATTGAAACCGTTCGCCTGCTCGGCCTGGACGGTGATGATTCCTTCGCACTGAACTTGAGTACGTTGGACGCGGGCGTCGAGCGCGTTGTTACCGCTGGTGCTCAACCCACCGCATCGGACACCGTCGACCTGACGGTTACCGAATCCGCGACGGTCGCGCAAGGCGCCGACTCGCAGTCGGGCGTCGCTACTGACGTCTTCGATGGCCAAGAGGTTCACTTCTCTGGCTTGGAAGTGCTGAATGTTGTGTCGGCCAACGTGGATACTGTCGCAACCGACATCATCACGATTCAAGGAACGAATGATAACGACACCGTTGCAATAGCACCCGTAAGCGCCAGCAACGACGGGCGGGTCCGCATCAATGATGGAACGATTATCACGTTTAACACGCTTACCAACGACAACTTCACGGAGCTTGTCGCTGAAGGCTTGGGTGGTAATGATGACTTCTCGGTGTCGCCAATCGTTGGCACTCCGATTCGCATTCGCGGCGGACAGCCAACGGCCTCTGACAGCGTGTCGATCAATGTGACCGACGATGTGAATTACGCCCCGACGGCAATCGATGGTGCTACGGTCAGTGCAACCACCGCAGGCGACTTTGACGATGTCGTTCTCGAGACGGTCGAGCATGTTGCCCTGAGCGGTGATGATGGTGGACACGAATTGACCATCACCAGTCCGACCGGTGCTAGTACAACGACGTTGACTCCAGGTGCAACCGTCGACTCGGGCACGGCACAAGTTGACGAATTGCTGCCAATGAGCTTTGAGGGCTTCGGTGCGGCGGGTTCGATTGTCTTGGCGGACGGCGACAACAACGATACTTTGGTCTACGTTGGCACCAACAGCGACGACGGCTTCCGCGTAAGCGATGGCACGGTCGATCAAGTAAACCTCAATAACCAGATTCCGGTTGATGCTTCGCAGATCGATGTCGTGACCTTGGATGCTGGCGATGGCGACGACACGATTGTAGTCGATGGTACTACGACCTTGGGGACGATTAATGTCCTTGGTGGCGGTGGCGACGATGCAGACACGTTAGATGCCAATACTCCAGCCGGAGGCGTCACGGTAGACTTGGGTGCATCGACGGTTGTTGGTTATAGCGCGTTGATCAACTACACCGGCTTGCAGACCATCGCGGCTGATGCCGGAGACGCGATCATCAATGTGAACGGTACGGGTGGCGACGATTCGATTGTTGTCACGCCGTTAACTAGTGAGACGGGAACGGTACAAGCGAACAATGTTGATCCTGTCGTAGCATACGAGAACACGAATGGTGCTGCAGTTAATATCGATGGCAATGGTGGCGAAGACTTGCTGATCGTCAATGGCACCGCTGGCCCTGACGCCCCAATCACTGTCGACGTACCAGCACGCGCCGTCACGACGGCTGGTATCGTGACTTGGACCGCAGCCACGGTGGACGCGTTGACTGTCCAAGGGCAAGCGGGCGACGATCGATTCGAGGTCACGGCGGGAGCCATTCCGCTGTTTATCCTTGGCGGAGATCCCGTTTCCTCGCTGCCTGGCGACGCTCTAAATATTACCGCGGCGGCCGGTGAGAATGTTGAATTCACACCGGGACCCGAAGACGATGCCGGAAGCTTCACGGTCGGCACAAACGCACCTGTCAGCTTTGACGAAATCGAATCGTCCACTATCACCGGTATCGGCGGTGCTGGCGGAACAACTGTCACGATCAACGGAACGAACGCCGACAATGACATCACCGTAATCGGTCACGCGACTGACGCTGACAATTTCACGGTCAGCGTCGATGGTGGACCTGCGGTCAGCTATGTCGATATCGCTGCCTTGACCGTCAATAGTCTCGCCGGTGATGACGACATTGACGTCGAGTTGAACGCCCTTGAATTGAACGCTGACGTTGCGGTTGACGGTGGTCAGCCCGGATCGGCCGGCGGCGACACGCTGACCGTCCGTGGTGACATCGGTGCCGGTGGAAACGACGATACGGCAATATGGACACCCACCGGAACACTTGGCGGTGAGTTCAGTGTCTCGGGCGAAACCATCGTTGTGAGCAGTACCGAGCATCTCGTCTACGACGGCGAGTCCGACGACGAACGATTGACGATCGCCGGTGATGGTACGGTCCCAGCGGCACGCGACGAAACATTTACGCACACACCTGGCGGCGCGCGCGACGCAGGGTCCGTTTCCGTCAGTGATGACACGACGCCGCAAACGCTCCTTGGCATCAGCTACGTCAACCTCGGTCTCGGTGCAACCGCGTCAGTATTGATCGATGGCAACGACGGTGCTGACACGCTAATCGCACTTGGTACGGATTCGAGCGACCAGATAACGGCGACGCTTACGGCTGACGATGCGATCGACGTCGACCTAGTCAGCAGCCTTGGCACACACGTTGAACTGCTTAGCTTGGTCATCGAGAGTTATCAAGTGAACAGCCTGGAAGGTAACGACGACATCACCGTCGTTGCAGCTACCTTTGAAGTCACCACCGCCTTCGAAGTGATCGGTGGAGGCGCCGACGACACGCTATTTCTGTCTGATGACAATGCCACTGCAGTCGGTATGACTCCAGATGCGATTGACAGTGACGATCAAGACATCACTGGTATTTTTGTCGCGGCTCCCGCGACGACTATTGATGTCACAGGAATCGAAGTGATCAACTACACGGGCAATACCGCCGAGAGTTTGACGGTCAATCCGGGTGGTGGCGATCATCTGGTACGCGTCGATGCTTCGGCGATCGCTGGCACGGATCGTGTTACATCCGACAACTTGCCTCAGATTGAGTTCAGTGGCGTCGACACGTTCACCGTGGATGGCAGTGGAATTGGCGCGACCGTTGCGACCTTCAAGACGAAGGAACTCGCGGGAGCGATGAACACGAACTACACCTTCTCAGGCATGAGCGAAGACACTTTGGTCATCGAAGGTAATGATGGCTCGAATGATGCCTATACGGCCACGAACGCGGCGGCGGCGACAATTACTGGGCCCGTTGCGGTTGCTGATGGTAGCGGTGCAGGCGTCACGGTCACCGGCACGAACGCAGCGCTCGGTCGTTTACAGATCAACACGTTGGGTGGCGATGACATGGTGTTGGTGAGTGTAGCTGGCACGGCATTGATTGATGTACCGATCACGTTCGCTGGCGGTTCCAATAACGACACGCTGACCATTTCAGGCACGCCGACAGGTGCTGGTACGGCAGCGGCTGAGTACTCGCCCGGTCCAGGCGTGGGCGAAGGCCGCGTGACCTATGACACCGCAGGCATGGTCATCGATTTCACCGGACTCGAACCGGTTATCGACTTGGTCCCAGGCACGTTGACCGTCAACGGCACTGATGCCAACAACGCGATCGACTATCGCGAGACGGGTGCTAACGGACTCGTTTCGGTCGATGGCTTCGAAACGATTGAGTTTGCGAACAAGAGCAATCTGACGTTGCAAGGTCTTGCTGGAAGCGACGACTTCCACTTAGCAGCAACCAGCAACGGCTTGGCCGCCGGTGGTACGGTCACCATTGATGGAGGCACCCCGACACTGGCTGTCGATACCTTGGTCGTGAATGGCGCCGCAGCCGGAACTGCTGTTGCAGTCACTCACACAGGCGCGGATACCGGCACGATCACGGGAGTTGGCCCGACATCGGTTGGCTACTCGGCAATCGAAGGTTTGACGGTCAACGCCGGAGCATCGACGGACTTGGCGGTTTCCGGGTCCGACGACTACACGGTCAACCCAGGTGCCGAGACGGACCAAGGTCAGATACTAAGTAGTGGTGTTCCGATTACGTTTGACGGTTATGGTACTGGCGACGACATCGACGTCACCGCAGGTGCGGCAACTGGTACGCTGACTGTAAACGCAACGAATGAGAACGATCAGATCACGATTGGCGGCCTGGCCACGAATCGAGTCGTGATTGATGGCCGAGCGAACATTAACGCAACGACGCTGACGAACGCCGTGGTAAATGGCTTCGCTGGTCATGATACGTATCTGATCGTCGGCGGTCATGCCTTCACCGGCACGCTTGACTTGTTTGCTGGTTCCGATGACGACGACGATTTCGCAATACTGACATCCGCGACAGACGCAGTGACCGTTAACCTGACGCCGCCGGTCGTGCCGCCGTTCACTCCGTTTGTGGGAAGTATCACCGGTTATTCGACGACAGGCACGATTCGTTACAGCGGTTTCGAGGCGATCAATGCCGATGCCGACGGAAACACCATGTTGGTGAACACCACCGCCTTGGACGATACGACAGTAGTTACGCCTTTGTCGACGACTGCTGGCGAGCTCCAGAATAATGGCACTGATCCTTTGCTGATCTACACCGGGGTTATTGCCGGTGGCCTGACCGTCGATCAAGGAACTGGAGAGAACACGTTGGTCGTGAATGCGACGTCGGCGAGCGACGATCCGATTACGGTGGACGTTCCAGGTTTGTCGGTAAACACGAGTGCTGCCAACGGTGGTATCGTGTTGTTCACCGCCGACACGAATGCCCTGACCGTCAACGGCCTTCAGGGTGATGACGTCTTCAACGTGACTCCAGGTGCGATTCCGGTCTTCATCGACGGCAGTGACCCGATTGGCGTGGTTGGAGATACGTTAAACCTGATTGTCAATACGACTTCAATGTTCAGCCCCGGTCCGGAAGGCGACGAAGGCGGCTTCGATATCGACAGCCTGACGGGCCGAGTCAGCTACGACCACATCGAATCGATCTCCGTGACCGATCCGGCTGGCGATGATCTGGTTGCGACGGTGATGGGCACGCACGCCGATGACGACATCACGGCTCAAGGCGCGGCAGCCAATACGGTCGACGTGTGGGTCAACGATGGCCCGCGAGTCCGTTACAACGGTGTTGGCACTGTCACGCTGCAGGGCAAGAGCGGTGACGACGACATCACGGTAGACGTGAATGTCGCCGGTCTGGGCGTCACCATTAACGTGGACGGCGGTTTACCAACGACCGGCAGCGACGAGTTGCGTGTCACGGGCGTCGACGGCGATGCAGCGGACGCGGTCTTGTGGGTGCCTTCGAGTACCGATTCAGGCGCGTTGACCGTGACGGCGCAAACGATCAACGTCACGGCGATCGAATCGCTCCTCTATGACGGCGAAGCCGACAACGACTTGCTGACGGTCAACCACACCGGCCGCTTCATTCATACGCCGGGTGCCAACATCGACAGCGGCAGCTTCACGCTCAACGGAGCCGCTGGTGCGTCCCTTGGTATTAGCTATAGCGACCTGGGTGCCACCGGCACGGTCACCGCCAACGGTTTGGGGGGAGCTGACGAGTTGGTCGCACTGGGCACCGACGGCAGCGATGTGATTGATGTCACTTTCTCTGCGACCGATGCGATTGACGTCGATTTGACGTCGGCCACAGGCGTGCACGTTGATTTGCTCAGCACGGCGGTGGAGAGCTATGAGATTCGGGCCGGCGAAGGTGATGACGACGTCGAGATCACTCAGACCGGAGCCATCACGCCGCTAATCAACGCTGTCGGCACTTTCAATGTCTACGGCGATGGCAACGGCAGTGGCAGCGACACGCTCAGCCTGATCGGCGCCGCCGGGACGGCCGAGAATGTCAACATCGTTCCCGACAACGCCAATCCGGACGACCAGGATATCACCGGGCTGGGTGCCCAGATCGATGTTACCGGCATCGAGTCGATCGAGTTTGTTGGACAGGCGGCTGATCCGGATACACTCAACGTCAATCTTGGCGAAGGCGATAATACGGCCCGCGTCGAACGTGGCGCGGACATCGTGGGCGTGGCAGCCGACGTCATTTCGTCGGATAGTTTACCCAACATCGCTTTCACCGGCTTGGCTAACTTTACGGCCACCGCCGGTGGCGGGGCCGATGTGGTGACCTTCGCACCGTGGTTCCTGTCTGGTGCCAGCCTTGATTACCGCTTCGACGGAGCGGGCCCCGACGCGCTGGTGATCGAAGGCGTCGACGGCGCGACCAGATTCCGCGGCGACGATCGCTTTACCGTCACCAACCCGGTGCAGGGCGTCTTCCCTGTCGATCCGCCCGTCCAAGTCACCGCCAGACGCGGCACTCTAGCCGTCGTTACCGTGGTCAACACAGACCTGGGCCGCTTGCAGATTAATGGGCTCGGCGGCGATGACGGTGTGACCGTCGACGTGGGTGATATCGATCTGATCGGTGTTCCGATTACGTTTGATGGCGGAGCTGGCAGCGATTTGCTGATCGTGGACGGAACTCCCGCCACGCCTGTGGTGACCACGACCTATACGCCTGGCCCCGATATCACCGAAGGCCGGTTGACGTATGACTCGAACATGACGATCGACTTCGTGAACCTGGAACCGGTCCTTGATCTGGTTCCCGCCGCCAGCTTGGTGGTCAATGGAACGGGTGCCGACAACGCGATTGATTACGTTGTCGGAACGTTCACCGGTCCACCGGCGAATCCGCTCAATCCACTGGGCCTGGTCACGGGCAAGGTGTCTGTTGACGGCTTCGAGACGATCGAATTCGCGGACAAGGCCAACTTGACACTGAACGGCAATGCCGGCGACGACGTGATCTCGCTGAACTATGGCACCGCGCCATCGCTGCTGACCAGCATCACGGTCAACGGCAATAACCCAACCGCCAGCGATACGCTGATTGTCAACGGCACCGCCGCGACGGTCACGGTCACGCACACCGGCGACGATGCGGGCATTATCACCGGCACCGAGCCGGTTCCGGTAACGTACGACACGATCGAGCACTTGATTGTCAACGCTCAGGCGAGCACCGAATTGGCGGTCGACGGCGGAGTGGGCGGCGTCTACGCGGTCAATCCGGGCGACCAGGCGGACGAAGGAACCGTGCTTTCCAGCGGAGTCCCAATCAACTTCATCGGCATCGGTGACGGCGACGACATCAACTTCCTCACCGACGGCTCGGACGTGACGGTCAACGGCACCGATGAGAATGACGTCATCACCGTGGCGGACAACGCAGCCCAGAACGACGTCACCATTAACGGCCGCGCAACGGTCGAGATTCCCGACGCCGCCGATGCAACGTTGAACGGTTTCGCGGGCGACGACCAAGTCTTGGTCGACGGCGCGAACGGCCTGGCGAATTTGAATGTCAACGGCGGCGGCGATGGTGTCGACGTGCTGAACATCGTGGGCGCGGCGGGAACTGCCGAAGACGTGGTGATCGCCGAGTGGGCCACCAACACGACCCACCAGACCATCACGGGCTACTTTGCCAACATTCTGGTCAGCGGTACCGAGTTGATCGAGATCGACGCTCAGTCGGCCGATCCGGATACGCTCAACGTGCAGCTCGGTTCGGGCAACAACACGGCTCGTGTTGAGCGCGGTTCCGATATTGCTGGTTCGGCAGCCGACCTGATGACATCCGACAGTCTGCCCGACATCGCGTTCACCGGCCTGGCCAACTTTACGGCCACCGGCGGTGACGGGTCCGATTCGGTGACCTTCGCCACCTGGTTCCTGACGGGTGTTGATGTGATCAATGGCGAACGGGATTACCGCTTCGACGGAGCCGGCCCCGACTCGCTGATCATCGAAGGCGTCGACGGCGACCAGAGATTCATCGGCGACGATCGCTTTACCGTGACCAACCCGGCGCAGGGCACCTTCCCTGTCGATCCGCCAGTCCAAATCACCGACAGACGTGGCATCGGCGCCGTCGTGACTGCGGTCAACGTGGACATGGGCCGCTTGCAAATCAATACGCTTGGCGGCGATGACGGTGTGACCGTCGACGTGGGTGATATCGATCTGATCGGTGTTCCGATTACGTTTGATGGCGGAGCTGGCAGCGATTTGCTGATCGTGGACGGAACTCCCGCCACGCCTGTGGTGACCACGACCTATACGCCTGGCCCCGATATCACCGAAGGCCGGTTGACGTATGACTCGAACATGACGATCGACTTCGTGAACCTGGAACCGGTCCTTGATCTGGTTCCCGCCGCCAGCTTGGTGGTCAATGGAACGGGTGCCGACAACGCGATTGATTACGTTGTCGGAACGTTCACCGGTCCACCGGCGAATCCGCTCAATCCACTGGGCCTGGTCACGGGCAAGGTGTCTGTTGACGGCTTCGAGACGATCGAATTCTCCGACAAGGCCAACTTGACGCTCAACGGCAATGCCGGCGACGACGTGATCAACTTGAATAACACGGGTGGCACGCCTTCGTTGCTGACCAGCATCACGGTCAACGGCAATAACCCAACCGCCAGCGACACCGTTATCGTCAACGGAACGACCGGCGCGGATGTGATCGGTGTCAACCCACTGACTGCCGACTCGGCGACTCTGACCGGACTCCAAGGAGTCGCCTTGGTGACGGTCAACACGAGCGAACTGCTTGTGATCAATGGATCCGGCGGCAACGACACCTTAACGTACACCAGTCCTGGTGCCGGAGCCGAGATCACGTTCAATACGGGTGCGAATGTCGACTCGGCCACGATTACCGCCGATGCTTTCGCCGGGAACCCGCTCATTCCGGTCTCCTACGAGAACCTCGACGCTGCCGGAAGCCTGACCTTCGCCAACTCGGGCGGCGGCAGGACCGATGGCCTGGATGTCATCGGTACGGACAACGACGACCTATTCACGCTGGACAATGCTGGCACGGTCCAGATCTTCAAGCCGGCCTTCAGCCCAGCGGTGACCCTGCCGATCTCTACGCCTGGCGTGACGTTCCTGCGGCTAATCGGCCGTGACGGGTCCGACACGTTTAACGTGGTCGGCGACCACCCGATCCTCACCGGCATACAAGTCCAAGGCGGCAACCCGGGAAGCGGCAGTGATGTGCTGAACTTCACGGCATCTGGCGCGGGTGCAACGACCACCGATTTCGCGGTCCAGTCTGTTGTCGAAGCCGGTTTTTCACCGGTCGCATACAGCGGCATCGAGACCATCAATCTGGATGCGGGTACCCTGGGAACGAGCATCATCGGAACGGCGGATGGCGAGGACGTGACCGTGACGGTTGCTGACGCCAACAGCGGCAAAGTCGAGCGCGGATTGGCAGTCCAGCAGAACGGTCAAGTCGCGTCCACGCTAAGCGCTCCGGTGGTCAACTACTCCAACACGGGTGGCAACGCGATCGACTTCGATCTTGGCACCGGCGAAGACACGCTGATCGTCGTCGAAGGCGCGTTCAACGCGGCGGGCAAAGCGCCGGCCTTCTTTGATTCGGAGATTGACGTTGATATCCCGGCGGACACCATCACAATCGTCAACGATCCAGCCGGCGCGGCAACTCCAGCGGGTATCGTGACTTGGATTAACGATGCGGACCTGGCATCGGTAGGCGTCTTTGGCCTGGAAGGCGACGACCAGTTCGACATCACTCCTGGCGACGCGACCGTCTTCATCGATGGTGGCGATCCGATCGGCCAGACGGCTGGCGATCTGGTCAACATCATCGCCGGCAATCAAGCGGTGGTCTTCGAGACCGGTCCCGAGAGCGACGAAGGCGGCTTTGTCGTCGGCACGCAGGAGCGCGTCAGCTTCGATCACATCGAGGCCCTGGGCGTGTTCAACGCGGCCAAGGCGATCGTGTTGGGCACCAACGACGATGACGAAATCACCGTCATCGCCCGCGACGATTCGACGCATGCAGTCCTGCTAGGCATGACGCCCGGCGTGCAGGACTTTACGACATCAGTCAACGCCAGCCCGGATGTGCTGTGGGTGGACACACCGACCTTGTTCATCGATGGCCTCAATGGCGACGACGATATCACGATCCGTACCCCGGCACCCAACAATGCCGACTGGGACGTGGACGTGTTTGTCGCCGGCGGAGCTCCTTCGCAACCCGCCAACGGCGATCGACTGCGAGTCGAAACGCCACTCCGTAACGACACGGTCCAATACCAGGCGACCAGTCCCGATTCGGGCATCATGTCGATCTTTAACGCGGCCGGTAACGCCATCGATCATCAGATCTTCATCGGCCAGTGGTCGGTGGATTGTGACGGCGACCTGATCGATGACTTTGTCTCGTCGCCTGGTGGCGTGGAAGAATTGCTGTATGACGGTGTGAGTGGCGAAGGAAGCTTCGATCACAACGGTGCCACGGGCGTCACCACGCAAAATCCCACGGTTCCCTCGACCGACGTTCTGACGATCTTTGGTGACGGCTTCGCGCAGGCTGCCGCCGATGATCACTTCGTTCACACGCCAGGTATCGGTGCCGATGCCGGCACGATCGGCCACACTGACCGCACCAACGGTCAGACGATGTTGGGAATCACCTACACAAACATCGGCCTGACAGGCACGGTGACCTTTGACGGCCTTTCCGCGGTCGTGGCCAACAGCTTGACGGTCGAAGGTACGGCCAACAACGACGACATCGATGTTGCGGCCACATCCGGCACGGTGACGCACGTCCTGTCAAACGGTCAGTCTCGCGTCGATTTATTGACCGTCGATGTCGAGGACTTGGTCCTCAACACGGGCGGTGGCGACGACTTGACCACGATCCTCGAGCCGCAGACGTATCAGTCCATCGACGTCAACTCGGGCCAGCCCGACAACGGCAGCGACGTGCTGACGATCGTGGGCGCGGCGGGAACTGCCGAAGGCGTCGTGATCGCGCAGTCGACCGTCAATACCACCAACCAGACGATCTCCGGCTACGGCGCGGCGATCAGTGTGAGCGGCACGGAGTTGATCGAGATCGTCGCTCAGTCGGCCGATCCGGATACGCTCAACGTGCAACTCGGTTCGGGCAACAACACGGGTCGTGTTGAGCGCGGCTCCGACGTTGCTGGTTCGGCAGCCGACCTGATTTCGTCCGATAGTCTACCGGACATCGCCTTCACTGGTTTGGCCAACTTCACGGCCACGGGCGGTGGCGGGGCCGATGTGGTGACCTTCGCCACTTGGTTCCTGACCGGTGTTGATTTGATCAACGGAGAACGAGATTACCGCTTCGACGGAGCGGGCCCCGACGCGTTGGTGATCGAAGGCGTCGACGGCGACCAGAGATTCATCGGCGACGATCGCTTTACCGTCACCAACCCCGTGCAGGGCGTCTTCCCTGTCGATCCGCCCGTCCAAGTCACGGACAGACGCGGCAACGGAGCCGTCGTGACCGCGGTCAACCCAGACCTGGGCCGCTTGCAAATCAACACGCTCGGCGGCGATGACGGACTGACCGTCGATGTTGGTGATATCGATCTGATCGGTGTCCCGATTACGTTTGATGGCGGACCTGGCAACGATCTTCTGATCGTGGACGGAACTCCCGCCACGCCCGTGACGACCACGACCTATACGCCTGGCCCGGATATTACCGAAGGTCGGTTGACGTATGACACGAATATGACGATCGACTTCGTGAACCTGGAACCTGTCGTCGATCTCGTTCCAGCCGCCAGCTTGGTGGTCAATGGAACGGATGCCGACAACGCGATTAATTACGGCGTGGGAATGTTCACCGGTCCTCCGGCCAATCCCATCAATCCCCTGGGCCTCGTAACGGGCATGGTATCTGTGGATGGCTTCGAGACCATCGAATTCGCCGACAAGGCCAACTTGACAATTAACGGCAATGCGGGCGACGATGTGATCTCGCTGAACTATGGCAGCACGCCATCGCTGCTGACGGGCATCGCCGTCAACGGCAATAACCCAACGGCCAGCGACACGTTGATCGTCAACGGACTCGCGGCTGCCACCGTGGCGGTTACTCATACCGGCACGGACGACGGCACGATCACCGGTGCCGAGCCCGTTCCGATCATGTACGACACGATCGAAGACCTCGTCGTCTGGGCGGCGATCAGCACGGAATTGGCGGTTCTCGGCTCGTCCGATTACACCGTCAATCCGGGTGGCGAAACCGATCAGGGCGACGTCCTGTCCAGCGGCGTGCCGATCGCATTCGACGGCTACGGTGCCGGCGAAACGATCGACTTGACCGGCAGCGGCGGCGGTGTCGCGACGGTCAATGGCACCAACGAGAATGACATCTTCGCTATTCGTGCCGGCACGGCCGGTTCGGACAACGAAGTCTTCTTCACGGGCCGGGCCGCGGTCGAGACAACCACGTTGCCGACGGTTATCGTGAACGCCTTCGAGGGCCAGGATGACTTCATCGTCAATGGCAACAACATCTACACCGATATTCTGGTCAACGGCGGCGACGGCGACGACGACGACCGGCTGACCGCGTTCAACGCTCAGTCGGCGGTCGAAGTCGATTTGGGAATCGGCAACATCATCGGCTACGGCGGGGTGATTACCTTCACCGGAATTGAGACAGCGTTCCCCGATGTTACCGGCCAGACGCTGGAGATCATCGGAACTTGGGCTGACGACGACATCGTGGTCACGCCGCTGGGTAGCATGTCTGGAACGGCGCGGGCCAATGACGCCGACCCGACGATCAACTACTCCGGCACCGACACGGTCGATATCGACGGTGGCGGCGGTGAAGACACGTTGACGGTCAACGGTTCGTCTTTAGGCGAAGCGATCACTGTCTCTGGCACGGCAACGACCACGCCAGGTGGAACAGTCACTTACAACAGCGGTGCTCCGGATGAGGCCATCGAAGCTTTGACGGTTAATGGCCTGCAAGGCGACGATGACTTCGCTGTAACTCCCGATCCGGCCGTCATGATCTTCATCGACGGTGGCGATCCAATTGGCTCGACCAACACAGGCGACTCGATTGATGTCCTGGCAGGTAACGTCAACACGACGTTCTTCCCCGGCCCAGAAGGTGACGAAGGTGGAATCGACGTCGACACCAACGAGACGGTCAGCTATGACCACATCGAGAACGTCACAATCACTGATCCAGCTCAGATTCACATCTGTGCAACGAACGATGACGACGAGATCACGGTTCACGCGGCGGTTCTGAACGGAACGAATAACAATGATCTTCGCTTTGCGATCAACAACGGCCCGTTTGTCGAAGTGGTCGATGCGGACAGTGTACTGGTCGAAGGCAAAGCGGGAGACGACGATCTTGTCTTCCAGTCGCTCGCCATGTTCACCATCCCGGTTACGCTGGACGGCGATTTCGTCGGCACGAGCGACGGCGGTGCTCCCTCTTCGGACGGTGACCGCGTCAAGGTCAACACGCCGTACCTTGGCGAATCCGCGCGCTATCGGCCGACCTCGGCAAGTGGCGGTACTTTGACACTTCTGTCGGGCAACATGATCACGCTCGATCAAGCTGAATCCTTCCTGTTCGACGGCGAATCCAACGGCACTTTCGCCACCGCTTTGACCGTCTTGGGCAACGCCGGCACAAACGCCTTGGTCCACACACCGGGCAACGGTACGGACGAAGGCAACGTCCGCGTCGACAACTTATTAGCCGTGACCTACGAAGGGCTGACTGGCTTGACGTTAGATGGCCAAGGTGCGACAGATGACCGAGTTGTTTACAACGGTACTGGCTTCAGCGATACCTTCCGCACTGCTCCTGGCAGCTCGACAATCGATCTGCGGCACTTTGTTGGATTCGTCGGCGGGACATTCGTCGATCATATCCCGGTCGTGACTGCGGCCGTGGAAGATTACACGCTGCGTGGAGCCGATGGCGACGATGTCTTTGATATCTGGCCACAAGCCGGTATCGACATCCGCGTCGAAGGCGACGGACCGGGTGCCAGCGATATCTTGAACTTTGATGTCGATGGTGCCGATGCCGTGCCCAACGGAGTGATTGTCGAACTGGACGATCCCGCCACGCCAGCCAACCTGGTCGTGCAGACTATCACGCAGGAAGGTTTGGGCGTTGTCACGCTGTCTGGCATTGAAACCGCCAACATCAACGCGGTCTCGAACGATCTGGTAATCGCCGGTACGCGGATCGACGACGTGATTCACTACACGCCGCTCAGCACCGATTCTGGTTCGGTCACGGCCGATGGAATCGCGACGGTCTTTAACTTTGACAATGTGCCACAAGGTACCAACTCCTTCACGATCACCGGTGGTGCCGGCGGGTTTGCCGACAAGGTTGAGGTGAATGGCACGAACGGCCGTGACTTGCTTCGTGTCGACAGCCCCAACCGAACCATCGAACTCGAAGTACTCGGCTTTACGAATCCGCTGAACAATCCAGGCACCGTCTGGAGAAATGTTACGGTTGACGATGGCACAGCTGCAATCGGTACACAGGGCATCATCGAGACCGTTACGGTTGCAGGCCGCGATGGTGACGATACGTTCCATGTTGTACCTGCTGACGCCGTTGGTAATGGCTTGTACGTCAACATCGAAGGTGGTGAACCACAAGCGTCCGACGCTTTGGTGATCACTGCGTTGACCGGAACGACCACGACACCCTTGGATGCCGATGACTTTATCATCATCCATCGCAGTCGTAATCCTGACGCGGGTAACGTTCTGCCGTACAACAACAGCGTTCGCCAGCCAAGTATCTCCTACCAAAACGTCGAAGTCGTTTCGGCCAACATCAATCCAGTCAACGGCAACACGGGCGATCCGAACCTGCTGATCATGGGACCGGACCTGAACGAGCCAAACGAATTCCGAGCGAACTCGGCATTCATCGGATCGGGCGAAAATCTACAGATCCTCAACGGCGAGATATTCCCGAACGTCAACGAACACTCGAGTGTTCCAGCGGATAATGACTACTACCGAGTGGTCGCGGACACGAACGGCACGTTGGACTTCCAGGTCTACTTTGAGGACTTAAACAACTTGGTGCCTGGTGATGGTGATATCAACATCGAAGTACTCGACGCCACGGGTAATATAATTGGTGGAACAGGTGCCTTCGGCAGCAACGAAGGTGCTGGTGATACGGACGAACGAGTTCGTATCCCAGCTGTCGCTGGCCAAACGTACTACTTGCATGTCTTTGGCGGTTCGCCAGAGGTGGTTAACGCCTACGACGTGACCATCCTGAACGAAGCGGCTCCGGTGCCTTACGACATCGAACTGGACGACCTTCCGGTATTCAACGGTTACAACTGTGATACGCAGCCGAATCCGTCGGGTAATAGCGATACAGGACGTTCGCACTTCGATAACATCACCTGTGACAGCACGCCGACAATCACGTTCCGCCTGGATGACAATGTTTTGCTGAAGGACATCCAAGGCAATGACGGAACCACGCTGACCAACAACCCTCCAGACGAAACCATCGCGATTCCTTTCCAGAATCAAACGGTTGCAGCAGGTTACCGAGTTGCGATCTTCGATGAAGGAACTCCACAACAACCTGGCGTTGTTCCGGAAATCCCGATCGGTTACGCCACGCAATCCGCGGACGGAGTCTACAGCTTCACTTTCCCAAGTGCATTGACCGACGGCAGCCACTTCCTCTCGGCTCGCGTCCAGATGATTGATCCATCGGCGACTAACGAAACTGGGTTTGGTGGTCGAAGTCAGTCACTTGAGATCGTCGTGGATACGGTTGACCCACCTGTGTTCTTCGGACTGCAATCGCAGCCACTCGACGGATTGCATCCTGACAGTGACACCGGAAACCCAATCATGGAATCGACGTTCTCGGATCGTATTACCAGCGATCGCACTCCGACGTTCTGGGGACTTGCGGAAGCCGATACCGTCGTCCGACTGTACGCTGACTTAAGTCCAACTAACGGCGTCAACAACTTGGATGTCTTCATCGGCGAATCCACGACATCGCCGTTCGATGGGAACAACCAGTTCGGCAATGCGACGGGCGATCACCCGAACGGCCAATGGGAAGTGACTTCGACGGTCAACCTGAATGATCCGCTGCTTGGTTTCCCGAAGGACGGACTGCGACGAATCTTGGTGAACGCCGAAGACGTGGCAGGAAATATTCCGACACCGCAGGTGCTCGAAATCTTCATCGATACCCAAGGACCTCGCGTGTTTGATCCAGCAGGTCCGGAGCCTGCCGTCTTCATCACCGGCCAGCCTCAGTACGACGTCTTCGATCCTAAGCCTTCGATCAATGGACCGACTCCATTGGCTCCAAGCCTCACGATCAACATCGAGGACTTGCCCATTCGCGTTCCTGGTATCACGCCATCGTTCCTCTACCCGGCGTTGAAGACACCAGTCCAAACGGTGAATCCAGCGACTGGTGCTGTGATCTCTTCGTCACCGCTTGAACCGGACTACTTCAAAGTCATCGGTGATTACAACGGAATCATTCCGATTCAGTCCGCAACGTTCGTCTCGGATACGGTAGTCTCTGGAAGTGTTGCGACCGGTGAGATCATCCTCACATTCTTCGAGCCGCTGCCTGACGATCGCTTCTCGCTAACGATTAGCGATGCGTTGACGGATCACCCAGGCAACGCACTGGACGGCGAAATGGACACGGAAGAGCCTGAAGATTCGACGACGCTGCAGTTCCCAAGTGGTGATCTGCTCCCAGGCGACGACTTCAACGCTCGTTTCACAATCGACAGTCGTCCTGAACTTGGTGTTTGGGCTGCCGGCAACGCTTGGATCGACATTAATGGGAACGAAACGATTGATGCGCGTAACGCTGACTTCGTGAACCGTGACATCATTTACACGTTTGGCAACGGAAACCCCGGAACGGACCGTGCGTTCACCAGTGACGATTTCTTCGCCGGTAACTTCCGTGCTCCAGGCGCCGATGGCTTCCTCGGCACAGCCGACGATGGCGTCGCCGATGGCTTCGACAAGTTGGCTGTCTACGGCAGTACGGGACAGGGTATCGCCGGACCGTGGCGGTTCCTGGTCGATGGCAATAATGACGGAGTTCCGGATCTGATTGACACCAATGGAGATCTAGCTTCGGATGTTCAATCGGCCAATGGAATCAACTTCAACGGCTTGCCGGTAGCGGGCAACTTTGCTCCGACATCGGGTGACGAAGTTGGTATCTTCACTGGAACGACCTGGTACTTCGACACCAACGGCGACTTCCAACTGGACGCAGGAAGCGCGATCGTCAGCGACCTCCGAGGCTACCCAATCGTGGGTGACTTTGACGGCGACGGCCAAGACGACTTGGGTACCTGGTCTGATGACCAGTTCCAATTCGATCTAGCATCGAACGGACTTACGGGAAGTGTCGACGCGACAATCCAATTCGGATTCATCGGCGTTCGTGAACGACCCTTGGCGGCTGACCTGGATCAAGACGGTATCGATGACATCGGTCTCTGGTCACCTGATCAGTCCGGTATTACACCGAACGAAGGTGCTGAGTGGTGGTTCCTGATATCGGACGACGCGGCTGGTGCAAATCGTGTTACCGGTACCGTGAACACCTTGAATCATGCTTTCAAGCCAGTGCCGTTCGGCGAAGACTTGTACATGCAACTCGGAACGGCATTCTCGATTCCGATCATCGGTAACTTTGACCCACCAGCGACGGCGGGCGATGTCGACTTGACCGAGGAAGAGGTGACGAGCCTCCTGAACCGGCTTGACGTAAATCAGGACGGCCACGTAACGCCACTCGACGCATTGATCATTATTAACCGGATCAACGACAGTGGCGCGCAGCCGGTCTTCAGCGGCGTCGAACGTCTGCTCGACGTCAATAGTGATGGCACGATTGCCCCGAGTGACGTGCTGGCCATCTTCAATTACTTGAGTGCGAATAACTTCATTCAAGCAGAAGGAGAAGGATCGGCTCTAACTTCGATCGTTCAAGTTGGTGACTCCGCTGCTGCGGTTGCAATCAGCTCAAACGATGTCATTGAAGTAGCCGATGGTCAATTCCTGGCCGCGGCCGATACGATGCGAGCTGTGTTCTCAACGTCCAGCAAAATGGAAGAGCTGTTTGCGTTGCTCGACAACGCTGACGTTGACACCGAAGTCGCAGACAAAGACGACGCCGCTTCGATCGATTCGCTACTCGCTGCCTTCGAGTCTGACGACTTGTTTGCCTTCGACAACGTTTTGGATAACCCACTCGGCTCGGCCTTGGATGAGTTGCTTAACGACGAGGAGCTGTTCAACTTCGACGAACTCGCAGCTGATGTGCTGAGTTCGTATGACCAAGGCGAAGATCTTGCGTAAACGATAGAAGCAAAATGTGAACCACACGGAGCCTTCGCGACCTCGTACGCGTGGGCTCTTTGTGTTTATCGAGCTTGCGCGATCGGTTAGCCTACGGCACACATCGCGCTGATCGCGAATTCTACATTCCTGCAGCCCGCACGGCGCCTAACACACCGCCGACGTCATGATGTACTTCGCTCGTTGCTCGAACTACGAGGACGCGAAGCGGTGCATAATAGAAAATTGTGCCGGGGCCGCCGGCGACATCCCAGAATTCAGGCGCTATCGTGCGTTCGATCAACGCAACGAGTCCTGGCCCATAGTCTGGAACTGCTCCCCCGCCGCGAGCTCCTTGCGATTGCGACAGCAAGTGTGCCGGACCGCCAGCGGCGAAGCCGATGAGACTAAGCGATTCGGCAACTCCCGCAGTCAACTCGTCGACAGACGCGGCAGGCTGAAGGTCGGTGTTTGCATCTCGATTGAACTCACGCTGAAGGTCACGCTTGATCTTTGTCAGCCGTCCCCACAAGCGATTCTTGTACGACGTCAGTGTCTCACTTTCCGCCAATCTAGGGTCGCGTTTAAGCTCGGTGTAGAGAACCGTCAGTTGGTGAATCGCCGCGGCGCGTTCGCGATTCGTTGGGGCGGTCGCCTCTTTACGCATGATCGAGCTGAGGTCGCGGCTGATCTCGTGATAGCGACGAAGGCTTGGGTTTGAATCGTTCCCAGATTGCGAACTAGAGGGGTCCGCACCACATGCCAAAAGAAGTACGAGTCCGTACATGCAATTTCTCCTTGTCCAGGCCACACCAACTGCCTGGTCGCACCCCTGCGACGGAAGTCTAGTCTAGCATCTTCTTCGATCTCGCGGCAACTAACGCAGCACTCGTGGGCCGACATCCCAGAATAGACGGTCTCGCAGGAATGCCGCGACGACGAACGCGAGGCCCGCACCTGCGAGCGTATCACTAGCGAAATGGGCATCGAATAAGACTCGTTGAGAGGCGGCAAGAACTGCCAACAACGCAAACAGGCCACGCCCCTGGGGATACAAACTACTTAGCGCCAGCGCCAAACCAACGGCCGTTGCTGTATGCCCCGAAGGAAACGATTGCAGCTCGGACAAATCAATATTACCTGGAATACCGACGAACGAGGCCGATGCGGGAATCTCGAGATCGAAGTCCCGCGGCCGATGTCTCGTAACCAGCAATTTGCAGGTGTTTGCCACGATTCCTGGCAAGAAAGCCAAGCAAGCGACTCGCGGCACAAATTGTCGGCGGTCGCGATCCAGTACCCAAAGCGTGAGAATAATCATGCCAACGCCGAGCCCATGTGCAAACACCTCAGAGTGCTGCACGAGTCGCCGCAGGTCGCCGGGAACGTCATTGACGTCATATCGCGCGAAAGGCCCATCGACCGTATATACGGCAATAGCGGCGAGCAACCAAAGACTCGCTCCGATTATGAACAATCGCTGGCCTGAATGGCATCGCATGCTTGGCTCTTCATCCGAGATAGTAAGGCCAAAAGGGCGGCAGCAGGTTACCACCACTGATCACCACTCAAAAGATCGATTTACGCAGCAACAACGCTCAGACGCGATTCGACGCCCAGTCTGACTGACATTGCCTGACTTTATTGCCTGTTCTAAACTGCCCACTCTTCCGCCGCATCTAGAATGGTGCGCTACGTAAAATCGAGGAAAGGAATCCTCATGTCTCAAGTGCTACGACAAGGCACGCTGGTCGCAGCGGTCGCGACAGTGGTCATGTTCACAAATCTAGGTGGACCAAGGCTCTGGGACCGAGATGAACCTCGGAACGCCGGATGCGCTGCAGAGATGCAAGCACGCGGCGATTGGGTTACGCCGGTGATGAACGCGGAGTTGCGAACGCACAAGCCGGTGCTGCTCTATTGGTTGATGATGACGGCTTATAGTGTCTTTGGTGTCAACGAGTTCTCAGCCCGGTTCTGGTCGGCGGCGTTGGCTGTTGGAACGTCACTCTGCACCTACGGGCTGGGTCGACGATTGTTTAACGATCGTGTCGGGACATGGGCCGGTATTGTTATCGCAACGGTGTTGATGTTCGACGTTGCCGGACGCGCGGCGACGCCAGATTCGACGTTGATATTTTTCTCGACACTCGCGATTACGCTCTACGTCTTGGGCACATTCCCACACAGCGCACTCGCAGCAACGCTTGCCTCTGACGTTCGCCCGTTCTTTCCGAAATGGCCTTGGGCCCTAGCCATGTACGGCGTTATGGGAATCGCCGTGCTCGCGAAAGGCCCTGTCGGTCTCATCTTGCCAACCGCCGTTATCGGCATGTTTCTGCTGATTAAGCGACTTCCGATTCGCGACGACGAGGCCGTCCAGCGGGTATGGTGGCACGCATCGAAACGCGCCGCGAATTGTTTCGGGCCACGACACTTCTTGCGGACTTGTTGGTCGATGCGTCCGATCACGGCGCTAACGATTTCGCTGGCCGTCGCCCTGCCGTGGTATATCTGGGTCGGCGTTCGTACGGATGGCGAGTTTCTTCGCGGCTTCTTCTTTGAACACAACCTCGCGCGAGCGACCCAATCAATGGAAGGGCACGGCGGATCGGTTCTGTTCTATCCGGTTGCAATTCTCGTTGGTTTTTTCCCCTGGTCGGTGTTTGCTGTACCGGTACTGATCGACTCGATTCGGCACTGCAAAACGAATGCGAAGTGGATCAACGGCTATATCTTTGCTGCGTGTTGGGTCGGCGTTTATGTCGGATTGTTTTCAGTAGCCAAAACGAAGTTGCCAAGCTATGTAACGCCTTGTTATCCAGCGTTGGCTCTGCTGACAGGATGCTTTGTCGATCGTTGGACGCGGAACGCGACAGCAACTTCACCGCACTGGCTCCGCGCGGCCTTTGGAATCACGTCGCTAGTTGGCGTCGTGTTCTTGGTTGGAGTTCCGCTCGCGGCGCAGCGATTCTTGCCAGGTGACGCGTGGTTGGGAGTGATTGGGGTCATTCCATTAGCCGCTGGTGTCATCGCGCTAGTGTATTCCGAAATAAATCAGCCACGGCGGGCTGCATTCGTGTTTGCAACCTCCTCGGTTCTATTTACAACACTTCTATTCAGCGGCGTCGCAACGAGAGTGGACCGTCATCAACACAACCATTCTCTTCTCGAGGTGATCGAGGCGCGAGGTGCTAAAGTTGCTTCTTACGGGCTGCTGGAGCCGAGTTGGATCTTTTACGGACGCCGTCCGATTGACGAGTTGATTGTCAAAGATATTCGAGCGCCGATTCCGACTTGGATCGAACGAGACGGGCAATGGACGCGAAAGCCAGACCTCTCAGTTGACGAGGCCCTAGATCGTGACGACGAGTGCATGATCATCACTTCGGATCACTATTGGCCGCTGCTGCAAGAGGAGTTACCCGAAGGATACGAGATCCTCGTTACCGTTCCCTACTTCATGCGGAAGGGCAATCTACTGCTCATCGGACGAACGCGTCCGGCAGAGATCGCAGGTAACGCTTCAATAGATAATTCGAAGCTTCATCGCTGACGGCAACGATGTTTTGGCGACTCGTTGATATCACCAAAACAGCCCTTCTGCGGCAGTGGCTGCAAAACGGCTTTTACGCTAGTGGTCGGGGGCGGGATTGAACCGCCGACACACGGATTTTCAGTCCGTTGCTCTACCAGCTGAGCTACCCGACCAGGTCACGACTTACGTCGATTCGTCTTTTGGGTACTACACCCGTTGCTACACGTTTTCTCTGTTTTCAGCTGTGATTGGTTGCTGAAATGACCGGCTGCTAGTAACAGACCGGGTGCGTCGACCCTGACGTGTTACCGCGAGGCCCAACAACGGCACATTCTATCAGCCACCCGTCTGCGGCAAAGTCCCCCAATCGATCCTAGACTACACGGTCTACTGCACCCTCTCGCAAGCCGCGTTTTCCATTGTGGTTACAGATGGGGAACGGGCCATGAGCGAGGAAACTCAAAGGGCGTCAATTCTACTTCGGCACGGATAATGACGCCGCATTAGTGGAATATTGTGAGGGCAAAGACGACCAAGTATTGCCGGGAATGTTCCGACCGCACCAGGTTGCTAGGTTTCAATTAGAGTCTCTTTGAGCAAAAAGTACAAAATTCCTCAAGGAAGCGACCCCAGTCGCGTTCACCGCGCTTTGTGTTTTCGCGGCGAGCGTGGACTAATGTTGAGACGCACGTCTGGATGACGGATAATGAACCCAATGAATACTCGACCGATATCCGACGTTGCTCGCGCCACTGCCTGCTGTACCGTTGCGCTGCTCGCCTTGCTGTTCCAAGTGTCCCGTGTCAGCTCTGCTACGGACGACCACATTGATTATCTGACACAGATCAAGCCCATGTTGCGAGAACGATGTTTCGCATGTCATGGTGCGCTCAAGCAGGAGGGTGGGCTGCGGCTCGATACGGCAGCCTTGGCGATCAAGGGTGGTGATTCGGGAGCCGCGATACTGCCGGGCGATGCCGCAGCAAGCGTGTTGCTCGAGCGCGTATCGTCGAGCGATGAGGGCGAACGGATGCCGCCTGAAGGAGAGCCGCTTAAGCCCGACCAGATCGCGGCATTGCGCGGCTGGATAGTTCAAGAGGCAATCGCTCCGGAGGATGAGCAGGCCGAACGTGATCCTCGGGAGCATTGGGCGTTCAAGCCTCCGGTGCGTCCCATCGTGCCGCAAGTTGATCAGCCGACCCCGGAGCAGGCTCGGTGGCAGCGCAATCCCATCGATGCCTTCATTGCCAGTGAACATCGGAAACGCGGACTTGCTCCGCAGGCCGACGCGGACAAACGTGTCTGGTTGCGGCGCGTGACACTCGACTTGATCGGACTGCCTCCGACGTCGGAAGAACTTGACGCCTTCATCGCCGACGAGTCGTCCGAGGCCTATGACACAATTGTCACGCGATTGCTGAAAACTCCACAGTATGGACAACGCTGGGGCCGGCATTGGATGGATATCTGGCGATACAGCGATTGGTGGGGACTCGGAGCCGAAGTTCGCAATTCTCAAAAGCACATCTGGCATTGGCGTGATTGGATCGTCGGATCACTCAATGAGGATAAAGGCTACGATCAGATGTTGCGCGAGATGCTCGCGGCGGACGAACTCTACCCCAACGATCCGGACCTACTTCGCGCGACCGGATTCCTGGTTCGACAGTATTTCATCTTCAATCGTACAACGTGGCTCGACAACACGATTGAGCATTCCGCCAAGGCGATGCTCGGGCTGACATTTAATTGTGCGAAGTGTCATGACCACAAATACGACCCACTCACGCACGTCGAGTACTACCGGTTTCGAGCCCTCTTCGAGCCATATCAGATTCGCCACGATATGGTGCCTGGTCAGACCGACTTTGAGAAAGACGGCATCCCACGAGCGTTCGATGCACATCTTGACATACCCACCTACCTGCACGTGCGCGGGGACGATCGCACGCCGGACAAGAGTCGCACTCTGGAACCTGGAGTTCCGGCGTTTTTATCTTTGGACGCACTGTCGTTTGCGATCGAGCCGGTTTCCCTGCCTGTCGAAGCGACATATCCCGGCCTGCGGCCAATCGTCCTCAAGACGCATCGAGAGGCGGCCGAGCAACAGATTGCGTCCGCGCGTGCTGACGTGGTTGTCGCCGCAAAGAAGCTCGCCGAATCCCAAGCGGCAACCAAGAACGCAACAAATCTACCCGTCGATCAAGCCACGCTTGCAGTTGCGATCGCCGCTCAAGCTGTGAAGACAGCGGAGGCTCAGCTCGTGTCGATCGAAGCTCGGGCGGCGGCGGATCGAGTTCGCTACACGACTCCCGCGGCAGATTCCGATTCAGCGACCAATACACTCTTTCTCGCAGCTTCCAAAACAGAACGCGTTCTCGCTGCATCGCGCGCGGAAGAAGCAGTCCACCGAGCAGAACTCGCGCTCTTGCAATCCGCTGCTGACAAAAAGGCCGATGCGGAAAACAAACTCGCCGCCGCAAAGACGGCGTTGGAAACTTCACTTAAGACGATCGACACGCCCAACGAGAATTACACGTCATTGCCCGGTGCGAAGAAGACTCAAGAGGACTACCAAAACCGTAACGCGAATGCACCGTACCCGCCCACCAGCTCGGGCCGACGCACGGCGCTGGCAAAATGGCTGACCGACCCACGTCATCCGCTGCCGGCCCGAGTGGCCATAAATCACATCTGGAGTCGGCACATGGGCAAGCCACTGGTGCCGACCGTCTTCGACTTCGGTCGCAAAGGCACGCCGCCGACACATCCCGCATTGCTCGACTGGCTGGCTGTGGAACTCGTTGAGCACAACTGGAGCATGAAGCACATTCATCGGCTGATCGTGACGTCGCTCGCCTATCGACTGTCGTCATCGAACGCGGGAGTCCTCGACACAACGCTTGCAGCCGATCCAGATAACCACTTCTACTGGCGCATGAACCCCGTTCGCATGGAAGCTCAAATCGTTCGCGACAGTCTGCTATCGCTGGCCGGTGAACTTGATGTCTCGCTGGGCGGACCGTCCATCGCCGTCAATGACAAAGCGGCGCGTCGCCGGAGTCTCTACTTCGTGCATTCACACAACGATCAGCAGAAGTTTCTGTCGATGTTTGACGACGCCAACGTGCTCGACTGCTACCGGCGGGCCGAAAGCATCGTCCCCCAGCAGGCTCTAGCGCTGGAAAACAGTCCGCTTGTCACCGAGATGGCTGACAAAATTACGCAGCGCATTAACATAGCGAGCCCAGACACGTCCGATTCTGACTTTTTAAGAACAGCGTTTATAACCATCCTGTCCGTCGAACCAACACCCGATGAACAGGCTGCATTGGCCGAACTCCTGCAACGAACGACCGAGCTCGCAATAGCCAAAAAGCGAGGTGATCCCGCGACCGCCGCTAGAACGAGCGTTGTTCACACGATTCTCAACCACAATGACTTCATCACTGTTCGATAGTCTGGATCTTCAAATGAATCACGCAACCTCCAAAGTTGATCCATCACGCCGCACATTTCTCGCCGACTGCGGACTCGGCTTTACGGGCCTGGCGCTCGGCGCGATGCTGGCAGGCGATGGCGTCCTCAAAGCGAATGAGCGGGAGACCTGGCAGCCACCGGACGGTAAGGCTCATTTCACTCCTAAGGCAAAGAGCGTTGTGTGGCTTTTTATGAACGGAGGTGTTTCGCACGCCGAGTCGTTCGATCCGAAGCCGGCGATGACTAAGTATGCGGGTAAGTCAATTAGTGAGACGCCCTACGCCGACGTGCAGAATCCCGATAAGCTCAACCGACGTGAAGTGGCGTTCAACGTCGAACTGCGGCAGAAGATCTATCCGTTGCAGATCGGCTTTCGGAAATACGGCGAGAGTGGCATCGAACTCAGTGATTGGGTGCCGCACATGGGAAGCTGTATTGACGACATCGCTGTGGTGCGCTCAATGTGGACCACCGACGACAACCACGGAGCCCAGACCCAATTTCATTCGGGTCGACATATGCTTGACGGCGAATACCCCACGCTCGGTGCGTGGGTGCATTACGGATTGGGTTCACTGAACGACAACCTCCCGCAATTCATCTCGATGGGGAACCGCGAGTACTGGAACGCGAAGGACGGCCATTACCTCGGCCCCGCGCATGATGCCGTGCCGATCCGCATCGATCCCAATAATCCCCTCGACTATGGCAAGCCTGCCAACGGTCTTTCGCTCGAAGAGCAGCAGCTCAACTTTGAATACGGAGCGAGGCTAAATCGGCTCAAGGCGATCGAATACCCGAATGATGCCGCGCTGCTGGCTCGCATCAAGGCATATGAACTCGCCTTCCACATGCAACAATCGGTTCCCGAGGCGCTTGGTTTCAATTCGGAAACGCAGGCGACTCAAGAGATGTACGGTCTTAACGAACCAGCCACAAAAAGTTTCGGTTCGCAGATGTTGGCAACGCGGCGACTCATTGAACGCGGAGTGCGGTTCATTCAAGTGCAGCATGGAGCCGGTGGAGCTGGAGTGTGGGATGCGCACGGCGGATTGAAGGCCAATCATGAGCGCAATTTCAAAGCCGTCGATAAGCCGGTGGCGGGTCTGCTGAAAGATCTGAAGCAGCGTGGTCTGCTGGATTCAACGATTGTGATCTTTGCGACCGAGTTCGGTCGCACGCCAGCATCGCAAGGTACGGATGGTCGCGACCATCACCCTTACGGCTTCTCAGTCTGGATGGCCGGCGGCGGCATTAAAGGCGGCATCGCTCACGGTACCACCGACGAGATTGGCTTCCACGCCGAGGAGCATCGCCACTACGTGACCGACATCCACGCCACGATCCTTAAGCAGCTCGGGCTCGACTCGCACAAGCTGGAAATCCCCGGTCGCAAACGTCTTGACATCGATCATGGCAACGCGATCGACGAGATCATTGCCTGATAGGGGCAGCCGCGCCCCCGCAATATGGGAAAAGATCATGCCGCGTATGCCGAGAGTTAATCGACGCAGTTTTGTCAAGGCAGCGGCGCAATCGGCGACGGCGCTCGGCGTGCTCCCGACGTCGCTCTTATTGAGCGACCGCGCTGACGCCGCGACCTCTCCCAAACCGCCGCTCATCGACACCCACATGCACGTCTGGGCGAACGATCCGAAGCGGTATCCTTTCCCACATCCGTATCAGAACGACTTCAAAGACGCGCCGCACGAAGGCACGGTCGAGATGCTGATCGATGACATGGAACAATACGGCTGCACCCACGCCGTCCTCGTGCAGGTCATTTATCACGGTTGGGACAACACGTACGTCGTGGACTGTGTTAAGCGCTACCCCCAGCGACTGAAGGCACATGGGTTGATCGATCCCACGGATCCGAAAGTCGCGGACAAGTTGGAATACTGGGTCAAGGAGCACGGTTTGCATGGGATGCGATTCAGCCCGATCTACTATCAGAACGGCAACCACGGCGGGGACGGCTGGCTTGACGCGGAAGAAACACATCGAGTGTGGCGCAAGGCGGAAGAACTGGGGGCCTTGTTCAACTTCTTTATCGCACCAAAGCAACTGCCGAAGTTGGAGAAGATGGTCCGGGCGCATCCGAACGTGCGAATTACGTTGGATCACTTCAGCCAGATGAATCTTGGCGACGACGATCCCGAACCGGATTTCCGATTACTGCTTGGCATGGCTCGCTATCCGAACGTGTTCGTCAAAGTCTCGGAGCTGACCTCGGTTTCGAAATCCGGCAAGTACCCGTTTAAGGATGCTTACCCATACGTGAAACGGGTGTACGAAGCGTTCGGCCCGGATCAACTTCTTTTTGGAACCGGCTACCCTGGTGCAGCCCGCGCTGCGTACAAACGCCCGACGCTAGGGAACGAAATCGAACTAATTCGAAGAATCCCCTGCTTCTCTGAAGAGGACAGTGAGAAGATCCTCGGACGAAATGCTGCGAGGGCGTGGGGATTTGAGGCATAATCCCAAGCCGTGCTAACTGCGCTGGACATCGGTGGCTACGATGTGCGTTACGAGATCGAGCAGTCCGCCGGCCAATTTCTCTGGTTCCAAACCATCAGGTTTGTCGCACATCGATGGGCAACAAGCTCAAGGTGTTGTTCGGTAAAAGCGGCATCCCACAGTGATGGAGCACTAGCCGAAAGTATCTAGTTATACGGGCTCGCCTAGGTGACTTTTGCGGGCAATTTGCATGCTCTGATCAGTCACCATGCCGAGATCTTCAGGTTAAGCTGGCGCGGGGGAAGCAGGCACGGTCGGCCTGTGCAATCGATGTTCTCGCAAGTGCTTGGAGAACTCATGCGACGCGACTACGACATCTGCGCGTGAAACAAAATCTCGCAGCCATCGCTCGTCGTTCGGGTAGTGCCCACCCACAATACAATAGGCGCGAACGACATCTGAAGGAGGAACGTCGATGAAACGCCGCATCCTGAGAAAGCTGACGAATTTCAACCAACATTGCTTCTCGGTGGCGTACTGACCCTCGTTCACGAGATCTTGAAACGCTTGATCAAGACTAGCGTTTGGCATCTGTCACTTCCTCGATAACACGCGATATGGTCTCACTCGTCACACCCCTCGCGCATCGTAAGTATAGGCCACGAATTGCTACGCCGGTCAACTTTTCGGTGATCCACCGAACAAGAAAACAAAACGGTCCGGCAAGGAGGGGCAGAATCCTTGACGGACCTAGCGCGACTAGGTGGGGCAGATACCTAGCCTCGCTGCGAAGAGTATACCTGCGCTAGGTTGGTGCCACCATCTCACAGAGACTCGCCCGTCAGACCCGTCACCGGGCGATGAGTCCTCGAAATATGCCTACACTAATCAACGGTTCACAGTGGATGTTAGTCGGAGTGAGGGAGCATCTTGTCGCTGGGGCTTGGGTTAATCTCCTTCTTCACGTTGGCGACTGGTTCGTCTTCTTGCATTTCGGCGTTTCCGATTGATATCGTAACGCCCTCGCAACCGGGGGCTGGCATTTCCACCTCCGATTAAGTTTGTCGGGAAGATCCCGGAAGCTTATCTTTGGACGAAGCAACTTTACGGAACGCTGGGCGCAGGAAACCGGATTCGTGTCGTCAGTAGCGTTGTAGAATGGCGACCGCTGTGACCGAGGTGATTTGACGATGACCGCGAATGATAGCGCCCGTTGGCAAGTCATCAGTGAGTCCATTGTGACTGCGATACTCTTGTGCGTCATTTGTTCAGAACTATTGGCCGAGAACGGGCCAGGTCTCACGTTCAGCGATGTGACGCGCGAAGCTGGCACTGGCGGGCCGACTGAGCCGAATCGACTGGGTGGTCACGGAGCCATGTGGGCGGACGTAGATTTCGATGGCCGCCCGGATTTATACATCACGATGATCTTTACCGACCCGATGCCTGAACTCTTCTTTCGGAATCTCGGAGGTGGTCGATTTGCGGACGAGGGACGTCCGCGCGGGGTCGCCGACTTCGACGGTGGCTCGCACGGTGCTTGCTTTGCCGATCTCGATAATGACGGCGACTACGATCTGTTCAATGGAACGACGTGGAATCATCGGAAGTATCCGTGCTTCAACAATGTATTCCGAAATGATGGCAGCGGTCACTCCGAAGATGCAACGAAAGCGAGCGGTATTCCGATGGATCGACGCCGGGCCACTCGCGGTGTATTGACGTTTGACATGGATGGCGACGGCGATCTCGATCTGTTCTGCGTGACGAACTATCAGGGCTCGAAGGATCCACCGGACGAAGTGAACGAGCTGTATCGCAACGATGGCGGCTTGCGCTTTACTGCGATCGACGATAATCCAGCATTGACGGCTCCGTGTGGTCAGGGAGCGACGGATACTGATTTCGATGGTGACGGTGACATCGATATCATCGCAGCGAATCGGACGGGGCTGGTCAACGTGTTGCGCAACGACGGTCGAGGTCAATTCGAGCTCAGACCACCTGAGTCCATCGGCGTCCGTCATCGCGCGACCGACGGCATTACGATGGGCGATGTCGACAACGATGGTGACCTCGATTTGCTTCTTGCCGGAAACGACGTCGGGCATCTGTACGCGAACGATGGCCACGGTCGGTTTTCGTTTCGACAAACGTTCAGCCAGACCGATGGCTATATGGCTGGCTGCGCTGATCTGGACAACGACGGTGACCTCGATGTCGTCTTTGCCGGTGACGACCATTGTTACCTCAATGACGGAACTGGTCGATTCGACGCCGGCCCGACGATTCCAGTGGCGGGTATCAACGATCCGCGCGGCCTTGCCTTCGCAGATTACGACAGCGATGGTGATCTGGACTTCGCAATTGTCTGCAAGCGATCCAGAAACTGGCTTGTGCGTAACAACTTGAACTCAGGCAACTGGCTGAGGGTCAAACTGATCTCGCCCAACGGTCAAGCGGGGGCATTTAGCGCGAAAGTGCGAGTCCGTCCGCTCGGCGACGGCACCGCCAGGCTGATTGGTATGCGCGAAGCGCGTAGCAGTAACGGTTATCTCGCCCAGAATGATCCAGTCCTACACTTCGGACTGGCAAATCACAAATTCGTTGATGTGGAAGTCCGGTTTTTAGACGGATCAGTGGCAACTCGTTCCAACGTTGCAGCGGGCCAGACTGTGACGATTGACCCGAGCCGGCAAACGAACGTATCAATCGATGTAGACGACACACTTGACCACACAGGAACACGGTGGGCTCCGTTTCTCGAATGGAGCCTGCAAAACAAATCTGTCGAGGGCAATCCGTTTGACGTTACCGCGTCGGTCAAATTCACGCACGCAGAGACCGAAGCTCAACACACAACGGAGATGTTCTTCACCGGCGATCGAACATGGAAGTTTCGATTCACAGGAACGCGTGTCGGGCTGTGGGACTTTGTAACAACGAGCGCTGATTCAGAACTCGATGGCCACAAAGGACGTGTCTTGATTCGTCCCAACGACAGTGCGCACGGCTTTGTGACTCACGTTGGGAACAAGTGGGCTCGCCCATACGGCAAGGATGGGGAACTGCGGGCCTTTGCGCCACAGTTGGTGATGTATGGCCATCCAGCGACGTTTCATGGAGAGTCGAAACAGATCGATACGGACATTGTCACGTTTATCAGGGAGCACGGCTTCACGGGCTTTCATGTGCCGGTGTTCTGTCGTTGGTTCGATATCGATCACGATCGGTCGAGCGACATTCGATCGGACGACCCTAATCCCGATCCCCGCACATTCGAAGCACTCGAGCAGCTAATTACGAAGGCGCATGCGGCAGGTGGAGTCGTCCACTTCTGGGCTTGGGGTGACGAATCACGGCACCAAACTCCGGCTCGGTGGGGGATCAATGGTAAGGTTGACCAACGTCTGCAGCGGTACATCGCGGCACGGCTTGGACCTCTGCCCGGCTGGACGATGGGTTACGGATTTGATCTCGACGAGTGGGTTAACGAACGACAGATCGGCCAATGGAGAGATTACGTGCACAGCCACTTGGGTTGGTCGCATATGCTCGGCGGTCGTCATGGAGATCCAAATCGGGGTCTCGACCATTCGCCGGCCGTTTCCTGGAACCGCCGACTCGACTACTCCAGCTATGAACATCACCGGCCAACCTTTGATGTGTATCAAGCGTCGCTGCAAGCCGTCGCTAAACAACCGGTGTTTTCGGAAGATCGCTTTAGAATTCGGAGACTAGGTCGCTATCGCGACAAGGATTACACAGAAGAGATGACTCGTCGCGGTCTTTGGCGCAGCACGATGGCCGGTGGTGTCGCCAACATCTGGGGTCGACTGGACGACGATCTCGCGATCAACGCGGGGAACGGCGCGTCGTTGCCGTACGATCATCCCGAGTGGATTCGCACCTGGGCCGACTTCTTCAATGACCGCTTCACGCTCGGCATCGAGCCCGCTGCCGACCTGACGGACGGGCACTGTCTGAGACACCCCGCCGGCGAACACTACGTGTTCTATCGCGAAAGTGTTACGGCGATTCGGATGGACCTATCGATGATGAATGGCGATCGCTCAGCGATCGCAGTTGACACAAGACGTGCCTACAATGAGATCGACCTTGGCGAACTGCCAACAAAGACACAGACGTGGACAGCGCCGTACCAGTCAGACTGGGCTATTGCCGTGGGGAACTTCGACGCTGTGAACGATTGAACCTGCTTCAAATACAACGGCTCACCAGAATTGTCCGTCGCGAGGACCAACCAATGAAGACGATCAAGTGCGGAGTGATTGGACTCGGGTGGTTCGGGGAGAAACACTGCGAAGTTCTTCACGATCTGCCGCAAGCGGAACTACATTCGGTATGCACGCGGCGGAAGGACCGCCTCGCGGAAGTCGCTGGTCGGTTTGGCGTCAGTGGGACTTACTCTGACTATCACGAGATGCTTGCCGATCCGGCGCTCGATGTAGTGAGCATCGTGACGATGTGGGATCAGCACACGGAACCGGCCATTGCGGCTCTTGAGGCCGGAAAGCACGTGTTCCTCGAAAAGCCAATGGCGTCGTCGCTGGCAGATTGCGACCGGATTCTCGATGCCGCAGCGCGGGCACGGGGTAACTTTATGGTCGGTCATATCTGCCGCTTTAATCCTCGCTATGCCGCTGCCAAGGCAGAGATCGACGCCGGCAATATTGGCGACATCGTTTCAATCTATGCACGGCGGAATCTCCCCCGGTGGATTACCGATGGAGTGTTGGACAAGATCGGTCCGATCATGGGCGATGCGGTGCATGATACCGATCTCATGCTCTGGTATACCGGGAGATCGATTCAGACGGCGTACGCTCAGACGCATCGCGTTCGGGAACTCACGCATCCCGATATCGGCTGGACCATGTACCGCTTCGACAGTGGTGCGATTGGAGTCTGCGAGACCGTGTGGTGTCTGCCGGACAAGAGTCCATTCCAAATCGACGAGCGGATGGAGATTGTTGGCACAACCGGATCGATTCAGATTCACGACACAACGCCGAATCTACAGATTGTCGCCAATGAAAGTGTGAGTTTTCCTGACACGACGTACTGGCCGGAAATCCACGGACAGAGGGCGGGAGCGCTCGGCGATGAATGGTCATACTTTCTGCGATGCGTTGCGGAGGAGTGCGATCCTGCGGTTGTGCCTCCGTGCGACTCGCGAGCCGCGGTCGCCGCCTGCTTGGCCGCCGAGAAATCTGCAGAGACCGGCGCAGTCGTTGTCTTGGACTAGCGATTTAATTTCACGAACTCTTTAAGGAAGCAATTCTTTGTCTCTCCATCTGCAATTCGATCACATCGGGATCCCGGTCGACTCGCCACAAGCCGCGGAGTTTTGGGTGCCCGACAGCGAATGCTGGGTGACCAATCCCAGAACGCATCCTCAGCGAATCGAGTATCTACGATTCAAAACGATCCCCGAACTAGAAGTCGGTTCACCCGAGTGGAAACTGTGGCATATGCCGCACATCGCTTGGCGAGTTGACGATCTCGAAACTGCGATCGCCGACGAAGAGGTGGTGTTCGGGCCGTTCGCACCCTCCGATTTCGGACGGGTTGTCTTCATTCACAAGCACGGAGCCATCATCGAGTATCTTGAATACACCGACCTGACGCGGTGGTTCGGTGCGCCCACGCCGTGGGAGCCGGTATGACCTCGCGAATTGAAATTGCCTCCGAACGCGATCTCACAAACAGAAATGAAAGCAGAACCCATGAGCAAGGCAACCGGTTTTCACCTCAGGTCTATGTTGCGAGAAGACCGAGACGAAGTGACACGACTGGTGTTCCATTCCACAAATCGGTATTACGAATCGATTGGTCGCGAAGCGATATTCAAAGGTGACGAATTGACACCGGTCGACATGTTCGACGTTTACGAGCGGATTGATCCTGGCGAAGGCATCGTTGCCGTTGACGACCAATCGGGGCGGATCATTGGGTTGTGCTTTGTACACCCGCGGGAAACTCATTTCTCGCTCGGCATCATGAATGCCCACCCTGATCACTTTGGTCGTGGCGTGGCGCGAACGATCCTCGGCGAGATCATCAATCGGGCCCAAGCCGTCAACCTACCGGTGCGGCTGGTATCAAGCTGTCTTAATCTGGATTCGTACTCGTTGTACACGCGAGCCGGCTTCGTTCCGTTCGCCACATTTCAGGATATGTACGTTGCGGTACCGGACGCGGGGCTGCCGCATCCGCCGCCGAACGAGATTGCGGTACGCTCAGCGACCCTTGGTGATGTTCCGGCGATGGTGGAACTTGAGCGTAAAGTCGCCGGGATCTCGCGAGTTGATGACTATCGCTACTTCATTCGCAACGAAGACAAGCTGTGGCGAGTCTCCATTGTCGAGTCGCCTGACGGTATCGACGGGTTCCTCGTCTCGTGCGGGTCTCACGCCTTAAACATGATCGGCCCGGGGGTCGCGGTCACACGGGATCAAGCCGCCGCGCTCGTCTACGACCAGTTAAATCAACATCGCGGCCGCTGCCCCGTTCTGCTTGCCCCAGTTTCGTGCGGTGAGCTGGTAAAACAACTCTATGCGTGGGGAGCGCGCAATTGTGAAATGCACGTCGCTCAGAGCTACGGCCCTGCGCAGGTTCCTGCTGGTGTCATCATGCCCTCATTTCTGCCAGAAACCGCGTAGGGGACATTCGACCTGGAAATACTCGAGGATCGGTGCTCAAAAGCCCCGTTGTGTCACCAGCCTTACCGGAAGGAGCGAAAGTCAAAATGTGGCGGCGACAAATTACAGGGGCTAAGCCAACTCCCAATACGCCAAGGACTTCCGCTCCGTGCTTTGCTTGACATCCCAGTGGGAGCCCATTAATATCAAGCATCTTCCTATGGGCTGCGCGATCCGTTCGTGGTCGTGCGCACCCTCTACGGGAATATTGTCTCGGAACAACCGGCTCCGATGTTTCTCGGAGCGGGTGGACATGCACCTACCAACCTAGCACTGCAAGAGGTACGACAAATGACAACCGTACCGAAGCCGATTCATCGGCCCGATACGTCTACGATGAACGTATCCCGTTTTGATCAAGTTGCGAGTCTCATCGTCGCGCTGCTCATCATGGTGGGCGTGGCGGTCGTAGGGATGTTCATTATCTGGCTTACCGCGACGCTCGTCTTTAAGTCTCGCAGTGTGCCCGTCAAGTTGATCGAGAACGTACCAGGTCGTGGCGATCACGCAGAAGGATTTGAGCGAGACCTCGAAGCACCTGGCATGGAAGAGATGCCGGAACTTGCCGAACCACAGCTCGAAGCCGCAATGGAAGCGATGACGGAGGCGGTATCGAGTGTTGCCGCGGCGATGGATTCGGTGTCGATGCCCTCTGACGCGACCAGCAAGGGGGAAGGCGGTATGGGAGACAGCCGTCCTCCCGGGCCGTTGGGCGAAGGAGACAATATCATTCCGCGGTGGGAACGCTGGGAGATCCGTTTCGAGTCGTCGAGTAAGGCCGCGTACGCAAAGCAGCTGGACGCCTTTAAGATTGAGTTGGGAGCCGCCGGCGGTGGCAAGAAGAACGTCGACTATGCGCGCAATTTGTCGAAAGGCAAGCCGGATACATACAGTGGTCCGGGCGACAAAGAACAACGACTCTACATGACTTGGCGTGGTGGTACTCTGCAAAAATTCGATCAACAATTGCTGTCGGCGGCGGGAATCAACACGGGGAAACGCTTGTTAATGCAATTCTATCCAGAAGAAGTCGAAGACCAGCTCGCATGGATTGAGATGGAGCACGCGACGAAGCAGAATAAGACAGTACAGGAGTTCTTGAAAACGGTCTTTGAACTCAAGCCGAAAGGACGCACTTGGGAATTTGTGGTCGCGGAAATGCGATTTCGTCCCAAGCCAAAGTAAGGTGTTACACCCTTGGTTAGCTGAAGCATTTGAGATCCTACTTTAGGTTGAGAAAACACGCATGGAAATGAACATTTTTACCCTCGTTGGGTACGTCATTTATACCATTCTCCTGCTGATCGCGCTTTGGGGCGGATTCTGCTGTGTCATGGTGTGGCGACGAGTCGCTCAGAAACGCTTTAAGAACGAAGCGGCCCAGGATGATTTCCTCGACGAACTGGAGGTGCCACTCGCCAAATCGGACTTCGACGACGCTACGATGATTTGCGATGGCGACCTACGCGCAGTTCCGCAACTCGCGCATCTGGCGATGCTGAATCGCGGTGTCGGTTTTGCGAAGGTTCGCCAGTTGGTTGAGGATCGCTTCCAACGCGATATCTTGGCGGAGCTGGAGCATCAGATGACCTGGGTTCACACGGTCATCAAGAGTGCACCGATGGTCGGGTTGTTTGGTACGGTTACCGGCATGATGGGGGCCTTCGATACGCTGGCGACTTCCGAGAACGTCGAACCTGCGGAATTGGCCGCCAATATCAGCGTGGCACTGATTACGACGGCGTGCGGTTTAGCGATCGCGATTCCTCTGATCGTTGCGGTTGCTGCCGTCAATATCCGTATTAAAAAGATGGAAGAGCTGGCGATCGCTGGACTCAACCGATTTGTCGAAGTGATGCAGATCGCAATGGCAAAAGAGGGCAAGCGGCGGAGGTAATGACCTATGGCTGACGAAACGTTGCCAGGCGAGCTTGCCGAGCCCCCACGTCCGGAGACGATGAAAGCTCGACGTGCGCTCGAAGACACCGAGATGGATATCACGCCGATGATCGACATCACGTTTTTATTGTTGATCTTCTTCATCGTGGCTTCCAAGATGGACGAAGCCGCGAATATCCCACTGCCTCCGGCCGGGAACGGGTTCGCAATCGTCCTGAAGACGTGCGTCATCATCACGGTGGGCCCGGGAGATACGGACGACACGGCGAAAATCTACGCCGGTGACGGCGACGGAGGCGAAGCGCTCGACTCGACTGACGTAAACGCGTTGGAAACCGAGTTGCAGGCTTACGTTGAGGAACAGATCGGTTTGGATGCAAGGAAGAACACGGTGCTGATCAAGGGAGCAAAGGGCGTGAAACACAAGCACATCTCGTCGACGGCGAAGGCCGCCGCGCGGGTGGCGGAGATTACACAAATGGCTTGGGCTGTCACGGAGTCGCAATAGCCATGCCGATATCATTCCATTGCCCTTCTTGTAACGCATCGCGTTCGGCACACGAAGTACTGGCCGGTCGCAAAGTGCGGTGCCCCAGTTGTGATGAGCTCGTCGCGATACCATCGGATACCGTCACCGACGATGGCAAGTCAACCGTTGCAATCGCGCCCCAAGAAGATGATGGGACTGGAACCGTCATGCTTGAGGCCGTCGAAGTCACGGAAGTGATCGAAGAGCCTCCCGTCGTAACAAGTGGGGTGATGCCCGTTTCGACGAGCGACTTGCCACCAGAAGAGGACGACGAACCGACCGGCATTCGGCGGAAGGGGAATATCGAAGACACAGAAATGGACATGACGCCGATGGTCGACGTTACTTTCTTACTGCTCATCTTCTTTATGGTGACGGCTGCGTTCACGCTGCAAAAGACGATTCACGTGCCGAAACCGAATCCAGATGACGCCAGTATGACGGTGGAATTGGAAGAAGAAGACGATAGCGATCGTGTGACCGTTGAAATCGACGCGTTTAACACCTACCACGTCATCACGGCGGACTGGGATGAAGAAGCTCCAAGCGTCCAGGATCTGTTTCGATTCCTGCGATTGGCGCGCGATGGTGACAGTACAGGAAAGCAGCCAACCACGTTGCTGGTGGAAGCTAATGGCGAATCGCTTCACGAAAAAGTCGTGGCGGCTCTTGATGCGGGAAGCGAGACCGGATTCGAGGAAGTCCTTCTAGCTACGGTCGAAGACGAATGACGAACACCGACGAACAACCATTGCCGATTGCCGCTGGGCGAGGAACAATTTGATATGTCCGCGAAGAAGTTTGTTCAACTGCTTGAAGATAATGGCGTGCTCGACCCGTCGACGCTCCGCGAAGTGCGGCGTCAGATTTCCGAAAAGAAGGTCAGCGCTGCGACGATCGCGAAGGCTTTGGTCGAGAAGGGCAAGCTGACAAAATTTCAAGCCACGAAATTCGTTGGTCAAGCGACTACGGATTCCGGTAGCGATGATCAAAGTGGCGTCTTGTTGGAAGAGCAAGCATCGGGCGATGACGATATTGTTCTGCTCGAAGATGCGGTAGACGAGCCAGAAGAAGTCGTCGGCCTTACGCCCGTCGAAGACGCTGGCGCAGCGCTCACACCGGTTGGCGCTGCCCAGGCTGGCGGTGGCGGTGGATTGGAACCGCTGGACAGTGGCTTGGAGCCACTCGATGGAGGTGGCTTGGATTCGCTCGACACACTTGACGGAATGGGCGGAACTGATTCCCTCGATCCGTTTGGTGAACCGACGCAGGCGGCACCTGCCGACCCAGCTGATGGATCCGGCAAGAAGACGCCACGAGAGAAGAAGAATCAACAGGATTGGGGTGGCAAGCTGATGATCGGCGGTGGAGGCTTGTTGCTATTTCTGGTCTTGTTCGGCGGATTGCTATATTACAACCTGACTAAACAAGACCCAATCGCGTTGTTCGACTACGCCGAAGAAGCCTATCGGAGCGAATCGTACTCAGATGCGATGGACAAATTCGAGGATTTTGTCAAACAGTTCCCGGGCGAAGACAACGCTGATGATGCGCAGGTCCGGATCGTGCTTTGTCGAATACGCATTGTGATCGCTGATCCGCAGAAGGCGTACGACACGGCGACAGAGCTGCTTCCAACAGTCCAGGAACTGGAAGCCTTTTCAACAGCTCGCGATGAACTTGCAACGCTGTTACCTGCGATTCCGGAAGGTTTCATTAAGAAGGCGAGGCAGGCGGCTGACACAGACGCGATGGAGGAGATGATTGGTAAGGCCGAAAAGGCCATGGCCGACCTCGTCAACAAACCCGAATACGTTCCCGCGTCAAAACGTCCCGCGGAAAGACTCCGACGGATTGACGAAGACATCAAGATCGTAAGACGGGCGATCTCGCAAGACCGGGATCTGGCCGCGGCGGTCGTGAAGATCAAAGAACATGCCGCTGCCAGCAAGACAGTGGAAGCGTATCAGGTCTATCAGGATCTGCTCAAAGAGTATCCGATCGTGCAGGATGACAAGGACTTGCAAGCGGCGATCCTGGAAATCACGGACAAACTGAAAGCGCTTGTTAAGCTCGTCGAAGAGTCGATGGAATCGATCAAGACCGACCATGCGTTGTCGACGGAGTTTCGCGTGATCGTCGGGAGCCGGACGACCAATGCGACCAATGGTGTCCCGCGATTGAACGGACAGGTTATGCCATTACTGGCTGCCGGTTCGGTATACGGATTGAATGCCGGAACGGGAGAAATCCTTTGGCGACGATATGTCGGACACGAAACCAATCATCATCCACAGCCAATGAGCAACCAGGCGGATGCGGACGTATTGGTCACCGATGGTCATCAGCAGGAGCTAGTTCGTGTCAAATCGAGATCAGGTGAACTCGTCTGGCGACTTTCAATCGGCGAAGGTTTCGCACCTCCAAGTATCGGCGGAGATCAGATTTACGTCACCACGAACTCAGGCAAGCTGCTGCAAGTGGACGCGGCATCCGGAAACAGTACTCGCCAGGTCGCCATGCCTCAGAAAATGGAAATTGGTGCCGGCGTTGCACAGATCCACCCGTACCTAATTCAGCTCGGTGATCACTCGAATCTCTACGCCATCTCGACAGAATCACTGGCCTGTGAAGAAGTCGTCTATTTTGGCCATAAAGCGGGAACGATCGCGGCACCGCCATTGATCGTGCAAGACCATGTATTGATCGCCGAAAACGCTGGCCGCGATTACTGCCGGCTGCACATCTTCAAGATCACTCCCGGCGGCGACGGGCCTCTGTTGAAACGTCCACAAGGGCCGATCCGCCTGACAGGCAACGTGATTGTTCCCATGGTTCTCTATGGTCGGCGTCCTTTGGTGACGACAGACCTAGGAGAAGTGAATGTGTTCAATGTTGACTTCAACGCAGAAGAAGATACCGTTACGCCGGCAACGACCGCGCTCCCGGCATCCCGAGCAGAACCTTTACTCAGCTACCCTGTGGTCGAAGGCACGACGCTCGTGTTGGCCGACGAAAAGCTCGTCAAATATCAGCTGCAAGTTACGACAAAGCAAATTACACAAAAGGCAGTCACAAGCACCGGTGATGCTTGTATCGCACCGCCTCGGCTGTTCGGTGACATCCTGATCGTAACCAGGCGTAAGCAGGGGTCGGTCGGAGCAACTGTCTCCGCGCTGCAAGTCGATGATTTCCGACATCCGGAATGGGAGATGCAACTTGGCACACCGATCGGCTGGGCCGCGGCAGCTGGAAAGCAATTGGACGTGGTTTCAGCGGCCGGCGCTTTATTCGAAGTCGACAGTCAAGTCCTACAAACGGGCGTCAGTAATAAGCCAGCTGTTACTGCCACAACCACCGGGGGAACGATTTCGTTCACAGACTCAGTCGCGTTCTCCAGTGGAAAGATTGCATTTTTCAATCCAACCGACAACGCGAGAGCTTTGATCTACACGCCGGGCGCTGGACCGGGGCGACTGCGTCTGGTCCAGCTTAATCTGGCAGGCGGTAAAGCGACTTGCATTCCGGTAGCATTCCAAGACGGATTGTTGGCTCCGCTCGGCAATGGTGCCGTGTTGCTTGCGAACACAACGACCGGCGATAATTTGGTGTTGCCGTTTCAACCGGAACTCGGGCCCGGTGAAGATGTCAAGTGGCAACGTCCAGCGATCATTGGCGGCGAATTTGTGATCGTAGACGACCGCAAAAACATCTATCGAATCGGAATCAAACAGGAGCCCAAGCCATTCCTAGCGCCGATCGCCACGGCAAAGCTCGAAGTGGACATCGATTCAGACTTGGCTGCGGTAGGTGACACCGTCTACGGAGTCGTGCGCAATTCAGGTGGCGATGTGATCGTTGGATTGAACGCGGGCGACTTGAAGCCTGCCAAGGAGTTTGCGCTGACCGGCCGCGTTGTTTGGGGACCGGTACAAGTCGGCGATGCGGTCCTTTGTCTCTCGAGCGCTGAAGGCTTGCTGTGCTTTGAAGCTGGAGCAAACCAACGTTGGGCCAACAGTGCCGGATGCGGGGGACAACCGGCGGGTACTCCCTTGGAAGTTGATGGCGACTTTGTGTTTGCACTGCGTGAAGGCAACGTTGTTCGGATTGCAGGTGCCAGCGGCGATCAAGTTGCTGAAGTGACGATCGGCGAGCCATTGGGCGCGGGACCCGTTGCCTTTGGCCCACGTCTGCTGCTCCCCGGCAGCGATGGCGCACTTCATGTCATCCGAACGCCCAGCGCTGGGGGGCAGTGAATTGAATAGCACTTCGAAAGGGATAACGAAAGTCGCTTTTCGCTCCGCGATAGGACGCTTATTCGTGAGTCGAGCGACGACACTGTTTTTGCTCGCGTTCGTCGCGACAGCCGGATCGTCCGCCAGGGGACAGGAAGAAGCACCGGCTGCGCCAGCCACGACCTATGTCGACGACAAGACTCCGCTTCTAGAGCGTGAACCGTTCGACTTGATCATCCTTGACGAAGAGAACAAGAATTTTAAGGCGGAAGTTCGAACGATCGAAACGTTGTCGCGACCCAGGCTTCTAGATTCAGAACGCAAAGGCAAACTGGAGTTCCGATTTCTCTACGACGACGCTTTTTTGTACGAAGTCGAGTGGATTCATTTGGTGAATGTGGACTTCTTCGAGAACAGGTTGTTCCGAGAGGCCCAACGGCTGGCCGGAGAGGCGAAGAAGCTTGACCCCGTCACGAACTTTGTCCAGACCGAGGCATTGTTGGACGAGTCGTATCGTTATTACATGCGAATGAAAGCCGAGTATCCTAAGCACCCTGGTTTGGAAGCCGCGATCGACGCATTCCTGTATCAAGACCTGAGTACGCTGTACAGAGCTGACCGATTCGCCGAGTCGCTGTCGGTCATGGAGCAACTTTATAAGAGGAACCCCGGCTACAATGGCGGTCGTCTCAAGGATGCCATGGGGAAGCTCGTTAATGAAATCGTAGACGATTATGTGGAACGAAAAGATTATCGATCAGCACGCATTGTCCTCGATCGGTTGGCTGAGAAATACGGGGGCCAGCAACCGACAACGATTCAACAATGGCGGGTGACGCTCAACAAACTTGCGGGAGAGAAGCTCGCCGCTGCCAAGAAACATCTCGACGCGGAGGAGTATCGCGAGGCGATCGAGGAGATCCGCCAAGCACTTGACATCTCGCCGAAAGTTCCGGGCGGCAAGGATCTCGAGCTTGTGTTAGCCGAGACATATCCTCAAATCATTGTCGGCGTCACACAGCCGGCATTAAGTTATGATTCGGGTAGGCTCGACAATTGGGCCGCGCGGCGTACCGGTCGTTTGGTACACCGCACGTTAATCGAGTTCCTTGGGGCGGGGAGTGAGGGTGGCGAGTACGAGTTCCCTGGCGGCTTAATCGAACGAAGTCCCGATGGTCGGACGATGACCTTTCGGATGCAGCAGTTCACCGAAGATTCTAGCACTCCGATCGCTAGCGGCTACGACTTGTCACGCCGTTTACTCGAATTGGCGAGTCCACGATCCCTTGAGTATCGCGAAGGCTGGGGAAGCCTAGCGACCGGTGTGGCGGTCGACAACGTCTTGAAGGTGGATGTGAATCTACGTCGATCACATGTTCTTCCGCAAGCGTTGTTGCGTGTACCGATGGCTCCCTCGCAACAAAAAGAAGGAGCGGAAGCATTAGAGGGTACCGGCTCGTTTCGTGTCGATATTCAAGGAGACAGCGAGACGCGTTTCATGCAAAAGGGCTTTACGCCTGGGTCTCGACTCGCGGAGCTAATTGAGCGCCGATTCGACGATGCCAACGGGGCACTGAACGCACTTCGGCGAGGCCAAATTGATGTAATTGATCGTTTGTTTCCTTCTGACGCTGCGCGTTTGAAAGAGCAACTCGGGCGAGATAGCGATCTAGTGCTGCAACCGTACTCACTGCCAACGGTTCACGTCCTTGTGCCGAAATCGGACCATCCGTTCTTGTCCAACCGCAACTTCCGCCGCGCGTTGGTGTTTGGAATCGATCGGCATCGCATTCTTCACGAAGAGTTACTCGGTGGCGCGGACATTCCCGGCTGTCGAATCCTCAGCGGTCCATTTCCCGCTGGACTCGATCAAACGGATCCATTGGGTTATGCCTATGATCACACTCTTGAACCCCGGGATTGGCGTCCGCGTCTGGCGAAACTACTGACGATAATTGCCGAGAAGGAACTGACTACGAAATCAGAGAGGCTCGAAGAAGAGCCCCCGAAACTCACTCCGTTGCTCATCGCCCATCCCGCGACGGAATCGGCTCGCAACACCTGTCAGGCGATCATTACTCATCTGAGTCTGATCGGGATTGAGATAAAGGTGAAGGAGTTGCCGCCTGGTGAAACGACCGACCCAGATAACGAATGTGATCTGCTTTATACGGAAATCGCGATTTGGGAACCGGTTGCCGACGCACGTAGATTGCTTGGAATGAAGGGTGTCGCCGCGACGGACAGCCCGTATGTTGGACAAGCACTTCGCCGATTGGATGCCGCGGAGAATTGGGGTGACGTGCGTGACCAACTCGTCGCACTTCATCATGCTGCACACAACGAAGTGTCAGTTATTCCGCTGTGGCAAACGGTTGATTTTTTCGTGTACAACAAGCGGTTGCGAAATATCGGTGAACAGCCGGTCTGGTTGTACCAGTACGTTGACCAGTGGCGACTCGGAGCACAAACGGCACAGCGTAAGTGAATTCATGATGCGAACACCTGATTCACAACTTGTTTTCCGCCAGGCCAGGGCGTGTCGCGTCGTCACGCTTCTGATCGCCATGCTCGCGCCGTGCCTGCTGAGACCAAGTGTTCTATTCGGCCAGCAACAAGCATTTGAATTCTCGCCGTACAAGGTCCAGATCTGGTTGGCGACAGAGACGGCTGGGGAGTTGGGCGAAGGCGTTCGACAGTCCCTTGAATTCTCGTTGTCACAGCGGATCGAAGCCTTCATCGGTGCGCCGTGGGATGCCGAAATCGTCGATCCTCCTGCGGGGTTGCGGTCAAGCATGTTGATCGACCCTACTCTTGTCACGTCTGAAGTTGTGCACGAGTTTGCACCAGAGGCGTGGAAATACGACAAGATCATTTTGCTGACTGTTCGAGTTAGTCCGCGTGAATTCTCCGTCTATGCGAGGGAGCTTGACTGTCGCACGCGTCTTTATGGTCCGCCCGTACAACGCACAGTTCGGCAACCGGAGCTCCTAAACGTCAGCTGTTTTGGGGCGGTGGCAGATTCGTTTCGGGCGATCACACGACTCGAACTCGGCGAACCGAAGTCGGCGGTCGTTCGGATTCGGGCTGGTGGGCTTGTACTCGAGCAATCTTCACCCTGCTACGTAGGGTCCGATGACATCTTGTTGCCAATCCAGCGAAATAACGATCGAGCGGGAGAGCCCGCCAAGATTGTTCCAATCGAATGGACATTCCTACAAGTCCAGACGCCCGACGAAACAAATCCTTACTTAATGACTTGTCGTGTGTGGTCGGGAAAGCCAAATCCCGTTACCGGAAAGCTCACGGCGCGCAAGGAGCGTTATGCCTTGAAGGTCAAACCGATAGCAAAGACAACGACGTTGCGAGTCATGAGCCGTGTCGTTCGCCGTGGCGACGAGCCATATCCGATGCCAGGACTCGAAGTTTACGCCAAAGCTCCGCAGCCTGATCCGCCAGTTGAGCCTGAGCCAGCTCCGCCCACCGAGGAACCTGCTGCGAGCGAAGACGAAGCAGCGAGTGCCGGGGAAAGCGAGACCGCAGCAACTGGGTCGACTGAACCCGACGCCGAAGAAAAACCCGCCGCACCAGTAAAACCGGCTACTCCGAAGGTGCAAGGCGATCCGGCGGAGTTGCTGGGGAGAACCGACTGGAGCGGATCCTTGGAAATTGTGCAGGGTGATACTCCGCTGCGAATTGTCTATCTGAAAAACGGGGGTCAGTTGTTAGCGCGATTGCCGATGGTCCCAGGTTTGGACACGATTCTCATCGCGAGTGTTCCCGATGACGCGCAACGGCTGGAAGCTGAAGGGTTCGTCAAAGGCATCCAAGGGCAGTTGATGGATGTTGAGGCACAGCGTGAGATTCTCAAAGCCAGGTTCATGCTTCGGATCGAAGAGGCCGCCGGGTTAAAAGGTGAAGAGCAAGTCGCAAAATTGAAAGAGGCTCAAGATCTTCTCGAAGAAATCAAACAGCTGCCAACACGGAACGACCTCGTGCGGCAACTCGATGTCCAGCAAAATCAGCAAGTTGAAGCGCCGGTCAAATCGGTTCAAGCTAGAATTGATCAGCTGTACGCGAAATTGCGCGAAGCACTCGGAAAGTACTTGTCTCCGGGCATGGTCAATGAATTGACCGGGATTCTAAACGACGCGCGTCGAGGGCAACCTGCGGCGGCTATAACAGCCCGCGCAGAATGAAGCCGACTACAATTCCGATCAGTGCCGCCAACGAAGCAATAACGGCAATCGCGGCCGTTCGATCTGAATGGGTTTTCTGCGGAAGTTGAGCCAACGGTAGAGGAGGCGGCAGAGGCGATGTCGTGCGGCGATTTGACACTTGATTCGTCTCTTGGTTTGCTGCGCCACCCGAAAGCGTTCCTTGTGACCACTGGCTGGCACTTTCTTGTCGACCGGAATCCAGTTCATCGGATTCGGCGCGTCCTGCGTCCGTGTCTTGCGAAGACTCTTCCGCACCAGTCGGCAGCGGCGGTGGGGTCCACGGTGACTTTGTGAGCGGTGCCGGGCTAACCCCGACCTCTGTCGCCCAAGGCTCGAGTCGCGCGGCGACCTCGGCAGCGGAAGGAATGCGAGATGCTGGGTCCTTCTCCATCATGTCCGCTATGACTTCGACAAACTCTTCGGAGATCTCGGGATTGAATCGCTTTGGATGCCAGGGTGTTTCAGCGAGATGTCGCTGCGCTTTGCTGTTCGGCGTACCACCGGGAAACGGAACCTTCCCAGTAATCGCATAATACAGCGTGCAACCGAGCGAGTAGATGTCGCTCACGTTGCTGACTTCATGCGGATTGCGGATTTGTTCGGGAGACAGATAATCCGCCGTTCCGACGATCTTGCCCGCGCGCGGATCGTCTGTGCCCTCGTTCATGAAACCCGCCAGCCCCAGGTCCGAAACTTTGGCGACTCCTTCTGGCGTTACCAGAATATTGCCAGGCTTCACATCACGATGAATCAATCCGCTTTCATGAGCATGGTGCAGGCCGAGCGCCGACTGCATCATGACGCTGGCAGCTTGTTGCATCGTCAATGGTCCGTCGGACCGGATCAGTCGCCGCAAATCCGTTCCAGGCACATACTCGGTCACCAAGTAGTGAACACTGCCGTCCTGACCCGCGTCGTACGCGCGAACCAAGTTCGGATGATCGAGTTTAGCTTGCGTGCGAATCTCTCGCGCAAAATTGGAAATTGCTTCCGGAGTTGATTTATGGACTGGCAAAATCTTGACGGCAGACTCTCGCCCCATGACGTTGTGAACTGCTTTGAAGACCTGCCCCATACCGCCCTGCCCGATGAAATCCGTGACCAAGTACGGTCCAAGATTCAGCTTGTTTCGTCCCGTCAGCATCTGATCGGCCTGATACCGTGTTATCACGGTGGTATCGACGAGTCGGTCAGCCAAGGTCTCTTCAGATACTTCACTGCCGCCGTCTTCGACGAGAATGTCTTCGCGCAGTTCTCTTTCTGCAACGTCAAGCTGAGCTTGTGTCACGAGGCCGCTTAGCAACGCGGCATTGCGAAATACAGAATGCGTTTTGTTAGGCACGACTTGAGTCCGAAGCACGCGTCGAAGCGGAGGTGAACTAGTAAAACGGACGCTACAACTTAACGAATCTTGGTTGTGTGCGCCAAGCGAAAGGAGAGATGAGGACAGATAGAATCCATTGTAGTTCGTGTTTTGCAAACGCGGACTTTCGTAGAGAAATCCGTACTAGACGACTCGTTTTCCACTCTCGCTGGGTCTTACTGTGGGCATGATTCTTGTGACAATAATCAACCGAACATCTTCACCAATTCTCGTTGAGACTAGTTGGACAGCGCCACTTTTGGCATTCGACATGAGAAAACACAGGGAATTGAGTGAGCCTAATGGACGTTTCTCTTAGAGGCTGTGAGTAAATCGTTGGAGTCCAGGCTTTAGCCTGTCTGCGCGGGCTATCGCCCGTTAAAAAGCACGCTAAAGCGTGGACTCCAACAAATCGCATCAATTAGTTCACAGCCTCTTAGTGCATTTCGTAGGTGGATCTGCCAGTTCGTCTTGCAAACGTAAAAGGTCGAGTCGTACACGAAATCGTGGCGTGATGCCGTGACAACAGTGGCCGCCCGCCGCGTCTACGAATTGACGTCGGGCTCGATCTTTGGTGGCCCAACGCTCGATAACAAGAGACTCACGACCAGACCCACGCTGAGGTTTACGAACAACGACGTGGGCCCAATCCATTGAAAGCTAATAGTCGGAAGTTGAGTACCGTACTCTAGGTACAGCACTCCTACCGCGGTCTCAATTGATAACGATATTCCCATGCCGATGTACCATGCAACTCGGTCGCTGAACGTCCTACCCCACACTCTAAATCGAATCGTAAACACAATCGCAAATATCGAATCGAGAATGGCGACTAAGAGAAGTGCAAGAGGGGATGGTGAGAATGCGATTAGTATCGCCGTGGTCATACCACATAGCCAACCAATCCAAACGGCAGCTGGCTTAGAAAACGGTACGAAGAGCGCGAAGAAGAATAGCGAGAATATCATCGGCACCATCAAATTGACGGTCTTGTTTGTCACTTCTGTGATATTGCCGGGGATCTGACCAACGAACATGCTGCCTACGACCACCGCCGCTCCGATCCCGAAAGCCAATGATCGTGCGACAAAAAGGTGACCTCGCTCCGTTTCCGGCTTCTTGCCGAAACGGTCGAGGATGTCCGTCGTGACGACTGCGGTGATCGAGTTGACACCCGAATCGATGCTGGACATTGCGGCAGCAAACATCGCTGAAACGACCAGCCCCGAGATCCCCACCGGCAGGTGAAAGGCGATGAAGTGGGGAAACATCTTGTCGGCATCTGCTTTCAGATCCATGCCCTGCGGTAACGATTCGGGATGGGCTTCGAAGTACGCAAGCAATGCGAAGCCCACTAGACATAACGTACTCGCCACAACGGCAGAGACGATCATCTGTGTTCCGAACGATCGTCTAGCCGCCACGGCATCTTGCGTCGACATGAATCGCTGTACGGATACTTGATCACCGCCGGCCGTGCAGACTTGCCAGACGAGAACGGTCAGGATGGCTCCCAATACGGTGACACGCGTACTTGGATCGAAACTAAACAGCGGCTGCGTGTCCCAGTTGGATTGCCATTCCGTCGGAAACCATCCAAATCCGCCAAAGTCGATGGTAATCATGACGATCACAAGGACGGCTCCACCGAACAAGAGAATCGTTTGCATCAAGTCAGTGATGACGACCGCTCGCAGCCCACCAAGCGAAGCGTAAGTCACCGAGACGAGCCCGGTCACCAGAACGACCGCCGGAATCCAGCTCTCGTCGACATCGATCATCACGGTCAGGGCCTTCGCGGTCAGATAGACGAGCAACGACATCCAAACCAACCGCAGACTCAAGAACATCACAACTCCGAGCATGCGGATGCTCACTCCCAACCGTGCTTCCAACAATTCGTAGGCGCTCGTAACACGATATCGCATGTAAACCGGCAGCAAGACGTAACCGACGATCAAGAACACGAGCGGCAAGGCCAATAGATTCGACATATAGACCGGGCCCTTGCCAAGGACTTCGCCGGGCATCGATAAGTAGGAGATCGTGCTAAGCAGTGTGGCGAACAGAGAAACGCCAATCAGCGCCGAGTTCATATTACCGCTGCCGACGAAATATTCTTTCGTGTCATTCTGGCGACGGCTGAAATACCAACCAAGCGCGAGCGTCGAGGATGCATAGATTACAACGATCAACCAATCGATCCACGTCAGACCACCCATCCTTCACACTCCTGATTTGGTCGCGGCGCACCGGAAAAGCTTAGGCTGCACAGCTTAAGGGCGCTCACGCCAGAAGGCAACCAACCTGACACTCTGCAGAAAAGCGCGAGGCTTCGTGCGCCGACACTCTACAACTGCGGCCCTACTGATCAATCCGCTGATACATGGTTCGTCCGATACCAGCGGCACCGATGTAGCCCGCGTGTCCACCAAGAATGGCGTAGTCGATGGTTACTGAATCGCGAACGACGTGATAGGCACGAGCCTGAAACTCTTCTCGAACCCGATCGAGAAACATGCGGCCCGTTGCGGTGGCAGTGCCGCCGAAATTCATGGCGCCGCCGAGTATAATGGCTTCCGGATCGACCGCATGGACGACGCTAACGATTCCGACTCCGAGCAGCCGAGCGGTTTCAATGATCACCTCATGCGCAAGCTCGTCCCCCTGCTCTGCCTCTTCGAAAAGCATTAGTGAAGTAAGCTCTTCGCCCTTGGCAATGCGGCCAGACAAACTGCTCATGTGCCCAGAAGCAAGCAAATCGCTGGCTCGCGCGGCGACCGCCGGTGCGCTGGCGTAGGCTTCGAGTTGACCCTGTCCGCCCCCCCACACACAAAGCCGCGCCTCGAGGCTCGAATCAACAATAATGTGCCCTAGTTCCGATCCGAAACTGTGTGTACCGTCGAGCGAAACGCCATCTAAAATGATTCCGCCGCCAACGCCCGTTCCAAGCGTGAACATGACCATGCTGTTGAACTGCCGCCCACTGCCCACCCAATACTCGCCGTAGGCTGCCGCATTGGCATCGTTGGCAAAACCAACTGGTTTACCGCATAACTCGCCCAGGCAATCTCTCAAGGGAAAGTATCGCCAGCTCGGCATGTTAGGTGGCTCAAGGATTAACCCCTGCGGAATATCCATCGAGCCGGGTGTTCCGAGCCCGACGGCCGCGACATCGTCAAACGTCAACTGCGACTCGGATAATAGCGCAGCGATCGCTACTTGGCTCCGCTGCATTGCCGCTTCCGCGCCACACTCCTCTTCCGTCGGAATCGATGTGCGAGCGATAGAGTTCCCATTATCATCGACGACGCCGATCTTTATGTTCGTTCCCCCAACGTCAACGCCGATGAAGAAAGGGGCGACCGCCTGCTCACGCTGAATCCGTTCACTCGTCATCTTGTCGTCGCTGTCTACAGAGGGCTACAGAGGGGAAAGCTCTTGAGTATAGGAACTCGCCGCCCTAGCAACAATCCGCGGCACAGATGCGGTTTAGCTGTCGATCTGGCGACGGAGTTCGTCACACAGTTGTGGTGCACAATCGCCGATAACCGAACAGTGAAACGCACGTTCGGTGTCTCCCAAAACTTCGATCTGGATCTCAACCCGCTCTGGAGGTAAGCAATTGCGGACCAGTTCGCCCCATTCGACAATCGTAATTCCATCGGACTCAAACATCTCGTCCACGCCGAGTTCGAGAAACTCGTCATCGTCGCGGACCCGATAGGCGTCGAGGTGATTGAACCGACGCGCAGCCGCATAATGGTGGCAAAGAACGAACGTCGGGCTAACTACATCTGCTCTATTCACTCCGCAGGCTGCTGCGACCGCTTGGACAAGTCTCGTCTTGCCTGCCCCAAGTGTGCCGGACAAGCAAACGGTTGTTCCGTCTGGCAGCAGTTGGGCGAGCGCAGCACCAAATCGATCGGTGTCTGCGAGACAGGCTGCGCGAAACGTGAAGTGATCTGAGGCCATCAGTGTTCGTATCCGCGCGGGGTAAGGGGCTGGCGATCACCTTTGTCGCTCCGAATCCAAAGTCCTTGCGGGACAACGAACTCTCCGATCTTTGTCACAGGAACGCCTATCGATTGATCTGCGAGTACTTGGGAAGCCGACGCGGAATCCACCGCAAGAATCAACTCAAAATCCTCTCCGTCACTGAGCGCGTGATCAAGTGGTGAGCCCGCGTCTGGCCTCTCTTCCGCCAGTCGACGCGCGTCGTCCGAGATCGGCACAGCCGAGCCGTCAATTACTGCACCGCACCCGCTCTCACCAGCCAGCCGACTTAAGTCGAGCGATAGGCCGTCGCTTACATCCATCGCTGCGTGCAGGTTGTAACGCTCGTGCAGAGTCAACGCCTCGCGGACGCGTGGTGTAAAATCAAAGTGCCGACCAAGGATGCTGCCACCAAACTCACCCGTCGCCAAAATGGCGTCACCTGCTCGCGCGCCGCTTCGTTTCAGGACGCCGCCTGCTGTCGGTTCTCCGATCGCGGTCACGCTGATCGCCAGAGGATGTCTCCATATGTTGGTGTCACCGCCGGCCAATGCCACGCCAAACTCGGCAGCCAATTCCAACAAACCTTCGTAGATCGCTTTCGGTAAGTCGACCGCAGCATCATTTGGCACCGCAATCGACACGATCGCGGCAACAGGCTCGGCAGCCATCGCCGCGAGGTCACTCAGGTTCACCGCGAGAGCCTTCCGTCCGACCCGTCTAGGATCACACTCGCTCAACACAAAGTCGACTCCGTCCATCAGCATGTCACTCGTTACGACACAGTGCTGTGATGGCAACGACAGAACGGCGGCATCGTCCCCGATTCCCAAGTCAAGTCGCGGGTGCGACGGCACTCGATTACGGAGCCAGGGGACGAATTCGGATTCCATGCCAACTCCGCGGCAGCAAATGTTGATCGGAGGCAACCACTGTCGACAATCAGCATACCAGGGTCGCTGCCGAGCGGCAGGCCAGAGGCGATGCGTGTTCCGAGCGTGCTCAGCGAGTCCGCATTGAAACCTGCAAGTGGCCAAAGAGCGTTTCGCCAGCCCGGAGAACGTAGAATTTCACCGGGTCGCTAGACCGGACGGCGTCGCTTTCGAGGATGAAGGCAACATTGTCCATGGACACTGTTTCCCACTTGTGCATACCAACCAGAATGTCGCCATAGCGGATGCCTTGCTTCGCAGCAGGACTGTCTGGACGCACGCCAATCACCTTCAAGCCACCGCGATAGCGAGTGTTAATGCGTCGAAACGTGCCACTGGCGGTTGGTGTCAGACGGATGCCGAACACATCCCAAGCTAACTCAGAAACGGACCGCTCAGAGACGGTCGGAGTCCCCAAGACAACCTGGAGGTTACGAGGCTCACCACCGCGACGAACGGTCACTATGAGTTCGTCACCGCCGCGTTTGTCGAGCAAGGTACGTTCGAAGTCGAGCGATCGACTGACCGAAGTGCCTGCCACGCTCAGAACTACGTCTCCCGGCAGCAAGCCTGCATTATCGGCCGCGCTTCCCGCGGCGACGGCGGTCACGAGGTACTCGCTTTTGTTGGGGCTGGCGAGCGTCTTGCCAGCGACGCCATGACTTACCGACTTAAGTACTTCCGCATCGAGCAGTCTCGCTGCGATATCTAAAGCGCGGTCGATCGGTACAGCAAACCCAATCCCTTGCGCTCCGACTCGAACGGCGACATTGATGCCGATCATGTCCCCGTCGATGTTCAACAAGGGGCCACCCGAGTTGCCGGGATTGATGCTGGCATCTGTTTGGATCAGATCGGCGTACTCTTGTCCTTCACCGACTTCGACGGTGCGATGCAAGGCGCTGACGATTCCGCGAGTTACGGTGTGTTCGTAACCATACGCGTTTCCGATGGCGATAACATCTTCGCCGGTCATGAGGTCGCTTGACGTTCCGATGGTCATTGTTTGCATCGGTTGCGTGGTCTCGATCTTAATGAGCGCCAAATCTGTCGATGGGTCGTTCGCTACGAGCCTTGCAACAAGTGTCTCGCCGGTGGAAGTTGATACTTGAACTCGCTTGACGCCATCCACAACGTGGAAGTTTGTCACGATATAGCCTCGCGGATCGATGACGATCCCGGTACCCATACCGTTGACTTGCTTGAAGGCACCGACTTCTTCCTCGGCGGCGACGGTCTTACGACCGTGGATGTTGACAACCGATGACTCGGCATTTGCCACCGCTTGAACGATGGCGCTGCGCCGCAGCGAAGTTGCAAGAGCCGATGACGTTGCGGCAAGGGAAAGGCCAGCGACCAGCGTGGCAACCAGCAACCTGACCGAAAGACGCCGAGGACAAAACACAAGATGAGGCATGCGAGGCTCGTCAGGGTTGATCTATGCCGACCGATCCGTTTGTTGGACCGTGACGGTGGAACTAGGTGCGCGGGAAACTCCTGTTCGATGTATCCGAAGGGTTAGATCGGCGGATGGTGTCGGCCACCTGTAGACGCCCCCCTGGAGAACGCAGTGTCGTCCTACATTGCCGATATTGACGCAAAGCTAGGGGCTTTGGGGACCAGAGGTCGTTGGAATTCACATCGTGCGGAGAGGGCGGCGTACTGTGTCAGTCCGCGCAGACAAGCCGCCAGCAGCGATGAATCCGCCGGTTCCGAAAGTCCTCGGGAACGGTCCGCTTGCTGATTTCATGGATCTGGTTGACGGAGAGACTCGCTTCATCAAGCTTGAATCGTCGAAAGTTCGTCGAGAAGTAGATGATTCCCCCCGGAGCCATCAGTCGGATGACGCCGGAAAGAAGTCCGACATGGTCTCGTTGAATATCCCAGTCCTCCTCGGTCCGCTTGCTGTTCGAGAACGTAGGGGGATCGACCACGGCTAGATCATACTTCTCTGCCCTACCCGGATCTCGCAAAAAGCCACGGGCGTCGTTTCGTAAATAGCGGTGCTGCGGACCATCGAAACCATTGGTCAGCATATTGCGTTCTGCCCACTCCAGGTAGTTTCGCGTCCAATCCACCGTCGTGGTTCGGGCAGCGCCTCCGCTTGCAGCATAAACTGAGAACGCACCCGTATAGGCGAACAAGTTCAGGAAGTTCGTACCCGCAGCCTCTTCGCGAACCATCGAGCGCGCTATTCGATGATCGAGAAACAGTCCGGTGTCGACGTAGTCGGACAGGTTCACAATGAACTGAAGATCTCCTTCGTTCACTTTGATTTCGTACTCACGACGGGCGAGGTGTTCGTGTTGCTTCGTACCGCGTTGCCGCTCGCGCCGTTTAAAGAAGATCTTTTCGCGAGCGACGTCAAGGGACTCGCCCGCAGTTTGTACCATCAGGTCAAGCCAATCAGCGTGTTGGCCAAGGTCACGTTCGTGGGGGCGTTCATACTCGGTAATATGCAAGTGATCTTCATAGCGATCGACGATCAGAGGAATTTCAGGGATGTCGCGTTCGTAAATTCGATAACAAGTAATCCCCTGCTTTGTTGGCCAGCGTCGAAAATGCCGCGCTCGCTTCTTCAGGCGACTACGAAACAGTTCCGCTTGCTCACGTCCTTTGTCGGTGATGCCACCAAAAACTGGCGACGCGATGGCCTTTCGACGTAGTACTTCACGAACCGTCGCTGTTGTTTCGGTCTCCACCGCCGAAGATTCTTTTGTCTGGTCAACATCACGTCCTACGTCTGGCCGCGGGCCATGGAACTGATAGTAAGTACACTCGATTCGTCCGTTGTACAACTTACGTCGCCGATCAGCGGGTCGTTGGATGAGTGACTCGAAGTCTGGATACGACGTGATAATGAAGTGCGACCACGTCGGCAGGGTGCGAAGCACCTCGGGCATCGACTGATACAATTCTCGCCATTCTCGCTGTTCGCCAATCCGTTCTCCGTAAGGAGGATTAGTAACCAGGCAGCCGTACTTTCGCTGTGTGGCGAGTGATGCGAACGAACGACGCTGGAAATGCACATGTTCGGCGACGCCCGCGCGTTCGGCGTTTTGTCGGGCTGCGTAAAGCGCGTGTTGGTCAATATCGGTTCCGACCAACCGCTCCTCGAAGGGTGGTAACTTCAAGTCGCTCGCCTCCTGCCTGGCATCCAGCCAGAGTTGATCGGCGAGCTGCGGCCAGCTTTCTGCAGGAAAACTTCGAGCCATCCCAGGAGCGATGTTTCGGCCGATCAATGCCGCTTCGATGGCGAGCGTGCCGCTGCCGCAAAACGGATCGAGGAACGGTCGGTCCCGATTCCAGAAACTCAATTGGATCATAGCAGCAGCCATCGTCTCTTTGATGGGAGCTTCAGCCGCTTGCAGTCGATAGCCGCGCTTGTGCAGGCTGGGCCCGGTGGTGTCGATCGTCAACGTCGCCTGGTCGTTCAATAAAGCGATCTCAACTTTGTAAATCGCTCCCGTTTCGGGCAACGTCTCGACGTCGTATGCGGCGCGCAGGCTTTCGACGATCGCTTTCTTCGTGGCTCGCTGACATGCCGGGACACTCGTTAGCTGCGATTTCAACGAGCGACCGATCACCGGGAACTGGCCATCTTTGGGAATCCAGCTTGCCCAGGGTAACGCCTTTGTCGTCTCGAACAGTGCATCGAAATCAGCCGCCTCAAAACTTGCGACTTGGACGAGAACGCGATCAGCGGTTCTCAGCCACAGATTCGCGCGGCAGATCGCTGACGCGTCTCCGCAGAAGTGAATTCTCCCCGGATCACCGATCCGAGCTTCGTAGCCGAGTACTGCCAACTCTCGTTTGACGACAGCTTCGAGTCCGAACGCGGTGGTGGCAATTAGGTCGAAATGATCGTTCATTGGACACGCATTTGAGGGAGCGACGACAGACTCGACGCTGTGCATAGATGGCTGACATCACCGTATCGTTGTTCCCCGACCACGTACATGCCCGTATGTGTCAGTTTCATCACGATCTGCAAAAGTCTTGAAGCGAAACACGTCGCATGGCAAGATAACTACTCGGAGCTACTGGAAATGATTTGAGGATCGCTATGAGTCGCTCGAAACCTGCCGCGTTACTCGTATTGATTGTGCTTGGCCTGCTGGTTCGTTACGGCGTCGGACGCGAAGGCGAAGCCAAGTTAAATCGCATCAAGGCAACCAATGCCGGTGAACTTCGAGGGTCGCTGGGCCAGGAAGTAACGATTTACGGCTCGATCGATTCGACCGGCAAGTCGTCGAGCGGACATCAGTTTTTGAACTTCTACGGCAAGCAAGTCTCGGTTTTTTGTGCCAAGGACGACGTGGCTCAGTTCAAAGACGGCAAGCCAGCAGATCTTTACAAAGGCAAGCAAATTGAGGTCATTGGCAAGCTCTCGCTGTTCAACGGCAAGCTGCAGATCAAACTAACGACACCCAAGAATATCAAGCTGCTTCTGGAGACTGCGGGTCGTTCGCCACCAAAGACCGTCGAGTTGAAGCAAGTCGGTCGCGAAGCTTGGATGAGTCCCGCGGGGCTACGTTATCAGGGACATGATCCCGAGGGTCGGACACGAGTTGAACACATCCTACGCCACACTCGAGACATCCCAGATCGCGACGGTCCTCACGGCGTGTTCGATGGCGGCAAAGGTGTTGCCTTTGCAGTGATCGATGAAGCGTGGCAGATCGCCGAAAGGCAGAAACGGCGTCCGAATGCCGAAGATGAACGCAGTTCGTATCTGATCCGGATGTCCCGTCGCGTCGGATACCTCGGTGGACGGACGGGCAAGCAACGTGGCCATCCAGCACTTGACCGCGTGTTCATTGTTTTCGAAACTGACACGAAGAATATCGTTACTGCGTTCCCGAGATAGTCGTTGTTTTCTGGACTGTTGACTCATGAGTACGGAAGAGATCCCCCACATCTGCGAGTGTGGTTTCTGCGAACAGGGTCTGCTTCGGTTCCGCTCGTGCCCCGAGTGCGAAGCCGTCTGTGCGATCTGCGATGAATGCGAGTTGATTTGGGAAGACGTATCGGAGGTCAGCGACGATCCGAGTATTAAGGCCTCCTGCGCCTTTCCTCGTTGCCCCGCCTGCGGTGCGAGGGAAAAAGGATGGCCCGTATTGAGTGTCGAGGAAATCCAAGACGCGGAGTTGGAAGACTACATCTCCGATAAATCCGTGTGAGCCCGCCCTGCACTCCTCCGCTTGCTGGGGCTGCCACCACAACAAGGACGACCAAAATGACAGCCCCTTGGAATCGCCGCTCATTTCTCACTGGTCTCGGCGCGGCAAGCTTAGCATCTGCAACTTCGAGGTCTGCGCGTGCCGATCCCACGGCGAAGGTCAACGAGGCACGCGTCATCAGTCATCTCAAGCATCGGTATCACGGCTGGCCGACACTGGCTCGTCGCGCGAACGGTGAATTGCTTGTGGTTTGTTCAGGTGGGCGTGAGACGCATGTTTGCCCCTTCGGTCGAGTCGAGCTAATTCGCTCCAAAGATGAAGGGAAAACTTGGTCGTGGCCCGAGGTTGTGATCGACGGTCCAATCGATGATCGAGACGCTGGAATCGTCGAAACCGCGAAGGGATCGTTGCTCGTTACGACATTTACCTCGTTGGCCTACGAACCGATCTTGCAAAAGGTGGAACAGAACGGCAGCTGGGATGCGGCAAAGCTAGCCCGATGGCGAGCGGCTCACAACCGAATCGGTGCCGAGCAGCGAAACGCGGCCCTTGGCGTGTGGATGAAGCGTTCGACCGACGGTGGTGTTACGTGGTCGGGAAGGTATGACTGTTTGGTGGACAGCCCGCACGGGCCGGTTCAACTCGCCGATGGTCGATTGCTCTACGCAGGTAAGGAACTTTGGCGCGAGCCGCATCGTGTGGGTGTTTGCGAATCGAAAGACGACGGCAAGACATGGAGTTGGTTGGCAGAGATTCCGACGCGCGAGGGTGATGACCACACAAGCTATCACGAGTTGCACGCGGTCGAGGCGGCTGACGGAAGGATCATCGCTCAAATTCGAAACCACAACTCCAAGAATGCTGGCGAAACATTACAGAGTGAATCTAGCGATGGAGGTAAGAACTGGTCTGAGCCACGTGCCCTCGGCGTCTGGGGCCTGCCGTCGCATCTGCTTCGCCTGAAAGATGATCGACTCGTGATGAGTTACGGGCATCGACGCGCTCCGCTGGGCAACCAAGCACGTGTCAGTGAGGATCACGGCCGAACTTGGTCCTCGCCATTTCTTCTGTCCGCCGATGGAACGTCAGGTGACCTCGGGTATCCCTCGTCGGTTCAGCTGACGGACGGATCGCTGCTGACCGTTTGGTACGAATCGCTAAAAGGATCTCCCTTTGCTCAGTTGAGGCAAGTACACTGGAGCCTCTCGTAGTTCTGCGATTCTCGTTCTTGTCTTCTGACTTTACCGTGATCAGTCACGTTCCCATTCATCCTCCCGAAGGCTTCTTCTATGCGAGCACTATCCCGACGATTGGCCTTGAAACTGATGGGGTTTGGCTCCGCGCTGATGGGCGTTGGTCGCACTAGCAACGCGGCGCAGGGCACATCGCCAGTCAACGCGCCCACGATCGTCGGCCCATGGAACAAGAGCCATGATCGCATCTGGTTAAGCGGTGACTGTTGGGCGAACCCGATGGAAGATTGGCGAATCGTTGATGGTGCCGCCGAGTGTCAAACCACCGGAGGCAATCGCAATATTCAGCTAATCACACGCGAGTTGACGAACGCGGCCGGCTCGTTCGAGATGTCTGTCGAAGTAACACAACTCGATGCGAGGCGACAAGATGGTGGTGTGGGTTTCCGGATCGGAGTTCGAAGCGACATCGCTGAGTACCGCAGCAACAGTTTTGCAGGTGGTGGTGTCAGCGCCGGGTTGATTAATGGCAAATTAATGCTCGGGCGCAAGCGAGTGGCGATCGAAGGAGTCGCCAAGCCGGACGAGATCAACCTTCGGTTGCAAGGTACGCGAAAGGGAGAGCAGTGTTCGCTTCAATTGACGGCTACGAACGCTGCGGGAAATGAACTCGGCGTCGCCAAGCAGAATGTCCCGGCCGATAGTGTCCTCGGAAACGTCGCACTTGTTAATAATTTTGACGCGAAGCTGAAGAAGGGGCAAGGAAGTCGCTATCGCTTTCGCAACTGGTCGGTTAGCGGTGACGCTTTCAGCGTAAACCCTGAGCGTAAGTTCGGGCCGATTCTGTGGTCGATGTACTCGCTGAGCGACTCGCGCAGCGACGAAGGATTTGTCTTGAAGATTAGTGCCCTAACCGGTCCGTTAGGCGAAGACGACAGCAAGAAAGTTGAATTGCAAATCAAAACAGACGGCCCGTGGAAGTCCTTTGGCGACGCGGAACTGGACGCCGATGCTTGGACTGCTACTTTTCGCATCCCGAACTGGAATGAGAAAGCTGCGGCGCAGTACAAGCTTGTCTATCGCGAACAGCACACTGAAGGACCGCAGACGGTCGACGAATGGGCCGGAACGATCAAGGCGAACCCGGCGGGACGTCCCTTGCGATTAGGCGCATTGACCTGCCAAAACGATTATGGATTTCCGTACGAGCCCGTCGCCAACAACGTAGTGAAGCTCGACCCGGACATGTTGTACTTCTCGGGCGATCAGCTTTATGAAAGTCATGGCGGATTCGGGCTGATTCGCGATCCTGCGGAACCCGCAATCCTGAATTACTTACGCAAGTTCTACATGTTCGGCTGGGCATTTCGCGATGCGATGCGTGATCGTCCGACGATTTGCATTGCGGACGACCACGATGTGTTCCAAGGAAACATCTGGGGCGAAGGCGGCGAGAAGATGACCGAAGGAAGTACTTCGTCCAAGGGCGGATACCGCGAACCCGCTCGAATGGTGAACGTCGTGCATCGAACTTGCACGAGCCATCATCCCGACTACTTCGATCCAACTCCCGTGAAGCAAGACATCAGCGTCTACTTCGGTGATATGGTTTACGGTGGAGTTAGCTTCGCAATTCTTGGTGATCGCCAGTTCAAGAGTGGTCCGGAGCGAGTCGAAACAGGAAGCGGTCGCGCGGACCATGTGAAGGATCAAAACGTCGACACTGCCTTCCTCGACAAGCCCGGCCTTGTCTTGCTTGGCGAGCGACAGGAGGCGTTCCTTCGCCACTGGGTTGACGACTGGCGCGGGCACAGTATGAAAGTCTTGCTCAGCCAAACAGTCTTTGCAGGAGTCGCGACGCATCACGGCGGCTACGACGGATACTTAAAGGCGGATCTCGATTCCGGCGGTTGGCCACAGACGGCGCGCGACAACGCCATTCGGATCATCAGCAAGGGGATGCCGTTGCACATCAATGGCGACCAGCATCTGACGACTCTCGTGCAATACGGCGTCGACAAGCAAAGAGATAGCTGCTGGTCGTTCTGCACGCCAGCGATTGCTGCAGGATATCCTCGTTGGTGGCGGCCTGATGAAATGGGCATGCCGCACGAGAACCGACCGGTTCATGGTTTGCCGAACACAGGCGAGTATCTCGATGGTTTTGGAAATCGAGCCTATGTCTTCGCCGTCGGTAATCCGGAGGTCGGAACGAAGAAGAATCGCTACGAGAAAGCCCATCAAAAAGGAAGCGGCTTCGGTTTGGTCACGATCGACACCGAGGCCAAGACGTATACGCTGGACGCGTTTCGTTTTCTCAGCGATCCAACAGATGATGCCGAGGGCAACCAGTTCCCCGGATGGCCTGTTACGATCTATCAAAGGGAAAACGCGGGCGACAATGTGATCGGATGATGGATCAGTGCGTGTCGCACGGGAGTGTGCTGCCTGGAATACTTTGTAGCGAAGTATCCAGTGGAACAATCACGGCCGCTGGCGCAGCATTGACTTCAACGGTCGGCTCTTCTCGCAACTCACTCGGCACGCCCCATCCGGGTCCATACCCAAAACATTCAGTAGCACTCCTTCCGCCGAATTGGTCGTCCAGGATGCTGAAGTGCTCGGTGGAGACGAGCGCTGGATGCCGCTGGCCGCAAGCGTGGCTCAATTGAAGCAACTCCTTTCGCAACGTGACAACATAATTGGCCAAACGCGGTGCCTTGAATGTCGGATCCAAGCCGGCCATCAGCCATTTGTTTTGCGTGGCGACTCCTGTTGGGCAATGTCCGGTGTGGCACTTCAATGCTTGAATGCAGCCAACCGACAACATGGCCTCACGTCCAACACTTACCATGTCGCAACCCAATGCCATCGCAAGCAAGGCTGTCTCGGGAAAACCCAGCTTTCCCGATCCGATGAAGGCAACTTGGTCGGTCAACCCAGCGTGCATGAACTCGCGATACACGCTGACAAATCCCAATTTGAAGGGCAAGGCCACGTGATCTGCGAAGACAAGTGGTGCTGCCCCGGTGCCTCCTTCACCGCCATCAATGGTTATAAAATCGACACCACGTTCGGTGGTGGCCATTTGATGGGCAAGGTCCGTCCAGAATTGCGCTTCACCCACCGCTGACTTGATGCCGACGGGCAATCCGCTGACATCGGCTAGGCGTTCGACGAAATCGAGCATGCTATCCACATCGCTGAACTCGCAATGTGATGAGGGACTGATGCAGTCCTTCCCCATCGGGATGCCACGAACTTCGGCGATCTCGGCGGTGATCTTCGCCGCTGGCAACATGCCTCCCAGACCCGGTTTCGCACCCTGACTGAGTTTGATCTCGATGGCTCGGATCGGGTGCTCCGCGACGACGTCTGCGAACTTCCGTTCGTCGAACCTCCCGTCCTCTGTGCGACAGCCGAAATAGCTTGTGCCAATTTGCCAGATCAATTCTCCGCCATGTTGATGATGCTTCGAGACGCTTCCCTCGCCCGTGTTCTGCAAGCAGTTCGCTAGATTCGCACCGCGATTGATCGCCTCGACCGCAGGTCCACTTAGCGATCCATAACTCATTGCCGAGATATTGACGATCGACGTTGGGCGAAACGCCTTGGCTCGACCGCGATGCTGTCCCAGCACTTTCGCGCATGGGATCGGGAAGCGTGGATCAAAGTCCACGTCTCCTGGCTTCGGGCCGCTAAGTGGAAACGCAGCGTGCTTGATGATCAAATGATTCGACGACAGCTCAAGGCTTTGATCGGTCCCAAACCCGGAGTAGTTATTCTGTTGCTTCGAGGAGGCGTATATCCAACTGCGTTGATCGCGGCTGAAGGGGAGCTCTTCGTTGTTGCTCGTGACAATGTACTGTCGCAACTCTGGGCCGATCGCTTCGAGCCAGTAACGAAAGTGGCCGAGGATAGGAAAGTTGTGAATGATCGCGTGTTTTCGTTGACCGATATCGATCAAAATCCACGCAACGACAAAACTGATCGCAGCAAGTAACCAGGGCATCCACCACATTCTGCCACCTCGAAGACGGAGTCTTTGTAATCACACGCCATCGCGCGTCTTCGAGTCGTATCGGAATGCTCGCCCGTCCTAAACCACAAGTTTGCCGATTAGGGTAACGCGATGTGTCGAAGCGATCATGTCGTCCATGTCGGATATGACACCTGGCCCGGAATTGCCACCCTGGTCGTGAACAAGGACTTGCCCGCAGTGATGTAAATCGTCTTGCCATCCGCGCCACCGAACGCGAGATTTGTCAGGGCGTCTTCGTGAATCGGAATGCGTGACTTCAGTTCCCCTTGTGGCGTGACCACATAGATTCCGGGTGGTACGTCCGCAGTTTCGTGCGGGCCACGTGGCGTCGTAATGCCAGCGGCGATGAGAAGATTTCCTTCCATGTCGAGTCGCATGCCGTCACCACCTCGTCCCGGAGCGAAATCGATGATGACACGCTGGCTGGACGGATTTCCTACGTCGTCGAGATCAAACGTCCAGATTTTTCGGTTTCCGCCGACCGTCGGACAGCTGTCGACTAAGTACAGACGCTTCGAGTCTTGCGTTACAGCGATACCGTTAGGGCGTTCGATGTCCGGTTGTTGAAGGATGCGAGTCACAGTTCCGTCGAGATCGATTCGATAGACTCCTTCGATGTCCATCTCCATTTGTGTACGGTCGCCGTAACAAGGATCGGTAAAATAGATTCGGCCCTGTCCATCGACGCAGATATCATTGGGGGCGTTGTATCGAATTCCTTCAAAGCGGTCCGTTAACACTTCATATTCGCCCGACGTCAGATCTGTCCGAGTGATCCGCCGTCCACCGCCGACACCAAACTCGGCACCTTCGCAATGCAACAACCGTCCTTGCTGGTCGAAAGTGTTGCCGTTCGTACGGCCCGATGGTTCGCGAAAAACGCTCCTCGTTCCATTCGGTTCGAGCTTCATGATCCGGTTGTTCTCGATATCCGAAAAGTAGACCGTTCCGTCCGCATGGACTGCCGGGCCTTCCGTGAACGCGAGCGACGTCGCCGTCGTTACATCCGCCCCGCCCTCCGTCAAGTTAACGTCGTTGAATCGATTCGGCACGATTGGTTCTCCCGGTGTCCAGGGCAAAGTGCGGGAATGCACTTCGTCGCCACATTACCAGCTGTAGGCGACTTTGCAACCGGAGCGTTATGGCGCTCCGCAAGAAACGACAATCGCCTCCGGATGCCTGGAGGCGATTGTCCTCGAATGATTGATTTCGCTGAATTTGATCTTACCTGAAGAATGAAGTCAGGATCTCGGCGTAACTCTTTGTCGCAGGAACAATTGGGCCTGCCTGGTCGAACGCGACCGGAGCGACGCGACGATTGCTTTGCGGCAGACTTGCTTCGACAGGTGGTGGCTCTGCAACGGTTGGGCCATCACTGGATGGCTCGCCAACGTGTGGAGCAGTGTTGCTCGTGCTATCGTCGTGCTTATAACTGTCAACGTCCCAGATGTACTTGCAGACTGAGCATTCGTACTCGTGCTTCAACAGCACGTTGACATATTTCGTGCGACGACACTGAGGTGGGGCGCAATCGCTCTTCCCACATTCCTCGCCGCCACACCCCTTGCCACAGGTCGACTCCCACGGGAATCGAACCTTCGGGATGCAGATCGCTTTCGTGTCGACTTCCCAACAGTGCTTCGTTTCCTTGCCTTTCGTGACGGTCGGGTAGCATGCATCGCCACAATGGGGGCAGAAGACTCGTCGTCCTCCCTTGCCGTGGCCCACATACCTTCCTTCGTATCCGCGGTCGCCAGCGAACGCAAGTGAACAGGCGACTCCGGCGACCAGCGTGATCGCGAACAGTTGTAAACGCATATCATTCTCTCTCATCTTGGAGGGCGTTGCTGTCTAGAAGTCGACCATGAAGCGGGTACCAATAATTTGGTAGTTGCCTGCTGTGGAACCGTTGACGTCCGCATGGTTGGTGATGTTTCCGTTGATATAGTTCAACTGGACCTTTGAGTAGGGAGTCCAGAACCAATTTAGTCCGGCAGTGAAGTTTGTCCCTTCTCCGCCAAGTACGTTTTCGTCGGAAATATCGAGATAGGAGTATCGGGCGGCGAGTTGCCATGCCCCCATGCCCGATCCACGCCCCCCGCAGCAGCGATCGACCAAGAAGAAGTTTTCAAATGGCTTGACGCGACCAAGCGTTCCGGACGTTCGCGTGTATGGCTGATGCTCTCCGGTCAGGAAGTACGACAGGTAAACGTACCCGCCGTGAAAATGCAGGTCCGCTGCGGCCTCACGTTGAGACCAATTCGACTGGTACTCGCCCACGACTTGAAACGCTCCCACGTTGACGATCCCCTCGAAACCGACGATTTCGTAATCCGAAATCCCGACGATGCGACCCGTGTTGAGCCAGCGACTATCGGGCCGGGCTTCGACCCGTGTTCGAAAACGCCCATCATTACTGTTGGTGTCAGCTCCGACATTATCTCCGTCGGGCCTAGCGTACATGCCCGAAACAGCCCAGTGGAAGTAACCACGTCCGCCCGATGATTCGTCATACCACGGACTTGACGACAGCCGAAAGTTGCCGCTTAGCTGTAACGAGTCGCCGATGAATCGTCCGTCCGTGGCGGTATTCTCTAGGCTGTAAACACCATAACGCCAATGATATTTCTCGTTGGCTGTGTATCCGTAAGCGGCCAGACCGACTCGGCGTGCATCTTCGTTAAAGGCTTCGACAACGAAGGGCCGTTCCATGAAAACGTTGTAGCGACTGCTGTTTAGATGATCCAAGCCAATCGGACGCTTTTGGCTTCCCAGCAAGACGGTTTGATTGAATGGGAGTTCTTTCCAGCCCAAGTACACATCTTTATATTCGGGCGTTCCGGGATTGTTGACGTCGAACTCGAGCTTATACAACATGGTGTCGAGAATGTCGCCCTGCATACCTAGACGGATGCGGCGAAAGGCGAAGCGATCTTCAACGTCGGTTCCGTTGATCGCTGCCGCGGGCACCGTCGGCGGGTGTTCGAAATCAGAAATTCCAGAGGAATGCTCCGGGAAACCCCAGTAGTCGGCGTGGATTCGACCGCTCCATTTGATCGTCGGTTTGCCTGATGCGCTGCTACCTTTTTCAGAACCCTTGGCGTACAAGTACTCTTCCAGTTCGGCGAGACGACTCTCGACGGCAGCACTTGTCGCCACATTGTAGAAGCTCGCACCATTGTCGATTGGAGGTAGGCGATTCGTCTCGAGCTGCTGAAGCCTCGCCTCTTGCCGAACGACGACATCCTGCAAGCGTTGGTAATCCTCCAATGTGGGTTGCTGTGCCGATAGCCTCCCAATTGCTCCTAGACTCATGCAAAGGGCGATAAGCCCTCGAAGACAGAAATGAAAACGCATAAGTGTTCCTTCGTGAGCAGTTCAGTAACGCATTGGCTGCACTTTGCTCGGATGTGGGATTGAGGCTTGCAACCGAACACGCAGTGTGAACGGTCGGTGACGGCTGTAAGTGTTGTGTTCCTAAATACAGTCGGTCCGATGAGATTGCATGGAATGTTAAGATTGCGAGGGCCGTAACGATTTATCCGGGCTTCGGTTCGCACAACCTAGAGAACCGTCACAACCGGAACACCCTGAGAAACTTTATTAGTTACGAAATCTTTACCGGATGGTGGAGACGTGCGTCTTCCCGGTGTCCAATCCGCCTGGTGTCCAAGCCGACTATTGAATCGCCCAGCCGAGCGCCCGATGCAAGCGGAACTGCGCGGCGTTGTAATCGACGACCGTTCGCACGTATTCCCGGCGGGCTTGGTCAAGAGCTTGAATCGCTTGGAGCGTTTCGATTGGCAAGCCAACGCCTTCCTTGATCCGAGTCGAGTTGCGATCATACGATTCGGTTGCAGATTTGACGGCGGATTCGGCAACATCGATCTGGCCTTGTCGAGATAGAACTTGGGCATGCGCGACATTGATCTCTCTTGCGACACGATCCATTAAACGGACTTCTTCGAGTTGTCGTTGCTCGTAGACCGACCTTCGCTCGTCACGGGCCGCTCGCTCGCCGAAACCAAAATTACGCAACTCCCAGAACGCCACCGCATCGAAGTCGAAACGATGCTCCGAATTTCCCAAGTTCCCACCTAAGCCACCGCCAAACGAAGTTTCACTCATTCCCAATAGAACGCTCGGCAACAGAGGTGCGAAGCGTTCACGTTCGTAGCGGCTAACCGCCTCGCTAACCAAATGACGCGCTTCGCCTAATTCCGGGCGATTCGCCAAGCCCAGGGCCAAAAGTTCACCCGGCGCCATACCTGGCTCGACGAGGTGCAGCGGAACGACGACAGGCTCGGTGGTAAGGACCCGAGTTGTTGGCTCCGCGCTGAGCGCCTCGACGAGCCGAGCATTCGCGACTTCCACGGCCTCTTCGGCACGCGAGGTATCGTTCTTTCGAATCGCTGCCTCGGTCTTCGCACGATCGGCATCCGCCTGGGGCCCCTGCCCTGAATCCGCAAAGCTCATCGTGAGTTCGGCCAGTTGGGTCGCATTGGCAAGCGTTTCGTTAGCAACGGCTCGCAATTGTTCTGCCCTCAGCAACTCCAGATAGGCGAGAGCGCCTTCGAGTAACGCATCGTTGACTGCGGCATCCACTGCGTGACTGCGTGCGGATGTTGCATGTTCATTAATGCGGGGCTGGAATAACGCGTCTGTTGCATGAAACCGTGCGACGACACCAGGTACGGGCGTTGTTCCAGCTCCAACCGCACCGACGCCAAGCCCGCCTTGCATGGACGAACGATCAACATCAACGATTCCACCACCCGATGTCTGCAAGTTGCCATCGTGATGGTGATAGCTGACTCCGGCGCGGATCGAAGGTACCCACAGGACCTTGGCACCAGCAAGCCGAGCGTAAGCTTCTTCGTATCTTGCGGCGGCATGAACGATCATCGGATTCTGTCCCGAAACCAATGCCAGTGTCGACGTCAAATCGAGCTGCATCGTGGGTACACCAGCGAATCCAAGCTCCTCGCTGCCGCCTTGTCCTAACGCTTCAGCAACACTTCTAGGTCGCAGGCCGCCCGAAGAGCCGGTAATGGTCGGGTCTGCCGCTGGCAGCAGTTGCTCCGTTTCTGATGCTTCCTGCAAGGCGACCAAACGAACGGGCGTGCTGTCACGCGTGCGAGAAAGCTGAGGCAGTCGCTGCAGTCTTGTTTGACTTGGCAATTCGACGACAACTCGTTGGGCCCTGGAAGCCGTGAGTTGTTGCCCGACACAACCAGTCAATGTAGCTGCTGCCGTGCAGCAGACTCCCGCAAAGAGTCCTTTTAGCAGAGAACATCGATCGCGGCGTTTCATGTGCTGTTACCGACATTTAGCGATTTATCAAATCCATCGCCAGAACCTGCGTTGGTCCTACCAGGCTAAGAATGCGTACTTACCGGATCTTTCTTCGATCCAGAACGCCCGCCAAAACCACTAGTTTTGGCACGGCAAGTACAAGTGTGACAACGCCTACAATCGGACGTCGCTACCAGCGGTTTAGCTTGCGAGCGGACAGGGCCCAAACTAATCTGAATGGATTAGGAAGACGTTACGCCTTCGGTCGTATAGATAGAAAGACGAGAAGTATGACTCGTAATCGAATTGCTGGGTTCGCCCTGGCTTCGGGCATAATTCTTGGTGCAGCCATCGGCTGCGATCACCCGGTCGCCGTTCCAGTCGCAACAACTGCGACAACTCGCTCGGTTCCGACAATCGCCGTATCGACTCAGTCCGTCGAAAGAACGGCGACGCAACCGGCGACCGTCCACGCTTTTCATGAAGCCCGAATCTTTGCCAAGACATCGGGATATGTCTCGAAATTGAACGTGGACATTGGATCGAAAGTCGAAACTGGCGACGTGCTAGCTGTTGTCAAGATCCCTGAAATGACCGCGCAAATGGGTCGTGAAGAAGCTGCGATCCTGCGACTTACGGCCGGCGTCGCGCAAGCCAAGGCACAAGTCGCGGTCGCCGAAGCCCGCTTGATCTCCGCTGATTCGACGCGACAGCAGGCGGTGGCTGAAGAGCAACGAGCGAATGCTCAACTAAAAGCGGACGAAGCCGAGCACGGGCGTGTCGCGGATCTCGTCAAGCAACGCGCCGTCGCGGATCGACTTTTGGACGAAGCAACGAATCGGCTAGAAGCAGCTCGTGCGGCGAAGGCCGCCGTGACCGCAACGACCGCTGCCGCCGCCGCAGAAGTCGAAGTTGCCAAAGCTCGTCGAGCAGCAGCCGAAGCTGACTTGTCCGCAGCCAAGGCTGATGTCGAAGTTGGCAAGATGCGACGAAGAGAGCTCGAAGCTCTGATGAGCTATGCCGAAATTCGCAGTCCGTTTGACGGAATTGTTGTCGAGCGACATGTCGAGCTTGGCGACCTTGTCCGCAATTCACAGAACAATGCGACGACCAAGCCCTTGTTCGTCGTTGCTCAAACTAACAAGGTACGCGTTCGCGTCGCCATTCCTGAACGGGATGCTCCACTAGCCAACGTTGGCGATACGGCGAGTATCACACTGCAAGCGCTGCCGGGCGAATCGTTCTCTGGAACCATTTCAAGACTAGCTGGCGGCTTGGAGCAAAGTACAAGAACGATATTGGTCGAGATTGATCTGCCGAACGACGACGCAAAGCTGATCCCGGGCATGTTCGGACAGGCGACCATTTTGCTTGATGAACGAGCTGACCAAGTCGCTCTTCCAGCATCAGCCGTGCGGTACGACGAGAAGGGACGCAGCTATGTTTACGTCGTTGATAGCGATGAAACGATCCAAGTTGTGGATGTTGCGACCGGAGTTGATGACGGGCACCACATTGAAATCACATCAGGCTTGACCGGACGCGAACGCGTCGTTGGTCCGCTGCTGCAGCGACTGTCCGCCGGGCAGAAGGTGCATGTCGAAGGGTAAGTGAATATGTTTCTCGTTCGTTTTGCGCTGCGCAACTCGTACGCAGTCGTGGCTCTCGCAATCGGGTTATGTCTGTTGGGCGCCGCTGTGGTGCCGCTGTTTTCCATCGACATCTTGCCCGACTTTAAGAAGCCCGTCGTCGTCAGCTACTTCTCGTATCCTGGTCTGCCCACAGGCGAGATGGAGAAAAGTGTTACATCTCGCGTCGAGCGAGCGCTAACATTGGCGGGGCGAATCGAGCATCAAGAGTCGCGAACGATGCCGGGCGGAGCCATGATCAAGGTGTTCTTCCAGCCCGGCACGAACCCGAGTTCGGCCATGAACGACATTGTCAATCTCGAAGCCAGCGACATGTTTCACTTGCCTCCAGGAATCGAGTTCCCGTTCACGCTGCGTAGCGAACCAGCAAACTTGCCGGTCGTCCTCGCCGCGATCTCCGGGGAAGGCCTAAGCGAGAAAGAGCTGTACTCCATCGGATACTACGCAGTGCGTAACAAAATGGGTGGGCTAAAGGGTGTACAGATTCCACATCCGTTCGGTGGCAAGTTCCGTCAGATGATGATTTACGTCGATCCGCTCAAGCTACAGTCTTTCGGGCTCAGTGCGAGAGACGTCGTCACCGCGATACGAGACTCCAACTTGGTCATGGCTGCCGGGACAGTGAAGCTCGGCGGCTCGGAGTATCAGCTTCATCCCGTCAACACTTTGCCGACGGAAGAAGACATCGACAATGTTCCAATTGCGGTTCGCGACGGGCGTCCGATCTTCATTCGCGACGTTGGCTACGCGAAGGACGATTCGGCGCTGCAGTACAACATCGTTCGCGTTAATGGCAACCGCAGCGTCTACTGTCCCTTGCTGCGGGAACCGGGCGAGAACACGATTGCCTGCGTTGATCGAATTTACGAAGGGATTGCCACAGAAATTCCGAAGATGAAGGAGCGCGGCGATATTCCTGCGGCAGCAGAAGTCACGCTCGTCAGTGACCAATCATCCTATATACGCAATGCGATGCGCAATCTCATGTACGAAGTGGGACTTGGTGCTCTGTTAGTCGCGATCGTTGTGGGGGCATTTCTACGCCAGCTCAAACCAGCGTTGATCATTGTCGCAACGATCTTGTTGTCGATCTTGGTCGGAGCGCTCGCATTCTACTTCACCGGCCAGACACTGAACGTGATGACGCTCGGTGGAATTGCGCTAGCCGTAGGGACGGTCGTTGATGCGGGCATTGTTGTCGTCGAAAACATCGTGCGACATCTTCGCATGGGCAAGACGTCAGTCGACGCGGCTCGCGACGGAGCCAACGAAGTCGCGGGTGCTGTGTTTGCCGGTACGGTGACAACGCTAGCGGTATTCGTCCCAGTGATCTTCTTGTCCGGAATGATCCGATTTCTCTTCGAGCCACTTTCGACCGCCGCCACGATGACAATCGGAGCATCGTACTTTGTCGCCATGACCGTCGTGCCCGCCTACTGCGCACGGTTCATGCGTAGCGGCACTCGTGAGAACGTCGAGCTGCAATCCGAAACGCCAGCTGGATCTGACGAGTCCGCCCATAGTACTTACGGCTCTCTCCTCTCCGGAGTCTTACGTCTGCGATGGCTTGTTGTTCTGGTCACGTTAGTGCTCGTCGGCGCATCGGCATTGTTGCTGCCTCACATCGGCACGGAATTGTTCCCCAATGTCGATGCCGGTACGTTTGAGATCCGCATGAAAACGATCCCCGGCACTCGACTCGAAGATACAGAGACCTTAGTCGCGAAGATCGAAGAGACGATTAAGGAAGTTGTCCCAGCCAACGAGATCGAAGCGTTGATATCAAACATTGGATTGCCGGTCGGAAAGGGCGCGGGATTCTCGACGATCCTCAGCCCCAATTCGGGGCCGGACACCGCTTTTCTCGTTGTAAACTTAGTCCAGAGCGGCCGCGGGACGAGTTCTGGGCGCTATGTCGAACAACTGCGCGCATTACTTGCGGAGCGGTTTCCTCGAGAGCAGTTTCTCTTTACTTCGGGGAGCATTGTGAACGCCGCGTTGAACGAGGGTGCCCCTACGCCGATCAGCGTCCAGGTATCGGCCGGTACGTTGGCTCAGTGCCGGGACACAGCAGAACAGATCGTCAACGTGGTCAGCCAAATCCCCGGTACGGCTGATGTGCAGATAGCGCAATCCCTGGACTATCCACAGCTTGATATCAAAGTCGATCGTACAAAGGCACGTTACCTCGGACTAAGCCAAGAGGATGTGGCGCAGTCGATTCTGACTGCGTATGGGTCCAGTATCGGCTACTCGTCAACGATTTGGGTCGATCCAAAAAGCGGGACGGACTTCTTTATGGGCGTGCAATACGAGAACAACGCGACGCGTTCCCTGGACGAGATACGCAATCTTCCATTGTCCATTGACGGTCCAAACGGCCCCGTCACGATTCCGCTCTCGAATGTGGCGACGATCAATCGCGTAAACATCCCTGCCGAGGTGAAGCATTACAACATCTCGCGAGTGAATGATGTCTATGTGAATGTGGTTGGACGCGACGTTGGTTCCGTTGCCGCAGACGTGGAACGGGCAATCGCCGAGATCGAATTCGCGCCCGGCGTCGCAGCAACACTACGCGGCCCTGTCGAAACAATGAAGAGCGGTGCCAAATCACTGGGGCTAGGAATCCTAGTCGCTATCGTGCTTGTCTACTTAGTGATGCTTGCTCAATTCAAATCGTTCGTCGACCCATTGATCATCATGCTGGCCGTTCCGCTTGGCCTGTCCGGAGTGCTGGCGGGTTTGTATCTGACAAACACCACACTCAACATCCAATCGCTCATGGGGACGTTGATGATGATTGGCGTCGTCGTCAACAACAGTATCTTGTTGGTTGAATTCGCCAATCAACTACGTGAACGAGGCTATAACTCACGCAACGCTGCATTGACCGCCGCAAGCGTGCGACTGCGGCCAATCTTAATGACATCGCTCACGCTCGTCGCCTCGATGGCACCGCTCGCGATCCACTTGGCTCCAGGTGGCGAAGCCATGATTCCGCTCGCCCGAGCCATGATTGGTGGCATGGTGGTATCGACGATATTGACGCTGTTCCTCGTCCCGTGCGTGTACACGATCGTGAAACGTGACTCTATTCGGTCGGCGACCGCTTAGGAAGCTGTGACCAGAACGCTTCAGGATGCTGGCGTTGCGTTTCGCGGATACTGGCTTCCCAACGCCCCATTCCTTCGTGGTCGCTATAGAAGAGTGCGGCAGGATCGATTCCGTTCTCGTTGAGATGTTTGATCCGAGCTTGGACTGTTGGCATTCGTTCGAGCCGTGGAAGCACCAAGCCCCAGATGACCACAATTGCAGCGAGAGCCAGACTAAGGCGTTGCCAACGCGCTCCCCGCTCTCTTGAAGTTAGGTTCATGATTTTAACTTTACTTCCCGAGAGACGCAGCAGCTTGGGGGAACACCTTTTCGAACATGAGCCAAGCCATAAAAAGAGTTAGACACAAATTGAACGATTGTCCGACGACGTACAAGATCAATGGCTTGCCACCTTTGAAGAACTTTGCCAGCTCCTTGAAGTTTGTCTCCAATCCGATACTTACAAAGGCCAAGCAGAAAAACCAACCTCGAAGCGTTTTCGTACTCCCCTTGATTACTGCGTCGACAATCGCGGGCCCGTTATCAACGGAAGCATAAATGCACGAGAACACGATCGAAGCGGCAACAAAACCCAGGATAAACTTTGGAAATCGCGTCCAGATCTCGCCGACGCTCGGCTTGGGACCGTCCTTATCGCGTTCGATGTAGACGACCCAAAAGACGGCGACAAAAAACGCTACGACTCCAATCAGAATGTTCTGAATCATTTTTACGGTCGCTGCCACTTGCAAAGCTTCTTCGCCCAGCATCGAACCTGCGGCAGCAACCGCCCCTGTCGCATCAATGGTCCCGCCCATCCACGCACCGCCGAGTACTTGGCTGATCCCCATCGCGTTAATAACAGCCGGCATCAAGACCATCATCACGACGGTAAACGAAAGCGACATACCAATTGCGAGAGACAGCTCTTCCTTTTTAGCCTTACACGCAGCGGCTGTTGCGATCGCGGCCGAGACGCCACACACAGACATGTCGGCTGAGATGACCATGTTCAGTGACGGAGAGTCGATTCCAAGAATCTTCTGCCCGAACCAAAACGTCGTGACCAACACAATGGGCGTCACCACCCACGCAACGAAGATTCCCGGAACGCCAAGCGTCAGAAGACGGCTAAACAAAACCTCCGCACCAAGCAGAACGAGGCCAGTTTTGATGAAGAACTCGGTTCGCACAGCCGGTTTAGCCCAGCTAGGCGTTCCGATCGTATTGCTAATCAGCAGCCCAACCGCCAACGCCCACAATGCATACTCCAGATTGTAGCTCTTGACGACTTTTTGGCCGGCAAGAATGTACGCCAGCGTCGCAAGTAAGAAGATAAAACAAAACCCGATCGCGAACGAAGTAAATCCTCGTCCCATCACCAAAGAGCCAAGGCCGAATGCCACGCTCGAAACTACCAACACACCGACGACACCTTGAATCGAATTCGATTCTCCCGCGACGAAGATCGAATCGATGGGATTCGAAGACCAACTGCCTGGTTTTGCGAGCCATGACTTCAGCGGGTTGGCTGGGGCGTCAGCACTGCCGGCTACGAGAACGCTCGCCAAGCAAAACGCCAGTAGCCCGCCGCCGATCCATACGGCCCACCAATCTTCGGAGCCAAGCAGAGAGTTTGTACCGGTTGTTTGCGAAGCGTCCGAGTCCAACTGCGGGCCATCAGTGGTGCTCATATATCCTGCCTAGCAAAGGTGTTTGTGTTATTGCTCGTCTTGAATCTAATCGCGAAATCCTAATCCAAGTCGATCCAAGAAGAAAGACGCGCGCGGCTCGCCTCGGCGTTGGAGCTCGACGCGTTCCAGAAGTGTTATCAGAATAGAAGCGACGGGCGTCGCTCAAGAAGACGATCCTCGGTCAATTGAACGTTCGTTGTTCGTTGTCTGGAAATGGCTTATAGTGCGAAGTTCTGGTTCGAGTCCCGATCGGTCATAATTGATGAAACGAACCGGACAGCGGCAGGCTCTTCTTGCCGATGACCGTTCGCCAAGCAAAAACGATCAAGGAAGTCCTTGAGGCACACAAGGCGGACAAAGCGTGTGCATGTACGGCACGAACGCATTGCACAGAAGAAAAAGACCAGGAAGCTCGGCTTTGCGTTTGGAAAGCTGTCCCTTCGCAGTTTCACGTCGGAAGGTAACTAGAGTGAATTCGCATATCCTCCGCTTCGTCTATTCGTGTTTGCTTATCTCTTCTTCGTTCGTAACAGGACCACTGTCGGCTGCCGCGCCAAAGCGGATGAATGTTCTGATTGTGTACGCCGATGATCTGGGCTTCGGCGATCTGGGATGCAACGTTGCCCAGTCCAAGATTCCAACGCCCAACCTGAACCGTTTGGCTGCAGAAGGAACGCGATTTACAGACGGACATTCCTCCTCGGGAATCTGCACTCCCAGTCGCTATGCACTGTTGACCGGTCGGCATCATTGGCGTGACTTTCACGGAATCGTTAATGTCTTTGGTGCCTCGGTCTTTAAAAAGGAGCGATTGACCCTTTCTGAGATGATGAAGGCGAATGGCTACCGAACGGCAGCGATTGGAAAGTGGCATCTTGGATGGGATTGGAACGCCATCAAGAAGCCTGGAGCCAAACCCGTCGGAGAGAGACGGACTGCGGGGCTTAGGCCCGATGCGTTTGATTGGAGCAAGCCGATTCCCGATGGTCCGCTTGCTCATGGATTCGATTCTTACTTCGGCGACACCGTCATCAATTTTCCGCCTTACTGCTGGATCGAGGATGATCGAGTGCAACAGATTCCTGACGTAATGATGGACTCGTCGAAGTGGAAACCAATCAAGGAAGGCAATTGGGAATGCCGACCTGGGCCGATGGCATCGGATTGGGACCCATATCAGAACATCCCAACCACTACGCGACGCGGTGTCGAATTCATCAAGGCTCACAAGCATAGTGACCAACCGTTCTTTCTGTACTTTGCTTTCCCTTCGCCGCACGCACCAATCATCCCGAACGATCAATTCGACGGCAAATCGGGAGCGGGAGCGTATGGGGATTTTGTCTACGAGACCGACGATGCGTGCGGGCAGCTTCTCAAGGCCTTGAAGGACAGTGGCCAGGCAGGCAACACAGTTGTGATTTTCACCGCGGACAATGGACCGGAACGCTACGCGTATGCTCGCGACGAGCGCTTTAATCATTGGTCCGCGGCACCGTTCCGTGGGCTTAAACGAGACATCTACGAAGGCGGCCATCACGTTCCGTTCTTCATCAGGTGGCCAGGATTGACGAAACCAGGTTCGGTTTGCGACGCCCTCGTGTCTCAGGTCGATATCTTTGCGACGCTAGCCGACTACTTGAGCTTCGACTTGCCGCGCGACGCAGCCGAGGACTCACACAATCTGTTGCCTCTGCCTCGGGGCACTGCTGAGTCAGTTCGCTCCTCGCACGTTCACAACACGCGCGAGAACGAGTATGCGATACGCGACGGGGACTGGCTCTTGATCGACGCCAAGAGCGGCTACGTCAGCAAACGCAATCAGGCGTGGGAAGCAAAGCGCAACTACCCAGTAGACGACCAAAGTGCCGTCGAACTCTACAATCTTGCAAAAGATATCGGGCAAAGAGTCAATCTCGCTCAGGATCACTCAGAACGTGTTGGCAAGATGCTTGCTCTTCTCAAGCGAATCCGCGAACAAGGCTACTCATCACCGCGGCTTGCCAAACGGAAATAGCAATCATAGTACAAACAGCTCGCACATTAGGGCTAGTAACCCAGCTCGTTTCAAGAGATTGCGTCTGTCGAACATACTCAGCTCCACTGGATGCGCCACAGTCTTCATATAGGTTAACTCGACGCTCCTAGCCAGGCGTGGCGGAGTCACTGCGAGTGGACGGCGCTTGCAGTGCATTTCAACGTCCTGCACAACTGTCACGATTGGTTCAAGCTCTATAATCGCGACGACGATAACTGATAAGGGAGCGATGCCAGACTCTCCGGCACCCGATCACCTCACGCCCCTCCATCGGATCGCACAGTTCGCCAACGGCGAATAAAGCGATACCTGCAACCCAAATGACACTTGCCCGCATCACAGCTGTGGTCTGCCTTTGTTTGCTCAGCGGTTGCAGACTTCAGAACACCGAACCATTTAGGCTAGGTGGTCATCCGTTCTCTAACGCGACATCTCCCTCACGACTTCCCGTCCCCCCGAACGAAGTCCGACCGGTAGCGTACGTCCAACCTGGCGACCCACCGTCGCCCGCATCGGTCGATGCGGAATCGGAAACGATCATGCCGGCGCCAGAGCCAAGCTTTGGGGCTCCCTGGGATAGCGAATTGACACTTGAGCAGCTCGAAGAGATCGCGCTGGCTACGAACCCATCGGTGATTGAAGCCCGGGCGCGCGTCAGTGCCGCGCATGGCAAATGGGTGCAAGTTGGTCTGCCACCTAATACGGTTGTCGGATACTCGGGCCAGCAACTCAGCAGTCACGGACTCGCCGAGCAACAAGGCATCTACGTCGGCCAAGAGATCGTCCGTGGTCACAAGTTGAAACTAAATCGAGCCATTGTCGATCAAGAGATAGTAATGGCGGAACAACGGGCATTCGCACAAGAACAACGAGTTCTAACGGACGTGCGACTGGGGTATTACGACGTGCTGATCGCGCAGCGCCGACTCGAAGTGACTCAGGAATTGGTTGCGATCGCGACCGACGCGTACCAGACAGCAGAAGCGCTGTTCAAAGCGTTGGATGTCAGTCGAGTTGACGTGATGCGGAGTCGCGGCGCGTTGCAAATGGCTCAGTTGCTCGGCAAGAACGCCGCCAATCTCCAGCATGCTGCATGGACTCGACTGACCTCGGTTCTTGGCACAACTGGCATTCCACTCCAGTCGCTTTCCGGTGACGTCGAGTCGATTACTGCTCACATCGATCAGAACGAAATGCTACAACGGCTTCTCGCCGACAGCCCGGAGATCGCCGTTGCGGTTGCAGAAATCGAACGCGCTCAATGGGCCATCGACCGCGCCTATGCCGAGCCGATTCCGAATATCGATATCCAGGCTATTTTCCAGAGCGATAACGGAACGGGCAGCAGTAACGGAAATTTGCAAATCTCGATGCCCATTCCGTGGCTAAATCGAAACCAAGGCGGCATTCGGCAAGCAGAATACGAACTGACAGCTGCGGAGCATGCTGTCGCCAAAGTCGAACTCAGCTTGCAAAGACGTCTGGCGACGATCTACCAACGTTATGCCAACGCACGGAATCAAGTCGAAGACTACTCAAAGGCTGACGGAATTCTTGACAACTACGGAGCAACGCTCGAATTCGTCCGCATGGGATATGAAGGAGGGGAAATCGCCTACTTGGATTTGCTGACCGCGCAAACGACGTTTTCACAAACAAATCTTGCATATATCGAGGCGCTCGGTGAATTGTGGGCAGCCACTGTCGAGATAGAAGGCCTGCTATTGAAAGATAGTTTGAATGCTAGAGTTAACTAGGGCTGCGATTTTTCATCTTGACGAAACGGAACACGACGCCGACGATTGATTGAAGTGCGATACCCGTCAGGAACACTCGATGCGTTCACCGCTACCACAACTAACCACGATCCTACTGCTGCTACACATGGTGTTTGGCTGCTGCTTCCACCATGTCCACGCGTGTCATTTAGATCGTTGTCAAGCTGAGACTTCACACGCGTGTGATGGTGACGACCACCAACCGTCTCATGACGCCAACCTTGAGCTGAAGGACTGCGACGATTCATCCTATTGTGTAACGCACGAGGGGCATCATTCGCACCAATGCTCTGGTGAAGATTGCACTTTCGTCGCGGCTCGCCCTCGTCTCGCACGCGAGACCGAAAGCGTAAGCGGATCGTCTGCTGACACGAATCAGAGCATTGTCCTTGCTGAGCAAGTGCTGCGAGCCACGAGCCTGGCTGGCAACAGGGCTGCCGAACGCATTTCGACGTTCCCGCTGCGCGCGCATCTGGCGCTGCAAGTGCTGCTGCTTTAAGCGCTGCCAGCTCACGCGGGTGACCAATACTTGAGACTTGGAGACTCGATCCCAGTCACGTCCCGCAGCGACCATCGTGGTTGCGCAAACTGCGCGCTACGGTCATCTAAAACACGACGGGAGATGCTTTCAATGAATACTAATGAGTCGCGTTCTACCGGCAGCGGGCCTGTTATTATTGCCGTTGCGTTGATTGGAGTCGTCGGACTCGGGTTGACTTACGAGCGGTGGAGCCCTCTCGTATCTAGAGGTTCCGCGTCAACACCGGAGAACTCCTCAGATGAGTCGCATGGGGATAGCCGGGATCATTCTTCGCATCCGCATGCGCACGGCGACGCCGCTCATGAAGGGCATGATGACGCGAGCGCTCTCGAGCTGAGTGCAGCAGCTTGGAAGAATGTGGGCCTTCGTACTCGTATCGTGATGCCCCAAACGTACGCGCGCACGATTACCGTCCCCGCCATCGTCACTGAACGACCAGGGCGATCGCAAGTTCAACTCACCGCACCTTTCACTGGAATCGTCACGCAAATCTTTTTGATCGAAGGCGAGGTCATTCAGCCTGGCGAGCCGATGTTTACGTTGCGGCTGACGCACGAAGATTTGGTCACGGCTCAGCGATCTTTCCTCCAGGCCGCACAAGAGCTGGACGTTGTTCAAAACGAAATCAAACGCCTGTCATCGGTCAGCGAAAGCATCGCCGGCCGACGTGTCGTCGAGCAGGAATACGAGAAGCAAAAGATCGAAGCGATGGTCCACGCTCAGCGGCAAGGCTTGCTATTGCACGGTTTGAATGACGCTCAGATTGACGCCATCATCAAAACACGAACGCTGCTGCAATCTTTGACCGTCAAGGCTCCGCCCTTCGCGAACGACGGCGATCATCAAGAACTCGATCACGTGTACCATGTGCAACTTATTGACGTGCAACGAGGGCAACATGTTACCGCAGGCAACACACTGGGTGTGCTTGCAGATCACTGCATGCTGTACGTTGAAGGCCAGGCGTTCGAAGACGATGCTGACCGTCTAACGCAAGCCGCTCAAGAAAGCTGGCAGGTTTCAGTAGCGCGAGTCGCAACGGTAGATAATGACTCGACCGATCGCAAGTTGCAGGTCTTCTACGTCGCGGACCATATCGATCCGGAGTCACGAGCCCTAAAGTTCTATCTCAATCTTCCCAACAGCTTGGCGCGCGACGAGCAACGCGATTCTCACCGTTTCGTAGCGTGGAAATACCGGCCGGGCCAGCGGATGCAAGTCAAGATTCCCACGGCTGAGCCATGGGACAATCAGATTGTGCTGCCGATCGACGCCGTTGTCGAAGATGGAGCCGAGTGGTTCGTCTTTCAGCAGAATGGCGACCACTTCGACAGGAAATCGGTACATCTGATCTACCGGGACCGCGACACGGCAGTCATCGAGAACGACGGAAAGCTAAGCGGAACGACGTTGGCGATGTCAGGCGCATACCAGATGAATTTGGCGTTGAAGAACAAAGCCGGCGACGGCGTCGACCCGCACGCTGGACATACACATTGATCCGCCCGGCTTAGTTCACGTAGCGTGGGCTGTGTCCACCCTACCAAGAAAGACAGTAATTCACTTATGCTCTCCGCACTTCTCAACGGCGTCATCCGTTTTGCACTGCAAAACCGTGCGATGATCGCAGCTATGGCTGCCTTCCTGCTCATTTACGGCAGCTGGAAGATTTCTCAATTGCCGATCGATGTGTTCCCTAATCTGAATCGTCCGCGCGTCGTCGTAATGACCGAGGCGCCAGGACTCGCACCAGAGGAAGTTGAGACGCTCGTAACGTTCCCGCTCGAAACGGCTCTCAATGGCGCTACGGGAGTTCAAGCGGTGCGGACATCGTCCGGAGTTGGTATCTCCGTGATCTATGTCGAATTCGATTGGGGCACCGACATCTATAACGATCGCCAAATCGTCAACGAGCGAATTGCACTTGCCACGGAGCGACTGCCAGAAGGCGTCCGACCGCAACTCGCCCCGATTTCGTCGATCATGGGGCAGATCGTTGTGGCGGGCATCTATAGCGAGCCGAGTGATGAGACGCTTCAATTCAAACTGAATGCAGACTTTGCAACTGATTTGAATGAGCAAACGCTGACGAATCGCCTCTACTCCGAGTTTAACTCCAACGACGTGTATTTGCCTGAATCCGCAATCGTTCAGCGGCAAGACTATGGTAAACGGTGGGCAGTCGAGGATCGGGAGTCGGAACGTTGGTTCACAATCGTGCGTCGTGAAGAGGGACTCGAAGTCCATCGCACGACATCACCGATGCAACAACGAACGCTCGCCGACTGGGTCGTACGTCAGCAATTGTTAACGATCCCGGGCGTGGCGCAGGTGTTCGTGATGGGAGGCGAACGCAAGCAGTTTCAGGTGTTGGTCAATCCCGATCTGCTCTTGAAATATGGTGTGACGCTCCACGAAGTCAAACTCGCACTAAAGAGCAGCAACCAGAACGCAACTGGCGGGTACTTGGACGAGCAGGGGCCAAATGAACTACTCGTTCGTGCGCTGGGCCGAGTCGGCAACGTTACGCAACTGGAGGACGTCGTTGTTAAACACCGAGATGGCCGATCTGTCTTGTTAGGCCACGTGGCGAAGATCACTGAAGGTGCGCAAGTAAAACGTGGCGATAGCTCGGTGGTGGTAAGAGCGAAAAGTGGAGAGCGGAGAGTCCAGGGCCAGAACGAAAGTGGGGCCACCTTCGACCCTCGAACCTCGGCCCTTCGACCCGCTGCCCAGAGCGTTCCCGCCGTCGTCCTGACCATTAATAAGCAACCGGGGGCCGATACGCGTCAAGTCAGCCATGCCGTCAATCTCATGTTTGAGAAGCTGGAAGCCGGCTTACCGTCGGACCTCCGGCTGGAGCCTAACCTATATCAGCAAAAGACATTTATCGATCTGGCGATTTGGAATGTTTACGAAGCATTGGGATTTGGCAGTATTCTAGTTGTGCTGATCCTGTTCATCTTCTTGCTTAACTTTCGTGCGACATTCATCACCCTGACAGCGATTCCCTTGTCACTTGTGATCACAGGTTTGGTCTTCAAGTGGTTCGATCTGTCAATTAACACGATGACGCTAGGCGGAATCGCGGTTGCGATTGGCGAGTTGGTGGATGACGCCATCGTCGATGTCGAAAACATATTCCGACGACTGAGAGAGAATCGTCGTGCCACTTCGCCGCAGCCAGCGCTCTTAGTCGTTTTCCGAGCCAGCGTCGAAATTCGGAATTCGATCGTATTCGGCACCTTGATCGTAGTACTTGCTTTCATGCCTCTGTTCGCGATGGGTGGAATGGAAGGGCGGCTGTTCACACCATTGGGAATCGCCTACATCGTTTCCATTCTCTCGTCGCTGGTTGTCTCTCTAACCGTGACGCCCGTTCTTTCCTACTGGCTGCTCCGTCGCACTGCACTCTTAAGGGACGAGCGTGAAAGCGTTATTGTCCAATGGCTCAAGTCGATCGCTGGAGCAGTCATTCGCGGAAGTGTCCGCACCCCTCAGTTGGTTCTGGTTGTGGCCGCGATCGCCGTCTTCGTGGCTGGTATTGGGATGTGGCGACTAGAGAGTGACTTTCTGCCGGACTTCAATGAAGGCGCGGTTCAAGTGAATGTCTTGTTGCCACCAGGCACGTCATTGCACAAGTCAAACGAAATCGCAACGATCGCGGGTCAACGGCTGAGCGAAGTTGACGACTTGCAGACGTTGGTCCGCAAGACAGGACGTGCGGAACTGGATGAACATGCCGAAGGCGTTAATACGACTGAAATCATCGCATCGTTCGACCCGCACAGTGCCCGTTCGCGTGAGGCGATCCTAGCCGACGTCCGGGCTCGGCTGGATGACATTCCCGGCATTGTTATTGCTGTCGAACAGCCGTTGTCGCATTTGATCTCGCACATGCTTTCCGGTGTGAAGGCGAAGGTGGCGATTAAACTTTACGGCGACGACTTAGAGACGCTTCGCCGAACAGCAGCCGCCATGGAAGCCGATATCTCCGACGTGGTGGGCATCGAAGATCTACAAGTCGAACAACAGGCGACGATACCGCAATTGCGAATCGAAATCGACGGCCATCGATTGAAGCAATTTGGTTTGACGCGAGGCGATGTTACGGAGTTGATTCAGACCGCCATGAATGGTGAAGTCGTCTCCGAAGTGTTAGAAGGTCAACGGACGTTTGATTTACTCGTAAGACTCGACGAAAGCTATCGTGAAGACATCGAGTCGGTGAAGCGATTGAGCGTTCAACTCCCAACTGGCGGCACGACGAGCCTTGATTCGATCGCAAACATTTACCGCGGCGGCGGCCCCAATGTCATCAATCGTGAACAAGTCCGACGTCGGATCGTCTTGCAATGCAATGTGGCGGGTCGAGGTCTCGTGGACGTCGTTGAGGAGATCAAGCAACGGCTCGAACCAATCGAGCAATCACTGCCCACTGGTTACTTCCTCGAATACGGCGGTCAATTCAAGAGCGAGCAAGCTGCATCGCGAACGATCGCCGTGCTGTTTGTGCTGTCGCTGGGCGGCATGTTCATGTTGCTCTACACGATGTTTCGAAGCGTGAATCTGGCGTTGCAAGTAATGATCGCTTTGCCCATGGCATTTATTGGGAGCATCGCAGCGCTCTATCTAACGGACCAGACGCTGACGATCGCCGCCAAGATCGGATTCATTTCGCTGTGCGGAATTGCTTCACGAAACGGCATCCTGTTGATCAACCACTACTTGCATCTTGTTCATTTTGAAGGTGAGGAGTGGAGTACGGCGATGATCGTACGAGCTGGGCAAGAACGGCTCGCTCCCGTGCTAATGACGGCGTTAACGTCTGGGATCGGCCTGCTACCGCTGGCCTTGGCGGCTGGCGAACCCGGCAAGGAACTCTTGTATCCCGTGGCAACGGTCATCATCGGCGGCCTAATTAGCAGCACGCTGCTAGAGTTCCTCGTCCGCCCTGCCCTGTTCTGGCAGTTTGGTCGCGCGGCGGCAAAGAGCGTGACCGACGCAAGTGGCGAGCAGTGCGAGTTGGTCGAAGAAAGTTAATTGCGTGCGGCGAATTCGTGCGCAGCTAGTCGCCTCGCTTCGCAACAAATTGCCGCAGATAGTCAGCGCTTTGCGCCAGCGACGCTTGACGCGAGCTAAGCGACTCTTCGTAAGTGCGATCTTCGACCTCAACGCAGACAGGCCCTTGATATCCCACATCACCCAACACGGAGAAGAACTGACCCCAGTTCACGTCGCCAAGCCCTGGCAGCTTCGGTGAATGATATTCGAGTGGGTGCGCCATGATTCCGACTTGATCGAGTCTGTGCCGATCGACACGTACGTCTTTCGCATGAACATGGAACAGTTTGTCGGTGAAGTCTCGCATGGGAGCGAGGTAGTCCATCTGCTGCCACACCATATGTGACGGATCATAATTCAGTCCAAAGTGATCGCTCGGAATCTCCTCGAACATTCGGCTCCAAATCGCTGGCGTTGAGGCAAGATTCTTTCCGCCGGGCCATTCGTCGCTGGTAAAGATCATTGGACAATTCTCAATGCCGACGCGAACGCCTTGGTCTTCGGCGAATTGAATCAGCGGTTTCCAAACCTCCACAAATCGCGGCCAGTTGTCATCGACCGACCGCGTCCAGTCGCGACCGATGAAGGTATTCATTTGATTCACGCCGAGCAGTCTCGCTGCGGAGATCACATGTCGAATGTGTTCTGCATACTTCGTGGCCTCTTCTTCGTCAGGGCACAGCGGATTGGGATAGTAGCCTAAGCCGCTGATCGCAACCCCGTACTCGCTGGCGAGTTCGTTGACTTCGACGGCATCTCCCTCGGTAAAGTCCTCGACTTCGATATGTGTGATGCCAGCGTAACGTCGCTCTGCTTTTCCCTTCGGCCAGCACATCACCTCAACACAGTCGTAGTCATACCGCTCTGCGGACTGAAATATTTCACGAAGCGACAGATCGGGAAGAATAGCACTTACAAATCCAAGTTCCATTTACAAATTCCTCTAGTTCGGCCGAAAGACTCGGGCACCGGCCAGCTCATCTGAAAAGTCTGACTGGCTAACAGGTCGACAGCCTGAAGTCTCGACGCATAGCCGCTGCGATCCACGTTGAATGGTGAGCAAAGTCTACATAAGGCTAAGCCGCCTCAACACCATAGACTTGCGTTACGTTATGGCTCGTACGATACTCAGCAAGCAGCCTGTGTAATCGCAAGTCGCGATCACGGTAAAACGAATGCAACAGGGAGTTTCAGATGACTCATAGGACGTTTCTCCGCAGTTTAGCGCTCCTCGCTTTTGTCTTCTCGACGTCATCACAACTGCTGGATGCGGCCACTCGCAAGTTCATCGCGGCCGATTCTTCGATGAAACGCATCGCCATCATTAATGAAAATGGGGACACCGAATGGGAGCACCAGATCGGGCCGCTTCACGATTTGCAGGTTCTTGACAACGGCAACTTGCTGATCCAAGACTCCTGGACTCATGTGATCGAACTCGAACGAGACGACAGAAAGATCGTCTGGCAGTACGATGCGAAGCAGTCGCCGGGAAACGAAGATCGCAAGATTGAGATTCATGCGTTTCAAAGACTGGCCAACGGTAACACCATGGTTGCCGAATCGGGAAGAGGGCGCATCGTTGAAGTTGACGTACAAGGAAAGATCGTCAAGGAGTTGAAGCTTCAGATTACAAATCCCCACCCGCATCGCGACACGCGTTTGGCCCGAAAGCTGGACAGCGGTCATTACCTCGTATGTCACGAGGGTGATGGCGCAGTGCGAGAATACGATGGCGATGGCAAAGTCGTTTGGGAGTACGAAGTTCCACTCTTTGGCAGAGAACGACGGAACGGACACGGCGTCGAAGCGTTCGGCAATCAATGCTTTTCCGCCCTTCGGCTGACAAATGGCAACACGTTGATCGGCACGGGCAACGGGCACAGCGTCATTGAAGTTACGCCCAAACGCGAAATCGTCTGGAAGCTGGAGCAAGCGGACTTGCCAGGGATTCAATTGGCATGGGTCACGACGCTACAAGTCCTGCCGAGCGGCAACATCGTCATTGGCAACTGTCACGCCGGCCCTGAGAACCCACAATTGATCGAGGTCACTCGCGACAAGAAGGTCATCTGGAAGTTTCAAGACTTCGAGCGATTCGGCAACGCGCTAACGAACTCACAGATTCTTAGTGTCGATGACGAAGCTTTAGATTAGATCCTGGGAGCGACTTTACGAACGTTTTATACGCGATGAATCGAGGAGTGCCACGATGACAAAGCTCAACGTCGTTAACATCTCAGTCGTGATTGTAATTGCAGCGTCATTCGTCCAGTCGGTTCCTGCCGCGGATGAGCAAATTCGAGTTTCGCTCGACCAGGGCAGATTCAGCGCCTTAATGCCCGTCACATCGGTTTCCGCCTACAGTGTTAACACCGCGTCAAGAGTGTACTTCGACCAAGCCGTCATGATGCACTTCAGCAGCATGCGATTAACCGAAGGTGGTCTGAAGCTCGCGGCAAAGGAGCCCCGCGACTTCATCACAAGATACAGTCAAGGCCAGGCGAATGTCTGGCCTGGAAGAGTCAACGAAACGGTCACGAATCTGACCGATACGGCGCATCCTTCAATCGAACACCGATTTCAACATGCTGGAACGGGTGACGAATTGCCGAAAGGTTACTTAATCAGCCGGATGTACTACGTCGGAACTCGGATATGCACTCTTCTGATTAACGTTCGATTAAAAGAGTACGAGGAGAATGGTGCTGCCGTTCAATTGATTACGAGTCGGTTTCTAGATTCGTTAAAAATTGACGATGAGATGCCGCCGGGTAGTCCACTCGTACATTCGGCGACGCGGCGCGCCGATTGGATCGCGTCGACCACACAACTCAAACAGAAATTTGCTTCAGGCAGCGGCATGATCGCAGAGCGATTTGCTTTTTGCCAAACGATGCCGATAGATGATTTCTATTGGGTGGCGGAAGAGTTGCGTGCGAGTGGCTATAGGCCTATTACTTTCCGACCGTATAGCGATGGTAAGAAAGTCCAAGTGGCTGCGGTGTGGACTCGAGATGGGGGCCGCTGGATACTCGTTAGTGGGCAAGTTCCCACTGAATTGGAGCGATTGGCAGAACAGCAATCCAAGACCTCAACGCCAATCGATGTCGCAGGGTGGGAAGCCCACGAACGGAGCTACTTTGGCGTCTTGTGGCACATCTCCATTCCGAAACGCGGAGTCAACAAACTTATTGTAGGTGAGCTAGACGATGACTATGCCGCCCACACCAAGCAAGTCGGAGCCGAAGGATATCGCGCCAGGAGGCGGCATCGCTTGCACCAATCGGACGGAAAGATTCGCAGTAGCTTGATCGCCTATAAACCACGCCCGAATTCTGATCCTTGGCATATCCGGGGAGACTCTGGCTACTACAAGAAGGAGTTGAAGGGGACTCGGACTCCGTATGATTTAAGCCTGGCCCTGGGTGAAAACGGGAGAATCAGCTATACCGCCTCCTTTTCGAATGCTCCGATTCAGTACAAGGAGGCACATGGCCTTTCGCCTTCTGCCCACCTTGCGAAGTGCAAGAGCTTCGCGGCCATGGGATATGTTCCCGTCGCCTTGTCGGTTACGAACATTGGCGCGAGAGGGAACTTTGCGGCCTCGATCTGGCACCAGCGAATAGCTGAGCCTTGAGCCAGCGCGGTAACGCCTGCTCGCACGATCAAGTGGCGTCTCGCTAGCCTGCATACTCTGACGACGGCACGCCAGCGACATCAAGCTTAATGTGGAACATTCCGCCAGCATCTGGTTGAGCTTTCAACGCTTCGTCATCCAGGTCGCGTCGGGCTGTCGTGATGTACAAATCCCGTAGCCCAGGTCCGCCGAATGCGCACGCGGTGACCTGCGACGCCTTGACATCGATCTTTTCAAGTAGATCGCCCGTGATTGGATCGAACCGTGCGACGCCCCATCCTGCCCACAACGCGACCCACAATTTATCTTCTGAATCAATCGCCATGCCGTCGGGATAACCCATGCCCTCGGGCAACGCGATCGCTGTCCTACGATTACTGATCTCGCCGGTTTCATTGTCGTAGTCAAATGCGTCCACGCGACGCGTCGGACTATCGATGAAGTACATGGTCTCTTTATCCGACGTCCAAACGATGCCATTCGAAATGCCAACATCTGGGACGCGCGGCTCAACTCGACCATCGGGATACAAACAATAGAGCGTCCCAGCGGTCATATCTTCTTCGACGAGCTCCAAAGTGCCCGCCCAGAAGCGACCTGCAGGATCGCACTTGCCGTCGTTGAATCGGTTCTGTGGCAAATGAGCCTCGGGATCGGCGACGACGCCCAATTTACGGATCTCTGGATCGTAGGTCGCAAAGCCGTCCTGCACTGCAAGCATCAACCCGCCACTGGCACGCGGGACAACGGTACCGACGCGTTGGCCGATTTCGAATGCCTCGTTGCGGTTCGTCGCTGGATCGAATCGGTGCAAGCGACACTCGTTAATATCGATCCACCAGAGGACGCTCTCGCGCGTGTCCCAAATCGGACCTTCACCGAGTGTTGCCCGTACGTCAAGAATCAAAGATGCTTCAGACATAAATATGGATGTCGATTGAGTGTGAAGACGTGAAATGTTACTTCGGGGTCGCATTATGCAGAAAATTCTCGCCACGTGCTACCGACTCGTGGATTGGAATACAGGTTCTCGCGGGTCGCTGCAAATCACGTTATCATTCTTTGGCTGGAATGAATTGCTCGCAAAGAAAAGGAACAAACGATGAAACTGGTACGCGTAGTCGACGAAAAAGGTAAGACTCACTACGGTTCGCAGCGCGGAGATGGCACGTTAACGCGAATCGATGGCTGCATCTTTGGTGACTACACGGATACCGGCGAGACGCTAGTCGCCGCGAAAGTGCTGGCACCCGTACAGCCCGCTGCGATCCTTTGCATTGGTTTGAACTATCGTAAGCACGCAGAAGAAGGCGGAGCTGCGATACCGGATCACCCGGTGTTGTTTATGAAGATGCCCAGCACCGTTCAGAATCCAGGTGATCCGATTCTTCTGCCAAAGCAGCTCGAGAGTACTCAAGTCGATTACGAGTGCGAACTGGCCGTCGTGATCGGAAAGGAATGTAAAAACGTCGCACGCGACAACGCACTCGAATATGTACTCGGTTATACATGCGCGAATGACGTTAGCGCACGCGATTGGCAGAGCAAGTGGGGCGGCGGACAATGGTGTCGCGGAAAGACCTTCGATACGTTCTGTCCGCTCGGTCCAGTTCTTACAACAGCCGACGAGATTGCGAATCCCAACGCTCTGAGCATCAAGACCGAACTGAACGGCGAAGTAATGCAGGATTGGAACACAGACGACATGATCTTCGACGTCCCTACCCTGATCGAATTTCTCAGCGGCAGCAGCAAGCTTGTTTCTGGTACAGTGATTCTCACGGGTACGCCACACGGCGTCGGATTTGCAAGAAAGCCGCCGGTGTTTCTGAAGGACGGCGATGAAGTGACGATCGAGATCGAGTCGATCGGACGATTGTCGAATCCGGTCCAAGACGAGGGACAGTAGCCATCACGCTCCGCCGTGATGAGCCCTTTCGTGGCGACTTTGAGACTAAATGCTTTCCAATGAACTCACGCCCGGCGTTGGGCCTCGCCTCTCGGCTGGGGAAGGCGACATTCAGGTCTTGTTACCCAACCAACGGTTCAGCGATGGCCACTCGACATCGATGCGAGTGTGCAGACGGTTCGCAACCTTGATAAGGTCGCTTCTCGTGCCCACAAGATTCGCAACCACGTTTTGTAATGGAACTCGTTGCGATTCGCAGCAAACGACCAGCGAATCGTCGGTTCCGGCTACGAGGCTGGTCGAAACTCCTGCAGCATTGTCGAAAGGTTGCTTCCAGTCGCTGGGCCAAGTGTCGACAGCCTTTGGAGCGACGACGAGATATCGACAGTCGCCGCCACATTCCAAGAGCAGAGGTCTGGCCGCAGACACCGTATCAGCTGCGCTCTGGCCCTGTTCGCCCGATCCCTTCCCGCCCGAGTTGACTACGCCCGATACCTGCAAGCGGCTAATTACGTTGCCCGCCAATCTCTGAGATGTTGTGCGCATCGTACTCACAAGGTTCGACCACACGTCCGAATTCGCTGTTAAAAGATCGGAGAGTGACATGTGCTTTCTGACCAGGGCAGGAGTCAGTTCCTGATCCAGTTGCTTGGTCAAGTCAAGATGATGTTCCTTAAGCAGCCGCACGATCTCGTCGTCCACTTCAGACGAGTCTTGTCGATGGGCATTGAATTCGTTTCCCAGGTGAAGAATCCTCCGCGCGAACTCGCGCAGATGATCCTCGCACAACAGCACTTCGGTCTTCAATTCACGAACCAGTTGCAAAACGGCGTCGAGTGACAGACGTTTTAGCTCGATCATCGCGAATCGAAGCAGCAATTGGCGCTCGTCAAGTCCAGGTGCGGCGTCTGTTTGATCGTCGAGCTGGTTAATCGACTGTTGTACTTCTGTCTCTAACTCTTCGAGCATTCCTTGGTACCACCGAACGGCGTCACGCGATCCCTGGACTCGCGCCTTCGGCGCGTCGACGAGGATATGAAACCAATCCCTTAATGTTTCGCGTTTTGTCGCCGCGACCGACGCAATTTTGCCTTGGACACGACTTCGCAGCGAATCACTGCCTTCGCTCGTATCCAGGAGTTCACGGTTAAGGGCGTTAGTGGTGAATTGCATTCGTTCGTGGGAGTCAACTCCGGCAGTCTGTTCAAGAATGGCTTCGATCCGTCTTCGGAAGTACGCCTCCGGCACATCGACGAGTTGCCGCTCGACGACACCGTGTACCCAAGCAACAAGCTTTCCGAGCGTCAGATCTAGGCCGTTGGCGAACTTACGTGCGATTCTTTCTATCTCCGGGTCGATTGGACTCGGCTCTAGCCCGGCGTGCGGAGATGGATGCCGCCCCGCCCAACGGGCAACAAGCGTTTGGCAGAGCGACTCGGCTTCCTCAAGCACGATTTCGTTGTTGCTCCCGCCGACGTGCGATAGTCCAAACGTTCGGACTGTGTCGGATGCCACAAATCCCGGTCCCCTCGCTTTGTTCGCTGGGTTCGTGGCGTCTCGGTTCTGATCGAAAAACGAGGAGGCAACGCTCACTGTGTTCTGAAAGAGATACTCGCTTAACTTTGTTGTCCCGGCTGCGAACTCTTCTTCGTTCAACTCATCGCCGAGGTGCGTTATGTACGTATGCCGGAACGGAACGCTGTTTCCGACGCGCGGGGGAAGCTTACACGCAGGTTCCCCCGGATAGCCGCTGTCCGAGGTGTAATGATGTAATTCGGTAAGCAAGCTCAAGCTGTTTGCGAGGGCTAAGTCGCGTTGGTTCGTTCGGCGCGACGTCGAATGAACTAGTACACCGCACAGTTGCTCGTCAGAGAGGTGCAGCTCTTCCAGCATGGTCCGAATCAAGTATCCCAGATCGAGGACGAGTCCACTTCCAACGCCGCCAGCCATCGATGCGACAACGAATATGCGTGGCAGCTCTTTGACGAAACGAAGGCCTGTCGTTTTCGACGAAGAAGCGAGCGACTCGTCGGCGATCACGCTGCTAAACGCGTGGTGCAGCACATTTGCGATTGTCTCGAAATGATCCACCAGTGCGAGGCGGCCTAACGGGCGAATTCCCTCCGTCGTCTGCGAGCGAGGAATATTGTAAAGCCACCTACGATTCAGCCATTCCAAAAGCGTAGTGGCGTCACCTCGATACTCTTGAGGCTTTCGCAAGGTCAGCGGTACGAGTTGACTCGGCCTCAGTGCTGACGAGCGATCTCCGCGGGAAGCTTGATTTAACGCAGCCGCATCCGTATCAAGCAGCATCATTTGGAGCGATGGAATATCGTCGACGTTGCCGAAGCGTTCACAAAGCCGTGATCGCAGCGCACGCAATACTGATGCGCCAGTACCCCCGACTCCGATGAATACCGCCGGATGGCACGGCGTCTCTTCGGTAGCTGAAAGTTCGAACGTTGGTAAGAAGCGGACGTCAGTAGATGCTGGGCACTGGACTCGCGAAAGTTCTTCGTCGGCCACGTGTGACAATGGAGATTGTGATTCGGCAGCCGGAGTAATTCGCGTCGATTCAGTAACCGAACGCCGAACGCGTGCCGATGCCTTGGGTGCTTCCGTCAAGCTATCTATCAGCGCACGACACGAAGGGAAACGCCGATCCGGGTCCTTCGAGAGTGCTCGTGCGATGACCGGTTGATCCGTCTTCGGGAGAGGGGCTAGGCACGGGCTGCTGTGCAAGTGTTGTGCAGCCAGTTGAGCCACCGTCCGTCCGGCGAACGCCGGCTCGCCGGTAAGCAGCTCTTGAAACACCATCGCCAGACTGTATTGGTCGCTGTTCCTGTTCGGTCGTCCATCGAAGACTTCTGGCGGAGCGTACAACGGTGTCAGCCCACCAACTAGCGATTCGCTACGATCTCCGAGGTCTTTGATCAGACCAAAGTCCGCGACCTTGACGCGGTTCGCGATTAGCAACAAGTTCTCGGGCTTTACGTCCAAATGCTGGAGCGAGTGTTCGTCGTAGAGGAAGTCCAATGCATCCGCGACGTCACGTAAATACATGAGCAACTCGGGACGGGAGATTCCCCGCTCTCCGCCTTTGACGCACTGATCGAATCGTTCCTTTAGGTTGCCTTGAGCCAGTTCCATGACGATGATCAAATGCTCGTCGACCATCTCGATTCGCTCAAGGGAGAGCAGCAGCGGATGCTGAACCTGTTTGATACGATTCAGAGCTTTCAACTCGCGGTCAGCGCGACCTGCCTTCAGCGGGCCGTAGACGATCTTCACCGCTTTTGACAACCCTCCGGGCGCGTCGGCTCGCCACACTTCACCGTAACCACCGGAACCAATGCGCTCGCGCAGTAGGTACCCAGGAATCGGCTCTCGCAAGTTAAAGGCTGCTGGCGCTGTGGCGAGTGTGTCCATCTGATTGCCGCTTCGTCCTTGTCAGACGCGGCCCTAGGATGTCAATACCTTGGCGAAATACGTGCCGACGACTCGGTCGATGTACTCGTTGCGAAGTTCAAACGGCAAATCGTGATAGGCGCAGTAGCTGCGGATCTGTTTCATTAAATCACGCGGATGGCACCGGCGCAGCCCACGAGCATGCGGACGGTAATGAGTCTCGAGCAGATAATTCACCGCATCCGTGTCGTAGTTGCAACCGAATTCGTCCGCGTACATCCGGAAGAGATCTTCGAACTCGCGTTCGTCCGGGTCACCGACTTCGATTTTGTACGGGATTCGACGCATGAAGGCTTCATCGACCAATTCCGACGGTTCCAGATTGGTCGAGAAGATGATCAATTGATCAAAAGGAACTTGAATCTTCTTGCCCGTTCCGAGCGTTAGGAAATCGTGCCGGCTCTCCAAGGGAATAATCCATCGGTTCAACAACTCCTTCGGTGCGATTTGCTGACGTCCAAAGTCGTCGATCAACAAGCAACCGCCGTTGCTCTTCAGTTGGAGCGGTGCTTCGCTGATGTTTGTCCGAGGATCGTGTCGAATGTCGAGGCTGTCCATCGTCAGTTCGCCTCCGACCACCACCGTTGGGCGTCGAACCTTGATCCACCGCCGATCACCTTCCCCTGACTTGACGATTCCACGTTTTCGCCCCTCGACAGCCTGATGGTAGGAAGGGTCGTACAGTTTAATAATTTGGCCGCCTTCTATAATCGCATGTGGAATCCAGATCTCTTGGCCAAAGCACGACGTCATCCGTTGAGCAAGAGTCGACTTTCCATTGCCAGGAGATCCGTACAAGAACATCCCGGCTCCCGAGTTCACCGCCGGGCCAAGCATATCGAACAGCTCGGGATCAATCGTAATGCCTTGAAAGGCATGTTCGAGTTCATCGCGGCGCGGTGATTCCGCTGTGATCGATTGGGCGTCGACTGAGATGACATAGTCCATCAACGGAACTGGCACCGGGCCAACGTAGGCCGAAGCTTTGGCAGCGTTCTGCGCGTGTTTGTTCCCTTGGTCGGTGAGGGTGTAATAGTAGTCCCCAAACGGGGCCGCCCCTGTGTGAACCAGCAATTGCCGTGTGCGCAGCGAATCGAAGACTTCTTCCAGAATTCCAAAGGGCAAGCAGAGATGTTCAGAGATATTGCGCCCGCTGCTCGTACCGGTGGTGGCGATCGACTTCAGAATCATTCCCTCGACGAACGACGCGGGTAGCCCTGTCTCGACGAGCGTTCGCGGCTCTACCGGCAGGAACGCGTCTTCCGCTAAGAGCGTCGCCAGAAGGTCGCCTTCAATTTCAAGCGTTTTGGTTACCATGATTGCGCCCTGATGCTGTTATATCGATATCAAGTGTTTTCTCTACTACCGGCGACGAAGGTTGACGGCACCTTATTCGTCACGCTGCGCGCATCGGGCGACAACGTGCCTCGTGCAAACGTAGCTCATGCGTTCGAGTATTGGGCAAGACCGTTGCTTGAGTGCCAACGTGACATCTCTGTCTAGCCAATTAATCGTTCCAACAGGAACTGGCCGCGGGTTGCGCAGGACCGTAACTCTCGACAAATCGAGATGTGCAAAACGCGCCTCTCGATTTACGTCCGTGTCGATCAGTGTGACCTAGACTATGTTTGAACTGGAGTACCGTTATGCCTTCACCGGCACCAAATAATTCAACTGCCACCACCGCCGCATCGACGGTCTGGTTCCTCGTTGGCCACTTGAGCCCTTCCGGCCAAAGTGGCGAACAGGTCCATATCCCCATTAACTCGTCGCGTTTTTCGGTCGGCCGCCGACCTGCATCGTCGCTCTGCTTACCATTTCGGACCGTCTCAAGTGATCATGCCGAATTCCTTTCGCTACCGAACAAGCTGATTCTCAGGGAGTTGGGAAGCACGAATGGTACGTATGTCAACGGCCATCGATTGACTGGCGAACGCGAACTCAAACAAGATGACCTCGTGCAATTTGCCGACATTGCGTTACGGCTTCAGCGACAATCCGGAGCAGTCGCATCCGCGACGTTGCAAGAGGACGTCTACGACCAAGCGTTGGCACTTGTGCAATTCGACAAGTTAATGAGCGAACGGCAAGTGACGCCTTACTATCAACCAATCGTTGATTTGGCGAGCAACGAGACGATCGCATATGAAGTTCTCGGGCGGAGCCGACTGTACGGTGTCGAGACGCCCGGAGCGATGTTCCGGGCGGCAGCAAAATTGAATCTCGAAGTCCAGCTGAGCAACATGCTGCGATGGGAAGGTATTTTGAGGAGTTCCTGCTTTGAGACGCCTCCACACCTTTTCGTTAACACGCATCCACGCGAGTTGGTCGAAGATGGCTTGATCGAAGCGATGCGGTCGGTCCGCGAAATTCGGCCGCTGCAACCGTTGACCCTAGAAATTCATGAAGGCGCAATTACGGACGTCAAGCAAATGACCGAAATCCGTGCGGCTCTGGCTGATCTGGATATACGGTTCGCGTTTGACGATTTCGGAGCCGGTCAGGCACGCTTAGTCGAGCTAGTCAATGTACGACCGGACTACCTGAAATTTGATATTGCGCTGATTCGCAATATCGACCAAGCGTCGACTCAACAACACCAGCTCGTATCATCGCTCGTAAAGATGTCTCGCGACATTGGGGTTGTTCCGCTCGCCGAAGGCGTCGAGCGAGAGGAAGAATCAAGTATCTGCCGGGATCTCGGCTTCGAACTAGGCCAAGGCTACTTCTACGGCAAGCCTGCGCCTGGCACGTGCTTCTAACGCCACATTCAGTTAAGGCTGATTCCGCGGTTCAACACCCAGCAGGTGTCGCACGAAATAGTCGCGGCGGCGACGCGTGCCGTAGCGGCTTTCGGCAATGCCGTGACCGCCACGGGGGACAACGAGCAGATCGAAGTCCTTGTCGGCATCAATCAAGGCGTTCACGACCTGCATGGTCGAAGCGGGATCGACGTTTCGGTCCATGGCTCCGACAACCAGGAATAACTTTCCGGTCAGCTTGTGGGCGTTTGTCACGTTCGACTGTTCCCCATAGTGATCGCCAATCGGCCACCCCATCCACAATTCGTTCCACCAGATCTTGTCCATGCGATTGTCGTGACAACCGCAATCGGAAACCGCGACCTTGTAGAAGTCACCATGAGCCAGCATCGCGCGAGTCGAACTTTGACCTCCGGCCGACCCGCCGTAGACGCCGACGCGATCGAGGTCCATGTACGGAAACTTCTTCGCGGCGGCCTTGATCCAGGCAATCCGATCGGCAAAGCCTGAGTCACCCAAGTTCTTCCAACAAACATCGTGAAACGCCTTCGATCGCCAGTTCGTTCCCATGCCATCCATCTTGACCACGATGAATCCCAACTCGGCCAACTCCTGCGATTTGTAGTGGCTTGAGAATTTCTTTGGGACAAAGGCGTCGTGAGGTCCCGCATAGATATTCTCTATGATCGGATATGATTTCTGAGCATCAAAGTTCGTCGGTCTCCAGATCACTCCGTGGATGTTCGTTATACCGTCGCGCCCTTTGGCAACGAACCGCTCTGGAACTTTCCACCTTGTTGCGAGCAACGCAGTCCAGTCGGCGCGCTCAAGTTCAACGACTAGCTTGCCGTTTCCCGTGCGTCTCAGTTCTGTGATCGCCGGTTGATCGACGCGAGAATAGGTGTCGACAAAGAACTTGCGCTCTGGCGACATTTGAATCGAGTGCGTGCCATTGCCACACGTTAAGACCTTGAAGCCGCTGCCATCGAAGTTCACGCGACAGTAGTGGATGTAATACGGATCCTGTTCCGGAAAGACGCCGCTCGCTCGAAACCAGACCCGCCGCTGTGACTCGTCGACATGCTCGACATCACGAACCACCCAGTCGCCGCTTGTGATCGCGTTCTTGACATGCCCCGATTGCGAGTCGCAAAGATACAGATGGTTCCAGCCGTTTCGCTCCGACATCCAGATAATCTCATTCGTGGCATCGAATGATCGGTAGTACGTCTTATATGCGTAATCAACAAACGTGTCACTTCGCTCGTCGATCAAGACGCCCGCTTCACCGGTCGTCCCATCGACCACGATCACTCGCAAGACTTGATGACCGCGCTCGTTGTAGAGAAAGGTGAAGCGATTTGAATCGGCACTCCAACGCATCTGGCTTACTCGCCACGGATTCGGGAACAGCTCGTCGTTGATTGGAATCTGTTGCTTCGCGCCAATATCAAATAGATAGGGCTTTGTAAGCGGAATGTCGTCGCCTGGTTTAAGGTAAGGCATCGCATGCAACTTCGGTTGCAGTTGGTCTTCCGGCACGGCCTCCACGAAGTGAATGTGACGCTCGCCTCCTTGCTCGGTTCGCAGGGCGACCAATCGACTTGAATTGGGCGACCAAAAGAATTTGGACTCGTACGCATGATTCGCAGTTCCGTCTTGAGTTAAGGAGAATTCTGCTTTTGACGTCACGTCACGTACGAAGACGTTATGGTCGCGAACAAACGGCAACCAGCGCCCATCAGGTGATACCTGCCTGACGGACTCGTCGCCTCCAGGCGAACCACTCGCCACGCCAGTCGACTCGCTGCCCTCTTGGCTTGGTGCGACTTCATAAGTATCGAGTGAACACGACCACATTTTCCCGTAGGCACGGAAACGAACTGTCTTCTTGCGTTCGTTGAATGTGAGTGCTTCAATCGGCAGGTGCGTGCCAGTGACTTGTCGTCGAGACACACTCGCGAGTGTGTTCGCGAGTCGTTCATGATCGAACGCCGACTCGCGCGTTCCCGATGTGGCGTCGACGAGGATGAATTCTCGTGCCCCGCCTGCGAGATCATTTCGATACCAGAAGGCTTTGCCTTTGCGGAACCAGTTGGGCTTGACCTTGGACTTGAATACCTTGCCGGAAGATCGGTCGCGCAACCCATCCGCCCGCTCGTAGTCCGCCTTGGTACCCTGACCGGACGCGACACATGGCAGAAGGACGAACAGGAATAGCAGTTGCAGTACGTGCGAAGTTCGATTCATTGAAGTGATCTCGGGCTAGTATTGCGTGCGGCTGTGTGCTGCCTCCGATTGTAGTTAGAGTCCGATCCGATCGCTTCAGTTCGTGGCAACAAACATTCTCCCGTGCGATGCTCGCAGATACGTCAGAACACGGTGGCCTGGGAGATTTTTCGACGTTGCACAAAATCGGCAGCCGTATCGTTTGCTCAATCACCCCAAACTGTGGCACATCCTCCCGCGCGAGAGATTCAAGCAACGGATTCGGCAACGGCGAGTCGATAACGATTGGAAGACAGGTCTCTCATCTGTCAACATCTCGCATGCTAGCACATCGACGACCCGCCGATGCACCGAGCCCTCCTGTCAATCTTCTGCACTGTTTGTTTCCTCGGAAATGGATGCGCGAAGCGGTCGACGATAAGTCCTTCGCCACATCATTCGGATGAGCCGAGCATGCGAAACGTCGCTTGGGTTACACCCGCGTCGTTCGATGTCTCACCATCACCACAAAGCCAATTGGAACGGCTTCCTCCCGTGACTCGATATCACAACCGCGATGGAAGCATGACGCTGGCGCACGCAGTTGGCATGGCGCTTCAGAACTCAGATATCGTTCGAGTCTCTGAGGGGGATTCTGTCGTTTCTGATCCAAGCACCGCTTTCGATGTCGGAGCAGCTGACGCGAGAGTCCTGGCGGCGCTCGCTGAGTTTGACGTGAGTTGGGAGTCAGAGTTTTATACGACCAGCAGCAAACAACCTCCCAACGCATTTTTCGGTCCTGGGCTGACACCGCTGCCGACTGAACGAGACGAGGCCGCGCTCAGTTTGGGAATCAATAAGCGTTGGGGGACAGGCGCGCAGACGTCTGTTTCGTTCAATCCCGATCCGACTTATCTTTTCGTGCCGCAAACCACGAGCGGTCGATTCAATCCAAGCTATGTCGGTGAGCTCGAGTTATCCGTTCGGCAACCCTTGTTACGTAGTGCTGGCGCGCGTGTGAATCGCGCGCCGATTCAGATCAGCCGTATCGAGTTCGAGCAATCGGCGTGGGAGTTCAAGAAGGCGGTCATGGCCTCGATGCGAAGCGTTGTTGCCGCCTACTGGGAACTTCAGGCGGCCGATGTCGCGATTAGCTCGATCGACGAAGTGATCCCACTGCTGGAAGAAGTCGTTCGAATTCAGGAAGAGAATTTCAAGACAGAATGGGTGATCTACGCGGATGTTGCCAAAGCCCATACTCAACTGCACGAGTTTCGCCAGCGGCGACTCGAACTTCAGTCGTTACGACTGGAAAGTGAGTTGAGGCTGAGAAATCTGATTGGACTATTGCCCACTGACGGTTGGCGAATCGTGCCGACGGACGATCCGAACGCTGCTCCGACGCGAGTCGACACGGACGAGTCAGTTGCGATCGCCATGTCCTACCAACCTGATTTGGTGCGCCAACGACTCGATACACGAATCCGCGAACTTGAATTGCTCGTCGCCAAGAATGGATTGCAACCCAATCTTGACTTTCAGGCTTTGTACCGGATGAACGGCGTCGGAGATCGGCTCGATAACGCGTTGCGGCAAATGTATTCCGCCGAGTATTCCGACTGGCTCGTCGGCTTCACGTTTTCCGTCCCTCTTGGCAATCGAGAGGCGACCGCGAATGCTCGAGCAGCCGAATTGCAGTTCGCCCGAGCTAACGGACTACTCCATCAAGAAGCGTTAAGCGTCGCTCACCAAGTCAGTAACGACATTCGGGAGATCGAGTTCGCATTTCAGGAGTACAAACAGGCCTATCAACGCCTGCAAGCGACCGGCGACTGGCTGAGTGGCTCTCGCTTGCGATATCAGAACCCGCGGCCTGGCAGCGAGCCAAATTGGCTTGTGCAAAGCTTGAATGATTACCTCGCGGCTCTGCGCTCGCGGACGAGCGCGGCAACCGAAGCCGCTACAGTGCTCGCGCGCTACAACACGGCGATTGTCGAGCTGGAAGAATCAAAGGGAACGTTGCTCGAATACTTGAACGTCGATCTCGCGGCAGACCCGTGTCGACAATCTCAGTGGCTACCCACACCGACCCCGGCACCTCGCGTTCCAAAGCCGATCACCGCACCTAAACATGCCCCTTCCGCAAGCGTGGCAACAGGTTCACCGTATGATATCTCAGCCACGATCCCGCCGCGTCAGCCCCAACAGCGAATGTCTATCGCCCCGCAGATGCAGCAGATCGCGATCCCTCGAATCGTCACGCCGCTCACAACCGCGCGAACTCCGTCCATCGTCGCCCCGTCGTCCCTACGTCCGGCTAGCGGTCCAAGTCGATCACGGCTCGCGTCACCATCTCTCCTCGGACCCTAGCCCACTATCGTAGACAATGAATGAGACGTTGGTCACTCGTTATAGCCAGAATTCGGTCCGTAGAAACTGGAGACCGCGTGTGACGCCGATCCAGCCGAGCGGACGCCAGCGATGATAGACGCGTCCAAAACCAGTCATGCCAGTGCGGAGGTTGGTATCGTCGTTGTCCACGCGGCAGTACACCGTCACCGTTCGTTGGGCGGTCAGAGCATTCGTGATGGCGCTCGGAGCCACGCGATCGACGACCGCACTAAGTCGATGAAAAGGTAGCGATCGCGGCTTCAGCGAGACAGATTGACCTGGTTGCAGGACTCTGGCGTCTTGTTCTGCGACAGCCACTTCCGCTTCCAGCTTTTCTAGGTCTTCAATGAAACAAATCTCGGCACCCTTTGGCAGAAACTGCCCGATCTTTTCTCGGAGTCGAGGAGTGGTTACCGTGCCGGAGGAAGGAGCCACAATGACTTGCTTCTCCTTCTTCGCAACGAGATGCTTCTGCTCTTCGAACAATCGCTTTAAGCGAGCCTGTTCCGCTTCAATATCTTCGGAGCGACTGCCTGCCTCCAAGAGCTTCAAGGTAGCTTGCACATCTGCCAAGTCCTTCTTTCTGCGAGCCAGTTCAGCTTCGTAGGTCATGGTGCCTTCGGCTTCGCGAGAACGCTTGGTCGCTTGGATTTGGTAGAGCTGTGATTCGGTGATTTGCAGCTCTTTCTTCTCCGAAAGAAGCTGTTGTCCGGCGAGTCCGCCGCGTTCATACAACTGTTGTGCCTGTTGAAAAATCGTCTTTTGGTACTGCAGTTCAGATTCGGCCTGAGATATCTTCAAGCCGAGACTAGCAAGTTCTTCATCCAAGGCGATCTGAGATCGACGCAAGTCCTGTTCTGCAAGTTCACGCCACGAGATGGCTCGTGAAACGCGTTCTCGCTGCTCCGCGACTTCCTCAAGTCGCGGGCCAGCTTCCAATCGACGCAGGAGCGCTTGGACTTCGTGAATCTCGGCTTCCTTTTGCGATAACAGGCTGATCAGTTCCGGTACCTCAAATCGCGCCAAAACAGTTCCGGACTCGATGTAGTCGCCCTCGTCCACGGTCACTTCACGTAGGAAACCATCGACCGGCGCTCGGACTTCCCAGCGGACCGCCGGGCGAACGTGAAACGTTCCGCCAGCTCGGTCATGCATCGGAAAGATCAGGAGCGCCGCGGCGGCAGCCCCCCAAATCAACAATCGTTTGTGTCGAGTATGAAACATTTCCTTGAATTCCTCTCCGAGACTGCCCTTGAAGTAACGTTTAGACAAAGTGACGAACAACGTCGCCCCTGCAACGAATCCCGCCAACCCGAGCGCTGACTGCAAGACATCCGTCACCTTTAGAAACAACAAATTCAACAAGCCCACTGTGAATACCCAACTCGTCACGCCGTAGATCAACAGCGCCCGCCCATTCTGAATTCCGGAGGGCCTCGCGGCACCCCACAGGATCCAACGCACATATTCCATGTAACGCTGTCGCGCGAGTCGCCGCAAATTTGGAATACCCAGTAGATCGCTGAGCGCGTAGTAACCATCGAGTCGCATTAAGGGATTGACGTTGAAAAGAACGCGCAGACCACATGTCGTCACGACAATCCAGGACATGTAGTTGAGTGCGGTGTGTTGTGCGGTCACTCGCCAAACGAAGACTGACACAATCCAGATCAGTAAATCAATGTAGGTACCTGCCATGCTCACGAGGAGCCGCCGCCAACGACTGGCGAACAGCCAAGCATCGGATACATTGCAAAACAAACATGGCGTGAAGAAGATCCACAGCGCACCCATCTCGCGGACTTCGCCGCCGTATCGCTTGCACGCCAGTCCGTGTCCGAATTCGTGACAGATCGTTACCAAAATTGTGGTAAGCAATGCCAACGCCACCATCCGCCAGCCGAACTGCGCCGTGAACTGCGTAATCAATTCATCGCTATTGGCCCAAGTCAAGACAAAAGCCATCACGAACCCAACTGCCGCCGCGATCGCTAGGCCGCGACTGAACAACCATCGCGTTCGTGGTTCCAACCAATTAAGTGTCGCATCCGGATCGAACAACGCGACGCGAAAGAAAAAGGGACTTTGCCTGCGAGCTTGTTTCACGCAAAGACGAACGAATCCGCTCAAACTCGTCGCACGTTCCGCGTCAGTTCCACATTCGCCGTCACTCGATGACCGTCTCTTTGCGAGCAGGCCTTCATCCTTCGCCATCTTGATGAAGTCTTTGATGTCCTCGCACGTCAGCGGCTCTTGGAACCGATTCCGGAACGACTCGGTGATGTGCCGATACGATGATTTGCCATCCAAATGCGAGAGCAAGAACGACTCTTGTTCGCCAAGCTGCAAATAGGTCTTCTTCCTAGGATTTTTGACGACGTTGCGCCCGGGCTCCTCGGCAGGTCGGACAATAATGTCCGCTGCGAGCTGGGGCGCGATTTCGTCGAAAGTAGGCATAATTGGAGGTTGCTGAGAGGCGATTGTTGTTAGAGAGCTAAGCGACTTTGACGCGACGCTTGCTGGCCTTGGCCTTTTTACGGCGGGCTTTCTTGCGTTTGCGTGCTTCGCGAGCCTCTTGGACGTCCGGGTCGTACTGCTTGCCGGGGCGAGCTCCTTCCGGTGCCTTGATCAGAATTTTGACGCTCTCCCTTTCGGAAAGAACGTAAATCGGAAATGGGATCCCAAGCTGCAAGCATCTCGCCGCTCGGTGATGACCGTCGATGACACGATGGCCGTGAACGATCTCGCCATCGTCATTGGGGTAGAAAATGTGGGCAACGATTCCGGGAATGCTGGGATCGACGTGTGGAAGGTGACCTTCGTTCACTTCACACCGGTCAACTGAATAAACGACGTCTTCCGGTTCCAATTCCATCATTTCATGGTTGCCGTCGTGTACGAACTCGCGTGCCATATCCACGTCGAAGACGTAACGGTTCTTGAGGCACCAAAATGCCTCGCCTTTCCCGCGATTGCAGCGTGAACAATCTTTTTTCGATAGGTCGGACATGCGAGTCTTTCTCCTTTGGAAACGTTTCTCATTGAGTACGAGTTTGAATAAGTGCTGGTGCGGCAGACGGCGGAGGCTGGTAGCGGCAATGGGCCTGACTACCAGCACTCGCGCCGAATGAGCCGCGAAGGAACCTTTCTCAATTCCTTAAGGCTGCCCAAACCTACCGGTTAGGATTGCCGTTGCTGCCGCTGTTGCCAGGTGAATCGCTGGTATTGTCAGCGTTACCGCCGGCGTTTTCGGCATTGTTATGGTTCTCGGAATTTCCAGGCGCGTCGTCATCGCCGTTGCCATGGCCGTTGTCCTTGTGCCCCTTGCTCTTGGACTTCGACTTGCTCTTGCTCTTCGATTTCGATCGGCTCTTGCTCTTTGACTTCGATTTGCTACGGCTCTTCGATTTCGATCGGCTCTTGCTCTTCGATTTCGATTTGCTACGGCTCTTCGATTTCGATCGGCTCTTGCTCTTCGATTTCGATTTGCTACGGCTCTTCGATTTCGATCGGCTCTTGCTCTTCGATTTCGATTTGCTACGGCTCTTCGATTTCGATCGGCTCTTGCTCTTCGATTTCGATTTGCTACGGCTCTTCGATTTCGATCGGCTCTTGCTCTTCGATTTCGATTTGCTTCCGCTCTTCGACTTCGAGCCAGAGCCGCTCTTGCTCTTCGAGCCCGAGCCACTGCGACTGCCAGAGCCACCGCCCCAGTGCAATTTACTGGGAGCGATCCGCTCTTCGAGTCTCTCTAACTTGAAACGTGCCATTCTCTCGATTCTCCTAAGAATTGGGGGTTCCCAACACTGAAGGTTGCACACCTGCGCAATCCTCCACCCGCCCTCCAGACCATCTAGAGGCCGAACGTCTCCAAATGCAGGCGCCGTACCGCTTGGCGTGATGGCCTTTCGTGAGGGGTCCCAACCCATGCACTCTCAACGACTTACTGGCGAAGCAGGGAAAGGCCAGCAGTGCGAGACGCGACAGAATGTTGCCCGCGGACAACGGGCTGCGACATCAGACGTTGAGTTAACGCATCAACGCAGAGTTGCAGCTTGTGAATCAGCCGAGCCTATTCGAAGTACCAAGTCCAAAGAACGCGTGTCTCCGGATCTGGAATTGGGTCGCCAGGCGGCGGAGTCACCTCGATGCGGTGACTCAGTTCAACTCGATGAACTTCGCGCGTCTTATCTTTGACCGCGTTTTGCTCGTTCCAACGCCGCGCGAGCCATTCGCTGAAGTACATTCGATGAGCGGCAAAGCCTTCTGTCGTCAGGTTATCGAGATACTTCCGCCAACGTTGCGTGCGATAAGTTGCACTGACGAGAGGCGGTTTGGACCACGGCAAGGCTTCGTCGAACTCCCACAGGTTTACCTTCGATCCGTCGCGAAGCGTCCCTTCCATCACCAGCCATCCATCTTCTGTTCGCGGCAACGGAGCGAACATGGACCAGTTTTGGTCGAGACCCAGAATGCGAGCTGGTGCATTCCAATTCCGCGACAGCAGACGCGGCTCCCAGTACTTGAAATCGGTTTCTCGTACATTCCACATCACCACGTAAACGAGCAGACACGTGACGCCACATTCGACGAGCCAATGCCTTCGGGACGAGGGGGTCTCCGGGCGATTGAACGAGTAACGAGCGGGCGCAGCGAGCCCTTTGGTCCACCGGACGACCGATTCAATCAGCGGGCTGACGATCCCCGTTCGGCGAGTTGCCCATTCCCAAAACTCGCTTGGAAGAAACACCAGCCAGCTAACAATACAAATCACCGGAAACAGCCCGATCGTCAAACAAAGGCTGAGCCCAACGTGAAAGGCGACAAATGCCGCCACCACGCCACCGCGCCACCATTTGGTAAAGCAAGGCAAGAAAGCGAGTGCCGGGCCTACAATCTCGAACCACAACGAGAACCCGGTCAAGAATTGCATCGTCACTGGGTACTGCCGAACCCAGAGTCCAGCTCGGGTGATAAAAGCGTCGCAGTTGAGCGCGTAGTACACCGCCGAGTAATCACCCGTCCAAGGCGAAGTCATGTCGTCCAACGACTTCATTTTGAAGACCGTCGAGAACCAATACATCATGCACAACTGAAGCAGCAGGGCGACGGACGCCATCGAGATAACTCGCGTCGGTGATTGATGCTCCTTCCCAGCTCGCCACGCATCGACGCTGAATCGGGCTCCGAGCGGGAGAAACAAGCTCCACAGCAACATCGAACGCAATAGCACGTCACCGCTGTTCAGGATGATTGGGTTTCGCCCATCCAACGACATCAGCAAGATCCAGCTGACAATAGCGGCCAACCGCGTGCGGTATCCGATCATCAACCAGCTCGCAAAAATCGCAGCCAACAGCATCAAGGCGAGTTGCGCCCAATACTCGCCGCTCATCAGATGCAGCGACCAAGTATGGCGAAAACCAAACTGGTCACCGGCTTCAAGGATGTCGATTCGTCCGGTACGCGGCAAAACACCGGCATCTGTAAAATAGGCGGTGATCTCTTGCCCGCGATACCACAGGTCGAGCAACAACACGCCCGCCGCGCCAATTCGAAAAGCCGCCAGCGACCTCAAGTCCACGCCAAACAGCTCGATTGTTTTCTCGGCAAGACGATTCATAGCGAGTGTTGTAAACTGACGAACGGCGGCATGTCTTAGAGTCTCCCCGCAATGCACGTACACAACGGCCAAAGTTTCTCCTCTTTAGCGTAGATCATTCCGAGTCGTTTCGCCGGGGAATGCTATGGTTTCAATGGAGCAAGCGTTGACTACTGCGTCTCGATGTTTCTGCCGGCATAATCGACATGAACCGATCATCACGAAAGAGACGAACTAGCCAAGTTCGCGGATTCACGTTCGCCGAGCTAGTCATCGTCGTGTTGGTTCTCTCGATTATGGCGGCAGTCGCCGTTCCAAAATATTCCGATTCCATGGACCAGTATCGTGTCGAGGCTGCGGCATTGCGTATCACGGCAGATCTCGCACTGGCTCGGAAACACGCGCAGGCGACGTCCGCTTCGCAGACGGTCCAGTTCACCGTGAGCACGGACAAGTATGTCTTGGTTGGAATGGATGACCCGGACCACTCAACGGACGAGTACGAGATAGACCTGAGTCGCACGGGCTACCCAGCGGAACTGACACTTGTCGATTTGGTAGGCGGTGATTCCGTGACGTTCGACCAGTACGGAAAGCCGGACGTAGGAGGTTCGGTCACCGTCGTGGCTGGTGATGAAGAGCGGACAGTCACCATCGACGCGACCACTGGAAAGGCGAGTGTCAATTGATGCGGAAGCACGACGCACAGACGCCGGGTCCAGCGCACGGCTTTACCTTACTTGAACTCATGGTGAGCGTCGTTGCCTCGTCGCTCCTGATGGTGGGACTCATGTCCGCGCTGTTCATTGCCTCTTCTTCGCTGGATGGTACAGGTGACGTAAAACGTCGTAACGAGGGATCTGAAGTTCTCGCGGAGGTGCTGCGAGATCTAAGACTTGCGAAAACTTTTACCGAGAAAACGGCGAACGCAGTTACGTTCACGGTTCCCGACCGAGATGGCGACACTTTTCCTGAAACCATTCGTTACTCATGGACCGGCACGGCGGGCGCGCCGCTGCTCTATGAATACAACGGCGGCCCGGCGGCCACGATCGCCGAGGACGTGCATGAGTTTGATCTCAGCTTTCTGGAGCGATCGATGGGAGGTGGCAGTGGGGCGGTCTTTCAAGAATTCACCGAAGCCTCCGAATCGTCGAACGTTATTTCTCTTGCGATCGACGTACCACCTGGAACGGCGGATGATGATCTGTTGATTGCCGCCGTCGTTACGGACGGTAACACGGTTGGCGACCTGATTCCTCCTGCGGGATGGACGGAACTCGTGATTGGTCACAGGTCGAGCAAAGTTACGTTAGGGGTTTGGTGGAAATTGGCGTCTAGCGAAGCGGGAACGTATCAATTCGATTGGGCATCCGGCGAGCAGGCGTACGGATGGGTCATGCGGTTCACTGGGCACGACCCACTCGCGCCAATTAACGCCATGACAGACGACAAAGAAACGTCGGCAACACCGACTTCGAGCGCTGTGGTGTCGACGGTCGACAACGCACTGATTCTGCGGATCGGAGGCTTCGATGATGACGATATAACCATCGACGCACCAGGGCTGGCAGATCATACGGCGATCACGGCGGACCGGAGCGGCACGGGACTGGAAAGCTGTTCAGGCGCGGCGGGTTACGTCGTACAACCTCTTGCTGGCAGTAGCGGCACTTCCGCCTTCAGCCTCACTTCATCAGAAGAGGCGGTTGTGGTTACGATCGCGATCGCTCCCGGAACTAGCCCGTAAAGGAAGAACAGCCATCGAGGATGCCCATGCCCACACAATTCAATAGGACACGACATCACCGTTGCGGAAGCAGCATGACGGAAGTTGTCATGGCGACGTTGATCGTTGGTCTAATGTTGGTTCCGGCCATGAATAACGTCGGAGCCTCGCTACGATCGCGCATCGCCAACGTCGAGTTACATGATGGTCGAGCTTTGGCGCAACAGTTGATGACTGAAGCGCTCCAGGCACGGTACGAAGATCCCCAACTTGCCGGCGAACCGATTGGCACTGACTCGGGGGAAGGGATTTCGACACGTGAGGACTGGGACGATGTGGATGACTACGACACTTGGAGCAAGAGCCCGCCGGAGGATAAGAGCGGCAACGTGCTGACTAGCTATCACGGTTGGACACGTAGTGTGACCGCGGATTGGGTCAATAAGAACGACCCTCATGCCATCATAGGAACGGATCAAGGGCTGAAGAGAATCACCGTTTCCGCAACTTCGCCCAGCGGTGCGCTGACAACCCTTATCGCGTTACGATCAAGTGCGGGCGTCATGGAACAGGAGCCGGTCGGTTCTGGCGAGGTCACCTACCTAACGTGGGCCGACTGTAAACTCCAAATCGGAGACAGTTCCGATGTAGGCGTATCGGGTGGAGTCAACATCATCAATCACGCCGAGAGCCCTTAAAATGAGATACGCCTCAACTCTCAGTCGAGATAACCGCTGCCGACCACGTCAGCGTCGCGGAACCATCTACGTCGCGGTCCTTGGCGTGGCAGTCATTCTGACGATCATTGGCATGATGTCCGTCTCGCTAATACGAATCAATCGACGCGCCGCGACAGCTGGCTTCGATTTGACGGAGGCAACGCTTCTTGCGCAGTCAGCGATTGAACAATCGATGGCGAAGCTCACGGATGCTCCCGCTTGGCGTACTGCCTATACTCACGATACTTGGGAGGTGCCGATAACTTGCGGTGCAGGTTTGTTCCAGTGGAAGCTCGTTGCCAACTCGGGCGATCTCGCGTCGCCCTCGAACGGAGCCGTAAAGATCGTAGGTCGTGGAACGGTTAACGATGCCGTTCAAGAATTCTCCGTTTACATCGAGAATGGCTCCCCTGGTGCCGACATCGTTCCAGCCACTTGGACGATCGAATAATCATCGGGACTTGCTAGTGACTCCTCGATCGGCTAGTTCAACATCCGCTCCCCCGTCGATGAGACAGGTTGCTGGCCTGCACACTCGGACGTTATGATCCGTTTGGCTTTCCCTTTCGAAGCGCGTAACGGAACTTGCATCATGCCTCGCCACAAACCTAATCGTCGTCGTTTCCTGCAACAAAGCACTGTCACAACGGCCGCGGTTGTGTCCGCAGGTTTCGCGCATTCGAGGCCTGCAACCGCGGCTGACTATTCTGCGTTGAGTACGGATGACTATCTTGGTCCTGTCGAAGTCTTGGCAAAGGTGGAAGATGAGACGATCTTTACCGAGGGGCCAGCCGCGGCACCAGACGGAAACGTCCTGTTCACGAACGTTCCCGTTAGCAAGATCTTGAAGTGGGATCCACGCACGAAGCAGTTGTCGGTATTTCGAGAGAATTCGAATGAGACCAATGGATTGTACTTCGCGCCGGACGGCAGCTTGCTCGCGTGCGAAGGCGGAACAGCTCGCGTGACCAGGACCGATGCAAAGACGGGCGAGATTGAAGTACTCGCGGAAGGTTACAAAGGCAAACGCTTAGCGAAGCCGAATGACTTATGCATGGACGGTCAGGGCCGTATCTATTTCACTTCACGATCCGCCAACGAAGATCCAGAGGGCGAGAACCTCAAGGCGGTTTACCGCATCGATCCCGATGGTTCGCTTCACCAGATATTGGCCTGGCCGGACATTCACATGCCCAACGGCATCGTGACTTCGCCGGACAACAAGAAACTTTACTTGATCGAAGCTCACCCCGAGGCCGACCATCATCGAGACATCCGCGCTTACGATCTGAACGCAGACGGAAGTGTCTCAAACGGACGAGTTCTGATAGATTTCTATCCCGGTCGCAGTGGCGATGGGATGTGTATTGATGCCAAAGGAAACCTCTACGTCGCGGCGGGATTACATAAGACTCGCAAGACGAGCGAAACGCTCGACACCAAACCCGGCATCCACGTCATCTCGCCAGAGGGCAAGTTACTTGCCTATCGCGAGACCCCGGAAGACACGATCACGAACTGTACGTTCGGTGGCAAAGATCGAAAGACGCTGTACGTTGCTTGCGGCACGTTGCTGTTGAGCATTCCAACCAAGATCGCAGGAAAGCGATCCTAACTACCCCGCCCGTCGTGCCCATCTCGGATCGTCGTAGCCATCACTTTCCAAGTGGTCAGCCCCACAAGCACGTCACCGACACACTTACGCCACGGATTCTTAAGCGAAATACGCCGATATGCTCATCACACGAAGAGTGATAGCTACGAATCAGAGCAGCTCTTCGATCGGCTCACCGAATGGGAGGATCGGCATCGGGCGACCGCTGTGATCGGGGAACGAGTGTTCTTGATTGATGCCAAGATGGCGATAGACCGTCGACCACAGATCGTTTGGTGTTAGCGGACGGTCTTGCGGATGTTCGCCTTTCCAATTCGTCGAGCCAACGACTTGTCCGGTTTTCATCCCGCCGCCAGTCACAAGCATCGACATCGCTTGCGGCCAATGATCTCGCCCAGGCTGCATGACACCGGTTTGCGTCCCAATTGAATTTGAGATGCGTGGCGTGCGACCAAACTCGCCGGTGACGATAACCAAACATTTCTTATCGAGCCCGCGATTGTGAACATCTTCGACAAGAGCGGTCACGGCTTGGTCGTAGATCGGAGCACGCGCCTTCAAATCGTCGAACAAGTGACAGTTGACAGCGTGTGAGTCCCAGTTGTAGACGCCTTGCTTCAATCGCTCGACGCCGGACTGATACGGATTCTCCATGACCATCGTGACGAAGCTCGAGCCCGCCTCGATCAACCGCCGCGCGAGAAGTGCTCGTTGTCCCCAGGCATGACGACCGTAGCGATCTCGCAGTTCGTCAGGTTCTTGTGAGAGATCAAAGGCATTGCGTGCTTTGTCGCTGGTCAGCAGATCGACAGCGCGTCGTTGGAAGCTGTCCATCGCCGTCGCAACATCGTCACTTTCGACGTGTTTACGGAAACGATCAAATTCGCGAAGCAGTTCGGCGCGGTTGTCGAGTCGCTCGGACAGCGACGAGTCGAGCGTTAGATTCTGAACCTTGAAGCCTGGCTCGCTAGGATCGCCAGGAATGACGAACGGGTGCGTGTCGTTACCGAGGTAAGCGCTGCCGAAGGCAAAGACGTCAATGCCGTGCCGTCCGTTGGCGGCTCCTGAAACATAATTCGGAACGCCGACATTGCGCCCCTCTCGCGATTTGGCGACGATCGAACCGACCGCCGGGGCATCGTTAATCGTGCCGACGGGCGTCTTCGGCTTGCGACCGGTCAGAAACCGCTTGTGTCCACCACCGTGATCGGCGAATCCATGCGAGATAGACCGAATCAGCGTGAACTTGTCCGCGATCTTGGCGTGCAACGGAAGTAGTTCGCAAACGTCAATCCCAGAGACATTAGTGTTGATTGGACGAAAGATGCCTCGATAGTCCGCCGGAGCATCCGGCTTCATATCGTAAGTCTCCATGTGCGAGGGGCCGCCGGGAAGCCAGATGAAGATGACGGACGTGTCTGGTTCGAGAGAGGATGCACCCGTGGCAGCTCGCGCTTGCATGACGTCGGCTAAGCTCACTCCACCAACACCAAGCGCGCCGGCTTGAAGGAAGTTGCGTCGAGAAAGGGGGCCGCGACAACGAATCGGCTTCATGCTGAGAATCCAAGGCTGGAATGGGGATAGCTGGCGTGACCTGTATTCTGTCGTCGGCACACACAGCCTGTCAATCTGAACCGATTTCACGCCCTCGACGGAATGCGACGCTATCTGCTAAACTCTGCGGTTTGCATGATTCCCGCCCCGCCGTAGTGGTGGCTTCCAGCCGCCATAGTCACGCTCGGATGTGGCGGCTGGAAGCCGCCACTACCTAATTCGTACCAGGAGCCCATTCGTGAGACGTCCCTTCATCGCCGGTAACTGGAAGATGAACCTATCCCGCGAAGAGTCTGTGGCTTTGGCCCGGGGAATCGTCGACCAACTCGGCACGACCGATGTCGAGGTGGCAGTTGCTCCAGCGAGCTGCTATTTGGACGCGGTCAGCCAAGTCAGCCAAGGCTCGTCGGTGGGCCTCAGCGCCCAAAATATGTACCACGAGGCGAATGGCGCTTTCACCGGTGAAATCAGCGCAAGTATGTTGCTCGACTTGGGTTGCAAGTACGTCATTCTCGGCCACAGCGAGCGACGACACATCCTCGGTGAAACCGACGAAGAGGTAAATAGCAAGGTCCACGCGGCTCTAGCCGCGGGATTGGTGCCGATCGTCTGCGTTGGCGAAACACTCAAAGAGCGAGAAGCTGGCGATACACAGTCCGTTGTCCAACAGCAGTGCGAAGGCTCGCTGGCCGGCCTGTCGAACGAACAGATGGGCGGTGTCGTGATCGCGTACGAACCGGTTTGGGCCATCGGGACTGGCAAAGTTGCGACGCCGGAGCAGGCCGAGGAGGTTCATGCCGATCTTCGCAGATTGCTGGAAACTCGCTACAATCCTGAGGTTGCGGCTGCCGTACGGATCCAATATGGCGGCAGCGTCAAGCCGGATAACGCTGGCGAATTGCTCGGCCAGCCGAATATCGACGGAGCCCTCGTCGGAGGCGCTTCGTTGAAGGTAGACAGCTTTTTAGGAATCATCGCAGCGGCAAAATAGTTCGACGGATCGAAAGTCGCCAATTCAACAAGGACCGTTCACCATGCAGTTTGTGTTCATGACACTGTCTTTGCTGACAGCCGTGTTTTTGATTCTTCTCGTACTCGTCCAACGAGGTCGCGGCGGCGGCCTGACCGGTGCCCTCGGAGGCATGGGCGGACAAAGTGCGTTCGGCTCGAAGGCCGGTGACTTGTTCACACGCATCACGATTGGTGTCGCTGCGTTCTGGATCATTCTCTCCGTTTCGGCGATCAAGGTTTTAAACACACCCGAGACGGTATTTGGCGATACGGACGAGACAAGTTTCGCGCCCTCCGTTCCTTCGCTTTCGACAGATGCCCCGGAAGAGCTGCCGGGCGAGATCGCTGACACTCCCGCGGCGGACATCGAAACTGACGTGACGCCCGTCGAGCCTGCTTCCGAGACAACTGAACCGGAAGCAACCACCGATGCTCCTGCCCCTGCCGCCACTGAAGAAGCTGCCACACCACCGGAAGCTCCTGCCGCATCAGAACCATCGGCAACCGAAGCGGCCAACCCACCTGCAGCTGAGTCGACCGAAGCAACCCCCGAAAAGGAAGTGTCTCCGGAGGCGAGCGAGTAGCGTCGATAGGACGTTCGCGTTCGGTTGCTTTTCGTGTTGTGTCATGTCCCTTGTGAAAGGACGCTGATTTGTTGCTTAGCATGACCGGCCAAGGGTCGGCCCATGTCTCCGAAGATGGTGTCTCCGTTGCGGTCGAAGTTCGTACGGTCAACAGCCGCTATTTCAAGTTGGCACTGCGTACAAGCGACGGATACGGCCCGCTCGAGCCTCGCATCGACGAAGTCGTTCGCCGCTACGTTCGACGCGGAACCGCTCAACTCGACTTGCGCGTTGACCGCGAAATGGTGGCTGATGATTTTCAGTTGAACGAGATGGCGTTGGCCAGCTACCAGAAGCAACTTACGACGGTCGCCGAGCGGCTTAAACTGGCTGCAGACGTCACGTTGGAGTCCCTGTTAGCGCTCCCCGGCGTGGTGGACGAACGTGTCTCGCGAAATGTCGACACCGACGCCGAATGGCCCATGGTTGAACGGACTCTGGTTCAGGCACTTGAAGGGCTGACCAAGATGCGGACCGACGAAGGAGCTGCGATGGCATCCGACATGTCGTTACAGTGCCAGTCGATCAGTAAAGAGTTGGAATGCATCGCGGAACGAGCCCCTTTGGTTGTCGAGGGATACCAACAACGTTTGACGGAGCGAATGACTAAGTTGCTCGCCGAATTCGAAGTTCGAGTTGAACCTGCCGACGTGATTCGGGAAGTCGGACTGTTCTCGGAGCGTAGTGACATCTCTGAAGAAGTGGTGCGTTTGCGGCATCATCTTGAGCAATTCGAAGAGATCATGGGATTAGACCAGAGCAGTGGCCGTAAACTTGAATTCATTACACAAGAAATGTTTCGCGAGACAAACACGATCGGTTCGAAGGCGAACGATGCTGCGATTGGTCGTCATGTCATCGATATAAAAGCGGCGATTGAACGCATCCGAGAAATGATTCAGAACGTCGAGTAGATGGAAACGGTCAAGCCTGGCAAGTTGGTGATCATTTCAGGCCCGTCTGGCGCAGGAAAGTCGACGGTGCTGAAGCAAGTGCTCGTCAATAGCGCATTGCCGTTGGAGTTGAGCGTCTCGGCAACAACTCGACAGCCCCGGCCGGGCGAGACGGATGGCGTTGATTATCGCTTTCTGTCTGAAAAGGAGTTTTTTAGACGTCGAGAGAATGACGAATTCCTTGAGTGGAAGGAAGTATTCAGCTGCGGTGACTATTACGGGACCCTCACCAAATCGGTGGCCGCTGGCCTAACAGCGGGGAAATGGGTAGTTTTAGAGATCGATGTGGAAGGTGCGATGACGGTTTTAGAGAGGCATCCTGATGCAATCACCATCTTCCTTCATCCCGGAAGCGACGAGGAACTCGAACGACGACTACGGGATCGAGGAACGGAGACGGAAGAATCCATCACGCGACGACTCGATGTGGCGCGACGCGAGATGGCATACCTGGACAAGTACAAACACGAAGTCGTCAACAACACGGTTGACCAAGCGGTTGAAGATATCTGCAAAATCCTGACGAGCGGAGAATGAGATGTTTGAAGAGTTAAAAGAGGAAGCGATCGTTAACAAAGTTGGCGGTCGGTTCAAGCTGTCGACGCTAATTCAAAAGCGGCTTGTACAGTTGAACGCGGGCAGCCGCCCTTTGGTTGTCCTAGATAACGAAGCGGCCAAGATGGAAGTCGTACTTCAGGAAGTCCTGCAAGACAAAATCTTCCTCGACTCGTCGAACGAAGTGAAAATCACTGGCGACCTCCAGGAGGGTAGCGCTGGGCCAGACATCAATCCGCTTCCTGTTTAGGGGGCTCGAATGATGAGCCGTGAGATCCTCATTGGCGTCTCGGGCGGCATCGCCTCGTACAAGACCGCGGTCTTGGTCAGCCAACTTGTACAGGCTGGCCACGGCGTGACGGTTGTGATGACGAAGGCGGCGACGCAGTTCGTCGGCCAGGCCACTTTCGCCGCGTTGACTGGACGTTCTGTTGCTTCAGAAATCTTCGACGACGCAGCTCATCCGTTGGGGGCTCACATCGCATTTGCGGAGCGCGCCGATTTGTTTTGCGTCGCTCCGGCCACGGCGAACTTCATGGCAAAGGCCGCCAATGGGCTGGCCGACGATCTTGTCTCGACACTCTATCTGGCGTTTCCAGGTAAGATCATGATCGCTCCCGCCATGAACTGCGAGATGTGGGAAAAGGCCGTCGTTCAGCGCAACTTAAAGCAGCTTCGCGATGATGGCATTGAGATCGTCGATCCGGATGAAGGCTGGTTGAGCTGTCGCAAGAAGGGCGTTGGACGGATGGCAGCGCCCGAGAAACTCCAGTCTGCGATTGACAAGGCCTTCGACTAAAGTAGGCCGGAACACGAAGCTTATTCGCATGGCTCGCATCCTAATCACGTCTGGCCCGACACGTCAGTATCTCGATCCCGTTCGATATTTAACGAACGGGTCAAGTGGTCGAATGGGGAAAGCCTTGGCCGAGGCATGCCTTGCCCATGGACATGAGGTTGTGATTATCAGCGGGCCGGTGGTGGTCGAGTATCCGGACGCAGTTGAACTCATTCCCGTCATCTCGACAGAAGAATTGCTCGAAGCAGCGGAACGATTGTTTCCGAATTGTGATGGCGTGATCGCAGCCGCTGCGCCCTGCGACTACCGCCCGCACCGCGTCGAATCACAGAAGATCGCGAAGACGGGCGAACCCATCACGCTGCACTTAGTCGAAACACCCGACGTCATCGCGACATTGGGACAGAACCGACGCGACGACCAATGGATGGTCGGTTTCGCTTTGGAAACGGAGGACCAACGTTTTCGCGCACTCACGAAGCTGGAACGCAAAAGCTGCGACTTCATGGTCCTCAATGGCCCTGAAGCAATGGACGCGGCAGAGAGTTCGGTCGAGATCATTGCGCCGAACGGTGACGTGGTAGAAGCTCTGCAGGGCAGCAAGGGCGAGGTCGCCAGAGGCATCTTGGGAGTGATTCAAGAACGCTTGGTCGTCTAGTCATCCTCGTGGCATGCCGGATTGATTGAAGCGAACTTTCCCTGACAACTATCTCGTCGTTCAAGTTCATCGTCGAGTGCTTTCCGCACTGCAGGTTTGTCCAGGCACCATGGCGGGCCGACGAAGTAGTCTGGTGGCGCATCGCCACTGATTCGCTCGACGATCGTTGAAGCTGGCAACATCTCCAACGCGTCGACGAGAACTCGAATGTAATCGTCGCGGGCGATCAGTTCGACTTCGCCACTTTCAACAAGCTCGGCGAGCGGCGTCCGCTTGACGGCGTATAGATTGTGAAGCTTTACGGAGTCAACTCCGATGCGACTCAGCTCGCGAATTGTCGCGAGCATATCTTCGTGGGTCTCACCCGGAAAGCCAAAGATCACATGAGCACAAATCTCAAATCCGCGATTCTTACTTCGTTGTACAGCATCCAAGAAGGAATCATGATGGTGCCCGCGATTCATCCAGTCCAGTGTTCGATCGTGCATCGTCTGCATGCCGTACTCGACGGTCAAATAAGTCCGTCCCCCTATCTCTTCCAACAAGTCAAGTACATTATCCGGGACACAATCGGAGCGTGTTCCGATCGCCATTCCAACGACTTTAGGATGTGACAGCGCGGCTTCATACACTGGTCTCAAACGCTCGACCGGTGCGTAAGTGTTCGTGGCGGGCTGGAAATAGGCGGTGAAGTGATCGCAGTTATAACGACGCTTCAGACGCGAGATGCCAGCGTCAATCTGGTCGAGAATGTTTTCACGGCGGACGCGGCGGCTGGGACTGAAGCTCCGGTTGTCGCAGAAGTTGCAACCACCTGTGGTGATCGTGCCGTCAACATTCGGGCAAGTGAACCCCGCGTCGATACTCACGCGTTGCACCCTGTACCCGTACTTCTGTCTCAGGTGAAAGTTGTACGAGTAGTAGCGCAAGCCTGCGGCACGCCAATCATATACGACCGAGTCCCGACTTGAATGGTCGCACGTTGACTCCACGAAAGCCCTCATTTAGATTCTAAGTGGCTGGCATAAACGCGTTTCCGGCACGACAACCGGTACGACGCTCAAGCGAGCATCTTACGCAAGCTGCTCCGACCTAACAAGCTCCGCGAAGGTAAGCTTCAGATGGCTGAACTAACACAGTATGGCGAATTGATTCCAAAAGGCGGCGGCGATCCGATCCCGCTGCTGAAGAAGAACCTAATGATCGGTCGTCGCGAGAGCTGCGACGTGGTGCTTCGCTTTGGGAATATTTCGGCTCATCACTGCGAGATGACACTGGAAAGTGGCTATTGGTTTGTGAAGGATCTGAACAGCCGTAACGGGACGCGCGTCAATGGTTACCGCGTCACGAAGCGTCGCCTCGATCCACGCGACGTTCTCTCGGTCGCAAAATTCGAGTACGAGATAAACTATGTTCCGGCAGACCTGGGCGCGGTTGGCCCACCGCCGGATGGTGGTGACCTCGAAGATATCCTAGGTTCGTCGCTAATGGACAGTGCTGGCCTTAATCGCAAAGAGCGCCAATCCGTCGATGGGCGTATTGGACGCAATCAACCTGCCCCAAGTCCTGAAGTCGTATCGCCGGAGTCGGAAGCCGCTTCGGACAGCGAGTCCGAGGAATCGAGCGACGAAGAAGAAACACCTGCAGAAGATTAATCACGAAGGAGGCGGCGTTCAGCCGCGACGCATGATGCTCGGACATATGGTCTATTTCACGCTGAAGGACAACTCGGAAGAAGCTAGTCGACGGCTAATCGATTCCTGCAAAGAACATTTATCAGGACATCCGGGAACCGTTTTATTCGCCGCCGGAACGCGAGTCCCTGATTTGGACCGCGAAGTCAATGACAAAGAATTCCATGTCGCCCTTCAGCTCGTCTTCGAGAATCGCGAAGCGCAAGATAACTATCAGGTGCATCAACGTCACGAAACGTTCATCGAAACGAATCGAGACAGTTGGGCCAAGGTGCGCGTCTTTGATTCCGATTTGGAGTAATGCGTAGCTACGCGACGACGTAGGCAAGAATCGCGTAGAAGTGGCATGCGCTCGCAACGATCACCAGAATGTGCCAGATCGCGTGAAAGAAGCTGACGCGGACATCGAGCATGAGGAAAATTACTCCCACCGTATAGCTCATGCCGCCAATTGCCATCCACATGACGCAGCCCAGTGGAACGTGTCCAATTAACGGCAACACTGGCAACCAGCCGAGGGCGAGATAACTCCAACTTGAGAACGCGTTGACGCGGTGCTTAACGACAACCTTCAACCAGAATCCAATCCCCGCGGCGAGCCACAACACGACCGTGAGCAATCCGGCTTGCGTTGGCGGAAGATAAGTGGCGATGAACGGCGTATACGTCCCGACGATCAAAAAGTAGATCATTCCTTGGTCCCAAGCTCGCAGCCGATTCTTTTTCTCCATCGACCGGACCGCGTGAGACGCCGTCGAGAATCCGTAGACGGCGACAAGCGACGCGACATAGGCGATCACCGAAAGGCGCACGCCAAGGTTTGCAGCTTGAGTCGCGGGGATAATGAGAACAGCACCGCCGAGACTTAGCAGGATGCCGGTTCCGTGCGTCAACGAGTTGGCAAGCTCATCCGCCTCAGATCGGTACTGTATCTCTTCGCTGATTGTCGGGTCTGTTGCCATGTCTTTTGTTCTCTGTCTCGTCTGTGATCCAACCGGAGAAGTTGGCGATTGGTCAGCCATCGCCTTCCCCGTCCCCAATTCTACTCGTTCCGAATATTAGCGACTCTGCTCCTGCTTGTCTGGTCCGATTGCCGAGTTTGCCCCGACCGGGTCGAACTCGCCTGTTACTCCCAGTCGATATTGGCTTGTTCGTTTGCGGAGCGGACATGCTTCAGACTACATTGGCGAACTGACTTGAAAGCCGAGACTATTCAACCTGGAGCCCGCTATGTACCGTCGCCGCCTTCGTCTGCTGCTTGCAATCATTGCGATCATGTCTGGTTTCACACTTGTGTCCAGCGGACACGCTGCCGACAAACCGAGTCCACCCAATATCCTATTTATCTATACCGACGACCATACTCACCGCACGGTCAGTTGTTACCCAGAAGCCTTCGATTGGGTCAACACTCCCAATATCGACAATCTCGCAAAACGTGGTGTTCGCTTCACGCATGCCTACATCGGCACGTGGTGCATGCCGTCGCGGGCCACGATGCTGACGGGCCGTCATAGCTACGGCGTCGAATCAATGCGAATGGTCGGGCAGTATCCAGGCAGTGAATATGATCCGGCGAAGTGTCCGTTTTGGCCAAGCGTTTTCCGGGAGAACGGCTACTGCACGGCGCAAGTTGGCAAATGGCACACCGGCACGGACACAGGCTTTGGGCGAGACTGGGATTATCAAGTCGTTTGGAACCGACCGCGTCACGTCGACAATTCGGGCGCGTACTACTACGACCAACTGATCGAGACCAACGGCGGCGAAGCGAAGATGGTCGAAGGTTATACGACGGATAATTACACGAAGTGGGCGAGCAACTTCATCCGAGGCGAGAATCGCGACGCGGAGAAGCCATGGTATCTATGGGTTTGTTATGGGGCCGTTCATGGTCCGTTTACTCCCGCGGATCGCCACATGAGTGAGTATGCAGATCTCAAAGTTCCAACGCCTGCTGATATATTTCCGCCCCGACCCGGCAAACCTGATTGGGCGCAGAAGATCGAATACTGGGTTAAAGGCGAGAAGGGCGAGCCGGTCATGAAGGGCGGCGCTTTCGGTGGCAAGACGGTCGAAGGTGCGAAAGGCGTTCACGGAAACACACTCACCGATTGGGTACGACAGTATCATCAAGGCGTGTTGGCGATCGACGAAGGAGTGGGCAAGCTGATGGCGACACTGAAGGAAACAGACCAATTGGATAACACACTCGTAGTCTTTACCTCGGATCAAGGCTTCGGCTGGGGGCAGCATGGATTCTGTACGAAACTGGCGCCCTACGATGCAACAATTCGCTCGCCGATGATTGTCAGTATGCCCAGCTTGTTGCCTGAAGGTGCGGTCTGCGAATCACCCGTCGGTGGCGTCGACATCGCTCCTACTTTCTTCAATTTCGCGGGTATCGAACTGCCGTGGAAGATGCATGGTCGCGATTTGACACCGTTGCTCAAGAATCCCAAGTTGGTTCGCAAAGAGCCTGTTTTAACGACACTGACTGGTCGCATGTACGGTTCGGATACCAACGTCGTGCCGACCAACGTCGAGGATCTTGAATTGAACGGCGTTCCGTGGTGGGTGTCGTTGGTCAGCGGTCGCCTAAAGTACATCCGCACACTGAAGGAGGGCGAGATCGAGGAGTTGTACGACTTGGCGAAGGACCCTGAAGAACTCACGAACCTTGCATTCGACCGAAAGTTCGCCGACAAACTTAGCGAGTTGCGAGCAGCAACCATCGCGGAACTCAAACGTACCGACGCCGGAATGGCGGAACATCTCCCACCGGTGAAGATGGCGTTCTGACTCGGCCTTGTGATAGAACTCCTGAGAGTTCTCCTCGGGTGGGCGGATTGGGCGACCAGCCCACTACCAGGAGGGCACTTTCGCCTTCGTTATTGGCTGCTATCATCCGCAGTGACTAGCTGTTGAAAGTCTAGCAGGAAGGCGTTTCGAACGTTTCCTGCTGTCAGGTATCTTCCCGATTTGGAGAAGGCCAATCGTTTGATCGTATGGTCCGATGGCAGCCGGCCCGTGCCGCCTAGGAGCTGAACTTCTCGCAAAAGCGAGCCGTCTGCAGCATTCCAGAGTGAAATCGTGGGCGTCAAATGGACCGGGCCCGTCACGACATATTTGCCGTCGGGTGAAATCGCCGCCGAGTGAATCGAGGTGTCAAGACCAGTCGGCCGCCATTGTTTTGCGGAACTAAGCAATGTGTATTGATCGCTCGTTTCGCGGATGAGTTGCCAACGACTTCCTAGCACAGGCATGAGGAGGATCAGCGGATCTTGGCGATTACTAACGGCATTCGGGCCGAGTGGTTGAGGTAGTTTCTTGCTGTAACGTAAATTAAGTTCTTCGTCAAAGACTCGGAACATTCCAGGCCCCCCAGTCGACGAGACCACGATCAGGCTCGGGTCGTCGGCACTCGCAAACATCGTGAACGCATCCTTCCGGCCTCCCTTAATCTCCTGCGTGGCAGTTACTCGCGGTGTGGGCAGTAGGTCAACTCGGATGAGTTTCCGGCGATTGTGTGTCGCCAAAGTGAACAGATGTGATCCGTCATTTGACAAAAAACTTTGCGTTGGCCAGTTCAGATGTCCAACCAATTCGTTTGCGTTGGCTTGAACGATTGTTTTCCCATCACTGACTCGGGCAACCGTCAATTGCTTACGGGTCAGCGCGTAAGCGAAGATCTTACCGCTTGGCGTCAAATACCGGCTGGAGTGTGAGCCAGAGTATTGGCGTGAGAACTCGCTCACGTCTGTACGCATTCCTGACTCGACGCCCAATACGCTCAGGCCTTGACGGTGAAGAATCACCCACTGTGGCTCATCTTGAGAATCGTCTTCATCCACTCGCGACTCAGGACTTTCGACATTAACAACTCGCAACGGACGAATCGCATCAGCCCCCGACAGAAAATGCGGAACGGTGCAAGCGACAAGAATTATGGCACCAACGAGAGGAGTATTCATGGCTCTTTTCGAGTGAGTCCCGCCTCAAAACGTAAGTGATCTGAAGGCGTGTGTAATACCGAAACGCTTTCTAACTCTGCGTCGACGATCAAGTGCGCCTGACCGCCGACATCCGACCAGTCATCCATCTTGGCGACCTAGTATAGGTGATTTCGCAACTCGTCGAGACTGAGCCCGTGGTCTTTCGTCGAATAGTCTGTGACTTCTGCATAGGTCCATGCCTCACTTCGTGGCAAGATTACGATGCCCTGTGGCGCAACATAGAAATCCAAATGGTTATCCCGCAACTCGTCAAACAGAAGACGCGACAACGAGACCTCTCCCGGATCAAACCTCAAACGATCAATTCGAACCCGGGGGTGCCTTTCAAACGCTTCCCGGTCGATTCGAACCTGGATGTTTTTCCCGAATGCCACCTGTAAGTTATTCGAAAGTTCGTGAAGTGACATACCTGGTTCTACTATCGCCGTCCTTTGCAACGCTTTGATCAGACTTCGGCGTTGTTCCTGCGGCGGAAGCGGAGGCGTGAATGCTTCGATGGGAATCACTGCATCGGCCTGCCAGTTAGTCACGCGGCCATCAAGACGTCCAATCGGATTGCCGGTGTCGGTAAACAAAATGACCGAGAATCTCGCCAGTCGTACTGTGTCGTTTTCGCGACGATACGTATTTCTCACGACAAGAGCCTTTTGGTCGTTTCTGGTGACAACATAATCCTGCACCAATCCATTCGTATTGTGAGACACGGTTGTTGACGTTGGCATCGTTCCGGCTGATGTGAACGTCGCTTCGTGTCCGGCGAGATCGAAGATATCTTCTGCATCTTGCTGTTTGCGAGTGCGAATATGAACTGCTTCGTAGGGCGGAATGGGAACCGCGCCGTGAGCAACTAGAAACGGATACAAATAGAGGATGTCCGAATCATGGGTGAATGATCGATTGGATGTTACCTCCCACGCGTTGGCAGAAGCGGCGACAGACGTATGAAGCGTTCGCTCGTCAAGAATATGTAGTGTCGATACATTGTCTTCAGCTTCACGCACATCAAAGCGGAACTTTCGCTTGTCACACTGCATCAGAACACGAATCTCAGGCTCCGTGCGATGAACCGTTCGCCCTTTCGGACCGACTTTCCAAACAAGCTTGACACCGGTGGCTTCGTACGCCACGCCTGCGTGTTCGTCCAACTGTCTAGTCCATGCCTCACGGACTTTCCTGTTGGTGCCCTCCGCAGCAGAGACCCAAGCTGGAATAACTGAAACGCCAAACACGCCAACGCAAAAGATAAACTTTGCAATACACATAAAAGTATGAGCCCAATTTGAAGTCCCCACGGTCGTTGCACGGGCAGATGACCGTGGGGCGAGTGTGCTTAATCTAGCCGCTACAGTACCAGCACCCGAAGCCAATGGTGCCGACCTTGTTTCCACCTAACGTGACTTCTTGCGGAATCTGCACCAACGCGCAATTGGCATCGCAGTCGTTATACTTCTCCACGTCCTGCTGGCTCTCGTCATCTTCACATGTAGTAGATGTCGGATTTCCGCCAATCCCACCGCCTACGCCTGACCACACAAGACGACCGGTCGTGTATTCAAAGTTGTAGCAGTACGACTGACCGGACTGCACGCCACCCATCACGTCAATCTCATAACAATCGAAATCACATTCTCCATCGACCAACCCAGGCACGCCGAGCGCGGCCGCCAACAACACAGCAATAAAACCTCGGTATCTCATAACAGGCTCCTTTCACAGGACAAAACAGGGAAATAACTGCCCTCACAATCTATTCCTCGTCGGGCAGATTGAACGTTTCATCGGAGAACTTGCAGTTCTTATGGAACTGCTTGACTTGCATCGATTCGTGAATAAGGAGCTTGCCTTTCTGGTCGTAGGCGGCCGTTTCCCATTTATCCACCACGCTAACGCCATCGAGCTTGCGATAGGATAGTCGAATCTCCGATATTAGATGCCCATAGGGTCTCGCGCATCAACGCCGGTAATGACGTTCTGATCCGTGCCGTCCAACGTGAGCAAATATCGCAGACTGGTTGGAGACGTTGGTGGCACGGCCAATTGAAATCGCCCGTCACTCTTTTCTGGGCTGTTTGTGATCCGCCTCAACTTGCGCAGGACATCGTCGGGCGATGGTGAAAAGAGAGACGATCTTAAGCCACTCACCGGCACCAGTCCGCTGTTCAGCCATATTGGAGTCACATCGAGTTGGAGAATCCCCCAAGTTTTGCTAGGACCCTCATACGTCCGGGAACTGCGTTTTTCAGACGGTGGCGAGTGCTTTACTACTCGCGTTCTGTCGCCGTTGACGGTCGTTTCCGTAACCTTGAGCTGAAACTCTTTGGGAACGATTTGCCATTGAAACGCTTCCCGTCGCATCCAAGCTCTGCCCGACTTGAAATCGAGCTTGGCGTGTACCTTGATGGGGAGCGGCTTGTCGGGCAGATCCTTTCCGGATCCCAACCCCGCCACAAAATCCGGTGTCGTTACGACCATTCCTTCGACCTCGTACTCGACGGAGGCAAACTGGTCATATCGTGTTGACCAATCAGCAAGCACTGCGTCCAGTTGCGGATCTGCTTGCCCTAGACAAACTGTTGCGAGTAGCAGTTGTGTAAACATATATTTCATCACTCCTTATTCGACTTCGACACGTAAAAGTGAAATGTTTCGTTCTGCAAAACTCGCTCGCCACCATCTACGATTGCAGCGAGTTTCAGCACGACCTGGGTATTTCCGAACGTGTGAGGGACGAAGCGACAATCAACCTGCCACGTGTCTTCTTCCAGTTGACTTGTTGTAACTTCGAACGACGGCACATTCGCTTGGCCCTCAAGTGAGACTTCCAGGCTCTCGATCTTGCCATCAACGCGATACGCGGCCAGAGACCAGCGGATCTCATCGCCTATGTCGACCAGCGTACGCGGGCGATTCGGACATGTACACGAACGCCCGAATCAAAGCGTATGCGGCAAGGAACAACGGACGAAAGATCATTGGGTCCTTCGAATGCGACGTCAAAACGATGAAGCCCACTCGGTCGGTCTTGTGTTGGTAAGTCAAGCTCCACGTGATATCGATCGTAGTAGGGATTCCCGTCGCCCAGCGGTACAAGTCGAACGCCATTTGCTGAAGCGAACTCCGTACGGACCACTAAATCGCGTTCCTCGATCTCGTCCAAAACAAACACTTGATTGGCCGAAGATACTGACGATTCCGAAGGGTACACCGTCTCAAAGTCAACATTACCGTAAGGAGGCACGATGATCTTGGGACGAATGACATTCAATCCAACAGTCCAGCCTTCCAGCAGATCCCCTGATACAAGCGGCGACACGTGCAACTCGCCTAGGATGTTGCGTTCTCGCCCTGGCGTGACGTATCGGAGCAGATCGACTGTCAGCGTAATGTCTGCGTGCCCATTAGGAGGAACGACAATTTGCGTTGGCGAGACGTCAGCGCAAGTACAGGAGCTAACAAATTCATCGATAACGACAGGTTTTGCCGAATCGTTGATCAGGCGAAGCACGTGTTGGTGTTCATACACCGGAGCGACTGGGCCAATGTGCAGAGTCTCGGGCGCGGCTCTCAAGGCACCAAAGCTTTCCTTGGAATCGAACAGGCGGTAACCGACGGTCGCCGTCAGCAAAACGAGAGCTACGATGATCCAAAATGGTCTGTTTGATGTTTTGTCGTTCATGTTTCTAATGAAGTCGCCAGTACTTCGACAACTCTGCCGTTTTGAATGAACACTTCTTGCGGTGTCTTAATCCCTCTTGTCTTGGCTGTGGAAACGATGAAGTGAGCGTCAAAGCCCTCGTAGTAGGCCGTTAGCCAAGGCTGTGTTGGTCCCAAAATGAGGAGAGATCGCTTGGACTTCCCTTGCGATCGCCGCAAGTGCTTATGCTGAAGGTGTCACGAACACGCTGGACATGACGCCCTCACTAGAGTGACTTGCCATACCCCATTCATCAGGTCAGCTGGCAAGACGTTCGCGATCTGCTGTGCCTCCGTTAGGCTTTGCCTGAAAGGCCGGGCGTCGAGCCCAGAGCCGATGACTATCGCCATGGGAAAGAAGCAAAGCACCGCCAGGGCAGCAATGACGCGTCCCCTACGTGCCCGCTCTTCCGATTGACGTCCGGCTTGCAAACAAACAGCAAGAAGCAGAATGGCCCCACAATCAGCAACAAACGTAACCCACGGATTGACTTCTAAATTACCGAAGCAACCGCAAGATGTCTCGCCAGCGACCGCTTTGCCCAGGGACACTCCGGCAAATAGAGCAAAAGCAACAATTGCAATTTGCGTCGCTCGTTGTGGATAGAGGCCCGTCGCGAGCCATAGTGCCAAAACCACTTCACACAGAACGGCAGGAAGAAGCCACCAGTGGCCAGATGTGCCCTGTCCCAGTACGCCTGACGTCTTAAGAGCCGCACTGACGATCAGAACTGCCGCAATCAGCAAGTGTAGATACTTGCGACGACTTTGAACGGCAGAAGCAACCTGACCGTTGCAACAAAAAGTTAAACGCCAACATCTGCCCTGCCTCGCGATGGAGAAAGCAATTTGCCGCAGAACGCAGCCTGCTGCCATTACTTTCTTGTCAACTACCTAAGCAGGGTAGCAAGTTCGCCTTTGCGATGTAAGCATCTTTTGTGTTTTTTTAGTTTTATGCATTTTTTCGTTACACGAGATCGTTGTTCTCGTCTGCGAGTACTTGTGAGTTACTTTATCTTCCTCCGGCGTTCAATAATCCCTTTGAGCTTTGCCTGCTCTTCGCGCTGTACTTCGGCAGTGAGTTCTGCCGGCACGACGGGTGTGCTGTCAAGCTGATCGTCGGCACCAAGTGTGCGGAGCTTGATGCTTCGATACCACACCGGATCACCGTGATCTTGCAGGCTAAGATTCGCGCCGCGTGCCGCAAGGTCCCCGCCGCGTAGTCGCAGCAGTTCGACGTTGTCCTTCCACTTTGCGTCGGCATAGTCAAGATGGACGACCTTCGTGCCATTCAGCCAATGCTGGACGACCGTCCCTTTACAGACGATTCTCCCTTCGTTCCATTCTCCAACTGGATTTGTTGCGTCGTGTGAAGGAGCCATACAGAAATAAATCGACGCGGCACTCGTCCGAGGATTCTTGCCGTCCACATGAACCGCATTGTCGAGAATTTGATACTCGTATTGTCCGGGACGGTAATAAACACCGCTGTTGCTACCTTTGGCGACTTTCCAGTCGAACCGCAATTCGAAATCGTCGGGAATCTTCTTCGCTGAATAAACCAAGCTTCCGCCCTTTCCTTCCCGCGTTAGCACGCCATCGTCGATCTTCCAATTCCCGGCATGCCTCCAACCCTCGAACGACTCTCCGTCAAAAAGCAATTCAAATCCCGCATCGTGTTCTTCCGCCGACAGCGAGTTTGGTGTTTCGGCGAAGGACTGCGAGCCAAGCGTAACACCGAGTAGTCCTGCGATGAGCAAGGCTAAAAGCAGTTTCATGTCTATCCTCCCGTCGGATGAATTGGAGCTGTACCACCAAAAGTGCGTCTCTGTTCTAACGCAATCGATCGACGAATTGAAGAGTTGACTGCCATTGTGTGGAAATCCAGGCACCTGCGCGACCCTCACGTTTTCAGGTCGCAACCTGGCGACAAGACTTCGTCACTATCGGGAAACGGGCCGAATGGTTCTTCCGCGGTCGAACAACTTGAGTCCGGTGTGGCAGCCTTCCCGCACGCAGCATCGAAGTCATTCGGTCGTCGTTGCGGCATCGCTTCCGGTCGAAGATGTTTTCTTCCAAGTCGGAAGCACTCGCTCGAAAGCCCGAGTTACATACGCGCCAAGATCGACGTGCCGCCCTGCTGCAGCATCTGAACCTCGAAACCACGTGAAGTTCAACATCAAGCCCCAGAAGCCCAGCCCGGCAATGATTGTGACTAGCAGTAATGTACCTGCAGACGTCGATCCGCTGCCAACACCTTCGAACTTACGCCCACCCGGCTTTACGAGTCGAGCGTCACGAGGGTCTGGCAAGTCGGCGAGGCGAACCATTCCCAGCGTTGTCCAGCCACCGCTCTTTTGCTTGTGAATCACGCGGGCCTGAAACCAGCCCGCGGAAGTCCTGACGAGGAGGACCTTACCCTCACGAATGCGCAGGCCGCCTTTAGCCGTCACCGAGAAGCCACCGGATGATTGGTTGGTTAGTTCGACCACCACCTCGCGTTGGGCAATTTTTATTACCGCCTTTTGTCCCTCATCGGGACTCGGGCAACGAAAGCTGTGTCGTTGTTCGGTCGACATGATATTCGGAATCTCCCTAGGTTCATAAAGATAGGGCGCGACTGAGGCAATGCGGGAATGTGAATCCGCAACATTCCGCCAACCACCTCGTCGTCAATAGGCGAGGTCTAGTTAGGCCGCTCGCAACAGTTGTACGGTTGCGAATGGAGCGAAGACTCCCTAGTTCGGCAACATTAGTGGACGGCCCAATCGCCTCCTGCTACGCTCACGACATGGTGGCTTCCGTCGAGCATGTCGAGAAAGTGATCGAGATGATGCGCACGGCGACTGCGCGTAACCTGGAATGTCCTTCACGTGTCGGTAACGTCATCGAACTTGACGAGGACAACGGAGAGGACGTCCTCGTCGCGGCCGATCTTCACGGAAATCGAATCAACTTCGAAAAACTCCTCGCCACAGCTGATCTGTCGAATAATCCGCGCCGTCACCTCGTCACGCAAGAGGTTTGCCATGGTGGACCGACCTATCCCGCCGGCGGATGCATGTCCCATTTACTGCTGGAAGATGTCGCCAATCTCAAGATCGCATTTCCGGATCGCTTTCACTTCATCTTAAGCAATCACGAACTGGCTGAATTGACGGATTTCGCCATCATGAAATCCGGCAAGATGCTTAATCTGACGTTTCGCGAGGGCATACAGCAGTTGTACGGATCGAAGTCCGAAGATGTGCGCACCGCCTATTTGGAGTTCCTGGCAAGCTGTCCCTTAGCAGTTCGTTTGGGGTGTGACGTATTGATCTGCCACAGTATCCCCGAGAAAGTAGACCGCGAGGGCTTCGATTTCGAAATTCTTCGCCGTCAACTCGAACACTGCGATTTTAAACCTCGCGGCCCGGTTTTCCGCCTCGTCTGGGGCCGAGACTTTCGGGAAGAAAACGCCATCGCGTTCGCTACTTTGGCAAACGCGAAGCTCTTGGTTCACGGGCACGAACCCTGCGCAGACGGATTCCAGGTTCCGAATACTACGCAGGTAATCTTAGATTGCTGTTCCGAAGAAGCTTGCTACGCGATACTACCAACCCACGGGCGCGTTTCGCAGCAAGAGATAGTCGCACGGATTTCGAAACTTCATCCCAAGCCCGTCCGCGATGAGTAACCTCCCACACGACGACGCGACGCAACCCTCTCCGCGACCGTGGCAGCCCCGTTTTGGAATCGGCACGATGTTGTTGCTGATGCTGATCGTCAGCGTAGTTGGGGCAGCAGCCTCCTATTTCGTTCGTGCGATGCAAGGCGGACGCGCCTCCCAACTGGCCTTCATTCTCTTTACGCTTGCGGCTCCCCTGTTGCTTGTTGTCGTAGTGAGTATCGCACAAACGATTTTTCGGCGCCGCTGATTGACCTCTCGACGCGTTCCATCTTTGATGGCATGGCAATTGCGTGAACATCTCTCCGTCTTTGGAATTAAAATCGCAATGCGACTGACCAATAGACGCGGGGTCGGAACAGAGAAGAGCTTGAAACCCGCGGGGTCGGAACCAAAGAAGAGGTGATGCAACGGAGACCGCAAATGCTTATTCTGTCAGGACTTGGAACATCTTGACAAGGTTCAGAGTCGAGGTACTCGGAGCAGAGAAGGCAGGCATTTGCGGATCGAAGTCATAGCAGTTTCGGCTGCTAATTGGGCGAGTTGGGAGAGCAATTTCCCAACTCGCCCGTTGTTTTTCGCAACAAGACTTTGCCTCGAATGTTGCAAAACAATACACTTCATTCGGGCACCCACACTTCGCGTCGCCTACCCACTAGAAAATCGCATAAAACCACCTCCTCTTGATCACGTTATCTGTTTGCTCAAAACAAGTTAAGACCGATCAAGAACTAATTGACTCGCCTAGCTGGACCAGTACGATAGAAGGAATCTGGAGTTTCTTGGGTCAACGCGAGTACTTTTTGCCGTGGCCTTCGTTTCTATCCCAGATGCACGAACGCCCCAACGAGAGGATTCAAACCGTGGCAATCAGATTTTCAATCCAAACACTCTCTGCTCTGGCTTTGTTGCTAACGTTGGCACCAGGAATGGCATTGAGTGCCCCTCGTGGCCCTGACGATTTTGGAATTCCGCAAGTCGCAAAGATCAACGAGAAGATTCGCGAGACTTGGGTGGCCTATGAACTCAAACCATCACAGGCAGCCACGGAAGGCGAGTGGTGTCGCCGCGTTTTTCTTGACGTCATAGGGAGAATTCCTTCGGTCGAAGAACTTCAAGCGTTCACAAAGAGCCGCTCCGCAACGAAGAAGGCTGACTTGGTTGGTATGCTTCTCTTCGATGACAAGTACACCGAAGAGTACGCCCGTAATTGGACGACGGTTTGGACGACGGTGTTGATTGGACGTGCCGGCGGAACCGAGCGGAACAGTTTGACGAACCGAGAAGGAATGCAGAAGTACCTGCGCGACTGTTTCGCGCGCAACAAGCCTTACAACGACATGGTCGACGAGCTAGTAACGGCGACGGGCTCGAATCGCCCTGGTGCCGAAAATTTCAACGGAGCGGTTAACTTTTTGGCCATGAAGGTCAATGAAGAAAAGGGGACACAGGCGACGGCCGACACGGCTAAGATTTTTCTTGGTCTTCAAGTTCAGTGTACGCAGTGTCACAACCACCCCTTCAATGAATGGAAGCAACAGAAGTTTTGGGAGTTCAATGCCTTCTTTCGGCAAACTCGTGCTCTGCGCCAGTTCGTGCCTGGAACGCGAGACGTGGCTGGCTCGGAGTTGGTCGACCAGGATTTTGCTGGCGAAGGCGGCACACCGAATACGGCTGAGATCTACTACGAGCTTCGTAACGGACTTTTGAAGGCCGCATACCCCGTCTTCATCAACGACACGGAGATCGGCAAGAGTGGTTTCGTAAATGAAGTCAATCGACGTGATCAACTTGGCGAGCTAATTCAAAAGTCTGAGTACATGGATATGTCTGTAGCAAATCGCTACTGGGCTCATTTCTTCGGCTACGGCTTTACAAAGCCAATCGACGATATGGGCCCGCACAATCCCGCGAGCCATCCGGAACTACTAGAGTATCTGGGCCAGCAAGTGCGTGAACACAGCTACAATCTCAAGGAATTGATTCGCTGGATCACCCTGAGCGAGGCATACTCGTTAACCAGCCGTATGACCAAGGCAAATGAAGGTGATGATCCTTTGCTTGGTGAGACTCCGAAGTTCACGCATTTCTACTTACGGCAGATGCAAGCGGAAGAGCTTTACGAATCGCTGTTAGTGGCGACTCGCGCCGCCGAGAATCGCGGCAGCTACGAGGATCAAGAGCGAAGCAAAACACAATGGTTGGCCCAGTTTGTAATGGCATTCGGAACAGACGATGGCGGCGAGTCGACGACTTTCAACGGGACGATTCCTCAAGCCTTGATGATGTTCAACGGCGAGTTGATTCGCAACGCGACCGACGCCAAAAATGGCAGCTTTTTATGGGATCTCGCGAACAGCAAAATGAAACCCCAGCAGAAAATCGACTACCTTTTTAATGCTGGGCTCGCGCGTCGCCCGACAAAGGATGAGATCGCCATTGCCAACCAGTTATTCATCGCCAGAGCAACGGGTGGTGGTAACAAGAAGAAGCAAGTAGACCCAGCTGCGGCGGGCATTGCGGCATTACAAGATATCTGGTGGGCGGTACTGAACAGTAACGAATTCATCATCAACCACTAAACGCGACGACGAATCGGTTCTTAACAGACTCAGACGGAACACCTCTACCGCGACTGCGACTGCGGTGACTTAACACGGGAGAACAGGAATGAAGAGCTTTGCCACGCCACAAGGTATGAATCGACGTCACTTTATGAGCCACTTGGCCGGCGCGTCGGCAATGACGATCCCAGCGCTGACAATGGGCCATACGCTTCGTACACACGCTCAAGAGCTAAAGCGAAACAAGAAATCCGCCATCATGCTTTGGATGAGTGGTGGGCCGTCAACCATGGATATCTGGGATCTCAAACCTGGTACGAACACCGGCGGCGAGTTCCAACCGATCAGCACGAGCGGCGATGTGCAAATCAGCGAGCACATGCCGATGATGGCGAAGCAGATGCACAATGCTGCGATCATTCGTTCGATGAGTACTCGCGAAGCGGATCACGGTCGCGGGCGTTACTACATGCATACGGGATACGTTCCGAACCCCAACGTCGAACACCCAAGCTACGGTGCGGTGATCTCTCACGAAACGATCGACCAACGCCCCGAGTTGGAAATTCCTCCGTTCGTCACCGTCGGTGGTGGTAGCGAAGGACCGGGCTTCCTTGGCATGGCATGGGCTCCGTTTGCCGTTAACAGCAACGGCCAGATCCGCAACCTGCAGATGGGGCTCGACGAACGTCGCCTGATGCAACGCATGGCTGCTCTCGACTTGGTCGAGAAGGGATTTGTAAGCCAGCGTCGCGGACAGGCTGCCTCGGATCATCAGAACATCCTCAAGAAGACGCTCGCCCTGATGACAAGTGAGCAAATGAAGGCGTTCCGAGTCACCGAAGAGCCTCAAGAGGTTCAAGAACGCTACGGCATGGACAACTTCGGTAAAGGTTGTCTCATGGCTCGTCGGTTGGTCGAGGCGGGCGTGCCCTTCATCGAAGTGGATCTCGGTGGCTGGGACATGCACAACGACATCTTCAATACGTTGTCCAACCAACGACTTCCCGTCTTGGACCGGGCGATGAGTGCATTGTTTGAGGACTTGGAGCAACGGGGATTGATTGAGGACACCGCCGTGATGTGGATGGGTGAGTTCAGCCGTACGCCACGTATTAACGGAAATACAGGCCGCGACCATTGGGCGCGATCCTGGAGCGTGGTGGCTGGTGGGGCCGGAATGAATGGAGGTATCGCGGTTGGCAATACGAACTCCGATGGCACTCGAGTTGAGACCGAGCCCTACACGTCACAGGACGTGATGGCGAGCGTTTGCAAATCGCTCGGGATTTCGCTCGAAACGACCTTCACGAGCCGCAGCGGCCGACCCATGAAGATCGCCAACTCGGGCAAAGTCATCAAGGAATTGTTTGCCTAGTCGAGCCTCACGGGCCAGAATGTGAAGCTTGATTGACGGGCCGAGTTCTCCACACTCGGCCCGCTTTTATGCGCGGACGATTGCCGTCGCACATTCAGCAAAACGACGCACATTATCTGAGTACTTTCGCCCTCCCGCCACGTTATAACAATAGTTATGAAAGAGGCCGCATCGCCCGATTCAACCGCATTCGATCCGGTTCGCCTGATCGAGGACCATCAGGCTGGTGTCTGGCGGTATCTGCGTGCGCTTGGTTGTGAGGCGAATTTGGCGGAGGACTTGACCCAGGAAACCTTTCTTGCAGTGTTGCAGAGACCCTTTGAAGACTACAACCCGGCGGCGACCGGCGCATATTTGCGGCGCACCGCTTACAACGCATTCATTTCGTTTCAACGACGCGCCAAAAAGATAACCACGGTCGAAAACGTTGAAGAGTTGAACCAGACGTGGGAACATTGGGCGGGAAAAGACAATGGTGAAGATTTACTTGACGCACTCCGGCGTTGCCTCACTGTACTCAGTGACCGGGCGACACGAGCGCTGGAGTTGCGATTTCGGGACCGGGCATCGCGAGAGACGATTGCTGCTGAACTTGGAATGAGTGAACATGGTGCAAAAAATCTAATGCAGCGGGCAAAGAAAAAGCTCCGCGAGTGTGTCGAAGGCAAACTGAAATGACCGAAAAACATGACAATTCGATTATCGATGCATGCCTCGACGAGGTCCTCGGAGGGCAACTGCCTCCTGATCTGACCATAAGAATTTTGCGATCACTCGACGCGAGAGACACCGATAAGTCCCATCGAGATAGTACGGAATCGTTCGTGCCTGACGTTGGATGCGACGCTGCCATGGAGGCCGCCACGACAGTCAGTGTCCGTTCCCCTGAACGGCTAGGTAAGCCGACCCGGCCTACTTCAGCGCTACTTGCGATTGCGACGTCGCTCGCCTTAATTGGCATGGGCGGTGCAGTCGTATGGGTCACATGGAACGCGACCGAGCGGCGAATTCGCCACGCAGATCAGATTGCATCTCCCCAAGAATCGGCTCGTCCACCGGAAGTAGCACCAGTCCCTTCGCTACCATCATACCCCGAAGCTCCAGTAGCCCCTCCCGCCGAACACCCCAACTCGCCTGTCGAACCAGCAAAAGTTCCCGATCATTCGCTAGTGATCGATACAACACCTGCGCCTCGACCAGCAAAGAAGATTCCTAAAGTCAACATTCCTGACGAACGGCCCGCGCCGTTAGCGGATGCCCAGATCGTTCGAGCGATCAACGAATTGATCCGAGACCAATGGGAAAGCGAAGGCATCGCCCCAGCAGCAGTCGCGTCCGACAAAGAATGGTGTGATCGCGTCTTCGCGAAGTTAATTGGTCGCGAACCGCGTCCCGGCGAACTGAGTGCTTTCCTCAACAGCCGCTCGGAGAACAAGCGAGACTTACTCGTCGATTTACTGCTCGACGGGGACACGTATGTGGAAGAGTTTGCGGCCCATTGGAGTCGCAGATGGGCTGACATTCTAATTGGCTCAGCCGCCAAGCGGACTAACCGTGATGGGCTTGAGCAGTATCTTCGTCGAGCGTTTGGCGAGGGCAAATCATTTGACCTGGTGACCTCAGAACTCCTGACTGCAACTGGCACTGGGACGATTGGAACGGATAGCTATAACGGCGCTACGAATTTTCTGATCGCCCACGCTGATGGCAAGTCGGCACACACTGAGTTGACCGTACAAACGAGCCGGACGTTTATGGCGTTGTCCATGGAATGCACACAGTGTCATGATGACGTTGTCTGGAGCGGGTTCCAACAGCGGAAGTATTGGGAGCTAAACGCGTTCTTTCGACAGATGCAGGTGAGTGGAGTGCGTGGGACACATGAGGTTGCCAATGTTGACTTTCCCGGTGAAGGAGAAACACCCGCGACCGCGGAGATCTACTATCAATTGCGAAATGGTTTAGTCAGGACCGCGTACCCAGTCTTTGTCGACGATACTGAAATTCCTAAAAGTGGAAAGTTATCCGACGTCGATCGACGGACCGTCTTCGCCGAATTCGTCACACGTTCTGAACAGTTCCGCCAAGCGATGGCAAACCGCTTTTGGGCGGAGTTGTTTGGGGTAGGATTCACGATCCCCGTCGACAACATCGGCCCGCACAACCCTCCTTCGCACCCAGAATTGTTGGCCAAGTTGGGCGGTCAGTTTGCGGCACATAACTACGACGTGCGTGCTTTGATTCGATGGATCGCATTGAGTGAACCGTTTGCCCTATCAGCGGGAGACGTCGCCACCCACGATCAACTGGGGGCCGCGCTCGTTTTCGACCGCTTCCCAAACTCAAAGGATACTCAAGAGCCACTACTTAAGAGACTACAGATTGCCCAGGTAGCTTATGCGGGTATGAAAGAGAAGTTCGGCGTCGGTGCGACTCCGGCTCGACTAAACCCAACCGCTGATCCAACGACAATTTCGACGGAGCTCAGCGACGTCGACAAACTCTTGGCAACGGTCTATTCAGAAACACGTCGTTTGAGCAAGTCGACTGTGTACGGTAATTACATACTTGAAAGCAAGATGAGTCGCGAACACAAAATCCAGCACATGTTTTTCGCGACGCTGCATCGCGCTCCTTCCGCGAGTGAACTGAAAGCCGTTGGGGAGGTTCTCGCGAATAGCACTTCGACATCAGATGATACCGCTTTAGAGTACATCTGGTGGGCGTTGGCATCCAGCTCGGAAGCGCGTTAGTGTCGTTGTTTGCTTTGCGAACAGCGACTATTTTTCGATCGCCTCGGCAGCGATCGTCCCAATCCGCCCGGCTAGCCGATTGACTGAGCCTTTTCCATCTGGATGCAGCCGGTTGCTTAGAAAGATCACGAACATATCGAGTTCTGGGTCGACCCAAAACGTTGTTCCCGTAAAGCCTCCATGTCCGAATGCCTGCGTCGAAAATCCTTTGCCCTTGTTCGATGAATAGCCCGTTTGCTTGTCCCAGCCCAGTCCACGTATGCCGCTCGAGACTTTGTGGTCAGCAGACATTAGGTCGAGCGTCTTGGTTTCGAGTATTCTAGTTCCTTCATACTCGCCACCATTCAGCAACATCTGAGCAAATACGGCTAGGTCTTCCGCGGTCGAGAACAATCCCGCGTGGCCAGCGACCCCGCCCAGACGATAAGCACGAGGGTCGTGGACTTCGCCTCGCATCCAACGTCCGTCTCGCTGTTCCGTTGCGGCGGCTCGATCGCGGAGTTCTGATCGCGGAAGGTAGCCCGTCTCGCTCATACCAAGCGGACGGAAGACATTCGCCTGGGAAAATGCATGAACGTCCTGGCCAGTCTTCCTGCGAATCAATTCGGCCAACAGAATGAAACCGACGTCCGAGTACATGAACTTCGTCTTGGGTTGGACTCGTAGCGACAGGGCGTAGACGTTTTGAAAGGACTTCTCTGATCCATCCGCGTAGTCCGCCAGGGCGTTGTCCGGCGTCAGACCACTTTGGTGAAGCAGCAGATCCTCAATCGTCACTTGATCCTTGTCGTTTTGAGCGAACTCGGGAATATGCTGGGACACTCGGTCGTGCAATGCGAGCGTCCCGCGTTCGACAAGCAACATGACGCTTGTTGCGGTCGCGATCGGCTTCGTGATCGATGCCATGTCGAACACAGTGTCGACGGTCATTTCGATCTTGTTCGGCTCGATCTGGCGATGGCCGTAAGCGTTAAGCAGCGCGATCTTCCCTTTTCGTCCGATGCAGACCACGCAACCAGCCATCTGCCCCTCGCCGAGCGCTTCGGTGACAACCTCGTCAATTTGGGCGAGGCGATCACCTCTAAACCCGGATGCCTCTGGCGAATCGACCGGCAAACCGTCCGCAAACAGTTCCGAAGCGGCAATCGCAATCAGAAGAAGTACATTCGTTCCCAAAAATCTGTGTCGTGAATCGTTCATGGCAGTTCAGTCCGGCTCTCGGGAGATATCACTCGATCCTTCAACTGCCAGTTTTCGTCAAAGAAATCCGCGGCAACAACCTTTCCAGCGGCTAGGTCGTTCGGCGGTTGACGTATGTCGAGAACGGCCCAGTCCGGTAACTTGGGATTTTGGAGTGAATTCGTTCGGTCATGTCCTTCGCGGAACGTCAAACCGCTATTCACGACGAGGTACCTGTTGTTAAGCGGATACACGAACACCGGAACGTGATGCTTCGCATCGAAGCTTTGCTGCCCAACTCGAACGACCTCGCTTGTCCAACGAATCGGCGTGTTAGAGTTCTCCGAAGCAAGGCGACGTAGGAATCGATTCGTCTCGGGAGTGCCCCAAGCGATGATGTTGTACTTCGATAAATCGTCTTTCGTGACATCGACATCATGCTTAATTCGCAGCTCTCCTCGCATCAAAGCTGGCCAACGCTGAATGAAGTGTTTTTGTTCAGATTCAATCCAACTCTGGACTCTGGCAATCGCGGACTTTCCGCTGGGGAGAACAACGAGAAACGGTTCCATAAACGCATCGTCAATTGGACCTTGTAGACCCACGCGTTTTTTGATTCCCTTCCGGAAGTAATTTGGTTCAGAAAGTTGCCATTTATTGGCGTGACGCGTCAAGTCGGCGACTGGAGTTGGGCGTTCAGTCTTGAGAATTTGGACCATCTGTCCATCGATCTCTATCGCGACTCCGGCCATATTCTTCAGTGGCGTCAAACGAAGCGCCGAGATGTTTGTGGTCGTCACTTTGATTCGACCGCCGTCCAAAATCTCGGCATCAATTCGTGCGTCGCGCCAATGTTCCTGTAGACCTCGAGCTTGAACCCAAAACATCGTGTGATATCGCAATGTCTGAGTTTGCAGCGTCACCTTCCGAGGAGTACGGTCGAGGCCCAGTTTCACGGAATTGTTCATGCGGGCAAGGATCGCTTTCAACGAGTCTGGATGGTACTTGTGCCCCATCCCCGGCCCAATGATATGTGGTAACTCGCTGCCTTGATCCCGGTAAGCCTCTTCCATGACGCGAGCCGCTTGCATCTGCTTGTCCAGTTCACCGCTATAGGCGACAACCGGAGCATTCATCAGGTTGCGAGTATAGTTCGGTACATCGTATTGCCCCCAAAGTCGCTGTTCGTACCACGGTGGATACCCATCGGGATGAATGCTGTTGTAACGCGCCGTTTCGGCGAAGCCGGCACCCGGACTGATCGCAACGAGCGAACTCGCGTAGTGCGCTCCGAGATGCCACGCTCCCGCTCCTCCCATCGAGAATCCCATCAGCACGATTCGATCAAAGTCGATGCGATAGTTCTGAGAGACGTGGGCAACTGCTTCCCACACATCAGTCTCCCCTGCCGATTTGTACCCGACACACTGCCTCCCAAACGGATGTAACACGATCGCACCAGGTGGTTGAATTTGTCCCGCCTTCGTTTGTCGCTGATCGATAAAATGCAGATCCGTCGTCTTGTCGCCACGACCGTGAAGCCAAATGTAAAGAGGAACTCGCTTAGTGAAATCGATGTCGTCTGGAATCACTAAGCCATACGGCTGCACAGAATCGTCAATGCGGCTGCGGTATCCGCGCACTACGAATCCGTGCTGCCGGTGCCATGGAGTCTTCCCGGTCTTCAATTGGGCCAACCGCTCTTTCGCCGAGGTGATCAATCGGTCAGCTTTGCCGACGTCCTTCGCGTTATAGAATTCATTGTGGAGCAGCGCGAAATCAACGGCTTTCGCAAACACTTCGACGTCTGCCGCGTGCTTGTGAGAACGGACGGTCGCCAACTCCTCCTGCAAGCCTCGGACTTCGCCGGCCAATCGCTCTCGTTCCAACGCTGGGATCTCGATGCCCGGCGGAGGCAGGCGACGTTCGATCTTCGGACCGTCTGATCGGGAACTTGCGCACAGCAAAAGGCTGACCGTGAAGCAACTACAGCCGACGAGTTTCACATGCATGCGATCTCTCCTGAAGAACTGGAAGCTGTCGAACGTCGCCGACGCGGCTACTCAATGGTCGGCACGGCGATCTCATCGATAACGTCTTGTACCACCTGCTCGGCGGTCACGCGGCGTAGCCTACTTTCGGGCTTTAGAATCAAGCGGTGAGTTAACACGGGCGGCGCGATCCGCTTGACGTCGTCGGGCTGAACGTAGTTTCGACCACGAATCGCCGCCATCGCTTGCGAAGTTCGGAAGAGTGCGATCGACGCACGTGGACTTCCGCCGAGACTGAGCTCTTCGTGTTCGCGAGTCAGATGCACGATCTGCAAAAGGTATTGGCGTACCTTCAAGTCGATATGAACCTCGCGCACTGCATTTTGACAAGCGACTAGCTCTTCGGCAGTCACCACGGGCTCCAAGCTATCAAGCGGGTGCGTGTGTTGGAGTAACTCGAGCATCTTCAGTTCATCATCGAACGACGGATAACCGAGGCTGAACTTCATAAGAAAGCGGTCGAGTTGCGCCTCGGGGAGCGGAAACGTTCCCTCGTGATCAACGGGATTCTGCGTGGCGATCACCAAAAACGGCGGCTTCAGGGTATGTGTCACGCCATCGACCGTAACTCGACTTTCGGCCATTGCTTCCAACAACGAAGCCTGTGTCCGTGGCGTCGTGCGATTGACTTCGTCAGCCAGAACAATTTGACCAAAGATCGGCCCCTCGCGAAATTCAAACTCGGCCGTTTTTTGGTTAAAGATCGAAGCTCCGGTAACATCGCTCGGAAGCAAGTCGGGCGTGCATTGAATGCGTTTGAAACTGCACCCGACACTGCGCGATAAAGCTCTGGCCAACATCGTCTTGGCAACGCCCGGTACATCTTCGAGCAAGATATGCCCTTCGGTAAACCAAGCGACCAGCGAGAGGATCAATTGTTGGCGTTTACCAACGATTGCGCGCTCGACATTGGCGATAATCTTCTTCGCGGTCCCTTGAACGTCGGTCACTGTCACCTCGAAACGGTGTTATCTTCGCTCGTTTAACGGCAAGCCGAAGGCGTAGTTAGTGGCTTTGGACAAAACGCGAAACTCGATCAAGCACTAATGCTACACACAGCCGATGCCACTCGCTATAGACGGATCGTGGTTCATTTCCCGTCAGCCGGAACGAGCCGCACTTCGCGCACGTCCATGACGGCGTTCTTGGCGAGTCGTTCGGGGCGAATCTCCAAGGTGAACTGACCCGCCATCTTGAATTCGATGTTGCCGAGTTCACGACGCACGAAGTTCTGAAAGTTCCCCGTATCTTGCACGATGAAACGGAGTGAAGGCTCGGCATGCGATTCCGATCCCGCCGCTGCATCCACTGCTCGGCGAACGTGAATGCCGACATCGCTGCCCCCCTGCCCTTTACCGCATCCTTGAAGAATATGCAGCGAGTATATCCCTGCGCCTTTAACTTTGAGATGCCATTGGGCCCAATCCGCTGGCTTTGTCCAATATCCGACCGTGTTCTTATGAGGCTGCGGTTCATACCGAAGCATCTCGCCGTACGTGACCGCTTTGTGGCCCGGCAGAATATAGATACCTGCATCATCCGCTAGGATTCGCTCCGGCACCTGCGGCAAGTGAGGCTTGCCGATCGTCTCGACGACAATGACAGGATGAGCGTCCTCCGGCAGTTGTTTGGGCAGACTCACAATCCATTTTGTTGGCTCTGGTCTCAACTGCAGTTCAGCCTTTGGCTGTCCGAGTAGATAGATTTTCTTTGTTGGATTATTCAGTCGAGGGAAGTTCGCTTTGTTCGATGCGGGCCACTGTTTCAATTTCAAGAGCACCGCATCTTGGGTACGGAATGCTGCGCCACCATCGACGTGTAGTTCCTTCCAAGCAACAAGTCCTCTGGCATCTCCGCCCGCAGCTTTCACCCACCCTGCGAGTTCCGCCATCGAATCGTCTGCGGCAGCCATCTCGTTGAGCGCAAACCAGATACACGTAAGCGAAACCAGAAGTATCGGGAATGGGTGACGCATGAGCGGTCCTCTAGGATTTATAGTTGAACTTGAAGCGTGACGTCTTCGCCCGCAGGAACAAGACTAATTCCCTTGAGCGTTATTATCTTGTCGGTTGTCCCATCACTTACTTTTACCGTGTAGCGACTCTCGGCGAATACCTTTGGGCGGTACTCTTGCCCTTTGACTCGCAGCGTATAAACGATCTCGCCATTGGACTCGTCAATGACTTGAACGACAGGATCCTTAAGCGAACTGACCTTTATCGTTGGAAGATAGCCCACAGGCTTTCGACCGTAGTTGTCTTCCTGCGAAATCGTTTTGGGCCAACCAAGATAGGGTTTGTCATTCGGATCATCTGGATCGGCGAAACGGGGCCAACATTCCATCGTGATCGCTCGTTTCACCTTGTTCAACCTAACAATTCCGTACCCAGGCATCTTGTCGTGCAGATCCGCCGGTTCATGTCCCATCGCGCGACCTGGATTGGTCGCTGCGTGAACAGTTACATAGTTCATAAACCCATCGCGAAACTTACCCGTGTAATCGTCGACAGCTGGATACTCATATTTACCGGTGTTTTTCGGAGCGAATGCGCGGGGATAGAAGTTGGCGACGCTCGGTACAACAAACGACCAGCAGCCATCGTCCCAAGTGTCGATGCCGTGATGGACGATCGTGGCTAGGTGTTGGTCGCCACCGATATGAAACGCGAAGCATCGGCGAAGTAGATCAACGGCTCGGTTGCGGCCTGATTGAGGCCAGCCATTCGAGTCTAAGTCCGCGCGGAGGTAGTCCAACGCTCCGCCGTGATGCGTGGCGAGGTTGGCGAAGACGGTCTGCGAGAGCGCGACTTTCATCCCAGCCCCCTGCCACTGCTGTCCCCATGCCTCGAGAAACTGCTCTTGCCGCTCGCCAAGCAATTGCAAACCGGCGACGTCGGCTTTCAAAACATCGAAGTCAGGATCGGAAATATGATCCGCGCGACTGCTTCCGGAATCCGGGACTCGTCCGTTACATCCGCTCTTGAACTTTCGGTCTTCCAGGATTGCGAAACTGATGCGCCCGTAAACCATGTCGGTGTAGTACGCCCGTATTCCCTGCTCTAGCGGTTGGTCATGGTACGCATCGGGCAAGTGGCTCGTTTGCGTTCGCTCAGACATTTGGACAAAGTCCGCTGGATGAACATATCCACCTTTGTCGTCTTTGTCGGTCTTCCGACCGCCCTCACCCCACAGATTACCTTGATAGACGTCGTGATCATCTGGCATCGTGACCGCCGGAATGTCTCTCGTCAGGTCGCGATATGCCCAACTGAACAGATACCACTTATACATATAGTCGAGCTTGATATTCGCTACGTCAGGATGCGTCGGACTCGCGCCTTCGTAGACTTGGTCGCCGCTGAAAAAGAGTACGTCTGGATCGTGTTTCGTAACTTGAGCGGTCAGGTCATGGTGCGGGAACCACATCCCGGTCTTCCAATTGAATTGCCCGCGTTCCAGTCCGTGTCGATTGTTGTGATTGCCGGTGAAGCCAGCAACGACAATTGTCTCCTTATCCTTGGGATCGCGACGGACTGTTCCTTCCCAACGCGAGTCGCCATAAACGACACGATAGGGCGTGTCCAATGTTGAATCCCAATTGGCGACACGAAACGTTGCCGTCCAGCCGGGCACAATGATCTCCGCCGTCGCAGTTCGCTTCCATCCATCCGCTTGCTTGGTGTGTAGTTCAGCACGATGCGGCTCGCTTTCGCCGATTGGCATCAGCTGTGCCGTCAACTTAAGTACATCGCGACTTAGCGTGTACTGCGAGCCAAGAACGGGACCTGCCGTTTGATCGGGATGGGCCGTCACCTTGTCGCCAGATACTTGCCAGTCTCGAAACCAGAATCGTCCTGTATTCGGAGCGGAGCCGGGATGCGACACCAGTGCAATATTGCCGACCATCCGCTTCGTCGGAAGCGTTCGAGATGCGACGCTGAACAATCGATTCGTTCCCAGATCATGAATCGAGACCCGTAAAACATAGCTCTCCGGGTTCATCCTATCGACAGAACCGAGGACACGAAGAACCACATCCTTCAGCACTTCTTTCGGCTCGATCCCGACCGTCGCCGCACCAACCTGAATGCCTCGATCACTTTTCGGCTTTTCATTATCTCGAATGAATGCGCGACCAAGGCCATCCACACCTATAAATATTCCGGCACCAGCGCCGCTGCTCTGATGAATGATAGCGGCACTGCGATAATCCATCTCACCACTGCCAGCGCCGAGCAACAGTCCTACAGCCGTTTGTTCACTCACCGCTTCATCGTCAATGAGTCCAGCGTGAACACTTAGCGCAAGGTGCCCTGGTTCTTCATTCAGTTGATGGGTTAGCAAATGCACCGTCCGCATTGCATAGCGAGCTTGTCTCTGTGCGCATTCGAGCCTTCCATCGTTAACTCGCCAATCCTGAAGCCGGTTGGCCCAGTAGGTTGGTCCCGCCCACACGCGGTTTGGAGTGGTGCTCCAACCTTTGGAGAATTCGTCCGCTCGACCGTTGCAGGCCGTGAGCAACAAGACCGTGACTGGGAGGATCTGTCGTAAAACTACAACGGTCCGTGAGTATCGCATTGTTTCCCCGTGCAATAGCGTCCTTGTGCGAGCGATCTATTGTGTTTGTTGATAGAAGAAGCGACAACCAGGAAGCTGCGGTAAGACGTTGGTTCACGGAGCGAACAACGTCAATTACATGGGTGCAATTCGTCGAGCGCCAACATCGGTCGTCAACATGACGTGCGAATCGAAGCTCTTGTAAATAAGTCGGTGTTTAAGCTCCTGGTGCCCTGGGTCATCCCACAAGTTATCGAACTCCCACGGATCATCCTGCAAGTCGTACAACTCACCAAGATCGTGGCCGTGGTACACCGACAACTTGTAGCGAGCATCGCGATACATTGTCGCAAACGTTCCCGTGCCGCCGGTAAAGTGGGGGTCGAGCGCGTCGAAATACTCGCACCGAACTGAATCTCGCCAATGGTTCGCGGGTGCGTCGCCTCGCAGTATCGGCAGCAGCGACTTGCCTTGCATGTAGTCGGGCGCTTCGACACCTGCGAGATCGATGAGCGTCGAGCTCAGATCGAGCAATTCTACGAGCGCGGAACTCCTTAACCCGCTCTCGAATTGCCTTGGCCAGGAAAAGATCAGCGGAACTCGAATCAGACCTTCATAGAAGCGACAACCTTTCTGAATCAATCCGTGATCGCCCATCGTCTCGCCGTGGTCGCTCGTAAAGATGATGACGGTGTTGTCGCGCTGCCCTAATGCATCCAACGCGTCGAGAATCCGGGCGAATTGATCGTCGATCTGAGCAATCATCGCGTAGTATCGAGCCTGTTCACCCTTCGCGTCGAATTCTTCAGGCCGTCTGGCACCGCCCTGAAAGTCAATCTCGGCGAGTCTTGCTTGCTGTTCAAGATCGCTTTCACGAAAGTACGGGCCTGGCATCTCCGCCGGATCATACTGATCGGCGTAGGATTTGGGTGGAATGAATGGCGGGTGTGGATCGTACACGTTCACATTTAACAGCCAAGGCTCGTCACGAGTCTGCGACATGAACTCGATGGATCGTTCGGTCGCCCAAGTTGTCTGATGATACTCCGTCGGAACTCGTTCTTCGCTTTCGCGCATTGCCTCGAGGTTGCCTCCGCGTTCGCGGACCCATTCCGCGTAATCATGGCCTTCGGGCCAGTCATCTCGCGGTGCATGGCTAAACTTCCAATACCGAAATCCGTCATCAAGACGTGGTTCAGTGCGATACCCCGAGCTTTGCAAATGAAACTTTCCGATCATGCCGCAGTCGTAGCCACTGTCGGCAATCAACTTCGTGATCAACGGCGACGACGTCGGAAACGTATCGTTGCCGTTGCGCGTGTTGTGAACGCGCGAGGGATACATGCCCGTCATGAAGCTTGATCGGCTTGGCGTACAGATCGGACTTTGGCAGTAGGCATGCGTAAATGCGACGCCTTCGCCGACGAGACGGTCGATTGTCGGCGTCCGAACGAATGCGTTTCCCAACGCGCCGATCGTGTCGAATCGTTGCTGATCAGTGCAGTACCAAAGAATATTGGGGCGCATTTGCGAATCGAAATGGTTGAACTTGTAAACGAATACCGTCGCCAGATTCTAACCAATCACTCGCTGCCGCGCAACTCAGGTGGCAGCAAACATTTCGCGTTCCGCCTTCCTTCGCTCGGCAAGATACGTTAGTCGGCTTCGCCAACGTTCGATGCGTTCGAAGGCGTCTTCAACGGCGGCTGCAAGTTCAATGCCCTCGGCAAGTGGCTTGAAGAGACAATCGTTTGCACCCAGTCGCATCGACTCTAACGCCGCCGTCGTCGTAACAACACCCGTGAGCATGATGACCTGAATGCCGCCATCGTGCCTCTTTACTTGCTCTAACAACCGCAGGCCGTCGAGATCGGGCATATCCATATCAAGAATGACGACTCGAAAGTTCTCACTCACAACGGCGTCGACAGCCTGTGTCGGATCGTTCAGCGAAGTGACTCGGTAGCCTTCCTTCGCCAACAGCTTGACAACCAATCGCGTAACGCTGGCGTCGTCGTCGACGTGCAACACTCGTAGGTCTGCCATTGTTTGCCCCCTGGGCGGTCGGTTTCACCGCTTCCTGAATATTCGTCCACTCAACCATAGATGACAATCGACCGAGAGGCTCGTAGCAAAGATTGAATCGACAGATTCTCCTCGACTTGATCCAGTGGAATCGGCGCACACGCTACGATCGTCAGGTACGACGAAGGCTACTGTATTCGACCGTGATATCGCTGATTAAAAATTGCGGGATCGAAGGGATCCCCCTCTGGCTTGGTGTCACCTGGCGTGAGGGTCTCTGTCGGACTTGCTGTGACGGCGGATTGCGAATCACTGTTCGAAGATCGCCGCGGCTGATACAACAACTCATTTGTGGGCGCTATCGTCGTTGGATCGCTTGGTGAGCGTTTGGCATTGAACCTACGAACCCAATCAGACAAGATGTCGAGTTGGAGCTGTTCGCGGTCTTGGATCGCCGCAGCTGCCGCGCCACCATGCGCCACAGCAGCCTTCGAGAGCAAGATGCTTTGCATTGGGGTGTCTCGATCGATATAAGCCACGGACGCCTTTAGGTTTCGTTCAGTCAATCGACGCGTCGTCGCCTGTCCGAAAAAGGGTCGAAACAGGACAAACTCGCTCGTCCCTCTCGTGTTGTGACACCCGCCCGTGGCACAGCGATTCAACAGTAATGGCTGCACAGAAGAAGTAAATGAATCGATCGCGCTCGTGGGTAATTCACGTAGCTCTTCCTCGAAGCCGACCTTGGCGATCTGCCCGCCGTTTGTCGGCTGGTCCGTGGGCGACTGCGCAACCGCAGTCACGAGCAGACGCTGATGTAGTGATTCTAATTCTTGTTGCGGACCAAATTGTCTCTCGGCCGCAAGAATCTGGTCAGCCGCACGCGCCAGCATCTCGTGCTTCAGGCACCACTGAGTTAGAGCAACTCTAGAAGCAAAACTATCGTCCAACGCCGACCTCTTCAATTCATAGGCCTCTTGCAAGCTACCTACAAAGGCGGTGACATCCGCCGCCGGAACGCGCGCCTCGCCGGATTCTCCCAGCAGTACGACGTAGCGATCGCCCGCCGGTGTAATGAATCCACTCAACGTCGCTCCGTGCTTCAGCAATAGCACTCCCTTTTGAGGCGATTCCGCGCTGGCAATGGAAGGCAACAGTGATACCGCCAAAAGCGTTAGGACGACGCGACAGAGTTTAATAGAAGACATGCTTATTGCTATTAGGACAACGCGCGTAGCACGTCAAGATCAAGACATGACGCGAGCTGACGCTAGCAGATAAATGCGTAACCAGCATGAAGTCACGACGCAACTCTTCACGGAGCGCCAGGGCAAACACGAGCAACGAACTCTGCCAACCGCTCGTAGTAGTCATCCGGTGGATAATCGTTGTGGCCCACGCCATCGAAAACAAGAAACTCCTTGTCTGTCGTGGGTGCGGCATCGAACAGTCGCTGGCCACAGCCCAGAGGAATCATCTCGTCTTCTGCTCCATGACTCTGCAGCAACGCGCCTTGGAAATTCGATATCCTGTCGACCGAGTTCAGCTGTGTTCGCATCAGCCACCGCACAGGAATCCACCAGTGCAATCTAGCAGCAACGTCTGGGAGACTTGAAAACGTGCTCTCTAGAATCACCGCGCCACTTTCGTATTCCTTGGCAAGGTCCACCGCAACGGCACCTCCAAGTGAACGCCCCATCACGATGACCTTATCTGGCGCGACGCCGGAACGTTCGACAAGCCAGCGGTGAGCGGCTCTTCCATCCGCCAAGACACCAGCTTCATGGGCTGCCCCTTCGCTCCGCCCATACCCCCGATAATCAAATGCAAAGATCGCAACACCCAAGCTCGAACGCAATTGGTCTGCAACCGGAGCCACGTACGCGACGTGCTCGCCATTCCCGTGGCAGTACAGCAGGTAGGCCTTCGGAGCGAGGTGGTCTAAGTACCATCCGTGTAGCTTCGTCCCATCCTCCGAGACGAAATCAACGTCTTCGTACTGCAACCCTGTCGGATTCCAATCGCCACTCGGGAAACGAGGTGCAGGGAAAATCAGCTTGTTCTCAAGCAGGAACAGCACCAGCAAGACCGCCAGATAAACTCCAATGCACCTCGCCGCGAACCCTCGCGATCGCCTGATCCATCGACCACCCCAACCGCTTTCGCGACCAGTCGATGAATGATTCGTGGGTCCCACTTCCCGTTCTCCGATTGCCGCGGCGAACCGAAATTATAGGGTGGGTTATTCGGATAGCAAAACGCGATCACGGATCAATCGACTTACTGTCGGGCGACTCTAATTTGACGGAACCTTTTCTCGTGGTCGAAGTCATTCTCTTTCAGGCCCACGTTCATCTTCATGTCGAGATAGGTGTACGCCTCCTCCAGGACAGGCCTTCCGCCGGGAGTCGTCGGCCAAGAGTATGCCGCGTATCGGACGGGCACTTGCAGTTGATCGTCAATAAAGACCCTAGCAATGTGGAAATCGAAATACGGCTTCTGCACAGGGTGCGTGACCTCGATTACCAAGCAACTGCGTCCATTGATTTTTGCCTTTTCGATATATCGCACTTGTGTGGACAGTGCCTTGGGGTCGCTCTTTCGATCGCTTGTTGCGCGTTCGATTAGCTTGTCGACTAGATTCTCGATACCTATTTCGGTGATCGGATACCGTTGTCCTCGCATTGCCAACATGCCTTCCGGCTTAAGCCAGACGTCACCAAGTAACTTCTCAACGCCTTTGGCTTCATGGCCGACCAGCTTGCCGCCGTTTTTTCCTTCGACGTACATCACTTCGCGTCCCTGAATGGTATCTGGCTTGAGAAAATTCAGGTACACACTGAATGGTTGAGCCGCCTGTGTCTCGCCCGTCTTACGATTGCGAATTTCTGCTCGCATGTGTTCTGTCGGGAGCAACTCGCCTTTGATTCGTTCCTGCTTAACGATCGTACAGGTGTAGTCAGCCACCTCAGTCCGAATTCGCTTGAGCCCGTCTTCGGCGATCTTAATCGCTTGGTCGAGCGGATGATTCGGCTTTCGCTCGTCTGATTCGATTCGCTTCGTGACGCGAAAGACTGGTTCTTTTAGTTGATCGCGAGGCTCTTGGCCCCACGCCATCGCGACGGTATAGAGTGCCGTGGATGATGCGAGCAGACAAATCCAAGTTCGGCGTGAGAGGCGCGACGACATGGGGAATCCTTTCCTCGTAGTGGTCTGGTGACGGCAGCTCCGCTGTACGTCAGGCGTGGCTTCAACGTGTCTCGTTATTGTTATCGCCGTTGGTGCGCTACGTGAATTAGAATCAACGCAGCGGACACGAGGTCTTACCCAACCGGCTAAACCTGCTAAGTTACCAATCGTTACCGATCCGACGATCTTACGCAATCGCGATCTTTTCAGGGAGGTTGTTTGTGCCAAGTAATCGCTTACATCTTGCCGTGGTCGTGTCGCAGCTTTTTCAAGAAAACGCCTATATCGCCCACCTTGAAGGCCGTTCTGATTGCTTGGTCTTTGACCCAGGGCTTGATTCCCCGTCGATCCTGGACAAACTCTCCGAGTTGACGCTGGAACCGGTCGCGATTCTGAACACCCATGGACATGCCGATCACATCGCCGGTAATGCGGCGTTAAAAGAGGCGTTTCCCAACGCACCGCTGGTGATCGGTGCCAACGACGCATCGAAACTCACTAATCCAGTCGAGAATCTCTCTCGGTCCCATGGCGTCGATTTAATCAGCCCAGACGCAGACCAACTGGTCAATGAAGGGGATGTTTTTACCGATGCGGGATTCGAGCTCGAAGTTTACGACACGCCTGGCCACTCGATTGGGCACGTGATCTTCGTCTTCAAGGCGGAATCGCCTTGGGTTGTTTTCGGTGGCGATGTTTTGTTTCAGGGCAGCATTGGGCGCACCGATTTCCCAGATGGCAGCTTTGAGCAACTCGCTAATTCGATCCGATCCAAGCTGTATACTCTGCCCGACGACACAATTGTTCTCCCCGGCCACGGACCAATGACGACTATTGGATTCGAGAAGCAGCACAATCCGTTTATTCCCGGAGATTGATCAAGGAAGTGATCGCTGGCCAAGAAACGAACAAGGGGCCGGAATGTTCCCGGCCCCTCGTCACATATCAGACCTCACAACTGGAGCGTGAGAATTTTGAACTACAGCGACCAACCTTCCCGGTAATCGCGATGAACGAATTCATTCACGGCGGGAAGGTTTGTGCTTTCCAGGCTCTTCGCATCCCATTCGATACGTTGGCCTTCTCCAGCTCGCATGGCAAGGTTGCCGACGAGGATCGTCTCGGTCAAGCGACCTGCGTAGCCAAAATTCGACATCGTGCCGGGCTCGTAGTCACCCTTGATTGAGCTGACAAACTCCCACTTCTGTCGTTGATCACCACCCGCCTTGAACGGAATACGTGGCAACGTTTGCTCCGGCTTCTTGAAATCCTTGTAGTCATCTTCAGGAAGCAGGAAGTAACGAGCGCCGTAATCGTCTGGCGAGAACAGCAAACCCTTGCTTCCAACAACAACCGCGCCGCTAGTCTTACGACCACCTTCGCGTTGTTGCTGGATTCGCTTCTGGAAAGATTCCGGAAGCTGGCTGATCAAGTCATTGCCTGGAAGATTCCCACCGTCGTACCAGTGGAATTTACAAGCCGGCAAGTTACCACGCTTGGGGAACTCGAACATTAACGACGAGCTGCCAGGAAACGTCTCGCCTTCGAAAAGGCCGGGGTTCTTAACCGCCGTGACAGCGATCGGGTCCCACAACTCTAACGCCATCACGGGCATGTTGGTGGTGTGGCACGCCATGTCACCGAGCGCACCGGTTCCGAAGTCAACCCAGCCGCGCCAGTTGAACGAGTGGTAGACACCCTTCTTGAATGGTCGCATCGGAGCTGGACCGATCCAGGCGTCCCAATTCAGACCCTCTGGAATTGGATCTTCGCCGTCCGGCCTTCCAACGCCTTGCGGCCATACCGGGCGGTTGGACCAAATGTGAACATCCGAGACGTCGCCAATCGCGCCTGATCGAATCACTTCGACGGCTTCTCTAAGGCCATCTTCCGATGTGCCTTGATTACCCATTTGCGTGACAACTCCCATCTCCTTGGAGACTTCACGCATCATACGTGCTTCATGGATCGACCAAGTCAGAGGCTTCTGGCAATAAACGTGCTTTTTCATCCGCATGGCTTTGATCGCGGCAGCGGCATGGTTATGGTCGGGCGTGCTGACGGTGACGATATCGACCTTGTCGCCAAGCTCGTCAAGCATCTCACGATAATCCGTGAACTGCTTCGCTTCAGGGAACTCGCGCCCCTTCTTGGTCAGCGTGCCTTGATCAACGTCGCATAATCCAACGATCGAAACGCCTTGCTCGCCGATGTGGCTCGTATCGCTACCACCTTTGCCGCCGACGCCGACACATGCAGCGCTCAGTCCCTGTAAGGGTGAGTCTTGCGCCTTGGTTGCAGCTTGGCCACCAATCCAGAACCCGGCACCAATGGCAGCCGAAGTTCCCATAAAGCGACGTCGTGTAGTCTTTCTTTTCATTAAACAGTTTCCTCAGCCGAGTTTGAACGCGAAGTGTGAGTCGCCGCAGTGACCACAGTTCAATTAAGTGCCCTTGCGACGGGACAGTTTGTTCGAGGCGGGCCGACCATGCACGGAGTGCAGAGTCCGAGCAATATGGTCCAAAAATATTAGCCTCTACAATAACAAGCAACCGGCGCGTATACAATCAGTAACCTCAGGGCATTTCACGTTGTTTGCTCGCTCCGCCAAGTCTGCCTCGTGTCCCCAACTCTCGGGGGCTTCGCGATCTAGGGCCGAGTCATTACCATCGACTCCAGCCTGTTCTGATTCGCCCAACATTCGACCTCCCCGCAACTCAATTCTGCCTGGACCATCTTCGTCATGACCAATCGCCCGTTTCTCAATGCTGTTGTAATCGGCGTTTCACTGGGATTCGTAGCTCCCGGATGCAACAAGAGTTCATCGGTTGCCCCAGCCCCGCCAACGACTCCAACTGCGATTGCACCTTCCGCTCAGAAGGTCATCCCCGACGACGCGGCTGCAGTCACGGCGCTGGCGGACGCGGGATTCCTCCTGACGAAAAACTCCGATGGTAACGTCACTGAGTTTTCCGTTGCCAGCGACAGCGACATCTCAAGTTCTTTCGCGAATCTATCTGGCGTTCCCAACGTCCAGATCGGTCGCTTTACCGGACCGGGCATCTCTGATGCTGGCATGGAATCGCTCGCCAAGTTAACTGCCTTGAAGCGGCTCGATTTGACCGACTCAGCCATTGGAGACAAAACACTTCAGATCGTCAGTCAGCTTGAAAACCTAGAAGTCATCTTCTTGCGACGGACTGCGGTCACAGATGCCGGACTCGCCGCGCTAACCGAACTCGCAAAGCTCCGCGCGGTCGATCTTCGTAATAGCAACATCACCGATAGCGGTCTGGATCATCTGGCCAAGATAACGACATTAGTAGACATTCAGCTTGAAAAGTCGAAGGTGACCGACACCGGCGTCGTGAAGTTGAAAGGGCTTCCGCTAAAATCGTTCAATGTCAACTATTGCACAGCGGTCAGCGATGCGTCCCTTGCGGTGTTGGGTGAGATACGAACACTCGAGTCGATCCAGATGGACTCGGCGCAAGTGACGGACGCGGGAATGCCGGCTGTCGCAAATCTAACCCGGCTTAAACGCTTCCGCATTCACTACGCCGACGTAACCGGAGAAGGATTCGCCCATCTCGCAAAACTTAGTAACTTGGAACGCCTCGAATTACGAGGCACGTCGTTGGACGACGCAGGCCTGGAAGTGATATCCCGGCTACCGAAAGTCACCTATCTGGACATCAGCGAGTGTAAACTGGTAACGCCCGAAGGTATCGAGCCGATTGGTCAATTGACTGGCCTCAAGAACCTGAGATTCTGGGAAACGAAACTGAACGACCAAGCATTGAACGCGTTGCATGGCCTTACAATGTTGGAGTCTTTGGACTTGAAGGCAACGCAGATCACCGACGAATCCGTCGAGACGTTGTTAAAGTTTCAGAAGCTGACGAATTTGAATGTCGCGGGCACGCAGCTAACCGATGAGAGTTTTCGCAAGATCGCCACCTTGCCAAATTTGAAAACTCTAAACGTTGCTAACACAAGCATCGGATTCGACGTGATCGACGAATTGGCGGAAGCTCACAAGGATCTGCAGGTCGTCGAGTACGAGAACTAACCTGCCTCTCGAACGAGTCAAAACGATGCAATTACCGGAGCCGATTCGATGGGGAATCATTGGTATTGGTCGATTCGGGAAGCTTCACGCGCGGGCAGTTCAGTCGATCTATGGACTTGAACTCGCGGGGATCTGCAATCGGAATCGGGAGCGTCTGACCGAAGCTCAGGCGGAGTTCGATTGTTCGGTCGCCACGGAGGCTTATCAGAAGCTGTTAGACGATTCATCTATCGATGCCGTCAGCATCACGACGCATTGGGAAGACCATTTCGAAGTCGCGCGTGCCGCGCTCGCCATCGGCAAACATGTGTTGCTCGAGAAGCCCATGGCGGCGACCAGCGAGCAGTGCAACGAGCTCGCCGAGTTAGCGCGATCTGCGCGAGGCAAGTTCATGGTCGGGCACATTTGTCGCTTTGATCCCCGCGTTACTTTAGCGAAGCAAGCGATTGATGAAGGCCGGATTGGTCGCATCGTTTCGATGCACGCCAAACGCAACTTGCCGCAAGCCCCAGGCTCACTTCGACTCGATAAGACGTCACCGCTGATGGGCGACGGAATACATGACGCAGACCTGATGATGTGGTTTCTTGGACAATCCCCGACGCGAGTCTATGGCCGCTATGTTCGCTTCAACGAGTTTCGTCATCCAGATGTCGGCTGGGCGATGCTCGAATTCGGCGATGAAGCAATCGGCGTCGTCGAAACAAATTGGGGACTCCCGACAAACACACCGACCGTCATAGATGCGACTCTGCAAGTCGTCGGCACGGACGGCATGTTGACGATTGATTGCTCTAACACGGGCCTTTCAATCGTAGATCCCACCGGCTTGAAGATGCAAGACACCGACTACTGGCCACAACAACACGGCTCACTTGTTGGAGTCCTGCAAAATGAACTCGCATATTTCGGCGAATGCATACGCAATGACCGCGCGATCGAGGTCATCACTCCAGAGGAGGCCGCGACGGCGGTACGTATAATGGAAGCCGCCGAGATTTCGGCGTCGAACGGAACGCCTGTTGAGCCCTAACGAAGCTCCTAAAACCGTCGGCTGATGATCGGCGTATGCCGTTTGGGAACGTCGTTCGTATTTTTTGTAACGTGCATACAGAATACTGACGATCTGTAACGCCACTTACTCAGATGATGAGATACGAGCCAAGCACCAGAGGTGGAGTCCATTATGCGATTAGTACTTTTGCTCTTTCTTATTGCGATCGTCAACACGACCTTCGCGCAGCAGGTTCCACACTCCGTCGAGCAAACGTGGGAACACTTCGATGCTCGCGCGGAGCCGCTGGAAACAGAAGTCATCCTCGAGTCGCTTGAAGACGGAATTGTGTTGCGGCACGTTCGCTATGTGGTCGGGACGTTTGACGGGAAGAAAACGCGAGTCGCCGCTTTCTACGCATTTCCTGATGGTCGCAAGCAACTTCCTGGGATTGTGCAGCTTCATGGCGGTGGCCAGCGAGCGATGCCGGAAACGGCCCGATTCTGGGCGGCGCATGGTTATGCCACCGTCGCCGTGAACTGGGGCGAACATGTGATTGGAGAAAACAACGATACGAATACCGATTGGGCCGGCATCCCCGCTGGCTTTTTGGATCCCAAACATCACAACGCGGTCACGCCTGCAGACGGCACAATTCACAACGAGCCACATCCTTGGAATAGCAGTTGGCTGCTGTACTCAGCGGCGGCCCGGCGAGCGATTACGTTTCTCGAACAACAGCCCGAGGCGGATGGCAGTAACGTAGGTCTAATGGGGCACAGCATGGGAGGCCGACTCACCGTGTTGACCGCGACAGATCCACGCGTGAAAGCGGCTTCTCCATCGGTCGGCGGAAGCGGCTATCTCTATTCGGACATCAACGGCGTGCCCGGATCCGCACGGCGTATGCAGGCCGACCTCGAACTCTACAATTCTACACTCGACTGCAAACATTACTGGCCGAAGATCCAATGTCCGGTGATGTTTCTCGGAGCAACTAACGACTTCAATTCGCCGATGGAATTGGTGTTGCGAGGCTTCCGTTCGCTGCCCAAGGCGAACGGAGCGATGTCCTTCACGCCGCACATGAACCATCGCTTCACCGCAGACAACTATGCTGCGCGAGTGCGTTGGTTCGAGACACATCTGAAACGCACGTTTACATTTCCCACAACGGCTTCAGTACGACTTGAACTGAAGTCGGATGACGGAGCCCCTCGTTTCACCGTCCGACCTGATCTTTCGGGGTCTCATCAACTCAAATCGGTTGCAGTGTACTATGGTTACGACCGCGACCCGCGAGCGCGTTTCTGGCGGTCTGCGCTGGTGGTCAGGAACGGTGACTCATTCATCGCGACTTGCCCTGTCGCGGACCTCAATGAGCCATTGTTCGTCTTCGCCAATGTGACGTACGACACCGGCTCGCCGCTCAAAATGCCTCGCGGCTACAACGACACTCCGTTGCTTACAATCACCAGTGAGTGCCGCTTAGCGTCTCCGATTCAACTGGCAAGAGCAGGAGTAACACCGAGGGGGGACCGTCAGCGCCAGATCGAAGATTTCAGTCACGGCTGGCGGGACTGGTCGTTAGTCGGCGTTGGCCACACAGCTCACTGGAACTACGAAACTCACAAAGTGAACGACCCCGCATTCGCCGGCCCACGTGGAGCTTCACTCGCTCTTGAGATCGAAACAACCGCGCCGAGCAATACGCTGGCTGTCATCATGGATGTCGACAGATGGCGCGGATATACCGGACGCAAGCCCCGGCGATTCACCGCCCTGGTCGAGTTGCCCGACGCAGGTTCGCATTCGTTGACACTATCGGTGGACCAGTTCGTCACACGTGAAGGCGAAGTGCTGGAGAACTACGATTTCGTGACCAGTTTGATCTTAACTCCGGGACAGAAGGAACAGCCTGAAAAGGTAACCGAAGTCTGGCAAGGCCGTGTGCCCGTCTTCAAATACATCCGCTGGGAGGGTGGCGAGTTCGCAGCAAGACCGAGGCCATATCTCAAACTGCGTGCTTCGGAGGTCGACGCCGATGCGGCATTTCGCGAGTAATATTAACGCGCTGCCAACGAGTCAATGCGGCTCGAAACAGAAGGCGCGGTGCGACAACTCTTCGTAAGGGTAATCTGCGATATTTTCGCTTGGTTCGCGGCTTGCTGACATCTGCGCATACATCTTAGACTCGCTAGAGGTACGCTGTTGATAGGCTACATTTCGCAAGCATGACCGGGGATCAAATGTGCGTACGACTGGACACATCTGGACTGGGTCGGCATAATATGGACATTGGGGTCCACAACCGCTCCCGCCTGTCCGATTAGCCTGGATCTGCCCGCCTAGTTCACACCGCCAACAACTCCCCACTCCCCTGCGAGGCAAGTTGATGTTCGCTCTGGTCCCACTTGGCGCGACACCACAACGTTGCCGATGCCATCCATTTCGTCTGGCGACTCTCCCCACACTTTTGGCAGTCCTAGCGATTTCCTCTGGGGGGCCGACGAAAGCTGCGGAGCACACAAAGCCCATCGCCACCGACGAAACGTTTACGGCGAAGGTGTTGCCGCTCGTCCAGCAATACTGCCTTGACTGTCACGGGCCAGACGATCCGGAAGGCGATGTGTCGTTTGATCAATTCCACAGCCCCGATCAAGTGCTGCAGAACCGCGACACCTGGGAGAGAGCAATTCGGCTGCTTGGCATCGATGGAATGCCGCCGAAGGATTACGACGAGCGACCTTCGCGCGAGGAACGAGAAGCACTCGTTGAATGGCTGGACCTGAAACTGCATCACGTCGATTGCGATGTGGTGGATGACGCAGGGCAAGTGACGATCCATCGTTTGAACCGTACAGAGTACAACAACACAGTGCGCGATCTTTTGGGAATCGACATCAATCCCGCGAGAGATTTTCCATCCGACGACGTGGGTTACGGATTTAGCAACATCGCCGATGTCCTTTCGCTGCCGCCGCTGTTGCTGGAAAAGTACGTCGATGCATCAGAAGGGATCGCCGCTGCGGTAATCCTCACGGAAGAAGGCGGTCGGCGGAAGCAGCGGTTCGACGCGCGACAGCTTAAAGGCACGGGGGCAGCGCAGCCGCGCGAGGATTGGGTGCAGATGAGTTCGACCGGCGCGGCGGTCTGTGATTTAGAGATCAAGTTGGCTGGTGAATATGTTATCCGGGTCGAAGCCGCAGCGGACCAAGCAGGTCCGGATCCGGCTCGCATGGAAATCCGGGTTGACGGCAAGCCGGTCAAAGTCCACGACATCGTGGGTTACCGTGAACCAGCGACTTACGAGATCCGCCACCGGTTGTCGGCAGGGAGAAGGCAAATCGAAGCGGCGTTCATTAACGACTACTACAAACCCGAAGCAAAGGATCCTCGCGATCGCGACCGCAACTTAGCGGTCAGGTTTATCGAGTTGCGAGGGCCGACTGACGCCGCACCGCCTGACGTCCATCAGCAAATCGTCTTCACGAAACCGTCGAGAGAGAAAAGCGTCGAACAAGCTGGTCGCGAGGTTTTGCAGCGTTTGATGCCGCGCGCGTTTCGGCGGCCCGTCGACGAGACGGAAGTCGATCGATTCGTCAAAGTCATCGAGTTCGCTGTCGAGCGCGGCGACTCATTCGAGCGAGGCGTCCAGGTCGCTCTGCAGGCGATTCTTGTGTCACCTCATTTCCTGTTTCGAGTCGAGGGCGGGGAACTGTCAAGCGAGAAGCAACATGCGATCAGTGAATATGAACTCGCATCGCGGTTGTCGTATTTCCTGTGGAGTACAATGCCGGATGAAGAGCTGCTCGATCTCGCCGGTCAGGGCAAGCTGCATGCACCAGATATACTTGATACTCAGATGGCGCGAATGCTCGCCGACCCAAAGGCCGACGCTCTAGTCGACAACTTCGCCAGTCAATGGCTTACGTTGAGCAACTTCGTCGAAGCCACTCCGGACGCGAAGCTCTTTCCAGAGTTTACGCCCGAACTTCGGGCGGACATGATTGCAGAAACAAAAATGTTCGTGCGGGAGATTTTCCGCGGAGATCGCAGCCTGCTCGACTTTCTCGATGCCGACTTTACGTTCGCGAACGAGCGGTTGGCAAAGCATTACGGCATCCAGGGAGTGAGCGGAGATAAATTGCGGCGTGTTTCCTTGCCAGGCGGACAACGCGCGGGTGTGCTGACACATGGCAGCATTTTGACAATTACATCGAACCCCAACCGCACGTCGCTTGTTCGTCGAGGTGCTTGGGTTTTGGACAACATCTTGGGGGTCCAACTCCCAGATCCACCCGCCAACGTGCCATCCTTGGAAGAGGGAGCCAAGGAGTCCGGCGCGACTTCGCTTCGCGAGCAACTAAAGATTCATCGCGAATCACCGAGCTGCGCAGCTTGCCACGACACGCTTGATCCACTTGGTTTTGGCTTCGAGAATTTTGATCCGATCGGCCGTTGGCGAACGCTAGCCGATGGCGAATCGGTTGATGCTGGCGGAACGCTGCCCAGCGGTGACTCGTTCAGCGGCCCCACGGAATTGGTTCAGATCTTAAAGAAACGCAAACGTGATTTCACGGAACTGGTGGCGCAAAAGATGTTAACCTACGCACTCGGTCGCGGCCTGGAGATCCCAGATTCCTGCACGATTGACGACCTCGTTGCCGATCTAGAAGAGAATGACTACCGGTTCACCGTGCTGGTGCATGGCATCGTTCACAGCAAACCGTTTTTGATGCGGAGTACGAACTAATGGCGAAACGCAACACTCTCCCGCGACGCACCTTCCTCCAAGGACTTGGCACGGCGATGGCTTTGCCGATGCTGGAAGCGATGACGCCGACCGCTCGGGCATCCGCCAATACAACCGCTCCGGTCCGTATGGCGTTCATCTTCTTTCCGAATGGGGCAATCGTTCCTAACTGGAAGCCCGAAGGAGAGGGTGACAACTGGCAGCTCTCCCGCACGCTCGAGTCACTCACTCCCCATAAAGAGCAGATCTCGGTCTTCACCGGACTGACGCAGCATCACGGTCGAGCCAACGGCGACGGAGGCGGCGATCATGCCCGTAACGCTGGCTCGTTCCTCACGGGAGCCCAGCCTCGCAAGACGGCTGGCGCGGATATCAAACTGGGCGTATCCGTCGATCAAGCTGCGGCGCAGTTGATCGGCCGGCAGACACGACTGCCGTCACTTGAGCTGGGTGTTGAACGTGGTCGAAACAGTGGAAACTGCGATTCGGGATACAGTTGTGCGTACTCGGCAAACATCTCATGGAAGAGCGAGTCTACGCCCATGGCCAAAGAGATTAATCCGAAGCTAGCGTTCGAGCGACTGTTCGGATCCGCCGACTCGGCGAAAGGGCAAGCCGAACGCGATCTGTATCGCAAGAGCATTTTAGATTTGGTCGCCGAAGACGCAGCGTTACTGCGGAAGCGTTTAGGCAAGAGGGATCAACGCAAACTTGACGAGTACTTTAGCAGTGTTCGCGAGTTGGAACAGCAGATCGATCGCGCTGCGACGAAGCTGGCCGAAGTACCAGAGTATGACGTCCCTGAGGGGATTCCGCGCGAGATCGAAAGCCACATTCGGTTGATGTACGACATCATGACGCTGGCGTTCCAGACCGATACGACCAGAATCAGCACGTTCATGCTGGCCAATGCAGGCAGCAATCGCAGCTATCCGATGGTTGGCGTGGGTGGAGGTCATCACAGCCTTTCGCATCACCAAAACGACGAGAAGAAGATGGAAGATATCACGAAGATCGACACGTACCTCGTGTCGCAGTTCGGCTACTTCCTGGACAAACTGAAGTCGGTCAAAGAAGGCGACGGCTCGCTGCTCGACAACAGTTTGATTCTCTATGGCAGCGCTATCGCGGACGCCAACCGCCACACACACCACGACTTGCCAATCGTGCTCGCGGGAAGCGGTAGCGGTCAGCTGCAAACAGGCCAGTTGCGTCACTATCCTAATGACACCCCGTTGAACAACTTGTTTGTGTCCATGTGTCGGATGGCTGGAGCTAACTTGGATACCCTCGGTGACAGCACCGGGACGCTGGAAGGGCTCTCGCCGACGGTCGCTTAGGTTTCGACCTATCTCTCGCCGAAGCGTCCTTGCTAATCGGCTCATCCCTACGCTCCTATAGAGCTCTGGACGCGGTCCGCGCACGCCTCCAATGACTGTTACAAGCGTCTTCAAAGCGTAGCAAGACCAATACACCCACCTCCGGCGGGAAGATACGATTCTCCGAGTGCCGTATGTTACTCGCTCGATAACCGATAAAAAGACCTTGACATCTCCCAATAATAAAATAGACTGGCGGACGAGTTACACACCGGCACTCTATCCTGCCAAATCACCGATTCTTGCGTTGAGGAAACATCGATGTCTCCTTTCATCTCGCAGTGGCGTCTCGTCTTACTCTGTCTCGTCATTTTGAGTGCGTCACCGGTGCTGTGTGACGATGAAAATCCGGGCGAAGCTTCGGATCGCACCCAGGTTAGTTACTTTCAACAAGTACGGCCGATCTTTCAAGCACAATGCCACGGCTGCCACCAACCGGCCAAAGCAGACGGCGACTATGTGATGACGGACTTTGAAAGGATGTTAGCCGGAGGTGAAAGCGAAGAGACGGCCATCGTGCCCGGAAGGGCGGGCGAAGGGTATCTCTTTGAACTGATCAAGCCCGTCGATGGCGAAGCTGAAATGCCGAAGGAGAAGAAGCCGCTTTCAGAAATTGAACTCGCTCTGATCGAGAAGTGGATCGCGCAGGGTGCCAAGGACGACACGCCAGCGAGCGCGAAACAACAGTATGACATGGATCATCCGCCCGAGTACTCCATGCCTCCCGTCATCACATCGCTCGACTTCTCGTCCGACGGCAATCTGCTCGCCGTCACGGGCTATCACGAAGTGCTGTTGCACAAGGCGGATGGTTCGGGGCTCGTCGCGAGATTGGTTGGTGTATCGGAACGGATTGAATCGGTCGCCTTCTCTCCCGATGGAAATCGATTGGCCGTAACCGGCGGTCTGCCAGCTCGAATGGGAGAAGTGCAAGTTTGGGATGTCGAGAAGCGCGAACTCACCCTCTCACACACGGTGACCTACGACACGGTTTACGGAGCGAGTTGGTCACCCGATGGCAAGCTGATTGCATTCGGCTGCGCAGACAATACGGTCCGAGTGATCGATGCCGAAACGGGCGAGCAGGTGCTGTATCAGGGAGCGCATAACGACTGGCCGCTCGACACGGTGTTCTCGGAAAAAGGTACGCATCTCATCTCAGTCGGTCGTGATCGTTCGGCCAAGTTGACGGAAATGGCAACGCAACGATTCATCGACAACGTGACGTCGATCACTCCGGGCGCTTTGAAAGGCGGGATCGCTGCGATCGACCGGCATCCGACCAAGGACGAGATCCTCGTAGGTGGAGCCGATGGTGAGCCGAAGCTGTATCGAGTTTTCCGCACATCGAAACGAGTGATCGGAGACGACGCAAACTTGATCCGCAAGTTCCCTAAACTCAAGGGACGCGTCTTCGATGTCGCAATCAGCCGCGATGGCAAGCGAATCGCTGCGGGAAGCTGTGTCGACAGAACTGGCGAAGTGCGCATCTACGCCTACGAGTTCGACAGCGAGCTACCAAAGGACCTCCTGGCAATCATGCAGAAACGTGTTGCGCAGCGAACTGCAGAGGAGAAGGAGAAGATTGCTGACTACCATACTAAAGGAGTCAAGGTTCTAGCAGAAACGAATTTGGAGCAGGCAGGCGTCTTTGCCGTCGCGTTCAGCATAGATGGCAAGATTGTGGCCGCAGCCGGCTCGGACGGAACGGTTCGGTTAATCAATGCCGACAGCGGATCGATCGTCAAGGAATTTGTGCCCGTTCCGGTCGACTCGATGATGGACGACGCCGAGCAGGCGGAGCATGTCGCAAAAGCATCGCCGGCTCCGCTCGCTCCGCAACCAACCGCAACCGACGAATCTTTGCCCGAAGGTGAGAAACTCGCTTCGATCGATGTCCAGCCAACCAACATCCGACTTGCCAAACGCTTCGATACGGCTCAGTTCATCGTGACGGGGCATTTGGAATCTGGAAACGTTGTTGATGTGACCCGTCTGGTCAAAGTCGACGCTTCGACGGACGTGGTCGATGTTTCGGCGACCGGTCTGGTGCGTAGCAAAGCGAATGGACAGTCCGATCTGACGTTTTCGCTCGGCGACAAGAAAGCCACGGCGATCGTCGAGGCTGCAGGAGTCGAAATGGATTACCAAGTCGATCTGATCCGTGACGTGAATCCGGTCTTTGGCAAGGCAGGTTGCAACGCGGGCGTGTGCCACGGATCGAAGAAGGGCAAAGGCGGCTTGAAGACTTCGATGCGAGGCAACGATCCAATCTTTGAAGCGCGGGCGTACATCGACGAATTGGCGTCGCGCCGAATGAACTTGGCATCGCCAGAGAACAGCCTCATGTTGCTGAAAGCTACGACCGGCGTGCCACACGAAGGTGGACAAGTCGTCGTTACCGGAACTCCGCATTACGAAGTGATTCGGAAGTGGATTGCCGACGGCGCGAAAATCGACTTGGATTCGCCGCGAGTAACTAGCATCGAGATCTTCCCCAAATACCGCATCCTGCAACGCACGGATGCTAAGCAACAGTTCCGTGTCTTGGCGACGTACGCCAACGACGAGGTCCGTGACGTCACCTCCGAAGCCCACATTTCCAGCGGCAATATAGAAGTGGCGACGGCGGACAATGCTGGCTTGGTCACCGTGCAGCGCCGCGGTGAATCGCCGATCCTAGCACGATTCGAAGGGAAATACGCCGCGTCAACGTTGACGGTAATGGGAGATCGGACCGGCTTCGCTTGGACGGACGTTCCCGCAAACAATTTCATTGACGGGCTAGTGGCAAAGAAACTCCAACGCACGAAGGCACGGCCCTCTGAACTGTGTACGGATGCTGAGTTCATTCGTCGTGTGCATCTCGACGTGATTGGCTTGCCTCCCACTGTCGACAGCGTGCGAGCCTTCTTGGCAGACAGTCGCGAGTCGAAAGTTAAACGCGATGAACTGATTGACCAACTCGTCGGCACGGACGATTACGTCGAACATTGGACGAACAAATGGGCCGATCTGCTGCAAGTCAATCGCAAGTTTTTGGCAGTCGAAGGAGCGACCGCGTTTCGCAAGTGGATTCGCGATCAGATTGCGGCCAATACGCCATACGATCAGTTCGCCTACACACTGCTCACGGCAAGCGGCTCCAACAAGGACAACCCGGCAGCATCATACTACAAGATCCACCGGACCCCTGAAGACACAATGGAGAACACGACACACTTGCTCCTCGGCATACGGTTCAGTTGCAACAAGTGCCATGATCACCCATTCGAAGGCTGGGTCCAGAACCAGTACTGGGAAACGGCTGCGTACTTCGCTCAATTTGGTTTAAAGAAAGACCCCGCGAGCGGCAAGAACGAAATCGGACGAACCGCCGTCGAAGCGGGTAAGCCGCTGTACGAGGTTGTCTTCGAAAAGGATGAAGGCGAAGTGTTCCACGACGAAACAGGCGCGGTCACTCCGCCGAACTTCCCGTTTGAGAGCCACTACGTCGCCGCGCCGAATGCGTCGCGTCGCGAGCATCTCGCTCGTTGGATGATCTCGCCCGACAACCGGTACTTCGCCAAGAATTATGTCAATCGCATGTGGGGCTACTTACTCGGGCTGGGGCTGATCGAACCGCTGGACGACATCCGCGCCGGCAACCCGCCGACGAATCCAGAACTTCTTGCCGCGCTGACCGAAGAGTTTGTTGACGCTGGCTTCGATGTCCATCACTTGGTGCGTACGATCTGCAAGTCGCGCACGTACCAGATGTCGATCACAACCAACAAGTGGAACGAAGACGATACGATCAATTACTCGCATGCAATGGCTCGCCGCCTTCCGGCCGAAGTACTGTACGATGCGTTGCATCAAGTGACCGGGTCTCTGTCGAAGTTCCCAGGCGTTGCACCCGGCACGCGCGCCGCCGAGTTACCGGATGTTGGCGTTAAAGAATCGAGTGGCTTCCTAGCCAAATTCGGACGTCCGCCCCGTGAGAGTGCGTGCGAATGCGAACGGTCCAGCGGCATGCAGTTCGGCCCTGTGATGGCGTTGGTCAGCGGCTCGACAGTCGACAACGCGATCATCGATCCGCAAGGCGAGATCGCAAAGCTAGTCGCTGCGGAGAAGGACGACACAAAACTGATAAGCGAACTCTTCATGCGAATCCTCAATCGACCGGCCGGTCAGAAAGAGATCGAGGTCACGCTTGCCATGATGCGCGACTTGCCGGCGGAACACGCTCAGCTTGTCGCAACCACACAGGAGTACGAGAAGAGTCTCGCGCCGAAAATCGCGGAGCGGGAGAAAGTACGACAAGACGCGATCGCCGCGTCGAAGTCAGAACTCGAGTCCTACGAAAAGGAGATCGCGACGCGAGAGGCTGAACTCGACAAGCAACACGACGAGGCGATTGCTAATGCCGACACAGCGGTGAAGGAATATGAAGCGAAGCTGAACGAACAACTCGCGGTTTGGGAAGCCAAGGAAGATAAAGGCACTGCATGGACGCCACTCGAGCCCTCCGAGTTGTCCTCGACAAGTGCAACCACGCTAACCAAGCAAGATGACTTGTCCATCGTCGCGACTAGTTCAAACGGACTGGGGACATACAAGGTCGTTGCTCATACTGACTTGAAGAGTATCACGGCTGTACGACTGGAGGCGTTGGCCGACGACCAACAACCAATGAAAGGGCCAGGACGTTCTCCGGATGGAAATTTCGTGTTAACCGAATTCGAACTCTCGACGGCTCCCAAGTCCGATCTCACGAAAGCCACGAAGATCGATTTGGAGAACGCTCAAGCCGACTTTAGTCAAGCCGAGTACAACGTCGCGACCGCGATCGATGGCAATATGGCATCAACCGGCAATGGATGGGCAATCGCTCCGAAACCCGGCGTCAATCACCTGGCATCTTTCGAGACGAAAGAAGATATCGGCCACGACGGTGGCACCGTGTTGACGTTTCTGCTGCATCAGCACTTCAACAGCGGTCAACATTCACTCGGTCGATTCCGATTGTCCGTGACTACTTCGACCGGGCCGATTTTGTTGGAAGGTCTGCCACAGAACGTGACAGACATCCTTGCTATCGCGGTCGACCAACGCGACGACAAGCAGAGAGCGGATTTGCTCGCGTACTATCGCGGTATCGACGGCGAGTTGAAGAAGCTACAAGCAGCACTGACAAACGCCCAACAGCCAAGGCCTGTCGATCCAAAGCTGAAGCAGCTTCGCGACAAGCTGGCCGAAGTCAGTAAACCGTTGCCCGTCGATTTGAAGTTAGCGCAACGACGAGCCGACGTAGACCTGAGCGAGAAACTGCTGAAGAACCGTCGACTGACCGCCGCCCAAGATGTTGCTTGGGCGCTGATTAACAGTCCAGCGTTTCTGTTTAATCGATGACACAAGACGACACTCGCCGGAAACTGGTGCTACGAGAAGGAGACAATCATGCTCGTCATCCCTGGACAACCTGGTAGAGATCTCAGTGATCGACAGCTCGGCATGACGCGGCGAGATATTCTACGTGTCGGTGGTTCCGGGATGCTGGGGCTCAGTCTTGGTTCGATGCTTCAACTTCAGGCTGCGACCGCCGCGGCAGCGGGCGGGGTCACTAGCAACGGATCGGCCAAGAGCATCATCTTGATGTTCCTCCAAGGTGGTCCTAGTCATCTGGACTTATGGGACCCGAAACCAAATCTGCCGGACAATATGGTTGGGCCTTTCAAAGAGATCTCAACAAAGTTGCCAGGCGTCCAATTCACCGAGTTGTTGCCGCAGCTTGCTCAAGTGAACGACAAAGCGACGCTTATTCGTTCGATGAGTTACACACCGGCCGGCTTATTTAACCACACGGCCGCGATCTACCAGATGTTGACCGGTTACACGACCGACAAAGTCAGTCCGTCCGGCCAGTTAGAGCCGCCTAGCCCAAAGGACTTCCCCAACTTCGGCTCGAATCTCGTTCGTCTCAAACCATCGAACGTCCCGATGCTGCCATTCGTAATGCTGCCGCGCCCACTGCAGGAAAGTAACGTTGTCGGCAAAGCGGGCACAGCGGGATTCTTGGGTCGCGCATACGATCCGTACTACCTGTATCCGTCGGGCGACGACATGAACATGAACAAGATGGACGGGATCAGCATTGACGATCTTCAGCTCCGTCCTCAAGTTCACTCTGGACGATTGCAACGTCGCGCGCGATTGCGCGATGTCATCAATAAAGGCATGCCTGATGTAGAAAAAGCGGTGGGCGATTACAAACTGAACGAGTACTACGGTCGAGCGCTGGAGTTGGTGACGTCCGGTCGCGCACGAGACGCCTTTGCGCTGGACCGCGAATCGAGCCAACTCCGTGATCGCTACGGCCGCAACACGTTCGGACAGAGCTGTCTGCTTGCGAGGCGTTTGATCGAAGCGGGCACACGCGTCGTGGAAGTCGTTTGGCCGAAGATCGCTAATTCAGACAACCACTCGTGGGACGTCCACAAAGGTCTAACCAAACGGATGCAAGACCAATCGGCACCAATGCTCGACGCAGGACTGTCAGCGCTGATCGACGATATGGATCAGCGCGGGATGCTTGAAGAGACAATGATCGTTGCCGTCGGCGAGTTCGGTCGTAGTCCAGAACGAGGCGTCAGCACTTCAGGTAACGACAACAGCTCGGATGGCCGCGATCACTGGCCGTATTGTTACACGGCACTGGTTGCCGGTGGTGGAATCAAACGCGGCTACATTCATGGCGAATCAGACAAGACCGGCTCAGCACCTGTTAGTGAGCCCGTGCATCCCCGCGAGCTACTGGCGACGATTTACCACTCGTTCGGTATCGACCCGAGCATGCTGATGTACAATCACCTGAATCAACCGCGCGAGTTGGTGAAGGGCTTTCCGGTGACGAAGTTGTTCAGTTAAGCCTCGCTAGCCCGATGCGAGCGGCAATCGGGGGGGGATTTATCTTCGCCGTGGTCGAATGGACGAGCGGCCATAACACGTTCAGATAGCTTGAAAGGGTGTCCGAGGGCAAACCGTTCACGACCGGTTCGTGTTGACAGTCGTCTATGAGGAGCCTACTTTGGAGGTTTGGGTCTGCAAATCTCTTTTGCCAATAGTCTTGCATCACACTGCCCCTCGCAGAAAGAATTGTGAACATGATTTCACAAACCGCTGAGTACGCTTTGAGGGCCATCGTTTACCTAGCAGACCAAACCGAACCGCAGACCAATGTACAGATCGCCGAAGTCACCGAAGTTCCAGTTGGCTACTTGGCTAAAGTGATGCAAAGCCTAAGCCGTGCACGAATCGTCACGGCTCGACGCGGTCTTCGTGGCGGTTTTAAGTTAGCACTCGCGGCAGACGAACTCACCGTGCTGGAGGTCGTCAACATCGTCGACCCTGTACGCCGATTCCACGAATGCCCACTCGGGTTGCATGGTATTAATCTATGTCCGCTGCATCGCAGCTTGGATGATGCGGCCAAGGCCATCGAAGACACATTCGGCGACACGACGATCGCTGACCTCATCCACGTTCCGCGACATCGAAAACCACTTTGTCGTTTTCCCGCCGCACCAAAGCCCGCGACGTAACTTCGGGTTGCCATTGACAGCTCCATTGTCGGGAGCAAGTCATCAGCGATGCGCGGCTCCTCCCTGGGCAGTCCCGCGACGTTGAATTTCGCTGGGCCGATTCTTGAGCTTGCGGCAACGGGGCACTTCCGTTAAAAGCCGTCCGCTCAGCTGCGCGCGTCAGGGATTGTCTCGTACACCAAAGGCCAAGGATGGCTCTGTTCGGAAGAAACTTGTTTCGTCGGCGTACTGCGTCGCAGACGGTTGTCGGCGTCGCTAGCTCGGGGCTTCCGGCACCGATTCGATGGCTCCTGGGCACACGATTCGTGTCCCGGATCTTGATCTATCTCGTGCCGATTTTGCTGACGATTGGTGTGCTTACGCTGGATTGGTCGAATGGTTGGCCACGATTTTCGTTTAATCGAGAGCGGGCCACAGAAGTTAAAGACACAGCGAAAGGGCTGGCAAACGACGTACGGGAGCACATTCCTGACAGCGTGGTCGAGAAGGTTCGGGAGACTATTCCTGATGGCCTCGCACTCGATCGATGGACTTCGGAGATTGCTCGCACAACCTTGCCGAGCGCGACGGATTTCAGCAACGATCCAAGTGGTGCCCTACCGACGATTCGCGAGTCGGGTTCGACGATTCGCATCGCCAGTTTCAACATTCAAGTATTCGGCACTTCGAAAGCGGCTAAACCTCAGGTGATGCAAGTCTTGGCAAGCGTCGTGCGACGATTCGATGTCGTCGCAATCCAGGAGCTGCGTACGATGGATACGACGGTACTGGACCGTTTCGTAACGTTAATCAATTCGGAAGGCAGGGGCTATCGTTACATTGCTGGCCCTCGACTTGGGCGGACGAGCAGCAAGGAACAGTACGTGTTCGTCTACGATGCAACGCGTGTCACGGTCGATCCAGAATCTCTCTTAACTGTCCCCGACCCTCAAGATTACTTACATCGCGAACCGACGATTGCCCGTTTTCAGACACGATCGAGTACAACGCAGCCCGGGTTTTCCTTCATTCTGGCGAACATCCATACGGACCCTGACGAGACCGACACGGAACTTGACGCGTTGGATGACGTATTCGTCTCACTACAGCAAAATGCGTGGCGCGAGGACGACGTGATCCTGTTGGGCGACTTAAATGTTAGCTATAAAAAACTCGGCGAGTTGGGCCGCCTGCCGAACATCGCTTATACGGTGCATGGTGAGCCAACGAATACACGTGGCAGCAAATCGTACGACAACATCGTCTTTGATCGCCTTGCGACCACGGAGTTCACGGGCACCGCCGGCATCTTGAATCTACAGCAGGAATTCGGATTGAGCATGAAACAGGCCATCGACGTATCGGACCATTTTCCCATTTGGGCCGAGTTCGACGTGCATGAACATGGCGCGCAGGTTTCGCTCGCCTCCCAGCCAAGCCAGTCACCGGTCGCCCGAGGCCAAGCCCGAATCGTCGAGCACCCCTTGCTGCGACTGCGCGGATCTCAGCGTTAGGCTCATAGCGCTCCGCCCTACCGAGACGGCAAACGAGTTGCGTCACTGATTTCCATCGTAGCATCCATGAATTGCTTGCTTCTCGTCACATGTCGTGACAAAATGAGACCGCGCAAACGCACTTGTTGTACGCGTGAACCGAACAGGTTTATTCCGGGCAATACGCGACGAAGTTTGTGAAAGGGAGAGCGCTACAATGTCCAATCAACTACTGCGGTATCGAATTCCGGGAAGAGGGCATTTCGCGTTACTTGTACTCGCCGTGTTCACACAGCCGGGTGGAAGTGACGCGACAGAGCCGAATGACTTGAAGCTTCGGATTGACGCAATCAAAGCGGAGATCATCAATCTTCGGAATCGCACTCAAAACGAACTACCTGCGATTAGGGCTTCTCTGCATGAACTGAATACCATTGTCGCGTCCACGGCACTAGAAGCCAAGTCCGCCAAGGCGACCGAACTGCTTGCAACAACGCAACAACACGCCGATGGAACGACAGCGTATCGAGATCTGGATCTCGAAACTACCAATGCTTGGGACGCTGCCGAAGTTAGGGAGTTGCAGGCACGGGAACGACGCCGAGTTCAGGAAGCTCAATTTGCAGAGTCGGACGTGCATGTTCGACAATTTCAACAGGAACTTGAAGTGGCGGAAACTGAGGCCAATCGGGACTATGCGCGGAAGTTTCTTGTCCGGCAAGCCAACTCCGCGCATGATCGAACTCCCGCACCCTTCGTGTTCGCGTCGCCAGCTCACTTTCCGATTCGCGAGTTCGGACAGCGCGGCGAGATCCTGGAGCGGGAAGGCGCTATTATCTACGAAGACATGCAGTTGTCGTTCGCCAACGATGGGGGCTATCACCTGGAGTTTCGTCTTGAAGCTCCTCGCGTTCCCATCGACCTTCGATTGCAACTCCAGTTCCGACCGATGGGAATTGACCGCTGGAGTAGCATTACGTTGGCTCCGATACGGTTCGAGCCCAACGAAGGGGGACGAGAAACGCAGTCTCGGCGAACCGTACAAGAGTACAAGATCAGCGGGCACAGTCTCGACATTGCTCGATACTACGGGCAGCTTGGCGGCGCTGATTTCCGACGCACGGGCAACGCACGTTTCGGATATGGCTCAGCGACACGCGGCACGTCGGATCGTTGATTTATCGCGGCAGATAAAGTCTCTCAATCGGTAACCGACTTCCGTCATTCCATTGAATGCTTCGACAACTGGAGCAAGCATGCGCTAACCGTGCAGCAAGGTCTGGCTAATCGTCATTCCTTCACAGCATCACTTCATAATCCGCCTTTATTGCGCCCCGCTCGGGCGGTTTGGTTGTGGCGGTCGTTCGGGCTGTGCCGAAGTTGTCTTTTGTAGGATGCCGAAATTCTTTGACACTCCGAAGGTTTCCGCGCCGGGCAGGTGCGTCGGGAACTCCCCGCATATCTCCGCTCACACCCGCTGTTTGCTCACACCGCAAGGACACACTTCGCATGAGTCTTTCATTGCGTTCTGCGCTAGCTATCGGCATTCTCTTCATCTCCGCAGGCCTGAGCTTTCAACTCGCTAATCCAAGAGCTGGCATGGACGTACGAGCCGAGCGGCAATCTTGCGAGACTGCGCCTAATTCGGGCAGTTCCGTTCCGCGACGACTTTCCTCAGTTGCCTTAGACGATGAACACGGAAATGGTGTTCGTCGCAGCGACTGGCAAACGACCGAAGCGAGACCCATCGTCGAGCAGACTTCGTTCAGCGCCGCGTTGATCGCCAACGTTGCCGTTGCGCAGTCCACCGCACCAGCAATTGAGAGTGCCCAGCTTGCTGGCAAAACAGTGGCTTTCGATAATGAGCCTATCTTTGTCAATTCAACGTCACTTGCATTGGCGATAACGTGGACGCAGCCGATCCTGAACGCACGCCGGGCCGTTGTATATCGAACGGGAGATGTAGTACTCGGTTCAGTACCTGGAAGTGCAAACACGAGCACAAGTGTTCCGATTTCGAACTTGCGAGAAGGGCCGCAAGAGATATTCTTCCAACTCGAAGAAAACGGTTCGATGGTGCCGAATTCGCAATCGTCGCGCATTCGAGTAGTTGTTCGAACCCGTGGCCCGCGCGTGATTGCAGTGGAACCCGCGAACTTTGGTACAGCACCAGGCGTGACGAACCTGACGATTCGTTTTAACTCGGAGAATCCTGTTGCCGAGGAGTTCGTAAAGAACTGGAGTAACTATCAGCTACTCCCAAGCGATGGCACTGGTCGGTTCAACCGCGGAACGGAGAAGCCGCTAGCTCCGAGCGGCGCGACAAAGGTTCAGGGCGTCTATGATCCCGTGCGAAACTCAGTGCGATTCAGTTTCCCCGATATCAAGCCGGATGTTTACCAACTCACGGTTGGCGGAACGAACATTACGGATCTTGCGGGCAACAAGCTCGAAGGAGCCGAAAAACGCCCGGGCACAGACTACGTCGTACAACTCGGCAGGCTTCCATTAGACACCGAGCTCGCAGACACTCCATCGGTGCGCCCAGGGATCACAGGTTCGACGGGCGCTTATGTGCCGTATACGGAGTTCACGAAGCCGCGCACCGTTCCCGAAGGGTTCAATCCTCACGATAAGGTTGAAACTCGCGTCTCTCGATTGTACTTCTATCGCGACGCGCACCGAGTTGCTCAGATCATCAACCGCAAGGTGAAGTCTCACAACCGCCAAGGCGTTGATATGGCTCGGCAGTTGGCGGACAAGACGCGGCATGAGGCCGATCAGACGACCGAATCTCGCAAAGAAGCGGAGCGGTCCGCGATCGCCAAGGCACAAAGGACGCGGCGTTTAGAGAACCAGCAACAAGCGGCCCAGAATTCTCTGAATCGCTCGATACAAGAATTGACCAACGCGCGGCGGCAAGGTGCCCCTGCCGACGATCCTGTCGTTCAACAACTGGCGGCGACCGCCGAAGCATTCGACACCCAAGTGCGTTCGCTGCAAGGTCAGATAGAAGAGATGCGAGATGAGGACGTTGCCGCCAACGATCTGGTGAGACAGCTCGAAGGCCAAGAACGACTTGCGCGGCAAGAGCAGTTTCGCCGCGAGGTCGCTGCCGCACATGCGGATCCTGATACTTATGCACCGGGCGTTCCAAGTTCACAAGACCCGGTCGAGCAGGTCTCCGTTTCGGTCATCGGGGAGGGTTTGATTCAGTTGCGAGGCCCGCTCAAGGGGATCAACACAATCCGCACGATGATCGACCAGATCGACTCCCCAGTCGGTCAGGTGCGAGTTGCCGTTCATAGTGTGCAGATCAATGGCGAACGCGCCGAACGGATGGAAGTCGTTGCGGACGAGATTCAGAAGTACATCGATCACTCGCGTTTCCTGACGATGCAATCCGCTGAGATGCTGCGGAAAGCTGTCGTTCAAGTCGCCGCACGCCGCGCCCAGGAAGCGGGCGCGATGTATCCAGGCCACAACCAAAAGGCCCGCGATCAGCGTTACTTGTATGCGTTCTTTGGCAAGGACTTTACCGATGAACTTGCTGCGATGGACTCGGAGTTCTTGCATACCGGGAACAAACTACTGTCACTGCATTCGATGGACGTGACCAGCCTGTCATCGGCCTTGAATCTGCTGGCGTTGGCCAACAATGACACACGGCGCGAGATCCTGGCCGAGTTTGACGGAATGACAGGCATGCAGCTTCCGATGGCAGAAGAACGATATCTCGAAGCTGGCTACAGTTGTACCAAACAGCAACACAGCCGCTGCGGTCATCCGACCTTTTGCCTCCTCGGCCAGAACGCCAAGTTTGAATCACTACGAGGTTTTTTCAACTCCGAGATCACCGACTCGCACACGATGACCCCGCTGCAACGCGAGTTCCTTCGCTTGGCTCAGATTTTCAAGAGCCGACTGATAACCGAGATGGAGTACAAGCAGCGGGTGACAGAACGAGCTGTGATCGAAGAACGCAGACCCACCGAGCTAGAACAACTGAACCTTCGCGTTCTTGAGAAAGAGCGCACGGCACGAGAGACGCTCGAAAGAGCACATATCGCTCGGCGAAATGCTGTCAAAACGCTACTCAAGGCCACGATGAGAATGCAGGGCAGGGCCGACGAGGTCTCCGAACGCGTCGACGCGGCACGCCAAAAGGCACAGCAGCTTGCGGCAAACTACGGCGGCAATTTGGAGAGATATCAAGTCGAGCTTGACACCAAATTCAAGAGTACCCTAGAAACTCTAAATCTGTCCGATCTTGCTTCCGAAAGGGTACGGCACAGGGTAGCAACGGAGCTGAAATCGAACCCACAGCCGTCCGTTGTCGAGTCCACGGACGGACGCGAATCGCACTTTGAACAGAGAGTATTCGAGTTTTTGGACCCAGAGGTCGATGCTTCTCCCTCCGCTACAGAACCGAACGGTGCGAGTCCAGAGACAGCACCGGCGGCAAGCAGAGCAGCCGAGATCATTAATCAAGCGCTCCGCTGGGTAGCGCCTGACCGCGACGAGCCAGCGGTCAAGGCAATCGAAGGTGCGTTTAGGGACGGGGCCGAATTTCCGTTTGAGTATGGTGGTACTACATGTAACGCAACGGCATGGCTTGATGAGGGAGGCGGGCTAAAGTTCGCGTTTGTAAACGAACAAGACAAAACCATTTTCGAAGCTTCACTGAGTCGTGACATAGATGACGCGAGACAGCTTGAGGCTTTACTTCGCCAGTTCAACTATTCACCAAGATTCGAAGAACATCTGACGCAAGGAACACTAGCACTCCAAGCGGTAGAGACCCTAGACGCTGGGATGGACAGCATTTCGGAACTGACGACCTGCCTTAAGGAATACCATGAAGTTGCGAAACACGTATCGCAAGTCGCTACGAAGGCCGCAGCAGGATTCGCTTCGGTGTCCGCTGAGATGGCTAAGGACGACGCAGATTACTCCGATGGAAGTACGAAGTGGCGGACACTTGCAGAAGAGATCCAGCCCTTCCTGAAAGACCCACTGCTGAAGGAGTTTACGGAGTTATCTGGAGAAGCGATCGCAGCGTTCGATGCGCTAATTGAGGCTCAGGTGGATCTTCGCTTCGCCGTATCCGACGAACAAGCCGCCCGTCGTCCTCTCGATCACAAAAAACTCCTCGACATGCTGATCGACGACCTCGAAGAAAAGTACATCGAGCTGCTCGAAGGAACTCGGGCGCATACGGCCAACGTCGACAACTATCTTAAGCGGCTGACGACCGCTCTTGATGACGATTTCAACACACAGTTCTACTACCCGGCGTTCCGGCATGTGCGCGAGGCGAGTCAGTATTACGATGTGCAATTCGGCCAGACAGAGACGACATCGATCCTAGCGAATAACCGAGCTTTCGCGAAGGTCTCGCCTGCGGCGTCGATGGAATTCGACTTGCCCAAGCGAGATATCTTGATCAGTGAGGCGATGAACGGAGCAAAGGCGACGATTGATGATATCGGAGCGTTGGCAAACGATCCGACTTTCCTGGCGATGGCGAATTTGAAGAGCGGTGGATCGACGGCGAGTCCACCTCCGGGTAGCACCGGCGGTTACGGCGTCGTGCGGGATGTGCTGCCAGGACTGAACAGTTCGACGTCTGAACAAATCATGTCACAAAACGCCAACGGCGGAAACCAATTCGGATCGAACCTGGAGAACCTGATCCCCGATCCAGCGATCTACAAGTTCGAGACCGGCACTGGTTATGAGATTCGTCCAGTGATCCAGCCCGACGGGCAAGCCGTCGTGTTTGATTTCAACTATATGTACACAACGCAGATTCGCGAACCAGTAAGAGCCGATGAAAAACATTTGGGACGCGTCAAGCAACACTTCATCGATACCGACGTTCAATTGAGCAACTTCGAGTTACGTGAAGTCAGCCGCTATACCGTGGCGCTGAAAGCCTCGAGGACTAGCCGTGGTGTGCCTCTCCTAGAAGACATTCCGATCGCAGGCGCGCTTTTCCGTCCGTTGCCGAGTGCTGAAAGCTCGTTGCAACAGAACTTGATCATGGCGCAAGCGACGATCTTTCCGACGTTGTTCGACCTAATGGGGCTCCGTTGGGCACCAGCACTCGTCGACTTAGACCCAATGCGTCTGTCGAACGCAGAGTTCGTCGTCCGCGGGCGGCATCGCGTGCTGCAAAATCGCGTGTACGATTTCGCCAGCGAACGAGTTGACGAGTTTCTACGAATACCCGATGGCAACCGTCGCCCTGACTTGTATCGCTCGCAAGAGACAGTTCCGTATGCTCACCCGAACGGCTATCGAGGACCGGGGCTCGATCTGCATGACAGTGAACTACAGGAAGGCTATGCACCACGACGTCCTTCTTCGACATACGCACCGGCCGAGGACGCAGAGGGTTCCATGTACCGACCGAGGAACGAAGACAGTTCTCGTCGGCAACCATCGAGCGACATCCCGCGACAGCCTCAATCGTTGCCCGAACCACTTCCGCTGACACCACCGCAGAACAGCTCCTCTTACTAACAACCTGGAGATTACGGCTCTTGTCCGAGCCATCATTCACAATGAATCTTGATCGTAGAGCATTCTTCGTGACGATTGCCATTGGGTCTTCCACCGCAGCGGGCGAATTGTTTGGCGTCGTTCATCCGAAGACCAAGCCAGGGTGCTTATGCGGCATCCCGTATCGCGACTATCAATACGGACAGCGTTCGCGTTCGGAGATCGTTGTCAGCCGCACGGCTTTGTTGTTGCCATCGCGCAGGGCGCTGCGCGATGCGGTGAATCCGACGGTGTTCGAGAGTCGTACCGAAAGCAGTAACCGAGACATCGAGCGGATCAATCGCGACGGCTTGAATCGACTTCGCGTTGACCGTCGTTCGACCAACTCGACAATCGATGCAACGCCACGAGGCACACGCGAGCGAATCGCAGAGAGTCGAGACATTGAGTTGTTGCCGACACCCATGACCGCGCAGCCGCTTATCGTCGATCGTGAAGTGACCGTGCGGGACTCGCAAACAGCGTTTTCCGCTGCCACACCCCGACCAGCTGCAAGACAGATCAAGCTCTATCAGTTGGACCGTTCGGCCCTGGCAATTGATCATTGCCAAGTCTCCGGGATGGCGATGCAACTTGATCACGACGGCAACTGGATTCTCAGTTTGCGAGCGGATCAGAACCGTCAGCCAATCGGCGACGAACCACAGAGCTTCAACCCACGTTTGCACCTCAAACGCAATCAGTTCCATCTTGCGCTTCGATGCCTTGGTAGCTTTCAAACGAGCGTCCGAGACGCAGTGGTTGGTGCTGGTCGTCCCGTTCTAGCTGACTTGCTTCCTCGACCGTTTTGGGTAGAGAACGGACAACCACGACACATGCGTCTCAGCGGGAACAGTTGGACGGTCGCAGACAACTTTCATGAGATCGACCGAGTCGAAATCGAGTTTTACTATGTCTAGAACAACTTTGCACGTACGAACCGTGACATCGAGATTCTTCATATTTACCGCGTTGATCTGCGGTAACTCAATCGTTGGATTTGGCGATCGTCAATTTGCTGCGGCTGAGGAGCCATTCGCGAACGTCCCGCCGAGTCTTGAGATCGAGGTGCTGGATCCTGGTGTCGACCCGCAAGGCAACCCGGCAGTCTTGTTGCAACGCGGGCTCGATGGCCAGATGTTGGTTGACATCCCGCCTGTGGTCCTCGTCCATCGCTACTACTACAGCGGTGCCCGCTCCTTCCAAGGTCCGATGTTACCGGGTGGTCCATCGATCTTAGTCGTCAATCATCCTAAGACAAACGAACGTTGCTACATTCCGGCACAAATGATGCCCGGCGCTCCACGGGTTACTTACCAGCACGACAGCATTGAATATGACTTCGGAGAACATGCCACCACTCTGCACTTTGGGCTGTTCGGAAAGCCGACGGTGAAATACCGAAAGGGCGTCGCGTGGCAGACAACAGTTTCTAAGCTGATGCATGTCAACCAACTGAAGCAAGCTACCGAGCATGTTTCTCAATCAACGAAGAGTTTCGCGCAACATACGAAGACTTCGATGACCGGAATCGGAGCGGAGCTGTCTGACAGAGCCAAGATCGTGACACTGCCAGCACAGAACATTTTGCAGATGCTTCCGTTCGGTACGTCGTTGTTTGGCAAAGACGCTCGCGACCACTTGGCCGAGCGCGCCGCTGAACACAACCGAGACAAAGAGCTGCGAAAATCTCAGCGTATCGCGGAGCGGAACACCTTCACACTGCCAACGAAGCGGTGACTCCCCAGTGCTATCTGAAGCAGATGCCGTCATCGTTTCGACTTTGGTTCCGGCCCCAAATCAACCAAGTCACGAACGCGATCGTACTCGGGGTTTACACACCGCGAACGCCATCGCTTTAGACACGCGAGCAATGCGGCATCAGACTCGGGATACTGGCCCTTGTCGTCGGTCTCTTTCATCCAGTTTGCCAAGTGTTGACGATGTTGCGTCAAAACGCCAGCGAACTTTGGATTCGCTAAAAGGTTATTGACTTCGTTTGGATCGTTCGCTAGGTCGTACAGTTCCTCGGCTGGCTTCTCGTGTCCGAAGAACAGCGATTGGGTCTTGTTCATCTCGCCAGCAGACATCATGCGGCGCAGCTCTTGCGAGACCGGCCAGGGGTCTTTGTAGCTTGGTTGCATGAACGACCGATCGGTCAGAAAGTTCCGCAAGTATTTGTACTTCGGTGTGACGATGGCACGAATATGCTCGATCGTGTAATCGCATCGGTCGCGTGCCGAGACGACAAACTCACGCGGCTGATAGTCCTGGGCAAAGATGTGTCGGCCTTCGACGTGTTCCGGAATGTCGATCCCAGCCAACGCTAACGAAGTGGGCCCTACGTCGATACTACTGACCAAGTCGTCTCGGATTTGTCCATCTGCGATCCCAGGCCCTGCCACCATGAAGGCCATGTTAATGCCGCCCTCGTACAGAAACTGCTTGTCGCGATGCAGCTTATAGCCGTGATCGGAAAGCAGAATGACAATCGTCTTGTCGAGCAGCGCATCCTCTTTCAGTTGGTCGACGATCATGCCAACTTGTTGATCCGTCCATTTGATGCAGTCGTAATGATGAGCAATCTCTTCACGGACTAGCGGGATGTTGGGATAGTACGGTGGGACGGGCGCCGTCGCTCGAGCCATCTTCTCGTCGTCGGCGAATGGCGGCCGATCCTTGCCACCCTTCAACTGGATCTGCCCGAAAAACGGTTTGCCTTCTGGGCAGCCGGACCATTCATTACCTTGGAAATTCATTTTGCCAAAACTGTCGTATAACTCATTCTTGGTCCAGGTAAAGTTGTAGTCGTCTTTACCGTCGTTGAAAGTGTAGTAACCCGCGTCGCGAAAGTACTCGGGAATCGTCTTGATCCCGTTCGGCAGGACATGTGAATCGACATATTCGCCAACCTTAACGTTGCGATGGCTGCGGTGCTGATGAGCGCCGATGGATGTTTGCATCATGCCGGTAACGGTACCCGAACGCATTGCCGAGCAGACACCCGCACACGTATAAAAACGATCGAATCGCACGCCACTCTTTGACAAACGATCGATGCTCGGCGTCTCAGCAAGTTCGTCGCCGTAGCAGCCGAACCAGCGGCTAACATCTTCGAGATAGATCCAGAGGATATTAGGTCGTTCGATTGCCGGTCGAGACGCGGACTCTGCGTTTGCGTTAGGTGTTCGGGCAAATACGGCAATAACAGCAATAAGAAGTAGAGGCGGCTTCATCGGTATCTCCAACTTGCCACGTTCGACCGCTTGGGTCGCTCCGACGGGATCTCTGCCCATTCGACCGCCGCGACAAGATTACTACAAAGAATGATCGGGACTGAAACTCATTGCGCTAGAAGCGCTGTGATGACTAAAAACGATTACCAATCGCGCCAGTATAACCAGACTCGAGATGCTTGGCGTTGGGTTCGAAGGAGTTTTACAGAAATCACCGACACAAGCTCACAGATCGTTTCGCGGAGTCGTTCGATTGAGCATAATGCAACTTCGTTCCCCAAAATCTACCGCCCAAATCGAAGAGTCATCATGAAAAATCTGTCGTTGGTAAACTTTCGTATTGTGTGTCTCGCCTTTCTTACGTGGGTCGGCGTAGCTACCGTTCCGCATGCGGCGGCCAGCGACCGACCAAACGTGTTGTTTTTACTGACGGACGATCAACGCCCCGATACGATTCGCGAGCTTGGCAACTCGCATATCGAAACGCCACACCTGGATGCGCTCGCACGTCGTGGAGTGGCATTCACGCGTGCGGTTTGTGCAAATCCAATTTGCACTCCCAGCCGCGCAGAGATCCTGTCGGGATGTAGCGGCTTTCGGAACGGTGTCATCGATTTCGGTAAGCAAATCGCTCCAGAACTCAAGCTGTGGCCGCAAGCGATGACGGAGGCCGGCTATCATTCGTGGTACGTCGGCAAATGGCACAACGACGGCAAGCCGATTCAACGCGGCTACGAACGGACGCTTGGTTTATTTACTGGCGGAGGCGGTAAATTTTGGAAGGATCAAGTCGATTGGAAAGGCACTCCCGTGACGGGCTATCGCGGCTGGATCTTCCAAGATGACGAACGCAACCTTTTTCCTGAACGAGGCGTCGGGCTGACTCCTGATATTAGCAGTAAGTTTGCTGATGCGGCGATTGAGTTCATTCGGCGCAAACCGGCGGATCCGTTTTTCCTACAAGTTGCATTCACTGCGCCGCACGATCCACTATTCTTTCCTCCGACTTTCGAGAAGAAGTACGATCCCGACAAGGTCCCACTTCCGGCAAACTTTCTAGCCGAACACCCATTTGATCATGGCAACTTCGACGGTCGGGACGAGAAGTTACTAGAGTGGCCACGCACGCCGCAGATGATTCGTAAGTTGCTCGCGGTTTACTACGCCGTCATCTCTGACGTGGACAAACAAGTCGGGCGGATCATCGAAACGCTGCGTACTACAGGACAATTCGATAACACAATTGTGATCTTCTCAAGCGATCACGGGTTAGGAGTTGGCAGCCACGGGCTTCGAGGCAAGCAGAGCATGTACGAGCACACCATCAATGTTCCTCTCATTATCGCTGGACCAAACATTCCGCCGGGCCAAACACGCGACGCTCAAGTGTATCTTCGCGAGTTGTACCCCACGACTTGCGACTTGATCGGCATCGACATTCCGGCGTCCGTCGAGGGAACGAGTTTCGCGGACGTTGTCGTCGGTAAGTCAGAGAGAACGCACGACCACGTATTCTGCTACTTCCGCGACAAGCAGCGAATGGTTCGCGATTCACGGTGGAAGCTGACTCACTACCCTGCGATCGACCGCTGGCAGCTGTTTGATTTAGTCAACGATCCGAATGAGTTGAGCGATGTTTCAAACGATTCAACCAAGTCAGAGGTACTCCAGCGGCTTCGCAAAAAGCTAAGAGCTGAGCAAGTTGCGGCGCGTGATCCACTGGTGTCACGCTAACGGTTGCGGCGGCTCGGCGTTTTTGCGACCTAGCGAACCCCCAACCGCGACCGCGGTGTTCAGTGCTAGGCCGTAGAGACCAGGGTGAATTCCTGCGACTTTCGAATAGTCTGCTTCGCTGATCCAGTCGATGGCCAGGATTCCGAAGACCACCGCGAGGCCTGTGCAGATCCCGATGAGCGTTGGCGTCGCGCGAAGTCGCGGCCAGTGCAATCCGATAAAGAACGCAGGTGCAAGCTGGACGAGCAAGTCGAACTTCCGATCAAGTAGTTTGATCAAGGTCATGTCGCGATGCCGAATTGCAAGGAACGCGAGCAGAGCGATGAGGGTCCAGGAGCAGGCTTTGCCGACTCGCGTTAGATGCCGCTCGGTTGCCTCCGGCTTCACGTACTTCGCGTAGATATCTTTCGTGAGCATCGAAGAGATTGAAAGTAAGACGGAGTCCGCTGTCGACATGATCGCTGCGAGGATCGCCGAGAAGAGGACGACAACGAGCCACCGGCCGACGAGCGAACTCTCTTGAAGCTGTCGGCAGATCACTGTGAGCAGCGTGTCGGATCGTGCAAGATCTGGAATATACGCGAGTCCAACGATGCCGACGACTAACGCAATTAGTGCGGTTGTCAGTGGCAAGAAGGCCATCACGAGCAGGCTGCGACGAAGTGTTGTTGCCGAATTAGCAGCGTAGATACGTTGAATCGCTTGCGGGTAAAGGGCACCGCCTATTCCAACGAGGAAGACATAACTCACCCATTCGTTCGACGCGATCCAGTTGGGCGGAGCCACTTTCGTCGGTGCTCGCAGTTGTACGATCTTGGTCGCTTCCGCCAACGTTCCGAATTCACGAAACACAAGTACCAAAAGAACGGCGAAGCCGACTAGCAGGACGGAACCCTGAATCACATCGGTCCAAGCAACCGCACGAAAGCCGCCAAGCGTTTCGTAAACGACGATGATTAACGCTAGAACAATTACGCCGGCGCTATAGGCGAACTCGGGATCAACAGTCGTGAGGCCTTCGATGGCATTCCCCATCGCCATTAATTGCGCCAGCAGAAAGTTGGAAATGGCGACCATCATCAGTAACGATACGAGGCAACTTAGCGCTGGCGACCGAAAGCGGTGCTCGATGAAATCGGTTGGCGTGATGAAGCCATTCTGTTTCGCAAGTCGAAATAGTTTTGGTGCCAGTAGTAGATAGAAGACGACGATGGACGTCATGAAATGAATGCTGACCGTCCAAGCGAATCCGACGCGGTAGGTCTTGCCGGTGAATCCTAACAGCGTATTGCCGCTGTATTGCGTCGAGTAGAGTGTCAGCAACAGAACAACGAAGCCGATGCCGTTTCCCGCGAGATAGAAATCACGAAGCGAACTCTCTTCGCGGGCTCGATATCCGGCGAACCCGATGGCGATCAAGCTAGACAAATAGATACCTATGAAGATGATCTCGGCAGTCGTGAACGGAATGAGTTGATCGCTCATTGGTCGTTCTGCTCCCGCACATCTTCGAGTGATTCCTCTGGCCACGGGTGGCTGAGCAACCAAGCGGTGTAACAGGAGACAACAGCTGACCCGAGGATTGCGCTGACCACCCACGACGGCACACCGAAAGTCAGCGAGTCCGCTCCCGGAATCCACCGCCAGTACCACGGGATCGCTACGAGGGCGAGGAATCCATAAGCCAGCCAAATACGCGAGACGTTCAACATGCGAGAATTCCACAGCGTTTTCGAGGAGGCGTCATCCGCCGATCGTCGTAGACGAGACGTCCTGCCATTCCGGCGGCAATTCGATGGGAAGTTTGACCGATACGATCGTTCCTTGGCCAACGACGCTGTTAAACGATGCTTTGCCACCAAATAATCTTGCCCGCTCGCGAATTCCCTCGAGACCAAAGTGGTGGTCTTTTATTTGAGCGGGATCGAACCCAACACCTCGATCTTCGACTTCAATCAGTAAGATCGAATCGATTTGTTGGAGGCGTACTTCCGCGTCATGCACCTCGGCATGGCGGCGCACATTGTTGAGCGACTCCTGAACGATGCGAAAGACAATGCCCTCCAGCATCGGGGCCAAACGATCGAATTGAACGGTGTGGCTGAATGTCACGTTCAAGCGCTGAGTCGCTTCCTCTTCGGCAACCAAATAATGAATTGCCTCGACGACTCCCATTTCGTCGATGATCATTGGACGCAGTGTCGTGATCATGCGTCGACCTTCACCGATTGCCTTGCGCAACAGTCCCCGCAGCAAGATTAGCTCCTGAACGCAGTCCGCTTGTGTGGCGTCGAGCGATTCGATCACCGACTCGAGTGCCATCTGCGCGCCAACGATATCCTGGACCAGACCATCGTGGATGTCGTAGGCCAGAAGTTGCAATAGACGTTCGTGATGACGCACGAGATGGCGTTCGGAGAGCTTTCGATCGGTGACATCTTCTGCGATCCCGAGGATTTGCGTTGGCACACCTGTTTCGGAAACTCGAGTGACGACTTCTTGGCGACGCACCCATCGCCATCGACCGTCTCGGTGCATTATGCGACACTCTCGATCGGCAACTTCTCGGGGCGCTAGTGCTGCGTAATCACAGTCTCGATGTCGCCCGATGTCGCTCGGATGCGTATGGCTCTCGAAGAATCGCAGACCTTGTCGCAACACCTCAGACAGGTCGTAACCTAAAAGATCCGCGACTCTTCGACCGGCGCAGAGGATTCGCTTATCGGTCAAGTTTGCGATGTAAGAAAAGACGGGGAACTGATCGAGTAGAACGTCAAAGCCCGAAGGAAAGTCCGCGGTTTCGTGACTCGTCCGTGGTTCGCTGTCCATCGAGTTCGACCGGTGCGATGCAAGATAGTAAAACCGCGCACAAGCACGCAGTTTCAAGACGCCGCTCCCGCTTCACAGATTGCTACTTGCCGAACCAACCGCCACCGCCCGCGAAAGCCTTTAAGGCCTTCTCTTCGTCGGCGAGGATTTTGAAGACCTTGTTCAACCGAGTGATCTTAAAAACTTCAAGCACGTTCGGCGAAATATCGCAAAACTTCAGTTCGATTTCGGCAGTTTTCGCCTTCTTGTTCGTCAGAACGAGCTTCCCGATCATGGCGGACGACATAAACTGTACGCCCTGAAAGTTCACCAATAGCTTTTTATTTTGCGAAGCAGCGGCAACCATTTCCATCAACTCGGTGCCGATCTGTTGGATGCGAGCCTCGTCGAGAATCTTTGCGTCGGTAAAGTTAACGACTAAGACGCCTTCTTCTTCTCGCGACTTCAGTGACGACATAGTAGTCTTCCGTTTTGATATTCAAACAAGCGACGATTCCGGTCCGGTTACCCCGAACTGCTAATAATACAACAAGTTAGCATGGCGACCGCCAAGTTGCAATCAACCTTGGAAGATTCACCTGCCAGCGGGATCCTATTTTGGGCCGAAAACTAGGTCCATAAATTGCGATCGAGCATCCGATAGTTCACCGCTTCATGCAGGTGAGACTGCTGGATTTCCTCGCTGCCATCGAGATCGGCGATCGTTCTGGCAACTCGCAAGACCTTGTCGTGAGCCCGAGCGGACAGTCCCAACTCGTTGACGCTAGATTTCAACAGATTCGCACAGGTTTCGTCAAGCGGGCAGAGGCGACGAATTTGCTGAGACTTCATCTGCGCGTTACATCGGACACGAAATTCGGCGAACCTTTCAGCTTGCCGTTGCCGAGCCGCGACAACTTGTTCCCTCATTTCGCAGCTGGAAGTCCCAGCCGCACCTTCGGTTAACTCCTGAAATGGGACGGCCGGGACTTCGATATGGATGTCGATGCGATCCAACAGCGGACCGCTCACCTTTGCCATATATCGCTCGATCTGCGGCACCGAGCAATGACAATCTCGTCGAGGATCGTTGCGATATCCACAAGGGCAAGGATTTAACGCGGCAATCAAGATGAAATCCGCCGGAAATGTCGTCGACGTCAGCGCTCGGGAAATTGTGACCGTTCCGTCCTCCAGCGGCTGACGAAGCACTTCTAGCGTTCGGCGATTGAATTCTGGCAGCTCGTCGAGGAACAACACTCCATTATGAGACAGGCTGATCTCTCCCGGAGCCGGAGTGCTGCCGCCCCCAACGAGCCCTGCGTCGCTTATCGTATGATGCGGGTCGCGGAAAGGCCGGCGAGCCATCAATGGTTGTCCGGCTGCTAACCGCCCGACCGCGCTATAGATCCGCGTAGTTTCGATTGATTCGGCAGCAGAAAGAGCTGGCAAGATGGTTGGAACACGCTTGGCGAGCATCGTTTTTCCCGAGCCGGGCGGGCCAATCATCAGGATGTTGTGCCCTCCCGCCGCAGCGATCGTGAGGGCTCGTTTGGCCATTTCTTGTCCCCGAACATCGGCATAGTCATCTTCGTAGCCGGAGAACGTGTTGAACAGCTCGTCGATCCCCGAGGGCGTCGGTTCGATCTCCAATTCTCCGGTGAGAAAACCCACTGTTTGCGAGAGGCTATCGACTGCAATGACATCAATCTCCTCGACTACGGCGGCTTCGCGAGCACTTCCAGATGGGACGATCAGCCCTTGGAGTCCGCTTTGTCGGGCAGCTGCCATCGCCATCGAAAGCGCACCTTTAACGGGACGCGTGGCTCCTTCGAGCGACAATTCGCCGACCACAGCGTAGCGCTCGAAAAGTTCCGAATCGATTTGGCCGCTACCGGCTAGAATTCCCATGGTGATCGGAAGGTCAAACGACGCCGCTTGTTTCGGTAACTCGGCAGGCGCTAAGTTAATGACAATCCGGTCCTGCGGTCGCAGGAATCCCGAGTTGACGATCGCACGTTCGACACGATGCGTACTTTCCTTGACAGCAGCTTCCGGCAGACCAACCAACACGGTCTTGGGAATCGCGCCGGGAGAGACGTCGACCTCCACTTCGACCGGAAGAGCCTCAATCCCAACCAGAGAAAACGTATTCAGCTTTGCCAACATTCGCGTACCCCTTCATTGGCGGACACGCTATTGTGCAGGCAGGCGCTGGCGGTTGCAAGCGGCATTAATCGTTAACGGTAAGCCGCACCACGCTTTCGCCGATTAAGAGCTTGCGATAGCGAATCTGGTCGTTGCGATGTCGCAAAGCGAGTAGCTTCTCTTGGCGGAGAAGTTTTAGCTGCTCCTCACTCCTTAGCACGTTGAGTCTTGCATTCTGACGCGTTAGCAGCAGTGCGCTCGTGCGACCAAAGTATTTGTCGTAGACCCGTGCTCGTTCACGTTGGGCCGCGAGTGCGCCTTCAGTAATTCGAATGTCGTGGGTCAGTTTGCTGAGTTTCAGCTCGTAATCGACTTTGTCGTACAATCTCGCGCCAAGATCTGGGAGCGACTCATTCACGTACACCTTGCGGTAAATCACGATCGGACCGTCGCTCCTTGCTTGCGGCAGCTCCTCACCCCTGGCGGATTGCTGTGCAAGGACAAAGGATGCGGGAGTGCATGTGACGGACAGCATTAGAGCGATGAGAATTCTGGCCTTCATGATGTGGCTCGCCGCGAGATTCACGAATGAAATGGAGATAGCCCCCGTAACTTCCACACTAATTCGCGCCGCAAAGACTTCAAGTTGCCGCGCCTCCCCACAGTGGTCCCGTTCCCGACTATTTCGCAGGCCCCATTAGGATCCGACCACTGCCAGCGACCGGCGAATTAAGCCGCCATCCAGCCCGTTTGTGGGGGTATGCGATCATTGAATCTCGGCGCATCGCTAGTTATGCTATGTACCGCTTGTAGCGGGACGCTAAATCATGCCGAAAGCGTTCGCACGAGGAATCTCTGTCAAATCACACCTCAGTACCCGCATATAAATCGTTAAGGAGTTTGGAATGTCTGATTCGAAGAAGCCAGCCGAGAAAGATTCCACGTCGCGACGCGACTTTATGAAGAAGTCATCCATGCTGGTTGCCGGCGGCGCGGTCGTCGGCGGGAATTTGAGCATCGCACGGGCTGCCCATGCTTTTGGCAGCGATACGATTAAGATTGGCTTAGTCGGTTGCGGTGGCCGTGGTACAGGTGCCGCGACTCAAGCCCTGAACACGATGAAGAAGACCGACATCAACCCCAACGGCGAGGTTAAGCTCGTCGCGATGGGAGATGCCTTCGCCGATCGACTGCAGACCTGCTATCGAACGGTGAAAGGCCAGCACGGCAACTACGCCGATGTACCGAAGGATCGGCAGTTCGTTGGTTTCGATGCGTATAAGCATGTCATTGATTCTGACATTGATTTGGTGATCCTCGCGACCTCGCCTGGTTTCCGCCCATTGCACTTTGAATACGCAGTTAACGCAGGCAAAAATGTGTTCATGGAGAAGCCTGTTGCGACCGACGCAGCTGGTGTTCGTCGCGTTCTCGCTGCGAACGAAGAAGCCAAGAAAAAGAATCTTGCTGTCGCCGTTGGCTTGCAGCGGCATCACGAAAAGCGTTATCTCAAGACGGTCGAGAAGATCTGGGACGGCGCAATCGGTGATCTCGTAATGACGCGAGTTTACTGGAATGGTGGTGGTGTTTGGGTACGAGGTCGCCAGGATAATCAGTCCGAATTGGAATACCAGATGCGAAACTGGTACTACTTCAACTGGCTCTGCGGCGACCACATCAACGAGCAGCACATCCATAACCTGGACGTCAGCAACTGGCTCGTTCAAGGTTACCCCGTCGAGTGCAATGGGATGGGCGGCCGAGAAGTCCGAAAGGGTATCGACCATGGTCAGATCTACGATCATCATTTCTGCGAATACACCTACGACAACGGTGTGAAAATGATCAGCCAGTGCCGCCACATTAAGAATTGCTGGAACAATGTCTCCGAGCATGCTCATGGCACGAAGGGTTACGCGGACCTGAGCGGCAAGATCTTCGACGCAAAAGGCGAAAAGATCTGGGACTTCAGCAAGGAAGGCGCTGGCGGACACCAGGAAGAGCACTACGACCTGTTCGCCGCTCTTCGTCGTGGCGAGACTCCGAACGAAGGTGAGTATGGTGCGAAGAGCACAATGACCGCCATTCTTGGACGTATGGCGACTTATTCTGGCAAAGTTGTTAAATGGGACGACGCGATCAACTCGGCCGCGTTAGCCGATTTTGATGGCCTCAAGTCGATGGACGACAAGGCTCCTGTTCAACCCGATGACCATGGTAACTACCCGATCCCAGTCCCAGGTGCCTCTAAGCCTGCCTAGGCGAGCAAGCTCCGAGAGTTAATCCCAACGCAGGTGGTTTGGTGCGAACCGAGCCACCTTTTCTTTTGCGCCGCCCGCCCACTGTAGCGCATAAAAAACCACTCGACTCAAGTGAGCCGAGTGGTTTTAATGGTTGCACGCAAGTGAACGCGATTCAAGCTTAGACCATGTCTTTCAGGGCCTTAAGCGGTCGCACTTTAACGACATTTCTAGCAGGCTTGGGTGCAGCCCAGACCATTTCACCGGTCGCTGGGTTGCGGACTTCACGCCTTGGCAGAGCTGGCTTGTTTTGACGTACGATCTTGCACAATCCAGGGATTGTGAAAGCGCCAGGGCCTTTCTTGCCAACGGCATTGCCGATCTCGGCGGTCATCGCCTCGAAAACGGCCTGTACTTGCTTCTTCGTCAGGCCAGTCGCTTCGGCGATGTTGGTGAGAATTTCAGTCTTTGTGGGCGGTTTGTCGGCTGCCACTTTCGCCATGGCGGTTTACCCTCCTTAGTAAGGTTTACCTGAGTTAGTATGACCACATACGTCTGTTTACATTCAGAACGCGATGATTAGAAGCATTTAAGGCAAAAATGCAAGCAGGCCAAAGACCAAAACGCCATAAAATCTACGAAAAACTCCAAACTCGCCCGCTTTCGCCAACCTGTTTGATGGCCAAATGAAGAGGTGTTGGCGAAGGGTAATCGGGTCTGTACACGTAAATTCGCACGTATGATTGAGTGCGAAAACGAAAACTTGCCACAAACATCCTATTTTAATAAGATTCTCTTTCGCAACGAGTTAGGACGAGGCAGCCGACAGAATCTGGGTCTACGACCCGTGTCTACTGCTCGAGAATTGCTCTACCCAATAAATGGGTATCCATCCAAGCTCGACGAGTGCAGTTGTTGGGATCCGTCTTTTAGGAAGAAAGCTGATTGCTGATGAAAACAGTTGCCAAATTACTCGCCGGGTATTTCGTCTTTTGGGCTGCGACAGCCTTTTTGCTAACCAACCCTGCTCAACTTTGCGGCGAGGAGGAGGAATTTGGCACTGCATTTCGGCCAGCCCCTCGTTCACTAAGGCAGCATCTCGTCCGCGCTGGCCAGGCGGTCGAAGAGCGGCGGTTCGGGGACGCGGTCGTCGAGTTGGGCGTGTTGCTGGCCGAAGAAGAGGTTGGAGATGCCTTGGAAGCAGACGTTCAGCAAGACTTCTTTTATGGATCGATCAACACCGAGGTCGTTAGCCTGAGCTTAAAGGGGGAAGCTCAGCGTTTGCTGGGTTCGCTCCCTGAATCAGCTCGCGAATTGTACGAGCTTCAATTTGGTGCCGATGCAAAGGAATTGCTCGATCTCGCCGCAGCGACAGGAAGCATTAGTCAACTGACGGAAGTCACTAGGAAGTACTTTCACACGCAAGCTGGTCACGAGGCCACGCTGCTTCTCGGTCGATTGCAACTTGATCGCGGGCATCCGCTGGCCGCCGCGATGTGTCTGCAGCGACTTGTCGACGCGCCCAGTGCCGCGTGGAAATCGGAACCCGAGTTATCCCTGCTTTCGGCGGCATGCTGGGCCAGAGCCGGCAGCCCTGTGAAAGCCCGCGAGATTCTAAAAGGCCTTCGAACCCGCTTTCCTGACATCGCGCTCCAAACTGGTGGTCAGCGAGCGTCAGATGTTGCGCCCGGAGCAGACATTGAGTTGTGGCTGACAACGCAACTGGCGGGGCGGCGCAATCCCGGATCGCAAGCATCGAAGAATTGGCTGATGTTTCGTGGCGACGCCGCCCGCAATGCGGGGAGTTCCGGTGACGTTCCGCTCCCAAGTTTTCGATGGCGAATTCCCACGGCATCGGACCCAACTGACGAGACATTGATTGAAGAGATCCGCGTTGACAAAGTCGAACAAGGTGTTGCCGCCTTACCTTCAGTTCATCCGCTCGCAGTTGGCGAGGTGGTACTGATGCGAACTCCAGAACGATTGCTCGCAATTGACTTCGAGACCGGGAAGCGAGTCTGGGAGTATCCGTGGTGGAGCGCCTCCTATGATGATGTTTCATTGACCAATCGTTCTAGCACCGGCGGTGATGAATTGACGGCTCGGCGCGAGAAACGTTTCCAACGACTCTGGCAAGACGCTCCGTACGGCCAGGTCAGCAGTGATGGCAATTCGGTTTACATGTTGGACGAACTCCGATACGTAATGCCGATGGGTGGCGCGTTTCGTGCTGGCATCAACGGGGGGCGATTCCCTAACCCGGACTCGCCCGAAAGTCATAATCAACTCGTCGCCTTAGATCTCAGGCGACAGGGGTCGCTTCGCTGGATGGTTGGCGGAGAAACAGGACTTGACGAACCGAAGTTGGCGGGCGCTTTCTTTCTCGGCGCCCCGCTTCCGCTCACGGGACATCTGTATGCCATGGCAGAGATTGGTGGCGAGATTCGACTTGTCGTCCTCGATTCTGCTACCGGGAAGCAAGAGTGGTCACAGCAGTTGGCGCAGGTAGTCGATTCACCGATCGATCGCAATGGCCTGCGACGATTGGCAGGTGCGACACCTTCTTACTCGGACGGTGTCCTGATCTGTCCGACGTCGGCGGGGGCGGTACTTGCCGTTGATATTGCAACGCGGTCGCTAATGTGGGGCTACCAATACAAGCAAGCTCCCAAAGTTAATAATTTTGGCGTGTTCAACCGTGGGTTCGGGATGCGCCCCGATATTTCCGACCGCCGTTGGGTGGATGCTTCCGTCACTATCAGCGATGGTGCCGCTCTCGTCGCTCCAGTGGATGAGGACAAGTTTATTTGTCTTGACCTTGATTTGAAGACTCAAGAACCTCGTTGGGAGCTTGCGCGGGACGAAGATTTGGCGAATGCCCTCTACATCGGTTGCGTTCATGAGGGTCGAGCCCTCGTCATTTGCAAGCACAAGTTGGTTTCGCTGAAGATGGAAAACGGAGACCCGGCATGGGAGAAACCGATTGATCTGATGCGTGGTGACTCGGAGATGCCAAGCGGTCGGGGCTTTCGCAGCGGGGACTACTACTTCTTGCCGACAACAACTTCTTCGCTTGTCAAGATTTCGCTGACCGAAGGCAAGATTATCGACAGGACGGTGACTCCGTCACCGTTGGGGAACTTGATCTGCTACAAGGACGAAATTGTCACACACTCGGCAGGTTCGGTTGCGGCCTACTTTCAGATCGCATCGTTACGCGGTCGTGTCGCAACGCGGCTCCAGGAAAATGCCGACGATTCGTGGGCGCTGGCGCGTCAAGGCGAATTGTTCTTGCATGACGGTAAAAGCGCCGAAGCGCTCCGTGTATTACGTCGCGCACACGAACTTGACCCTGACGATGATGCCGTCAGAAGCTTGTTGGTGTCAACGTTTCTGACGGCGATCAAGTTGGATTTCGCGGCGCACCGCGAGCTGGCGGAACAGGTTCGGCCGCTAATTGACCTCCCCTCGCAACTGGCCGATTTCTGGCGGCTGACTGCGGAAGGATTTCACGAGTCTGGAGAATTCGACCGCGCGGTTGATGCTTACTTGGCTCTCGCGGATGTTGCGTCGAAGACCACCACGGGGCCAGAGATCTCCGAGCCAATGTTGATTGATCAGGATTCGACCTGGTCTGTTCGATCGGATCGCTGGATTCAAGCTCGCCTGGCCCAGCTTTTCGAATCCGACGACGAAGCCATCCGACAGAAGCTCAACACCTACATCGCGAACCGAGCCACGTCGAGTAACGAACGCACACTTGCTGAGCTTCAAAACGATCTAGATCACTTTGGATTTCATTCAGCCTGTGACCCAATCCGACTGGATTTGGCCGATCGATTGATCGAGGCCAGCCGATTGGTCGAGGCGGAGCAACTGCTGTCCCCGTTGCGAGATTACCAAGATCGTTCGATGGCTGGTGCCGCGATTGCTCGGATGGCATTAGTGTACAGGCGAGGGGGCGAATCTGTTGCGGCTACACGGTCGTATCAAGAACTAGGTGATCACTTCGCCTCGATTCCCTGCCTCGGCGACGTGACCGGAGCGGACTTGCTGGCGGAAGCCCAAGCCGACCCGGCGTTGCGCGACGAGTTCGGGCCTCCGCGGCGTTGGCCTTGGGGAGCCGCCGAAATTGAAGAAAGACAAGGCCGATCCAGTTCCGAGATTCTTTCGCGTCTTGTGACGTTACCGGTGCAAACCGATGCTCGCACGACCAGCGAGGGTGTAACGTTCGGTTTTGACAGGAGTTTTAGTGCTATCGTCGCCCGCGATCGATCGGGAAGGAAATTGATGGAGGTTTCAGTTGATCGAGTACAAGAAAACGGTTTAGATCAGACACGGCTGATGGGCAGTCTCGGCATCGTCTATTTCGGGGCTGAGTTGATCGGCGTCGATATGCTTGCCAAGACGCTCGGCCGAAATGAGCCGGTCCGCTGGCGGTTGCCAGCAACTTCGCGAACGACAGATCTGAGTGTTGGAAGGGCGATCCCAATCCCGTTCGATCCGTTACCTCATCCTTTGCCCAGGAATTTAGATGATGATGGCCGCGCGGTCAGTTCGTTGGGGCCTGTAACTCGCCAAGGCGTGATCTATCAGAGAAACCGAACATTGAATTGCGTTGATCCGTTAACCGGTCGTTTGGCATGGTCGCGAAGTAGCGTCGAGCAGGGTGCCACGATCTCCGGTGATGAAGAATTGGTCCTAGTGGCCGATCGGAAGGAAGGAAAGGATCAGGCGTCGATTTATCGGACGACGGATGGGAAGTTTCTCGCGCATCGACCGCTTCCGGCAAAAGCGAACACGTGGGCAATGATTGGACGATTTGTACTCGCGTGGGACACGAATGACCGACGGCTTCGATTGCACCTCCGCGACATTTGGGAGCAGCGAGATGTGTGGCAGGAAGATGTGAGCGAGTACGCGAAGGCAACCTTGACGAACGATGGGATGTTAGCGTTGCTCGACACGAATGGACGGTTCGTGATCCACTCGCTGACCAGCGATCGCGTCTTGGTACGAGCGCGACTCGAGCCCGACGCTAACTTGAATTCGCTTCGAGTTATACCAAGCGGCGACGATTACATTCTGTTTGCAAACACGAACCGAACGCAGAGTGCATCGACGGCGCGCACCGTCCGTCACGCTAACGCGTTCAACGCACCTGTTGCCACGGGCCGAATGTACATGATCGATCGAAACACTGGCCAGTTTCGATGGCAAGTTCCCGCTTTCATCGACGAACACGGCTTCGTTCTGCAGCAACCATCGAATTCACCAGCGCTGTGGTTCGTGCGAAACGTATCCACGCCACAGTCCGTTCTCGCACCAAATAACGTCCGACAGGCCTCGGTCCTGTGTATCGATCGACGCGATGGACGAGTCCTGTACGTGAAGGAAGACATCGCGACGCAGGTTAACGAATTCAATGTTTTCTCGAATACGTCGGGAACGACGTCGACTATTTCGCTGCCCGGGCGTTCGATCACCGTGACGTTTACCGATGCACCAACACCTCCCACGCCACCCGCCCAAACAGGCACCGCGTCAAGCCTGGCTTCAAGTGGAAGTTCCTTGGCAAATGCAGCTGGATCGCTTCTGGATTCGTTGAAAGAAGGCAGTGCCGCTGAAGTGCAGGACTCGCCGTTCGACGACGAATCGCCCAAGAAATGACGCCGCTCCGGTGTAAAGTATGCGGAACACATAGACTAGGTAATAATTAACCAGGTGCTACACTCGTACAGAGGTTTCGCCACTCTTCGGAGTACGCGGGCCGTCGCGAGCAGGCAGAACCAACCAAGAGATACAACCTGATTTATCGGACCCGTGTTTTCACTAATCAACTAATCATCGGACTCCGAGCCCCCTCCGCCTAGGACGGCGGTTTTGTTCAACCCTTTTAAGGTGCTAACGCATGACCACAGATGGTCAGAACCACGAAACACATGTCATTGATGATTCCGCCGTCCGCAAGCTCGGCGAAGCTCGCGAGAAAATTACCGAACAGCTATCGCAGATCATTGTTGGTCAGGAGCAAGTGATCGAAGAATTGTTGATCTGCTTGTTCAGCCGCGGTCACTGCTTACTTGAAGGTGTTCCTGGACTAGCCAAGACGCTGCTAATCAGCACACTTTCTAGAACGCTGAATCTTTCGTTCAGCCGTATTCAGTTCACACCCGATCTGATGCCCGCTGACATCACGGGTACCGAGATCATCGAAGAGAACAAGACGACGGGAGCCCGCGAGCGCCGCTTCCTCGAAGGGCCGCTGTTCTCGAACGTCGTCCTTGCTGACGAGATAAACCGGACGCCACCGAAGACGCAGGCCGCCTTGCTAGAAGCGATGCAAGAACGACAAGTCACAGTCGGACGCGTACAGCATCCACTGGGCGACCCGTTTTTTGTCTTAGCGACCCAGAACCCAATCGAACAAGAAGGGACGTATCCACTGCCTGAAGCGCAACAAGATCGTTTCATGTTCAAAGTCTTTGTGCACTACCCAAGCTTCGACGAAGAATTTGAAGTTGCTCGGCGTACCACCGCAGCACAATCAGACGACGTATCAGCAGTACTCAATGGCGAGGAGATTCTTGCTCTACAACGAATCGTTCGCGAAGTTCCAGTCTCAGACCATGTCATTCGGTATACCCTTTCGCTTGTTCGCCAGACACGTGTGAACAGCCCAGGCATTCCGGAGTTTGTTGAAGACATGGTCGGATGGGGCGCTGGTCCTCGCGCCGTTCAGTTCTTAATTCTGGGTGGTAAGGCTCGTGCCTTGCTTCACGGTCGAACACACGTGTCGACAGAAGACATCCAAGCGCTCGCTAAGCCTGTCTTACGTCACCGTTTGGTAGTTAACTTTGCCGCAGAGAGCGATGGCGTGACTCAAGACGATATCATCGATCGCTTGCTCGCTGTGACTCCGACCAAGGAAGACGAACTTACTACCGATGCCCGATTCCAAAAGATTTTTGCATCCTGAGGCCATCAAACGCATTTCGCGGATGGAACTTCGAGCGCGACATATCGTCGAGGGCTTCCTGTCGGGGATGCACCGTAGCCCCTACTTTGGCCAATCCGTCGAGTTCCTGCAGCATCGCGAGTATGCGATAGGCGATGACTTGCGGCACGTCGATTGGAAAGTCTGGGCGCGACAAGATCGTTTGGTGATCAAGCAATACGAAGAGGACACGAATCTACGTTGCACACTTCTGGTCGATACCTCCGCCAGCATGAGTTACGGCAACGGCCCGCTTAACAAGTGTGAGTACGCGTGCACAGTCGCCGCGAGTTTGGCGTATTTGGTTCTCAAGCAGCAAGACGCTGTTGGATGCGTGGCGTTCGACGAGGATGTGCGGACGAAAGTCCCCGTTCGCAGCAAACGAAATCACTTGCAGGCGGTCATCGAAGCCCTCTCGGTCACCGAGCCGCGCGACAAGACCGATATCCAATCGATCTTTCGCAAAGTCGCCGAAACCTACCCGCGACGCGGGATGATGGTCGTCATCTCCGACCTACTGACCGATCCCGAGGCGTTGCTTCGTGGATTGAAGTTGCTCCGGCGACAGGGGCATGACGTGATGGTGTTTCACATCATGGATGACGACGAATTGGACTTTCCATTTACTGGCCCGACGCGATTCGACGGCTTGGAGTCGTTGGACTATTTGAACTGTAATCCTCGAGCATTGCGCGAGGGGTACCTCACAGCCGTTAATGAGTTTCTCGACGAAGTCCGCCGCGGTTGTGCTCGCAACACAGTTGACTATGCCCTAATCCGAACCAGCGAACCACTCGACGCCGCACTAGCTTCCTACCTTAGCAACCGTTTGGGAATGCACCATCGAAATCAATGAGCAACGTTGAACGATCAAGGACGCAAACGATTGAACATTGTTCGTTTACGCTTGGTCATTCAAACCAACTAGCTGACCATCAACAACACTCCTCTCGAATCAACATGACTTTCGTCCATCAAGCACTAACCTGGGGATTCCTGCTCGCGCTGGTTCCGCTGTTGATCCACTTGATCAACCTGATGCGCCGTCGCCGAGTGCAGTGGGCTGCGATGGACTTTTTGATGCGCAGCTACAAAAAGCATCGACGATGGATTTGGTTGAAACAATTCCTACTCCTCATGATGCGAATGGCAGCCATTGCCTTAGTCGTCGCGATGCTCGCCCAATGGATCACCCAACGCCAGTGGCTCGCGCTGTTCGGGTCGACGACAACGCACCACTTCATCTTGCTCGACGATAGTTACTCGATGGCCGAACAAACGGGCGGTGCGAGCGCGTTCGACAGGGCGAAGCAGGCGATCGGTGATATGGCCACGCAAGCAATGGGCCAGGATTCTCAGCAGAAGTTTACGGTGATTCGATTCTCTCGCGCGGCGGCGATTGTTGACCGAGATGCTGACGATGCCGACGTGACCCAGATTACGGACCTTAATGCGGTGATCGTCGACTCGAACTTTGACGTGATAATCGAAGAAGAACGCCGTGGAATGGAAGTAACAGAGTTAGCTGCCGGACCGCGCCAAGCGATGCTCGTGTTAAATGATTTGCTCGATCAGAATCAGGACGAGAACAATATCGTCTACGTCTTGTCCGACTTCCGCGAGAAAGAATGGGGGTCTCCACGCGAGTTGCTCTCGTTGTTGCAGGACGCTGACGACAATTCGACGGACATCCATTTTGTGGGGTGTATCGAGAAGCAGCAAGCGAATCTTACCTTGACGGATGTGCAACCGGAGCCCGGCACTCGCGCGGCTGGTGTGCCGCTGTTTGTCAATATCTCCGTTCGAAACAATGGAGACGAACCAGCCCGCAAGGTGCAGGTCAAGATCCTGACGCACTTCTACGACCCGGCGACGGTTGCGTCGAGCGAGCCGGGGAAAGTGTTGCCCAAACTTGACGAACCGCCAACGATCTTGATTGAAAAGATTCCGGCGGGAGAAACGGCGACGCGCCGCGTACAAGTGTTCTTCCCTCAACCTGGGCCGCAGGTCGTGGAAGCTGTGTTAGCGGACGATCCTGTCGATACGGACAACCGGCGCTGGTGCGTGATCAATGTCGCCGAAGGTGATCCTGTACTGATGGTTGACGGCAGCCTCGACCAAAAACATGCCTATTTTCTTTCGTCCGCATTTCAGCCAGGCCAAAGGACGAATACTGGCGTACACCCGAACTTCGAATCGCCTGCTTTCCTCCGCGATACGACGCCCGAGACCCTGGCGGACTTTCGCGTTATCTACCTGCTCGATGTTCAACAGCTGGACGACCGGGCCATCGAGAACCTGGAGGAATACGTTCGCCGCGGTGGCGGCGTAGGAATCTTCGTCGGCGAACAAGTAAGTCCAACGTTCTACACTCAAAAACTCTTTCGCGACGGAGAAGGCTTTTTTCCTTTGCCACTAGACCGCGCGAATGATTTACCGATTGAACTGCTTGAAAACGTTCCGGACTTTGAAGTCGACGACCATCCCGTCTTCAGTATCTTCCTTGGGGAACGTAATCCTTTCGTGCGGCTGGTTGCCATTCGCCGATATCTCCAACCCCCAGTCGCTTGGACACCCTCCACCGACGCGCCGATCGAGATCCTCGCCCGACTTCGTAATGGTGATCCGTTGGCGGTCGAGAAACGTTTTGGTGACGGACGAGTCATTGCGTTTCTCACGACTTTGTCGCCAGAGTGGAATAACTGGGCCCATGACCCGAGCTTTGTTGTCGCCGCACTAAAGTTACAAGCTTATCTTGCGGCTTCCAATCAGCACGATGACTCTCGACTTGTCGGCTCGCCAATTTCGTTGACATTGAACACCGACGAACATCTGAAAGACATATCTTTCGTTGTACCTAGTGACTCAGGAAACGAAACTCTAGTGGAACAACGAACGGCAATCTCGACTTCCGAGAACTCACCGTTAATGGAAGTCTCGCTAGATGGCGTGCTGTCTCGACGAAGTGACAATGGTGTTGCCCGTGGTGGCATCTACGAGGCGTGGATACCAAAACGCGACGGTGAATTCGATGTTCGACGTTATGCGCTGAACCCAGATCCGAGCGAAGGCGACTTGGCGTTTGCCGGTTCGCAGGAGTTGCTCACGCGGCTGAAGCCCCTTTCGATCAAATACCGCGACTCGGACGAGTATGCCTATGATTTGTTCGAGCAAGCTGGATACAACCGAAGCTTCATCGTCATGTGCTTGCTGATCGCGTTACTGCTAGGCGAGCAATTACTGGCATTTTCGGCGAGCTATCATCCAGCGAGAGGAGTTGCTAACTGATGATTGCAATGCTTCTCGCGACCAGCGAGAGTTCGGTCTACCACCAGTTCTCTCGCTTGCAATCGATGTCTGAATGGTGGCATTGGCTGTTACTGTCGATTGTCGTCGTTGTTGTCATCGGTTACATCGCGGTCACCTACTATTTCGATAGCGTTGAACTTCCCAAGCCATTGCGTTGGTCATTGTTCGCTTTACGGGTGTTTGCGTTTGCGGGAGTACTCTTTTACTTCCTGGACCTCGAGAAACGGGCCGAGCGTCAGATCGTCAAGAATTCTCGTGCTTTGGTACTCGTCGACACTAGTTTGAGCATGGGAATTCAGGACGGTTCAGGTGGATCGGGTGCCAGGCGTCGTCGCATTGATACGGTCGTTGCAGAGATGCAACAAGGCGATTTGGTCGAAGGCCTGCGCGAGTCGCATGATGTTGTCATTTATCGCTTCGATCAAGGTGCCGCACCCACAGAGATCGCTGCGCTGCAACGGAAATCGCGAGTCGAGGAAGCGTTGACTTCCGACCATGGCAACGAAAGTAGCACCGCCGATTTACGAGGAGCGCAATTCACCGCCACTGTTGCAATTGTTGTATTTGCTTTGGGTTTACTGTCAATCATTGCCTCTTTGTTGTTTGGCGTGCGTCGACGCGACGGAGACGGATCTTGGGCAGTTTTAGTCGGCATGGTGGCGATGATTGCCGGGCTAATCGTGCTCGCTGTCGCGAATCTTCGATTCCCCGATGTGCCGTTACTCGCGACGCTCGGGTTGCAGAACGCAAACGCGGCACTGACTTTCTCAGAAGTAGATTCGTCCGATGACGAAGCTACTTCACCATCGGAAGAAGTTCCCATTGCTTGGGCCGAGGAGCTCGCTCCGCGTGGCGCGGAAACAAGACTCGCGGATGCGGTTCGCTATCTAACCAATCGGGAACGCGGCGGACCGCTCGCGGGGATAGTTCTTGTTACTGACGGGGGCAATAACGCAGGCAGCAATGCCGATGCAGCCGCCAATGTCGCGCGTGACGCCGGGATTCCGCTCTTTGCCGTTGGGCTCGGTGGGGACGAACGTCCTGCCAATGTGCGAGTTGTCGATCTTGAAGCACCGCCACGAGTCTATCCGGGCGATAGCTTCAACATGACGGGATATGTGCAGGCTTATGGTTTTGTCGGTCGAGCGGTACGTGTTGAGTTAGTCTCGCTCCCCGAAGCAAACGCAAGCGATGAGAATGCGCAGGAGACAATCGAGGAAGAGCGACGCGTGACACTTGGTCCGGACGGCGAGATCATTTCGTTAAAGTTCGAAGTATCACCGACACAGCAGGGGCGTCGAACTTACCGCTTGCGTGTCATCCCTCCGGCAGAAGATCAGGATGGTCGTGACAACACGCGTTCGGCGACCGTTCAGATTGTTGAACGCAAGAACCGCGTACTACTGTTTGCCGGTGGGCCCTCGCGTGAGTATCGCTTTCTCCGAAACTTGCTTTACCGTGACCGCGATACAACGGCCGTCGTTTGCCTGCAGACGGGACAGCCCGGGATGGCGCAAGAAGCCGACGATTTGATCTATGAGTTTCCAAGTCTGGCTAACGAGCTGTTCGAGTACGACTGCATTGTCGCTTTCGATCCGGACTGGAACGAACTCGCCGAAGATCAACTTCAGTTGTTGGAACGATGGGTCGCCGAGAAGGCAGGTGGTTTGATCGTGGTTGCCGGACCGGTTCACACGCCGCGTTGGGCCAGCCGTATCCAAGCAAGCTCGAAGATCGAAGCCATCAAGGGACTCTACCCAGTAGTCTTTTACAGCCGCGGCTCAGCGACACTCAGCCTCGGTCGGTTCGCGGCGGAAGCAGCTTGGCCGTTGCAGTTCACGCAGGACGGTCGCGATGCTGAGTTTCTTTGGCTGGAAGATGATTCACTGCTGAGTGAACAGGCATGGTCGTCTTTCCAGGGAGTTTATGGCTACTACGCCGTCAAGGATCCCAAGCCAGGGGCTCGCGTCTATGCTCGGTTCTCGGATCCCAACACGTCGATGGACGGCGAATTGCCGATCTATCTAGCAGGCCACTTCTACGGTGCGGGGCGAGTGATGTTCCAAGCCAGTGGCGAAATGTGGCGACTGCGAGCGATCGAAGATGGTTACTTTGAAGCCTATTACACGAAACTGGTTCGATGGGCATCGCAGGGACGTCTTTTACGTGATTCGAGTCGCGGAGTCTTGCTCGTTGACAAAGATCGCTGTTTGTTGGGCGATCATATTTCGGTTCAGGCCATCCTTACTGATGCTCAACATGAACCGTTGACGGCACTGCAAGTTACCGCATCCCTCATTGCGCCGGACGGACGCCGCTCGAACCTCGAACTTCGCAAGATTGATGACGCCGCACGCGAGGGAATGTACTCGGCTCAATTCACTGCCGTACTCGAAGGCGATTATCGTGTTGAATTACAGCCGCCGCACGGCGCAGATGACGAGTTGCTCAGCCGTGAGGTTCGTTCTCGAATACCCGCACTTGAAACTGAGCAGCCGCAACGCAACGATGCCTTATTGAAAGGTCTCGCCGATAAGACCGGCGGTGCGTACTATGTCGGGTTCGATGCAGCGTTGAACCGAGGCGGTGCTGGCCGAGCGCCCATTGCGAGTCTGCTCGAACCACAGGATCAAGTGACCTATTTGTCGGGAACGCCAGACAAGCAGTTCGAGCGAGTGCTGATGACTTGGCTGATGAGCTTGATTTGCGGCGTACTTTGTCTCGAGTGGCTGATTCGTCGGTTGAGTAAGTTGGCCTAGTGGAAACAGCGTGAGTGCGTAAATGCCACAACGGTCCCAAGTCGCCATCTTCGCCGTCCTTGCAGCGAACCTGCTATGGCCTACCGTCGCTCTGTGCGACGAAAACGGACTTAGCCCAATTCGATTTGCGACTTTCAACGTCTCGTTGAATCGACCCAAAGCCGGTCAATTGCTCACCGACCTGAATTCGCAAGACAACGCACAAGCAAAGAAGGTTGCAGAGATCATTCAGCGAGTGCGACCTGACGTGTTGTTGCTGAACGAATTCGACTACGACGCGAAGGGAATCGCCGCGGACCGATTTCAATCGAACTATTTGGCGATGGCACAGGGCACGCAAGAGATAATCCGTTACAAGCATCGGTATCTCGCACCCGTAAATACAGGCGTTCCAAGCGGACACGATCTCGATGGCGATGGGAAAGACAACGGCCCTGGCGACGGATTCGGTTTCGGAGCCTTTCCGGGACAGTATGGCATGTTAGTCCTTTCTCGTTTTCCGATCCATGAAGAGGGAATCCGAACCTTTCAGACATTCTTGTGGCGCGACATGCCGAACGCACTCCTTCCGCAGACATCGGCAGGCCCTTTCTATGATGACTCCGAATTGGAAATCTTGCGATTGTCATCAAAAAGCCACTGGGACGTCCCGATACAATGCGGTTCGCAAACAATTCATTTCCTTTGCGCTCATCCAACGCCGCCCGTCTTCGATGGCCCCGAAGACCGTAACGGACGACGAAATCACGATGAAATAAGATTCTGGGCCGACTACATTACTCAAGATCGCAGCGATTACATCTACGATGATGCCAAACAAAGGGGAGGCCTGGGGGAAGGCAAACCGTTTGTCATCGCGGGCGACATGAACGCCGATCCCCTTGACGGAGACAGCACCAGCAACGCCATCAATCAACTTCTTGCCCATCCGCTTGTTAACAGTCACATGATCCCAAACAGCCGAGGTGCCATAGAAAAGGCACGCCGGGATGGTGGGGCAAACGATCGCCACCGCAACGACTCGGCATACGATACTTCTGACTTCAACGATCGAAGCGTCGGCAACTTGCGACTCGATTACACCTTGCCAAGCAAGTCGCTCACAGCGCTCGATGCCGGCGTGTTCTGGCCCTTCAATGGCGAGTCAGGCCGCGAATTGGTCGCTGCCTCCGACCACCGGTTGACCTGGATCGACATCAACCTCTGAACAACAAGCGGGTGATCGAGGATGGCCTGTTACGCTGAGGGCTGAAAAAGGGAACATCTCAAGCCACTGTCAGAGATGGTAGAGATCCTCGTACTTCGAGATCATCGATCGCAAGGTGAATTCGGCCCGAATCCTCTCGCGGTTCTCTTCCCCGAGCTCTGCATTAAGAGTCGAATCGACTATGAACTGGCTGACGGCGTCGATGAACGCGGTGTCATGTCCGAACGGCAACGCTTGCCTAGCGGCGAGTGGGCCGAGAACTTCCTTCACGCCCTCGACGGATGTTGCCACCACGGGCAGTCCCGCGCCCATCGCTTCGATCAACACGTTTGGCATTCCTTCCCATCGTGATGGCAACAGAAACACCTCGGCAGCTTGCATGAGTCGCGGCACGTCGGGTCGCCACCCGATGAAGTGAACTCGATCTTGGAGGTCCAGCTTGGCAGAAAGCTCGGTGAGTGAGTCGCGTTGTGGACCGTCACCGACGATGACTAGATCGTGTTCGGGCAATCGCTTGAATAACTCAGGGGCCAGTGCGAGCAGCCAATCGAGTCCCTTTTGGCGATGCAGCCGACCGACGGCAAGCAGAATGCGTCGTTCGGTCGGCAATCCAAGTTCAGTGCGATTCGGGATGTTGTCAGTCGGAATCGTCGACAAGTCAATTCCGTTAGGAATTACTCGCAACTTGGAGTCAGGGGCGCCAACTTTCGTCTTGACGAACTCAGCCACTGAGTGGCTAACACAAACAATGTACTCGGCGCGTCGCGCCGCGAAACGTTCCAGCGCCATTCGCCAACGCGCGGGATCGGCGACTCGAAGCCCGCTTACGATTTTCGGGACGCCTGCGGCTTGGGCAGCAAAGGCACCGATAACGTTGGCGTGAAACAGAAACGTTTGGACGACGTCGATCTCGTGTTCACGGAGCAAACGCTTCAGTTTCGACATGCCTGATAGAAAACTGATGGACGATCGAAGGTTCAAGAAATGGACGGGGATCGAGGCGTCTTCGAGTTGCCGAACCAGCGTGTCTTTGCCAGCAGCGGGACGTGGAGCGAGCGAACAAACGGTTGGTGCGAAACGAGTCCGATCAATCCCGCTAGCAAGATTCACCAGGCAGCGTTCCGCACCACCGACTTCCAACTCGGTGATCACGAACGCGATACGAACAGGTTCAGCCACTTTTGCACACAGCGTCGGGGGACTTGGAGGGACGATTCCGCACTTTGCGGTTACCACTTATACTCGCATTGTAACTTGTCGACGAGATGGAACTCCTGTGGTACGCATTCATGGCGGAAATCGATCATTACGATTACGAGTTGCCGAAGGAATTGATTGCGCAGCAACCGCTCGCGCAGCGAGCCGATGCGAGAATGCTCGTCGTCGATCGGCAGCAGCAAACATTGGAGCATTGCCACGTTCGCGACTTGCCGGATCTTTTGTCGCCCGGTGACGCGCTGGTACTTAACAACACGCGTGTGATCCCGGCGAGGTTGGTTGGGTATCGCACGCAGACCGGCGGGCGTTGGACGGGACTGTTTCTGTCGGTGGACGAGAACGGACTATGGCAAGTGCTTGGGCAGACTCGCGGAAAGCTGCAAGTTGGCGAGACGGTGACACTTCAAGACGCCACCGGGCAGAATGAAGTACCTTTGCGAATGTTAGCCAAGCTTGACGGCGGTGCTTGGGCCGCGAAACCCGAATCCGATGTTCCAGCGTTCAAGTTGTTGGATACAGTCGGGCGAGTTCCTCTACCACCGTACATTCGCGATGGCGAGATGGTCGAACAGGATCGCGAAACCTATCAGACGGTGTTCGCGACACAGCCCGGTGCCGTCGCGGCACCAACGGCTGGCTTGCACTTTACCGAATCGATCCTTGATAGGCTCCAGAAAAGCGGCGTGCAACAGTGTCATGTAACGCTGCATGTTGGCATGGGGACCTTTCGACCGATCTCGGTCGCTGCGCTCTCCCAACATCAAATGCACTGCGAGTGGGGGAGCATCGAGGAAGGCGTGGTCGTAGAACTGAACTCGTCACGTTCGTCCGGCGGACGCATCGTCGCCGTTGGCACGACCTCAGTAAGAGTCTTGGAAACGGCCTCGAAAACGGGAAGTCTTCAAAGTTGGCAGGGGGAAACCGACTTGTTCATCCGGCCACCGTATCAGTTCAAGTCCGTCGACGCGTTAATGACGAATTTTCATCTCCCCAAGAGTACATTGCTGGTTCTCGTAAGAACCTTTGGTGGAGACGAACTGATACAGCGAGCCTACGACGAAGCGATTCGTGAAAGTTATCGCTTCTACAGCTACGGCGATGCGATGTTGATTTTGTAGTTCGTGAACATGCTTTTTGCCAAACTGCGAAGGCTTCACGGAGGTTACTTCGCGTTCAACTGCCAGCGCTCGTTAAAGAAGTCCGCTGCCACGACTTTCCCTGGCCAAAGGGAATCAGGTGGCGTGCGCAGATCGATCACGGCCCAATCCGGCAGCTTTGGCACTTGCCTCGCGTTATTGAGATAGGCGAATTCACGATACGTGAAACCGCTATTGAGGACTACGTAACGCTTCGGATTCAGCGGGTTTGGATAGACGAGTACCGGAGCGTGGTTGGCTGCATCGAACTTGCTTTCTCCGACGATAATTGAATCGTTGTTCCATTGAATCGGTAGCTTGTCTGCGATTCGTGTAATCTGCTTGTTGCTGCTGACATCACCAAACAGAATGAGATTGGCCGCTTGGATATCAGCTTCGGAGACCTCAGAGTCGTTCTTCACAATCGCGTCGCCTCGAAAGTGACGACGCCAGTGTTCCACGAAGTGATCTAGTTCTGAACGGCTCCATTTGTCGACAGCTTCGTGATTCGCAGTGCCGGTTGGCCGGACGACGATGAACGAATCCATGAAAGCATCGTCAATGGGCCCTTGTAGATGTTGCCGCTTGTGAAGGCCGTCGCTCGGTGGACCGGCCTTCGCCACGGGCTCGCCACCCCAAAGATGAAAGCTCCACGAATGGTCGCTCATCGGGCGCTGGGCCGAATAGGATTTGCCGTTGACTTCAACCGTCACTGGCTTTCGAATATCGAACGGGCAGCGCCCTGGTAGGATCGAGAGCGATAGTCCGCTGACGTTAGTTGTCTTCACCGCAATTCGACTCGCTCCGACAATCGTAGCTTCCACGCGAGCCGCTTCCCAGTGCTGCTCGAGACCCGTGATCTCGACCCAATGACTGCGGTTGTATTTCAACGTATAAGTGGCGAGTTGGACACGGCGCGGTAACGAGTTGCGGCCTCGTTCCGCAAGGCTGGCCAACCTCGCATCGATCTCGACCGCTGCCTCCTTGTGAATGGCATGCTTCGTTTCAGGGCCAATGATATGCACGAGCGAGATATCTTCTTTGGCAAGAGCCACCTCCATAATGTCGGCTGCTTGTTTTTGAATATCCAGCTCGCCGCTGTAGGCTACGGTCGGCAAATTGTACAAATTGGCCGAATAGCCGGGGCAGTCATACCATCGCCACAGCTTTTCTTCGTACCAAGTTGGAGCCAATGTTTCCTTCTGAAAGAACTTGAGGAATTCAGGCGTCTCGGAGAAACCGGCACCAGGGTTCGCGGCAAAGAACAAATCAGGATAATGGACGGCCATTTGCCAGCATCCAGCGCCTCCCATCGAGAAGCCACGCACCGCAACTCGATCTTCGTCGACGTGATAATGTTTCTTCGCGTGGTCGAGTGCTTCAAGTACATCGATCTCGCCTGCGAACTTGAACGCGTTGCTATAGCGACCGTACGGATGCAGTACGATCGTATCCACCGGCGCAATGTTGCCGCGCTGGCGCATCCGCTGCGAGATGAAGGCGTTCTCGCTGAGCCGCTCGCCGCGCCCGTGGAACCACAGGTCCAATCGGAAGTCATCTTTGCCTGCGAACAAATACGAATCGGGAATCACCAACCCGTAAGGCTGCGCGGTTTGATCAATCTTCGAACGATAACCTCTTACGACTAACCCAGTCTGCCGCGTCCAGGGAGCTTCGCCAACTAACAACTGCTCCGCCCGATCAATGCCTGTCCGCAACACATCAGACGCACTCTTAATCTCGTTCGGCGAGAAGAACTCGTTGTGGTCGAGTGCAACACGGACTGCGCGATGAAAAATCTCGACGTCAGGCAGCAGCTCTTGCACTAAAGGATGTTTGCTCCTACCGAGTGACGTCAGCTGACCTTGAAGCGTTTTGAGTTGCAGTTCGAGCGACTCTTGATCCTCCGCCGGGACTTCAATTCCCGCGGGCGGAATCTGCCGGACGTTTTCCGCGACATTGTCGCGAGGACCGTCCGCATAGACTGTTTGCTGCACGAGCAATGAGATTAGCGTCAGAGTGGTGAGCAGTCGCATGTTTGGTTCCGTTGATTAAGCATTGAGGTGGGGAGTGCTGGTGCGTTGGCGAAGTCTCGTCGGCCTGTTAGTTCGGGAAAGTGTTCCGAGTATGCAGAATGTGCGCAATATGCACCATCACTTATCACGTTGCCCAGACGAGGCTATCCTCTCTGGCTGCATGCCAAGCTTGCCCATGTTAACATAGTGACACGCTTCTCGCTCCTATGCGGGAGCCGATTCTGAGCTTGCACCTGCGGAGATCTGTTCATGTCGCTCAGTCGAGTTTTCTGGTGTTCCATTCCGGTGATCTTGTGCGTCGCGCTACTGAAATCACGCGCGGCCCCTCCGACGACTGTTCCCGTCGAAGGGCTCCGGCAAAACACGCCGCGCGTTCATGCATTGACGGGGGCGCGCATTGTCGTCGCGCCAGGACGGATCGTTGAGAACGGGACGGTCGTCATTCGAGATGGTGTTATCGAGGCGGCGGGTGATGTTGAAGCTCCTGCCGACGCACGTCTCTGGGACGTCGAGGGAAAGACAATCTATGCCGGATTGATCGACGCCTACGGTGAAACATCACTGAGCTCCGAGGTGGCGGAATCGGGCGCGCCTCATTGGAACTCACTCATCACGCCACAAGCCTCAGTTGCCGACCAGTACAAAGCCGATTCGGACTTGAATGAGAAGCTTCGCAGTCAAGGCATAACAGCGAGATTGGTCGCGCCGGCGAGCGGCATTATTAAAGGAGCTGGCGCGCTGGTTCTGACCGGCGACGAATCGAACCGTGAAGGAATCGTCCGCGAACACGTCGCACAACATCTGCGATTGACCGTTCCACGAGGACGTGATCGCGAAAGCTATCCAAACTCTCCTATGGGTGCTGTTGCGCTGGCACGTCAGGCCATGCTCGATGCGGATTGGTATAGCGACGCATGGGCCGCGTATCGTGCGAATACAACGCTTCCGCGACCAGAGCGAAACGACGCCCTTGAAGTACTTCAAGCTTATCCCGACAGCAGCAACCTAATCATCGCTGACGCCTCCAACGAGTTGTTCGTCCTGCGTGCCGACCAATATGCCCGCCAGTTCGCGTTAAATATTGCAATTCACGGGTCGGGACATGAATACAAACGGCTTGATGCGATCGTCGAGACAGGTCGATCGTTCATCTTGCCGTTGAATTTCCCAAAGCCGCCAAATGTGGCGTCGGTCGAGACGGCGTTAAACGTCGATCTGGACGATCTCATGCACTGGGACATTGCTCCAGAAAACCCAGCACGGCTGGAACGGGCAGGTGTCGCGATCGCGTTTACGAGTCATGGCCTTTCCGATCAAGCGACATTTCTGAAGGCCGTTCGTAAAGCTGTCGAACGAGGCTTGTCGAGCGATTCGGCGCTTCGCGCATTAACCACGACCCCGGCACATCTCTTCGGTGCCGACGACAAACTAGGCACCGTCGAGCGAGGTAAGCTTGCGAATCTCGTTATCACCGATGGCGACCTCTTTGTTGACGAAACGAAGATCGTAGAGACCTGGATCAATGGGACTCGTTACGAGGTCGCAACCGAACCGGAATTTGATGTTCGCGGTGCTTGGAACGTGGAAGTCGAAGGCGGAAAGAAGCCCATTGTCTTGGAAGTGACGGGTGAACTTAGGAAGCTCGCCGGAACGATCAAGTTCAATCCTGACGATACGGAGAGCAAGGAGGTCAAGCTCTCGCGCGTTGGCTTCCGAGACGCCAGATTCAGCTGCACGTTCGAAGGCAAGGAACGCTTTGGCGAGGGTGTCGCCCGTCTAACTGCCGTAGCCTCCTTTCCCGACAAAGCGGCAGCCAGTTGGCTGGGGCATGCGACGCTCGCCGACGGAAGTCGCCTCGCAATCACTGCAACGCGGCGTGACGCACAGCCCAAAGACTCTGATGATGCCGACAAGAAAGACGAACCGAAGCAACCCGCCGCGGCATCGTTTGCGGTGAACTATCCGCTCGGAGCATTTGGTCGCAAGAAGCCTGCGGAGCGTCCAAAATCCGTCATATTCCAGAACGCAACCATTTGGACGTGCGGCAAAGCAGGTGTTCTTGAAAACGCGTCCGTCCTGGTTGTCAACGGACGAATTCGAGCGGTTGGCAAAGATTTGGTTGTGCCCAAGGGCGGAGTGGTCGTGGATGCGACAGGCAAGCACATCACGCCTGGGATCATCGATTGCCACTCGCACATGGCGACCGACGGCGGCGTCAATGAAGCGACACAAGCGATTACCGCTGAAGTGCGCATCGGCGACTTCATCGACGCTGATGATATTGCGATCTATCGTCAACTTGCCGGCGGCGTTACCACCGCAAATATCTTGCATGGGTCGGCGAATCCTATCGGCGGCCAGAACCAAGTGATCAAGCTTCGTTGGGGTGCGTTGCCCGAAGCCATGAAGTTCTCGCAGGCACCACAAGGAATCAAGTTCGCACTGGGCGAAAACGTTAAGCAGAGCAATTGGGGAGATGAGTACACGTCACGATATCCGCAGACTCGGATGGGCGTCGAGCAGATCATGCGAGATGCCTTCCACGCCGCAAAGGCCTATCGCGAACGCTGGAGCCAATGGCGAGACACGCGTCAGGGCCTGCCTCCGCGTGTCGATCTTGAACTGGAAGCGGTCGCCGAGATCGTCGAAGGTTCACGCTGGATTCACTGCCACAGTTATCGGCAAGACGAGATCCTGGCGTTAATTCGGACGTTGGATGACTTCGACATTCGCATCGGAACTTTCCAGCACATCCTCGAGGGCTACAAAGTCGCGGATGCAATGGCAAAACATGGCGCAATGGGGTCAGCGTTTTCCGATTGGTGGGCGTACAAGTTCGAAGTGTACGATGCGATCCCCTACGCCGGAGCACTCATGCACCACGCTGGAGTAAATGTATCGTTCAATTCCGACGACCGCGAACTCGCGCGACACTTGAACCAGGAAGCTGCCAAGGCGGTGAAGTACGGCGCCGTTCCGCAGGAGGAAGCGCTGAAGTTCGTCACGCTAAATCCAGCGAAGCAGCTTCGAATCGAGAAAGTTGTTGGTTCACTTGAACACGGCAAGCATGCGGACCTCGTTGTCTGGAGTGGGCCGCCACTGTCGAACTTCTCGCGTTGCGAGCAGACGTGGATCGACGGCCGCAAATACTTTGATGTTGAGGAGGACCGCAAGCTCCGCGATAGCGAACGGGAAATTCGTAACGCGTTGGTTCAGAAGATTCTCGCTTCAGGTGACAAGATGAAAGCCGACGACGAGGTCGACCCCGACGAAAGTGAGCTCTGGCCGCGCGATGATATTTTCTGTCACCATCACGATCACGGCTCGAACGAATAACTCGCAGCTCAATTTGACCCAATAACTTGTAACTAGGAACTCACGATGCACCGGTTTGCAATTCTCTTGTTTGGAACGATCGTCGTTTCCATCTCTGGCCTGCCATTGAAATCGGTCTTGGCTTCGCCCGAGATCCCTGGCGCACCTATCCAACGACCGATCGCGGTCATTGGGGCGACGGTCCACCCGGTGTCGAGCAAAGTAATCGAGAAAGCGACGATAGTCGTCCGTAACGGGAAAATTGTCGCTATCGGTCCAAAAGTGCGCGTCCCAGATAATGCCGTGACGATTGACGCAACAGGAAAGCACGTCTATCCCGGAATGTTCGACGCTTACACTGATACGGGCCTCGTTGAAGTGAATGCGGTGAGAGCGTCTCGAGATCAACGGGAAACGGGTTCGATCAACCCGAACGTCAAGTCTTGGGTGTCGGTAAACCCGGACAGCGAGATCATTCCCGTTACCCGTGCCAACGGCGTTCTACTTGCGCTGTCAGCGCCCGGTGGTGGGCTCGTGTCTGGCCAGTCTGCAGTCTTGCAGCTCGACGGGTGGACGTGGGAAGACCTTGCTCTGCGGACAGGTGTTGGCTTGCACATCAATTGGCCACGCATGTCCCCAAACATCGATTGGGACACCGACGAGTCGGCCAAAGAGCAACTCGAATCACGCGACAAAGCTCTGAAGGAGCTACGCCAGACCTTTGTGGATGCACGTGCCTACGAAAAGGCTCGTCGCGCCAACAAGAGCGACCATCCGATCGATCTCCGTTGGGAGGCGATGCTACCTGTGCTTCATGGCGACGTACCGTTGATCGTCGATGCCGACGACATTCAGCAGATCCAGGCTGCCGTCGCATTCGCCGAGCAGCAAAATGTGAAACTAATTATCTACGGTGGCTATGATGCTCCGCATTGCGCCGAGCTGCTCAAGAAGCATGACGTCGCTGTGATCATCGGCGGCGTGTATCGATTGCCACAGCGACGCTCCGAGCCTTATGACACACCGTTTACGGTCCCGGCTCGGTTGCATGAGGCTGGCGTTCGCTTTTGCATTTCCGGAAGTGGGCGGTTCGGCGCATCGAACGTTCGGAATCTGCCCTATCACGCTGCGATGGCAGCCGCATTCGGACTGCCTCGTGACGAGGCTTTGAAATCGATCACCTCCTATCCGGCGGAGATTCTTGGCGTCGCGAAGCGGGTTGGCACACTTAAACGAGGGCATCATGCGACGTTCATCATCACCAATGGCGATCCACTCGAGACAACGACGCAGGTTGAGGCAGCCTACGTCCAAGGCCGAGAAGTTGACTTGAACAGCCGGCACACACGACTCTGGAAGAAGTACGAAGAGAAGTACCGGCGGCTTGGTTTGACGAAAGAGTGAGAAGCCACCACCACGTCGATTAGGTAGCGAACAGCTGCGACTCGATATCTCGAAATGCTTTGAATTCCAACGCGTTGCCACTTGGGTCGAGGAAAAACATCGTCGCTTGTTCGCCTGGCTCGCCTTCGAAGCGAATGTAGGGTTCGATCACGAACTCGATTCCTGCCTTTCTGAGCACTCCGGCTAGGCTCTCCCACGTTTCCATGTTCAATACAACGCCAAAGTGCGGAACTGGAACTCCGTGCCCGTCGACGGGATTCGAGTGTGTCACAACGGTTCCTGTACTTCCAATCGCCAAGTTGAGATGGCAAACGACTTGATGTCCGAAGAAGTCGAAATCGACCCAGGTCTCAGAGCTTCGCCCCTCGCTGCATCCAAGGACGTTACCGTAGAACTTTCTGGCTTCGGCAATGTCGCGAACTTGGAATGCGAGATGAAACGGATTGAGCGACATCATGCTACCTGGCATTCGAGTGATGTGAGATGAAGCGAACGGCGACAGTCTACACGCGCGTCGCTGTCAATGCACAGACGGCATAATGCCTCGGCCCCAGATCCCAGACCCATGGCTGGCTCAGTCGCACATCGGTCAACTGTTTTGCGAAAGGCATTTCCGATTCGAGCAATCGCTTGATCACAAACGGGTTCATGCCGGTAAAGAAATTGCGGTCTGCGATCGCGCGACCGACGAGCGTCGGTAAATCCGAACTTGGTGCCGTTGCCAAGTCGGGAACGGTGAGCGAGGACACGACATCTGTGATGAAAACGATCACCCCACCAGGAACTGCTAGATCACTCACCAGACGGAGATGCTCGCGACGGATGCACGTTAGCAGATCTAGAAATCGAGGATGATTAGCCCCGAGCGTGAAAGTAATTGTTTCGATCAGTTGACTGAGCAGACAGATCGAGGTCACGAGCGTATTCTCGCTGCCTAATCGAGGAATGTCCGATTTTCTAGCGCTCGCGATGCACGCATCAACCTCGTTGTCGGGCGCAGGATTGTTGGGCAGCCATTTTGACATGAGGTTCGCGACCCCCGTTACGTCCACGCCACCGTGTATTGTCACTTCGCTCGCGTTGACGCCTTGTCGCGTGATTCCGGAGATGATCGCCTCCTCGTCGATGTCAACCAAGGCGACGTGCCCAAACGTCTCCGCAAGGTCCGCCAGCGCGAGATCGTTACAGTTTCCCGCCCCTAAGACGCAGAGTCTTCGCTCCAGCTTCTCATCGGTACTACGGGCTGCGTTCAAAAGCAAGCGAACGACTTGCTCGCGATGTGTGGCGAAGCAGTCCCAGCCATCGCGTGTTTCGGCGTTTCGGGATGCTTGCAATTGACCGATACGTTTCATAAACCAACCTCGGATAATGGCTCACGGCTCTTCCAGCGTACCATACGAAATTCGCATTCTGCGAACGGCGTGTCGCTCGCATCAGGGCCTGTTGTTCTGGCTAGGCAAAATATGACGGTTCGACCATGCGGAGCGAACGTGACAGCATTAACGTGTCGATGGAATACTGTGCTGCCCTAAACTCTCACCCCCAGCATCCTACCTCGCCATGCAACACGCCCAGTTACTTGAGTCCGTCCGGCAAGATGTTCGCGCCTCGTTCACCGCCCAGGGCGTCGAAGATGTCGACGACTGCTGCGAGACGATTCTAATCCGTGATGGATTCTATTGCGGACGACGTTTCGCCTGTGACAGCCATCGCGCCATCTGGTTCGTCGAGGAGAAAGTCATCAAGTTCTACGGCCCCAGTGGCGAGTTTCTGGCCTCCAATTCGATAGAGGAATCGCGAGATTCGGCGGCCGCGTAGCCGATGCAACCAAAATCGTTGGCAACCGCGCGTCTTCGAATTAACGAGGCTATGTGTCGAACGACCAGATGTCTCGCGTGGCGAGTTCCAGGCTGTTACCAGCCGGATCACGAAAGTAGATCGAGCGTCCTCGCTTCGGCCAATTCACACGTTGTTCGATCGCGATTCCGTGCTGATCGAGTCGGTGTATCCACTCGTCAATCGCGTCATGCGAGATGGAAAACGCAACATGCCCAGGCCCGCGAGCCCCGTGTGTCGGAACTTCGGATGATGCCTCGCTGCTGGCTGCAGGAGCGAATAATAAGACCATCGTCGATCCGCAGCAAAAGAAAGCATGCCGACCTGCTTGCCGGCTGACCAACTCTAGCCCAAGAACATCGGTATAGAAACGTTCGGCAGCTAATAGGTCGTCGACGTACAGACACGTCTCAAGAACTTCTAGCGATTTTGTCATATCGCTACCGCCCTGGTCGGAATGAAATCCACTAACCACTGGGGGCTTACAAGAGCCCGCCGCCCATTGACGCTGGAGTTAACAACAAGTGGACGCGAGGTGAAGGCCCTATCGCTCTTCAAGGGCTAATCGCGTAATCAGTTCCTCAGCACCGGGGGTCAGCTTTCGGATCTTGTCTGCAAGGATCGTCTTTTCGGACGGAGTGGCAGTGGCTGCTCGCCGTTTCATAATGTCCATCTTGCGACGACGAGTACGACGGCGGCGAATCTCTCGTTGGCGTTCACTTCCCACGCTAGTTACTCCATCCTCTGTAAGGTTTTAAGAATATCTCCAAGGGATCGTTCTAGCACGAGGTGTAAACGTCGTCAACGCCGCCACTTGCGTCGTGGCGAGGCACAACCGATCCGTGAAGCCTATAATGCCAATAACTTGTCGCTGAAAGCCAATTTAGCCGCCCATCTCATCATGCACGAATCCCCCAACGAAACGCCAGTCCCATTGGTCCGCGAACTACCGAGCCCTCCTCAAGACAACTCGATTGGGATTGCTAACCGTCTGACTTGGTTTCTGGTTGCACTCGCGATTTTACTGCTAGTGCGGTACTTTGTGCCCTACTTCGCCGAGCAAGTGGAGTACTCAATGGTGAAGGGCCAACAGCGAGCTGAACTGGACGCGGCGAAAGAAGGGCTCCAGCAGTTACCGCTGGGAGCGTTGTCGACCGCGTATCAGCTTGTATCTAAACGCGTCGCCCCAAGTGTCGTTCACATTAGTGTTTCGAGTTCGTTGGCTCGTGGTGGTGGAGCGAACTTCGATCCGCGATTCCAGCGGGCTCAGCCAGAATCGCGAGGGCAAGGTTCCGGAGTTATCGTAGATTCCGCCGGCTACGTGGTCACGAACCATCACGTTGTCGCCGATGCAACGGGAATCCAAGTGACGCTCAGCGACGGTCAACTCGTCGATGGCACAGTCGTCGGGATCGACGTTCTCACTGACCTAGCAGTCTTAAAGATCGAAGCAACGGACCTGGAAGCGGCTCAATGGGGTGATAGTGATCAACTCGAAGTCGGAGCGTTGGTTTGGGCTGTTGGCAGCCCCTTCGGTCTCCAACACAGCATCACTTTCGGAATTCTCAGTGCCAAAAATAGAAGCGCCATGGCAGGAAACGCATGGCAGGACTACCTACAAACCGACGCCGCTGTGAATCCTGGCAATAGCGGAGGGCCACTGGTCGATGCGAGGGGAAGAATCGTGGGAATTAATGCCGCTATCGTCGGTGATTCTTATCAAGGTATCAGCTTTGCGATTCCCAGTAGCGTCGCTAAGCAAGTCTATGACAACTTGCGCTCGACCGGTCGCGTCGAACGCGGCTGGCTTGGCGCTCAATTGGGTGATGTCAATGATGAAGTGGCCCGTGAGTTTTCTCTTTCCGTCAATCACGGTGCCTACGTTGTCGCTGTCGTGGCGGACCGCCGCAGTCCATCGCCGGCTGAACAAGCCGGACTTCGACCTGGCGACATTGTCGTGAAATGGGACGATCAATCGATCGCTGATGGAGGAACATTGACGCGCCTTGTCGCAGCAGCGGAGATCGGCAGCGATTCAGAAATTATTGTCGTCCGCGATGGTCAAGAGATCACGTTGTCTGTCCACGTCGGCGCAAGACCGTTGCAGCTCAACTAATGCCGCTGATACCAATCAATGATGTCGAAGACGAACGCCTCGCCGGCTATCGCGAACTGCTCAGCGCGAAAGCGAGTCGGCGCAGCGGGCTGTTCGTCGTCGAAGGTCAACTGCTCGTCGAGCGACTGGTCGAAAGTTCGTTTGCGGCACATTCCGTTCTAGTTGACGAGCGGCGCATCGGTCTGCTACCGGAGCAGACCGATGATCCATTGATTTATGCAGCACCTGCGCAATTAATCGAGAATCTCGTGGGCTACAACTTCCATCGAGGCATTCTTGCCTGCGGCCAGCGCAAGCCACAGCCTTCGCTAAGTGATATCATGCCGCAGTTGCCGTCACCTGCGACCATCATGATCTGTGTTGGGATTCAAGATCCAACAAACCTCGGCAGCATCCTTAGAAGTGCGGCTGCCTTTGGGGTCAACGCAGTGCTCTTGGGGTGCGCTTCCAGCGATCCTTTCTCGCGTCGCGTCCTTCGGGTATCGATGGGCGCTGCCCTAACGCTGCCTCTGATCGAATCAAGTCACCTCACAGACGACCTTAACTGTCTGCGGGATGACTTTCAGTTCGAGCGAGTCGCAACTGTCCTTGGCAACGCGGAGCCACTCGAGCGGGCGCATCGTTCCGATCGAATCGCGATCTTGATCGGCAACGAGGCGCACGGGTTGCCTGCCGAGATAGCGGAGGCCTGCGAAAGACGAGTGACGATTCCGATGCAGTTGGGCACGGATTCCCTAAACGCCGGTGTGGCAAGCGGGATCATGCTGCATCACTTCACGCGCGTAGCCTCAAGCACTCGATCGTAAACGGCGGCGACACCCTCTGCCATTCGTTCGGCAGAAAACTGCTCCGCGTGCGATTTGATCGCACGGTCGCGCAAGATAGACCAATCGAGTTCGCCTTCCACAACTCGCATCATCGATTGTGCTAGATCTGCTGCGTCGCCAGGATTTGCGAGGACACCATTCGCACCATCATCGATCGCTTCAGGAACGCCTTCGACTCTTGTGCCAACGACGGGCACGCCTGCCGCCATCGCTTCCAACACAACCATCGGCAGGCCTTCTCCGAACAGACTCGGCAGCACAAACAAATCCATCTTGGTTAGCTCGCTTGTGACATCCTGGGTGAACCCCACCCAGTCGATATTTTCACGAAGTCCAAGCCGTTCGACATGCCAGTGGATTTCCGCTTCGTAGTCCGGCGTCTCGAACGGGCCAACGGCTCGCAGCCGAACTGAAACACCACGCTCTTTCATCAATGCGATCGACTCAAGAAGAATCTCTAATCCCTTGCGAGGTCGGAACAGCGCGACCGTGCCGACGTGCCACGTTTCAGAAGGCGGCTCTTCCGTTCGCCGACGATCGGAAGTCGGCACTCCGTTCGGAACTACAGAGATCAGATCGGGATGATAACCTTGCAGTCGCATGTGCCGTCCAAGACTGTTTGACACGGTAATTAGCCCGGACATTTTGTACAGACTTGCCCGTTCCGTCCAGTTGTTGACTCGATTTCGCAAGCCATGTGTCGTGTCCTGCGACGTTGGGCTGTGGACATGATAAATCATCGGCACTTTCGCCAACCACGCAGCGACTCGTCCGACCGCTGCGCTTCGCGGAGTATGAGCGTGAACTAAAGAGAATCCTTCAGCGAGAATGATCTGACTCAACTTACGGGCGACCCGAACATCCCAGCGGCCCGCCATCGGAACTTCATAGATCGGTGAGTCCTGGTGGTGGCGTTTCTCCCCAAACTTTCCAGGCTTCACGCACGCGAAAGCCGCTTGATAGCCGAACACCGGCAAATGCTGGCCGAGAAGATCTTGCACACGTTCCGCTCCCGAGTAGTGCTCGCCGTTGATCACGTGCATGACCCGCGTAACCACCCTAGCAGAGGCAGCACATGCTAGTGCTGGTGTGAAATCTCCGGTTACAGCGTCGGAGAGTTCGGCACACTCCGTCGATGATTCAGTTGGCTGTAAGGTCTCTGCGGTCATGACGGATATTTCCGATTATTGGGACTGAAAAGCGAGTTCAATAGGCCGCCTGCGTTGCTGCGCGCCAGCCTCCCGCAGCTCTTCCCAAGGGTACGTCACGGATTCTGATGATCGAATTCGCATTGACTCGATCGCATCGCTTTCCTAGTGTCCCGCGTTGCTCATTTGACCCACGTCTCCTCGGCTTCGAGTTCTAAGTTGAAGCTAGGTCGATCAGTACGCTCAGGATGCGGATGAGAATCTCGCTAGTCTTTGCTTGTTTACTTCTCAACGCTGTTACTGTCAGCGCGCAGGAGTCAGCCGCGATCCAGCTGTTATCGACAGCTAGAGTCAGCGACCGGTTTCGGCGTGAGACGAAGACTGCCGGCCAGTCGGTTCCGCCAGTCGTTTGGAAGACGCTCGGTGACGCCGGATGGAAGGTGCAACTCGCCGAATTTGTCGTCGATGCCGCGCCCTCGCTGCGCGGCGTGCGGCCTCCTGGTTGGCCGCGTCATCTCACTTGGGACAATAGTGACGCAATTCATCTTCCCAAATCCAAGCTGCTCGTACTCGCCGAAAAACGTCGCAATCGAACCGGCAAGATCGTTCCCAGTTCGCGAGTTGCGGGAGTTCTCCGCCACGAGATCGGTCATGCTTTCGATATGGCCGCTGGGTCCTCGGGGCAGAAGTTGTCAGCATCGCCTCAGTTCGTGCGTGCTTATCAACAAGACACGTCACGCATAGTACCGTCACATCGGGAATCGCTCGGGTACTACTTGCAGGGCAACCGAATCGGATTGGAGGAGACGTTTGCTGAAGCGTTCGCGGTAAGTCTTGGCGGAGGGTCGAGTGACATTGAAGCGACAGCTTTCGAGTCGCACTTTTCACAGGTGATGGCTTACACCCAAAAATCGATTGTGGCGCCCAATGCTCCGAGCGTGCTAGACCCTCCATCGCGAGTCACAACGAGTACGCCGCTTCGCCGTCGCCTTATTCGCAAACGATAGCCGACGTCTCCGGCGACGAATTACAGCTGTCCTGCGATCTGTGAAGCGTTGGATCGGGATGCACGCCGTCTAAATCATCTGAGTACCACGCATTGAGTACTGATTCCCAGTCTTCGCGGCAAGCTACCTTTGCGAATGCGGCTCGGACTTCGTCGTGATGCGGATGCATCGCCGAGTATTTGATTCCAAACTTTCGCATCATCGTCCCGCATCGCCGCCCCTCGTATAGCTCTTCTGCGAGGCGATAGTGCTCCAGGATTACTTCGCGTTGTGCGAATAAGCCGGGTGGCGCGGGAAGTGGTTCGTTTGCCGCAAGTGCCCGAGCTTGATCGAAGATCCAGGGATTGCCGATCGCACCGCGAGCCACCGTGACACCGTCGACCCCTGTCTGAGCGATCATGTCGAGGCAATCTTGTGCCGTGAATAGATCGCCACTGCCGAGAATGATATTCTCGCCAGCGAACTGTTTGACTTCGTTGAGGAACTCCCAGCGGCTTGGCCCGACGTATCGTTGCTTTACCGTTCTCCCATGTACAGTGATCGCGGCCACACCGATGTCGAACGCACCTTTGAGTATGCGGAAAAAGTTATCACGACTTGCCACCGTATCGTCGACACCGCGCCGCATCTTCACCGTGACGGGGATGTTGGCGGGAACGGCATCGCGGGTCTGCTGAATAATGGCCAGGGCGACATCCGGCTGACCAAGATGAAAGCCGCCTCGGCAGCGACCGAGTACTTTCTTGACCGGACACCCAAAGTTGATGTCAATAATGTCAAAGCCAGACTCGACAAGTTTCATCGCGCCGGCTGCAAATTGTTCAGGCTCGGCACCCATCAACTGACCGCCTACCGGATGCTCCTCGTCACTGACGTGGAGAAAGTGTTGGGTCCGTTTCCGTTGCTTGATCGCTACCAGAAACTGATCGAGCATCACCTCGCATATGGCGTAGCTCGCTCCGTGACGTCGCGCGATAACTCGCATCGGCCAATCACTGTACCCCGACAGAGCCGCCTGAACGACGGGGAAGCCGATCTTCACGTCGCCAATGTGGAGGTTCTTCAGTGGACCCATTACTTCGTCTTTTGAGCCGTAGGCAACCGCCTCGCGATCCTCTGGCGATCGCTAACTTCGCACGGTTGGTTTCACGGCAAAACCGGAGGCTTGCGGCTACGGCGGAACATACAGCCTACTTTCGAGTCACTTCTATCGCGGCGATCGTCGGCAACGCCTTCCCATGTGACACAAGTTCAATGACAAGGTTATTGTCAACCGCGACGTCCTCAAATGTGCGGACGAGCGCCCGACTCACGGCACCCGTTTCATCAATGACGTCAACCTTCTCAGCAACGGTCTCGCCTTGCAGTTTGATATCGAACACTGCCTCGCCGGGGCCGCAGTCTTCAATCTGAGCAAAATGAAGCTTTACAGCATAGGTGGCCGGTTTGTCTTTCTCGTCAACAAGGGGAAGCTCGCATCGCGAGAGTCCACGCGCACCGCTGCTCAGTACCCATGGCGTGTTCGCGTTCTCGATTTGGACGGCTTCGCTGTTGTAGTTATAGTAGCCGCCGCCGTTGGCCAATGTCGGCTTGATATCGAACGTGTACTCAAGACGACCAACCGTTTTCGGCCGCGGATAGGCGAGCCAAAGTGTCCCGAAGGTATCGCGGCGATCGCCGGGCGCGCCGAGGTTTATCGCCAATTGCTTCACAGGCGTTGCACTTCCCGCGAGACTAGCAATTTTCCAAGTGTCGGCATCTTGCCGCGGCTCCATGACCACCGTTGCGGCGATCGAGAATTGGCAAACACAACCGGCACTTGCTTCGGGAACCATCAACAATCCGTTACCAGGAATCGCGTTCACCCAGCAACCCATTCTCTGGCCAGCAAAATGGCTGACGCCACTGTCCGAGTAAAGATCGTAGTAGCCGGTGAATCCACTTCGAAAGAACAGCGTGTTGGGCGTTGCTGTGATCATCCCGCAATGATGGCCCGGGCGGCTGAACTGCCAAGTCGTTTCCTCACCTGTAATCGGGTGCTCGCGTTGCTTCTCTTCGCCCGTGTGTAAGGCGAACGACCAAGGCTCGGCAATGATCTGATCTTCAACGACGATTGGCCGATGACGATAGTTGGCATCTTTTGACCAAAGTTTCTCGCCTGTCGTGGAATCGAGAACGAGTAATCGGCGGCGACTGAATTGTCCGGAGAGGAACTGACGCCAGTAATGGCCATTCGCGTTAGCTCCACAGATCAGCACGTGTCCATTTTGGTAGATGAGCGTCAACTGCCCGCCACCGATTCCGACATAGCTGCAATCCGTGACGTCGACTGCCTCCGACCATTGCACTTTGCCGCTATCAATATCGACAGCCACGGCGAGACGAAGATCGAGGGCCTTGAGTTCAGCTTCCTTCTTCTTGGCTTCAGCTTCACCGAGCTTTTTCAGTTCGGTCTTATCCTGTCGCAGCAATTCGTCCCGCTGCTGCTGCGAGATAGAACTGTCGATAAAGAACGCACGATCGTCGCCGATCGCGATCGTCACATGCATGATGTTCTTGCCGCGATAAACCCATTTTCGGTCGCCGCTCTTTACGTCGACTGCGAAGATGGCGTCGGTTGTGTTCGCCACGGTGTGGCCTCGACGACGTAACGATCGCTCCAGTTCGCCACGAATCGTACTCGTCCCGAAGAGCATTCCGTCCGAGTAGCCAACATATCCCCAAACTCGTGGAATCTTGTCTTCGGACTTAGGTGTTTTGTGAACTGCTCGTACTTCGCCCGTTGCGGCATCGACTTCGGTACAAGTGTCGTCGACCGCAACAAACAAGGCGTCGTCGCTTGCGGCGAGGTTGCTGGTTTCTTCATTATTGAAGACGCCAGTGCGTATCGCTCCAGGGTTCTTGTACTCCCATAGATACATTCCGTTGTATGCGTCGTAGCACAAGATGCGGTCGACTCCTTGAATGAACATGCGTCCGTTCGTCGAAAGGGGTGCGGCAGCAGCTTCGTGTCGATTGACCATCGGGGCGGGCCCAGGGTCGCCGTACCAGAGTACTCCCATTCCACCTTTGACGCGGTAGTCGTTGCTTGTTGAAGTGTTTGCCACGTTGCCGTACTGATGTGACCAGTCGCCGACTCCGGGGAGCTTGCCACGCGTCAAGCTGGCGAACGTGCCTGCACCTACAATCGCGTCGTCTGGAGCTAGGCTGAGATCAGCCAACCAGCCTCGCAGCTTCTCGCTGCTGATCTTCGAGGCACCAGGGGCAGATTTAGGAGCACCTAAGCAGATCTTGCCGCCGCAAGGCTTGATGCTTCGCGCAATCTCCGTTGCACGCGAAGGTAATTCACCAGTCAGCAACAGCGAATCCGAAACGACTAAGTTGGCGAAGTAATTCGAGAAAGGCAGCTTGTTCGGATCGCCATCGACGATCGTAACTCTGTGCCCGTACGCCCCGGCACGATCGAGTGCCCGCCGCGACTCGTCAGCTTTCTGTGCATCTTGTTCGATCGCATAGATTTGGAGGTCGGTGCGCCGTGCGAGTTCATATGCCAGGCGGCCTTTCTCGCTACCGAGTACTAGACAGAAGCCGCGAGTCTCGCCCGTCTGGCGGATGATTTCATCAGCTGCGGTCGCGTACATCTCCGTGAGCTTGTCTTTCGCATAGGGTTCGGCGATGTACTCTTTCGGGAACTTGCCCGGAACGGCATCGCTTTTGGCACCAAAGCCGTAGATGTTACCTTTGTCCGTACTGGCGAAGACGATTCCGCCACTCACCGCAAGTGAGCTTACGTCGCCATCCACTTCCTTCGTCCAGAGCGGTTTTCCCGTCTCGGCGTTGTAGGCCGCAACTTCATTCTCGCCACCGACGACAACGGTTCCGCCCGCATAGACAAGCGAAGAGGCAAGCGGTGTATCGACGTTCCAAAGCGTTCCGACTTTGGACAACTCGGCAATCTTCGCTTCAAGTTCATCGGCCTGCGTGCGGTATTCGTCCGCCTTCATTTTCGAGCGATTGCGATTCAGCGTGTAGAGCTTCATATTTGCCGCCTGTCGTTCGGCCGTTGCTTTCACGTGCTCCGGTCGGTTCATTGCGACGAGTTGAGTGCCCGTTGCGACGAAGCCTCGGTCCTTGGCGATTGTCAACTGCCGCCCGTTGATCCACGCATGCCCGGTCCCGCCGCTCTTTTGGTCCATCGCCAGAAAGTGATGTGGCCCAGCGGAGTAGATTTGTCCGTCCGCCAACAAAGCTTTGGTTCCGCCCACAACGCCACCGGCCGTCGATCGCCAACTGTGGTTACGGTGATGGATTTCCTCGCCCGTTTTTCGATCAAACGCCGCCGGTAGCATTCGACCAGAAGGGACCACTAAGAACTCGTCGTTCGCAAGCAAGTATCCCTGCGGCGACAGCGGATTGCGGCCCGCGTCTTCGGAGCTGATGTGATCGTTCTTCCAAATGACGCTGCCAGTTTCAGCATCGACTGCGTAAAGATACACGGTCTCATGTGGGAACACTCCAGCTCCGAAATAGGCGAGCCCGTCGTGAATCAGAATTCCCGTGCGAAGCGGCCAGCGCGAAATCATCTCGCCACGAGCTAACAAACGCTCGTCAGACGTTCCAGCGCGGACCTTCCAAACGAGATCGCCATCGACCGCATTGAGGCAGTACGCGTACCCGTCATCCGAGCCGACATACACTTTGCCCTTCCAAACCGTCGGTGCCAAACGGATCGCGCCATCCGTGAACACGGACCACACAGGTTCGCCCGTCTTGGCGTTCATGCAATAGATTTTGTTGTCGACCGGAGAGCCAAAGTAGACAAGGTCGTTCGCCACGACGACATCGATCGCTTGATCAAACGCAACGCGATGCCGCATGATCTTACCTTCGATCGCCTCGCTGCGCGGGCCAGCCCATGCCATCTCAGGGGGAGCGGGAGTCGAGTAGGTCCACTTCAGTTCGACTTCCGCCGCCAACTTGTCAGAGGTCGCGCCGACGCGACCGTTGCCATTAAGATGCGAGGGCCAATCAGCAGCATTGCCGTTCGTAATGCCTGCGCATAGTAGAGCGAGAGTGAGAATGAGGGTTGACTTCATGGTGGGACCTAAGCAAGGGTGGGGTGAGGCTGGACGATTGGGGCGAATCCATTGAATCCAGTTTCATTGTATCCGAATACGTATGCACGAGTAAAATCCCACAAAACTCTTCCCACAAAACATGTGCCGCGTGCGAAGATCGAGAGTACTCGGCCCTATCCTTCGCCAGCCTGAGAATTCGGCATCCACCGAATGTTGCCATATTCGCCGATGATCGCGCCCTCGACGCGTCCATCGATCCAGATCGATTGAGCACTTTCGACGTGTAGGTTCCCCTGGATTACCGCGTCCGGATGGATGCGGATTACCTGCGCCCTGACGGTAAGAGGCCCTCGCACCAGGCCATACAGCTCGACGGATTGCGCGACGATCGCGACTTCAGCGTGGACGTTCGCATACAGTTCCACACCTTGGCCGAGGAACACTGTCGGCGCAGCTACGGTGCGGTTAACGACAATCCGTTGTTGTTCGATCCGTCTGTAACCTTTTCGTACATATTCACTGGCAAACTCGTCGGCCTCTGGGCTCCGAAATCGATAGCCGTTGTGATTCAATTTGCGGCTGATGCCCGAGACCACGACGTTGCTCAATGGCTCTACATCGGGATGGGCTTCGGGTAGTGCAATCCACTCGCCAGAAACGATCTTCCCGTCATGGCTGTTTCCGGAAAGATCTGAAACGGTGTCGCCATCGCCAGTCGTAAAGTCCAGCGCAACCAAATCGTCCGAGTTCCGTTCAAAACTTGAAGGCGGTACGAAATCCTCCTCGTACAGACACTTAGCATTGATACGCAAAGCCCTGATGTCCCCGCGAAAGTCCCCGATGTTATGAGGTAGTTTGTTCTGCCCCATCATTCTGTAATTCTTATTCAGTGGATTCCGGCCGATCATGATGTTGCCATTGCAAGATGGCCACAAGTCGGAAGCATTGCTCTCGGTCAACACCAACGAACCATCAACAAACACGTGCACCGAAGAACTTTCACCGCAAACCGCGATATGTCGCCACTCCGATTTGCTAATTGGCAGCGGCGATCCGAAGCCAACAACGCCGCTCAGCGTGATGTAGCGACCCTTATCTCTCTGAACCGGACCAGGAATATGCAGCAGCCACCCAACGCTACCTCCGTCATCGAGACTGACTTGATTGCCAACGATTGAGTGAGGATCCGGCGTAGGATGAAATCGAGCCCATAGCTCGACCGTAAATTCGCGGTTGAACGAGAATAAGTCCGCAGTGTTCTCCAGCACGATTGCATCGCCCACGTCTTTTAGCCGAACAGCGAAATCGCGTTTTGGCACAGCCTCGACGGGAGCTGCGGTCGGTCGTTTGTCCTCGCCTGTCTGCGGCGTGATGCTTGGATTGACTGCAACCGGTGGCGGACTCTCGGTCACCATCGGAGCGACTGGCTCTATCGAAGCTGCCTCTACCGACTGATCGGTCTGTACGACCGCAGGTGGTTCGCGAGGTGATTCGACGATAATCGGCGGTTCCGGTTCTGTAAGTTGAGGATCGATAGCCTCAGGTAAAGGTGACTCGATCGATCGATCGTTTTGTGCATTCGGAGTTACTTCGCGAAATGACTTGGTGTTAGTCGCTGCCTGAAAGTCATCTCTTGATTCAGCCGCAGCGGGACCGTTGAACTGCCAGGCCAAGCCCACCGCGATCACAAACATCAGGAAGATCCCTGCCGCAATCCCACCGAGGACCAGCATCACCATTGGATTCGCGACACCCGTACCCGAAGAGCTTGGTCGCGGAGGTTCAAGATTCTCGTAGCTCGGTATCGGAGGGACATTTGCCGATAGCGACTTAGGCTTGCTCTGGTCGTGGAGCTTTGCGTCGTATGCGGACTTCTGATCCGGGGTCAGCAAGCTGGCGCGAGCGGCGGCAAGCTGGTTAAGAATGATCTGAGTCTGTTCTGATCTAGGCCCGGCCTGCATCGAACGCAAGTGCGACATCCGCTGTTCGGCGGCATGGGATATCACGTCCCGATTTTCCTCGAATTGCCGGAGCCCGAGCAATCGATAGTGATCGGGCGGTTGTTCTTCTGGCGGGATGCCGAGCCAGACGTGGTAGGGATCAAATGAATCCGACATCTAAGCCTCGGGATGCTTCCGAAAATCGGTGTTACAGCGGGCTAACAAGAGTTCACTGTTTCGTCGCTCAATCGAGTACAGGGCAAACGTCGAACCACTCACGACCCTGAACTCGCATCCATTGTATCAAACACTCGGGGCCCCACATGCCTGAGGGATAGATTTCCAACACAGGCGCGGCGGGGCTCTGCCATGCAGCGACAATCGGATCGATGATGCTCCAGGCCAACTCGACTTCGTCGCTGCGGGCAAACAAGCTTGCATCGCCGTTCAATGCATCCAGCAAAAGCCGCTGGTATGAATCTGGAAGTGCCGAGTGGAATTCTTCTTGGAAGTTGAAATCGAGATCGGTCAACCTGAGCTTCATACCGGCATCAGGAACCTTTGTGTGGAAGTGCAGCTGAATCCCTTCGTTAGGTTGGACCTGAATGACCAATCGGTTGGCGTCCGGCGACCGACGTGCTCCGTCTGCGAACAGCATGTGCGGTGGTTGGCGGAACTGGATGACAATTTGCGTCGTCCGGCAGGACATGGCCTTGCCACTGCGGAGATAAAACGGAACACCCTGCCATCGCCAATTGTCTACGTGCAACTTTAGCGACGCAAAGGTCGCGGTTTGACTCTTTGAATCGACACCTGGTTCGTCCAAGTAGCCTTTGTATTGACCGCGAATCGTATCCTGAGCAAAGGCTGCCCCCGTCAGAGGACGGACAGCTTGTAGGACTTTTACTTTTTCATCGCGAACCAAATCCGCTGAGAATCGTGCCGGTGCCTCCATCGCCGTGATCATCATCAGTTGTAGAAGATGGTTCTGGAACATGTCGCGAAGGATGCCGGACGTCTCGTAATAACCAGCTCGACTTCCGACGACGACTTCTTCGGCAACCGTGATTTGAACGTTGTCGATATAGTTTCGATTCCATAACGGCTCGAAGATGCTGTTAGCGAAACGAAGTACCAACAGGTTTTGAACCGTCTCTTTGCCGAGATAGTGATCGATACGATACACCTGCCGTTCGTCGAAGACTCCGTGCAAAGTGCGGTTTAGGGACTCGGCGGTTTCCAGATCCGTTCCAAACGGCTTTTCGACAACGATGCGTCGCTCGCCGTTACTTTCGTCGGCCAGGCCTGAAGATCCCAACGCTTCGACCGCCACGTGGTACAGTCGCGGTGACGTCGACAGATAGTACAGTCGCGTGCAGCGCTGGCCGCCTTCTAACTCATCGAGCATCGCCGCCAATGATTCGAAGTCGTTTGCTTGTTGAATGTCGCCCGTTTGGTAATAGATTCGAGAAGCAAAGTCCCGCCAGCTCGACTCCTCGAATTCAGTTCCAACGTAGGTTCGTGTCGTCTGTTCAAGTTGTTCCCGCCAAGCATCGTACGAGAATTCGCTTCGAGACACACCAACGACGCGAGTTCCATCTGCGAGCCGGCCCTTGGCGAACAAGCTGTAGAGAGCCGGAATCAACTTGCGGCTTGTCAAATCGCCTGAGGCACCAAAGATGACGAATGTGTGGGGCATTTTGATTATTTCTTATGGTTGAGGCAGCGGCACAGCACCGAATGTCGCTGCGGCCTTCCGTTCACAAGCCAAATGATTCGTCTTCGTGGTTTGTCACGTCTAAAGCTTCGCCGTGGCTCCTCGTAGGTGAACTCGCAAGAGTTCAGACTTTTTCGAGTGAAACCGAATTCCGATAAATCAAACTGTGACGTTGCACTGGTGCCACGTTCGTGAGTTGATCAATGAATGAGAACGAGATTTCGCCACTCTTTACCGCTTCGCGGTAAAGAGTGAAGATAGAAACAATTCGGGATCCATCAATTAGCAACTCCAATATCCGGCACGAGGATGTTGGATGATCCACACGCTAGATTCCAATTCCAACGCAAAACGCCCGCCGGATGTACTGACTCGGCGGGCGAGATCTTGCGATTTATGTGAGTGATCCAGCGAGCGAACTTACTCCTCCTCGACTGGGATCGCTTCTGGGATCGTAAAGTCGTCGGGCATCTGGAAGTCGGCTTCGTCAAAGTCGAACTCAATATCCATGCCGTCTTGATCCATGTTGAACTGATTCGGATCTATTGACGCCGCGGCAGCGAAGGCGCAGACCATGACGAGCACTACCAAAACGAGCTGCGCGGCGATTGCGGCAGACCAGTAGGTCATAATCTTTTTAATGTCCCATTCGGTAGCCTTTATCCACCCATAAACAAATGCAACCAATGGTCCTACGCCCGTACAAAATGCCAAGACGATGCAGATGATACCCATGTTGGTCTCATCACGCTTGAACATCTGGATGACGACCATGATGAAGAACACCAGACTCGCGATACCGCATACGACTATGAGAAAGTACAAAATCCCGATAATTGCGAGAAGCATTTGATCGACTCCTTCGAAGAAACGTGCTGACTGAAGTGATTGTGGGAGGGGAACTCATTCAGCCAAAAGACATGGGACTGAATTCGACTCTTTCGCGCGACGCCGATGATGATACCATTTTCCAGCGCATCCGCATCAGTTGCTCGGAAGTTTACAGAACTTTCACAACAAAAGTCAAACGTTCGGGTCTGAAAGCGATCCAATTGGCAACCGTCACATAACTTCACTCGCCATATTGATCGCGATTGGGACCGTCTGTTCCCGACTTGGGTTCGATGTTGTGAAGCATCCCCAAGCCACGTTGAAGCGACGACGAACCGAATTTGTCTTTGATATTGTCCGCGATCTCATCGAGACGGCTATTACGATCGTGTGACTCGTCTTCGAACAAATCCATCTGCGTCTTCGTGCCGTGATGCAGGTTGCTCACGCCCACACCAAGCAAACGAACGCACAAAGTTCTTGACGGCATTTTCTGGGTCAACATCCTCACCACCGCTTGCCAGACCTCTTGCGTCACATCGGTCGGCTCGGACAGAGTGTGGGCACGCGTGATCGTCTGAAAATCGTCGAAGCGAACTTTCAGATGAACAGTTTTCGCGTTGATGCTTTGCCGCCTCATCCGGCAGGCGACTTGTTCACTCAATTCAAGTAACCAGGCTCGCAAAACCGCAACATCCTTGATGTCGTCGGTGAAAGTCTTCTCGTGCGAGATCGATTTGGCTTCCTGCTCGGGAGTTACAACTCGGTCGTCGATCCCATGTGCCAATTCCCAAAGATGTGTGCCGTTGTTGCCGAGATGGTGCTGTAATGTTTTCACAGGCAATTGCCGAAGTTGACCGATCGTTCGGACACCAAGGTCGTCGAACTTCTCGCCTGTCACTCGACCAACTCCCCATAGCGTTCTTACAGGCAATGGATCGAGAAACTCCTGGATCTGCGTTGGGTCGACGACCACAAGACCGTCAGGTTTCTCTAAATCACTTGCGATCTTCGCCAGAAATTGATTGGGAGCTACGCCGACCGACGCGACCAGCGACAGACCGTCACGGACCTCGCGTTTTATGTCGCGGGCGATTGACAGCGCTGGTCCGTGCAGCGATTCGCTGCCGGTCACATCCAAAAAGGCTTCATCCAGTGACAACGGTTCGACCAACGGCGTATAACGCTCGAAGACGGACCGGATCTGTGCCGCGACTTCTGCGTAGTGTTCCATCCGCGGTCGCAAAAACACGGCATGCGGACAGAGTCGCTTCGCCTGGGCGGCTGGCATGGCGCTGTGAACTCCGAATTCGCGCGCCACATAATTAGCCGCCGCGACGACACCTCTTCCTTCGGGAGTTCCGCCAACGACCACTGGGGAACCAACCAGCTCAGGCCGATCGCGTTCTTCGACCGAGGCGTAAAAGGCGTCCATGTCAACGTGAAGGATCATGGCCAAGCAAGCCTCTTATCATTCCGCCCAATGCGCTGCTCATTCGCAAGTCCTATCATTTCACGATTACTATCGTAACGGTCGGGATGGTTGCTGGGTAGCTCGACATCCTGCACCACGTTACGATACGGGATTCGAGATGGTAGAGAGGAGACGCCCTAGTGGAACCAAAGCGGCCTGACGATTGCATTCGAGTTCGTGGAGTTCGGGTTCATAACCTGCGCGACGTCGATCTCGATATTCCGCGCAATCAGTTGGTGGCCTTCTGCGGCGTCAGTGGCAGCGGGAAGACGAGCTTGGCTCTCGACACGCTCTACGCGGAAGGACAGCGGCGGTACATCGAGAGCTTTTCAGCATATACGCGGCAGTTTTTGGAGCGGCTTGAGAAGCCAGACGCCGATCGGATCGATGGTTTACCACCCGCGATCGCCATCACGCACAAAGACCATTCAGGGTCGAGCCGCTCGACGATCGGCGCCGCGACGGAAATAGATAATCACCTGCGGCTGCTATTTGCGAGAATTGGTCACATCATTTGCCACGGATGCGGTACGGAAGTGCGTCAAGAATCAGCGAATACAGTCGCTCAACAGCTTGCTCAGCTGGCGGAGGGAGATCGCTTTATGATTGCCTTCACGCGAGCTGCCACGTCCGAGGAAACTCTTGCGGAGATGATCAGCGAGTTGCGTGAAGAGGGATTTGTACGTTTGATCGCCCAGGGAAAGACGTGGAATCTTTCGGCTGGCGAGACGCCGAATGTTGCTATGTATCCGGTCGAGTTGCTTGTCGTGAATGACCGATTAACCGCAGCGGAATCGGCTGGTCAACGGTTGATTGATTCCCTCGAAACTGCCTTCGCTCACGGCGAAGGGCGTTGTACGATCCTGCGGTCAGTAACAGTAGGTGAAGCCGGCAGTAGCGAGATGATCGACGGTCGCGAATGGATACGGTCTTCGTATAGCACGGCTCTGACTTGCGAAAACTGTTCGATCGAGTATCCCACGCCCGATCCGCGACTGTTCAGTTATAACAGCCCACTCGGCGCTTGCCCGGAATGCGAAGGTTTCGGGAATCTCGTAGAAACCGATATGGATTTGGTCGTGCCGGATTCGACCAAGTCGCTCGCCGAAGGAGCAATCGCACCCTGGAATACGCCAGCGTACAAGCACGAACTCGAAGAGCTTCTCGCTCTGGCACCGGACTATGACCTGCCTGTCAATATTCCATTTTCTGAATTGAACCAAAAGCACATCGCGTTGATTCGCGATGGAGCTCCCGAACGTGAGTTCGGAGGGCTGCAAGGGTTCTTTGCGTGGCTGGAGAAACGCAAATACAAAATGCACCTGCGCGTCTTCCTTAGCCGTTGGCGAAGCTACCGCACTTGTCCATCGTGCAAGGGCGCTCGTCTCCGGCCGGAAGCACTAGCGACAAAGATTGGAGGACGGAGCATCTCGGAGATTCTTGCAACCAAGATTGTCGCTTCGTTCGAGTTCTTTCGAGCGCTCAAGCTTGACGCGTGGGAGCAGGCGATCGGGCGAACCATGCTCGAACAAGTGACTGGCCGCCTGGGTTTTCTGATCGATGTTGGACTTGGCTATCTGACACTTGATCGGACGCTCCGCACGATCAGCAGTGGCGAGGCACAGCGAGTCACACTGACTTCCGCGCTTGGTTCCAGCTTGGTCAACATGCTCTACGTCCTCGACGAGCCTTCGGTCGGCTTGCATCCGCGCGACGTGGACCAATTGATCCAGGCGGTCGCGTCACTGCGTGAGCGAAACAACACCGTGGTCGTCGTCGAACATGAGGAGGCGATGTTGCGCGCCGCAGATCACATTATTGAAGTCGGCCCCGGAGCGGGGGAACGTGGCGGGCAAGTTGTGTTCGAGGGAACGCTCGACGAAATGGAGGCCTCCGCAGAGAGTATGACGGGAGGATATCTCTCGGGTCGACGAGGCATCGGCGTACCAGAACGCCGCCGACAGCCTAGTCACGGCTGGGTGAGATTGGTCCGAGCGCGAGGTAACAACTTGCAGAACGTGACGGTCGAATTCCCACTCGGCGTACTTTGTTTAGTGACGGGAGTCAGCGGCGCCGGCAAGAGCTCGCTTGTACAGGACACGCTATACGGGGCCCTGTGTATTCGAAAGCGCAAGAACGCGACGAAACCTCTGACCTACGATGACGTGTACGGGGACGGCCAGCTTGACGATGTGATCTTGATCGATCAAAGCCCCATCGGTCGATCTCCACGTTCAAACCCCGTGACATACGTGAAGGCTTTCGACGAGATTCGCGCCGTCTTCGCCGACACGATTGAAGCTCGCACTCACAATTACACGGCAAGTCACTTCAGCTTCAATGTCGAGGGCGGACGTTGCACGGCATGTAACGGTGATGGCCACGTCGAGATCGACATGCAATTCCTCGCCGATGTCTATATGAAATGTGAGCAGTGTCACGGCACTCGGTATCGCAACGAGATTCTTGATGTTACCTACCGGGGACGAAATATCGCGGATGTACTCGACATGACGATCCGAGAAGCCTTCTCGTTCTTCCGTGGTCAACATAAAACACAGAAGAAGTTAAAGCGATTGATCGACGTTGGGCTGGATTACTTACGGCTCGGTCAGCCGGCAAACACGCTCTCCGCCGGCGAAGCCCAGCGACTAAAGCTTGCCTCTTACATTTCGTCGGCAAAACGCAATCGCACCTTGTTCATCATGGATGAACCGACGACAGGGCTGCATTATTCGGACATCGTGCAATTGCTAGATTGTTTCGAGGCACTGCTAAGCGTCGGCCACTCGCTGATTGTTGTCGAACACAACCTCCAAATGATGAAAGCATCTGACTACCTCATCGACCTTGGCCCCGGAGCTGCCGAGGAAGGTGGCAACGTTGTCGTTCAGGGGACGCCTGAAAAAGTTGCTCGCTGTGAGGACTCCGTCACCGGCGGTTTCCTTGCGGAAGTGCTTGGCGATTCGTTGGAAGAGCAATCCGCATAGTTGTCAGGTGGGCTGTGCCTACCAGCAGAAATGGTCGGCACAGCCCACCTTACTAAAGCAAGAGTTCAGAATGTCGTTCGCCGAGCAAGTTGATGTCTTCTACGGTCGCGTTACGCATAGCTCGGCGCAAGTCTACGCACGGGTGAGTTCGCTTGTTGGTGGAGGCGATTGGTCGATTACTGGACAGATTCGCGGGCCCGTCGCGCCCGGCACAAGAACTTTGCCGACGACGATTGAACTGGCCGACCTTGGCGAAGGTGCGACCCTGCTTGCTTCGTGTTCGATTCCGGACCCAACATTTTGGACGACACAACTTCCCGCTACGTACGATGTCGAAGTTCAGTTGCACCGTGAAGGCGAACTTGTTGAAACGGTTAGTCGTTCGCTCGCCATTCGAGCCTTCGGCGCAAGCGGGCGAAACTTCCTATGGGACAGCAAACGCTGGGTGCTACGAGGTGTATCAGCGCCAGTGAAAGAATTCGAGGGGCTTGACGCATTCAAGGACAATGCCGGCGTGCTAGTCGCACAGAGTCCGCCGGAGTCATTACTCCGCGACGCTTCTTTGGCTGGTGTGCTGCTTGTCGTTGAACTATCACCAGACGATCTAATCGCTGAACTTCAACGTCTTAGTCTTTGGCCAGCGGTTGCGATTGTGATTCTTCCACATGATTACGAAGTCAACGCCGAGTTGCGCGCCTCCGCACCGAACTTACTCTTCGCGGCGCGAGTCGATCCGCGTAGCACGCCACAACCAGCAAAGTGGTTGGACGTGATTATCTGCGACGCCTCGGATGTGGAGCGGTTCCACGATACGACAAAGCAATGGCTGCTTCCCCTCGTGGCAGAACGCCGATTAAATGGGGACTATACTTTGATCGAAGCACGTCGCGAGTGCGATCACTTGCAACGAGATCTGGTGCCACATGGTGACTTCGCCGGATACGTAGTTCATTGCGGTGCCACTTCGCGTGCAGATGATCGGGCAGCATCGCAGGGCTCTTCACCTCGATAGACAACATCTTCAATTGAGACTACCTTTAGGTCGTCGCGATAAGGTATACGCTCATCACAATGTCGCTTGCCTATGTTCATTTCTTGGAAGCAATTCACTTCCAGCACCGTTGCAAAGATGTGCGTTGGTGTTGAATGCGATAAGTGCGGCTGCACGTACTACTACGAATTGTCACGGATCGGATCGGGAACAGGCACGGCGCTTTACGGCGTTGGGCAGACCGGGGCCAGCCGTGCCGCAAATGACAATTCGTTGACCGACTTGCAACAGCGGTTGGCCACCGAGGCAGAACTCGTTCCGTGCCCAAAGTGCAACTGGATCAACGACGAGTTAGTTACTGGTTTTCGCCAAGGCCGCTACCGAGGATTACTTACGACGGGCGGCCTCGTCGCGATCGTTGGCACCGTGATCTCGTTATTCTCTGTTTGGATACTCTCCGTAGGACCAGCGCCGGATCGCGGAGCGATCCCGTATTTCCTAGTCGGTGGAATCGGCGCGTCGATCTCATTCATGCTCGTAACTCTGGTCTTGCAGATTTGGTTGCGAAACCGAATCCAGCCCAATCGCGATTATCCGCTGCCTCCCAGAATACCGCCGGGCACGCCTGAGTCGTTGTTTCTCGACGACGAGACGGGTGAGCTGAAGCCCGCCTCCACAAATGGCAGCCACCAGCCGATGGAAGATGCTCCCGTCGAGATTCAAATCGGTCGACACACGTTGCCGGCAGTCTGTTGTCGCTGCCTACAGGACCCGGATCCCAGCCATTCCCAGCAAGTGCCTGTGTTGCCCGCGATTTCGCTGGAGATTCCACTGTGCAAAGCCTGTGCGAAGGCGATCTCACGCCGAAAGTTGTTGATCTGGGCGGTCGTGACCGCGATGGGCTTCCCAGTTATGTGCCTTGGTTTGTGGGTGGCAAGACTACAGAAAGAGGAATTCTGGATATTCTTCGCCGTCTCTTGTGCGCTTGCTCCAACATTGGGCGGCATCGCAGCTCATTTGCTCGAACGGCCAGCCAGAGTGAAGGTGGTTGATTCCGCTCGGGGGATCGTCCGCATCCGATTTGAGAATCGCGGCTACCTCAAGCACATCAACTTAGAAGAGAAAACCTGACAGGACGAAAAAGGGCAACTCAATAATCTTCGCCGCTCCATCGAAACCAGAAAGCCTCTTGTGACAGAAGATTCACTAAACCTCGACCGCTACGTTCGTCAAATGCGTTACCCACCACTTGGCGAGCGAGGCCAAGCGAAGCTGCAAGCTAGTCGTGTTTTGATCTGCGGATGTGGTGCGCTGGGTTCTGTGTTGGCAAATACGCTCGGTCGAGCGGGTGTCGGACATCTCCGAATTGTTGATCGCGACTTCCTCGAACTGAACAACCTCCAACGTCAAGTCCTTTACGACGAAGAAGATGTTGCTGCGGGAATCCCGAAGGCCATCGCCGCCGCGGACAAGTTGCGGAAGATCAATTCACAGATCGATATCGAACCGCTTGTCACCGACGTTGATCACACGAATATCGAACAGTTGATTGATGGCGTCGACATGATCGTCGACGGCACGGACAACTTCGAGACGCGTTTTCTCCTGAACGACACCGCCGTAAAGTTCGACATCCCGTGGGTCTACGGCGGCTGTATCGGAGCCGAAGGGCAATCAATGACGATCGTTCCCGGCGATACGCCATGCTTGCGATGCTTGATGCAGGAATCGCCGCCACCAGGCACAACGCCTACTTGCGATACCGCCGGAATTCTCGGCCCCATCATTAACATCATCGCATCGCTGGAAGCATGCGAGGCGATCAAGATTCTCAGCGGCAATCGTGATGCAATCAATCGCACTTTGACGGTTGTCGAGTTGTGGGACAATCGCATACGCCAAGTGAAATTGGGCTCGTTGAAAGAAGCCGTCGATTGTCCAACCTGTAAGCATCGCGAATTTCCATGGCTGGCGGGAGAGCGCGGCAGTCATACGGCAATCCTTTGCGGACGCAACGCAGTCCAACTAAGTTTCCCAGAGAGGCAATCCTTGTCACTGGATTCGCTCGCCGCGAAGCTACAAGGAGTCGGAACGGTCACACAGAATCGTTTCCTATTGCGTCTTGCCGTTGATGACTACTTACTCACCATCTTCCCCGACGGTCGAGCGATCATCGGCGGGACGGAAGAGATCGCCGAGGCTAAAACGATCTACGCAAAGTACATCGGTAGCTAGTTGCGCGTGCCACTTGCCGCGACGCGGGCTTGCTGTCGGGCGCGGCGCGTCTCCGCAAATCGTTTCGCAAGTTCATCGGCCAGGACGCCAACAAGAATTACCGTTCCGATGATGGCGAATTCCAATTCGGTTGGCATCCCGAGCAAATTGATCGAGTTATAAAGCGCACGCATAAGCGCTGCACCAATTATCACTCCGGTAATTGATCCCTCGCCTCCCCGTAAGCTGCAACCGCCAAGTACGGCAGCGGCGATCGCGTACAACTCGTAGAACTCACCGTGACTCGCGGGCTGAACGCCGTTAATCTCCAACGAGAAGAGAATTCCACCCAGACCAGCCATAAACGAGCAGATTACGTAGGCGAGAATGATCATTCGATCCGTCTTGATGCCGCTGAATCGAGCCGCTTGTTCGTTTCGTCCAAGGGCAAGCAAATAGCGGCCAAAGACGGTCTTGTTAAGAAAAATCGCAGCCACGATCCCCAATCCAATTGTGATCAGAAACGGAATAGGAAGCGCGAAGTCTTCGACAAAAGGGACTGGAATCTTCCCACGAGCCAAGTAACGCAGCGATTTGAAGCCGGTGCCGAACCCTTGCGTCGAATCGCCGGTTAGCCAGCGCGAAAACCCGCGATAAATCAGAAGTCCGCACAGAGTTACCACGAACGGTTGCAATCTCATCTTCGTGATGAGGAGCCCATGCACGAGACCGATTGCCAAGGAGATCAACACAATACTAAGGAGAGCCACCGGCACACTCAGCTCGTGTTCAACCAGAAACAATGGCAGCAAACACCCGACGAGCCCCACGACTGAACCAATCGAAAGATCGATTCCACCTGTGATGATCACAAATGCGACGCCGATGCTAAGAATGCCAAATAGCCCGATCCAACCGGTAAGGTTCTGCAGATTGTACGCACTCAAGAAACTATCGGGCTCCAGGATCGCAGTCCCGACCAGAACTGCCAACAGCAGTAACAAGATTCCGAGTATTCTCTTCATCAATCTCTCCAGACGACTTTAGGTCGCCGCAGTTAGCACGCCGCCAGTGGCAAGTTGCATCACGTTCTCTTCGCTCAGTTGTTCGCGGTTCAATTCGCCGGTAACACGGCCTTCGTGCATGACCAGAGTTCGATCGGACATCCCGAGGATCTCTTCCATTTCGCTGCTGACAAACAGAATTGCGACGCCGTCCTTCGCAAGTTCTTCCATCAATTGGTAGATCTCGTGTTTTGCTCCGATATCAATGCCACGAGTCGGTTCGTCCAGGAGGAGAACTCGTGGACGCAGCGTCAGCCATTTGCCAAGGACAACCTTTTGTTGATTCCCTCCAGAAAGATACTGAACGACTTGTCTCGCAGAAGGCGTCCTGATGTTTAACGCCCTTATCATCTCGTCGGTATCTTCGCGCTCTTTCGCAGCATTTAGAAATCCGGATGTGTGGCAGTTGTGCCAAAGGCCTGCTAGCCCGATGTTCTCGCCGACGCTCATTTCAAGAATGAGACCCTGCAGCTTCCGATCTTCGGGAACTAGCGCCAGGCCGTTGTCAATCGCATCAGCAGGACTCTTGAAGTCCACGATCTTGCCGTCAATTCGGATCACACCACCCAGCGACGGTGTAACACCAAACAACGTTTCCAACAACTCGGTGCGACCCGCTCCGACCAAGCCTGCAACTCCGACTATCTCGCCGCAGCGCAACGAAAAGTTGACGCGATGTCGCGGATGCGCCGGACTAACGAGGTCTTTAACTTCTAAAAGTATCTCGCCGGCTTCATGCGGGATGCGGCTATAAAACTGGGATACGTCGCGGCCAACCATCAACTGTACCATGTTGTCATGGTTAATCTCGTCGCGATTCAACTCGCCGGCGTTCTTTCCGTCTCGCAGAACGACAACTCGGTCGGCAAGCTCATTGACTTCACTTAGCCGATGCGAAATGTAGATGATGCTGACGCCGCGATCGCGAAGATCCTTGACAACGCGAAAGAGAGCCTCCGTTTCATGATGCGAAAGGCTCGAAGTAGGCTCGTCCATGATCAACACGCCAGCTTCGATCGACAAAGCCTTGGCAATCTCGATCATTTGTTGCTTACCGATTGGTAATGTTCCCACAATCGTGCGTGGTGAAACATCCAACCCAATTGAGCGTAGGACAGTTGCTGATCGGCGATCAATAGTCCGACGATCGATTACGCCCAGACGCGCGGGCTCGCGGCCGAGGAAGATGTTTGCACCTACATCTAGATTGTCGGAGAGGTTGAGTTCTTGGTGAATCAGTGCGATGCCCAGGTCTAGCGCCGCCTGTACGTCTTTGATAGCGATCGATTCGCCGTTAAGAAGTATTTCACCAGCGTCCAGTCGCTGGATACCGGCCAGAATCTTCATCAATGTACTTTTGCCCGCACCGTTTTCGCCGATGACAGCGACGACTTCTCCTTTGCCGAGCTTGAGACGGACCGAATCAAGCGCAAGCACGCCAGGGAACCGTTTCGTCGCTTCACGAACTTCGAGTAGCGGCGGAGTAGAAACGTCGTCCATAGAACTACGATGCGATCAACGATGAAGGACGTAGCAACGGCGATTTACGGAGCATCGTATCGCGTTGCGTCAAAGCTCCGGTCTAGCACTTCATCAATAACCCCTTGACGACGCAAGCGGGCATTTAGTTGATCAAGCCGACCAACGAAGATCATGATGCTACCACCATCCGGCATCGCTTCCTTGACCAGCTCTCCGCACATTCGACCGGCTGTGTAATTGTCCATTCCGACATAACACAATCGCTTGCTTTCTGGGGCATCGGAATCTTGTGTGATCAAGTTCGTTCGTGCTGCGATTTCATCCAACAAGTCTTGTTGATTCTCTGGATTGATCGGACTGATCGCAATCCCGTCAACTTTCTGGGCAAGCAGCTCCTCGCACATCCGCTTTTGATCCGCCAACCCCTTCGGTGGCATCCGCACCAGTACGTTGACATCAAACTCTTTGCCAGCGTCCCGCGCCCCCTTCTCAGCGATTACCCAGAACGAGGCGATACCGTTCGTCACAAACGCGACTGTCGGACGCCCCTCCTTCGTCGTCGCGGCGGGGCCTGAAGCATCTTCTTTGGTCAGCTCCTTCAACTCGTCCCAAAACACTTGGACGTTTTCCTGCGTGATTTTGCGGGCGGCGATATTTACGAATCCGTCTTCAGGAAGAACGCTTTTATCGCCGCGGGCTAATGCCGCGAGTATTCGAACCGACTCGTAACCGTACTTATAAGGATTCTGCACCACCGTCCCGTGGATTTCGCCATCCACGATTCCTTGTAAACAACCGTCTTCTTCATCGAAGCCGATAACTTCGATCGAATCTAGCTTGTCCGCTTCCCGAACCGCTTCGAGCATCTTCGGTGGGTTATAGGCGAACAATCCGACCATGCCATCGAGGTCGGGATATCTCGCAATCGCATCCTGCGCCAGTGACTTTGCTTTGGCGAAATCGAACTGATCGGTCCGCGTGTCGAGAAACTCGTACTTGTCGTTTTTCAGCGTGTTGCCGTCCTCCGAGGAACTGGCAGAGGTAGCGTTCGATGTCGTTCTGTCGGTTCGTTGGCGAGTGCAACTAGACGAGAGAACGGCAATGATTACAACTAACAACAAAGCCGTCTTAAACTTCATGATTCCACCTTGATCTCGCTTGCATAGGGACGCTCTCGGGAGGCCTAGTTTCTGAGAAAGTGTGAGCCGACAATAACAACTCGTTTGACTATCAAGAGTTGCGATTCTAATTTGATCGTCGAACCCGAACAAGTGCCTGATTTTGTCGTAGATGGCAGTCTTTGGTAAGCTGGGAGCAGTGATCGGCGCGAAACATCTTGTGACGCAAGGGGTTTCAACTTCGGGTAAACCGTTTTTCGGAGACAGGATGATGCAGGTAACTCGATGGCGCCCCTCCCACCGACACAGGTTGCGAAGACCCAAGCTACGAGGGCGCTGGTTGGTAATCATCCTCGCCACGTTGATGATCGCTGCAGATCGGCCTGCTGAGCAAACTTCGGAGAAGGAATCGTTGTCCAAGTTGCAAGATTATGTGGGCAGTTGGCGAGGCGTCGGCCAAGTCAGACGGGGCTCGACCAAAGGCGCGTGGAGTGAAAGTTCGGATTGGGCGTGGAAGTTCAAAGACGATACGGCCAGTCTGACGTTCAAAGTTGATGACGCGAAATACTTCAATACAGGGACGCTCCGAGCGATCGATGGAAACGCGGCCTACGAGCTGCTCGCCGAGTCTGATAACTCGAAGGTGAAGTACTTGGGACAACTCGACGACGCAGGAATGTTGGTTCTCAAGTCTGCCGACGTTCCCTCTGACAAGCCAGCTCGTATTTCGATTCGCCAAGTCGCAGATGGCAAGCGCATGCTGGTACTGTTCGAGCGTCGCGTTGGTGAGGATCGCTACTTGCGGATGGCCGAGGTCGGCTACACACGGAAGGGGAGCAATTTCGGCAAAGGCACGAATTACATCGAGTGTGTTGTAACTGGGGGCGTCGGGACGATGCCCGTTACGTTCGAGGGCAAAACATACTATGTCTGCTGCACGGGCTGTCGAGACTACTTCAATGACGATCCAGCTGCAGCGCTCGCGGAATATCGTGAAAGAAAACAACAAGAGAAGCAAGACAGTAAGTAGATTCGTCAGTCCGGCTAGAGCCGCTTCCGGCATCATCCCCAAGAAACGGCACTGCTAAGAACCAAGAGATCCTCACAGTTCACGATGATTTTCGATTCGCTGATGGTCGCCATGGTCGCGAGCGGATAAAGTAAGAATAGTCGTGCGTGATTATTCCCCAGACTCGATTCCTTCCTGAACAGCGGTCGCATGAAAAAGATTTTGCTCGCAGCGTCTCTCCTCCTCGCCTTCGCTAACGCGGCGCGATATCTCGGCGAATCGGATGCCGACGAGTTGGACGACATCCTTGTTTTGAGTCGCCCCGTGCCGCGAGATGCCAGCGATCTTCGGGTGATTGAAGAAGCAGTGAAGCGAGTTGCAACGAAGGTCGTGCCGTGTACCGTTGGCGTTCAAGTCGGGAACAACCATGGCAGCGGCGTTGTCATTACCGAAACAGGATACGTGCTAACTGCCGCCCACGTCACCGATCGCCCAGGCCGGAATGCAACGATTAGGTTTCCTGACGGAACAACGGTGCGCGGCAAGACGCTTGGCATGCACACCGAGGCGGACGGCGCATTGATCAAGATTACGGACGAAGGCACCTGGCCACATGTCTCCGTCGTCACGGTAGACGATTATCCTTACCCCAAACCCGGTGACTGGTGTGTCGCGACGGGGCATCCGGGTGGCTTTGACGAAGGCCGCACTCCGCCAGTTCGCTTCGGACGTATTATCGATGTGAACGAGACCGTCATTCGAACGGACTGCACCATCAACAGCGGCGATTCGGGCGGCCCGCTTTTTGACATGCAGGGACGTGTTATTGGGATCCACAGTCGAATTGCCGAACAGTCCACCATCAACTTGCATGGCCCCGTCTTGGCGTTTCAGGAGAGCTGGCGACCGATGAGAGATGGTGAAGTCTATCCACCGGTCCCGGAAAGTCGCTTCCTGGATAAGCTCGACATCGACCGCGATGGAAAGATCACCCGGGCCGAGTTACCTGAAGGAACTTACCAAGAGTTGTACGATCGTCTGGCGGAGAAATTTGAATTGGAGGACGAAACAGCTTATACGATTCGCGAATTGAAAGGGCTGATGGGATGGCGCCACGTTCCGCCCTCATTCGAGATCCGAGCATACGATTCCGAACGTTCGTCGGGACACGCGTTGGCGACTAAGCGTTTCGTCCGAGGACGTGAAGTCCGAACAGCATTCGAGCCGCTTGTCGAAAACGCTCACAAGTCGATTGTCGAAGTGCGTTGCAATGACGAACGCGTTGCTTTGGGCACTGTGATCGAAGGTAGGATTGTGACCAAGGCAAGTCAGCTGCGCGACAACATTACTTGCAAAACGCACGACGGTCGAATTCTGTCGGCGCAGGTCGAGCACACTGATACGATCTACGACATTGCATTCTTGACCTTGGACGAGAAGCTCGACCCGATCTCATTGGCAGCGGAAGAAGACGTTCCATTGGGCAGTTGGGTGATCACTCCAGCACTGAGCGGCCGCCCCATCAGTATCGGTGTCAGCAGCGTCTTGAGTCGCGAGATAGAGGGTACGCCTGGAGTACTTGGCGTTGCCATTGACATAACGCAGACACAGGCCGTCGTCGTCAACGTGTTTCCGGAGAGCGGCGCCGCCCAGGCCGGGATTCAGGTCGATGATGTCATCACACGAATGATGTCGACCGAAGTCAGCAGTCTGGATGAAGTGCGAGCCGTTCTCGAGAGTTTCCGCCCAGGCGAAGTTGTTAACGCGACGGTGCTCCGCGATGGAAAATCGGTTGAGGTAGAAATTCGTCTTGGAGCACGAGAAGATGTCTTTCTCGACGACGAGCGATTCGGCAGCGGCCGATTGAATGGCAAACTGAGTTTACGGCGAGATGATTTTCCCGATGTGATCCAACATGATTCTGTCCTACGGCCCGAAGACTGTGGCGGACCTGTCACCGATCTTAGCGGCAACGTCGTCGGAATCAACATTGCACGCGCCGACCGCGTTGCGACGTATGCGTTGCCCGTCAGCGTTGTGCGCGATGTCTTAAAGAAGTTTCAAAGTGACGCGCCGTGAAGAACAATACGAATAACGAACGGAGAGACGTACCGATGCTGCAACGCTTGTTGATTGCGATTTCTGTCTTGGCGTCGTTAGCGACAGTGGTGAATGCTCAACTTCCGGGACGCGGCGGAGTCGGAGGGTTCTTCGGGGGTCGTGGGCGATTGCTCGTCGACTTGGAGGAAGTACGGACGGAACTAGGAATTGGCGAACCACAGGCCGAGCTTCTTGATGCCTTGCAATTGGATCTTGCCGAACAGCGGCGTGCAATACGCGAGGAGGACGAGGGTCCGCGCTCCGCTGACGAAACTGTGCGCCGACTACATTTCACGCATTTGCTTGAATCACTTGCTGCATTTGACCGTCGTAGCGAATCGCTCGTCACCGTCGTACTCGAACCACAGCAGGCCAGTCGGCTGTCAGAGCTGTATCGCCAGCGCGACGGCCTCCGAGCGTTTGAACGCCCAGAAGTTGCAACGAAGCTGAAACTGACGGATGAACAGAAGTCACGGATCAAATCCCTGCGAGAGACGTTTGTCGACGGGCGCCAACGTGGCAGCACGCCGGAACAGCGCCGTGAGCTTCGTGAGAAGGAACAGGAAGCACTCCGCGACCTGTTGAACGAAGAGCAACAGACGCTCTGGAAAGAGCTGCTCGGCAAGCCGTTCGACTTTCTGTCGCCATCGAGGCGCGGCCTGCGAAATCGGTAGCATGAACACGGCTGGCGGTTCGCTCGCACTTCCCGACTACCTGGGAGCGCCTTATAATCGCCGCGATGCCCAATGCCCTGAAACACAACGATCAATCTCCGGTCGTCCAGATCCAAGACCTCGCCAAAAGCTACCGAGTCTATCAAAAGAAAGAGGGCTTAGCGGCGTCCTTGCGCGGATTGTTTCATCGTGAATATCGCGAAGTCGAAGCAGTTCGCGGAATCGATCTGATTGTTGAGCAGGGAGAATTCGTTGCCTTCCTCGGTCCCAACGGTGCAGGCAAGACGACGACGCTCAAGCTCCTTTCGGGTGTCATCAATCCGACGAGCGGTACCGCGAAAGTGATGGGGCATGTTCCTTGGAAACGCGAGAACGCGTATCGCCGCCGATTCGCTTTGGTGATGGGACAAAAGAATCAGTTGTGGTGGGATCTTCCGGCTCAAGAATCGTTTCGGCTACATCAACAAATCTATCGGATTGATCGAGAAAGCTTCGACCGAACTCGTGATGAGTTGACGGAGTTGCTAGAAATTCAAGAACTGCTCAAGCAGCCAGTGCGTGAGTTGTCGCTGGGCGAACGAATGAAAATGGAGCTGACGGCCGCACTTCTGCATTCGCCGGAGGTGTTATTCCTTGACGAACCGACGATCGGATTGGATGTGGTCGCACAACACAATATCCAGCAGTTTCTCAAGCGTTACCAAGCGGAACGTCAAATCACGATTTTGCTGACCAGCCATTACATGAAAGACGTCGCAGCGCTTTGTAAACGCGTCGTCATTATTGCGCAGGGGCGCATCGAATATGATGGTTCATTGAGCGGCATCATCGATAGTTTTAGCGGTCATAAGATCGTGACGCTTCAATTTGCCGAAGACGACGCGATGAAGGATCTGGAACGCTTTGGTCAGGTCTTGGAGATTGTTCCTCCGAAAGCCAAGTTACGAATCAGTCGCGCCGACGTTCCCAAGACGCTGGCCGCAATTCTCTCACAGCATGTGATCGAAGATGTCGTTGTGGAAGATCCGCCACTCGAAGAAGTCATCGCAGACGCGTTCGCCCGAGCTCGAAACGATCAAGACGAGACGATCGAACCCGCTGACGATGCATCCGCCCACGCGGAGTCGCCCAGCTAGATGTACACACGCGCCGCAACTTGGTGGACGATTCTACGCATCTGTCTCGAAGAACGTCTCGTCTATCGAGGTGACTTTGCCCTCGGGACGTTGATGCGATTTTTGCCAATCGTCACACAGATCTTTCTGTGGCAAGCGGTCTTTCACGCCAGTGGCCGAAGTGAACTCGGAGGCTACGCCGAACAGCACGTCGTCGCCTATTACCTGCTTACGATGCTCAGCCGCGCCTTTTCCAGCATGCCTGGTTTGGCATCGGGCATCACGCGGCAAATCCGCGAAGGCGAAGTAAAGAAGTTTCTAATTCAACCGGTCGACATGCTCGGCTTCTTGCTGCTCGGTCGGATCGCCCACAAGGTCGCTTACTATTCAGTCGCCTTTCTACCCTTTGCACTCGTCTTCTTTTTGTGCCGCAGTTACTTTTCTGATCTGCCGGATGGAGCAGCAACGCACTCGATCGCCACGTTCGCGGCGTTCCTCGCAACGCTGATCATGGGATTCATTCTCGGCTATTTCCTTGAGGCATCACTCGGCTTAGTTGGATTTTGGTGGCTGGAAGTTCGCTCGCTGCTGTTTGTCTATATGCTACTGAGCTTCTTCCTGTCCGGGCACATGTTTCCGCTTGACATGCTTCCCGAACCGTGGCGAATGATCGTGAACGTACTGCCACTCCAGTATCTAGCCTACTTTCCTGCTGCCGTGTTCCTAGGCAAGGTTTCCGGTTGGGAGTTATTGCAGGGGCTCTGCGTAGAACTCGCTTGGATGCTGTTTTTCATTGTAACAGCGCGCGTCTTGCTTCACCGCGGGTTCAAGCGATATAGCGGATTCGGCGGCTAGCGGATTCGGCGGCTAGCGGATTCGGCGGCTAGCGCAATCGTCTTTTACCTGTAGCGGGATTCGCAAGAATTCCGAAACGGGATGGCTGAATTCATGCGAATCCAGCTACGAGTTTGTCGCTACACGTATGTGACGACCGCACTAGTTCCCTCGTCGTACCACCGGCCAAAGCGTATCAGATTTCCAAGGCAGGCTGTGACCCTCTCCAACATCGCTAACCCAGCGCGAAGTAAACGCTCTCCGCCGTCTTGCGCAGCAACCACTCGCGATCGTCTTTGGAAAACTCCATACGGTCGCGGATCAACGCGATGGATGCTTTGTAGGTGTTTCCCTCACCAACGAGTTGGTAAGGCGAATCGCTTGCCCACATCAACCGCTGCGAACCGAACTCGTCATAGAGCCGCCGAATCATCGGCTGCAGATCATCGTAGGGAGCCTGCTTCTTGCCCAATGCATAGTAAGCAGAGATCTTAACGTATGTGTTCTTGTGCCGCGCAAGCGAACACAGATTCTTCAAGTCGCTCTCGCGCACTTCGCCGTCAACGCCGATTCGTGCAAAGTGGTCGATGACGACTTTTGTATCCGGAAACTGCTCACACATTTTGTTGACTTCAGGAAGGTTGTCGGGATTGATCAGGCAACACATGGCTTGTCCAGTAGTTGCAGCAGTTTCCCACATCAACTTCATGCCGTCGTTGTTTAGCCAATGAGCGTCCTTTCGCAGCCAAGGCGTAATGCGAAATCCAGTAACTTGCTGCTTCAGGAGTTGCTTCATCGCGACATCGGGATGCGGCTTCGCATCGTCGATCATTCCGACGACCCTAAACACGCCGGGATGCTGCGCAGCGGCGTCAGTCATATATCTATTATCGAATCCATAGAAAGTATGATGCCCGATCAAGACGACTCGCCCGACGTTCTCCTTGCGCGCGGTTGCGAGAAGCTCTTCAGTTGAAAAACTCGGCGGAGCGAGATCGTCAAGCGTTGTCCCTTGCTTGAGTGGATACTTATTAATGTCGCGAGTCCAGATGTGCGAGTGCGCATCGATATGCACGTTTTCTTTTGAATCTGCCAATAGATCCTCACTGAGTTGGCTGGCCGCAATCAGACCAGCGGTTGCGGCCGTCGCCCGCAGCGCGTCGCGACGCGAGATGTTTGAATTACCGTTGTCTGTCATCTTGAACTCCAGATTTCGAGAAGTGATTCTGTCTGCGACGATCAACAGTTTAACCACTACACCATCGTCGTGCGCCACACGATCGCCATCGGCGTAAGTTGACCTAAGCACTCGCTGGGACTAATCCCGTCGTAACGTGAAGGCCGTGTAGTGAATTCCAGTCTCGTCGTCCGTAACCAACGCTCCGCCTGGTGCCAAGTATCGAGCCAGGACAGCGAAGGGTGGCAGCGGGTTGTTGGTTAGCGCTCCGTTAAGAGCCCGGAACACGCCATTGTTCTCCGATGCCGTGGCCAGCCTCGATTGCGTTGACGCTGCGGTCGCAAGCTCGTAAAGACTTCGGAAGCCTTCCTCCGGGCGATTGAACGAGATCATTCCGGCTTTCGTCTCACCCTGTTGCCGTTTGATCTTGCTCGCGATTAATTTGAAGTCCAACTCGTTTGCCAACGATAATGAGACATCGCTCTTTGCGATAACTACCTGTTCAAATAGTTTCTCGCTATCGGTCGCCAGAAAGTAGTCGCCGACGACCGCCAAACACGGCGTCGGTAGTCGGACAAGCTCCGAGTTTTGTTGCTGGTTGCGGCGGCGTCCCACCTCTGCACGATAGTACGTGGTGCCCCCGTAGGTCTTTTGCTCGAGTCGTTCGGAGAATTTTGCAGCCACGCGGTCGAGCATCGCGCGCGTTCGGTCGGGGTCATTCAGCTTGAGGCCGATGAGCCTCGATTGACTGTTGAGGCGTGCAGGTCGCTGCATCCAACTCACCATCGTCGCCCGGCCTTCCAAGCCCTCGACAACCTCTCGCTCAAGATCGATGTCTAAGCCATTTGCGATCCGTTCGACGACTTGCGTCTGCCATGCCTCTTCGCCGCGAAATGTGTCGTACAAACGAGTCAGCTCGGCGTAGGTCTTATCTACATTCCAGTTCAGCGACGTGTAACTGGCAGCATCTTTTGGGACCCACGGCTCCGGGGTCACCTCACCAGCCTCGAACGCAATCATCTTCAACACACCATTACGAGGATTCTCGAGCATGACGTGTGTATGAAAGATCCCGTCGAACTCTTCCGTACCCAAGATTAAGCTTCCGCCGATCGCCTTCACACCGTTGATTCCGAGTCCTGACAGCAGCGAGATCCCCGCCTGGGCCGAAAAGTTTCCGCGTATCGCTCGTTTGGCCAACGAGAAGGGATCGGCATACCAAGTAATCTGCGGCGGTTCGTCTTTGAAGCCAACCGATCGCTTCATGATCGCCGTGAATGTCCGGTTAGTGGCAAGGCTCTCAACTTCATCGCCATCCCAAACACCCAACACTTGGGCCAGCATCACCTCGTCGCTGCTCAAACCGATCACTCCGTCACGCACAAAGTACGCGACGCGACGTTGGCGATCACCCGGGAATTCATGGAGGATGATCTCCGTTTCGTCCACCATGTTCGTCGTTCGTGTTGCTCCCTGCTCGGCCATCGCCGTCAGGGCAACTTCGATTACCTGTTCGGCCGCGAAGAGATGATCGCCAACGTCAAAAAACACAATCAGCTGCGGTCGCCCTTGTTCGGCAGCGACGAGCGCAACACACAGCTCTCCCTGAGGAATTGCCAGCAGTTCGTGCAGTGGAACGCCAACACGATCTTCGACGACTTGAAACGCCTCCGCCGCGGATCGGTACAAATCTCCTACGAACGGCTGGACTTGTTCATCGGCGGCAATCCGACCCATCGCCGTATCACGGAACTTCTCGACCAACTCGGGCACATTGGCGACTCGCACGTATGCCAAGGTTTCGGCGGGCAGCAAGTGGGGAGCACCGGGACGCTCTGTTTCCTCGGCATTGACAGAATTCTGAAACAAGCAAACAGCGGCGCAGACCAAAATAAATCGCAACTTCATCACGAAGCAATCTCCCATGGCATCAACAGGACGAGACACCCCAGTTCGGTAACGCGGGACAGACGCACGTTATACACTACCCATGCACCGGTTGGTGAGTTTCAACGTGACGTAGCGCTACTGAAAGCGAGGATCTGCGGCACGACGCTATTGCGTCAGGAGGTTAACGATCGCTGCGTCGATCGCTTTTCGTTTTCGCAGATGTGCTCCAACGATCGTGCCTGTTTCGTCCAACAGAAATGCCTGCGGGATCGAGTCGACGCCGTAGTGCTTCGCGATTGGATTATTCCAGACTTCGTTGCCTGGATGGTTCGAGAACATCTGCGGCCACGGAAGTTGCTTTTCGCCAACAAACTCAGCAAGTTTCTCACGGTCAACGTCGAGACTGACCCCGACGACTTCGAGCCCGTCGTCATGATAACGGTCGTAGAAGTCCTTAATGTATGGCGTCTCTTGAACGCAGCCTGGGCACCACGTAGCCCAGAATACGACGAGTACGGGCTTACCTCTCATCGACGCCAAATCGAAACGTCTGCCACGTAGAGTCGGGCTGGTGAATTTCATCGCGTTCCCAAGGACGCCGGGGTTCGCGGAGCGAAGGCGATCAAGCTGCTGTTTCAACTGCGTCACATCCGTGTGCGATGCGCACAGACGCAAGCCTTGCGAGGCGACTTCGATGGCGGTAGGAACTTCGCCCTCGTTTGCTAGTCGTTCGACGGCGGTCGAGTAGAGCTGCACATTCATTCCACAATCTGGATGGGCCGTCGAGTGCCGAGCGAGGGCGACGGGCATTTTCGTGCCGATCTCTGATTTCGTAAGGTAACTGGAAACGAATCGCTGGACCGAAGCGTTTGCAGCGGCCTGGCTGTCGTACTCGGCCTGAAACAATTCACGATAAAAGCTGTCTCGACGATTCGCATAGAGTGAAGGGTGCGAGTCGGCCCCGATCCCGAGTGCCGCCAGCTTGGCATCGTGAGACGATTGAAGTTCCATGCCCGAGCCACTTCTTTGCTCGTTCGTGGCGATTAACTTGTCCAGTCGTTGGATCAACTCGTCGATCGTCTCAGGAGTTACCGGCGTTCCGACAGCAGTCCGTTCACGTAGCTGCTGCAACTCATTCCACGCTTTGTCGAGTGGACTCGCCGTTGCCACCACTCCCCGCTCTTGAACGTCCTGGCCCGGTGCAACACCGGTATGCCAAGCGTTCTCGACGGCTTCGACCTTTTGGTTCGAGAACCCCACCGTCAGTATCGCCGTGGCGACCTCTCGGCGGTCGCACGACGCAAAGCTGAGCAAACAGATCGAACAGCCTAGTGTTATCGTTCGGTTCATCCCAGTACATCCATCATGATCGTATTTATCGCGACCTCATTCGACCGATCACCGTGACGATCGCGTCACTCTCGTTCACTTGACGAAATGGCATCCTTCGGAAGTGTAGGTCACGTTCTTCATGGCTGTCGCGGGTGGAATTCGCTGCCACGGAGGCATCTATCTGCGACGCAATATCGAGGATAAGGTGATACGTCGAATGCCGTGTACGCTCCTTGAAAAAAGATGGCGATCGACCATCGAACAACTCTTATTAGGTGACACCATCCTGTTTTTTTGAAGACGAGTTTGAACGAGAGATGACTCCAACCGAAAGCACTGGAAGTTGAGACGGATAGCAAAATGACAATCTACGGTACCGCCCTCCTTTCAATCTGTTTGCTTTTCGGATTGAGCGTGGGCCGGATTTTGGGCGCGGTGATTGGTGTCGATGCGAACGTTGGCGGCGTCGGCATTGCAATGTTGCTGCTGATTCTGGTCTGCGACCGTTTACAGCAGTCCGGTCGTATGCAACCGCCCACCACACAAGGCATCGCTTATTGGAGTTCGATCTATATCCCGGTCGTTGTCGCGATGGCGGCCAGCCAAAACGTGGTGGCGGCGATCAAAGGTGGTCCCGTGGCGATCGTTGCGGGAGTAATGGTCGTCATTGTGAGCTTTGCGATGGTCCCCATAATTAGCCGCCTTGGGCAATCAGACGCGCCGCCGCCAAACTCGCATACGCTCCCGACGAAAGACGAATCGTGATGGAACTGCTTGAACTGTTGCGGCAAGTCCTCACGAAGTATTCGCTGGTCACCGCATTTGCCGTGATTGGTGTGACCGTGTGGGGCTCCTATTTTCTGTCTGACTGTCTGACCCGAGGACGATTGCATGGCTCGGCAATTGCGATTCTGATTGGACTGCTACTTGCTTATGTCGGAGGAATCGCGACTGGCGGTGAGAAAGGCATCGCCGACATCGAGATGCTTTCCGGAATCGGATTGATGGGCGGGGCCATGCTCCGCGACTTCGCCATCGTCGCGACGGCGTTTGGCGTGCGGATGGACGAATTTCGCAGAACTGGAATCAGCGGGATTGTGTCGCTGGCGGTCGGCGTCCTGATGTCGTTCATCGTGGGCGCCCTCGTGGCGTACAGCTTCGGTTATCGCGACGCCGTCAGCCTAACGACCATTGGGGGCGGAGCTGCGACGTACATCGTTGGCCCCGTAACCGGCAGCGCTCTCGGAGCAAGTTCCGAAGTGATCGCGTTGAGCGTCGCCGCGGGATTAATCAAGTCCATGCTAGTGATGGTCACAACCCCGTTTGTTGCCAAGTACATCGGGCTCAACAACGCGCGCTCGGCCTTGATCTTCGGAGGTTTGATGGGCACGACCAGCGGAGTTGCAGGTGGGCTGGCAGCGACCGATCCCACGTTGGTCCCTTACGGGGCGATGACCGCGACCTTTTATACGGGTTTGGGATGTTTGCTTGGGCCCTCTGTCGTGTTCATGCTGATACGATCGATGGTGTGAACAACGTCATAAACTGTCAGAGGAGGACACTCGATGGATGAGCTTCAACTGATGGCCCGCGCCCGTTTTCATGCCGGCGCAGTTGCGATCCGATCAGGGGTGAAAGAGCACACCTACGCGGAGCTACTCGATCGTTCCGCATCTCTGGCTTCTGAACTTTTGGGCGAGACGGACGATTTGAACGAAGGTCGCGTCGCGTATCTCGCGCCAGCCGGATTCGATCACATTTCAGTTCAATGGGCGATCTGGCGTGCAGGCGGTGTCGCCGTCCCGTTGTCACACTCTGCGACCGAGCCCGAGTTGGAGTACACGATAACCGATTCGCAATCGCATTGCGTGATTGCTTCACGTGACTGTGCGGACAAAGTCGAAGCGATCTGCGAGCGACTAAGGCTACGTCTTTTGATCATTGAGGATGTCGACAATGTTTCCGGACAGTCGCTACCTGTCGTTACATCCGGGCGCCGAGCGATGATTCTTTACACTAGCGGTACGACCAGCAAGCCCAAGGGAGTCGTGACAACGCACGACAATATTCAGTCGCAAATCGAATCGTTGATCGAAGCCTGGAAGTGGCAACCCTCCGATCGCATTCCATTGTTCCTGCCGTTGCATCACATTCATGGCATCATTAACGTCATGTCCTGTGCATTGTGGTCGGGTGCCACGATCGCACCGTTTCGGAACTTTGACATGACCGCGATTTTGTCGCGAGTTGCAGACGACGCTTATACCGTCTTCATGGCTGTTCCGACAATCTACGTAAAGCTCATTCAGGCTCTCGAATCGATGGCTGACGGCGAGCGATCTAGAATCGTCGCTGGATTTGCACGAATGCGGCTAATGATTTCGGGGTCAGCCGCACTGCCAGCCAGCGTCCACGAGCAATGGACGTCATTGACCGGACAGAAGTTACTTGAGCGATACGGCATGACGGAAATAGGGATGGCGCTTTCCAATCCATTGGGCGGGGAGCGGCGTCCCGGAACGGTCGGACAGCCATTGCCTGGCGTCGCGCTCCGACTTAGTTCCGAACAAGGCGAGCCGGTGACAACCGAAGGTGAACCGGGAGAGATCCAAGTCCGCGGACCGGGCATATTCAGCGAATACTGGATGCGACCCGAGGTCACAGCAGAATCTTTCCAAGATGGTTGGTTTCGCACTGGGGATATTGCCGTCCAAGAAGATGGATACTATCGGATCATGGGACGGCGGTCTGTGGATATCATCAAGAGCGGTGGCTATAAACTCTCGGCGTTGGAAATCGAAGCCGCACTTCTCGAGCATGCGGCGATCCGAGAATGCGCCGTCGTGGGCATCCCGGATGATACGTGGGGCGAAGCAGTTGCGGTCGCGGCTGTTTTGAACGATGGTGAAGAACTTGATATCGAGATGCTTCGGTCGTGGAGTCGCGAGCGACTGTCGACATACAAGATTCCAAAGCGATTGCTGGTCGTCGACGCTCTACCTCGCAATGCGATGGGCAAAGTAACGAAACCGGCGGTCACAACACTCTTCTGAGAATTGCATCAAAAGGATACAGCTATATGTTGCTCCGCATGAACTTGTTTCTTCTGACAGCTTTGACGTTGTCGCCATGGTCTCTGTTCGAAACATCGCGAGTCTCAGCTAGAGAGCTGCATGTTTCCGAGCCACCGTATCAAACCGAAGAAGGCATTCTTTATCGCGACGGCGATGATCAGACCGAGTACATGCAAGAGCGATGCCGGTTAGATGTTTACTACCCGACGGACGTCGAACTATTTCCGACGGTGGTGTGGTTCCACGGTGGTGGGTTAAAGGCGGGCAATCGCTCAGTTCCAGAGGGCCTGAAGAGCAAAGGGATCGCAGTCGTTGCGGTGAACTACAGGCTGCATCCGAAAGTCAAGTCGCCTGCGTACATTGAAGACGGCGCAGCAGCGGTCGCCTGGACGTTTAAGAACATCCCTAAGTATGGCGGCTCCAGCAAACGGATCTTTGTCAGTGGCCATTCGGCGGGCGGATACCTAACAAGCATGATCGGGTTGGATAAACACTGGCTTGCGGCATACAAAGTCAACGCTGACGATATCGCTGGCTTGATACCTTATAGTGGACACACGATTACTCACTTCACGGTCCGAGCGGAACGCGGCATCGATGGCAAACAGCCGATCATCGACGACATGGCTCCATTGTTTCACGTGCGTAAAGATGCGCCGCCCTTGCTCCTCATCACTGGCGATCGCGAGCTGGAAATACTTGGGCGTTATGAGGAGAATGCTTATCTATGGCGCATGATGCAAGTCGTCGAGCATCCGGATACCGAGCTTTACGAACTTGACGGCTTTAATCACGGTCAAATGGCCGAACCGGCTCACCCGTTGCTGCTGCGTTTCGTCAAACGCATCACCTCCAAGAAGTAAGAGTGGTCAGACCGACGCCGCTTCTGCGAACGCCGTCGTTAGAAAACTAAGAACGTGGTTTGAAATTCGTAGCTGAAGTCGCTAAGACCAGGGCTTCAGCTACAAGAATTCACAGCCTCGTAGCGAACCACAACTATTCTTCCGTAAGGAACATCCAACTCGGAAATTGTTGTCGCACAATCCGCCAGTTCGGTGCTTCGTCAGGGCTTTTGTGTTTTTCTATCTGTGTAGAAAGAATGGCTGGACCAGTTACTCACGTTTGTCGTGGGTTACAGTGTGGTTTTTTCAGACCTTGCAGAGCCACAACGGGAGAGCTGATCCATGCCGAAGTCCAAAGTACGTTACGTTGGCCTTGATGTCCACAAGGATTCGATGGTGATTGCCGCCGCCGAAGAAGGACGCGATGCGGCTTGTGAAGTTACTACGGTGCCGGGAGATTGGGCGTCGCTCGAAAAGCAACTGAAGCGACTCGCCACGGGCTACACCTTGAAACTCTGTTACGAAGCCGGGCCGACCGCGTTCGAGCTGCATCGGCGGCGGGTCAAGGCCGGCTATGACAATCAAGTCATCGCACCGTCGCTGATTCCCCGCAAGCCTGGGGAACGCACTAAGACGGACTCCCGGGACGCGGCGAAACTGGCTCGGTGCCTGCGCGCCGGCGACCTCTCGCCGGTGTGTGTTCCCGATGCGGACACGGAAGCGTTGCGGGATCTCGAACGGGCTCGCGATGCTGCAAAGAAGTCCGAGACGGCGGCCAAGCATCAGCTCGGCAAGCTCCTTCTGCGTCAAGGAAGGCGTTGGGACGGTGACTCGAATTGGACCATCAAGCACTTGGATTGGATTCGCACTCAGTCGTTTGACCATGAAGCTCACGGTCGTGTGTTGCGTGATTACATCAAGTCGCTTGAAGACGCAACGGAACGCGTGAAGCGGCTGACTCGTGACATCGAACGCGAGTTAGCCGGCTTTTTGTGGGCCATTGCCCAGGAGCGTGAGTTGGTGGCCGCGTGAACTGAGTTCGGACAGAGCGTCGCGACCGCGCCAATGGAACAGACACCTCAAGAGAAGGAAGATCCCAAACACTTTCGCAGTCGGTCCCGTTGCACCGATTGCAAAACGAAACTTTGAATTAACAGGGGAGAGTCGTGACGAGCGACAGGAAGGGGAATCCCTGTCGCACCCTTGAGCCGTTTCGAGTTCGCATCGCCAGACGCGTTTCCGAGATGATGCTCGCCACGTAGAAGAGAGGCCGCCCCGCACCGGATCGTTCATGCGGTATCCAATCCGCGTATATCAGATTGATCCACCGTCGCAGCGTTGCTCGTCACCAACCCCCGATGATCACGAGACGAAAACGTAGTTTCACTCCCACCCTTGACAGGTCCAGCCGTATCAGGGTGTGGTGAGCCTCGAGCCGCACCAATATCCACAAAAACGCCTGGCGCGGCTCGCAGTTCGCCACACCCTACGCTTCTCTAATTTGAAAAACCGAAAAGCCCTGGGCGCTCGGTCGAAAAGGTTGTCCAACGCGGCACTTGTACCTAAGATGGAAGTCTCGCAAGCCCTCCGATGATCGACCGAAACATTGGGGCTTGCTAACGGTACAGCGAACGATTTAGAACGAGCCAAATCCAGTGACTGACAATTTCAATCCGTACGCCGAATGGCTCGGTCTCGTTGCGAGCACGACTCCGCCGAATCACTATCAATTGTTAGGGATCGACGAATCAGTTACCGGTGCGAGCGAAATAGCCAGCGCCGCCGATCAAGCGATGACCCGAGTGAGGGCATGTAAACCGGGGTTGAACGCCGCAGCTTGGGCACAGCTGCTAGATCAGATTTCCGCGGCTAAGACTACCCTGACCGACCCGGCTCAGCGACGGAGCTATGATCAACTACTAGCAGCACCTACCCCAGCGACTGCCGCGCCGGTCAACCCAAACCTGCTTCCACCGACGCCAGCCGTACAAGTGCCAGTTCCCGCGCCAACGATTGTCGCACAACCAGCAACCCCGCAGCAGTCCGCGCCTCAAACCATCGATCCGATGGCTCCGGTCGCGGCGACGCCGATTCCTGTAGCCGCTCAGATGGTTCAACCAACGCCAGTCGCCACTGTCCCCCAAGCGGTACCCTATCTGCAAGCCGCCAGCCCTGCGACGGCAGCGCCCAATCCGATGGCACCTATCGCGCAGGCAATGCAAGGCGTACCGATCGCTCTCCCAGTACCGCAAGCAGCTACAAACCCGATGTCGCCGACCGGACAGTTGGCTCCGGTCGATCAGGCGATGCCCGTTGCGCCGTCGCCGATCGCACCGATGCAACCGGCAGGCGTGCCAGTCGCCGCGCAGACTCCGACGCAGGTCGCTCCGATCGCCGCGCAGCCAACGGCTAGTCCAATGTTGGCAGCGCGACCCGTTCCTCCCGCCCAGTCGGAAGCTCCGATTGACGCGCCAGCGCTGAAACGAAAGCAATCAGCGACCGCGCGAGCGCATTCAAACTCCGGTGGATTACTCGGTCCAATTCTGCTGGGAGGCACTGTGGGCGGATTGATCCTCGTCGTCGTCGGAGTGGGATTCTATCTTGCTGGTTCGAAACCCGACCCGGATCCAGAACCGATCGCCGTCGTTTCGACGACAAAGGGTGACAGAGTCTCTTCGACAATCCCAAGGCGCCTCGACGAGATCCCCGAATCGGAACGACCTCGACCAGACACTTACATTCCTCCGACTCCGCCACCAGTTACCCCCACACCAGAACCGATGGTGGAGCCAACTCCATCCGTGACACCAGCGCCAACGCCGCCGGAACCGACCACTCCTAGTCCCGAGCCAATGGTCGAGGCGAAGCCTAGCCGGAAAGAGTTGCGGGCCTTGTCTCGAGCCCTCACGACCGCTCGCGTGGCCATTGGCGAGTTGAACTTTTCGGTCGCAGATGATGAGATTTCTAAAGCTCTAGAATTGGCCAAACTCGATGAGCACAAGGCAAAGATCGTCCGGTTGCAGTTGCTAAGCGACTACGTCAATCGATTCACGGCGGCGATTGAAGCAACGCTTGGACGCGTTAATGCAGGCGATCAAATCCCAATCGGCGACAAAACATTTGGCATCGTCGAAGTCTCACCGGAATTGCTAATCATTCGGTACGGTGGTCGCAATTTGCGGTACCCGTTGAGCGAATTGCCGCCTGGCTTGGCGACACGATTGGCCGAGATGTCTCTTGACGCGACGGCTCCCGAGACCGTTGCGATGAAAGCCGCGTTCGTTTCCATCAATCCGAAGATCGGTGACGATGAGCTTGAGAAAGTGCGCACATGGTGGGAAGAAGCGGCCAGCGTGAGCAATGTCCAGGATTTGATTACCGCGATCAACGACGACTACAGTCTCAAACAAGACATGATGGTCAAGCCTCTCGAGCCAAACGCGATGGCTGAACTAACCGCTCGCGCCGATCGCTTGAAGGATGCGACGACGATCGAAGACTTTGCCAAAGAGTTTCAAGCGGCCATTGACGAATCGCTCAAGACGCTCGAAGCCGATCTGGAGTTGAGTGTGGGCGGAAGCACGATCGTCAAGATCAAGGAACTAAAGTCAGACCGAGTCATGCTGACGATTGCAGAAGAAACCAGGGGCTATCAGCTGACGAAGCTGCCGCTTGGCCTTGCTGCATCAATCGCTGAAAGAATCCTTCCGCGCGACACACCTCTCACAATGGTCATGAAAGGTGCCTATTTCGCCGCTCGCGACAAAGATCAACCGAACAAACAATTTCGCCCCATCGTTTTCGAATGGTGGAAACAAGCCGCCCAAATGGACCAACAAATGCAGCCGGTCATCAGCGAGTTGGCCAAGCAGTATCCAGAGTAGCGGGTTAAATTGCGGCCCGATTCGATCATTCAGGGCGAGTCACTCATGCTTCGTGTTCATTGCGGCTTCGGAGTTCTTACGGCGATCCTGTTCGTATCGGGACGACTCGCGCACCTTCCAGCCGCCGAAATCGACGAGCGACCAAACGTCGTTTTCATTCTTGCCGATGATCTTGGAATTGGTGACGTCGAGTGTTACGGGCGCGAGCGATGTGCCATTGAGACGCCGCACCTTGATTCACTTGCCCGAGACGGAATGCGTTTCACCGATGCTCATTGCGTTGCCTCCGTGTGTGTCCCGTCTCGGATAGCGATTATGACCGGGCGATACCCTTGGCGATTTCAGCCCCCTAAGCCGGATGGCCCGTGGGGCTTTCTTAATCCTCGCTTGCGAACCGATGCCTATACGCTCGGCAGAACGCTGCAACATTCGGGTTACCGAACTGGCTACGTCGGCAAATGGCATCTCGGAACGCTGATGCAAACGACCGATGGTAATAATCAAGGTCCAACGAACGTCGATTACACGAAGCCATTAAAGGTTGGCCCTTCGGACTATGGATTTGATTATAGCTTTGTCCTGCCAGGATCACTCGACATGTTTCCTTACGCGTTCGTCAAGAACGGCAAGTTCGTTGGGAGCGTCACTGCGCAAAAAGGTTGGAGCGCCTTCAATCGAGTGGGCCCCGCCGCAGAAGACTTTGAAGATGTGAAAGTGCTTGACACGTTCTCGACGCAAGCCGAGGAATTCATCGCAGAGGCTGCAACCTCCACTCCAGCACAACAACCGTTCTTCCTCTATCTGGCATTGACCGCGCCACACACTCCGACAAGCCCCAGTCGCAAGTTCGAAGGAAAGAGCGATCTTGGACTCTATGGCGACTTCGTCATGGAAACGGATAACTGTGCCGGGCGGGTATTGGCCGCTTTGAAACGGCATGGCATCGAAGACAACACAATCGTGGTTGCATCGTCGGATCATGGTGCTGGGGCTTACGCGGGGAACATTCGCAAGGCGACCCCTGGCCAGCTGAAGCTCCTCGAAAAGAATGGGCATTACGCAAGCGGAATCTATCGCGGTTATAAGTTTTCGCTTTATGAAGGCGGCTTACGAGTCCCCTTGCTTGTTCGCTGGCCGAACGTCGTCAAAGCAGGCAGTCAGTGCGATCGACTAGTTGGTCTGATCGACATATTTCGGACGTGTGTTGAACTGGCTAACACCGACAGTTCCGACGACGCGGGCGTGGATTCCGTCAGCTTGGTTCCGCTGCTTCGAAATCCGGACAGTCCCCCAGTTCGCCAGACGTTTGTGATGCAGTCGATCCGTGCGTTTGCATTCCGGTCAGGAAAGTGGAAGTTGGCACTATGCCCGGGCAGCGGGTGTCCCGGCGTTTATGGGAATCGACCGACGCAAGACGAAGCGTGGAAGAAAGCACTTGCCGATTACGGACGATCGCCTAGTAATCGCAATGAATTACTGCGGGCACCTTTTGTGCAACTGTTCGACGTCGAAGCCGACCCAACCGAGTCGATAAATCTTGCCTCGACGAATGAAGCCCAAGTGCGTGAGATGATCGAACACCTTGATGCGCAGATCGCCAGAGGTCGTAGTACGCCAGGGCCCTCGCAAACAAACGATCGCGAACGAATTAACTACCTGTCGGGAGTGCCGCGTTACGTGTTGGGAGGAGGAAAACGATAAAGGACTACACGTCGAGCGCACCGGGATTGGTATGAAACGTGTCTGTTTCGCTCCCCAAACGCTGCCTCAACGACAGGGGCAAGTTTGTGAGAGACGGGAGAATTAGGTGAGGATCTCTTGGACGACGCGCCCTGCGACATCAGTCAACCGAAAGTTGCGACCTTGATGGCGCATCGTAAGTCGTTCGTGGTCGATGCCCAATAGATGCAGCATCGTGGCGTGAAGGTCGTTGATATGCACGATATCGTCGACTGCATTGTAACCCAATTCGTCCGTTCCTCCATGCGAATGTCCGCCGCGAATTCCTCCGCCAGCCAGCCACATCGAGAAGGCTCGCATATGATGGTCGCGACCGGCACCACCTTTATTCGTCTGCGCCATTGGCGTGCGACCGAATTCACCTCCCCAAATCACCAACGTATCTTTGAGCATATCCCGTTGCTTCAGGTCCTTGATCAGCGCGGCCGATGCCTGATCACAGAGTTCCGCACACACATTCATGTACTGAACGAGATCATTGTGGTGATCCCAACCTCGATGATACAGATGGATGAACCGAACGCCGCGCTCCGCAAGCCGACGCGCCAGCAGGCAATTCGCGGCGAACGACCCATCGGCACCTTTCGTGCCGTACATATCCAACACGTGCTGCGGTTCGTCAGCGAAGTTCGTTAACTCTGGCACGCTCATCTGCATTCGAAAGGCGAGTTCATACTGGCTGATGCGCGTTTCGATTTCGGGATCCTGGAGCCGTCGACTGCCAAGGCCATTCAACGCGCCAACCGCATCAACGACATCGCCTTGACGATCGCGAGTTACACCGCGCGGATTGTTGAGATAGTGAACCACGTCGCCCGCGGAGTGAAACGGAATGCCCTGCAATCTTCCGGGCAGGAACCCCGCGCTCCACTGACGCGTCGCGATCGGTTGCGGATTGCGGCCGCCGATGCTGGTCAACACGACAAATCCCGGAAGGTTTTCGGTTTCAGCTCCCAATCCGTACAGCACCCACGATCCCATACTCGGTCGCCCCGAGATGGATGTCCCGGTATTCATCACCGTATGAGCGGGATCATGGTTGATCTGATCAGTGTGCATTGAACGGACAATGCAAATGTCGTCCGCGATGTTGCTGATGTGCGGGAAGAACTCGCTGATTTGTTGCCCCGATGCTCCATGCCGATCGAATTTCGCGAGTGGGCCAAGGCAAACAAGTCGCTTTCCTTGCAGTTGAGCGATCGGCTGCCCTTTCGTGAACGACTCGGGCATTGGCTGGCCGTCGAGTTTTGCGAGCTTTGGCTTGTGATCGAAACTCTCCAAGTGAGACGGTCCACCTGCCATACACAGAAATATGACGCGTTTGACTTTCGGCGGTATATGCAACGGGTTAACAACACCGCGCGAAGCTATTCCACGCAAAGCATCGGATACTTCGGCTCGTGAGGTAGAGCCGAAGAGCGAACCGAGGGCGACCGAACCGAGTCCAAGAGAAGTTCTTCCCAGAAAGTTACGGCGGGCAGATCGAGATGCGATTAAAACTGGAGTCATTTCGTTGACTCTCCAGAGAAGACGCGCGGGTTGCGTCTATTTAACCACGAGCCTCACGCGACGTCGAGGTTTGTTAAGGATTCTGATGCCGGTAGTCCATTCCAGCAACGGACTACAGTCGCCCAGAACGCTAAATCATAGCGAAACGCTCTCAACCTCGGCGATCGACGTGTCGATCCCAACGTGGAAGACCCGTAGCGCTTGACCATTCGACCGCTCCCTTGCCGAGGAAGGATAAATCGACGAGGATGCGGCGGTCGCGCTGCAATAATCAGGAGTTTACCGGAGCGTTCTAGTGCCCACACAATCGCGATCCAAAGTTCTGTTTCTTTGCACGGGAAACTCATGCCGAAGCCAGATGGCCGAAGGTTGGGCTCACGCGCTAAAACCCTTTGCGATCGAGGCCTATTCCGCCGGCATAGAAAAGCACGGCCTCAATCCGCGGGCGGTCCACGTCATGCAAGAGGCCGAAGTCGACATCAGCGCTCAGCAGTCGAATACCGTTGGCGAGTTGGGCGACATCCAATTCGACGTGGTTGTCACCGTCTGTGGTCACGCGGACGAAAACTGCCCAGTTTTTGCCGGAGCACCGCGAGTCGTGCATGTCGGCTTCGACGACCCGCCGAAACTCGCCAGAGATGCGGAAACGGAAGAAGAAGCACTAGATCACTTCCGCCGTGTTCGAGACGAGATTCGCGACTTCGTACAGGGACTTCCAGACAATTTGCCGAGCAGTGCGTCATAGGTCAAAACCGAAAGCGGCCTGGAATCATTCAATTCCGGCTTGACGCATCTTCGCCCTCGCGCGGCTTAGCGTTGGGCCAATGCTGTTTTCTGGCATCCCAACCGAAGAGCTGATTTCTCGATAGCTCTTGCCCTCAAGATGATACATCCGAATGACGTCGGCTTCTGGGCCGTGCAAACTCAGCAGGAGTTGCTCGACTTCGTCACGGTTGTTGATGCGCTCTTCGGGAGGCAAAACGTGCCGAGCCCGTGGGTCGGCGCGATCAGCGACCCCTACAAGACTTGCTGAACTCGTCTTTCGCTTTAATAACTCGCGGACGACCACTCGTCGAGCGATCACGGTCAAATATGTTGCAAGACTACTGTCACCGCGAAAGCGACGCAGGACGGCGAAGTCATTGTCCACGATTGTGAACATAACCTCTGCGGCCAGGTCCTCCCTATCCTGAGGGGACAGTCGTATCGAGCGTGATTGCGACGTGTGATTTACAACATGCACCACGAGCCCCAGAAAGCGATCTACAAAGTCTTCCCAGGCGCGCGAACCGCTACACAGGCAACGTTGCAACAGATCTCGGTCGATGTCAGATAGTGACACGGCCATTTCTCCGCCATGTACACGGCATCAGCCAGGCGTTTGAGAGGCTTCCATGCCGTCAGAACGATCAAAAGTCAAGATATTATTGATTTTAGATACGGTTAGAAGGTGAAGCAAGTCTGATATTTTTGCCACGCCAAACCCGAGATACCCCAACGGCTTGACAGCTACCTCCGACAGCACTAACATTCGCGAAGCCTTGTCGCTTCGATGCATCAAAAGTGCTTCGCAGGCAAGAACTTATTGCGATTGCAAGAGGGTCGCCGTTCGCCGGTGGGAAGTTATTACTGCGGGCAAACTGGGTGGCTGGATAGAAATGCGGGAATGCTTCAGAAACTTAAAAGTTTCGATGAGGAACGACAAGACACCGTACCGACATGTTTCTTAACGCCTGCGTTACGCTAGTGTGGGCGATTTCTACGATTGACGCATCAGGAGACTCGATTCATGACTCATGTGGTTGCAGCGCCTTGCTTTGCATGCAAGTACACCGATTGCGTAGTTGTATGCCCCGTGGAGTGCTTCTACGAAGGTGAGCAGATGCTCTACATTCATCCCGATGAGTGTATCGACTGCGAAGCGTGCGTTCCGGAATGCCCGGTGGAAGCGATTTTCCACGAAGACAACCTCCCCGAGGAGTGGGCCGACTTCACTGCGCTGAACGCAGAGTTGTCGCCAACGCTTCCAGTACTAACTGAGAAGAAGGATCCACTCGGCGAATAGCGAGTGGATCCTATTTTGTGCAGTTGGTGCGATCTGGGCTGAACACAAGACAGAATCTTTAAAACGACCGCCCGTCGGCCAGTTGGTTGCGCGGGCGTTTTCTATTTGTCCCCGCTCAACTTCGCACTCGCGAATCTCTCTTGTTGGTAGCAGCGGAGCTACCTATACTCCGCGCCACTTGTTCAGCAGCCCACGTCTCTCGTGGCTTGCAGCCTGCTCGTTTCGCGCCTCTGAAACCGCATTTAACATTTCCGGAGAAACAAGATGTCTCCAAAACTCTACTGCCTGTCGTTGTGCTTCAGCATATGCAGTATCAGCACGTTTGTGGGCTCGGCGATCGGCCAACTGAAGTTTCGCGAAGTCGGAACTGTACGGCCAGCAAGCAACGAAGAAACCGGTGACGACGTCTCTGGCGAAGCGGTCGGAACGGCGAACAAGGCGGCACCGACGCTCGAACCGCGCGGTCTGACCATAACCAAAGTCTCGGCAGGGGATGGCGTTCTTCCTCGCGATCACAATCAGAAGTGGCGGGAGTATGACATTCGGCCATACACTTCACGCGTCACAACAACAGAACGCCCTGAGCAGGCAGTGATCGACTGGATTCTAAGAGAGACAGGCACGGAGGTCTGGTTTACGGAACCGTTTGGAATTCTGAACGCCGGCAAGGACACGCTGCGAGTCTACCACACCGACGAAATGCAGTCGGTCGTCCGAGACGTCGTGGACCGCTTGGTCAGCAGCCGGGCCGAATCTCACGCGTTCGGTGTCCGACTCGTGACCGTTGGCAATCCCAACTGGCGAGCCAAAGCTCTTCCTCTGATGCAGAGCGTGACAGTCCAGTCAGCGGGTGTCGACGCTTGGTTGCTATCGAAAGAGAACGCAGTGATCCTGGTTGGCGAACTCCGTAAACGCGTGGACTTCCGCGAGCACAACTCGCCGAATCTCTTGATCCACAACGGTCAATCACAAACCATCTCTGCGCTGCATCCTCGAAATTACACGCGCTCCGTACAATTAAGGGAGAACGCGTTCCCGGCGTACGAGTTGGAAATGGGACAGATTCAGGAAGGTTATTCGCTACAGATCAGTCCGTTGCTTGCTCTCGACGAACGTAGCGTCGACGCGATCCTGAAGTGCCAAATCGATCAAGTCGAGAAGCTACTTCCGGTCAACATCGACGTGCCAACGGTCACGACTTCCCGACAAACGGTTCAGGTGCAGGTGCCCCAATTGGTCAGTTGGCGGCTGCACGAGCGATTTCGCTGGCCCACCGATCAGGTTCTTTTGCTGAGTTGTGGGGTTGTCGCGACACCAGCTGCAGAACGAACTCCTCTCGGCCTCCCGAAGTTGCTGGGCGCCGATCGCGGCCGAGCGGACGCTTTACTCTTCATCGAAAGCAACGGGAAAGCAAGCCAAACCTTGCTGGGCGATCAGCGTTCCGCGGATCGGTCGAGCCCAAACTATCGCGGAAGATATTGAATCGGCTCGCCGCAAAATCTGCTAAAACGCCGAACTCCAAGCTCGTTAGCTGCATCTCGACGTCGGAATCGTGTCCATTTAGAATGACATTTGCCGAATCCGCCTCGGATGAATACCGGCTGCCCGCGTGGGCACTTGCAATGTAGGATATGGACTGTCCTGCCTTTCATCTTCTTCCTCAGTGTTGCCGAATATGTCTGCTGATTCGAATCGCCGTGTCGTTGTTACTGGTGTCGGTGTCGTGAGTCCTCTCGGGAATTCCAAGGAAAGCCTCTGGGATGCACTGCGGAACGGCCGAAGCGGCGTGGCCAAATTACAATTGATCTCGACCGAGAATCTCCCCACTTGTTTCGGTGCCGAAGCGACCGATTTCACCGGACATATCGATAATTTTGGGCCGCTCGATTCAGGTCGTAAGAAGGCCATTCGCAAGGGCCTGAAAGTGATGTGCCGCGAGATTCAAATGGGAGTAGCGGCAGCACAACTAGCGATGACCGATGCGGGGCTTGAGCCAGGTGGATACGATAACGATCGGACGGGTGTGGTCTATGGCTCGGACTACATCATGACGCTGCCGGAAGAGTTTACTGAGGGCGTCAGGAACTCCTGCGACGAACAAGGTCGGTTTGAGTTTGATCGCTGGGCAGAAGACGGATTGCCCAAAGTCACTCCGCTTTGGCTGCTCAAATACTTGCCGAACATGCCAGCCAGCCACATCGCGATTTACAATGATATGCGTGGCCCAAACAACTCGATCACATTGCGAGAAGCATCCGCCAACCTTGCTGTTGCCGAAGCCTACTCGACGATCGCGCGCGGGAGTGCTGATGCAATCATCGCGGGTGCCACCGGGACGCGTGTCCATTCACTGCGCTCAATTCACGTCGTTCTTCAAGAGCCAATCGCCAACGGAAGCGATGATCCAACAAAACTAAGTCGCCCCTTCGATCGCAACCGAACGGGCCTGGTTCTCGGCGAGGGAGCCGGGGCGATCATGCTGGAAGAACTGGAAACAGCAAAGTCTCGCGGTGCGAATATTCTCGGCGAAGTCGTCGGATATGGTTCATCGACCGTCACGGATCGAGTGGGCGTACCGCAAACCGATGTCGCCCTTCGAAACGTGATGCAGCAAGCGTTGCGAACGTCAGGATTGAGCATTGACGAAGTGGGCCACATTCACGCACACGGGCTCTCGACAATACCCTGCGATGCCGCTGAAGCGGCGGCAATTCAAGCAACGTTCGCGAACCGGGGGGCACCGATTCCCGTGACTGCGGCGAAGAGCTATTTCGGCAACCTTGGTGCAGGCAGCGGAATCGTCGAGATCGTCGCCAGCCTTCTCGCGATGCAAAAAGGCGAACTCTTCCCAATCCTTAACTACGAGGATGAAGATGCAGACTGCCCGATAAGTGCCGCCAAGCAAAGTGCCTCGCCTGGCGATAGCTTTATCAACATAAACATCTCGCCTCAGGGCCAAGCAGGCGCAATCGCAATTCGTGCGTTCGCCTAGTCTCGCACCGAGACAGTGCTAGCGTGCCAATTCCCGCCACGAACAGTTGTGTATTTCGCCGTGCCCCCCCAGCTTTTGGCCTCCCTCATTGCCTTGACTAGTTGTGTCGAGTTGTTGGGGCACAACACCCGAAGAAGGAAAGGAGACAGAGTTCACGTAACGCGAATGGAGAACGGGGGAGATGCAAAGACGGGATTTTCTTCGACTCGGGCTTGCAACGGCTCCGATAAGCATTGCGCTAGGCTGTCGATCACATCAATTCGGCCATGTGATCAACGATAATCAAGCGGACATGGTCGGCAGCCATACCGCTGGTGCCGAGACTTTCAAGCCGCTGATCAACAAAAGCGTCGCGAAGTTGCTCGGTCGTCAAGAGACTCAGCTTCATTCCGTCGCATTCAACGCCGGGCCACCCGCTCCCAAGCGAATTTGCTTTGTGTGCGTCGAAAACCGTAGCATTGAAGAACTTGGCGACTTCAAGGACCAGATCTACGAGCAAATCGACTCACAGATTTTGCAAGCTCAAATGTTCGATCCGATCAGCCGTCGATTCGTCGACTCTGCCTTGTACGAAACGCGTCTGCGCCCCGATGCGCTTTTTGTTCCTGAAAACATGCGATTGTTCATGGCTGCGCTCGAACAACAAGGCCAGCCCTTCGACTACCTTCTTTATGCAACGCTGACCTCCGGAACAACGGAAAACAACCAGGACTATCAGCGCGACTATCTGTTGACGCTCGAGATGGTAAACGTCCACACCGGACAGTATGACAAAGAATCCGCAAAGGTCCGAAAAGGTTATCATCATTCGCGTGCTGGCAAGTGGATGAACTACAACCCGTTCACGCGTCAATCTTGAGGCATGCAAAGCGGGCGCGATGCTCTATCTTTCGAGATCTGGTACTACGGCGGCGGTAATATTCGCCTCGGCGATTGTGGCTGCGCTCGCCGGTTGTTCGACACACGCTCATCGTGTGCGTAGCGCGAGGCAGGCCTACTTTGCCAATGACCTGAGCGCTGCGGCTTCATTACTTGAACTAGCGGAAGCGGATCTTCCTCAAGAGCGCGACTGCCTGGTGCTCGATCGCGCCGTGGTGTTGCTCGCGCAGGGCGATCCCGCCGGTGCGGAAACACTCTTGCGCGATGTTCGCGATAAGTTTGATTACTTAGAACAGAACTCCGTCGCCGAGTCGGGTTTGTCGCTGCTTACAGACGATACGGTCGTCGCTTACGCGGGTGAAGATTACGAGAAAGTGATGGTCCGAGCCATGCTCGCCATCAGCAATATTATGTATGACGGGGCCGACGCGACGGCATATTGTCTGCAGGTAGATCAGAAACAGCGAGAGTTTGCGGAACGAGCGGCGACCGCGTCGGGCAAACCGCCGGAAGCTCTCATCGCGAACGTCGCCATTGGTGCCTATCTGCGTGGCGTTGTTCAAGAGGAATCGCACGTTCACTATGACGATGCTGAACGCGCGTTCGCTAAGGTCTCCGAATGGGAGCCGACGTTCGAATTCGCCCAGTTCGATTTGGAGCGAGTCCGAACTGGTGTCCATTCCGCCCCCGGAAACGGCGTGGTGTATCTCTTCGCTTTGGTCGGTCGAGGTCCCTATAAGGAAGAGAGAGTTGCCGCAGTGACAAGCGACTCGCTGCTAATCGCCGATCGTCTGATCAGTGCTGCGGGCGACCATACGCTCCCGCCGACGATTGCGCCGATCAAGATACCGATGATCGTCGTGCCGGCCAACACGGTCGATTCAGTCGCTGTCGATGTGAACGGCAATCCAGAAGCACTGACGCAAACGGTCACTGACGTAGGAAAGCTTGCGGTCGCTCAGTTCGCCGCCGAGGAGCACGAAGTCATCGCGCGAGCAATTGTGCGGCGTGTCCTGAAGAAGACGATCGTCTATGCATCCAAAGAATCGCTGGATATCGAAGATGGAGTCGAAAACTTTGCACTCGATGCGGCCGGTGTCATGTGGGAAGCCAGCGAGCAAGCCGACACACGTTGCTGGGGCTTGCTGCCAGAAACGATCCAGGTGCTGCGACTCGAGTTGCCTATCGGTACGCATCAGCTGACTTTGCATCCCGCTCATCACGGACAGCCGATTGGCGCGGCTCATACAACTCGCGTGGAAGTCCTCGATGGCAGGAACACCTACGTTCTGGCGTCGTTTCCCACCCAAGACCTCGTCGGCCAGATTCTGACTTCGCAGCCACCTCGATCGACGGCTGAGAATCGCTCGATGGACCACTCGTATCAAGCGTCTCGCCCCAGCGCCGAGCCTAGCGAGACAGCGACCTTCCTGATACGGTAGCTAGTTGGATCACGCCACTTTTTGAGGCGTGATCCCATGTGTAAGTTCGAGTGAACACATCGTTTAACGGCAAGCCGAAGGCGACTTCGTGGCTGAAACACTGTCGCCTTCGGCTTGCCGTTAAACGAATGAATGGAAAGGAAAGCCGGTGAGCGGCCCAGACTTTAGTAAGTCAGACTTGATTCCAGCCATCGCTCAGGATGTAGATTCGGGCGATGTACTGATGCTTGCGTACATGAACCGAGAGTCGTACGACGAAACCTTAAAGACGGGCCGCGTGTGCTACTACAGCCGCAGCCGCCAGAAGCTGTGGCGCAAGGGCGAAGAGAGCGGCAACGTCCAAAAGCTCCATGCCATTTATTACGACTGCGATGCGGACACGTTGCTTGTCAAAGTTACACAAGTCGGCGGTGCCGCTTGCCATGAAGGCTACAAAAGCTGTTTTTTCCGCAAAGTAGATCCCACAACCGGCGAGATTGAAGTCATCGGTGAACGCGTCTTCGATCCAGCCGAAGTCTATAAGAAGAGTTGATCGATGTCTGACAAAGTCCTTAAGCTCGGCATTCCAGCCGGCAGCTTGCAAGAGTCAACGGCTGCCTTGTTCAAGAAGGCCGGTTACAACATCACGTTTTCCTCGCGATCGTACTACCCGACGATTGACGACGAGGAGATCGAGTGTCTGCTGATCCGGGCACAGGAGATGGCGCGCTATGTCGAGCAGGGAATCCTCGATGCTGGCATTACCGGACGCGATTGGGTCGTCGAAACTGAAGCTGATGTCGTGGAGATCTGTGAATTGGTGTTTTCGAAGGTCAGTCGCCGACCGGTTCGCTGGGTCTTGTGCGTTCCGAACGATTCGCCAATTCAAAGTGTGAAGGACCTCGAAGGTAAACGCATCGCGACGGAAGCTGTTGGACTGACCAAGGGTTATCTTGCGAAGCACGGCGTCAACGCTATCGTTGAGTTTTCGTGGGGGGCAACCGAAGTCAAACCGCCAAAGCTCGCCGATGCGATCGTTGAAGTCACCGAAACCGGCAGTTCGCTCCGCGCCAACGACTTGCGAATTCTCGACGAGGTGATGCAAAGCACGACGCGTTTCATCGCGAACAAGACTGCGCGCGCAGACGCCTGGAAAAGCGACAAACTCGACAACATCGCGTTAATGCTTCAGTCATGCCTAGCTGCCGAAGGCAAAGTTGGATTGATGATGAATGTAGCGCGAGATCATCTCGAAACCATTCTGGAGTTGCTTCCGGCCTTGCAGAAACCAACCGTCTCTTCGCTTTCCGATCCCGATTGGGCCGACATCAATACGATCGTCGAAGCGAGTGTCGTCCGCGCGATCGTTCCTAAGCTTAAGGCGGCTGGTGCGAAAGGCATCGTCGAGTATCCGATCAGCAAGATCATCGACTAGAGACCCAGCGAGATGCCAGTCATCAAGACAAAAACGCTTGGGAAGTGGCTCACATGGTCGATGCTCGTCGTCCTGATTCTATCGGTCACGATCTGGTTCGCCGGTCGCGAAACGCTTCCTCGCAAGATTGTTATTGCAACAGGTGAGAAGGGCGGGTTGTACTATGCTCTCGGCGCGGAGCTTCAAACATCGCTTCGCAAACGCCTCGGGCGAATGCCCGACGTGCTCACGACCGCAGGATCGGTTAAGAACGTCGAACTTCTTAATCATGAAGAGGCGCATCTGGCCATCGTTCAGGGAGGAGCGGTCGCGATGGACGAAGTTACAGTCATCACACCTCTCTATCCGGAATTGGTACTGGTGATTGTTCGCAAAGATCACGATATGGAATCGATGGCAGATCTACTGGGCCGAAACGTTGCCCTCGGTCGTGAGGGTTCTGGAATGCGCGCCAGCGCGATCAACCTTTTGGCACGGTTTGAGATTGATCCGGACGAGTTTGGCCAGAACGATCTCTACTTCAAGCAATTGCTCGACACGCCGGAACTCGACGCCGCGATCGTGACGACGGGAATCGAAAACCAAGACGTGAACGAGGTACTCGCGACAAACGAGTTCCAATTGCTTCCAATCCTCGACGCGACCGCCATCGAAATGCGCGACCCTTATTTTCGCCGGATGGAGATTCCGACAGGCCTCTTCTCTGAGCGTCCGGCTGTTCCCGAACGTCCCACGCCGACATTAGCAACGACCGCCTACCTTGTCGCGCGGGCAGACGCTCATCGAACCTTAGTCGATGCAGCTCTGACGGCGATCCACGAGGAAGACCTTCGCCTACAAGTACCAACGCTGATTCCTCGTCATGAAGCTGCGCGATGGGTCTCGACACGCTTGCACTCGCAGGCTCAACGCTACTTCCATCCATCGGACGATCTTGGCTTTATGGCGAACGTGATGGAAACCTTGGCGGCCGGCAAGGAGTTGCTTTTTGCACTCGGAGCGGGGGTCTACCTCCTCTGGCACCGTCTGCGGCGGCTGCGCGACAAAGAGAATCAGGAAGCGATCAGCCGGCAAAAGGATTATCTCGATCGATTTCTGGAAGAGACCCTTCAAATCGAAACCGCTCAAATGAACACAACGGATGTCGCTAAGCTCGAAGCATTTCTCGACGACGTAACACGAATCAAACTGAAGGCACTCCACGAGTTCACCGAAGAAGAACTCCGAGGTGATCGCTCTTTCTCGATCTTCCTGACACAATGCGCGAACTTAATCAGTAAGATCCAACTGAAGATCGTCTCACAAGGTCGCGGTTAGCCTCGATTGGAGGCATCTGACCCGAGCTGGCGCGGCAGCTGCCCCTTGAGTTCCTTCGATCAACAAACGGCCTCTCCGCCTTTCAAACCCGTGCGTCTTCACGGTAGTGCCTGACGAGATTCGGTGAGCGAGATCACCAGATCGAAATGCCCGATGACGACGGCTTCTCGGCGTAATGTTTTCCGAGATAGTGAGTAGGCCGGACCAAGTGCAGCGCGTTCCGGCATGTCCAGGATAGGTACACGTCACCACTCAACCCACGCCGAAGCAGCGTCGCTTTGCTCCTTGATTCGGCCTACGTTGGTTCGCCCCACGCTTCTTCTTCGACACACTTCGGAGCGACGCCACCCCAGTTGACGTCGTATCGTCTCAGCTGAATAAATCGGTGAAACGAAGACCGCGACCAATCAGCCACACGATCGACGAGGCATACATTCGATTCGTCTTTCGGCTCACTCGAGGTGACAAAGTTGAGATTCTGGACAGTCTCGAAGGCAAGATTCTGTCAAACGATTCCGATAGTCCAATTCTCAATGACGGGACGTCGTTGCCTCAATTCGAGAATTCGATCAATGAAGCTCTTTATCGACTCGAAGTTGATGAACAGACGAAAGGCGCTCGATCCTGGTCAATAACGAAGCGCAAAGTGAAGGACAACTGGCTCGTGCCAAAGCCCAGCATTCCCGCAGAAGTGACGGTCGCTCTAGAATTCATATCTGTGCCGCTGTCATCTATTTCAATTGTCGCCGCGGATGCAATTACAGATGACGTAGCTCAACATTGCATTCCTCTGACGTTCGAAAAGTGGCAAGCTGTGGTCGGAAATGCACTGATATCGCATGTGAATGACAATCTCCCAGAGGGTGTACTCTGGAGCCAAGTAGGCCGGATCAAGAAGCGGAGCGACGCCGCTCCGGCAATGGGATGAAAGGTGGCGCAGGTTTATACTGACGCTGCCGGAACGGCGCTACGCTCGGTCCGGCCTACCTGCCTTTGCGCCTTTTGCTTGGCCGACGCTTGCAATCGCTAACATGTTGATTGATATTGAATTCCCTCAATCCATCGTGTGTTGTTCGCCTACCGCAATCCATTGAATAGAGGAAGAACGTCAATGATCCATCGAAGCCTCGCCACTGGTCTTTTGTTGTTCGTGTTGGCGCTTGTGAACTCTACTGGGGCCGTTGAAATAGACGCCGAGGCGAAAACCAACGACCGCAAAGAAGCCAATCAAGCGAAAGCGATCTTTGAGAAGATCAAGTCGTTGTCGGGCGAGTGGGAGCACAAGGACCTGAAGGGCCAGGTGGCACTCAGCGTCCGTGTCATCGCGGGCGGATCTGCGGTCGTTGAACGCCAGTTTCCGGGATCGCCGATGGAGATGGTCACGGTCTACCACTTGGACGGCGACGACGTCATGTTGAACCACTATTGCATGCTCGGAAACCAGCCGCGCCTGAAGGCGACGATCGGGGACAAGAAAAATACGATCGTTTTCAATTTTGTATCAGCGACCAACCTCGCCTCGATAAACGACGCGCACATGCACCAGGGCAAGCTCACGTTTGTCGACAAGGACTCGATCAGTTCAACCTGGACGAAGTTCGTTGGCGGAAAAGCAGCCGAAGAACATTCCTTTGAGATGATTAGAAGGAAGAAGGAACGCAAGTCGGAGAAGGTGCGCTAACGGTAGGGACTCGCACTGATCGATCCGACCCGCCGCCGACGCACTTTCGAGAACCAACGAACCTGCGTGTGTTTTAACAACTCGTGGCGAGTGACATGGGACGAGAAACGATCCATCTTCGACAGAGGCAAGTTTCCGTGAATATGCCTGGGGAACTGCTGGAGTTAAACTCTAGTAGGTCATGATTCTTGATCTCGTGATGACTCGACGGCGGGAGTTGCTGGCTCTTAACTTCTGGTTGAACCTAGTGGTCTGCCGCTGCTTAGTGTTCGGTTGCGAGCATTCTGTGACCGGGGCTTCCAGCCGCAGTTTTACAGACGCTGCGGCTGGAAGCCTCAGCCACGTCCAACCCCAAGATTGAGCGGCGACCGACTACTAGGTTGCGACACCACATTCAAACGGCATACGCCGTATCTCAAGCCGCTCGCGTTACCTCAATCCGGAATTCGCCAGTGACTCGCTTACGATAGACGACGCGCCCGCTTTCTCGAAGGCTTCCAAGAATGGCTTCGGTGACGTGTAGACTCCGTCCAAAAGAATCGGTTTGTTGGGGCTGCCGGCAGGGAAGATGGCATAGAACGGAATCGTTCCTGATTGATGGCCAAGTTGCTCCATCAAACGATCAATTTCCGGCGCTGGTTGAGTCTTGTCGGCTCGCAGTGCGATGATCCCGTGTTTTTCGATAAATGCTTTGGTATCGTTCGTGTTCAAGGCGACCGCCTCATTCGATTTGCAAGTCAGTCACCAGTCGGCTGTAAAATCGACGAAGACGGTTTTCTTCTCGGACGTCAGTTGTTCGAGTAACTCCTGAGTATACGGCTTCCAAGCAAGTTCATTACTGTCGGATCGCGGAACGCGATCTTCAAGATCTCCGATAGTCTCGGTTCGCACTCCGATTTCCTTATCGACGGCTCTTTGAAATCGAGCCGTCATAATCGATGCAAGATTCGTAGATCGAATCGGTTCAATCGGCGCTCCATAAGCAAACAATCCGGTGACGGTGGCAAACGCAGTCGCCGCTACCCAAGCAGCCCCTTTTTTGTCGAGCGATTCCGTAAGTGGCACACGACCGATCCACCAAAATGCCGCCCAGAGTCCCATCATGAAAGCGACTGTTGGAACGACGTACGGGATCGGGATGAATGTTAACAGGAAGATGACAGTGCCTAACAGCACGAAGCCCATCATGTGCTTGAACGTATCCATCCACGCACCGGGCTTCGGCAGAAACGACACCAGTTCGGGAAACGCTCCGATTAACAAATAGGGGCTCGCCATACCAAGTCCCACACAGCCAAAACCTGCGTAGGCGATTACCGGCGGTTGCACGACCGCCCACGTCAATGCCGATCCGAGAAGCGGACCACTGCATGGTGTCGCCAACACGGTCGTAAGAACTCCCTTGAAGAATGCACCGGACGCACCTTCTTTCGTTGCGAGACCACCGACCTTTCCCGATCCCACGAAACCTGGAATTGGAATCTCCCATACACCGACAAAACTCAACGCGAACGCGAAGACTACCGACGTAAGGATCACGTTGAACGTCACACTACTGAACTGCTCGCCCCAACTGAGCCCCATGAATACCGAGAGCGTCGCGAGGATCAAGAAGACGGACATCAGCCCAAGGCTGTACCAGACGTTTAACATGAAGCTTCGTGCACGATTATCTCCCGCTTGTTGAACAAACGCCATCACTTTAAGTCCAATAACTGGCAACACGCACGGCATGAAATTCAAAATGAAGCCGGCCACGAACGCCATCAATAATACGACCGGTGTTGATAGTTCGGCCGTTGTGCTCTGCGTGTCGAGGTTGTCCAAGTCGAGCGTTGTATCTGTCGCAGCGATCTGATCGCTGGGCGGCGTTACTTCCTTTGTTTGCCGATTTGCTAGATCGGCAGCATCTTTGTACTCGGACGTCGTGAAACTAAGTAGCGATGTACCCACGACCGCGTCATCACCGACTTCTATCGTCCCTTGAAAGGACGCGCCAGTCGGAAGATCGCAACTGGCAAGCGTGCATGTCTGATATCCGATCAATCCGGCTATCGTGTGCGTACCAGGAGTCGCGTCGGCGGGCACCTTGATTTCGACGGACCAAGTGACCGGCTCCTCGTGGAAGTAGACTAGCGGTTCCTCCTCTAGGCCCAATTCATGTTCAATCGGTTTCACTGACGCAGTGAACGTAGACGCCTTCCACTCGTTTGGTTCGCTGACGGCGATCAGCGTTGGTTTCGAGATGAGCTTTGGATCTTGCGGCGCGTAAGCATAAATGTGCCACGTCGATTCGGGATCAGCGCTCAGCGATATCGTGAAGGAACTACCGGGCTGAACGGTCGCTGGTGTAATCGTTCCACGTAGCGTGACATGAGCCGATTTCGTCCGAAACTCGGTAACGATGGGCGACTCTTTGTAATACCCCGCGAACTTGGCGACGACAGGCTTGTTGGCGATAGGAATGCAAGAGCCTTTGTCCTGACAGACCTGGCCGTTGAATTTCACTTGCAGCTCGGTTGCTGCCGGGTCGATCCCATTGGCGAGCTGAATCGGTGCTGTCCAGACAACTACACCGTCATGCTCTTCGACCGGAACATCGAAGAACTCGTACTTCTTCACGTGAGGTGCGGCATCTGGTTTGAATTCGCCGGTGATTGCCGCTTGGTCTGCCGACGCAAGCTTGATCACACTGCGTTGTGGGCCGCCCGCCAGCTGGGTCACTGAGTAAACGTGCCATGTGGGTTCCATCGTCGCCGTTACAGAGAGGCGACCATTTCGCGTACCCTCGACAACTTGAAACTCCGCGGAAAACGTCGCTTTATCGCCGCCCAAAGGTCCGCCCAAACCTGGAATTCCCAATTGGTCGATAATATTCAACGGCGGCGAGGCCGGCGTGTCCTGTCCAACCGTGATTGATTCGGCGAGCGTTATAAGGCAAGCGACGAAGAAGGCGGCAGCCGTGGGTAGCCGATTCATGCTGTTAATACCTTTGGAGAGAGTCTGGCGGGGCATCGGTTGATTCTATGGAATGTTGAAAACCCGGGTCAACGGACGATCTGGAAGATTCTCGTACGAGGATTCTCACTCTGCTAAAGGAAAACTCACTCGTTCGCGGAGCAAATCATCCTGTACACCATTATCGACGTAGTACGCAGCTCATTCGGTGAGGTGGAGTACAAACACGCTCCCTGTTACAGCCTCGTTACATTTCAGCAAGCCTCGCGATAATCTCGTCTAGCCGTGCGAGAATAACTTCATGGTTCTCGAACTTGCGTAGCTCTACGGCGACCCACTGCACCCAGTTCATTCCAGATAACAACACCGTACTTCGGTCGTATGCGTCGACCAACGCCAATTCATCGAGCGATAACGGGCGCAGCGACTGATACGCGGCAAGGCCCTGTTTCCAATTCGTTCGGTCTCCACCCACGAGACTCCCCAGCAATCTGGCAACATCACACGCAACATGATCCACTCGCATCGCACCGAAGTCGACGATTCCGCTTACTTCTTCACCTTCGAAAAGGACGTGATCATGCCAGACGTCGCGAATGCAGGGTTGCAGTCGGAACCGCGACCGACTCGCGAGTTCCAAGATGGGCTTCGTTTCTGCCGAGAGTTCGTCGAACCAATACATGATCGTGGCTGCGCGACTTTGGAATTCGGCCCAGTCCATCGCGGCGACGGCTCGCGACATCTCCTCCGCCTCACCCAAACACAATCGATCGAGTTGCTCGCGCCGCGTCGCGATACCGGGAGCAGCACCTGCGACTGACTCAATCGACTCAGCACTTTGATGAAACTGTGCCAGCGCGACAAGAGCTGCATCGAGTCGATTGCTCGTCGGATGCTCACGAAAGTCCGCCGTACCCGGTAGCCAAGCGGTGAGTTCCCAGTATTGTCCCTCCAACGAAACGAACGTCTGGCCACCGCGCGATTGAATCGGAGTGGGCACTTTTGCAAATCCATTAGCCGACACGCGACAGATCACTTCATGGAGCCACTGCAGTTGGGTGCGACTCGGGTGCTCCTTTGGCCAACGACGAAGGCAGAGTGTGGAATCGCCGCAACTCACTTTCCAGAACGCAGCTCCGCTGAATCCGCCCGCTCCGCCAAGCGACTCGACACTCTGAGCAGCGACGCCTGGATAGTGGCTTAGGACACCTGCCACGCTGGCTAGATCGGACATTTTGCTTCAGCCTCACTGTGGAACGAGATCAGTTCTCCCCCCGGAACAGTCGGCAAATCCCGCGAATTCCGTACACTCATCGCCAACTTGCCTAGACAATCCGTGGGCGGCTAAAATGTAGCCATTAGCCTTCTTAGGCGTAAGAGTCGCAATTGCCTAACGATGGTGTATATTTTACCTACCTTGCTTAGGCGCACACCCTGACACAATCACCCTTCCAGAAACGCGTGACGGCGCGATCCCGCCTACTTTGCTTAGGAATAAGAATCATGAATTCAAGTGCTCTCCGTAGAATCCTGGTCGTATTTTCCATCGGACTGATTTCCGCTTCCGTTACATTCGCTGACGATTCGGACACGCCAAAGGATGACGCTGCCGATCCAAAGGCGGCGACGGCAGCACCGGCTACATCAAGTTCTTCGCCGACTTCATCTTCGTCCACGCCAAAACCTCCTGCACCGCCGTATGCCGCCCTGTTAAAGGATGCCAAGACACACACAGGCATGATGACGCTGCACCAGAAGGGGAACAAGCTGTACGCCGAGATGGGCAGCTCTGACTACGGTTCGGAATTCATCGTTCTCATTTCAATCGCCAAGGGCGTTGGGATGAGTCCATTGCTTGGCGGTTACAGCTGGGGATTCGGAGATGATTGGGTCTGGAAGTTCCGCAAGATTGATGACCGAGTTCATGTGATTCGACGGAATGTTCGATTCGAAGCTAAGAAGGGATACCCCGAGAACTTCGCATTGCAGAATGCCTATACTGACAGCGTTCTCTTCAGCCTGCGAATAGTTTCGAAGGGTCCCAAGGGTGGCGACCTCGTCGACATGACGCCGGTATTCATGAGCGATCTCCCACAGATCAGTCAGGTTCTTCCGGGATTCGGGTTTACATCCGATCGATCGACTTGGGCATCCATCAAGGCATTTCCCAAGAACGTCGAATTGGAAGTCGCCGCGACATACGCTTCGAGCGGTCGTTTCGAGTTTGATACGGTTGCGGATTCTCGCGGGATGACGATCAATGTTCACTATTCGATTAGCAAGCTCGCTTCCACCGGCTACAAATCTCGGATGGCAGACGATCGAGTCGGTTACTTCCTGACTGTGCGCAAAGACTACAACAAGATCAGCGATCGCGACCAATTCGTGCGATACGTCAATCGATGGAACTTGCAGAAGCCGCCGGGTGCGACGGAAGCTCCTTATCCTCCGAAGGAACCGATCGTCTTTTGGATCGAGAAGACTGTTCCCCACAAGTATCGCCAGGCGGTCCGCGAGGGAATCTCCGAATGGAACAAGGCATTTGCGAAGGCCGGATGGCTGAACGCGATTGAAGTTCGCCAACAGCCAGACGACGCGGACTGGGATCCGGAAGACATCAATTACAACACATTTCGTTGGATCACGGCCGACGCGGGGTTCGCGATGGGACCATCTCGTGTGAATCCCTACACCGGCCAGATCCTCGACGCGGACATCATTTTCGATGCTGACTTCCTCAAATTTTGGAAGGAAGAGTTCGAGACGTTGACACCGCAGGACGTCGCGGCGATGACAGGTGGTCCGCTCGATCCACCCACGGATAAAGCTTCGCGAGCTTTTGGCCTCGTTAGCAATCATCCCGAATGCCGACTCAGCACGGGGATGTCGAGCCAAATGGCGTTTGGCACCACCGCGATTCTCGCTCGCGCCGATGCCAAAGTAGCGCTCGAACAAAAAGAGAAGCTCATCATGCAGGGCTTAAAGGAAGTCACGATGCACGAAGTCGGCCACACGCTCGGTCTGCGACATAACTTCAAGGCCAGCAAGATGCTCAGCCTGAAGGACGCCAACGATCCCGCAAAGACTAGTAGCAATGGCATGGTTGGTTCCGTGATGGATTACAACCCGACAAACATCGTCTCGAAGGAATGGGAGCAAGGCGACTACTACACAACCACGCTCGGCCCGTACGATTATTGGGCCATCGAATACGGTTACAAGCCCTTGTCCGGCGGAACGACCGGCGAAGTGAAAGAGTTGAATAAGATCGCGTCGCGCAGCGGTGAACCGCAGCTCGCGTACGCTACGGATGAGGATACAGTTGGCAGCGACCCTGATCCAAACTCGAACCGATTCGACCTCGGTGACGATGCGTTAGAGTATGCGAAGATGCGGGCCAAGGTTGTGCAGGAGATCCTTCCCGAGTTGGTGAACCGAACTGCCGAGGACGGCAAGGATTACACTCAGACCCGGCGAGCCTTGAACATCCTGCTATCTCAGCACGGACAGGGCATGTTCTTTGTCGCCCGTTATGTCGGCGGCCTGGAAACTAGTCGCAGCCACAAAGGCGATAAGGATGCGAAGCCACCGGTAAGCATCATTGACGTCGCGAAGCAGCGCGAAGCTTTAAAGCTGCTCGAAGAACAAGTCTTCAGCGACAACCCATATCAATTCCCGGACGACTTATACAAATATCTCGGTGCCTCGAACTGGCGACATTGGGGATCGTCGAACACGAACCGGAAAGATTTCCCGCTGCACGACGTTGTTTCTATGTGGCAGACTCGCGTCCTGGATCAGCTTACATCGTCGACTGTGCTGGAGCGGATTCACGACACGGAACTCAAGGCCGCGCCGGACCAAGACCTGCTTACGACCGCGGAACTCATCGAACGATTGACCAAGTCCATCTTCTCTGAACTGGACACCATCAAAGACGGTGATTTTACGAATCGCAAGCCAGCGATCAGCAGCCTGCGACGCAGCTTGCAACGCGAGTATCTGCGCACGCTTTCCAACTTGGCGATGGGACGGACATCCGCCCCCGACGATTGTCAGACGATCGCCTTCGCGGATTTGTCGTCGCTCGATGCACGGATGGGCCAAATGCTGAAGAGCAATGTCAAACTGGACAGTTACTCGCGGGCACACTTGGTCGAATCGGCAAGTCGCATTCAAAAGGTGCTCGCCGCTGAATTGTCCTTGTATGGCCCTTAAGCTAACCGAACAACCCGGCACGGATGCGCTAGCGACTCCGTAATAACAGCAGGAGGCTGGAGCAATGTTCGTTCGCGTCGTTTTGTTTGCGAGTGTCTTCGCAATTGGTGTCGTCTCTTCGGACGCGGACAACTGCTCTGCACAGACGCCGGCGCTCCGCGAGCCAGTGATCGCGACGATGCGAACTGCAGCTGAATTCTATCGAGGGCGAGTTGCGTCGCACGGTGGTTACGTCTACCACTACTCGCTCGACTTGAGCCAGCGTTGGGGTGAAGGCGTGGCGACGACGAATCAAATCTGGATTCAGCCGCCTGGAACGCCGACCGTCGGCTTGGCCTACCTCAAGGCGTACGAGGCCACGGGCGAGCGATTCTATTTGGATGCCGCGAAGGACGCCGCGCTGGCGGTCGCCTATGGGCAGTTGAAATCCGGCGGTTGGACCAATTCGGTCGATTTCGATCCGAAGAGTCGAACAACCGCAGCCTATCGTAACGGGAAGGGCAGTGGAAAGAACAACTCGTCGCTAGACGATGGCCAAACTCAGTCCGCCATCCTTCTAATGATTCACGCTGACGAAGTACTCGACTTCAAAAACAAAACGATTCACGATTCGGCGATCGACGCGCTCGATGCTCTTTTGAAAGCACAGTTCCCCAACGGTGGGTTTCCACAGGTGTGGACGGCCCCCGTCAAACCGCAGCAGGCAGCGAAGGCCAACTATCCGGATTACGATTGGCGAACCAAAGGCCGCATCAAGAACTACTGGGACATGTACACGCTGAACGATAACGTCACCGGATACGTCGCGGCCGTGCTGATCGATGCAGCGAAGATATACCACGAAAAGCGATATGCAACCGCAGCTCGCAATCTGGGCGACTTCTTGATCCTCGCTCAGATGCCCGAACCACAACCAGGATGGGCACAGCAGTACAACTACGTGATGCAACCAATCTGGGCGAGAAAGTTCGAGCCGCCAGGCGTTTCGGGTGACGAGACTCAGGAAGTTCTCGAAACGCTCATGAAACTTTATCAAGTGACTGGTGACCGCAAGTACCTGGAGCCAATTCCGCGCGCACTGTCTTGGCTCAACCGATCGCAACTGTCGAACGGACAGATCGCACGTTACTACGAACTCAGAACGAATCGTCCACTTTACATGTCGCGACGAGGTGATACTTACTCATTAACCTATGACGACTCAGACTTGCCAAGCCATTACGGCTGGAAAACCGAATCTCGCATCGACCAACTTGAGCAGCAGTACAAAGAGGTGCAGGGAAATCGCGTTCAGGCGAATCGCGACCGTGCCGCGCAATCCGACATTCCAACGATTGAACGTGTAATCGAAGGTCTCGACTCGAACGGTCGCTGGGTAAGTACGTACGGCGGCGAGCGACTCGTTGGCCAAGCCAAGATGCCGATCGGAACGAAGTATCTTTCGAGCCAAGTCTTCAGCGACAATCTAACGACACTAAGCGAGTTCCTACTCTCCAACTGATCGTCCCGTCTGTTATGACTCCCAGTGGTTTTGACATCCTCTACGAGGAAGGCCCGTGCTTGGTGGTCAACAAACCAGCGGGCGTCTTAACTCAAGCGCCTCCCGGTATCGATAGCCTGGAGGTGCGAATCAAGCGGTTCCTCATCGAGCGAGAGAACAAACCAGGAAAGGCATATCTCGGTGTGCCGCATCGACTGGATCGGCCTGTCTCGGGAGCGTTAGTCGTTGCGAAACATGTTCGCGCGGCAAGAAGACTCAGTGAGCAATTTGAGGGCCGATTGGTGGAGAAGACATATTGGGCAATCGTCGAGGGCAATGTAACCGACGACGATGGCAAATGGATCGACCACCTTCACAAGGTGGCAGACAAAGCACGCGGCGAAGTCGTAGATGCCGATCAGCCAAACGCAAAGCGAGCGATTCTCACGTATCGTGTGAAGCATCGCTTTGACGGAAAGACGTGGCTCGAGATCACTCTTGAGACAGGGCGCTATCATCAGATTCGCGTCCAGACCAGTTCTCACGGCTTTCCGGTAGTTGGCGATGCTTTGTATGGCGCAACAACCGCGTTCGGTCTGCAATCAGAAGATCCTCGCGATCGCGTGATCGCGCTCCACGCACGCGACCTTGCATTTCGGCACCCCATGACGAAAGAAGACGTCTGCGCGACAGCGCTGCTTCCCGCGTCGTGGAAGACATTTGATCAGGCCGACCTCCGTTCGGCTGTCAGACCGCCAAGTTAAGACTGACTCCATTACGCGGTTCGGTTGTTGGTGAGCCCTTGGCGGCTCGCGGCATCACAACTTATAATTCGCGTTTGGAAAGCTGGAGTTATGCCCAAGAACATCAAAGTCGGTGCCGTTTCGTACCTGAACACCAAACCCTTGGTGTACCGCTTGGACGAGATCGCACCGTATGCGGACATCTCGTACGATTTGCCAAGTCGATTGGCCGACCAACTTACCAGCGGTGAGTTGGACGTGGCGCTGATACCGTCAGTCGAGTACTTTCAAGACGCGAGCTACGAGATCGTGTCCAACGCGTGCATCGGCTGTCGTGGGCCAGTGCTCAGCGTAAAGTTGTTGACGCGTGTTCCGTTCGACCAGATCAACACGTTGGCGCTGGACGAGGGTTCTCGTACGAGTGTTGCGCTCGCTCGCATTTTGTTGCAGCAGCGATTTGGACTTAAGCCACGCCTCGAATCGCTTCCTATAGGCGCCGGCGTTGACGATTCAGCCGCCGACGCCATTCTGCTTATCGGCGACCGTGCGATCCACCCGCCGGAGGGCAACTTCATCGACGAGTGGGATCTTGGCGATCAATGGTGTCGTTGGTCAGAATTATCGTTCGTTTTTGCTATGTGGGTCTCGCGTCCCGGCGTCGACACGACGGCATTAGCTTCCGCTTTCGAGCAAGCCAGGGACGAAGGCACGGCGAATCTCGATAGAATCGCATCGGAGGAAGCAGCGGCTGTGGGGCTCAGCGAATCTGAATGCCTTTCGTACCTTCGTGACAATCTGTATTTCACCCTCGGACACCGCGAGCAAAACGGTCTCGAGTTGTTCAGACACCACGCAGTCGTTCTTGGCATGGCACCTGCCGATGCTTCGTGCAGTTAAGCCGTGCAAGCGAGTCAAATTTAGAAGCAAAAGTTATGGTCGCACGAATCCTCGACAAAGCAGTTGCCGGCGAACGGCTCACGCGCGAAGAAGGTCTCTCGCTCTTAGAGAGCAATGACTTGACCGCCCTCGGCCGAGCGGCCGACGCTGTCGCTCGTCGGCTCCATTCTGAGGAGTATCGCACTTACAACATCGACCGCAACGTTAACTACACAAATGTTTGCACGGCGGTTTGCGACTTCTGTGCCTTCTATCGAGGCCCCGGCGACAACGAAGGGTACGTCCTGCCACGCGAGGAGTTGCTGAAGAAAGTCGAGGAGACCGTCGCTCTTGGCGGCGAACAAATATTGATGCAAGGTGGACTTCATCCCAAGTTCAAATTGGAGTGGTACGAGGAGCTGTTGCATGACATCAAGAGTCGCTTCCCGCAAGTGAATATCCACGGGTTTAGTCCGCCCGAATTGCATCACTTTACTAAGGTCAACAACCTTCCGATTCGCACCGTCTTGGAGCGGTTGAAGGCCGCCGGGTTGGGGAGCATTCCTGGTGGTGGGGCCGAGATTCTTGTGGATCGAGTCCGTGACGCGATCACACGCGGCAAGGTGAATACCGACGATTGGTTACACGTGATGCGGACATGGCATGAGCTAGGGGGACGCAGCTCAGCGACCATGATGTTTGGTCACGTCGAGACACTGGCGGAGCGAATCGAACACCTCGATCGATTGCGGCAGGCCCAAGACGAAACGGGCGGCTACACGGCTTACATCTGCTGGACCTTTCAGCCCGACAACACGGACATGGCCGACGTCGCCAAAGTGGGGCCGTACGAGTATCTAAAGACGCAGGCGGTTTCACGTTTGTATTTGGACAACTTTGCAAATATCCAATCCAGTTGGGTGACGCAGGGCTTAAAGATCGGCCAACTTGCGCTGCTGTTCGGAGCAAACGACATGGGCAGTCTCATGATCGAAGAGAATGTTGTCGCTGAAGCTGGAACGGTCCATTTCCTGACGCTTGAGCAGATCCGAGACGCAATCTCCGAACTAGGATTCGTCCCGCGTCAACGCAACGTGTTCTATGAACTTGCTGATCAGCAGCGGGAACAATTTGCTATAGAAGCGAACAAGGACTTTGGCAAAAGCGTGTTGCCTGTCCTCGCATAGTTTGGTCGACAGCCAGAGCGAGCCCAGAAGTGCAATCGGAATCACTGATCGGTGAATTGACGCGTTCGATAATCGCGGAGTTGCGTGATGCCTGGAAGAAGGCAATGCATTGCGTCGATCAGCTTGATGACGAACAGCTCTGGAGTCGGCCGAGTGCGGAGATGAATAGCGTTGCGAATCTATTGCTTCACCTCAACGGCAATCTCCGGCAATGGATCGTTTCCGGCATTGGTGGCAGCGAAGACAATCGCAATCGTCCACTTGAGTTCGACGAGAGAACGCCGCTCGCAAGGGCAGAGTTGCTGGAGCCTCTGAGTGAAACTCTCAAAGAGGTTGAAAACGCGATTCTCGCTCAGACGGCCGTCGAGCTAGTACGTATCCGTCGAGTCCAGGGATTCGAAGTGACCGGGGCCGAAGCGATCATCTCAAGTGTGTCGCATCTGCGGGGCCACTCGCAAGAGATCGTTCATATGACGCGGCGATTGCTAGGGGCTGAATATCGATTCGAATTCGTGCCGCAGACGCCGGAACAGGGCGCGCCGCAATAACACGCAAGTGTTGAGGTATTAACAGCGTTCCTCCCTTGGCTTCGCCCGAGACGAAAAAAACAACGCCCGCAACTCCAAAGAGCTGCGGGCGTTCCCAAATTCAATCAACAACCTCTGTGCCCAATCTTCGAAGACCGGACTCCCACCTTATGGCTAGAAATCTACGCCGGCGCGGGCATACAGACCATCGAGGCTGACATTACCGATCAAGTGTGAGTTCTGACCTTCAATATGCGAGTCGCTAAAGACGCGGCGATCACTGAAGTCGAGCAATTGAGTCATCTCGTAGCCCGCTGCTCCAGTGAGCAGGAATCGCCTCCAAGGGCGACGATAGTTGAGACCAACATTCATTTCCAGAACCGTTGACATACGACGCTCGCTAGAGCGAACATCCGTTGGGACACCGGGTTCGTCATCAGGGAGAAAGAGTCGAGTGTCGAACGTGCCGAACATCGCGCCCGCTTTCGCGCCCATGCCAAGGGTCAGGCGGTTGGTCACGCGCCACTTCAACTCCGTACCGAGCAACAGTCCGCCACCGACGTAGTCGCTGGTTTCAAAACCGCGATATGGGACTTGAAAGTCGCCACCTGTGTACGTGACGTCAAAGCCCTGCTCCAAATCCATAACGCGACCCGTTCCGCCCATTCGCAATGTCAAATGCTCGGTTGTGATCAACGATTGCGCGATCTCTAAATCGTAAGCGTTGTAAGAAAAGTCATAGTTCGCCGTCGCGCTCGTCGCTCGGTCATCCGGCGTGATGTCGTTGACGGCGTCGTCGCTGTCGTTGTTTTCACTGTTGTCACTGCTGATAAACGAGGCACGTAGACTACCGATCCGTCTTTCGGTGATTTGCTGATCGAAGTCCGTAAAGCGAAAGGTAATTTCTGGTCCAGCAACGCAGTGCCCCAACCGCTTGCCAAATGCGATTCGATATCCAGCTTCATACTCGGGGGTGATCGACAATATATCTCCCACTGCACCACGATCCTGCACTCCCCCGATGTCCGTAATGCCGTACTGCGTTGCGGGATTTCGGACGGCCCAATACAGCAAATCAACTTGTGCTAACCAGCCGGGGCGCCCGTCTGTTTCTAGCAGAGCGGTTGAAGGCCAGTAGTCCTCTTTTTCACTCGTTTGGTAAGCAGACTCGTTCTGTTGCGATTCGAGTTCGCTCAGCCGACTGTAGACATCTGCTAGTTCGCTCGCATAGGAAACGTAGTCGGCTTCGGCTTGGGCCGAAGCGATCGACGGGTAAAGTAAACTCCCGCTTACAGCCAAAAGTAGGAGACTTAGAGAATGGTATTTCATGTTTGTTCCTCCGTGAATTCGGGACATGCTGATTGCGAGATCTGCAATGGTGATCGACGCCGTTCGACCGATGATTCGAAAGCAGGTTAGACTCCTGGATACGCCGGTTGCATGAGTTGGCGCAAGTCGAGTTTGCGGAGACCGTCCTTGATCGCTCGTACGAACTTGATTCGGAAATCATGGTCCCGAAAGGTCAACAACTGCGACGAAGGAGTTCGGAATCGCCAACATTCGCTGTCCGTGGTATCGCCTAGAGAATGGCGACGCAACGTGCCAATACGGTCGGTGTTGTCGCCTGTCGCCGTTCTAATGCGGGTACCGCATCTCGCAGTTCGTTGACCTGGTGAGGTCGTAAGAATCGATCGGAAGATCACACTCACACCCGCACAACATCACCCGTCCGTCGCAGGGGCCGAGAGTTTTCGACTCTTCGAACTAATCCGATTGCGCAACTTCATCATGCTTGATGAGTATCGACTCGCCATCGACTTCAAGCAGAATGTCGCCATCTAACGAAACACTCGCCTGTCGACCCCGTCGAGCGAGCGTCCACGCAAGATCAACAAACTCAGGACTTCCGAACTTTATGACGCGTGCTGCATCGTGCTCCGCGGTATCTTGGTTGACAAGGCGACTGTCAATCCAACGACCATTGCGGCGATAGAAAGCATTGTCCGTGGCTTGCTGGACATTCGTGATCGCCACTCTGTTGAGGTTCGCATCGAAGAAGCAGTTGCGAAACTTTTCGCAAGCTGCCATGCGTTGGAGACCATTGTTGAGATCTTGATTGACAGAGGCGATTCCAGAACGCGTACCTATCGCACGAGCTTGATAGTTCGAGATCGATTGCTCCAGCAGCTTCTCTTCGGAGGCGAGATCCGTGCCCTCGGTAGCTAGAAACGACGTGTATTCGGTAAGGATGCCAAAGTCCGTCGAGAGCCGGATGATCTCGTCCGACAGTTCCTTCAACCGTGGGTCGTTCGATTTGGGATTCGCCGCAACGGCTCCCATATCACGAATCGCGTCGGTCAGCCCCGCAATCTTTCGAGTGGCCCACAACCGACCGACGAAAGCGTTCCTGACGCCCCCTTCGGATGTATCGAAATTGAACTGAAAGCTCTTTGCCTCTCCCGACCGTTCGCCCTTTAACATGAACCGAAGCGGCGCCTTGCCGGTATATCGACCAAGAAGAACGAGTTGATCTCCGTCGAACAGGTCGGGTAATCGACCTGGCAGCAAGTCGCTGATGCGCCCAGCGTCCAGATGGCCTTTCGAATTGACGGCAACTAGTTCCGGCGACGCGAGAATCGGCCCGTCCAGTCCATCAAACACTCGACTGACTTTGACTTCGACGTCTTCGCCGGGAAATACGAATGTCGCGAAAGCTCTTGTGTTCAGAGCTATCTTGTCCAGCAGTGGTGTATTGACGTCAAACCCGACACCAAATGTAAACACGCGACGCGAGTGAATGTTGGCCTCCGTCGCGACATCGCGAATTGCCTGTTCCGACCTGACGCCAACTGTAGGCAAGCCATCGGTCATAAACAGCACGATCGGCAGGACACCTCTTCTTGGTCGCCGGCGAAGCGACTCGACTAGCGCGTCGTGCAAGTTGGTCCCGCCATTCGCCTTAATTCCCTGTACAAACGCTTTCGCGGCGGCCAATGTTTCGTCGGTCTTTTCAACCGCAACCGGTGCGAATGCTTCGACCGCGTCGTTGTAAACGATCACGTTGAATGACTCGCCTTCGAGCAAGCCTTCGAGAACCGAGAGCGCGGCGTCTTTCGCTTGGGCAATCTTCGCGCCTCGCATGCTCCCCGACCGATCGATCACGAGCGTCAATTCGCGTTTCGGGGCTGGCTTGTCGGAAGATGCGTTTTCGTCGGAGGTGCCCGCCAGCAGCAGAAAGCATCCGCCTGATCGATCGGCATCAGGATAGGAGAACAAAGAAGCCGTGACGGCTCCGCGGCGAAGCAAGTAACTCAACCGAAACGCTCCCGGATCGAGTTTCGCGATTTCCGAGATACGAACCGATCGACGTTTGTTGCCCTTCTTAATCGTTTCAATCTGATGGCTCGGAGAATACACCGCATTGATCGACCGATTCGACTTGATCTCGACGTCGACCTCCCAGGGAGTGTCATAGGCGACCGACTGGCTGCGCGGAAGTTCGTAATCGATTCGATCTCCGTCAGCTTTGAGCAAATGTTCGTAGGTAAATTGGACTTGCTGTTCGCCATTTGGTTCAACAGGAAACACGCTCGTCCGCACGACGCTGTATCCAGCGAATTCAAGCAGCGCGGGGGTCTTTGAGTTTCTTTACGATCGAGTCAAACGTGGCTTTGGCACGTTCCTTTGTCAGCAGTTCAGCAGACGGTTCAGAGCCTGCACCCTGGAAGGTAAAGGCCCGGATGGCTGCTCCATCAGGGACAGGCAAAAGGAACTCGGCGGTCTCTCGTTTAGTTCCGGTATTCTTCAGGTGAATGTTGAGCGTTGTCGTCGCGATCTGCTCCAAGATCGTTACTCGTGCCGTGATGTTGGTGACTCGAAGCGGCTGCGAGATTGCCGCCGATGATCGGTAACTCTGCGGCACGATGACGTTGGACGCCCACGCACGAGGTGCGAGTTGTTGAGCGTCGACCGTACGAAATTCGCTGGCCAGACATAAACACACAACAAAGCCGATGACAAGTCTCACGTTACGATTCATGTCGCCTCTCCTTTCAAGAAACAATTCTGTTGGCCAACGTGATGAATCATAGCCGTCAGCGAGCGACTGTCTCGTAAAGTGTTTGTAACGAAGTGACCGGCGCGGTTGCGCGCTCTTCACGAACCGAAGGAGCTGCTTACATCGTGATAGCAAGAAACGGGTGGCCGCCAGCTGCGCTCAATCGTATGCTGCGTAAAACACCTATTTGGAGCCGACAATGTCGAGCAGCGACTATGAGCGAATCGAGCAAGCCATTCGGTTCCTTGAGCAACGCTATCAGCAACAGCCAACTCTCGAGGAGATCGCGGAACATCTTGCACTCAGTCAATCGCACTTCCAGCGATTGTTCCAGCGTTGGGCGGGCATCAGCCCTAAACGTTTCCTGCAATTCCTGACGCTTCAGGACGCGAAGCAGCGGCTACGTGATTCGGCCAGCGTTCTCGATGCGACCTTCGACGCCGGACTGTCCAGTCCTGGACGACTTCACGATTTGTTCGTCACGCTCGACGCAGTTACACCCGGTGAGTACAAGTCGGGTGGTCGCGAACTTCAAATCCGCTACGGCTTTCACGATACACCATTCGGCGAAGCGTTCATCGCATCGACCGAACGAGGCATCTGCAGTCTGGAGTTTCCGGAAACAAGTGAACGTTCCGCAGTACTCGACGCGTTCCAGCGACGATGGAGCCTGGCGACGATTAAACAGAATCAACGCTACACGGCGGCGCTAGTCGAACACATTTTTGTTAACGCAGATCCGGCGCGTCGACAACCGTTGAGCGTGTTCGTTAAGGGAACGAACTTTCAAGTACGTGTATGGGAAGCTCTATTACGAATTCCTGTTGGCACCGTCACGTCGTATGGAGACCTAGCGAAGCGTCTTGGCAACGGCCGCGCGAGCCGCGCGGTCGGGGCAGCCGTTGGTAGCAACTGGGTAGGGTATTTAATCCCCTGCCATCGCGCCATTCAAAGCAGCGGGATCGCCCATCGCTATCGATGGGGCACGGCGAGAAAGAAAGCCATGCTCGGGTGGGAAGCGGCGGTCGCAGCCGATTCCGAGCAACAAGGAACTTAAAGTGAACCACCTCTTTCGTTCCGTGTCATGGTGGTACGGCTGCAAGTTAAAACATGCGACGTCGCAGCAGCCTTGCTCCGTTAACCTTACACATGGTCTCCGGTTCGATGGAACTTTACGATCCGTCTATACGCGAGGAACTACTGGCTAGAGTCGAGCGGGATCCGAGTTCGCTGTCTTTCCACCAAGCTTCTGCGTGCCGAGGATGCTTGACAATCGCAGCCATTGTATTCGCCTTCGGATTTGGCATGGCGATCGGGGCTTGGTGCTTCCCGTGAACCCGCCATCAAACGCACTCAAACGAACGACTGCATCTCGCTACGCATAACGGTTACGCATTCTATTCGACGATTTCGCTCTTTGTACTTTCGACGAACGCCAATACATCCTTTTGCTCTTGGGCACCCACTTCGAACGACGCAAGCGTGTCACGAAGGTGCTCGGCAAAACGCTGCCAATCTGCTTCGTCAATCTTCATGCCTAGGTGCGTCGTCGCCATATCGCGCCCCGTGTAGAGCAGGTTTCCACCGGCGTTCGCACACAGAAACTCGATCAGCAGTTGCTTCTCACGTCGCAGACCGTCATCACCTCGATGCCGCCAAAATCTTCCGAGTCGGTCATCAGCCTGTAACCTCGCGATAAGATCAGCCGCCACCGCCGCAATCGCATCGTAACCACCAAGGCGAACATAGAGGGTGTCAAGCGTATCATCTGTCATCTTTATCTCCTTGCGATCAATGAGACGGCCGTACGCGCTTTGTTAGTTCACGGGCAATCGGACGATCTCGAACCACGAATTCTCCTTGTGTAATCCGGTGCCTGATCGTACCATCAACGATGTTTGATGTATTCCCGGTATGAGCGAGTTAGGCGGGGATTACTTGATTTCGGACATGGAGTTCATTCCAGCGTGCTCAACATTCATCGACGAGAGTTTCTTCGCACGGGCTTGACCGGTTTCAGTGCATTAACTCTTTCCGAGTTGTATCGCTTGCGAGCGCAAGCAGCGGAACCCGCTTCCGGCAACACAGCGGTGATTCTCGTATGGCTGCGTGGAGGCGCGAGCCATCTCGACACATTCGATCCGAAGCCCGACGCACCGTCCGAGTTTCGTGGCCCCTACGCACCAATCGACACCGCGACTCCCGGCATACAAATCTCCGAATTGCTGCCACGCCTTGCCACTTTGTCCGATCGATTCGCTTTGCTACGGTCGGTTGCTCATACCGGCGGCGGACATCCGGCGGGGTCGCTTCAAGTTCTGGGGGGCGATCCGGATCGGCAAGATAAGGTCAAGCCGGTCTACCCCGATTGGATGACGATTGCCAACTACTTGCGTCACGATCCGAAACAAACGATTCCTAACTATGTAGCGATCAACCCCGTCGATCGCTACGACAGCTTTACGATCGCCGGTTCGACCTATCTTGGGCCGAGCTACGGTGCTTTCAAGGTGATCGGCGATCCAAGCCGACCCAACTTCGAGATACCAAACATCGGGCTCGCCACCGACAAGCAAGGGCGATTACAGCAACGACTCGACTTGAAAGGGGCGTTGGATCGTCTCCAGCGCAGTGTCGACCAATCCGGTGTCGTCGATGCGGTTGATAAGTTCGAATCGCAAGCGTTGAACCTTCTTACCAGCCCCACCGCGCGAAGAGCATTTGATTTAAGTAAAGAGACGGACGCGGTCCGCGATCGTTATGGTCGGAACCAATGGGGCCAGCAGTGCTTGATAGCTAGGCGATTGGTAGAAGCCGGCGTCGAAATCATCGCAACGGAATTCGACGGACCGCTGTGCGGGCGCGTCGCGAACTGGGACGATCACGCCGTCAACCACCACGTCTTCGACGCAGTCAAATTCCGCGCCCCTTTCTTCGATCAAGCCATTTCCGCGCTGATCGAAGATGTTTACGCGAGAAACCTTAACAAACGAGTTCTGGTCGTTGTCACTGGAGAATTTGGACGAACGCCGCGTATCTCGTACGTCGCCAGCAGTGGCGGAGGCGTTGCAAGCGGTGCGGTCGGAACGGTCCAGCCGGGTCGAGACCACTGGCCTCGCGCCAATACAATGTTGTTTGCTGGAGGCGGCATCGAAACCGGCCAGGTCATCGGCGCAACGGACGCCCGTGGTGAAGATCCGGTCGATCGTCGAGTTGGGCCCGGTGACTTCCTAGCAACGATCTATCGTCATTTAGGAATCGATTACGAACGCGTCGCGATCCCGAACTTCTCTGGACGCCCGGTCCCCTTGCTTAGCGACGGCAAGGCTATCTCCGAGCTTGCTGGCTGAGCCTAAACCTGGCACGCGTCTCGGACTTTTTGGCTGCGATCCTTTTTGCAGCGATTCAGAGCCTGCCTAGCCTCCGCACTATCCTTTCCGATCACGGCAAGTGCTCGCGCCGCAGCGGCGCGGGTAGCGACTTGCCCGCCGACACTGAGGTTTATCAACGGACCGATTGCCGACGAAGTGTCTAACACTTCATAAGGTCCGCGACCGTATTCACAAATCACATCCGCCGCGACACTTTGTAGCTGCACATCATCAACATCTTCGAGAACTGCGACAAGATGCGGAAGTGCGGCGAGTGGGTATTCATAAAGCAAACGCTTGACATACTGCGTGACACTCCATTGCTCCTCGAGCAGCGCTCGCAGTAAGTCAGGCATAGCGGCGAACGAATTAGTTCCGAGTTGTTCAAGTTTCTCTCTGGCTAACTCGTGTTCAGCAGCATCCTTTGAGCGAAGTTCGGAGAGGATCTGACACACCTCTTCCATAAGTGGCTCACTAGTAGAGATGGCACTTCTGTCGTCTCCTGACGGCTCCACGCAATACTCATCAACAAATCGCTTGATGAACCCAGGCGCGTCCAATTGAGCGAGTGGGCCGCCATCACCACCCGACATCGAGTTGCATAGTTCATTGGCGATATGCAGTCCGAGCGACCGGTACGAATCGAACCGATCCGCATCATAGAATTGATCCGAGGTGGGGTCATGGGGGAACTCGTCTTGAGTGCGGTGGAATTGCCGCAACTCGTACGGCTCGTCACCATTCAGTGTTGGCTTCATATATGCCAAATACCCATCCGGCGAACCTTCCTCTGGGTATCGTATCCTCACAACTACGAAATGGGATCGCGATAGTTTTGTTGCCGCATCCGGCACGAGTTTCTCGAGTGCGAGCGGCATCTCTTCTTTGCCCATCGGAATAAACAAGATGCCATCATCTCTCTTTACGTTTCTTATCAGTCGCGTTAGATCAGAAAATACGAAGCTACTATCCTGCCCTGCATCCGAAGCGATAATCAGCCGACACCGCCTCTTCAGGAGTGACTCGATGCCAAGGTTTTCGTAATGTCCGCCGTCCGTCACGAAGCAGAATGATCGCTTCTCGAGACGTTGCAGTCGGTTGTAAAGGAATCGCAGTGGTGTGAAAGGAGTTGTTACGACAAGGCGTCGCAATGCCGCGGGAAGCCAAGAATCGTGCCCTGGGTTCGGGACCCACTGTCCGAGCCTGATATTCGCAAGAAACAACAAGCCAACGATCAATGGATTGTCGGTCTGAACCGGACTGACCGCCGCGCCTGAAATCGCCACCGCATCTTCAAGCGAATACTCGCCTTCCAGATATCGGCTGGTCTTGGCGTAGTGTGTGGATTGCGACCCGCAATAGAGCTTCGAGAATAGGAATCGGTCGCGATTCGTCGTGTATTCGGCACCGTCGTGTATGCGGCGCGTATGAACCGCGCCAGTGAGTAGGTGATAGGGGCGACCTACTTTTGTCGTTTCAAGCTGTGCAAGCGGGATGCCCTTCGCAAGCCCTGGCGTTTTCTCGATCCACATGCTCGCGATTCTGCGGCTGTAAAAGCCATGCCATGACGTGGCGTTCAAGTCGACGAGTGCGCTTGCGATGATAAATACGATCGAAGAAAAAACAAACCAATTCCAGCGGGTTTGCTGATCCTCGACGAGGACAGTCGAGGCGTAGATTTTATTCCTGTCGCTGATCGCGTTTCCATAGTACGCCTTGAGGAGTTCACGGTTGATTGCATAGACGGCACGAACATCAGCGTCCTTGATGATGGCTGGGTGTGGCTTCGGGCCGTGCGCTAGCGACTCGCTATGCGGGTCATCATTCTCATGGGACATATCGGCAGTATTCGTATGCACAATCGCGGCTTGAGCAACGCGCGCCGCTCGCTTATGAATCCTCAGAAGTTTTTCGCCCCACGCTTGAGGCTCCAGGCCGGGATGAAACGCACTAACTTGATCGAATGCCGCGCGAAGTTGAGGAGTTGGCTTTTCCGAACTGCCCATGAAGTTGGCAATTACTTTGTCAGGAAGGAAAGTGGAATAAAACTCTGGCCTAATTAGTCGTTGATTCATTTCACGGACGAGACGCGTTTGCGTTTCACGACGCTTTCTTCTCGCACTAACGGTTTCGGCCAGCAAGTTTTCGGTTGACTCCTCCCCGTCCGCGACCACTAATTCGCCCACATAGGTGAAAAGATGCCACCAGCGACTGAGGAATGAGACTTTTGCGAACTCTTTAGGACGATTAATATCCCCATCGTCACCAAGGATTCCACCGTCACCCAGCCGAACCTTGTCGTGATCCAACTCTTGATCGACGAGCAGCAGCGCGAGTTTGTTCTGCAACTGAAAGTCCACCATCGGAAGCATGTTGGTTGGAACTTTGAGAAGCGGATCTCCGTCGGCAATGTTTGCTCCACGTTCTTGATTCACTCGCGTGCGTCTTTGTTCGGGCGACTTGGTTAGTATCTCTCGAAGGAATTCGAGGTCTCGAATCGAGAGCTTTCCTAGTTGTGCAGGTGTGACGGACGGACCTTGCGCAGACTTTCCAGGTTTCGCCTCCTCGCCAGCCGCAGGTTTATCAATCGCCGCACTACCTTGCGTCAATTCCTGCCACTCTTCCTCATACAACGGGCACGACACGGCGTCCGCTGCAGATTCCCAGACATGCCCGGTTCCATCTTTACTTTCGCGGCCGACAAGTTGACCCCACATCGGCGCAGTGAGATCCCACGACCTGATGTCGGACAAGAATATGCGGTCTTCGCGATAATCGCTGTAGTTCGATATATTTTCGACGGCGAAATAGGCAACGAACAGGAATGGAACTCCATAAGCGAGGGCGCGCGTCGTCAACCAAAATACATATCGCTCAGCCACGTTCTTGGGATTCGTGCCGCTCCGAATCAATCGCTGTGGAGTCAGATAGGGTAGCAGGCTCGCCGCTATGGCACCGAAGAAAAGGGCCTTGAAGGTTGAACTAAAACTCGTGTGCGACGTCCCACTCGAAAAGGAAATATCTCCAGTTCCAAGAAGCGCTGCGATTGCCACCAAAATAGATGCGATTAGCACGTAGAAGACATAACGCGCTACTGTCCCAGATGCGTGTCGGACGAATTTGAAATAAGAAACGGCCCAAAACATCGCCCAGAACACAAAGAGAACAAATGTTGGAAAGAGGGCACGGAGGACGTCTCCTTGAAATCCCAGTGCCGAAATCCAATCTTGAACCGCGACGTAATCGAGCATTCGAAAGAGGTAGGTCACCAGCGACGCCATCGCGACGAGCCCGCTGAAAACCACGAGCCATATCAACAGCAAACCGATCAGATAACGGTTAACGAAAACCCACGTCTTCCGAAGATACTGACCGCCATGAATGAATTTCATCATTCGCGGGGATTGCTTTCCATCGCTGTCAGCAATGGGAAACATGGATTCACTTTCCGCACAGTCCACATTCGTCGATTCCGCCTGCAGTGCCGCGGATGACAAATAGGCCCCCGCATAACCGCCACCGGAAACAGTTGACAAATAGTCGATGAAGGGGAGAACGCCACGGCGGTGGAGCGCCTGGAGAACTCCAAGGGAGAAAGCCGCCGAACGGACGCCGCCTCCAGAAAGCGCAAGGCCAACTAAGCTTTCTCGAATATCATCGGGTGCGTCTATACGATCCAACGCACGCTTTCGACGCAAAACTATCTCTGCGATTTCAGCTTCGCGAACCGTGTCCAGATCCACAATGACTTGCTCGTCTCCGTCAGCACCTGCGTTCGCAGAATCATTCATGCGACTGCCCTTTCCTAGTGAATGACAACGCATGCCGCTGCCAGTCCTGCCAAGGCTTAACCACAGGCCTTGAATCAGGCCTAATGCGAAGCAGCTTATCCGGGGGGGGACACTAATGCAAGCATCTTCGAGGTATTTGAGCCCGCTTTCTAAGACACTGACACAAAGAGCCGCCGTCGTTGCACCGGGTTTGCCGTTTAAGTCTGCATAGTCTCGCTGACTTAACAGCAAGGCACCCTCTCGGCCACCGCGCGGTGCCGCAGATGTTCCCCCAACACCACGCAACACTTTGTGTCGTCAGATTCGTATCGCTTACGAGAATACGGCCTGAACGGGCACACCGTCATTGGCGATCTTAAAGGGGCGCTTCGACGCGGAGTACTCGATCCGATCGGTGGGAATGCCGAGCGCTTGAGCGATCGTCGCATTGAAGTCTGCGACCGTCACCTCATCGTCGTCGACGAAATGTCCGCGATCGTCTGACGCGCCGTGGACATAACCACCCTTAATTCCGGCACCTGCGATCAACGAACTGTAGACCGCCGGATGGTGATCACGACCAACGCGTTCGTTAATCTTTGGGCTTCGACCAAATTCAGATGTCAGAACGACAACGGTCTCATCCAAGAGGCCGGTTCGTTCAAGATCATCAAGCAGTGCGGCAACCGCCGTATCCACTTGAGGTCCCTTCTCCGCAAGCGTTTCGAAGTTGTCGACGTGTGTGTCCCACCCCCCAAGTTGCACTTCGACGAAACGAACATCACGTTCCAACAAACGACGAGCCAACAAACAGCCCTGCCCAAAGTTGCCGCTACCATAGGTAGCACGGAGTTTGCTATCCTCTTGCTTCACGTCGAATGCTTTGACATCTTCGCTCTGCATTAAGCGAATCGCCTCGGCGTACATATCTCCGTAACCCTGGACTTCTTTGTAAGGGTAGCGGGCCAAAAACTGGTTGCCAAATTTTGCAACCAAATTCAATCGTCGGTTGAAGTCCTTTTCGGTAACGCCACCCAGGAGCTTCGAGTTCTGTAGCCCCGCGGTCGGATTTCCGATTGGTAGCGGAGCAAACTTCAAATCCATATAGCCAGCGCCTGGGTGATCCGACCCGCCGTTGATGACGACGTTTGCCGGCACATTTTTGTTGATCTGGCCTTTGGCTTTCGCGACCCAAGCGCCCATCGCGGCATGACGAACCGTGGCGCGGGGAGCGTAGCTCGTATGTGCAAGGTAACGACCTTGCGCGTGGGCTCCTTGATTCGTGGTCATCGATCGAACGATGGACAGTTTATTCATCCGTTCGGCAAGCTTCGGAAAATGCTCGCTCAGACGAACGCCGTTGACACTCGTACTGATGGCCTTCGTCGGTCCTTGCGTCTCGCCACCTGGCTTCGGATCAAACGTGTCGAGGTGCGTCATTCCACCCGACATGAATAAGTAGATCGCCTTTTTTGCCTTGCCGGGTTTGGCCTGTTGCGCAAACGCTTGTGCTCCCGTGCCGAGCCACGGCAGCATGCCCACGCCGAAGCAAGCCTTTGCCATGTGTGCGGCAAAGGCTCTGCGAGACACTTCGTCAAAGTTTTTTATCTGTTCCAACATGCAACGCTCACTGAATAAACATGAATTCGGGTGTGTTGAGCAGGATCCAAATCAACTCGCGATTGCCACGATTCGCTTGCTTCGCTTGAGCAAAGACATTCATCGCCAATCGACTCTCCGTTGAATTAGGTTCCCGTCCGAGAATGCTCAAATAGATGATTCGAATGCGGAGTTTTTGATCCCTGTCCGCTTTGGCGAGCAGTTCCATCAACTGCGAACCTTCTCGCACGATTTGGTAGTGATGCTTGCCGTTGATAAGCGTCAGAATCTGAGACACCGTCGGGTCGCGATTCGAGCCCGAAATCAGCTCTCGATCCGATGCGCCAAAGTCACGAAGAAAGTGCCCGGCGGCGGCGGGCTGACGCATCTCGGAGGCTCTCGCAAGACTAGGCCCGGTCGGCTTCTTAGCACCGGACATGGACATGCTCGGTTTCTTACCGCGATTTTGGCGATCCTTATAAAGCGCGACGCCCCGATCAACGATCGCGCTGGGCGAAGTACTTTGAATATCGAAATACGGGAAACGATACGGGCTGTTTTGTTCGTAGGTACTCGCAAGCGGCTCGTTCATGCTGAGCGTAACGAGCGAATCCCAGATTTGTTCAGCCGTCATGCGTCGCAACGTCGGGCCAGGAAAATGAAACGGCTCCTCGCTAACTTCGCGATACACCGCCCGGCGTTGATAGACGTCAGTGTTCATCAACATGCGCAGATACTGCTTCATGTTGAAGTCGAGACGGACCATTGCATAGGCAAGAAATTTCATCAGTTCGGGATTCGACGCCTCCGCTCCTTCGATATCGTCTAGCGGCTCGATCAAACCAACGCCCATCACCTTCTTCCACAATCGGTTCGCGATCACCTTCGCAAACAACGGGTTTTCTTTCGACGTCGCCCAACTGGCGAACGCCTCACGCCGCGCCTGCCCATCGCGCAATCGCGGGTTCTCCCCAAAGATCGTCTTCGGAGTGACTGCATCGTTTGCCTTCGCGTTTCCGTAATCATAATCTTTCGGAAAACGCAGCAGACGATTGTCTGCGTCGCTCAATTCCCATTGGTTGTAGCGAGCGAGCTGGTTGACGAGTTGCCGTTGCTGCGGGGTCAGATTCCGCTTTTTTATCTCGGCCGCGATCGCACGACGCTGCTGTTGATACTCCTTGCCGCCCGCGCGTGTATTGACGCTATACGTGAACGCCGCCATTTCGTAAAAGTCTTTTTGTGTCCAGCGCTCAAACGGATGATCGTGGCACTGAGCGCACCCAATTTGTGTTCCTAGAAAGATTGAGACCGTGTTCGACAGATTGTCGAGTGGCATCCCTTGGTCGCGAAGGTAGTAACCAACTGCGCCGTTCTCACTTGGCGTGCCCGATGCCGACAGCAGCTCGTAAACGAACTCGTCATACGGTTTGTTCTTCTTCAGCGACTCCTTTACCCATTCGACATAGCTGTGCAATTCGACGCCACTCCCAGCCGACTTGATTCGCAAGACGTCTGCCCAGTAGTTGTAGTAGTTGCTTGCATAGCCGTCCGACGCGAGCAGATAGTCGATCAAGATCTCTCGCTTGTTCTTTTCCTTCGCGTCGAGGAAGTCAAAAGCTTCCTGGCCTGTAGGAATCGTACCCGTGATGTCGAGGTAAACGCGGCGCATGAAGATGCGATCGTTCGCGGGCAGGCTTGCAGCGACTCCATGCTTAGTCCGATCGGCTTCAATCAACTGGTCGATCCGTGCCGCGGCAGCGAGAATCGGCGCGCGACTCGCTTCGAGTCTGGCAGCTCGCTGATCATCAGCGGCGCGGCTATCCGGCGAATAGACAATCAGACTAACCGCGAATAACGCGGCACATGAGATGGATCGCATTTCTGTTCCTTGAGACTTCGCAGACGAGATTCATTGCGAGACAGCTCCATTCGAAGCTGAATCGCCTCGCGTGTCAAGCGGAACGATGCGTCCGGAGAGCATCGACTACCGATTCCATGTCACTACGCAGCGGAGCCACGAATTCGATCGCTTCACCGGTGATCGGGTGCGTGAGGGCTAATCGTCGGGCATGGAGGGCCTGACGGTTCAACAATATGTTGTCTTCGTCATCACCGCTGATCTCGCCCAGCGTGATCTGCGAACGCCCACCGTAAAGCCGATCGCAGAGTACGGCGGCGCCGACGTGAGCTAAATGAACTCGTATCTGGTGTGTGCGACCTGTCTTCGGCACGACTTTCAGGAGCGCGAAACCGCGAAATCTCTCCACCACTTCATAAAACGTCTTGGCATCGCGAGACGTCGAGTGATCTGCGCGAATTGCCTTCCTTTCGCGATGATATGGGTGTGCTCCGATCGGTTGTTCAATGATATCCCGATCACGATCCAGTGAACCGATCACGATAGCAGCGTATTCCTTCTCGGTCGTCCGCGCCTCAAACTGAGCAGCCAAACGAAGGTGAGCCTGATCGGTTTTCGCGACCACCATGACTCCGCTCGTCTCGCGGTCCAGCCGATGGACAATTCCCGGTCGCGACGGGCCTCCCACGGAACTCAATTGCCCAAAGCGAAAAGCGAGTGCGCTCGTCAAGGTCCCAGACCAATGGCCTTTCGCCGGATGAACCACCATGTCAGGAGACTTATTGACGGCAATCAGATGATCATCTTCGTACAGGACATCCAGCGGGATGTCTTCCGGTGCGGGACCGTCTTTGGGTAATTCAGGCAGCACAATCGAGATCGATTGGCCAACCTTCAGTCGATACGAGGCCTTCGTTCGCTTGCCGCCAACTTGCACACCGCCTGCATTGATGGCTTGCCGCAGCTTTACACGACTATAGCTCGGAAACTGAGTAGCAAGAAACGCGTCCAGGCGGGAGTCGATATGCTCTTCACCAACGATCAGCTCAACCGCCTCGGACGAATGACCGTCTGGAGATTTACTTGTCACGCGATTATTCAGACGGAGCTTCGTCAGAAGCAGGCGTTTCGCTCGCCGGAGTCTTACTAGGTTCTGGGACCGGTTTGCTTGCGGCTGGGTCACTGGGTGCTGGGTCACTGGGCGCTGGGTCACTGGGCGCTGGGTCACTGGCCTCGGGCGCATCCTCCTTCTTTGGAGTGGGCACAGCGTCTTCGACCTTTTCCTCGGCATCCTCCTTCGGTGTTGCATCAGCTTCCGAACTCGGGCCGTTTAACTCCGGGCCAGCTTCTGACGAATCGTCTGCCGGGGGAGTCGGCTCCGCCCCTGGCACCGTCGAAGGGAATACAGGCAAGGAAAGGTCTGGGCGATCCGAAAGATCACCTAAGTCCGCTGGGAGATTGGGAAGCCCGAGATCGCTTCCCGGACCACCGGGCATCCCAGGAATCGCAGGTGGACGGGGTGTTTGATTTGCGAACCAATTGTACCACTTCTCCGTCGAGGTATCGCTTAAAGCATCGGTGCGCCGTTGTGCTTCTTTGCCAAGACCCGAGGTCGCCGAACTGCTCGCGAGCTTACCGTAGTACTCTTTGGCTTTTTCAATATTCGCCATTGACTCGTAAACTTGCCCCAGTCCGAACCAGGCGCGCTGTCGCAAGATCGATTCCGGCACCTTTTCGACCACAAGATAGTTGCGTTCCGCCTCGGCCAAGTTTCTCTTGGCGTTGTCGCGATTGGTATAAAGATCCCCGATCCCTTCGGCCAACTTCAAATCGGCTTCTGCTAAGTGAGCCCACACGCCAGCCGTCGTGCCTTGATTCGCCGAGGCCACGATCTCAAGCGCTTCCGGATCCCGTTCCCCGAACGCTTGGAAGAACTGATTCCATCCGGCCTGCGAACGGGCCGCCTGATCCTGCACCAAAAACGTTCCCGCGACCCCAGCAGCGATCACGAGCAGTACGAGCGCTAAGATCGTCTTCGAGTGACCCTGGACCTGACCCAAGTGTTTGCCAATCCAGTCAGCCAGGACGTTGGTTTGCAATTCGTGGCGTCGATCTGTCTTCATCTTCCGTGCCGTTATTCGAGGGTGAAGGGCGAGAGTGCCAGTGGTTGAGTTCCTTCCGTGGCGAACCGAAACTGGATGATCGGCATCCCACCGAAGAACGGAAGTATAGAACTGACCAAGGAATAGCTCAAGGGCGAAGCACCATCAAATCCCTGCACGCGTACCGTACTCGACCGCCACAGTGCGGCCACATCGACAGTTCCGGCCTTCGGCGTTGTGAGTCTCCACAAAGAAAACTGTTAGATATCCATCTGGCGTAACATTAACGTAACATCCATGCCCTAGAGTCTCCCGCAGTGCTACATCTTTCTCGGCTGATCTAAAAGGAGACTTCACATGACTCGGCTCCCAATCGTCACTCTCGCTCTTTGCTTCGTGTTGACTCTGGTCAGCAGCGCATCGGCTGCCGATCCAACACTGAGCGAGCTTCTTGAAAAGGCAATCTATACCGAGCAAACGGTTGGCGACCTCGACGCCGCCGTGAATCTTTACGAACAGATTGCCGCAAAACACGAACTGAATGCCGAGACGGCGGCACGAGCTCAGCTGCACCTTGGGATGGCACGATTAAAGCGTGGCGATCGCGCTAAGGCGACGGAAGCGTTTCGGATTCTGGTCGACAGGTATCCCAGTCGAGACAAGATCGTTAAGTACGCGGAAAATCAGATTCCCCCCGACCTCGACGAAGCACTACACCAGATTCGCAATAACTACGTCGATGTCCTGGACGACGAGGACGAACTGATGGCGGCCGCTATTCGAGGTGTTCTCGGAGAGCTCGACGAGTACTCAGGACTTCTTAGCGCCGAGGCGATGGATGAGTTTAAAGTCACCCTGAGTGGCAGGCTCGTAGGCATTGGCGTTGCGATCGCGCTACAGGAGGGAAGGCTCGTCGTCACGACACCAATCGTGGGATCGCCGGCCTTCGAAGCGGGGCTGCTCGCCGGTGATACGATCGCCACGATTGACAACACGTCGGTCGCCTCGATACCAGAAGACGAACGCCTGAAAGAAGCCGTGCGGCGTTTGCGAGGGAAAGCAGACACCGCCGTTACGGTCGGCATCATCTCGCCGAACTCAGAGAAAGCCAGAGACATCCGGATCGTGCGTCGCCCCCTGAAGCTCGACACCATCGTGGGCAACGATCGTGAGGACTCTGGGACGTGGCGGTATGAGCTAAGCAAAGAACCTAAGATCGACTACCTTGCCATCCTGTCCTTCGGGCGTGAAGCAGCACGGGACCTGCGAACGGTCGTCGCGCACCTGGAAGAACAAGGCTCACAGGCGATAGTCATTGATCTTAGGAATTCACCTGGAGGCCTTATGAAATCCGCGATCGATTGTGCGGACCTCTTTCTGAACGAGGGAGTCATAGTCGAGGTAAGAGGTCGGAACCAGAACGAGACGCATCGGGCCAAGCCAACGCAATTTCTTGCCGGCGTGCCAATCGCAATTCTGACAAACTCCGCCACTGCCTCGGCAGCGGAGATTTTTGCGGGCGCTTTGCGAGATCATCATCGCGCCGTGATCGTAGGTGAACGAACTCATGGCAAAGGAAGTGTTCAGAGTTTAATTACGCTGAAAAGCGGAAACGCAATCAAGCTAACGACGGCTCGGTTCTATTTGCCGAATGGCAGAAATATCCAAAAGCCATCCAATGCAACTGAAGAAGACGTCTGGGGCATCAGTCCCTCGGAAGGGTTCGGCGTCGAGTTATCAGAAGAAGAAAGACGTGCGTACGGCCCGCTTCGCGCCGCTCAAGCTTCGGTCGAAGTCGAAGCAGTTCCTGAATTCTCGGATCGTGTTCTCGAAAAGGCGATGGAATACTTAACGCAGCAAACGAAGGAGTAGCGACCGAACGTGATACGTTTCTCGTCAATTGATACGACCGGCCAGAGGCACTGGCCGGTCGTCTTGCTGCTGCTCACCGTGTTGTTTTCGTCGGCAAGCGTGCTTTGGCTGACCAATGCGGCCGTGCGCAACGAACGTGCCGCCGTCCGTCAACGTTTAACAGAAGCGTATCACAGCCGATTGCGACTGGCTGAATCATGCGTTGAAGAATACTGGCGGTCGATCGACGCCGAGATCGAGCAGCTCGCAGCGAAAAACAGCGGCCCTGAGCTATTCAAAGCGTGTGTCGCGGCAGACTTGGCCGATAGCATCTTGATCGTAGATTCTGGTGGAGCAATTACTTATCCAGCGCCGTCGGTGCACATCGAGATCGCCAGCCTGAACCCAAAGGCGTGGGCCGCCGCGAACCAGTTGGAATTTCGCGACCACTCGATTGCAGATGCTACCGAGGCTTATGCTGCAATTGCCACCACCGAACCGCAACCAAATGCCGAGGCGCGGGCATGGATGGCACACGCCCGATGTCTTGAGAAAGGTGGCCAACGGGATCAGGCAATCAGTATCCTTACGAACGAACTGGGGCAACCTGGTATTGCCGCCGCCCTCGATCAGGACGGCCGCAGCGTTCGGCTCGATGCGCTGCTTCGCGCTACGCAGCTGGTCGCCGCAGCCGATGGACAGGCGAGCCGCCTCGAAACCTTGCAAGAGTCTTTACAACAATTGCTGAACGATTACGGCAACAAAGTCCCTTCTGCTCAGCGGCAGTTCGCGATGCGCGCATTCCGAGAGCTGTTTCCCGAATCACCTGAATTCGAGACCTTCAGCGCCGAGCAGCTCGCGGCGAATCATTTCGACTCTCCGCAGAGCAAGCATGGCATTCTTTGGAAGCGGGAACAGCGTGACTCTGGCGTCATACTACTGTTTCGGAATGAGAACGTGATCACGACAGTTGAAGAGTTGATTGCCGAGTGGAGCACATCGGACGAGCGGATCGTCGCTTCGCTAGAAACCGACAGCGAAGTTGCTAACGCGGACGTAGCGACTCGTCCTCTCCATTCAATGCCTGATTGGAATTTGTCGGTCCAATTGAATGATCCATCGTTATTCGAGGATGCATCCCGCCATCAAACAGCACTCTACTCGCTTGCCGCGCTGCTATCGATTGCCGCCGTCGCGGTTGGCGTAGCTGTGACAGGAATCTTCGTTCGCAGGCAACTGAAGCTTGCGCAGATGAAGAACGACCTTGCCGCGGTCGTAACACATGAGTTACGGACCCCGCTGGCCTCCATTCGAGTGCTTGTCGACACACTGCTCGACGACAGTACAACCAATGCGTCGCGAACGAAGGAGTATTTGAAACTGATTGCTCAGGAAAATGAGCGCCTGAGCCGGCTGATCGACAACTTCCTTACATTCTCACGACTGGAACGGAACCAGCAGCGATTTGACTTCCGCGCGTCCGACCCCGCAAATCTGGCCGACCAAGCCGTCGTTGCCATCAATGGCAAACTGAATGATGCGAGTTGCGTCTTCGAGCGGGAGCTTCAACCCGGCCTGCCATCGGTCCACGTCGACCCCGACGCGATCGTGACAGTGCTTTTGAACTTGCTCGATAACGCCGTCAAGTTTACCGGCGACGAGAAACGGATTGAATTGCGAATCAGCCGCGACGAACAGTTCGTTCGATTCGAGATCGAAGATAACGGCATCGGCATGTCGGCCACGGACGCTCGAAATGCCTTCGAGCGATTTTATCAAGCGGACACGCGATTATCGCGAAGCCACGGCGGATGCGGTCTCGGGTTGAGTCTAGTCCGCTCGATCGTCGACGCTCACAACGGCAGCGTGGCGATCGCCTCGAAGTCGGGAGTTGGGAGCACGTTCACAGTGCGGCTTCCATTTGATAATGCCAATGAAGTCGTGTGAGTAAAGCAGAATGCCGTCGATCTTAATCATCGAAGACGATGCAACTCTCCTCCGAGGGCTGCGCGACAACTTCATGTCGCGTGGCTTCGATGTAAGCGTCGCAACGGACGGAACTAATGCGTTAGACGCCGCGACTCAAGATAGTACCGACATTATCCTGCTCGACATTATGTTGCCACACGTCAATGGCTATGAGATCTGTCGTCGTGTGCGAGAGGCCGGCGTCGAAACGCCGATCGTGATGCTAACGGCCAAAGGCCAGGAAGACGACATTATCCGCGGCCTGGAACTTGGGGCCGATGACTACGTGACGAAACCCTTCAGCATCCGTGAGCTGGCGGCTCGCGTGAAGTCGTTGCTGCGACGAAAGGAGCCCGATACGCTCGTTCGTTTCGGCGACTGTGATGTCAACCTCGCCGCTCAAACACTTCGTCGCAACGGTAAACTCATTCCCCTAACAACGAAAGAATTCCGCCTTCTTGCCTTATTTCTCCGCAGGCCGGGTCGCGCGCTCACTCGCAACGAGATTCTCGATGCCGTCTGGGGACACTCCGTGATTGTCACTGGTCGCAGTGTTGACCGTTGCGTTACCACACTGCGTTCCAAAGTCGAGCCCGATCCACGGAACCCGCAATTCATCGGCACAATTCGTGACATCGGATACCGATTCGAGCTGCCGTGTGATGCCTGATGCCACGTTCGGTAACTCAGCGCGCGAGCGACGTGCTATTTCCAAGATTTCTAATGGTCATCACCGTCGTGGCAAACGAGATCAATCACGACGGCGCTCGCGAGAATCAATACGTCGTCCTCTCCTGCGTCGATGTCAATCCCGTAGGTATCGGTCCAACTGAACCATCTTTTCGACACGCTGGCAACGCTCGCTCCATGACGAGAGAACGTGTACTCGTGATCTAAGAAGTTGCCCTTCGCTTCCAAGTCGTCAGGTCCGGGAATGTCTACTTCGAACTTACAATGAAAGAAGGTGAACAGCTTTTTCTTCACGGTCGCGTACAAATCGCCACGGACGCAATTTGGTACGAGGGTCCCCAGGAAAGCAACTTCTGCGAGATAAAGGCCAGCTCATCGCCGTCCATATCTTGGAACGACAGCTTGTCACCGATGCTAAGTGCGCGACCATCAACAAAATACGCGTTGTTACCGTCACTGTCTTGAATGTGAAAATCGTCGCCCCACGACAACCATTTTTGTTTCATCACATATCGCATTGGCGCATCCTTCTGACCGTGTTCGCCGCCAGCGCGACAATATTCAGCAACTAGTTCGGTGGTTGCCGCCGTCGGGAACCAGCATCCGTGTTATTGCTTGTCTTCCCGATCGAAGCATTTCTTGATAAACACAAACTGAGACACACGCTGCTGCGGCGGCTCCGATCCTGGAAACTGCACGACACACTCCAGATCGAGCTTCCTCGTCTCTGCCTGAAGCACGAGCCCCAGCTTCGGATGATGCACGATCGTGCCAACGTCAGTCGTTTCGTCAACCGGAACATTTCGAACGCCATAATCCATGAGCACCGCAGGGTCGTCCTTCGATAGATGATTGATCGGCGACATTTTCTCCATCATCTCGATGACTTCGGGACGCTTGAGACCTTCAACAGAATCCACTCCGTAAATCCCCGTGACGGACGAGTGTCGTGTAAAGCCGGGAAGTCCGATGCTGTCCGTGAATCGATAGTCGTAGGAGGATTGGGCGCCGCTCACGGCGACACAGGCGAGGCGAGTTGATTGCCGGGCAATGGGATCTTCGTTCGTCGCATCAGCAAGATCATCGTGAAACGCCAGCCATAACGAGATTCCACCTCCGGCCGATCCACCTGTCGAAGCGATCCGCGTCGAATCGATATTCCAATCCCCTGCACGATGGCGAATCAGCTGAATCGCACGACCGCTATCGATCATTGGGACGGGGAACTGAATCTCTGGAATCATCCGATAGTTAATCGAAGCAAATGAGTATCCGGCCTCGAGGCATTGATTCAAGAACCCAGCATTCACACCTTGCTTGTCACCGCCACGGAAGCCGCCACCGTGGATGAACAATACGAGCGGCGTCGGTTCATCAGAGTCAGCCAGCCAAATGTCGAACGCTTGCAGACGATGTGGCCCGTACTTCACATCCGCGTGAGTCGGCTTCGGCATGGAAACTTGTCTTCTGTCCCCGCCGCGCTGACTTAGCCGCTCTCGTTGATACGTTTTCGCTTCGGAAAACGTCAGGATTCCATCTTTATCGGCGTCAGCAGCCGGATATTTCTCCAACCACTTTTTCAGCTGCGCATTGTTCTGCGAACTCCGCTCGTCATCTGCGAGCAGCCAAATGGGCAAGAGAAGGATGAAGGCGAGAATCGCCATGCGGATTTTCATGGTAGATACCGATAAATGAATTTGGATGCGTTTGGAGAAATCGGTTATAGTATCCGAGTTGCGTCCACATAATTGAAAAGGCAATTCGGAGTTTCTCGATGCTGACGATCAACGGACGTTCGCGAAGCGTTTGCTCAGGTTTGTCCCGACGGGAACTATTGCAAGTCGGCGGCGCTGGCCTGTTCGGACTCACTGTACCTCAGATCTTGGCCGGCGAGCAAGCGGCTTTGCCGTTTCAGAAGGCTCGCGCGAAGTCGGTGTTATTTTTGTATCTCTTCGGTGGGCCGAGCCAACTCGAAACGTTTGACATGAAGCCCGATGCGCCGAGCGAACTTCGTGGCCCTTTCAAGCCAATTGCGTCGCGAACACCGGGCCTACAGCTGTGCGAACATCTTTCGCGGAGCGCGAAAGTCTCAGACAAATTCGCCGTCATCCGCACGATGACTCATCCGCACAACGATCACAACGCTTGTCATTACATTCAGACAGGACACAAATGGACTCGTTCCGCAGCGGACGGCAGTGACGTAAACGCACGCGAGACCGATTGGCCGGCCATGGGCAGCGTTGTCGAGTACCTTTCGCAGCACATGCCGAATGCGAACGAGCGAACTCTGCCCGATTACGTATATCTCCCAAATCGGCTCGGTCACTTGCAGGGCTACGACCGCACGGGCCAATACGCAGGATGGCTGGGCTCCGCCTATAACGCGCTCGCGACGGACATTCGCAAACGAGACAAGGCCGATAATCCATTCTTCCGTGATTGCGCTGACGAGGAACTAGATTTTACGATCAAAGGACTGGTGTCGAAAAACGAAATCACACTCGACCGTTTGCGTGGTCGACGTAGCTTACTCGAACAGTTTGACGGCGCGCGGTGCCAGAACGAATTCGTCTCGAAGTTCGCAGCGCAAGACGAACTCCGCGATCGCGCTGCTACTCTCGTCACTTCAGAAGCAATCCGCACAGCGCTAGACATCCGACAAGAGCCAGATGCGCTTCGTGATCGTTATGGGCGACACCTCTTTGGTCAGTCGACTTTGATGGGTCGTCGCATGATCGAAGCGGGATCACGATTCGCCACCGTGCTGTGGGATGCACCGGATGGATACAGTTGGGACTCGCACCGTAGCAGTCAACACTTAAAGGAATTCCTCGTTCCTGGATTCGATCAAGCGTTTTCGGCGCTTGTCGAAGATCTCGATCAACGCGGGCTCTTGGACGAAACGCTCGTCGTGGCCGTTGGCGAGATGGGACGCACGCCCAAGGCGAACAGTGCGTGGGGCCGTGGACACTGGACCTACTGTTTCCCATGCGTACTCGCCGGAGCAGGCATTCAGGGAGGGATTACGTATGGCGTGTCCGACAAAGACGCCGCGTATCCGAAAGATAATCCAGTCAGCCCCGAGGACCTTGCGGCAACAATCTATTGGGCTCTCGGCATCGATCCCCAAGTCCGGTTGCCGGATCGACAAGGACGACCCGTCCAGATCCTGGAAGGCGGTCGGCCATTAGTCGAGTTGTTTGGCTAGGCGCTTCCTCGAGGCGGCTGGCCAGATACCAGAAATTTGTGAGCCGCAAGCGGGTAAATCATTTGCAACAACCGGCGGCTAGCGCCTTGCCGCTCACGATAACAGCGGTATCCGGACAGCCGCCCAGCGTTTCAATGCCGCAAAACCTGAATTCAAGAAGGAGCCTTCGTTGACGGTAAACATTACTGGTCTGACGGCGCGTGACATTCGATTTCCGACGTCTCAGAATCTTGACGGATCGGACGCCATGAATCCTGATCCGGATTATTCCGCCGCCTACGTCACGCTACAGACGGATGCAGAAGGCCTGGAAGGCAACGGTCTGACGTTTACTATCGGTCGCGGCAACGAGCTGTGTGTCGCGGCAATCGAATCGCTCGCTCCGTTGCTGGTTGGACATTCACTCGAGTCGTTCACGGACAATATGGGCGCATTCTGGCGTCACATCACCGGGGATAGCCAGCTTCGTTGGGTTGGTCCTGAAAAAGGTGTAATCCATCTTGCCACCGCCGCCGCCGTCAATGCGGTGTGGGATTTGTATGCCAAAGTCGAGCGTAAGCCGCTGTGGCAGTTACTGTGCGACATGACGCCCGAGCAAATCGTGTCATGTATCGACTTCCGATACATCACCGACGCACTCACACCAGGCGAAGCGACAACCATTCTGCGCGACCATCACGCGACTCGCGCCGTTCGGATTGACGAGATGCAGCGAGACGGCTATCCGTCCTACACAACATCGGCTGGCTGGCTCGGATATTCCGACGAAAAGCTGCGAGCGCAATGCCGCGACTTGATGTCACGAGGCTGGTCGCATTTCAAGATCAAGGTGGGGCGCGATCTCGATGACGACATCCGTCGCTGCCGAATCATTCGCGAAGAAATCGGATGGGATCGACGCCTGATGATGGACGCCAACCAAGTGTGGGATGTCGACCAGGCGATTGAACACATGAAAGCCTTGGCAGAATTCAAACCTTGGTTCATCGAGGAACCAACGTCGCCCGATGACATACTCGGCCATGCAGCAATCGGCAAAGCCATCGCCCCGATCAAGGTCGCCACGGGCGAGGTGTGCCACAATCGAGTCATGTTCAAGCAGTTCATGCAGGCTGGCGGTCTTCACATCTGCCAAATCGATAGTTGCCGGATGGGCGGTGTGAACGAAGTGATTGCCGTGTTGTTGATGGCCCGGAAATTCGGCATTCCCGTGTGCCCGCATGCCGGAGGCGTAGGACTTTGCGAGTACGTACAGCATTTGGCGGTCTTCGATTACGTCTGCGTCAGTGCAAGTCTCGAAGACCGCATCACCGAGTACGCAGACCACCTCCACGAGCACTTCGTCGAACCGCTTCACATGAACAACGGCCGGTACATTCCACCAACCGCGCCCGGATACAGCGCCACCATGAAATCGGATTCGCTGGACGCGTTCGAGTTCCCCAACGGATCACAGTGGGCGGCAACTTAGCTCGGACGACGTCATGCCCCTGTTACAGGCGGCGCAGCGACGTCGATTGAGTTCTGCGAACAGCGTGAAGATTTCACGGTTTCGACGTCTTCAATGCCGATGTCAAGCTTGCGAAACGACAACCATGAGTGAATAATCAGCGACATCGACCGAAGTCGCGGCAAGCTTGCCTAGTTTAACCGTAAACTGCGACAGGTAGTCGTTGGGAACACCGTTGGGCGGGCGAGAGCGAATGCGTACACATTTCGCACAGATATTCTGGGGGCTGTTACTTGTCATCCTCGACATTTCCATCAACGGCTTTGACTTGCTTGCGGACGGAATCGGTTACCTAGTCGTTGCCGCAGGATGCGGCGGGCTGTCACTGCTGTCGCCGCGATTCGTCACCGCCAGATCGCTGAGCTTCGTGCTGGCTATCCTCTGGCTGGTTGGTTTTGCCGTGCATGGTGAAATCGCCGTGGTTTATGGACTGGTCACAACGGTCGTGAATTGCGCGATGATTTGGCAACTGCTCGGTGGTATCATTGAATTCGCGCTGGAACGAAAACGGCCTGACTTGGCGCAACGCGCAGGCAATCGCCGTCTTGCTTACGTGGCCATAATGATTTGCACATCAATGTTTGCAATTGCGCTTAGCGGTTCGCGTGATGCAGTGCCGTTGGTGGTTGTCCTCGTTGTTTCAATGCTTATGTTGATGGTCATGATTTTACATCTGATCCACCGTGTCAAAATTGAGCTTGCTACGTAGTTCGGCGCCCAACAATGAACATCCGCAGAGTCGCTTCGCGATCGCCTTCCTTCTTTCGCAACGCGGGCTCGCATAATAGAATTGTCCGGTAATTCAACGTCGTTCGCTTCGTTGACGGCGGCGACGGATGTTCTTCCCGTTGGGCAACTCTAGAGTGATCTGATGTCGCGGTCGCCGGGGATAACTCGTGCAATCTCGATTCCGCCCGTTATCGCGCGGTAGAAAATGACGTAACGACCAAGCACGCTGCTGCGAATGCCCGCCCCGTATTCGGGACGTGACTCGCCGAAGTCTGGCATTGTCGAAATCAGCTTGCACTTCTCTTCGATCTTCTCTACCCAATTCGCTGCTGCGATTGGTTTGTCCGTCGCGATGAAATCGAAGATGTCCGACAGGTCTTGCCGGGCCGTCGGCGAAACTATCAACTTCGCCATCTAGCCGGCTTTCTCGACGGCGGCCTTTGCTCGCGCTCGCAACTCCGCGAATACTTCCTCACCGTCAACGCCGAGTCCCGCATCCAGTTCGTCAATGCCCTTCTGGATGTCGGCACGCAAACGCTGCCGACTCATCAACAGTCGCACCCCATCTGCTACGGCTTCGTCTGTTGATTCGTACTCTCCAGATGCCACAAGTCCTTCGACAAACTGCATGGCATCATTCGGTAATTGAACGTTCATTTCGACTCTCCCATATTCGCCGCCGTGTCGCCCAACATGGTCTTGCCGCGAAGGCCCTCGGGCACGCCCTCCATTGTAGGCTACGCGGGTTAGCGTTGGTAGAATGATTCGGTTGTTCGGCGTTTATCGCTTCGTTTGGAGCGGCGGTGGCAATGCTAACCGTTGGGCAATCTCAACTCTTTCGCTATCCGTGTCGCTTTGTTTGTTTCGATGACCGGCCGAAGCAGTGAGTTTGCAAATAGCAATAGCCATGTCCATCGGTGTTCAAGAACTAAAATTGCGGGCGAAGTTGGCCGATACGCTGACGTTGGACAATCTGGACGCGTTGGCGGATTGGCTGGCTGTGGACGGGCGTAGCGAGGAGGCTGCGCTGTTGAAACTGCTGAACGCTCCCGAAACGGGAATATGTCATTCTTACGGAGATGGTGACCGGCGAGGGGACGGAGATGCTAGATACGGGCACCGTGGGATGTACCTACAGGACGCTAGTCTAGGAGACGGCAGGGGCGATGGATATGGAGATCCAAACAACTGTAATGGCGACGGGTATGGAGGTGCGTACGATGATGTGCAGAAACCGGGAGACGGATGGGGTGATGGATTCTTTGGAGACTACGGAGCAAGCGGCTGGGACGACGATGAATCTAATGGAGATGGTGAAGGACGTGGAAGCCTCGTCCGTGGTCATCTTAAGCGCGAAGAGATCATCCGCAAGGAGATCCTCATGAAAGGCCAATACATCTTGGTATGTGATGCCGGTTTCGTTCTCGTCGGCGAAGTGCGGCCCAATCCCGATGACTTCATGCGACTGCTCGTAGATCACTGTGCTTGCGTTCGTCGCTGGGGGACAACACGTGGCTTGGGGCAGTTGGCTCGCGAAGGCGTTCAGCCGGAAACGGAATTGGACCCGGAAGGGGACAATGTGGATGTGCTGAGGTCTTTCGTGCTGCGGGCGATTCCGTGCGACGAGGAATCGTGGAAGAGCTGGTTCGCAGGCTGAACCGCCCAACATCTGCATGTCGCTTCAAGTCAAGTAGCGCAGAGGTCTATCTTGGAAAGAAGTTGTAGTTATTTTTGGAGAGGTCTCGTTCTCGGGAAGAATCCTTCCAGCAAAGAGTCGAAACAGTCCGTTGATTCGCTACGACTTATCCTTGGGGGAGCACGTTGCCTCAGTGCCTCGGCTTCGCGACTGCTACGGATTACTTCCCGAGCGTCGATCGGGGCGCATTGTAAAACGCTTGATTGCCGCCGAGCGATTGGTCGACCGGTACCTCGAAACACTGGAGGCTGAGTTCGATGATGATGACGAGTCTTAACGTCGTGCCGACCGAAACTTAGAAAAGCGTTTTTACAGGCCAGAAGGTCCGGGGCGTTGCTGCAACGGTTTCTGTACGAGTCCAAGTGCGCTCTTGAACACCTGAAGCATTACATAGGGATGAAACAATGCCGTAGGTCCGTTAATGAAATGCAAGACGCGATGGAATCGCAAACACACGCCTTTGTTCGACGCGCAGAGTCGAAAGACGTGCTTCACGTACCAGTTCAACAGCTTCGTCCCCAACGGTCGTCGCCCACCCGTGCCTGGATACATGAAGTCGGAATTCGTCGCGAGTAACCACGGGTTGGCAACGATCTTCGACGCCCGCCCGAAGAAACGCTGGGCGAAGTCCGCTGGCAAGCCGTTCCCAGCGCCAAGATTCGCGAGCATCTGGGCGAGTAACTTCACTTCCAACGCACAGGCGCTCATGCCTTGACCGTATACTGGATTGAAACTGCAGATCGAATCGCCGACAGCGAGCAACCCCTGTGGCAATCGCTGTAAACGTTCGAAGTGCCGCCAGCGATGACTGGGGAAGCGATACGTAACAATTGGCGTCAGTGGCTTGGCGTCTTTGAGCGCGTCGTAGAAGTCAGGTCGCTCCAACTCACTGGCGAATTGCAAATACGTGTCGTCGTCGTCGGGTGGATAGTCTTCCAAGTAGCCGACTTCCGTCGCAATCCAACGCTGGCCTTCGATCGGAAAGATGTAACCGGTCTTCTTCCCACTTGGCGCAGTGCCAAATAGGCCAAGAATTTTCCAATCGCGCAAATCGTCTGACGGTCGTTCGTAGATTCGGGAAGCGTAACCAAGATTCACGTCGACGGTGGACTCCCCTAGCTTCGAGTAGCCTAAGTCTTCTAACCATTGCGGAACTCGACTATTTCGCCCGCTCGCATCGATCACTAGATCCGCGTCGATCGTTGTCAGTTCGCCATCACCGCCGATCTGCCTTACTTCGACACCTTTCACTCGGCTCTTGCTCTCGTCGGCAACCAGGCTCCTCACTTCCATCTCTTCCAGGAACTCGACGTCCGTATCGCTCTTAACGCGTCGTCTGACATGAGCCTCCAAAAAGGGGCGACTCTGCCAGTAAGAAACTAGATCCGTCTCCGTTCGCAATTTCCAGACACCGCCGTGATACCACGCCAAGTCGTTACAGAAGTCCAATTTCATCGAGCCGGCTTGGACAAGTTCTTCGAAGAAGCCTGGCAGTACCTCTTCGATCGCTTTTGCACCACCACCATAGATAACATGGACGTGCCGGCCTTGCGGTACACCGTTCCTCGGCTCGACGGATTCCGCGACGGCGTCGCGTTCGATGATCGTGACACGCTCGTAGTAATCCGATAGGACACGAGCGGACAGGAGACCGCCCAAGCTCCCGCCGATGACGACTGCATGACTTCCCAATTGGTGCTTTAGCTTTGTTGCCTTCGACATGTGAATCACTACAGTGGCCGCGCGCGTTGCAAGCGAGCAAGTTTCGATTACGAATGTGTTGGACGGAGCGCGTCGCCAGGTCCCTAAGCTAGATTATCGAGCAGGTCACGCGCGTCCATGAGATCAGGTGTGTCGAATCCCTCTGTAAACCACTCATAGACGGCGGCCAACGATGCGTGGGCTTCGTCACGCTTGTCTTGGACTTGCAACAGTTTGGCCAAGCTCATCGCCGCACGCAACTCCCAAGATTTAGCTTCAGCATGCTGAGCAATCGAAATCGCCTCGCGGAAGCATTTCTCGGCTTCAGCTTGATTTGCCGGAGACTGGTCCAGCAGGATCTTGCCTCGCAATCGGTGAACCTCGGCCAGTGTGTATTTGCCGTTTGTCTCGTGGCAGTACTGAAGCTCGCGATCCAAGTAGCCGGTTGCTTGCTCGTAGTTTCCAAGTTCAGCATGAATCAGAGCCGCATAGCTGCAGAAGTGCGGCACGTTCAATCGGGAACGGAGAACGTCCAGCAGTGCGCCGCCACCCGGTTCGGCTAGCGCGATTCCCGCTTCGGAGTTTCCCTGCAAGTGCATCCCGACTCCCTGACTGACCATTCCCAAAAACTTCCAAATCGGGAAGCTGTGTTCGGTGGCGGTATCAAACGCCTGCTTACCGAGATCTTCGGTCGTCACTCCATCGCGAAGCAGCGAGTACAACCAACTGGCGTGCCACTTGGCGAACCCTTGCGTGAAAGGATGTTTCAAGTCATCAACCAGCTCCAACGCGTCGCGAATCCACTTCACCGCTTGCTCGGGATAGCCGAGATACCACTTGCTCAGCCCGAGGTAAATCTGATAGGTCACGCCACAGTTCTGGCCGGTCGCCAAAGTCGTGGTCAGCGATGCTTCGCGATCCCATCGCGAGAAGCCAAGCGTTACATCTTCGAGAGCGGCGCTGAAATCCCCGCGATAAAACTGTGTACAACCCGGAATCCACGGAGCTTCCATCAATATAGCGGGATGCCCCAGGTCCTCGGCGAGCCTTGTCGAATCCGCCGCAAGTTCCAAGCACACATCATATTCCGCTCGCAGTAACCGCCACCCCCAAGTACCCCATAAGATGTTGAACTCGTGATCGTGCGCTCCGAGCTTCTCGCAAATTTCACGTGCACGTTGAAAGGTCTCGCCCACTTCGTCGGCACCCCAGCCGAGTGTTGCCATGTAGACAACTCCTAACGACATCAACAAACCAAGTTCTTGCTGATCCCGTTCCGGTGATTCGTCTAGCGACGCGACCAACCCCAACCCCGCGCGAAACTGGCTGATCGCCTCATCGTTTGCGGATCGCGTTTGCGACCGCTGGCCCGCCAGTAACCAGTACTGAATCGCTGGCTGCGTCATTCCGGCTTCGGTGAAATGTCGGGCAAGCAACTCCGGTTGCGTTTCCACGACATCGGCAAAACCTTTTTCTAAACTCTCCGCGATGGCTTGATGGAACTCTTGACGCGTCGTCTTGAGCAAGGAACCGTAGGCCGCATCTTGGATCAACGCATGCTTGAATTGATACGTACACTTAGGTGGCCGCCCCCGTCGATTGAGGACTTCGGCGTCTACAAGTTTATCCAACTCTTCCTGCAATCCCGCGGAGTCGGGCCAGACCGCCTCGATCAACTCGTGCGTAAACTCGCGCCCAAGCGCCGCGCCCAACTGCATCACCTCGCGGTTGGCATCCATTCGGTCAAGGCGAGCCATTAGCAAGTCGCGCAACGTCGCTGGGATCTTCGCCAAGGAGAACGAATCGGTAATCGCAACTTCGCCATCCACCGCCCCGATGCCGCCGGTCTCCTGCACCATCTTCGTGAATTCTTCAACGAACAGTGGAACGCCACCCGTGCGGTCAACGATTTGGTCTGCGATCTCTGGCGGCACTTCCTTGAGTCCCGTATTGACCTGCATCATCTCGATGATCTGTTTCTTACGCAGTCGATTCAAACCGATTTGCGTTTGATGTGTGAGGCTACTCCACGGCGGCTGAAAGTCGGGGCGGAACGTAAAGACCATCAGCAGGCTGTCGCCTTGCCCTTGCTCGACGAGTTGGCCGAGGAACTCGATGGTCGACGGATCAATCCAGTGTAAATCTTCGACGATGAACAATAGCGGCTGCTGTGCGGCTTGGTTGTGGATCCAATCGAGCAGCAACTCGAGCGTCTTTTCTTTCTGTCGCTGCGGTGTTAACTCAAGCGGCGTAAAACGATCGTCCAGGGGGATCGACAGCAATGACCCGAGCAGCGCAATGGCTTCGTCTGAATCCGGCATTTGGCTAGATTCAACATACGCAACTAACTTGGCGAGTTTCTGAACAGGATCATTATCGCGATCGACTGCTAACTGACGCACAAAGTATTCCGTGGCCGGGTGCAGACCGCTGCCGGCATGATACGGCGAGCAACGCCACTCGATAATCGATTCAGAACTATCTGTATTGTTGATAACGTGCTCACGAATCGCGTGAACAAGTCGCGACTTTCCTAATCCAGCTTCGCCGGCCAACAACACAACCTGCCCGGCACCTTCTTCCGCTTCTTCCCAGCGGTCCTCGAGCAGTCCGATTTCACGATCGCGTCCGATCAGCGGCGTTAATCTGGCGGAAGCGGCTTCCATTTGGGTCTTGGCGGCGATCTCGCGCAGCACTTGAAATATTTCGAGCGACGCACGCACACCGCGAATCTTCTGCTTGCCTCGGCTCTCGCATTCGAAGTAGCCTTGCACCAGGGGCAGCGTCGCCTCGCTGATGATCAACGTTTCCGGCTCGGCAAGGCTCTCCATGCGCGTAGCGACATTGCGGGCCTCGCCCACGATCGCGATTCCGTCGCCGGTCGACGAGTCGTCGCCATCTCCGACGACGACCAAGCCAGTATGAACTGCTGCCCATACCGACAGTTCAACATTCTTCGTTTGTTGGAACTTCTGGTTGAACGAGCCGAGTCCACCGAGTATCTCAAGTCCAGAACGCACAGCGCGAGGTGCGGAATCCTCGTACGCCATCGGATACCCAAAGCACACAGTAAACTCTTCGCCATCGCTCGGTAGCACGGTCCCACCAAGACGACTGACAATCTCGCCGCAGGTTTGCTTGTATTCGGATAACACCGACTGCCGTTCCTCCGGATCCAATTCGTCGGAGTCTTCCTCGGATCCCATCAGATCGCAGCCACAGTACAACACGGTGACCTGACGGCGTTCGCCCGTCGCTGAACGTTGCAGCATCGAGATGCTTTTACCAGAAGCGGACGATGGTTTTTCGTCCAGCGCCATCGTCTCTTCGATCACCCAGTCAGTCACCTTCTCTGCGTCCTTCGTGTTGCCAAGAAATGCCTGCAACGCCTCAGCCATTTCACCAGCCGACGCGTAACGATCTTCGATCGCTTTCTCCATTGCTCTCAAGCAGATCGCTTCGATTCCGGGGTCAACATCGCCATTGATTTTGGAGGGCCGCTTCGGCGTTTCCGTGATGATCTTCGCCATCACTCGCGCCATCGATCCTTCGAAAGGCATCTGGCCGGTCAGCATCGTATAGAGGACAACGCCAAGGCTGTAGATGTCGGAAGCAGGTCCCGTCCGATCGTGGTCACCATCGATTTGTTCAGGCGACATATAAGCGGGCGTCCCAAGAAACGCACCGGCCTTCGTTAGATGAACTTCGCCTTCGTGTTCACGCCGTGCCAACCCGAAGTCCATGATGACAGGCTCGTGACGCCCATCGATCATGATATTGGCGGGCTTCAGATCACGATGAACGATCCCTTTTTTATGGGCTTCGTGCAACGCCGCGGCCAATTTCCGAACCACATCGGCGGCATGCGTCGAAGCAAAGACTCGTTTGGCTTTAAGGTAACTGTTCAGCGGCTGACCATCGATGTACGCCATCGTTAAATAGTGAGTCCCGCCGATATCACCGACGTCATAGACGGGGCACAAATTCGGATGGTGCAGCGTCGCCATGGCTCGAGCTTCGCGATAGAAACGCTCGATTATCTCGGGGCCGTCTTCGTTACCGAAGTGAGGAATCTTCAGAGCGACCTGTCGATCCAACTGCGTATCCAGAGCCAAGTAGACGGCTCCCATACCGCCTTTACCCAAGATGCCTTCGATCCGATAGCGACCAAACTCGCGAGGCACTTTCGTCAGCCCCTTGCTGCCACCGACTGGCAGCGAAGAGTCACTAGAACGGTCGTTGGTGGGCCCTTCTGACGCTGCTCGCGAAGAGCGGGAGGACGCTTCCCAATTAGTCGTCCTCTCGTTTTGCGAGGGCTCTTGATCGTTCTGGGGGTCGTCACTCATGTCGTCCGGTATTGCCCACTCGCGACGCCCAAGTTCCGTGCGTCGCTAATCATAATGGAATCGCTTGACGAAAGCACGAGGGAATGGGGCAGAATCTGATACAAGCGTGCAGTGGCAAGAACTCTGTAGATGGCAAACTGCCCGTACAACGAACGCCCAACTCCCGTTCGCCACCTCGCTCTCATGCCCGCCATTGTAAGAATTCGCCCGTTCGGATTGTTGCTATCAATCAACAACAAGCCGATAATCAAGCCCATCGACCGAAGTCGCGAGTGAGCTTATCTAGCTTGATCGTAATCTGCGACAGGTAGATCGGTGATAACCCTTGGGCGAAATGATAACAACCATGGAACCCACGCTAATTGCATTGGTGCTTGTTGTCGTGCTTCCACTCGTTTGGCTCGCATCCGAGTTCTACGACAACCGTGAATTGCGTATCCTTTTTGGTGTCCTTGCGATCGCCATGTCATTTTTGGTTGCCTTCGTGGTCGGGTCACTTGAACAATTACGCTCCAACTCTTACTTCGGTGAAACGTCCAAGAAACTCATCGAAACGACTGTAACGGAGTTGGAGTCCGGAAACTCCGAGCAAGTATTAGTTCACCTAAAGAAACTGCAAGCCGAGTACCACCCGACGTATGAAATGCGTGCAAACTACCAAGGTCTTGTTGATGAATACGCGGCCACTTTCGCTGGTGAGGACGTCCAATAATGAATCGCCCGCTAGGAGTCTTCGGCCACACCCTATAGGTAACGCTATGTAGTCCCACGGAAAGAGAGCGGCTACGGAGAAGCAATTGTGACTCGACATTGATTGCCTTCAATGAGGACGGTGTCAAGCGTTCAAACCGTAGTGCCATCGAGAACGAGAGACATTTAAGTATGAAGTGGCGCTGGTGGCGTACTTCCGATGAAATGGCAGCGAACTTTACTGCCAACCGCGCCCCAGAATCGGACACCGCATACCTCGCAGAATGCGGACTGCCTACGACACCAATCGCGCAGCAAGTTGCGGTGGCAGTTCGCCGCTCTGTGGCCAGCTACGGCATGATCGAATCGGCGTTCATTCGTGCAGCCGATCGATACCCTGATCAACTTATCGATTTATCGGGCTGGGACAGCCTAGATTTCGTAGATTGGATATTCGCGCTTGAACGCGAACTTGACATGACGATTCCACTCGCCGCATTCAAAGACATCCGGAGTCCGTTTAGCGTAGCCGACCTAGCTCAAGCAGTGCTTGCGTTTGTTGAACAGCGAGCAGGGTCAAAGGCCTCACGAAGCGGGTAGCTGGGTCGATGGAGAGTGCCGGATGTTGGAGTTATTATTCGATGGAACAAATATGGTTCCTACTTTTACTCCTTACCGCAACGCGGTAAAGACAGGCAAACTTTCACTCTCATCGAATGGTCCATTCGGACTCCTGGTACTAGTGCAGTTTAGAGATAAATGTGGCGGCTTCTTAGTAGCTGGATTCGCCAGAATTCAGGGCCGTAGCGATCGGAATTCTGGCGAATCCCGCTACGGCACTAATTCCCTCAGAGATTCGCGTCGCCAGAAGAGGTGGCCGCCAGAAACTGGCTCACTAGATAAGGGGCAAGATCCGATCGATTTTACTTCGCGCTGAGCGGTGACTTGCCCAGGTGGCAAGCCAATTCAACGTGAACGCGAAGCAAACACAAGAAGCAACAAAAGCCGCTAACCATGGAAGGAAGGCGGCTTTCATCAGTCGGGCCGAGAGGATTCGAACCTCCGACCTTTTGACCCCCAGTCAAACGCGCTAACCAGACTGCGCTACGGCCCGAATGTATGAGACCGATTGTAATCCGTGAGGGGGACAACGACTAGACCGCACTACACGTACGATCTGCGTCTGCAACGAGTGAGTAGCTGACACGTCGCCATCTCTCCCGCAGCTATCTGCACCAACAGTTCGCGTCAAATTGCTCTGTTAATCTGGCGGTTGTACCGTGTATTCCGGTCGTGCGGGCATGGCCTTGCGAACGGCGCGAGTGTCAGTGGGAATTCCACCGGAAATCGTTGCAACTCCATAGCGACAGCCCTACAGTAGAGGTTCGGAATGGGCAGCCCTTTGGACTCCGAATTACTGAGTAAGAAGAAGGTTTAACGCGTCTTCGCTCCTGTGATAGAAAGCGAGCGCGACTGGCACGCAATAGGGTGTGGAGTGATGAGCGATTCAGCTGACATCGTCGAGAGCAACGCTCCGACAACGGACGTTCCTGAAGAGCGCCTCGAGTTCGAAAATAGCTTCGATGCCGACGCAACCGAAACTGCTGCGACGATGTTGCCATCTGAAAAGGAACTTCAGTGGCCGGATCTCGTCGTCGCGGTTCTTGCTTTGGGCGCATGGTTCGTTCTGTTTGCCGGGGGGATCTTGATCGGAACGGCACCATTTCGAAGTCAGATTGGCGGTAGCGCTCCGCTTGGGTTCGCCGAGCACGCCAAAGCTTGGTATGTCGTGTTAGCATTTTGGACGGTAACTAACATTGGCTTGATCGCGTGTGCATCAGCACTGCTCGGCGCGGTTGGGCGGCGCGTCGGTTTTACAACTGTCGATGCCGAAGATGTCGTGGTCCGGCAAGCGGCCCAGAAACAAGTAGGACTTTACTATGGCTGTGCGATCATGCGAGGCTTTGGCGTCTACTCGTTGATCCTTGCCGGAATTTTTGTCTTCGCACAAGATGCGGCGAGCGAACCCGAGCAGTTGCACTATCTCAGCATTGCTCCCTTGCTTTCGATCGCTGGCTTTTATGCCGGTTATGATCCGGTGCTTTTTTCGGGCTTGCTAGCCCGAGCGAAGAAGCTGCTCAACGCGTTGCCAATCTAGCGCCGAATCGTTTCGCCTTCAGTTCATCCCGTTGCCGACGATGTCGTGGACGATCTCGCCCTCAAGCGTTTCGTGGGCAAGAAGTTCATCAACGATCGCGGCCAAGGCTGCCCAATTATCGTCTCGTTTGAAAAGGCGATACATCTCGGCAGACGCTTGTTCAAGAAAGGCGAGCCGTGTCCGTTCGTCTGGGTGAAGTGTCGCGGCGGCGGTCCAAGCCTGCTTCCAGTCGGAACTCCATTCGGGCACGAACCCCGGGTGATAAGCGTCGCCGCTATAGATCATCTCGGCAACGGGTCCGGCGAGTGAAACGAGAACTGCCTTTTGACGCACCTCCTTGTCGTCCGCTCCTGAAGTTTCCCACTCGATCTGCGTATCGCCGTAGCGTTTGGGCCCGTCATCGTAATCGGGGGCGATCGTGACGAGTCGTACGCGCGCTCCGAGTCGTACGGCAGCAAAGGCATGCCCAGCTTCGTGATAGGCGGTCGTGTCGTCCATGATCTACTGAGTTGGCGATGGAGTTTCGGTCAGCATCTCCGGCCGATCGATGAAGAGGTAGTGGCCGTGATCGGCGGTCACGATCATCACCGACTCTTGCCAACTACTGTGTGATTCAACCCAGTTCGTAATCACCTTCACCGCAGCGTCCCCGCTGTTTACCGCACCGATCGAATTGTCGAGGTTATTGTCGTGGTTCGCCCAGTCAACATCTCCCGGTTCAACTAACAACCAGAACCCCTTCTCACTAGTTGCGAGCGTCGTTAACGCCGCCGCGGTCATGTCGGCCAGCGTCGGATTCTCGATGAGGTCGGCCTCGGTGTATTTTTCCGCGTTCTTCGTCTTGCCTGGTGCGGGCTGGAAGTCACCGTTAGCGGTACGAAACGGCAAGTGCCCTTTCGCGTCGCCAAGTCCGTAAACGCCCAACAGTCGCTTGCTTTGCTTCGCCGCCTGCTGAGCGGCCTCGGCCAACGCTTTGCTCCCGCTAACACCATCTGTTCGTCGAGCTACGATGTACTGACCAGCGTTCTTCACATCGACTCGTGCAAGATCTTCATCAGTGATATAAGCGTTTCCCGGAACGAAGTTCTTACCTTGCCCCGTACTCTTAGTATGAATAACACCGTATCCGCCGCCGATCACGACATCGAGACCGGGGAGCGGTTCGTTGGAGTGGCTGCTCGAATGCAACCCCAGCATGTCACGGGCCAGATCCTGGTAGTCGTTCCGATGCACATTCTGTGCGTAACCACACGCCGGCGTCGCGTGGCTGATCGGAACACTCGAGACGACTCCAACTTTGTAACCACGAGCCTGAGCAAGATGCGCAATCGTATCGGCTTGATTTCCCTCAGCGTCAACTGAGACCGCACCGTTATAGGTTTTGACGCCAGTCGTCATGCTCGTTGCTGAACTTGATGAATCGGCATACGCGTGGCGATCGGTCGCTTTCTTAGGCTCGGAAACAAGGTACAGCGGGTCCGCTCCAACGGTCCATGGATTCGGACCGCCACGTACGGCGTCGTAGCCGCTACGAACCTTTCCACCGGGAGTCTTTACGATTTGTATATCGACGTCGGTCGTCGTCCCGTCGTTGTTCGGCGAAGTTGCCATGAAACCGAATTGGCTCGTCCCACCGGCCTGGTAGTCTTGAAAGTGAGTTCCTTCACCTCGGCCTTCGTGATATGCGACGCGTTGCAAGTTGTAAATGCTGGCCGCGCGAGTCGTTTGCCAATCCATGCCATCGAACACGACCAGAAAAATATGTTTCTTTCCGGCTTCGAGTGCCGCTCGTTGAATCCGATAAACGTCCGTCTGATCCATATAGTCGGCGACGGAATTCACGGTCCGATCTGGAAGATAACCGTATAACTTCGCAACCGCTTCTTGATTTCGATAGAGGCTGTTCGCTCCGATGTAATCACGTAAATCAATTGCCGAGCCAGCGTCCTTCGTCCCGTACGTGTAGACAGGAATCAAGCGATTCGAGTGGGTTCCCCAAAGCGAATACTTCTTGGGCTGCCAGCCCCAATGCGCCGCCAGAGAATCCCCCTTCTCGATCGCCTCGGCCTGCAGAACACGCAAGTAATCGGCCGAAACGACTGGCTTTGCCACGACATGGCCGAGAAATAGACATAGTAAGATTGAGAGAACTCGCTGCGAAGATCGTGACATGAATACAATCCGGCGGGCGGTATTTCGGAGGGACTAGGCTCAGGGAGGAAATCTTAGTTTACATGGAACAGGTCGAACAGAATAGCAATCCGTGCGGCCATCGCAACTCCGCGTGCCAATTAAGCTGGCCCGTCGCAGTGCTATTGGGTTATCCTAGAACTCTTCGACCGGCTCACACCTTCAAGCGGCTAACTGACAACTGCCCCACCAATCTGTTATGCCTCGGTTCAACTCGCTCCTGATCGCCTGTTCTCTAACGACAAGCTTCCTCTTCGCAGGTCCCGAGGAAACTGAATTCTTCGAGACGAAGATTCGGCCCTTGCTCGTCGAGCGATGTTACTCGTGCCACTCGGCCAAAGCGAAGAAGCTGCAAGCCGGATTGCACCTCGACCGCCGCGACGCAATCCTCGAAGGAGGCGACTCGGGACCAGCGATCGTGCCTGGCAAAGCGGCAGAGAGCTTGTTGATCAAAGCCATTCGCTACCAAGAATACGAGATGCCGCCCGATCGCAAATTGGCGGATGTCGAGATCGGCTTGTTGACGAAATGGGTCGAGATGGGAGCACCTTGGCCGAACACAGAACCTCCCGGTGCGGTCTCGCCTGAGAAAGGTTACGACTGGGAGTACTTCCGTCAGAAGCACTGGTCGTTTATTCCAGTGAAAATGCCAGATCGACCGAGCGTCCAGCGCGCACAGTGGCCGCGTAACGACATCGACCACTTTGTCCTCGCCCGTCTCGAAGCCAAACAGCTGGCGCCGAATCCGCCTGCGCCGCCACATCTGCTTGTCCGACGCATCTATTTGGATTTGCTCGGCATCCCACCAACGCCCGAACAAGTCGCGAAGTACGTCTCGGCTGCCGGTGTGGACTTACAGCAAGCGACGACGCAACTGATCAACGATCTGTTGGAGTCACCACTCTACGGCGAACGCTGGGGACGCCACTGGCTGGACGTCGCGCGATTCAGTGACGGATATGGTGGCTTTCTTGACAACCGGGCGAATACGGAAGCATGGCGATATCGGGATTGGGTCGTTGCCGCGTTTAACAACAACATGCCGTACGACGAGTTTATCAAGTTACAGATCGCCGGCGATTTGATCGGTGGGCAAGACCAGGCTGTTGCGACCGGCTTCTTTTCCCTTGGGCCAACCTACAACTCGGACGGTGGTGATCCCGATAGCGTCGCACAAGCGAAGAGCGAAACGCTGGACGATCGGATGGATACTTTGTCGCGAGGGTTTCTCGGTCTGACCGCCGCCTGTGCGCGTTGCCACGATCACAAGTTCGATCCGATTCCACAAGAGGATTACTACTCGCTCGCCGGCGTGTTTAATAACACACAGACTCGCGAGTCGCCGCTCGTACCTGACGAAGTCGTTAAGACCTACAACGAACACCAGAAGTCGATCGGCGAAATCACAAAGCAAGTGAAGGATCTGCAAAACGCTATTAAACAGGCGAAGCGTGAAGCAACCGCCGATGAAGCGAAGAGCCTTGCCGACATGCAAGCCAAGTTAGAGCAGCTCAAAAAGACGGCACCGGCGAAATACGAGTTCGTCCACGCTTTAGCGGATGCCGGCAGCCAAGACATGCGCGTCGCCTTACGCGGCAATCTTCGCAAGCCCGGAGACGTCGCTCCTCGTCGTTTCCTACGCATCCTAGCTGGTGAAGATCCATCACGGTTCGCCAATGGCAGCGGGCGTGTCGAACTGGCCGAGGCAATCGCCAATGCGAACAATCCGCTAACCGCGCGCGTTCTCGTGAATCGCATCTGGCAGCATCACTTTGGTGATGCGATCGTCCGTTCGCCGAGCAACTTCGGAACACTAGGCGAGGAGCCGACTCATCCGCAGCTACTGGATTGGCTCGCATCGACGTTTGTCGAATCGGGATGGTCAATTAAAGAGCTGCATCGCACGATCATGATGTCGGCCGCTTATCAGATGAGCAGCGACTTCAGCGAGTCGAGCTTCGCGGCCGATGGCGACAATCGATTGATCTGGCGAATGGCACCTCGGCGCATGGAGGTCGAAACGTGGCGAGACTCGCTCTTGTTCGTGACTGGAGAACTCGATCAAACGATTGGCGGTCCGTCAATCGACAACATACAAGCAAGTAAGCGCCGCACCTTGTACGCAAAGGTGAGCCGAAACGGCGATGTGTTCGCCTCCGACGCGTTCTTGCGATTATTCGACTTTCCATTGATGCGGGCAACTGTCGCTGATCGTCCGAGCAGCATCGTTCCTCAGCAGTTCCTGTTCGCGATGAACAGCAACTTTATGGTGGATCGCGCAACGGCGCTGGCCGCCAGGTTGCACAGTGAATTGGACGACGACGCCACCAGAATTCGCTCGGCCTATCAGCACTGCTACGGACGACAACCGAGCGACCTGGAATTAGAATTGGCGATCGAGTATCTACGAGATACCGGCGACACTGCTTCCGGCCGAGCCTTGAAGCCCTGGGTGCAGTACGCGCAGGTTTTGTTGAGTTCCAACGAGTTCATGTACGTCCGCTGAGCGACGAGATGCTCGGTCACGCGTCAAAAGTCGTACCACAGTCCATAACCGATCTGTGCTTCGTGTTCATCGAAGAAAGAAAATTGATTGCTCTCGCCGTTGTAATAAAACAAGCCGGTCCGAAGCATGTTGGCGTCTTGACCTCGCCACGCCCAACCTGCCTCGAACGTGAAGGCACCGCCAAAGTTGACTTCTTCCCGGAGATGAGCGTTCATGGCCCAAAACGGCTCGCCACGCAGCCCCGTCGGTCCGCACGGCGCATAGTCCAAGCCGAACTGAAACTCCCAAGGCAAGCCGACATCGCTGTAAGCCGCCCACCCAGCTTCGGCGTAAATCCGCAACTTCTGATTCATGTAGTACGAGTATCCGAGTACCAACACGTCGCGTGAATAGTTCAGGCGATTGAAGCCCGGATTCTTAATCAGAAACTCGTCACCGACATGCGAACTGAGATGATAAAACGCGAACTTCATGCGATGCCGTCCCACGCCGTAACTGACCGGGATACCTGCTCGAAAATCAACGGATCGCACATCACGATCGCTAGGGAGGTCGAGTCGAATTTGTCCACTTCCCTCGACGTCCAACTGCCACCCCTCTGGGCGAAATGCATCGGTCGTCCCATACCGCCAAATCCCAATGCGAGTACCGAGCGTAGCATCAAGGAACGTGCTGTCGCCCCGACTCTTGACCAGATGAAGCGAGAAACGCGATTCTTTGGTTCCCGCCAAGTAACTGTCAAAGACCAAGCCGTCCGGAAGCAGTTGGTGGCACCATTGGTTGCTGGGCCTTGGTTCCTGTGGCCAAGCTTCGAGAGGTGGCGGAGTCGTAAATCCCTCGAAGCTCTCATAAGTGGGAAGCTGAGCGATTCGAGACATTGCTGGGAGAGACTGGGCGTCAAGCGATCTCGCCGGAACGACGCCGATGGCGGCAATGGCAAGCAACGCAAATCGGTACACTTGTCGAACTCCTCCGACGTCCCCGGAACTGACAGCAAGAACGGTCAGCACATTCCGTCAACGTACGGCAGCGATAAAGTTAAGGCGAGTCAACGCAAGGAATGCAGGGATCGGCACTCAGAAACGCCGAGGTGTGGTGATCAATGGAAGTGGGTAGAGTGGAGAGTTTCTGGCAGGACTTGTCAGACGAGCGTTGCCGCTGACAATGGGACGCACTTGGCGTGGAAATGATGGTTTGTAGGTATGGTGCGGGCTGTTTTGCCCGTAGGCTTCGTACCGAAAGTATCAGCTCTACAGATTGTATCGGCTTGATGAATCACGAATTCCAGCCAGAATCGGAACTGTTTGGCTACGAAATTGACCCCGACGATAGCAGGAGTGCAAGCGATGGTACTACTTGAATTCAGCATCGCCCCGTTGGAAAAAGGGGCCAGCGTGAGCGAATACGTCGCCCGCAGCCTGAATATTATCCATGCCAGCGATTTGGATTACCGGCTTCACGCCATGGGGACCATCGTCGAAGGCGACCTCGACCAGGTCCTGGATGTATTGCGCCAATGCATGGAAGCGATGTCCAGCGATTGTGATCGAATCACTTGTACTGCGAAGATGGACTTTCGGCGTGGGTACTCGGGGCGTTTGGCAACAAAAGTTGAGAGCGTCGAAGCAAAACTCGGTAAAGACCTCAAGACGCTCTAACACACGCGAAAGCGAGAACGGGATGAAGGAAGCAGACGTCGCTATCATCGGCGGTGGAATCGTTGGACTAGCAACCGCGTATCAGCTCCTGTTGCGGCATCCCGATAAACGGGTTGTCGTTCTAGAGAAGGAGTCGTCCGTTGGCGCTCACCAAACGGGACACAACTCGGGCGTGCTCCACTCCGGAATCTATTACAAGCCCGGCTCGTTGAAGGCACAGAACTGCCGAATCGGCAAGCGAGCAATGGAAGCCTTCTGTGAGTCTGAGGGAGTTCCGTACGACGTGTGCGGCAAGGTGATCGTTGCGGTTGACGAAAGCGAAGTTCCCCGACTGGAGCGGATCTTCGAACGCGGGCAAGCCAACGAAGTCGCGTGCGAGATGATTAACCGCGAACGGCTGCACGAACTAGAACCGCACGCGGCAGGTGTGCAAGCCATCCACGTACCTGAAGCAGGCATCGTTAATTACCGGCGCGTCGGTGAACGGCTCGCCGAGATCATTCAGGAGCGGGGCAGCGAAGTTTTGTGCGACGCGAAAGTGGTAGGCTTTCAAAGGGACGCCAGAAATATCGTGCTTGCTACGAAGCAAGGCGATGTGACGGCGAACTATGCCGTGAACTGTTGTGGCTTGCAATCGGATCGCATGTCGAAGATGACCGGACACAAGGCCGACGCAAAGATTCTGCCGTTCCGCGGCGAGTTCTTCGAGCTAAAGCCCGAATCCGAGCATCTCTGTCGGAACTTGATCTACCCAGTCCCGGATCCCAGCTTTCCGTTCTTGGGCGTTCATTTCACTCGCATGATCGACGGTGGCATCGAGTGCGGCCCGAACGCGGTACTCGCCTTCGCCCGCGAAGGATATCGCAAGACGGATATCAACATTGCCGATCTGGTCGAGACGCTCACCTACTCAGGCTTTCTACGAATGGCATCAAAGTACTGGCGAGTGGGTGCCGGCGAAATGTGGCGATCTTTCAGCAAAGCAGCCTTCGTGAAAGCGTTGCAAAGGCTAATGCCCGAAATCCGCAGTGAACACATCGTGCCAGCCAGAGCTGGAGTTCGCGCACAAGCGATCTCGCCCGCAGGCGACATGGTCGATGATTTCGTGATCCAAGCGGCTGACAATGTGATCAACGTGAACAACGCTCCGTCACCAGCCGCCACCTCTTCGCTGAACATCGGTAACATCATCGTCAACAAGCTGGATGAGCAGCTTGGGTAAGCATGGCAACGGGTGGCGAAGGGACGCGAGCGGTCTATAATCGTAACTCTTCTGTTTTACGAAATTGCCTGCGTCGTGAGTGACACTGATGTCAATTGCCGTCCAAACTTCCGTCATCGATCAACTCCGTCGTATTGTTGGTACCGATGGTGTGCTCTCGGCGAACTCCGATTTGCTTGTCTATGAGTGTGACGGGTTTGTCATCGAGAAAAACAGCCCGGACGTCGTCGTGTTTCCACGGACGACGGAGGACGTGGCGAGGATTGTCAAAGTTTGCAATGAGGCGGGCGTGACGTTCCTTCCGCGCGGTGCCGGCACAAGCTTGGCGGGTGGATGCCTGCCGGTGGGTGGCGGGGTGATGATCGTGCTGACGCGGATGAAGGAGATCGTCGAGATCAACCTTCGCGACCGATATGCAATCGTCGAACCGGGCGTTGTTAACGTGTGGCTGACGAATCGTTTGAAGGGGACGGGCTACCATTATGCTCCTGACCCGTCGAGCCAGGGCGCTTGTACGATCGGTGGTAACGTGGCGACCAACTCAGGCGGCCCACACACGCTGAAGTATGGTGTGACTGTGAATCACGTGCTTGGCGTCGAAGCGGTCCTTGCGGACGGCCGCGTCGTTCAAATCGGCGGTCCTGCGGAGGAGTCACCGGGACTTGATTTGGTCGGTGCGATTGTGGGAAGCGAAGGTACGCTAGCAGTCGTTACCAAAGTGTGGGTTCGGCTCACTCGTAATCCGCAGGGATATCGGACGATGCTTGGCATCTTCGAATCGTGTGACGATGCGACGAACGCGATCAGCGAAATCATCGGAGCGGGCATTGTTCCTGCTGCACTTGAAATGATGGATCAAGGTATTCTTACGGCCGTCGAGGCCGCGTTTAAGTTCGGCTTCCCACTCGACGCCGAAGCGATCCTGTTGATCGAAGCCGATGGTCTCGAAGCCGGTTTGAATCATCAGCAAGAACAGATCATCGAACTGTGCAAGAAGTGCGGTGCTCGCGAAGTTCGCATCGCCGCGGACGACAAGGAGCGAATGAAGCTTTGGAAGTGTCGCAAACAAGCGTTCGGCGCGATCGGTCGGTTGAGCCCCAGCTATTGCACGCAAGACGGAGTCGTCCCGCGCACGAAGTTACCGCACATCCTGAAACGCATCATCGAGATTGGCAAGAAGTACAACATCCGCATCGTGAACGTTTTCCACGCCGGCGACGGAAATATCCATCCGATCTTGTTGTTCGACGAACGCAATTTGAAACAGACCGAAGACGTCCTGAAAGCAAGCGGCGAGATCTTGGATGAGTGTCTTGCTTGTGGCGGAAGCGTCACTGGCGAACACGGGATCGGCGTCGAGAAGATCGAGTTCATGAACAAGATGTTCTCCGCTGACGACCTCGCCGCTATGTCGAACTTGCGAGGGGCATTCAATCCAAAGAATAATTTGAGCCCTCGTAAGATGCTGCCGACCGCCGGTGCTTGCGGGCTCGAACAAAAACATCCCGGTCGTCGGGCGGCGATGTAACACCACGACTTCCGATCCTCCACACAGCGCTTGGTGCCTTTCGTGAGTTCAGTCAGCGATACACTACCGATTACCGAAACGACAACGCCCGGCGACGCATCCGAGCTCGCCGAGGTCGTTCGTAGCTGCCATGAAACTGAAACAGCGATCTATCCCATCGGTGGCGGCACGAGTCTCGGCTACGGCCTTTCTGCCAAACGTGAAGGGATCGGACTGTCATTGGCACAGCTGGCATCGGTCGTCGACTATCCTGCTCGCGACATGACGATCACGGTCGGGTCTGGCATCACGATGCGAGCCCTCGCCGAGATTCTCGCCGCTGAACGACAACGCCTGCCAATCGATGTGCCCGGGGCAAGTCAGGCGACGCTTGGCGGTGTCGTCGCAACAAACTTCAATGGACCTCGGCGATACGGTCAAGGTACCGTTCGTGATCACGTGATCGGCATTCACGCTGTCGATGGGCGAGGCTTGAGCTTCAAGGGAGGTGGCCGCGTCGTGAAGAACGTTGCGGGTTACGATTTCTGCAAGCTTCTAACAGGTTCTCTGGGGACGCTTGGCGTGATCACCGAAGTGACCTTGAAGCTAAAGCCGATTCCAGATCGCTTTGCGATTGTCTTCTGCTCACCCACCGATCTGAATCAAGCCGATCGACTGCTGGCTGCCCTTGTCAACTCGGAAACAACACCGTGTGCCGTCGAACTCCTGGTCGGCCCCACTTGGACGGCGGACAAGCAATTTACCGACCTTTCATCGAGCGGAAGCTCCCTGTTCCTTGCGGTTGCGGTCGAAGGCACCGAGCCGGAAGTTGAATGGATGACCAAGCAGCTAGGCGACGAATGGCGGAGTGAGGGAGTGAGTTCGCATCAAATTATCGAGGGTCATGCCGCCGACGAACTGTTCGGCAGCATGACCGAGTTTCCCAGCAGTGGCGAGTCGCCGCTGGTGCTTCGCGCCAGCATCGCACCAAGCGGAATCACTCGATTCATCGAAGCGGTTCAGTCACTCGATGCGAATTGCTCCGTCCAATCGCATGCGGGCAACGGAATTGTCATCGCCCGCCTGTCAGAGTTTCCAAGTGCAGGACTCGCCAAGACATTAGTAGGTAACCTCCAAGCTGTTGCCGCGTCCGCGCATGGCAATGTTGTTGTGTTGTCTAACCCCGGCGGATCAGAGATGACACACCAGAGCGTTTGGGGCGCGGTCGACGCACCGTTTGAATTGATGTCTTCGGTGAAACGAGAGTTCGACCCCAAGAACATTCTTAATCCAGATCGCTTCGTTTATGTCAGTTAGCGTCCCGCTCTTCATACTGTGATCCCATGACAACCGCTGAACAACCCGCCGAAACGAAGTCCGAGCCCAACGCCACGAATCCCGGCGCTGGCATCGACTATGAGCTGTTCCTCGATTGTGTTCACTGCGGTTTGTGTACCGCATCGTGTCCGACTTACGTTGAGCTAGGAAACGAAAATGACAGCCCACGCGGTCGCATCTACTTAATGCGTGCGGTGACTGACGGACGACTGGACCTAACGCCTGAGGTTCGTCGACATCTGGAGTTATGCTTGGATTGCCGCGCGTGCGAAACGGCATGTCCTTCCGGCGTTCAATACGGCAAGTTGATTGAACCTTTTCGGGTCGCTATGGAGGATCAGACACCTGGAGACAAGAAGACGGACGATTGGTTCCATCGCTGGATTCTGTTTTGGTTGTTTCCTTATCCCGATAGGCTTCGCAAGTCGCTCATTCCCGCCCGCATTGCACAAACATTGCGGCTCGACAAGCTACTTGTGAGCACTGGCCTGTGGAAGCTACTTCCTTCGCGGCTTGGTCGGCTGATCACAATGCTTCCCAAGCTAGAAAAGACTCCGCCGCCTTTGCCACACGTTCTACCTGCCAAGGGAGAACGTCGGGCCCGAGTCGCTTTGTTTACGGGTTGCGTCGCGGATGTCATGTTCCGCGAGACACATTGGGCGACCGCCCGCGTGTTGCAAGAGAACGGCTGCGAGGTGCTCGTGAATCACACGCAAGGTTGTTGCGGTGCGATCCATCTTCATGCTGGCAGCGAGGAACCAGCCCGCGAAATGGCTGACGCAAACATCGAGGCGCTGATGGGAACGGATGTCGATGCCATCATCGTCAACGTGGCCGGTTGCGGCTCGATGCTAAAGGACTATGGCCACCACTGGCACGACGAGAAGCAGCCGGAACGGGCGCGGTTCGCCGAGAAGGTGCGTGATGTGAGCGAATTTCTGGACGAACTTGGACTGATCCCACCGACCGGCGAGTTGAATGTCACCGCAACTTACCATGATGCGTGTCACCTGGCCCATGCGCAGCAAATACGCGAGCAGCCTCGCAATTTGTTGTCCCAGATTCCCGGGTTGAAACTCGTCGACTTGCCCGAGTCGGATCTTTGTTGCGGAGCGGCGGGCACTTACAACCTCACAGAACCAGAGATGGCAGGCCGCTTGAGCGAGCGAAAGATGAAAAACATCGTGGGGACGGGCGCTCGCGTCGTCGTCACCGCCAACACCGGCTGCCTGATGCAAATCGCGTGCGAAGCTCGGATGCAGGGCGAGGTGCTTAAGATCATTCACCCGATCGAGTTGCTCGACTTGAGCTACCGGGGCGAGTCGCTGACCTTCTGATTCGCCGCATAATGCTCGTCCGTTATGCTTGTCTATTCCCGGCAATCGCTCCTGGAAACGACGCAACCTGATGATATCGTCGCGCCGCAACTCCCTGCGATAAAAGTATTTGGCACTCCCCGAATTGCCGAACGGCGAGCGGGGCGGTAAACTGCCGCTTTGCTTTTGATTGAAATTACGATCGCGAAAACGAGACGCAACTTGATAACGCCAGTAGGCGAAGTTTCGATAGAAAGGGAGTCATCGATGGCCGACGTGGCAAAGCTTAAACTTGGAGACCGTGAACTCGACCTTCCCATTGTCGTCGGAACCGAGCAAGAGAAGGCGATCGACATCTCGAAACTGCGTGGCGATGCCGGCTTTATTACCCTGGATGAAGGATACGTCAATACAGGCTCGACGACGAGCGCGATCACCTATCTCGATGGCGAACAGGGCATTCTTCGATATCGCGGTTACCCGATCGAGGTTCTCGCCGCGAATTGCGACTTCGTCGAAATCTGCTACCTGTTGATCTATGGCGAATTGCCGACCAATGAAGAGTTGCAGGCATTCCGGATGTCGATCCGACGGCACACGATGCTGCACGAGGACATGCGCTCGTTTTACAACGGCTTTCCACGCGATGCTCACCCGATGGCGATTCTGTCCTCGGTCGTGAGCGCCCTTTCGACGTTCTACCAAGATTCACTGAATCCACTCGATGAACGTCAGGTCGAGGTTTCAATTCATCGATTGCTGGCGAAGCTCCCAACGATCGCGGCCTATGCGTATAAAAAGTCAAGCGGCCAGCCATTCGTCTACCCGCAGAACGACCTGAAATACTGCGAGAATTTCTTGCAGATGATGTTCGCCGTTCCGAGCGAACCTTACGAAATTGATGAGGACTCGATCCAGGCCTTGAATCTGCTGTTAATCGTCCACGCGGACCACGAGCAGAATTGCAGCACGAGCACCGTGCGGATGGTCGGCTCGGCCAACGCGAATCTGTTTGCTTCAATCTCCGCAGGCATGTCGGCTCTTTGGGGACCACTCCACGGTGGTGCCAACGAAGCTTGCGTAAACATGCTCGAGGAGATCATTGCTGACGGCGGAAACGTCCAAAAGTTTGTGGACATGGCGAAGGATAAAAAGAGCGGCTTCCGGCTGATGGGCTTCGGACATCGTGTTTATAAGAACTACGACCCACGCGCCTTGATTATCAAAGCTGCCTGCGACAAGTTGCTCGCAAAGCTTCAATTGGATGATCCGCTATTTGAGGTCGCGCAAAAGTTAGAAGAGGTCGCGCTGAACGATCCTTACTTCGTCGAACGCAAACTTTATCCGAACGTCGACTTTTACTCGGGTGTGATTTACCGAGCCATCGGCATACCGCAAACGATGTTTACGGTCTTGTTCGCAATGGGACGCCTGCCTGGCTGGATCGCTCATTGGGCTGAAATGCATCGGTCACCTTCCAAACGAATCTGCCGCCCGCGCCAAGTCTACACTGGCGAAACCATTCGGGAATTCGTTCCGATCGACGACCGCGACTAGATCGTGTGATCATCGCTGCATGATTTCTAGCGTACGACTCACATCAGAGCGTCCTCGCACTTCCTTCGTGTCATCGCAGTGAACTTAGCGAAGAGATAGCGATTAATCCTGCTCACGGCGACGCAATTTATGCGTCCAGGATCACATGGTTCGCCTGTAGTAATTCTTCACGCTGGACCGATAGTATCAGATGAGTGGCTGTCGTTCGCGCTGCTGGTGCGTGCGATCCGCTTCCCTCCAACTATCACACCCAGTACGACGCCCAAGGGGTAGACCCATGTCCCAATTGGCACGCATGCCAAGAGTTACCGCATTTGGTTCGCTAGTCGCCTGGAGTTGTCTCTGGAGCACATTGGTCGTCACACCAACTGCATTTTCACAGTTTGAGGTATCCAGCTGGGCTTCCGAGGCCATCAATCTGCCTACGACGAATCCAAACGAGCGCCCACCGGTGGCGACCTCAATCGCGTTGCATCCCAACGGCACAACGCTCGCAATCGCAGGCGACGACCATGTCGTCTATCTGTGGGATCTTCGGGCGCAGCGGTTTACAAAGCAATTACGTGGACATCGCGACTGGGTGAGAACCGTTAGCTATTCCCCAAACGGTAAAGTCCTCGCCTCCGCGGGCAACGACGACCACGTCATCCTGTGGGATGCTGACCGCGCAAACTCGATACGCACGACCATCAAAGTGTCCGAGGCGGTCGCAACCGTCCGCTTCAGCCCTGATGGATCACAATTGGCCGCGATCGGGTTCGACAAAGTACTGCGCCTGTTCGATCCCGCATCGGGCGCAGTGATTCGAGAGTTGGACTGTCCCTGCGTCGACATGCGAGCTTTGGCTTGGTCTCCCGACGGTCAAGTCATCGCCGCCGCAGGCCGCAATGGCAAAGTTCGGCGATGGAACGCGACAACCGGTCGAACGCTGCAAGAGTTCGTGTCGCACCAGCAACGTATTCGCGACCTAGCATTCTCACCAGATGGCGAACAATTAGTAACCGCCAGCGAAGATCGCACGATCCGAGTCACTCACCTCACGTCCGGCGACGAGTTCGCACTGCAAACCGGTAACGCCAAGGTAATGGCGGTTGTGTTTTGTGGTGCCGACTTGCTTGCATCTGGAGGCAGCGATAATACGGTGCGAATCTGGAATCTGAAGGAACGCACAGAAACCGCACGACTAACAGGCCACACTGGCTCGGTCGCGGCATTGGCCTATGGAGGCGAATTGCTCGTCTCCGCTGGGTACGATGCGACGGTCCGTGTTTGGACTCGCGAACGGAGCGTCGCGAACAACGCCCCCAATACAACGCCACGCGTCGGAGCTTTGCCTCTGCCTCGAATTGAATGAGTACATTCCACTTTTAAATCCCGAACTGACTTTCCTACCAAACTTTCCGACCGACATGGCGATGCATGAAGCATCGTCCTTTCACAAAATGTCGCCCATCGTGGTGGCACGAATACACACGGAGGTGTCACGTGGGCTTGTGGTCCAGAATCGCACAGCTCGTTCGCACGCATCGACAGACACGACGGAGCCGTCGCCCCGAGCGAGATGCTCTGCGACACTGTCGTTTCGAGGTGATGGAGCCGCGACGACTTCTCGATGCCGATCCTATTCGAGTCGGTGCCGTGTTCATCGAAGAGGATCTGGGCAGTGATGTGCATGGCGATACGTTTGAGGTGACGTTTCAGGGCGGTGCGAGCGGAACAGAACTCACCCGCTTGGTCATCGACGGCGATCAATCGACATCCGGCTTTGGGCCGAGCGACGTATTCTTCGACACGGTCGAAGGAGCGAACGGAGCGGACAAGGCCTTCCCCTTTGCCGTCGACTCATTCACCAGCCAGAACCCCAACGCGTCGGTCACGGCGAGCGTCGCTGACGGCGGTTCGCAACTAACTCTGGACTTCGTTGGATTTCAGGCCGGCGACAAACTGATCTTCAGCATTGATGTCGACGAAGTCGAAGACTTCGATCCGAATGAGACCGACCAATCGCTCGTCAACGATGGATTTGACCCGTTAACTTCCGGCGTCGAATTTCAAGGAGCTATCTTAACTGCCGACTTCTCTGCGCCTCACTATCACGACGCAACAGGTACAGGAGAATTTCGAAATCGTTATGACGACGACCTTGCTGGCCTGGCATTGAACCTGTCCGCCGACGATGCCAACGGCCAGAGAGACCGGACGGCCGGCGTGGGGCTGCAATTGTCGCAGCCGCCCGTCCTCGCCGAGATCAACGGCTATGTCTATCACGACCGCAGCGACGATGGTTCGCGAGATCCTGGCGAGGAAGGATTGTCCGGAGTTCCGATCCAAGTCATCCCTGTCGACACCATTGAGCCACAAGGCGTAGTCTCGTTAACAACCGATGCGAACGGCTTTTACCATGCGACCGGATTGATCCCGGGCAGCTATCGCATCGTTGAAGTTAACCAACCGACTGACTTCTACGACGGGCTCGATACTGCCGGAACTGTAGGTGGAACAACGGTTGGGAATGCTGTGAACCCGGGCGACAACCTGGAAGCGATCTTTCTTGCCGGTGGCTCATCGGGTGTGGAATTCAATTTCGGTGAACTCGCCGCCGCGTCCATTCGCGGAAGTGTACATTTAACCGATCAAGATGGGAATTGCTTCACGGCAACGTCAGGCGACCAGCCGCTCGAAGGCGTGACGGTACGCCTGCTCGACGCGCAGAATAACCCTGTTGCTGAAACACTCACCGATGCAAGCGGCAATTACGAGTTTGCAAATCTGAGGCCTGGTCTTTACTCGGTCGTCGAAGTCACGCCCGCTGATCTGATCGACGGCGAGGAGCATGTTGGGACGATCGACGGCGTAGTCGTGGGACACGTTGGCGCTAGTGATGTACTCGGTGGCATTTTGCTGGCCTCCGGTGCCGAGGCAATCGACTACAACTTCTGCGAGCACGAGCCCGTCGAATTGTCCGGCTTTGTCTATCACGATCGCGCCAACGATGGTGATCGTGATCCCGGCGACGAAGGGATTGCTGGCGTCGAGTTGCAGGTACTCCGAGTCACTGGCGGTCCGGGGCACCTTCCGATCACTGTCACGACCAATTCAGATGGGTACTACGTGGCGACTGGACTCATCGCAGGCGAGTATCGCATCGTCGAGTCGCATCCCGCGGCGTACCAAGACGGCAGTGATTCGGCGGGCACGGTCGGTGGTGTTACGATTGGTATGGCCACGAATCCAGGTGACGAAATCAATGGGATTGTTCTTGCCGGCGGCGACGCGGGCGTGCAGTACAATTTTGGCGAGTACCAGCTCGCATCGATAAGTGGACACGTCAACCTGTCCGATGCTGATGGAAACTGCTTCGGTCCGGGTGTCAACGCACCTGGCCTTGCAAATGTCTTGGTGACCCTGCTCGATGCCAGCGGGACCACGATTTCTACGGCGCGCACGAACGCGAATGGAGAATATAGCTTCGGCGGCTTGCTTCCTGGGACCTACTCGGTGAACGAGCAAACGCCGTCGGGATTGATCGATGGCAGCGAACATGTCGGCACCGTCAACGGTCAAACCGTCGGGACGCTTGCTCAAAACGACATGTTCGCCGGAATCGTCGTCACGTCGGGGCAGCAAGGTGTTAATTATGATTTCTGTGAACACGAACCCGCTTCACTCGCTGGCAACGTCTTTCACGACCGAGACAATGACGGGACATTCGAGCCTGGCGACGACGGAATTGGCGGTGTCGAGATTGTCTTGCGGGATGCCAGTGGCGCGATCGTTACGAACGGGTTTACCAGGACCGACGGGTCGTACGAATTCACCGGTTTATCAGCGGGCAACTACACCGTGACCGAGCGGCAACCGTTCGGATGGGTTGACGGCAAAGATACCGCTGGCCTCGTCGATGGTCAGACGGTTGGCTCTGCGAGCAACGACTTCATCAGCGGCGTTACGCTCGGTTGGGGTGACGCCGCCACAAAGTACAACTTTGGCGAGTTCCTCGGAGCGAGTATCTCGGGCATCGTTCATGCCGATTCCGATGGCGATTGCATTGTCGACAGCGGTGAAGCCCGCCTTGACGGTGTGGCGGTCGAGTTGCTCGACGAGCAGGATAATGTCGTTGACACGACGGTCACGAATCACGATGGGGAATACCGATTCGATGGTCTCACCCCGGGAAGCTATTCCATTCGCGAGACACAACCGGATAACTACTTCGACGGCGGTGAAGTCGTCGGCGACGGCGGAGGAAGCGTCGGGGCCTCTGACCTCCTCACAGGAATTGTCGTAACCTCAGGCGACGACTTTCTCGGGTACAACTTCTGTGAACTGCCGCCAGCCAGTCTGTCGGGTTTCGTCTTTCAAGACGGCGAAGCAATTCAGACCGCCGACGGCGAGCCCCCAGCGAATTTGCAGGCGATTCGTGACGGACGCTTTACGCCCGATGATACTCCAATCGCTGGCGTGACTCTCGAATTGCGAAATGGTCGAACCGGGTTGGTGATTGACGCGAGTCAGGCCATTGCGGGGACGTATCCCGCCGGTCCAATTCGCACAACAACGGATGCTAACGGTTTCTATCAGTTCACTGGGCTGCTCGGTGGTCGAGAGTACGCGGTTTACGAGATTCATCCCGATGGATTCCATGACAGCATCGACACGCCTGGATCGACGCAAGCCCAGGCATTTAATGTCGGAGAACTGACACCCGCCGGCGGGCTCACCCAGCTTGCTGAACCTCATCGCAACGACGCCATCATTCGGATTCCGGTTTCCATTGGAAGTGCGGCTCAGAATAATAACTTCAGCGAAGTCTTGATCGAAGCCGATCCACCTCCACCGCCTTTACCACCTCCGCCGAATCCACCGCAGACTCCACCACAGCTACCTCCAGCAAGGATTCCGCCGCTGCTCGGCACGATACCACCGGCTGTCGGTGTCGTCGCTCCGCTCTTGAATGTTTATGCCGGTGGCGTGGAGGGCGCGATGGGATATACGTGGCACTTGAGTGTGATCAACGGTGGACAACCTCGGGAACTCGCAACCAATCAGCCAAGCAGCGAGATCTGGCGGCAAGCTCGCTTCCTTGACTACACGAATTGGCAAGCTGATCACGTGCGTAGTGCCGAATGGACGCTGACGGTGGGCCAGAATGTTGACACGGACGAGATCCAGGTTCAGCATTACATTTTTGGAGTCCGCGGCGGCATTCCAGTATCCGGCGACTTCAATGGTGACGGAATTGATGAGATCGCGGTGTTCTTCCAAGGCGAGTGGTTCATCGATCTTAATGGCAACGGACGCTGGGACGCAGAAGATCTTTGGGCACGCCTCGGCAGCGAAGAAGACTTCCCGGTCACGGGCGACTGGGACGGCGACGGTAAAGACGACATCGGCACCTTCGGCCCCGAATGGCTTGGTGATCCGAAGGCCATAGAAGCCGAGCCCGGACTACCCGATCCGGACAATCCGGAGACCTTCCTCACGACTCGCCATCGACCGAAGAATGTGCCCCCATCGCAACAGAACGCAACCGATGGTCGGCGATTGCTTCAGCTGAATCAACACGGTCCCCGCAGGATTGATGTCGTCGACCACGTGTTTCGATTCGGAGCTGGGAAAGACATTCCGATCACGGGTGATTGGAACGGCGATGGCATTCGTTCCATCGGAGTTTACCGAGACGGAAACTGGCAGCTCGATCTCGATGGCGATGGCCGTTGGTCAGCGAGCGACGCGATCCTGCAATTCGGTCAGACCGGTGACATTCCCGTTGTCGGTGACTTCGACGGAAACGGAGTCGAGGAGATCGGTATCTATCGCGCTGGCCAGTGGATGGTCGATTCGGATGGAGACCGCGAGCTGACGGCTCATGATCGAGTCTTCGAGATGGGCGGCGCGAACGATCATCCCGTCGTGGGTGACTGGAACGGAGATGGTATCGACGAGCCGGGGTTGTACCGCGAAGTTGACTATCAACCCGATACCGATGTGAGCAACTGACCGTTTGCAATCGACGGCTCTCGCTGTGACCGCAACAGCAAGCCGACTTGCCAAACAGCCAGCGCGGAAAGAATCAGACCGAACGGTTGTGCACCCGTTGTTTTGGCGATCACCTGCGACAGATGTGGGCCAAAGTAGACGATCGCGAGGAGTACTTGCGCCGCCATTAGCGTTCGACCGACGTTCGGTCCATGTTTCTGTGCTAGATATTCCGCGGTCAACGCTGCTCCGACCATTAGCAACACGAGGTCGTAGATCGGCGTGTACGCGTTGCAAAGAGCGTTAATCGAGATCAACGCCGCAAACCACAACGGCTCAACCGGCCCACTTGCGGTGACGAGTCTCGCACGGATCGCCATGTAGAGCGTTGCGGCCAGTCCTAGCAAGCCACACACGAGACGACCGTCTTCACCCACAATCAAGTTGAACCACGGTGCCAAACCGTGAACTTTCCAGAGTGGCGTCGCAACGTCCCACGATTGTGTCGCCAAGTTTGTTGTCAACTCGACATAGCGAGTTAGGCCAACCCATCCATCCGGCACCAGGCAAAGCAGACCGATGCCGATCGCGCCAGGCAGAACTCCCTTCAACATTCGCGGGTATCGAATCAAACAACCCAGGCCAAGCAGCGCGAGGACGTTTGGCTTGTAGGCGGCTAAGGCGAGAACTGCACCAGCGAAAGCGAACTGGCGGTGTCTTAGAAGGCAATACACGCTGACAGCGATCAAGAGGGCGAACATCGAAGCTTGGCCGCCGATAAGTGTTTCAAGCGCGACCGGCCAGCCAAGAAGCGCCCATCCCAATGACCTTCGCCACGTCTCGCCAAGTTTGGGAGAAACAGCAATCAGCTGTCGTGTTGCGCCCCACCATGCCGTGCATGAAAGTGACAAAAACAAGACGTATGCCAAGGAGTACGGCAACGCGGCCATAGGAGCCATCAACGTCGCTACCCACGGCGGATATCGGAATGGTAGTGCGAAGCTCGGATCGATCGCTGGGAAGAGTTGCTGAAGTCGACGTTGATGCTCGGCCTGATCGTACAGTTGGTCGCCGGCACCGTCCAAGACGACCTGACCTGCGACGTAGAACATCGAAAAGTCGGCACCTAACGGCGTGCCACTTTGGTCAAGCAAGTCATCGTAAGGGTAGAACCAGCTGACCCACCCCATGACGAACAAAACGAGGATCGACAACGCAACGAACCGGATTCGCTCGCTCAGCACACGATTCGGAGAACGCACCTCTGTCTTTGGCATCAGTTCACTAACCAGGTCGGATTGCATCGATCAGTCCGTAAAAGGATAGCTCACGCTTTCAGAAGACTCCGAAATTGAAAACAAAGTGGCGTTGGGCGGCAACCGCCGTCAACCTCGGAAACTTTGATGGCGCGACGGCGCGCTGAATGCGTCTCAATGAGTGTCCAGGGAAGGATAAGCAGGCCGCGGCAGGTGCGTAACTTCATCGCATCTGACCAATCCCGCGACAGCCCAAAACACAGCCTGCAGCGTTCTCAGCATGCCGAGCTGGATCGAAGAAAATATCTCGATCACACGCTCTCGGAGAAACTAAGCAGCCAACACAAAACGACCAAGTCAACAGACCCGAAACGTCGCGGTCGCACCACTTTTCCCATAATATCAGCCACCGACAGTTGGCGTCTCGCCAGATGCAAGTGCCCGGTTCGAACGCGCTGGCGAGACTTGGCATCGCCGAGAATCCGGCGCGAAGCGGAGTCAGCAGAACGGGACAAATCGGGGACAGCGAGAAAAGCAAACGGCTCCCAAGTTACTCTGTTCAAGCGACTTGCGAGCCGTGTCTCTCGAAGCGGAGGGCAAGGGATTCGAACCCTCAACCCCTGACGGGGCACCTGTACTCCAAACAGGCCGCTAGCCATTCGCATACCCTCCGAACGGATCGGCATTTTAGCGGCTTCCGTCTTACCTGGAAAGGCGAAGCGGAAGTCAACCGCATCCGCGTCGATCTGGATGGTTTAATGGAATCACACCGATCCGTTATCACACTGTTCGATATCGTTCTGGGGTTGAATGTTCGGATCACTCTCAAAGACAATCGGGCAGGCACGTGATTCTGTTTTGTGCTTATAATGGCTGATGCCCCAAGGGACCGATGTGACGATTCTCACACTGCGCGATGTCACGCAACTCCGATTTGAAGTAAATCCACCCGCCTGCCGAGAGACATGATGTTTCATCGCGATCCTCTTCCGTCACTGAATCGTCGAGAACTACTGCACCGCATCGGTGCTGGTTTTGGCACATTGGGTTTGGCAAACATTCTGGCTGAGTCCGCCAGCGCCGATGCTGCATCTCCGCTCTCGCCGAAGGCTCCACACTTCGCCCCCAAAGCTAAACACGTCATTCAGTTGTTCATGCCGGGGGGGCCCTCGCAGGTTGATACGTTCGATTACAAGCCTCATCTCGCGCAATGCCAAGGCCAGCGTCCCGAGCTCGTCGATCGCAAATCGCTTCGCAACACGAAAAACGGGCTCTTCCCTTCGCCGTTCAAGTTCAAACAATATGGCAAATGTGGTAAATGGGTGAGCGATTTGTTTCCTAATGTTGGGCAGCACGTCGACGACATTGCGTTCATCCATTCGATGCATACGGACATCCCTGAGCATGCGGGTGCGATGTTGATGATGAACCTCGGCCACTTGCAGCCAAGTCGCCCAAGTATGGGAGCGTGGTTGGGGTACGGTCTTGGTTCGGAGAACCAGAATCTGCCCAGCTTCGTGGCAATGAGTCCTTTTGCACAACCGCGCGGAAAGCTTGCCAATTGGGGCAACGCGTTTCTTCCCGGCGCGTATGCGGGAACTTACGTCAATCTCGCGCAAATGAAGCCCGATGAGATTCTGCGCGATCTGAAAAATCAGTGGCTCCCGAAAGATCAACAACGGCGGCAAGCAGATTTGCTAACGCGATTAAATCAGTTAGATCTCGACCGCCAGCAGAGCGACCAACAACTGGAAGCGAGCATTCAGGCCATGGAGATGGCATTCCGAATGCAGTTCGCAGTTCCCGACGCGTTTGACGTCACGACCGAAACGCAAACAACGCTCGACATGTACGGAGAAAGCCACTACGCGAAGGGGTGCTTGCTCGCGCGGCGGCTGGTTGAACGAGGCGTTCGAATGGTGCAATTGTCGTTGTCGATAGACGGCTACGACATCGCGTGGGACACCGGCCACAATGATATCGCCGGCGGGCACAAGCGGCTCGCGGAAGCATGCGATCAAGGAATCGCTGCGCTCATCACCGACTTGAAGCAGCGAGGCCTGTTCGACGACACGCTCATAATCTGGGGTGGTGAGTTTGGACGCGCTCCGACGTCAGAAGGCCAGAAGGGTCGCGATCACGATCACTACGGATTTACGACCTGGCTGGCGGGCGGAGGTGTGAAGGGCGGCTATAGCCACGGTGCGACGGACGAATTTGGATTGACCGCTGTCGAAGACCGAGTCCACGTACATGACCTGCATGCGACGATTCTCCACCTGATGGGACTCGATCACGAGCGGTTAACGTATCGCTATTCGGGGCGAGACTTCCGCTTAACCGATGTTCATGGAAACGTGGTCTACGACATTATCGCTTGAATCGACAGTGGTACCAACGATTCGCTTGTCAGCGACTTGCGCGGCATACACTTCAACCAACAACCCATCGTTAGCGTGCTGACTCTGAAATTCGACCGGCGCATATCGGCAGGAAGTTCCCGTCATCCAACTTTCGCCTCGATCACTCCGACCTTCAACCAACACACGCAATCGTTTTCCTACCAGGCCCTGATAGTAGTGATCTCGCAACTCTTCCTCGATCGCGGCCAGCTGCTGACTTCGTTCGGTTTTAACGCGTTTCGGAACGATCGCCTCCATTTCAGCGGCAGGTGTACCGCGGCGTGGACTGAAAGGAAACGAGTGAATCTTTGAGAAACCGGCTGCGCGAACGGTCTTGCAGGTTGCCTCGAAGTCCTCCTCGGTTTCACCCGGAAATCCAACAATCACGTCGGTCGTCAATGCTGGCTTGTCGAGCGATTCCTTCACGAGATGGCATCGATCAAGGAACCGCTTCACTCCCCAGCGGCGCTTCATACGCCGCAGAATTCGATCCGAGCCGCTTTGCAAGCAGATGTGCAAATGCGGACAGACTTTATCGGGATACTCGGCCATCACGCCCACGAGCTCGCGCGTCACTTCCGTCGCCTCGATGCTTGAAAAGCGAATGCGGAAGTCGCCATCAATCTGGACGATCTGTCGAGCGAGGTCCGCGAGCCGATACCACTCCGACTTTGGCTTGCCAGCACTCCAGTCAACGCCGTAGTGTCCGAGATGCACGCCGGTCAGGACGAGCTCACGATAACCGTTATCGAGCAATCTTTTCACTTCATCCAAGATGTGTTCGCTTGGACGACTGTAAAGACTTGGGCGAACTTTAGGAATAATGCAGTAACTGCACCGCAGCAGACAACCATCTTGCACTTTGACGTAGGCACGATGTCGGTTGCCGAATTGCGAGATCCCAGTTGGAATATCGACAACGCCAAACCTGCCCAGTAAATCGGGCAATTCTCGCTTGTCGGTGACGACTTCGGCAACGCCAGGCAACGCAGCCACTTCGTCCGGGGCTCGCGTGGCGTAACATCCCATCACGACGATCCGAGCGTCGGGATTGTCTCGCGAAAGTCGCCGGATGATCTGGCGGCTTTTGGAATCGCCTTCGTTCGTGACGGTGCAAGTATTGACGATACAGAGATCGGCCGTTTCGTCCTGTGTCGCGTCGCGATAGCCGATTCCGATCAAACCCTCACGGACGTACTCGGTCTCGTATTGGTTGACCTTGCAACCCAGCGTCACGGTCTTCAGCGTAGCGTGCATGCCTGGGAACTTTTACGAGGACGGAACGATTTCAGTCAGATTCGGGTTGTGGTTCGATCGAAGCCCACATCGAGCCCCGACACTGTCGAATCAATCCGTCCTTACCGTAGGCGTGGATCTGGTCGCGTTTCAATTCCGCGTGCTCACGTGTGGTTGTCAGACAAACGGCTCGGCCTGCATGATCCACGGCGGCGGCAATCTGCATCCCTTGCTCTTCAACAAAACCAAACAGCTCGCGCATCATTTGAATGACATAATCGTAGGTGTGCTCGTTGTCATCCCACAAAACGACGTAATACCGCGGCTGACGCTTTGGTCGCGGTATTTGTTTCGACTTGGTCGGGCGCTCCATTACCACAGTCTTTAGTTTCATCTCAGAGTATCCATCTCAAGCGGTTCGGTTCACATAACGACAGACAAGAATACTATCCCAATCCAACCGGGTTGGTCGATCGCCAAGCTGGGCATTATATTGTATCGCTCTAGTTTTGGGAAAGGAGCATCATGGACGAGATCCAGCAATACTTGGAACAGCATCGCGAGGCGTTTGAAAACGATCTATGCGATCTGCTACGAATTCCAAGCATCAGCGCGGATAGTCGACACCGAGACGACATGCGACAAGCGGCCAATTGGGTATTCGGTCAGTTTGATTCGATGGGATTGACCGTCGAAATGGCTGAGACCCCGGGACATCCAATAGTCTACGCCGAGTCGCCAGCCGTCGAAGGGGCTCCGACCGTCCTCGTCTACGGACATTACGATGTCCAGCCCCCAGATCCCCTCGAAGAATGGACCTCGCCACCGTTCGAGCCGACCAAGCGGGATGGCAACGTTTACGCTCGCGGAGCGACAGACGACAAGGGACAAATGCTCACCCACGTAAAGAGCGCTCAGGCAGTCCTCGCCACCGCTGGCAAATTACCGATTCAAATCAAATACGTGATTGAAGGCGAAGAAGAGGTCGGTAGCGAGAACATCGAGGCGTTCCTCGAAAGTCGGCGCCGGCAACTCGCATGCGACGTGGTCGTGATCAGCGATACGTCTCAGTTCGGTCCTGGCCGACCTGCGATAACTTACGGTCTGCGCGGCATCGCCTATTTTGAGGTGCGATTAACTGGACCTAAACAGGACCTACATTCCGGAACCTTTGGCGGTGCGGTCACCAACCCACTCAACGCGATGTCGAAGATGCTTGCTGCATTGGTCGATGGCAACGGACGTATCCAGATTCCCGGTTATTACGACGACGTCGTTGACTTAACCGAGCGGGAACGCGAGCAGTTTGCTGCGTTAGGTTTCGATGAATCTTCGTTTATGAAACAAGTCGGCGTCGAAGCGGTCAGTGGTGAAGCAGGCTACACGACATTAGAGCGTCGCTGGGCGAGGCCGACTTACGATGTACATGGATTCTGGGGCGGCTATAGCGGCGAAGGAGCGAAGACTGTATTGCCAAGTCGCGCGGGAGCAAAGTTCAGTTTCCGATTAGTCCCGAATCAGGATCCGAAGAAGATCGGAGAGTTGCTTGAACAAATGCTCCGATCGATGTGTCCGCCCGGTATCAAATTGGAACTGATCGATCTGCACGGAGCGCCCGGAGTGTTGGTGCCGCTCGACAATCCATACATGTCCGCAGCAGCAGCAGCCATCGAGCGAGGTTTCGGAACGGCTCCCGTTTTCATACGCGAAGGTGGATCAATTCCCATCGTAAACGCCTTTGCCGAGAACCTGGGCGCCGATACGCTGTTGCTCGGATGGGGCTTGGACGACGACAACACCCACAGTCCTAACGAGAAGTTTTGCCTCGCCGATTTCCATCGAGGGATCAAGACCAGCGCCGCGTTATGGGACGAGTTAGGTAAGTTGAAGCAACGATAGAAAAGTTCTACAAAGAAAACATCATGCTCGATCGAAAATACATTGCTGAAAACGCCGAAGCCGTCAAGCAGAATTGTGTGAATCGCGGAGTCGAGGCAGATGTCGATCGCCTTGTGTCTCTAGAAGCGAAACGCCGCGACTTGCTCAATCACGCCCAGGAGCTAAATCGTCAAGCAAACGAAGTCTCGAAGAGCATCGGCAAAGCCAAAGATGCGGAAGAGCGCGAAACGCGCAAAGAGGAAGGGCGTAAACTCCGAGACGATAAAGACCGCGTCCAAAGCGAACACGATGAATTAGACAAAGAGATCATCGTCCTTCAATCCGGAATTCCCAACCTCTCTCATCCTGATGCTCCAATCGGCGAAGACGACAAGTCGAATTTAGAACTCCGAACAGGTAAGCACACGCCACGACAATTTGAGTTCAAGGCGCTCGACCATGTTGAGTTGGGAGAGAAGCTAGATCTTATTGATTTCGAAGGCGGCGCACGTGTGGCAGGAGCAGGCTTTTACTTTTTGAAACACGACGCCGTCTTGCTCGAACTCGCGCTTACACAGTACGCGATTCAGATGCTAATTGGCGAAGGCTTTACCCCAGTCACGACGCCGGATCTTGCTTACACTGAAATCCTGCACGGCACTGGCTACATCCCTCGCGGCCCAGAGACACAGATCTACAGCATCGAAAACTCAAACCTCAACTTGGTCGCGACGGCTGAAATCACGATCGGTGGTTTACTCTCAGGACAAACGGTCGAGGCCGACGAGTTACCCCTCAAGATCTGCGGCAGCAGCCACTGCTTCCGCACCGAAGCAGGAGCCGCAGGTCGCGCGTCGCGCGGGCTTTACCGCGTGCATCAATTCACCAAAGTCGAGATGTTTGCCTTTACATTGCCCGATCAAAGCGAAGCGATTCTCGATCACTTCTGCGATCTGGAGTGCCGCATCTTCGACGGTCTGGGCGTTCCCTACCGAGTCGTCGATACGGCAACGGGAGACCTTGGTGGTCCGGCATATCGCAAGTTCGATCTTGAAGCCTGGATGCCGGGACGCGGCGAAGGAGGCGAATACGGTGAAGTCACCAGCACCTCAAATTGTACTGACTACCAAGCTCGCCGCTTGAACGTTCGTTTCAAACGCAAAGGCGAAAAGGGAACACAATTCGTTCACACTTTAAACGGCACTGCCCTCGCCATTAGCCGCGCCTTGATCGCCGTTCTAGAGAACAACCAACAAGCCGACGGCTCAATCAGTATTCCAGAAGCTCTTCGCTCGTGGATGGGTAAAGACAAGATCGAGCCTCGATAAAGTTCAACGCACGAATTGCATGCTGCTTCCCTCATCCGCCGTCTGATCGCAACTCGACACCGAAGCCAAATCTGTTCGACAATTGAATTCGACCATCTCGAATCTCCGGAAAACCGCTTAAGCAGTTGAACCACTTTCGGCCCGATTCAGCGAGTGGTCGCGAGTCGAGAGCGGCGATCGCGGCGAGTGCGTAGGGCTCACAACCGCGATGTGGGATGACGCGGATGTTGGCTGCTTGCGCCATGTTGTAAATGTCGATCAGGGTTGTGAGGCCTCCGCACCAGTTGATGTCCGGTTGGAGGACTGCGTGCAGTTGGCGATCGATCAACGTTTTGAAGCCGTCGGCTAAGTACTCGTGTTCGCCGCCGGCAATTGGCACGGGACTCTGTTCGGAAAGAATGGCGTAGCCGTCCAAATCATCTGGCTGAATCGGTTCTTCGAGCCATGCGACGTCGTAGGGTGCGATTGCCTCGGCGACGCGCAGTGATGTGTCGATGTTCCAGCGAGCGAAGGCGTCTATCATGACGCTCGCGTCGGGACCAAGTCGTTCTCGGGTTCGCTGTACGAGGTTTGCAATCTCGGCTGGGTCCGGCTGATCGCCGAATCGCTCGACGTGCAGCTTGATTGCTTCGTGCCCCGCATTAAAAGCAGACTCGGCGTCCTCGTCGTCGAAGACCGTCGAATACGTTGGCAATTCGAGGTCGAGGTCAACGTTCGGATTTAGCAGCCTTGCAACCGGCAGATTAGCGGCTTTACCTCGCAGATCCCAGAGTGCCAAATCGACGCCGCTGATTGCCATGACGACGAGGCCCTTGCGGCCATAGAACGATGTGTGCCGACACATCTCCTCGTGCAACGCTTCCACATCCGACGCGTCGCGGCCAACGAGCAAGTCGCGGAGTACCGTCTCGACGAGGTGGATGCCTGCAACACCCCCGCCGCCGACGCCGAGTCCGACCAGTCCATCGTCCGTTTTAACTTCGACGACGATCTGCCCAAGTTGTGTTCGCCAGTCGGCCGGTGAACCGGGAGTTGGAGGCTGAGATGCTCGAATTTCCGTGATGCGCATTAGTTCAAGATACCAGTAGCTGAAGTCGCTAAGACCAGGGCTTTCATAATGATTGATCTTGCCCATTTCTCCTAGAGCAGTGGTGTTGTGTGGCGCGCTTGGATTTTCGCGGACTTCTTCTGACGCCAAAAAGAGTGGCACGATGCAGACCGCTTTGTTCAAGGATGAGGTGTTTCGACGTTTCGCAAACGAACTACCTATCGCCACCGCCGTGCAGGTGGTGCTGCGAACGTTGCTCGAACCAATGATGGTCGATGAGATCTTTCGCGAAAATGCCGATAAGCAATATGAGCCATCGTTGCTGTTCTCGGCATTGACCCAACTCATGTCGAGTGTCGTGTTGGGCAAGCACGCGAGCGTCAGCGCGGGTTATAAGAAGTTCGCGAATCGACTGGGAGTGGCGTTGAATTCGGTTTACGAAAAGCCCCAGCGAGTCGAACCGGAGACTTCCAGGAAACTCGTGCGAGCTTCCTACCACCAAGTCGTGCAGGCGCGTTGCGACCAGGGCGGAGTCGCTCAGCATGAGGTGCCTGGTTACACGACGCGCATCCTGGACGGA
>JACNKX010000208.1 GCA_014381825.1 Planctomycetota bacterium
AGTACCACAGGCGGAACTTCCCGTCCGCTTCGCGAATCACGTTGCCCCAGGCGCAGTCGGTCTCCGTCTTCGGATCATCGGGCGCGATGATTGGCTGATCGAGCGGTTGGGCCTGATTAAACACTCGCGTCACCCCCTGCTGCTTCTCGATCCAATGGTCATCAACGAAGAGATACAGGTTGGCGTCGTGTGTGGTTCGCGGAATGTCCTGCTGGGCAGACAACGAGGACCAGGCAATGAACACAACCGCCAGGACGTTCCAAGCTCGAAAAATTGCGTGCATCGTGTGTCCTCTTCTTCGGGCCATTGGCCAGGCGGGAAAGACGCTGATCACTTCCGGCTCGCCGGGTCGGGGGAGTCTCCGCATGCCGCCGTGCACTTCACTCGTCAGCCGCTTTGCGTGACGTTCGTGTCGAGGCCTCATGAGACCAGAATCTCCTTCACCACGTGCCCATGCACGTCGGTCAGGCGGTAGTCGCGGCCGGCGTGGCGGAAGGTCAGCTTCTCGTGGTCGAGGCCCAGCGTGTGCAGGATGGTGGCGTGGAAATCGGGCATCGTGACCTTGTTCTCAGTGACGTAGTAACCGAATTCGTCGGTCTGGCCATAGGTCACCCCACCGCGGATGCCGCCGCCCGCCATCCAGACGCTGAAGGCATGCGGGTGATGGTCGCGGCCGTCAGTCCCCTGTGCCGCGGGAGTCCGACCGAACTCGGTTGCGAAAACGACCAGCGTATCACGCAGTATGCCTCGCGACTTCAGATCCCTCAGGAGCGCCGCTATCGGCAGATCTACTTTTGCGGCGTTGCTGGTGTGATTGTTCCGCAGGTCGCCGTGGGCATCCCAGTAGTTACGCGGATAGCTGAAGTTGACCTGCACGAAACGCACGCCCGCTTCGAGGCAGCGGCGCGCTAGAAGACACTGGCGCCCGAACTCGTCGGTCGGCTCGAGCCCGATGCCGTAGGCCGCTTGCGTCGTCGCCGACTCACGGCCGATGTCCATCACCTTGGGGGCTTCAGCCTGCATCCGAAACGCCATCTCGAACGAATCGATGCGAGCCTCCAGCGCCGAGTCGAAACCATGATTGGCCAGATGACGTTCGTTGCGGCGTTTGAGCAGGTCGAGTTGCAGCCGCTGAAGTTCGGGGGACTCGCCCGGCGCGAGGCTGGACAGTTTGGCGTCCTTGAAGTGTGTGCCGCCATCGCCGAGACGAGTTCCCTGAAACGTCGCCGGAAGGAATGCCGAGCCGTAGTTCTGCGCCCCGCCGTGATAGAGTGAAGGACTCAAGCTGAGGAAGCCGGGGAGGTTCTGGTTCTCGCTTCCCAGGCCGAACAGCGTCCACGCTCCCAGGCACGGCCGCGCGAAGACGCCGCTGCCGGTGTTGATGTTGAGCAGGGCCGGCCCATGGGAAACCTGGTCTCCTCCGTTCATCGAGCGGATAAGGGCGATGTCATCGATGCAACTGCCGATGTGCGGAAAGAGGTCACTGACCTCGACGCCGCTCTCGCCGTACTTCTGGAATTTCCACGGCGATGCAAGCAAGTTCCCCGTTGGAGCAAACTCGAACTTGGGCTTCGCGAACGGCAGCGGCTGACCATTCATCTCGACCAGCCTGGGTTTCGGATCGAAGGAATCGACATGCGAGACGCCTCCATGCATGAACAGGAACACGACGCGCTGGGCGGTCGCCGGAAAGTGCGGCGGTTTTGGCGCGAGCGGACCGGACGCCGCAGCTCGCGAAGTCTCGGCAAGCAAACCCTGAAGGGCGAGGGCGCCGAAACCGCAAGCCGATTGCTGAAGGATTCGTCGTCGGGAAAGTCGCCTGGTCATGAGTGCGCTCCCATTCTTCAAACCGCTGATGAACACTGATTGACGCTGATGAAACCCAGTGTGAAGGCAGCCATTCGCGTTCATGAGCGTTGATCAGCGGTTTCCTATTCTATTCCACATACAGGAACTCGTTACTGCACAACAGCGACTGACAGAACGCCTGCCAGACCGAGGGTTGTCGTTCCGCTTCGGGCTTCTCGCCGATCGCGGGTGATTGCAGGAACGCCGTCAGAAAGGCGTTCGTTTCTTCCTTCTCGATCGGCGTTGCCAGCCGTCCATAAGCCAGGCGATGGGCCAAGTCGATCCGCTGCTCATCCGTCCGCGCCGGATCCTCCAGCAGCCGCTTGGCGAACGCTCGCGACTGTTCACGGACGAACGGGTGGTTGAGCAGGAACAACCCCTGCGAAGCGACCGTGGTTTCGTTGCGAATGGCCGTGACGCCATTCGGATCAGCGGCGTCAAACAGCGCCAGAACATCGGGCAGCATGTTGCGGACGATCGGCAGGTAGACAGAACGCTTGCGGAACGCGGTGTAGAATTCGTCATCCGCTCCCACACGATTGGGCCGGATGAGGGCGTTGATATCTTCCGCCTTCGAGATCAAGAACTCGCCGCTCTCCGAACTCCCCGGCGTGGGATCAAGTTGCCCGCTTGTCAGCAACATGGCGTCGCGCAGCTCTTCAGCGGACAGCCGACGACGACGAATCTGAAACGCGGATAAGTTCGCTGGAATCGGGTTGTGCTCTTCCTTCGACAACGACTCCGCATTCTGCATGCGATAGGTGCTCGACAGGACGATCAACCGATGCAACTGCCTGACGCTCCAGCCGCTCTCGATGAATTGCGCCGCCAGCCAGTCGAGCAGCGCGGGATCGGACGGCAGCTCGCCGCGCGTGCCGAAGTTGTTGGGAGTCCCCACGATCCCCCGTCCAAAGTGCAACTGCCAGACGCGGTTGACAAGCACGCGCGCTGTCAAAGGATTCGTGGGGCTGGCGATCCAGCGGGCCAGCTCCAGCCGGCCACTGCTCATCTGATGCGGGTCGATGAGTGGTGCGAAGCCGCTCGCGGGATTCGGTTGAGTCGACTCCACGATTCCCAAGGTCCCGCGCGGAACCACTTTTCCCAGAGTGAAGCGATTTCCTCGCAGGTGGACGCGGAGATTGCGCGGCTGCGTCTCTTTCGGGGCCATGACCATCAGCGGTTCGACGCCTGCTCCCTGCGGAATCGGGAACTCCCACCACATCGTGGCGTTGCGGACCTCGTTCTGAAACGGTTCCGTGCTGCGGAAGATTCCCGCCAGAGCGTAATAGTCCGTCGTACGAATGGCGTCGAACTTGTGATCGTGGCAGCGGGCACAGGCCAGCGTCAGTCCGAGCATCGCGCGGCCGGTCACATCGATCTGATCGTCCACAATGTCGAGCCGTGATTGCTCCTTGTCGGTCTCGGCCAGGGCTTTCGGACCGATCATCAAGTAGCCGGTCGCGATCGTCCGGCGCGTGTTAACGGCGACCGACTCGGTCGGCGGCAAGAGATCGCCCGCAAGCTGTTCGGTCAGGAACTGGTCGTAGGGGAGATCCTTGTTGAAGGCATCGATGACATAGTTGCGATACCGCCAGGCGTAACCCATGACGGCGTTGGCGTCGTTGGCGGTCGTTTCGGCGTAACGCACGAGATCGAGCCAGTGTCGGCCCCAACGCTCGCCGTAGTGGCGCGACTTGAGCAACCTATCGACAACCGCCTCATAAGCCTGCGGCGACGAGTCGGCCAGAAAGGCATCGACTTCTTCCGGAGTTGGCGGCAGTCCGATTAAACCGAACGTCACCCGGCGAAGGAATGTTCGCCTGTCGATCTCCCGCGGGAGCGTGTTCGAGTTCGACTTGAACGCCGCCATTGTAAAGCGATCGACGGGGGTGCGGACCCACGCTTCGTTCTTGACGGCCGGTGGCGACTCGTTGCGTACCGGTTGATAAGCCCAATGGCTCTTCTCGGCGTTGGTGTACACCGCTTTCTTCGCGATGGTCCGCTCTTCATCGATCCACAGACCGAATTTCTCGCCGAGGTACACTTCCACGCCCAGCCGATCCGCGTCGGAGAGCGCCGAGTTGTAGAGCAGCACCTCGCCGATGTCCCCCTGGATCGCGCCGCACCAACTGAGCGCCTTTCCCAGGAAGACTCCGATATCCGAGCGATGCTGGATGTCAGGGACCGTGTCGCGTCCCGTCACCGGCTGGTCTTCGATCGGCCCCGCCAGCTTGCCGTTGATGTAGAAACGAGTCGTGTCCTTGATCGGCCCGGGAGTCTTGATGAATGTCACAATGGCCGGCTTGCCGAAGAGGGACTGGAACGAACCAGGCGCCAGGATCGCATCGTGCCCCCACCCTCCGGCGAAGTCGAGTGAGTACTGCTGCGTCTGATCAATCTCGATCAGCGCTGCCAAGGGCTTTCCCGGATCGCCCGAATGCGCCGGATTCCCCACGCCGAACACCGACGAGTGTGTCGGCTGCCCTTCGAACTGGCTGAGGTTCATCACGATCGATATGGTCAGAGCCGCATCTCCGCGAATGTCGACCGGGTTTCCCGGAGACGATGCCATGCCGGTCCAGGGAGAGAATCGGACCGCGGGCCGTCCGACCAGAGTGCTCTGTCGAATGAAATTCCCCGGCCCGCCGACGCCCTCATCGCGAATCCCCTTCGTCGCCGAGAGATCGCGACCATGCCCGCTCTGATCCGGCCAGACCGGAACGCTCTCGCCGTCCGCCAACTGCAATGAATCAGCCCGCAGCCACAACTGCAACGCGGAAGCCAAGTCGCCGCTGTTGGGCTGTTTCGGCGCGGTAATGGCATTCGATTCGGCGTTCTCGGTGGACGCGACGGCGGTTGCACCAGGCCAGACGGCGCCATCGCGAATCCACTGGGATAGGGCATCAATTTGCGCCGTGGTCAGTTTCCCATCGGGCGGCATCTCCAAACCGTTTTCGTGACGCACCGCCTGAAGTAGCAGGCTCGTTTCGGGCTGGCCGACGTCGATCGCCGCGCCGGTATCGCCCCCCTTCAGCGCCGCCGCCCGTGAATCAAGCCGAAGCCCGCCTTTCGCCTCGGCCCCCGCATGGCACTTGTGACATCGCTGGATGAGCAGCGGGCGGACATGCCGCTCGAACTGCTCGTCCTTTTCAGAAGCGTCTGTTTGCGAGACCACTGTCGCGAACGCCATTACGACAACCACGAATGTGATGCGACTCAGCGACGCCAGGCCGACCTGCAATCCGATGAAGGCCGTCATGCCAACAACTCCTCGACAACTCTCGCTCCAGTCACCTCCGGATCGGTGAGGCGTTCCGGGCGACCGTTGTGCGTGAAAGTGATTTTTTTGTGGTCGATGCCAAGTTGATTCAGGATCGTCGCGTGCAGGTCAGGGACGCTGACGCGGTTCTCGACGGACTTGTAGCCGAACTCGTCGG
>JACNKX010000033.1 GCA_014381825.1 Planctomycetota bacterium
CGTTGGCAACCGCGACAATCGCCCTCTTGATTTGGCGAGACGACTGGCAGACGATCATCATTGCCACGTCGTCGTTACGATCGGTCGCCACGGGATGATCTGTGCCGAACGGGATGGCGCGACTTGGTACTTGCCCGCCGAGGCAACAGTGGTCCGAGACGTGTGCGGCGCGGGAGACACTGTGTTGGCGGCAATTGGCTCGGCGATGCTTGATGGGAATTGCGTTCGTCAGACGTGTCGGTTGGCAGTAATGGCAGGCGGTCGTCAGGTCGCAGAATTGGGTATTGCCGCCGTAAATCCACTCTAACGAGGGGGCGACAGCCGTAATTCGCCTTCCGCGCAAGTTGCGGCGGTGTGCGCCACCTCCGCAGGTTAGGGCTGAGGCGCAAATGCTCCCGGTGTTGTCGACATTTGGGCCGAACGCCGTCGGCCTAACTGACCCAGGAGTTGTCGTCATTGGTCACTAACGCAGTCGCCGAAGCGACCGAGATCGCCTACGCCGCGCGCCATCATTCTGATACACCAGCAGTCGGCACCGGCCAACGCGAAAGTGCTCGGGTCGTGAGTCGCCGGGCGTGGCGAACCCGGCGGCTCCTAGATTTGTGCTGCCGAGAGCCGGGTGCATGTGGATGAGCTTCACCGATATGTCGTTCCCAATACGCTTTCAGGCGGACTTTATCCAGTAAAGTAGCGCGCTAAGAATGCCCCAACAACGAGCAACATGATGATCAGACAGACACGACCAAGCACTTGACCATTAGTGTACCAGTGAAGTCTCCGCGGTCGCAGGCTATGGATTACACGACTTGCTCGACTTCTGATATTTCGTTGCCGCGATCGGGCAAGACGCCGCGCACTATGCAGCATCTTTCTAAGTTCCTGACCACGAGGTAATGGCTACCGCCGCTATTTGTTCAAACAGTCTTTGCAAATACTGGCGGATCAGATGCAGTTGGAGGTGCGTGTGGCGCACTACCCGCCCTACACGTCGAAGTATAATCCAATCGAACATCGTTTGTTTCCGCACGTCACGCGGGCCTGTGCGGGGGTGAGTCTCACCGACCTCTCGACGGCGGTGCAACTGATGCGCAAGACGCGGACTCGGACGGGGTTGCGAGTCACGCTGGAAGTCATCAGAAAGTATTATCCGACCGGTCAACAATACTCACCGGAATTTCGAGCTGCGATGCCGCTGGAGTTCGATGAAGACCTGTCCGCTTGGAACTACCGCGCGATCCCGGGAGCGGCGGGCGATCTTATCTTGAAGTGATTCGTGACCGACCAGAGGCTGCCTGCTTCACTTTCCCAGGGACCACTCTGCGCCGAGACACGATATTGAAACGTTCTGCGAGTATTGGGAGCGACAAAGGCACCTCAACAAGCAGTCTCACAACTCTCATGCCAACGATCTACGTACTTGATTGGAGCGGCAACCTCTTGCCCTATCAGAAATGAGGAAGTTATTTCGTGAGCGTTGCTACGAAGTGTCCATCAAGAAAAATGTCTTCGACAAGGGCGAGTTCAAATCGGTCAGCAGTTTCGGCCGTGATGACTTGCCCGTCGCAAGACACTTGCTGGAGCAGGCTTGGGTTTCGATCATCGATCTGGAGGCGAAAGCCAGAAAGGATTCAAAAGAGTCGTCCAATGACGAACCGCCTGAGGAACCGTCTGAAGACGAGTAAACAAGGGGGCCGTCCGGACGGCCCCCAAGAAATCTGTGCTTCTAAATGCACGGCGCTACGGCGGCCTGTGGGAGTGACACCTCGGTGTGCCACCCGCTTGTCACGAAGCAAAACGACTTTTCTTTCGAGTGAGCCCATCTCTCAGGCTTCACTCGACTCTGTTTCGTACTTCCCGTACACGGCGTGTCGTGATCGCCTTCGATAGGTTGGACTTCAATATGTTCTCAAGCAGCCATGCCGCTCTTTCGCAAGCTGATTGTGGGTATGGCCACAGCACTGCGAAATCGGCATGGGTTTTTGGTTGCGTTCGCAACCGTTTATCCGTTACCCTTCTCATCCCATGTCCCAAACCCCAAAGGAGGATACATCACCGGCTACCAAAGCTGACATCGCGGCGATCATCGAAAAGATGGATCGACGATTCGACACCGTCGACCGACGGTTCGCTGCGATGGAGCGGCAGTTCGATGAACGTTTTGACGCCGTCGATCGGCGCTTCGATGCGGTTGATCAGCAATTCGACAACATGCGCGGATGGATTGATGCCGAGGGCAGAAAGTTCCATCGTCATGCTGACAGCATCGGCAGGGAAACACGTCGCCACATCGACTTTACTGACTCAAGCCTTCAACGCTTCCTCACGGCGATGCTCGACTATAAAGCAGCGATGCTCGGCACAAAGTGTCGCGAACAAGAGCGCCGGATCCTCGCGCTGGAACGCGGCCATTAAGTACCGAACGCACTGGAATCCGCTTCCGCACACCAACGCGTCGGTTTTTTCGAATGCACCAACTCCGCCTGCTTCATCGATACGCGACATGCCCCCAATCGGCACCTGCCCGCCGAAGCAACATTTCACTCTTTCGGTTTCGCGATCTCGCAACCTACCCGGTTAGCCGAGCTACGACGATAGCTCGAATCAGCTCATCAAACTCTGGATGCTGGAACGCTGATTGTGGTCGCGCCAGTGGTAGCAATTGCTCGACCGTCATGTCGTGCCCGCGTTCGGCCAGATGCCTAAGTTCTGATTGGCGACGATCGAACAGAAGATATCGAGACATTCACTTATTCCTCAATGAGTCGCTGACCCTTGGTCCGTTCGAGGGCCTGGCAGCCATTGGAGTAGCTGTGGGGATAGGAAAGAACCACGTCTTCCTCGTGTCATTCACGGCTCAAGTGAATTTTTCGGTTCCTGACAGTACTTTTCAGCTCCGGAAGTTAGCGAAGCGCACGTTTGCAACGCATATCAAAGACACCAACCCGGCCACCGGGTCGCCGCGCGATTGGACCTTCTGGCCAAGCGCCCCGGCAGGAACTGGTATCATCGACATGGCTGCGGTGATTGGGGCACTCCATGACGGCGGCAACGACGGAATGCTTTGCGTGGAAATTGATTTCATGAAGGACAAGCAAGCTAACGAAGTGCAAGCCGTGGAAGTTGCGGTGAACAACCTGCGCCGGCTGGTGCGTGAGTTGTGAACCGACGCACACTTGTAGATTCCTTGCCTCCGGCGGCGGGTTGAACGATCCAGATGCGTGAACATGGACGCGGCTCGGTGTACAATGAGTACCAACAGATCGTGCTAGTGCGAGTCGCACGGACGTGTAGCGTTTGTGACGGTCTAAATCCTAGGGATTCTTGACGAAACAACGCTACACTTACTAGAAGACCGCTCTAGGGTTTTGCAAATCCGGGAGAACCTCCATGCTGAAGAGCGCTCAACTACTGCTACCGTTTGTATTCGCACTAATGACTTACGTAGACGCCGAGGCGCAGCTCTTCGGTTCGCGAAGCCTTGGGCAGCCGTTGCAACGACGTGCCGGACCAGGCAGCTCCTCACAGGCTGGTCAGTTACAAGGCGGCGAGCGGTTCTTGCGCGGCAACCGAGGCAGGGCCGAGTTCGTGGGGTCGGATCAACGTGAGCAGCAGGGATTCGTGGGAAGTGAACAAGCGAGAACGACGGGGGCGGTTGGTTCCTCCGTGGCTGGATTGCGCCAGCGGACCGACCGTAGCTCGCAAATTAACCGCCCGCTGGCACTTTCGAAGGCGAACGAAATGTATCCGCCCCAGCTTCAGCTGGGCTTCTCGCTTCCCGAGCGAGAACTCACGGAGTTGGGAACTCATTTGGCGGAGGAATTGCAAGGGTCGAGTCGCTTCTCGGCGCAGTGCCGCTTCGAGGTGTCAGTGGCAGGGCGGACGGCCATCCTGCGGGGTGAGGTAACCTCCGTAAGGGAGCGCGACCTGGCTGAACTCGTGGCTCGAATCGAGCCGGGAATCTCGAGTGTGCGGAATGAGTTGCTGGTGGCAACTCCACTTCTTCCTCAACTGCCCGTGCCGGAGGCGCAAGACTCGAGGTAGGATACGGAGCAGCCTCCGGCGGTGCGGCGTGGTTGATGGGTGGTTGCGGCTCGGGGGTTTGCTCGCCCATGAGTCGCCGCTGGAAGCTGGGTGGCACGGCGATGGTCAGCGAGGTGATCCCGGACTTTGTATTTTCCGCGCGATTCTGGTCGACCGCTTGCGACTCGTGAGCCACCTTTTGAATTAACGAGGGCGCAGCCTCCGTCGCGGCAACTCCGGGCAAGTGCTTGGTCGTTTGCTCTCCGACGACAGTTCCTCCTTCGCGGCCGTCAAAGCGTGCCACGAGAATGAGGTTACGGCTTGGCCCACCGACCTGGTCCCAAGGGACCCAGACGCTATAAGAGTCGCCCAGACTCGACTTGCTGTGATGCCGGGCCAGCTGATCTGCGGTAACGACGAATTTTTTCAAGGGGGCAGCTTGATCGGGCCGCTTCGTTTCGCCGTCGAAGACGTAAACGGTGACACTTCCATCCACTGCAATCGGTTCTGTCTCGCCCTCTTCGTAGAAGTACAGTCTGCCGCCGAATCCTCGCACGCCAGGCTTACCAGGTTGGTGCAGAACGGTGTCGGCCCAGATCGCGAGCACCCGTTCGGGCATGGCTGTCCGCGAAATGCTGAACCAGTTCTCGTCCCACCCGGAAGGTAGCGACTGGCACCCGCACTGCAACAAGCAGATCACAACCGCAGACATGCGGATCCGTCTTGAGATCACACTCCACATTTCAGGCAACTCGAAATCTAGAAATCTAATGGTTGAAGGCCCGGCGAGATGGGCGTAGCTGGCTCGACTGGCAGGGACTCGCCGCTGGGATTCAAATCCGGAAAGATGACCTCAGGCTGGCTGTGGTTGAGCAATTCGATTGGGGATTCAGGGTAGAAGCCGGTATCGCCTTGCAAGTCAAAGACATCTGCGGCACACCAGCTCATCCGCGCCATTTCGGTTTGCCGATTCCATTCATTGTCCTCGCTCGTCCGAATCACGTGTGGCGTGAGGATAATCAGCAGCTCGGTTCGCCGGGTTTGGTTACTGTCGTAGCGGAACAGGTGACCGAGTACCGGAAGATCACCCAGCCACGGAACTTGGCGATGGAACTGTTGCGTGTTCTTGGTGATCAGTCCACCCAGCACGATCGTTTCGCCGTCCGCTGCGCTGACCGTCGCCTGGGCCGTTGTTGTGTCGATCCGCGGCGAGCGGATGACCGTGCCGTCGATCGACACGGCTACGGGAATCCCTTCCTGTTCGGGACCCAATTGCGATTTCTCGGCATCAATCTCCATCACCACGTTGCCTTCGGGACTGATGCGCGGCGTCACACCAAGAATCAGCCCTACGTTCTCTAGCGATACTGAATTTGACTGACCATTCTGATTCACGGTCGAACCGATGATGCGAGGCACGCGTTGGCCGACTTGTATAAAAGCCGGTTGATTGTCGAGCGTACGAATCTGAGGTCGGCTGAGGATGTCGACACGACGCGACTCCTGGAGCGCCCGGATCAAGACGTTGACATTCTGGCTGCTGGCCGAAAGAACAAGTCCGCCGAATCCAAGTTGGTCGTTCCCGCGTCCCACCGCAAAGTTCGATACTCCTTGGCCGCCGACTGTGCCGGCAGTTGCCAGCGAATCGGTGCTGCCACTGTTTCCAAGTGGCTGTACGTTGTTGAACGAAAAACCCGGAAGGTTTGTTGCCGAGCGGATGATCTCGTTCGTCACTGTCTCGATTGCCCCAGCGTTGTTGGTTTGCGTCGTATTGGTCGTCGTCAGGAGGTCGCCCAACAGACTACGGTCGAACAACACGGAATCCTGCAGGCCCAGCTCAACACCGAACTCATCGATGTCACCCAGTGCGACTTCCGCAATGAGTACTTGGATCATGACTTGCGGCGGTTGCTCGTCGAGTTTTTCGATGAGTTCGCTGATTTCCTCGAAGTACCGCGGGGTGGCCGCCAACACCAGTTTGTTGGCCACGGGTTCCGCGACCACGACGACTTCGCGCTCAAGTTCCTGAAAGGGGCTTTGCTGGCCAGGAGCGGCTTGCTCGACTTGTCGACGACTGACGAGGAACTGATTGATCGCCTTCGCGACATCGACGGCGGGTGAATTCTTCAACTGATAGATTGCGGTCTTTCGCTGCATCGTGTTGCCTTGGTCTAATTTGACCAGCAGCGCCTCGACAATCTGCAAGTCGCCCTCGGAACCAGTCGCGATAATGCTGTTGCTGCGTACGTCCACGGAAAATCGCAACGGTGCCAGGGAAGTTTCGCCCGAAGAACTTGGCAGCTGAGGCCCGACGTTCGCCCCCGATTGCGTGGGCAGCAGCGAACGCAGTGTTTCGATCAGACTCGTCGCATCGCCGTTCACGATTTGAAAGACCTTGATCTGGACCTGCGCGGCTGGCGAATCCAGTTGACGGATCAGAGCCGCGATCAACTCCAAGTTTTCCGCTGGGCTGGAGACGATGATCGTATTGTTCCTGGGGTTCGGTGTGATCTGGACGTTTTCCAGCGTGCCGGAGCGGAGGATCTGCTGTCCCTCGGCATCAAATGTTTGCAACTCCAGAATCGCGGAGCGGTCGGCGTTTCCGCGGGCGGCTTCGATCGCCTGCTGCAGGGTCTGGGCCACGTCCGCGGCCAAGGCGTTCTCGATTTGGAAGATATGCGCCCGATTGACAGCGGCACTGTCGGGCCGGTCGAGGTCCTGGACAATTCGGTGGACTTCCTGCGTGTCACGCGGGGCGGCATACACGATAAGCGAGTTGGTACGGGTATCGACCGTTGCTTGAACGCGAGGTCCAAGCCCTTTGCGATTGCCGAAAAACGTATTGAGCGTTTGCTGCACCGCAGTGGCCGAGGCATAACGCAGTCGGAAGACGGTCGACTGCGTCTGCGGATCCGCCGGCTGATCGAGTTGCTGAATCAACTGCACCACGGCGTTCACCGCCTCGCCCCAGCCGATCAGCAACAGCGAGTTGGGCTTCACCAAAGGCGTCACAGAAACTTTGCCCGTCTGACCGCTAGTAAGGTCCTTGTTTGCTTGCGTGACGATCTCCGCAACCGCTTCACTTTGTGCGTGACGCAGCGAGTAGATCCGCACTTCGGGCTGTGTTTCTTTACTGATGCGTTCCAGTTGTTGGATGACCTCTGCCAGCTGATCCAAGTCCTGGTCGCGACCGCGGAGAATGATCACGTCGAGATCGGGAAGCGATTCGATCTCCACTCCCTCGAACTGTCGCAAGGGATTCGCTAGCGGCTCCGCGCCATTTGGCTGAGTCGCAGGTCGCGGTGCCGGCTGACCCTCCGGTGGGTTCTCTTCCTGAAACAGGTAGCGCGCCGGAACTACGGGGCTGTGCGGGAATCGAGGAGCCGCGTTGCCCATCGGTTGGTAATTGTTTGCCGCGGGAAGTGGGCTCCTAGCCGCCTCCGGCCGGATCACTTGTTGCAGCGAACGATGGTTCGTGCGGTGCATTCGAAACACTTGCGTGCGGAGGCCGTTTCCGTGATTGTCGCTGGTCAATGCCTGAAGCAACGCGTCAACCTGGTTCACCGCATTGGTGGGTCCACCGATCAGAACGCCGCTGCGTATCTGGTCGAATTCGATTTCCAAATAGCTTGGCGGCTGTGGCGATAGTTCGAGCAGAAGAATCTCTCGTGGTCCGACACGACGGACACTGAGACGATTGCCAAACATGGCCGACAGTTGCTGCTGAAGTTGGACGAAACGAGCTTGCGGAACGTAGACAAAGCGGGCGAGGTTTTCATTTCGCCCGGGTTGAGGTACATCGGGAAGCAACGACACTGGTAAAGCGGCCGGCTGCTGTGCTGCTGGCCGGAAGACCTCCGTCAGCACTCGCCGAGCGATGCTCTGGACGTCGTCCGCTCCGCTGAGCAAGATGCGATTCTGTTCGCGATCCACAACAAGTTGCACGGCTGGAGACTTGGGCAACAGGGGACGCAGGATCGCCGCCACCTCGTCCGCGGACTTCCGTTGACATTCGTAACTCGTGAATTGGACAGCACCGACTTGAGCATCCACGCGTGCAGCGATCGATATCACTAACGCCGCTACCGCCAGGAACGTGGTCCAATTCAAGTGTTGTTGAGTATTCCGCTGAAGCATCAACCAGTCCTAGCCGCGAACGCGACATTGCCATCGTAGATCCAAGAGAAGAGGCGGGGAGAGTAGTGAGAAGTCGGCCACGGGTCAAGGCATTATACGGTGTGCCGGTATGAGGTATGAAAGAGGGCGTTAGACTGGCGAGTTGGAAGCTTGGCATGGACGCGATTGTTGGTTCTTTCAGATTTTCTAGCCCCGAGGGGGCGACGCTATGTCAGCCCAGGGCAAGCGAAGCGCCGCCCTGGGTATCGGTGCCGAACGATGCCAAAGCCCCAACGGGGCGGCCCTAGATCGTCGCTCCTTTTAGGCTCGCCCCTTCAGGGCTTATATCCTGTGAGACCATTGCATCCCAGGGCGACGCTTCACGGCTTCGCCGTTCCGCTTGCCCTGGGCTGACGTAGGGCTGGCCCGTTGGGCCGTGGAAAATTGACAGAATGCCGGAAAGGTCGCGACACCTCTAATCGTCAAATCAATACCACATTTTCAACCGGCTCAGCCTATCGCACAACTGCCGTGCTAGCGTCGCTTACTGGCGTCGACGCAGCCAGCATTTCGTGGATCGTCTTGCCCAACGCAAGCCGCACTACCTCGCCGTCGACTTCCAGCAAGACCAACTGCGATTGAATGTCGATCACGCGCACCTCGTGTGACGGGATCACAAGCGACTCGCCGCGATGCACGACTTGCGTTTGAGTCTCGCTTCCGGCGGAAAGCCAAGCTCCGGGAGTTCCTGTGCGGTTAAACGTCACGGCGGTTAACATGACGTTACGCAACACGTCGGCACCTTCTTGCGAAAACAAGTTGCGCCGGACGATCGTCTGATAGGCTTCTGGATCATTGTAGGCCAACCGTTGAGTCGTGGCGGTCGAAAGTTCGCCCTCCCGCTCGCAGCGCGACAACCCCAGGGCCTCGATCGCCATCGTCACATCCAGCTGCTTGCCGCCCGCGACCGGATTAAGTGCCAGCGAGCGGACTTTATGCAAGTGGCCAGCTTGGTGGAACTCATATAATAACTGAGTTACCTGTTCGAGCGTGCCGTGCCCGCGCAACGAGAACGAATAGCGTTTGAAGATCTCTTTTGGCTTGCGTGTAGCACGATCTTTGATCGATACGGCCACGGGCATTCCAGCATCGACAGTCGGTTGCCGCAGGCCGACCTTTGCGACCAGAGCCAATAGCCAATCTTGGTAACGGGCGCGAGCGAGTTCTTGGTCGTAGGGGAGCGAGTATTGCTCCAACGCCAAGAGCTGATCGGCGGCACGCGCCGAAGTGAAGACCGCGTCCTCGGCCGCTTTGATTTGCTTGTCGATTTGAGTCGCGTCGCGTTCGCGTTTCCGTGCCGGTTCCTCGACGAAGCGACGATAGCCTTGATCGCCAAAGACGCCGATGCCGACCACCGCTAATGCGGCCAATAGAAACTTGGAGCGATTGTTCATCATGGCGCACCTTGCTGTTCTGTCTCGAGTGCCACCCGAGCTTGCTGGTTAGGGACCGCTGCCGATTCGCTGTCTTCTTGTGCAACTTCGTCCGGCGGCGGAAGTTCAGGAAGATCCGCCGGCTTGAAAGCGATGCGGGTCTCGAACGCCCAGGGCAGCTTCGCCTTTTCATCCGACTCCGTGACACGTTTGCTGCTGACCGAGTGGCGCTCGTCGCGGAGCGCGTCTTCGAGATTGGCGACGACTTCCGGCTGACTCACTTGCACGGCCAGGTCGATCACACCATTTCCCAGCGCGTCGGTGGACATGCTCATTCGCCGGATCAGTGCTTGCTCTCCGCCGGGCAAACGCTCGGACAACTCGCGAAGTTCGTCGAGCCACGCGATGTCGTCGCTACGCCAGGCGTCGACGGCATCGGCGATATCCTGCAACTCGAGAGCTTTGTTGGCGCGTCCCGCGAGTTGGCTGAGATTCTGCTTCCGCTGGGCGATGGCGGCCAATTCGTCGCTGCGGTCCTTCCAGGCGACGTAGCTGATCCCCACAAGCACCGTCGCGGCGATCGCTCCCCAAAACGCCGCCCGCCGCCAAGGACTGGCCTTTCGCGGAGGTCGACGGGGGTTGAGAAAATTCAGTTCAATTCCTTCGCCGTTCCACGCACAAGCCATTCCGATGAGATTCGCGTAACGGGACGGGGACTCGATGTCCGTTGCCACTTTGACGTGGTTCAGTGGATTGACCACCGACGCAGAAACAGAGAGCTGCTCGGCCAGCAACTGAGCGAGCTGCTCGTGTGTACCGACGTCGCCGATCAAGTAGAGTCGTGTCGGTTCGTCGGCGGCATGGTGCGCCAGCGCCAACGTGCGACGAATCTCGGTGCCAAGCCGTTCCGCGCGCACACGGTCATCTTCCGACGAGCAGGGAATCGAACGAAACATGACGGCACGACCGTTCTCCGTCACGGCAAGATCGACATCGGCGTCGCCAATCGCCACGGTGACTGCCGTTGAGGCGGGATGCTGGATCACTTGCTCAAGCAACTCGACGGCTCCCAATCCGCTAAACGTAATGCCCAGCAGCTTCATTCCGGCCGTTTTGAAACTGGATACGAAATCGTTGATCCGCTGATCTGGCAGCGAGAAAACCAGCGTTTCGCAGCCGGTGTCGTCTTGATGGGTGACAAGGAAATCACTGACCTGCGCGCCGGCGGCCTCGTCACACTCCGAAGCCGTGGCGTTGTATACCAGCTCGGGCAACTCGTCCTTCTTGGCCGGCGGCAATTGATGGGATGCGACTTCCAGCTCGGATCGCGGCAACAGCAACACCGCTTGGCGACAACGGATCTTGTGCGTGGCAAGTTGCTCTTGCAGTTGTTCCGCCAGCGGTCGGCTATCATCGGCGTCGAAAGAACCCGCCATCAGTATCCGCGGGAACGGCAAGCCACGCTCGACGAGCAGATATCGCCGAACCGGTTGCGTGCATTGAACGAACAAACACGTTTTCGGTGGATTCAGTTTGTTGAACATGATTGGCTCACTTGTGGCGATTCGCTGGCTTCATCAGGATTGCGTGGTCGGCTGCTGCCGTCAGTGGTTACGGGTCAGTGGTTACGGGTCAGTGGTTACGGGTCAGTGGTTACGGGCCGGGCGATAACTCGGATTGCCAATGCTTCGTCCCAGTCAGTTCGCGAAAGTAGACTTGCCGAGCCACTTGCTCCGTCGCGGCGATGACGGCTTCGCAGCGATAGACCGGAGCATGCTGGCCCGCGCTCCCCCAAAATTCGGCGCGAAACACATCGCCTCCCGCGTTAATGTGCGGCAACAGTTGCCGCATCGTGGCAAGATCGACGAGCCCCTCCGCGAGCAGCCAGGTGGGATGGTCTCGATCCGCGTTATTCTCGCTGCCCATCGAGCGTGCCGCGATGATCCGCTCGGCCAAACTCTCGTCCAGGCCCGGCACGGCCAATAGGACCTCGCGCGGAGCCAAGTTGATATTCACTCGGCCCTCGACCACGGTCGCCGCGGTAACGCATACTTGATCGAGCAACTGGGGTAGCTGGCTTTGCATCATCAGCGGTTCACTGGACCAAGGACTGACAACGCTGACGGTTCGCCCCTGGTGCGGAACGGAGAGCACGACGTCGATCAGGTCCAGCGGGCTTTCAATACGCCGCACGACCGACCGCGTGAAGTCGATTGTGATTTGATCGGAAGTTGATGTTTGACCGGTCGATTTGCTCGAGCCGTACTGGCGATAGAGTACGATGAAGTTCGCCCAGGCGACCGGCAGCCGTTCGAGCAATTGTTGATGCAACGCGTCGAGTTGCGGATGATTGAGAAAGATGCGTGGCAACCCATCTCGCGACTCGTTGCGTTCCGCGCTGTAAACCGTCAGGTACTGGCTCCACGAACGCCAGCCGTCGTCGCTCGGCAGCTCGCGGTCGCTGGTCACGTCGGCGGTGATATCGAATGGCCGCATCTGATCGACGCCCCGCACCAGCCGCAGCTCTTCCAAATCGAACGGTCTGCCGTTGCGTGGCCTTACCGGCGTGCCAAGCCCCGCGTAAGCATCGGCTTCGGCACCTTCGAATCGCGGTTGCGAATCGGCGTCGACCCAATCGAGGATCGCATCGGCGACGTCCGGCGTCATACCGGGCAATCGCAACAGAGCCTGCCTGCCGGAGTCCGGTCGCGCTTGATCCCATTCCACAAGCTTGCTGAGATGCAGTTTTGTGGACTCGTCCACCGCGCCGAATCGAAGCGGGACTTGTGGGTCAGTCGCTGAACCCGGCGGAGTCACGATGAAGCGAGGTGCATCTTCGTCGGCTGCGTCGAGGCTGTCATCCAGCGGCACGCCGCCAAACAGGGCTGGATTGTCCGTGACGTCGCCGAGTTCACGACGCCGAATCCGCGGCATTTCGAGCATGGCCGAGAACGACTCGATCCCCGAGAAGGCGGATTGTTCCGCCACCAATCGATCGCCGCTAGCTCCTGCCGCGATGTTCTCCGTCTGCATTGCCAACAGGAATCCATAAGCCGCGACGCTCATCAGGAGCACGAGCACCAACACGACGATCAAGACGGTGCCTTTGCGGCTGCATCGCGCGAATGTCGTCATGGCGATACCACCTCCTCCGGCACGCGACGAGGTGTTGCTGTTTCGACAGCGATCACGAACCGGTATTCGTGTTCCTCTTCCCCGACCGTGCTGCCACCGGCGGCATCGTGCTCGATACCGACTAGCGCGGAATCCTCGATCAATTGCTCACCGACGTGATCATCCGCGAGTTCATCGTCTGATGGTTCCTCCGGCTGTAGGTCGAAGACGATTTCTATCGCGACCGGCAACCGACCCGTCTGCTCACTGTCCCAGTACACCAACCAACTAGTCCCATCGAAGTAATGAAATTGCAGACGAGTGACCTCTGGGACCGCGTCCTCTCGCCAGGACGGTGGCCGCAACGATTGTGTCTCTGGATTCACGGCGAGACTTGTCTCCGAGCGTGGATCGATCGACCCTGCCTTCTCGTTCGTCCTTTCGTTCGCTCGCTCAGAGTTCTGAAGAAACCAAGGAGTCACACGACGCGTTAGACCCGCCGCACTGGGCTCGCGTTCCACGTCGTCGGCCTCTTGTTCGAGGTCGTATCTCTCGATAACTTCGCTGTCATGCCCGAGACGATCAGCGCGCGGCTGCCAAACGTACTCGACCAGATCGTACACATCCGGGGTCGAGAACTCGTCCACGCCAGTCTGCCGAGAAGATTGGTACTCGTTAGCTTGACTTGACGCCCGCAAGATCATTTGAAGACGAGTGCTAGTTCCCCGTAGTTGAGCGCCTGACGGCAGTGGAAGTTGGCCGCCGCTTTCGCCGTCCGAGACGAGCACGGATGCGTCACTCGACGCCGTCGCGAAACCAGCACGCGTCGGCAGCAAGGCGGCACTGGCGTGATGCAGATCCGAGCGCAGCTGTCGCATCAAAGAGCGGACAAGCTGTAGTTCTGTTGCTTGTTGAACGCCCTTGTCATACAGCTTCGAGTAAACGCCGAACAAGGACCACACCAGCAACATCAACGTCGCGGCCAAGCTGGACGCGATGATCACTTCGAGAAGCGTAAAACTGTTTCGGCGAGTTGTGGTGCGATGGTGGTTCATGGCAGACTGGGAGACATGAGCGAGTCGGAACCGCGGCCGGAGAAGCGATCATGACGGGACTCGAAACGCGTCCACCGAACTAGCTCAAAGGCATTTCGATCAGGCGCGGTAAGGGTACTCTCGAGGCGATCCATCGTCGCGACTTCGCTCACCGAAACACGCAACCGTACAAGTCCGTCGATGTCGGTCGGCGTCCAATCGACGGAATACGTCCAGTCGGCGTAGCCAGCCAGCGGCTCGCCGTCGACCATTGCAAGCAGCGCAGGATCCGCGAGCAGTTCATCCAGCTTTGATTGGCAAAGCATCTGCGCCAGAACTCGCGTCTCCGCTCTTCTGGAGTGTCGTTCGCCTGTCGAGAACAGACCCAGCAACAGCACCGTGCTGGTGGCGAGGATCGCGGTGGCGATGATCACTTCTAGCAGCGAGAAGCCATCGCAGCGGCGGGCTGGATTGCTCATCGACGTGCCTCGACTTGTGAGCCTGCGTCCGCTGACGGCAGTTCCTGCGAGGCGTTTCCCGCTGACAGGGTCGGCTGCTCGACAGCACCGATCGTAACCGCTCCTGTCAATCCGCGTAAACGAAGTACGAGCGATTCGCGAGTCTCGGGACGTGTCAACTCGACTACAGTATCCGTCGAACGACCGTCGGGAAAGAACTGTGCCGCCAACACTCCGTTCCCACTCCAGTCCACCGAAAGATCAGAACCCATGTCTTCCGTCGCCGCGGTCGCCAAGAAACCAGTCGACTCGGGATCTTCGTCGAGCGGCGAGTCGCGGCGTGGAAAGATCACGCCATCGGGAAGCTCGCGAGCGGAAGCGACTTGCCGCGCGCTCAACTCTGGTCCAGACTCGGACAAAGTGCTCGCCGCGTCCTGCCCGCTCGGATTAAAACGCTGGTCCGCATGCGCCGCGGGATTGCCCACCTCAGCGGCAACGGGACCGATGGTATAGCGACCGGTGCCGGGATAAACGTATAGCTCCTGCACATCGCCGCTACGAATTGCTTGCTCGCGCGCGTCCGCCAGATCCGCCGTGAGCTGCAGCGCTGCGTCACGTTGGGACGAGCGGCGCAGCAGCGGACTCAAGCGTGGCCAAGTGATTGCCGCCAACGAGGCGAGAATCGACAACACGATGACAAGTTCTAGAAGCGTATAGGCGGGTCGATTCGGCGATCCACCGGAAGCTTCGCGATTATTTCGTGGACGGCGTCGACTCACGTGGTGTCGCTCCCGCTTCACTGTCCCCCTCTTCACTTCGCCAATTGACGATATCGTCTTCGGTATTCAATTCCCCATCGGGACCTGGAGAAGCGAGGTTCGGGAAATCGCGTGTACCGTTGGTCGGTGGATACTCGTAGAGGAACTCGTTGTCCCAGGCGTCCCCCGGAACGATCTCGTCATCGAGGTAAGGGCCTTCCCACTTGCGTGCCTTTTTCTCGTCGGCAGGCGGTTGAAGCAGTGCCGACAGTCCATCTTCGGTGTTCGGAAACGAGCGCATATCGACCGCATACAGCTTCAGTGCCGATTCGAGATTCCCGATCTGCGTGGTGGTGTTCTTGATGTCGGCCTTGGCTTGCGTGCCCAGCAAGCGGGGTCCGATCAAGCCGATCAGCCCCACCAAGATGACCAGCACGATCATCAGCTCTAACAGGGTCAAACCGCCTCGTTGTCGTTTGCCAGTACGTTTCATGTTTTTCTCCTTGCAGGAAATCTAGTGGAAGTCGCGATTACTCGATCGCGGAATTCAGGTCGATGATAGGAAGCAGGACGCCGACGATGATGAACATGACGACACCGCCAATGGTGAGCAGCATGATGGGCTCGATAAGCCGCACCATTGTCTCCAAACGGTGTTCGATTTTCTGATCCATGCGGTCCGAGATCTTGACCAGCACCTGGTCGAGCGTGTTCGACTCTTCGGCGACGCGAATCATGGCCATCACTTGAGCCGGTATCAGACCACTCGCGGCGAGCGGCTGGGATAATAAGTTGCCCGACGAAATGTTCTTGGCCGAGTCCTTGATCGCGTCTTGCAACAACGTGTTACCGGCCGAGGCGCTGCTGATGTCGAGCGATCTCAGGATCGGTACGCCGTTGCGGAGCAACGTGCCCAGAACACGACAAAAGCGGGACACGGCCGTATCGTGGAAGATGGCTCCGGCCACGGGAAGGCGCAGCTTGACGCGGTCTAACAGCCGCGTGCCGCAGGGCGTCAGCAGGAATTTGCGGACCAGAACAACCAATCCGGCGATCGCCATCCCGACAAACACGCCATATCGAGTCAGCATTTCGCTAAGGGCGAGTAGAATCAAGGTGGGCACCGGCAAGCCGACGCCGCTGCGCTCCAGCCGATCGAAGAACGATTCGAACATCGGCACGACCAAGACGATCAGCACGACCGCGACGATCGACCCGACGATGGCCAACAGGGCCGGATAGGTCATGGCGCTGACGACTTTGCCACGCAGTTCGTTTTGCTTGCGCATGAAGGACGCGATGCGTTCCAGCGACTCTTCCAGAAACGCCCCCTCCAAGCCGGCTCGCACCATGTTGATGGTCAGCGGTGAAAAGACCTCTGGGTGAGCGGAGAGGGCATCGTCCAGATTCGCTCCGTTCTCGACGACCTTGCAAATGTCGCCAAGCACTTCACGCATTCGCTGATCCGCGGATTGTTCGGAAAGAATCCGCAGCGACTCCAGCAGCGCGACGCCGTTGGTCAACAGGTCGGCGAGCTGTGTCAGCGTGTCGGCAATGACCTCGACCTTGACCTTGCGAGGCAGTTGCAGCGGCAGCTTGAAAGTGGTTCCGGCTGCTGCTCGATCGCGGACTTCGAGCGGGAACAGCGATTGCCGCGTTAACGAGGCCAGCGCTTCGCGGTGGCTACCGGCGGAAATCACGCCTTCGGTATTTTGGCCTACGGCGTTTTTCGCTCTGTAAAGGAAGTCAGGCATGCTGGTAGTCGCTCTTGGCAGGTAGGCGTCAACGAACCACTAATCGTCTGCTTTCGTGACGCGCAGCACTTCGTCAATGGTTGTCTCGCCCGCGATCACTTTTTTCCAGCCGTCATGGCGCATGGTGGTCATCCCGGCGCGACGCGATGCCTTCTTCAGCTCGGTCGAAGGCACACGCTCGGTCGCCAGGTTGCGGATCTCTTCGTTGGCGGTCAGAAGCTCGTAGATGCCCATCCGGCCCCGATAGCCCGTCCCTCGGCAATTGGGACATCCGACCGGTCGGTAAATCGCCTTACGGGAATCGAGCATCTCGTCCCAAGGAAAATCTTCCGGTGCTTCGCCTCGCGAACGGACATCCTGTTCGCAGCAATCCGAACACAGCCGCCGCACCAGCCGCTGGGCCAAGACACCCTCGACCGTGCTGCTGACCAAGAAGGGCTCGACTCCCATGTCGCACAACCGCATGAACGCGCCGGCCGAATCGTTGGTGTGCAGCGTGCTGAACACCAAGTGCCCAGTCAGCGAAGCTTGTGTCGCGCTCTCGGCCGTTTCCAGATCGCGAATCTCGCCGACCAGCACCACGTCCGGATCGTGACGCAGAATGCTTCTCAAACTGGCGGCAAACGTCAGACCGACCTTGGGATTGACCTGAATCTGATTGATACCCTGCAATTGGTATTCGATCGGATCCTCGGTGGTGATGATCTTGTTTTCTTCGTTCTTGATTTCGGCCAGCGCACTGTACAGCGTCGTCGTCTTGCCGGAACCCGTCGGACCCGTGACGAGAATGATGCCGTGAGGCAAACGAATCAGCTTTTGGAAACTCTGGTAGATATTCTCGGACATGCCGATCCCACGCAACGAGAAGCTCAGATTCTCCTTGTCCAACACACGCATCACGACGCCTTCACCATGCAGCATGGGAATCATCGACACGCGAATGTCAACTTCGCGGCCCTTGGTGCGCAACTTGATCCGCCCATCTTGCGGCACTCGCTTCTCCGCGATGTTCAGCTTGGCCATGATCTTCAGCCGAGTCACGATCGCATTGCGGAACTGATTCATCTCCGCCGCAGTCGGTTGCTTTTGCAACACGCCATCGATTCGATACCGCAGCTTGAGTCCGTGCTCTTGGGCTTCGACGTGGATGTCGCTGGCCCGCACGTCGATGGCCGCCGTGAGAATTTCGTTGACCAATCGTACGACGGATGCTTGCTGCGCTTGCTCGACGTCTTCCAGGTCCTGGCCGTTGAGCGACTGCAACAGCTCTTGGTCCTCACCCTTCTGCATGGCCAGCATGCCATCGATCGTCTCGGCACCAACACCCAGGTGTGACTTGATCAGCCCGCGCAGCTGTTCGCCTTCGACCAACACCGGCGTGACTGCTGTTCGGGTCTCGGCACTGATCGCGTCGATGGCATGAATGTCGAAAGGGTTGCTGACGGCCAGCGTCAGCGAATCGGATCTTCGTCGGAGTGGAAACACCTCGAAGCGGTGAATCAGTTTGATCGGAAAGCCTTCCAGCAAGGAACCATCGACTTCGACGCGGTCAAGATCGACCAGATCGATCCCAACCGCGGTGGCCGTCGCCTCCAACAGATCATCGACCGATGAAAACTCCAGCTCCGCCGCCACTTCTTCGAGCGGACGGCGAGTCTTCATCGCACGGGAAATCGTCTTGAGATGATTCCGGTCCAAAACCGGAAGGTACGTACCCTGGCTCATGTCTGTTTCCTTCGGAGCCGCTGACACGCAGGCCGTGCCAGGGGGGAACTATTGAGGTGTGTGGGTCGGCCTTCGTAGCCGGTGGGGCGTCCATGTCAACGCATCAGCTTTCACCGATGCAAACATCATTGTAGGTACTTTTATACTAGTCAAGCAAGGTCGACTTGGACGAGTATCGAGGTCAGGGTGCAGCCTGCTGTTTGCTCGGGATTGAGAATTGTTTAGAAGTTGGTGGAGGATTTTGATGGTGTTGGTTTGTTTTGGCTTGAAGTTGGGTATGGGAGGGTGTCAAGGATGGCAACTACCGACGAAGTTCGTGAACGGATCGAGGCTTTTGCACGTCAGCTTTGTGCCGATTTGGGCGATGTCGATGATAGCAACTCGCTGAGTTGGCTGGATGCGGTCGAGGAGCAGGCGGTCGAGATTGGCGATGCCGTCGCGACGGCTTTGGTGGAGAAGAACGCATCACGATGCCCGTCGGTAGAAGCCGAAGCAACTTGCCCCATGTGCGACCGGCCAGGGCGTTACCGAGGAGCTCGTGAGCGGGAACTGATCACGCGGCGAGGTCCCGCGACGATCGCCGAACCCGAGTACTTCTGTCCTTGTTGTCGCAAGGCTTTTTTTCCCGATGACGAGTGTGATCGGTGTTGAAGTCGATTGCCCTTTTACGCCGAGCATGCTGAGAAAGATCTCGCATGCTGGCTGCCAATCGGCGTCGTTCGTTCAGGCAACGAAGGATTTGATGGCGTTGGCCGAAGTCAACGTCTCGCGTGAGCGTGTTCAGCGTTGGACGCGGCGTGTGGGGGAAGGACGCATCGCGCAGACACAGGCTGCCGCGGATGCGTATCAACAACTGGCTTTGCCGACGCGACACTCGAGTCCCAAGAATCGTGAACACACTCAGGTTCCTCAAGTCGCCTGCGTGCAGATGGACGGCGGGCGAATTCAAATTCGCGACCGTCAGAACACACCAGCCGATGGCACTTCGCAAAGCCACGATTCAAAAGGCCACTGGCGCGAGACCTTAGTCGGTTGTTTGTTGAGCATGACGAGCCAGGAGCACGTTGAAGATCCATGCCCGAAGATTCCCGCAACGTTCATCGACCCACAACGCATGAGCGATTTGGGACGCGAAATCAAAGGGTTTGTGAGCGAATCAGTCGAGTCGAGCGACTCGGAAGATGCGACTGAAGAGAGTGCGTCGCGTGAACGCATCGGTCAGCCGCAGTTGTTGGTGCGAAGCGTCATCGCCACGCGTCGAGGTGTCGATGCGTTCGGCAAGCAATTGGTCGCGGCGGCGTATGCGAGAGGCTTTAACGCCGCGCGTCGCAAGGCGTTTGTGGCGGATGGCTCGGCAACGAACTGGGGCGTGCATCGAAAACACTTTTCACACTACACTCCGATTCTCGATTTCACACACGCCATCTGTTACGTCTACGCTGCCGCAATGGCTGGTCGATGTGCTGAAGCGGGGTGGCGTGATTACTGCCAATGGGCTCAGTGGTTGTGGGCAGGCCAAACGACCGAGTTGATCGCAGCCGTCGAGCGTCGGTCGGCAGCGTTTGGACCGGCCAGCAAAGACGAATCGGAAACATCACCACGCAACAATATTGCCAAGACGCTGGTCTATCTGAAGAACCAACGCAGCCGAATGAAGTACGCCGAATACCGTCGACTCGGCCTGCCCATCACCAGCAGCCACATCGAGTCGACGATCAAACAAATCAACCGACGCGTGAAGGGCAGCGAAAAATTCTGGTCCGACGGAGCCGAACCCATCCTCCAGCTGACCGCCGACCATCTTAGCGAGACGATGGACTTCGACCGCTTCTGGAAACAACGCCGAAAACACCTCAAAGCCACCCGCCAATACCAAACCGCCGCATAACACTACACTCTGCGGGTTACACCCTCGAGGTCAGACGGGCTTGCCGAGCATCTTGCAGCCTATTTAGAAAGCTACAACCTATTACTAGATTGGCAGTTACGTCGGTGGAATGCAGCCGCATCATTATGGCGACTGCAGGATGAATTGCTGCAGGACTTCCCGCATCCGATCCGACTTGCTGTTTTCAAGGCGAATGACTCGTATACCCCGGTTGGGTCGTTCGCTGGCTTGCTCGTCGAGTAGCTCGACGAAGGACTTGATCTCCTCTCGCAATTCCGGCGGTGCTCGCATCACGATCGAATTCGTCGTTTCGTCGACGTCGAGCGTGAGCAAGGGGCCGGCTGCCGCGGCATTAAGCTGCTGCAACACGGACGCGACTTCAGACGAAACGCCTTTGGGAATCTGCACCGGCTTGCGCCCCCCGCCGCTGGTCAGTTGGGCTTTATAAACGTTTTCCAGAATCGCGAGCACACGCCGCGCCTGGGTGTTCTTTAGCGAAAGGAGATCTGGCTGTGAAACCGAGAGCGGACCGGGCGACTCGCTCGTGTCGAGCACCTGGAGCAACTGCTCGACGACTTCGCGGTCCTTGCGGCTGCCATGCACGATGAGCGCATTGAGCCGCTCGTCCGCGACAATGACGACTTGGCCTACGCCGCTGCGAGTTACTGGCAGCTCGTCGAACAGCCGTTCGAGCAGTTGCTGCATGTCGCCGGCTCCGGTGTTTTGCAGCATATACACGGCAAAGTTCAGCGGAGTATTTGTGGCTGCGTCGCTGCGTGCCATGGCCCGCAACAGCGACTCGAGTTGATCGAGCGCCTCGTGATCCGGCGATGCGATGGTGATCCGTCCGTCTTCGGGAACGATAACGACTGGGGGCTTGTCCGATTTATCTTTTGAATCCGCGTTCAGATTCTGCGCGGCAGTTCTTTCTTTGTCGTTCGCTTGATCGGGTTCCTGTTTTCGCGTGGTTTGTTGCGTGGCGACGAAATAGACGCCGCGCGATGTCCGCGCAGCCGAGGACTTGTTGGTTGCGTCGTTCTCGTCGTCGGCTGAAGTCCCGTCTTGCTTGCTCGACTCGTCCGGCGGCTGGCTCGGTAGACGCGGCATCAAGTGGCGTTGGGACGGCGTGATGACCTGAATGCGATTAGGTCGCAACCGAGCCCAGACGGCCTCGATCTGACGCACCGCTTCGCGCGTGTCGCCCGGGAACGGAATCGTACGCACGTCACCCGACTGGCTCGCGTCGACCGTATCGCCGATCGGTTCGCCGAGACTCGCCAGCAGCTTGCGGATTTGCTCGATCTGCGGCTTTGTTCCGCGGACGAAAAGGCGCTGCGAGTCGTAGTCACTCGACACGGACGGTGCCGCTGCCTCGGGTGCATCTGCGAACAGCTCGTAAACCGCGTTTTCGACAACATAGGGGTCCGTGTTTTGCAGTGCGAAGACTTCCAACGCGCGTTCAATACCTTCCATCTGTTTGAGCGACTCCTCAACCGCTTGGTGTTGATCGGCTGTGGCGACGACCACCAGTGCGTTGCCCGTCGTGTTGAATTGGACTTCGACGCCCAAGTCTCGAAACAAGGTGTTTAGCGCGGACGACGCAACCGCGCCGTCGACGTTCGCCAGCGCGTAGACCTTCGCAAACTTCGGCTCGCGCGGAGCTTCCCGCTGATCCAACTCCGCGATCAATTCCTTAAAGGCGGCATGACTCTGAGGCGTTGCCACGACGAACAACGACCGAGTCGCAGGCTGAAATGTTACCGAAATGTTGCGGTTGCCGATGTACGCCTGAGAGACCGTTTGATAGACCGCCTGGGCGTCCGTATTGCGAATCGGGTAGGCGCGCATCACCGGCTGCTGACTCGGAACAACATCCAGTTTGTCGATCACTTCGGCCACACGCAGATGATCCGCTTCGGTTCCGGTGACCAACAGTGAACCACTCGCTACGTCCCCCACGACCACGCCGTTCTTGACCAACGGCGTGACGGCTTGTTGAACGATCGCCGCCGAGGCGAGTTTGAGCGCGTAGACCTTTGTGACGAAGTTCGCGCCCGACTCGGTCGCTTGCATCTGCTCAACGACCGCTTTGATCCGAGCCAAGTCAACATCCGAAGCCGTCACGGCGAGCGTGCCCGCCAGGTCATCGGCAGCGATACTCGCGGTGGGAACCAATCGCTGCAACACGATCAGCGAGGCGGAAGGGCTACCGTGCGCGAACCGAAATACTTGCGTATTCACGGTGGGTGCCGGCGGCAGTTGCTCGGCCAGTGCCGTGATCGCTTGTTTCAAACGCTCGTGTGCCGCTTCACTGGCTCGCACGATCAAACTGTTGGATTCGACATTGACCTGAATAGAAACGTCTTCGGTCATCTGGGAGTCCAACGAATTGACGACCGTCTGAGCGGCGAGCCGCCGGTCTTCGATCGGGTAGACTCGCAACAACACGTCTTCCCGTTGCGGCAAGTTTTCTTTCAACTCCTGAATCGCCTGTTCCACGGCTTGCTGTTGCTTGGCGGTCGCCCAAGCGATGATCTGTTCTTGCGAATCATCCAGCGTCAACAGGGCGTCCGGTGCGACGGACTGCAACATCGTCAATGCCGCCGAAGCAACTGCCTTGGGTAGTGGATACGTACGCAGTTGCCGCGTTTGGCCCGGTTCCTGCCGCGTAAACTGGTCGATGGCCTGCTTGATCGCCGTATGATCGGCAGCCTCGGCCCAGACCATCAGTCTTCGGTCAGCTGGATTCGATGACACGACCGCCGTGGGGACGAGTTGCAGCAGGACGTTTCGCACTTGCTCGGGATCCGCGGCGGCGATGTCGTAGCTCAGAACCTGCCCTGTCGCAGCGTGCTCGCCATCGATTTTCGCGAGGGCTTTCTCCAGCTTCTGGTGGTGGAATTCCGTGCCCACCGCCAACAGTTGCTTTGCCACCACATCGGCGGACAATCGCATTTTCGGAACGATCGGTTGCAGCAATTCGACGACGATGGCGGGGGTCAGCGTCCGCAATGGATAAGGCTTGACGATCTCTTCCTGAGCGGCGTCCGGCGCTGCATCCAGCTGCTCGATGATTGCTTGCAGACTCGGTTGTTCACGCAATGGTGCCGTTACGAGCACACGATTGGCTCGCACGTCGGCGGCAAAGCGATCGTCCGGTCGCAACTCCTGAAGCATCTCGACGACAGCCGCCGGATCGGCTTGCGCCAGCGGATAAGCGATCAGCACTTTCCGCGCTGCCTCTTCCGCTGGCATCAGCTTGCTGACGAGTTCGCGGACGAAGTGCTGGTCCTGGGCGGGCCCGATGACGATCAAGCGGCGGTTGGTGGAATCGAGACTCGATTGCGAGTTGGGCGTCAAGTCCTGGGCGGCCGCCAAGATCGCCGCCGCTTCGGACGGGGGAACTTCGTAAGTTTCGAGTGACGGCTTTTCGGCGACGAGCTCTTCGCCCACTTTCTGAAGTGTCGACGAGATGCTTTCGTGTTCCGCGGCGCTACCCCAGACAATCAGTCGCTTACCGGCGGGATCCGCACTGATCTTCGCAGCGGGCACAACCGCAGCCAACAGCGTTTGGAGTTCAACCGTGGAGATCCGTTCGGGCTTGTAGATCGCGAGCGTTCGCCTTGGCGGCTGCGGCAGGTTGGTTTCGATATGTGTCAGTGTCGCTTCGACGCGAGCCTGGTCCTCCGCAGTCGCGAACACCGACAGCCGCTTGCCGCCATCGAGCGGTGTCACCGTCGCGTCGGGGACGAACGTCTGGATCGCGGAAAGCAGTGCTGCATCGAGCGGTTGATCGAGCGGATAGAACTTCAGCGCCAGCTGCTCGGGATGTGGTTCGGACTTCTCGAATTGGTCGATTGTCGCTTGCGCGAGCTGCTGCTCGTCCGGCGTGCCGCGAACGGCAATCCGTCCGGGTTGTGAAACGACTAGCGCGCGAGGCAGGACTTGTGTCAAAAGCGTCACCAGCGAAGCGGTCGATTTGTCGTCGACCGGATAAACGGCCACTTCCGCCTTGTGTTCCACTGCCTTGCCAACGGCACCAAGCTTTTCAAGTGTCTCTTGAACCTCCGCCTGCCGCTCCGCGCTGGCAATCACCAGCAGCCGCCGCTGAGCCTCGTCCACCGTAACCTGTGCGTCGGGAACTGCCAGTACCAGTTGTGCCTGCAATTGAGCCAGATCCTTGGCGTCGATGGTGTAAGTTTCCAGTCGCACGCGCTTGTCGCCGCTGACGTTGGCGATCATTTTCTCCACGGAAGCTTTGATACCTTCTTGAACGGCGGGGATGGCGTACGCGTGAATCTCTTCGGCGGTGGGATCTGCTTTGATTGTGGCGGTGATAAACAAACCTTGAAGTGTCTCGACGGTCGCTTGCGGATCGAGACCCTTGGCGGGGTAGACGGCGAAGCCCGGTTCCGGCGGTTTGGCCTGCTGAGCGGGCGCAGGTTTGGGAACGGGAATGGCCGCGATCACCTCGTTGATCGCTTGCAACTTGCCGGCGGATTCGGTGACGAGCAGCTTGCCGGTCGTGGTCAGCGGGGTCGCGCGACCGTGCTTGCCGATCAGTTCCCGCACGGCGGCGAGACAAGTTTCGATCGGCCGTCCACCCAGCGGGAATTCGACCGTGACGATCTCGAACCGCCCGCGACTGGCCAGCTCTTCGACGCTCACCTGGGCAGCCATCTCGAACGGAATGCCTTCCGATGTGTCCACTACGATCAGCATTTTTTCCCGCCGCATCAACGTGAAGCCTTTGCTCAACAGCACGCTGTTCAACAAGTCGATCGCTTCAGTCGGAGTGTATTCCTTCGTGTCGCTATAAGTGAACAATCCCGGTGGCGGTGTATCCATGACCAGCGACAACTCGCCCTGCCTGGCAAACCAATCGAGCACCTCGGGCCACTTCTGTTGCCGGAAATTAAATCGCAGCTTGCCTCCCGCCACGAGTGAGGCAAAGGTCGCCCTCTGCTCGTCGTTCAGCAACTGTTCGAGCAACTTGTTCGACTCCGCCAACACTTGTGGACGCTCGTCAGGCTTGGCCGCCACCAGCTTCTGTACGCGCTGGTCCAGAATCACCGCCACCGCAGCCCGCTGCTCGTCCGTTAATCCCAACGGGTTGGCGAAAGCCGGTTCCGCCAAGGCGGTGTAATCAAGTTTCTCCTGAGCGACCAATCCGAGGCTCAGCGTTTGTAACGTCAAAGCGAATAGGACGAGAAGGACGGGGCGAGTGGGCATGAGGTTTGTCTCCAGCGTGGACACGGCGACAACGGGAGGGATACAGGGGAGTGTGCTCAATAGCAAGCAGGCAGAAGCTCAATGATACCAGCCACTGGCTGCCACTTCCAACATCGCTGCGGCCGTGTGGGGATATTTGTCTGATCACGCGTTGCATGAGCCTGCCCCGCGCACGGCCAGCAGTCCCTGCCAGTAGCGTCGACTTCGGTGGTAGCGGAATGGCCGATCAGTTGGGCATCACGCTGCTTTATCTGCCGTCGTACTCGCCGAACCTAAACCTGATCGAACGCTTGTGGAAGTTCGTAAAGAAGACGTCATTGAACTCGTGTTCGTATGACACATTCGCCAAGTTCCAAGCGGCCATTGACCAGTGCCTCGACGAACTCTTCACCACCCATGCCGCCGAGGTCATAACCCTCCTTACGCCGAAGTTTCAAACCTTCGAAAAAGCGTCAATTCTGGCCGCGTGAGGTATAACACCCTTTTTGCCCACGAAACTGAGCGGCATCGAGGGGCACTCTTACCTGCGCTAACCTCCTTCGGTTTGGCATCACCGAAGCAGCGAGTCAAATTGATTCACGTTGCCCGAACACACGTTGCCCGAATTTGGATTTTGGCGCGCAGTCACAATGATACCGCCCGCGATTCGCTAAGTGACCGAGGACAAAAAGAAGTCCTGTGAAGTTTTAACGCAATCAAAAACTTCGCCGGAGATCGCGACCGAGGGCTCGAACCGCCATCGCCAACCTGCGGCGGTCGCCCCCACCGCCGCGTCGAAACGCAGCTTGCTAATCGGCGTCGGTCACATCGTCGTCACATCGACCGAAGCGGCTAACCGGAGGATCTGGAGGACGCCGGAATCGCCCAGGGGTTCGGCCCGCTTACTGGGCGAACCACCTCTTGCACCGCGAGCTATGAACACGGAAATAAAGTAAGTGGTGTGCAACTCCCCGCCTGTTGTGAGCGATTGAGCGCTCGCAACACTCTATAACCAAAGCGGCGCGAGACACCGAGACTGGCGAGAGTTTTGGCCGAGATTGGCTACGGCGGGCAACGAGAATCGGCAAATGAAGATTCGCGCGCGACGCCGAAATCTCTGGTCAGAGACTTGCCGCTACACCGCAAAGCGTTGCCGCAATTGGCGATAGAACGCAGAAAGGCCGACGTCTCTGGACGCCGGCCTTTCGTATAACCCTGCGGTAGCCGGATTTCGCTACCGTGAAAACAAGTTGTGTGGTCGGGATTTGCACCGGTGACTGCGGGGTTATGAGGTGGCGGCCATCCCGCTTTCGTGGCATCGTTTTCCGCTACCGCGCTCGCGCAAGCTGTTAACTATTTCGCCTTCAGTTCGATGCCACCTGAAAATGGACAAAGCAGTTAACAGCATGCGCGACTTTTCTGTTAACCGATTCGCCGTGGTTTCGTAGGCGGTCGCTTTCGGTTTTGATGGGACCGAAAGGGACTCGAACTCGGCAACCGCTGCTATCTCAACGACTTACAGATTTGAGAAAAGAGAGTATTGTTACGAAGAGGGTCGCGTTCGGGGAGCT
>JACNKX010000209.1 GCA_014381825.1 Planctomycetota bacterium
CGCGGACCGAACCTATCGACGGGAGGCTTGGCGTTTATCGGATGTTCGCTCTTCGTCTTCTTGATGGCGAACGTCATCAACAGCCCGGGTGCAGGTGTTGATACCGCTGGAGCACGCAGTGCCAACCAGTTGCTGTCTGGCGTTCCGGACGCCAAGCTCGCTACGGATCTGCAAAGACATGGACCCGGTAACGCGATCCTGCATTCGATACCGAGCTTTGTGACGACGCCTCTTTATTGGCAGGATGTCCAACCAACGAAGGCCCGCTACATCCGCACGGCAAAGACGATGGCGATTATGTCTCATTTGGCGATCGTCGTTGGAATCGTGGCCATCGGCTATCAGCATTTCAGCAGCATGAATACCGGAATCGGCGTCGCAACGTTGTATTTGATGTTGCCATATACATCGATAATGACTGGAGAGGTTGATCACGTTTTGCCCTCCGCACTCTTAGTTTGGGCAATTCTTAGCTACCGTCGACCGCTCGCCGCCGGTTGCTTCATTGGGCTGGCGATTGGCGTCACGTACTATCCGATATTCCTGCTGCCACTCTGGTTAAGCTTCTACTGGCAGCGAGGTCTGATGCGGTTTATCAGTGGGGTCTTGGCAACCGTTGGCGCATCCGTCCTGTCGTTATTATTGATGCCAGATGGTCTAGCCGGGTTCCTTGGGCACGTTCAAAGGATGTTTGGTATCTGGTTGCCTCGAACGGTTGACTTGCACGGCATTTGGGAGTTGGGATGGGATCCGACCTACCGCTTTCCGATTATTGCAGCGTTTGTGGCGATTAGCGTCGGGTTCGCACTGTGGCCGGCGCAAAAGAATCTGGGCACGCTACTGAGTTGTTCGGCGGTTGTACTTGTTGGCACTCAGTTTTGGCACGGTGATGGTGGCGGTACCTACATGGCGTGGTTCCTACCACTGACGCTTCTCACGATATTCAGACCGAACCTAGAAGACCGTGTCGCACTGAGCGTCTTGGGTGAGAGCTGGTTCCGAGGGCGCGGCCCGCAACTTTGGCGTGATCGATCGCGCCGCATCGATCGCGCCGCGTAGAACTTCTTGCGGCGCATCGCTACAGCGGTTGTATCAGAATGCGTCGCAATCTTGGTTTGATGTCCACTGATCGGGTCTGATCCTAATGTCCTCTCGCCATTGGAGATCTGACCGCTGCTAGTGAGTTTCCCTCGCAAATATCTCCTTCACGGCACATCGAATGCGTAGAATGCCGTGATGGGCATGGTCGAGGGAGGAGTGTGCAGATGAAGACGCGAAGAATCCAGCACGAAGATGGCAGAACGGAAATTGTTCGAGTTCTAAGCACGGAAGATCTGATTGCTTGGTCAGATGAAGATCCGCTGGCTTATGAAAAGAGCATCGTGTGGCTCGAAGATATCGGCGATTTGGACTATGTGCGAGTCGTTCGTGTGAATTGCGCGAAGAGCCGCCGAGGGCCGTTGTCGCTTAACAGCGGCGAGCGTGTCGTCGGATATGCCAAGCTCATGCCGGATGCGCCTCGCGATACGAAGACGCAACGATTTGCACGACGATTGTTCTACCTCAGAGACGTCGATGGACCCGACACAGAGGTCTCGATTCCGGAAACAGCGGTCGATCCTCGGTCCGTGCTTCCGGGTATTTTTGGTGAGGCCCCGGTATCGCATCAGCGGTAACGTTTAGCCGCCATCATCCTCAGGGCCGTACCGTCCACGAAATGTTTCGACAGGGTACTTCTGTTCGTTCTTATGCATCTTGGCTCGCATCGCTTCGGTCAGATCGACGTCAAGCTCGTTCGCCAATGCCAAGGCGTAGCAGACGACATCCGCCAGTTCCTCGGAAACGGCGTGTAGTCGCTCGTCATCGTCACGCACTGCGCGCGACTTCTCGACCGTCAGCCACTGGAAGTGCTCCATCAGCTCGGCGGCTTCGATACTCAACGCCATGCTGAGGTTCTTCGGCGAATGAAACTGTTGCCAATCGCGATCATCGACGAACCGTCGGACCATCGCGCGAAGTTGTCCGACGGTGGTGATGCGATCAGACACGACAATCCCAGTTCGAGAAGGAAAACGTAGAGGAAAGGAATAGGGATTCGCAGTCTAGTCGCTCGTTACGTTAGCAGCTACCACCGATCATGCGGGCATTTTGGAACCCGCTGATTATGCCGGCCGGGACCACGCGATTTGCCGATGCAATAGCGAGAAACAAACGATGTGGTATCGACCAAACTCGAATTGTCAAATCGGAATGACGAAATTCGCAATTATCCAAATACATCGCGACCTATACTTTTGCAGTTTGATATTCTTACGCATGGGGGGGCAGACCATGATTGTGTATGAAGACAGGAACCGAATTGGGCATGATGCCGTGCAAGACGCATTCGATAAGCTTGTTTCCGCCGCCGCGCCGGCTTCAGCGATTGAGCGGGCGTCGTATCTCTACGGCATGCAAACCTTTTGTCGGCAGCAGCTCAAGCGAGAGCTAACCTCGGCGATGGACGCGCTCGAAAGCAGTGGTCGCGAGGAGGAAGATGCTGGAACTCGTGAACTCGTTGCCGAGTGTTGATTGGCGGTTAGGTAGAGGTTCAGCATCCTGACGCATACGTTTTCGGTCGCTATGATGATTCGATGCTTATCGATCATGCCATAACCGCTCAGTCGTTGTTGCCTGCGTCACAACGCGTCTTTCAACTCGCGGCCGAAAAAACTGCGTCCCTGGATCGCAAATGGGACGTTAAATTTGGAACGCCGGTCTTCACCATCGAAGGGAAGTATTCGAGCCGCGGCTGGACCGAGTGGACGCAAGGCTTTCAATTCGGCTGCCTTATTCTTGCCGGCGACGCGCTCGATGATCACAAGTTAATCGAGCTGGGGCGGCAGCGAACGATCGAACGGATGCTTCCGCATGTGACACATACTGGAGTTCACGACCACGGCTTTAACAATCTGTCGACGTACGGAAATCTACTCCGATTGATGAACGAAGGTCGAATCGAAGAGGACGCGTGGCAGAGAACTACCTACGAAAACGCCATCGCTGCGTCGGGGGCCGTGCAGGCGGCTCGCTGGTCACCGACAAGCTGCGGACGGGGTTACATCTATTCGTTTAACGGCCCGCATTCGCTGTTTATCGATACGATGCGCACGACGCGAATTCTGGGCGTTGCTCATCAACTTGGTCATTCCTTAATGGGCGAGAACGATGCGAAAATCAACCTACTCCAGCGATCAATTCAGCATGGCTTGGTCACATCTGAATGCATTGTGTTTCACGGCGATAGTTCGCACAGCTATGACGTCCGCGGACGTACGGCTCACGAAGGCACGTTTAATCGGAATGACGGCAATTTTCGTGCGCGGTCAACACAGCAAGGGTACTCACCGTTTTCAACCTGGACCCGTGGCTTGGCGTGGGCGATGTTGGGGTACGCGGAAGAGCTTGAGTTTTTCAAGACTCTGCCTCCAACGGAGTTCAGGCAGTCGGTCGGGCGGACGAAGCGAGAAGTTCTCAAAGAATTTTTGCGATGTGCGATCGACACTTGCGATCACTATATCGATGATGTCTCAGCGCAAGACGGCATCACTTACTGGGATGACGGTGCCCCGTCATTACATCAGCTTGCCGATTGGCGATCAAAGCCGGCAGATCCGTTCAATAACTACGAACCCGTGGATGCCTCGGCTTCGGCAATCGCAGCACAAGGACTAATCCGGCTCGGCAATTACCTCGGCCCTCGAACCGGCATGCGATACCTACAAGCTGGCTTAACCGTTGCGAAGACGCTCTTCGAAGAACCGTATCTGTCCACGAAGAAGTCGCATCAAGGCCTGTTGCTCCATAGCATTTATCACTGGCCAAACCGGTGGGATCACATTCCGGCGAGACAGCAAATCGCCAGTGGCGAATCATCGATGTGGGGTGACTATCATCTGCTGGAACTGGCGCTCCTAATCAAACGCATGGCAGATTCTTGCGCTTATCCGAAGTTCTTTGTTCCTAGCTGATGTTGGAAACGCGCGAACGTCGGGCCAGAAATACTGCAACGGGCGGGCTCGCCGACCGTTGGCCCGCTGGTCACCGCGTCTGTTCGTCAATTCTCCTCCACATCATCTTTCGGCGCGGGCAACCTGACTAACAGCCACGTTTGCGTCTTCTCTGCTCCGAAGTGAACTAGCGCCGTCGTTTGGTCCTGCGTGAGGTTGTAGACTCCGGTCTCCATAACAACGTCCGGATTCTTTTCATCCGCGAACTTCCAGGCCGCTCGCTGCGACTCTTGGTCAACCGTCCCCTCGGTTGGTCGTCTACTGTCCGTCAGTTCATTGTAGAATGTGCCTGCGAGGATGCCCTCTTTGCTGTCGGCAAGTTGCAGCAGCATGCCGCTGTCCGTCGCGTTTTTCTCCGAAACGGCGAATACGCCCAACGGCATCCATTCGACATTCCCCGCATCGACTTGCTCTGGGACACTTTCGGCGATTGTATCTGCCTGCTGATAATAGTCGTCGACCGTGGCAACTTGCTGGTTGTCGACATAGACATCCTCGTCGCGGTAAACGACGGTGTTGCCGTAGTCGTAGCTGATCGGTTGTGACCAAGTCCACGGAAGCCAAGAGCCGATCGCTATCCAAGTGCAAGGACGCCAACACCAAATTCGGCCGTAACCGCCCCAGCCAGCGTGCCATCTCCAGTGAGGACCGGTGTAAGCGCGCACCAGAACCGTTGTAAGATCCGGGGTTGACGCGGATTGGGAAGACCATTGGCGGCTATTTGGAGTTCTTTTTGCGTCGCCGCCGACCTTCGCGTTTTCGTCGCTTGCGGTCGGTTCGGTCTTTTCGTTCCTCGACGCGATACTCTCGAATCGCGTCAGGATGCATCACTGCCCAATTCCATGGCAGAAGCGGTTCGTAGTCGGTCGCGCCGGCGAGAAGTTGGTCCAGTACGTCTTTGACGTATCGCCAGATACCGAGGTCGTTTCGCAAGGCGCTACTGACGAGCGTCAAGAACTCCGCCGTTCGCTCGCCACCGACAACGCTCCCAGCAAATAGCCAATTTTTTCTGCCCACTGCGACTTGCCTCGTCAACTGTTCGGTTTCGTCGTTGTCGATCGGAATCAACGCATCATCCAGATAACGCTTGAGACAAATCAAAGGAGACGGATCAAAGCACTGTCATGGGTGAATTTGCGAAATGAGATGAGCGCGTACGTTCAGCGCTACTACGCGAGAGTAGTTTTTTGGGGACTTGGTGTCCAGTG
>JACNKX010000127.1 GCA_014381825.1 Planctomycetota bacterium
GCGCAACAAGAAACATACGAATATGAGTTTTGCAGCGGGCTGTTAACAAATCCTGAACGAGAAAGGTGGCGGGAGACGTAAGGTTTGCGTAGACGGCGTGGAACGCCAACAGACTCTGGTCGAAGTCGCGTATTGTTGCAAAGTACTGCACGGCACATTCGAAATCAGGAATGCGACGGAAGGCCTCACCGATGGCACAGGGGCCAAACCATCGCCGTATGAGCGAGTTCTGTTTGAACGGCTCGGCGAGTTGATCTTCGAGCCTGAAAAACTGCACGAGAGTCGGGCCGAAGGGGAAGTTTAAGCTAGTTTTCATGGCCGCCATTTGCATGACGGCACAACACTCGACGTCCCAGCGACAGGCCCACGAGTCCGACTCGTTTCTTGCACCCCAAACAACGTGAGCTTCGTCAAACAGCGCGTCGCGGATCTGCGTTTCTATCTGGCGGCGAAGACCCAAGCTGTTCGAAGGAAAGATCTGTGACTGAGTGGCATGTACGCATTGGCGAACCGCCTGACGAAAACCGATGCACGATGCGATCAATGCCCCGACGCCCAACGCCACTTCGAGGCTAGCTCGATCAATATCTCCGTGCCTTGATTGGGCGCAGACGGCAACGGCAAGATTGAAGACATCCGCTGGCAACACCCGTTCGGCTCTCTGCACCGATGCAAATACCATGTCGATGTCACCCGTCATGGCCAGTAGTGCGGTAACATTCTCGCCCGCCGCTTGCTCCAATTGGCTCGATGCCAGACGAATGAAGTCCTGGCTGACTTTTCCCGCGTGCTTGTTCCTTTCTGCCTCCAAGCCGTCTTGGCACAACTTCAACTCAGCCCGAACCGTATCTAAGTCGCCTGTGTTGCTCAACGCAGCATAACCAAACAGCGAATCCGATTCTTGCAAGCTTGCCTTTCCATTGCCGACTTCTAGTAACCGCCGAGCCGCCTCCATCAACCGCGCCAAACGCTGAAGCTCGGAACCCACAACTTTTTCTTCCAGCTCACGATAGAAGGAGGCATGATCTTTGAACAAGGGATGGGAAAAGCTGCTCTCCAATTCTTGCATCCGACTGTACAAGACGTCGTCTTTGGGAGTGGTGGATCGGAGTTGGTGGACTTTACTACCAACATCCAGGAACTCGAGCAGGATGAATCCCAGCCAGATTCCCACATGATCCTCCGGCAATTCGCAGAGATAATCCCGTAAACGATCGGTTGCCGCCTTCCAATCGTTGGCTCCGATATCACCTCGAATACACGAGACGAGTTGAGCGTAGTCTTGAACTTCTTCGAGACGCTCCAACACGTTTCGAGCTAACGCGACGGAGGGGCCAGCCAGATCGCACTCGACAGACAATCCGCTAGTGTTTTCGGCGTCGCTCACGAGCCGATCGGCACGCTTTGCTGCGGACTGCATCGCGCGAAAGAACTCCTGTTCCTGTGGCAGATCGTCCAAGGGCATCCCATGTCGATTGTCGCGCCTCTCGCTGAGCGATCGCCAGATTTCTTCTGCATGTGTTCGGTCGGTTTCATCATCGAGAGCTACGAGCGCTTCCGCAGCGTCTCGCCAGCACGTCAAGCTCGGCTCGTTTGCTTGCAGGCTCTCAAGAATCTCCTTAGCCTTTCCAAATCGCCGCTCCTTGATTTCGCCAAGCGCGTCATGAACACGCTCCATGTCAGATATCACCAACTCGCAATGGCGCAGTTGCTGGTCCACCTTACCAATGCGACCATCCAGCAAGCTAAGCAAGCTACCTTTCGGCGTTGTAGCCGTACGGAGTTGTCTTAGTTGCTTGATCTGACTCGAAAGCTGCTTCTGGACTTCAGGCCACCGTCGTTTCTGTAACGCGGCGGTGTATTCGTTGTCAGTACCGAGTTCGCATACTTGGTCGACGGTTCCTAACGACACGCGTAGCTCAGGGAATATATCCACTAGCCGTTTAATGCTGACCTTCGCTTTTGGAAACGATTCTCCCTCAATTGCGGCTGCAATGTTTCTCCAGAGTTCCACGCAATCGTGAATGCGGGACATCTGAGATACGCAGTCGTCAATGCGAGGAAAGAACGACCTAATGTTGATTCCAAGAACATGCACATCACCATCATCGAGTCGCTGCGAGATGTCAGCCGCGATCTCAATGGCTTCTTCAATCGACTGGATTCCCGTCTCGAAGAATCGCACGGCGAAATCTGCTGTCAACTCTCCATCGACGGAGACGAGGCTAGACGGATTGTCTAATGCTGATCGGAGCGCATCGAATTGATCCAGCAGTCGCGCCAATGGGTCATCTCCCGTGAGCATGCACTCAGGTGATCCGCCATCGGAAGTGTTCAGGCGAGAACGGATTTGATCAATTCGCTTTCGATCGGTCGAGTTGACATCGGAGATTGAAGCGAGCTTCGTGAGCCAGGCTTCCATCAGAGCGTGGTCGCTCGCCAAACGATCGACTCCCTGTTGGACCGAGTCGCGCAAATACTCGACATAGGGCAGCACAAGACCGTTGGTCAGTTGTCTTGTTGCCGAGTCGTGACGCGTAATGGCGATCCATGGTTTCTCAATGTCTGCTGCGTCCAGGTCGTGCCCCTTGAACTCCTCGACAGATTGCCTCGTGTCGAACCATTCGCGAATACGTTGCCGATGAATGCCCGCGCTGGGAAACGATCGACTCGCCTCAGAAATGCGTTCCAGCGTTTCGTCGACGGAGTAGACCTGCGGAAACCCGTCTGCAATGGTTGCTAAACCATGTGCCCAAGCCTCCCGATGTTGCTGGACCGTGTCGAAGTCAGGAAGCTGAATCGTTGCAGCGGCAGGTGTTCTGATCATCTCCAGTCGCAATCGCAACTTCTCGACACTTTCAGGCATGGGTTGTCCCGGCGACGCGATCTGGGGGAGCAAGTCTTCGAATGCTTTCAAAGCCTTCTGGTTCTTACGGTAGCTCTCCCAACCGAGCTTCTGGCGGTTCAGCTCATCGGCAGTAGGTGGCAGTTCGCTCCGCAACACAGCCGTAAATGAGGCAACGTTCTTGCTGTGGCTAGGCGTTTCCCAGCACGCTCGAACTGCTGCTTTCGCAACGCCCAAGAATTGTGGAATCTCTTGTTCTGGTAACTGCAATCCCAGCAATTGGGCGGTCGGCTTGAGTGTGGCTTCTCTTAAATCCTCCAATTGGTCTAGGTAGTCGAGCGAATAAGAAACCTCTTTCAATATCAAGCGATTCAGAATGCTTCGACATTGGCCACCGAGCAAACGAGACCAGTGCCGCCGAAGGTACTCGCGCACAACGGAGCACTCATCGGCAAGTGAGCGGCCATCAGGCAGCGACTGTAGACGCTTGATCACAGCGCTCCACGGATCGTACGACTCCACACAATCTTTGTAAATCGAACACCACGCAAACCACTTGCGCAACGCGTTCAGGTCTGGCTGCGCGTCTGGACTGACCTGACTTGTCATCCGAGCGAGTAGTTGCTCCGCAACTGGGTATTGCTTCGCCGACATAAACTTCTTGAACGATTCGTAGTCGGCGATCGACAGTGGGTCAGCATCGAAGTCAAGAATCGGGAACTCTTGGCCCGTCAGATTTAGATGTTCTAGGCGGAATATCAGAGCGTCCTTCTTCGGAACCGAGCTAGCCGCGTTATCAGGACTCGACTTGAACGCTTCGTTAATCGCATTAGCACAACTGTGGATGGTTTCCATCTGAATGCCGCCATCGGTCTCGATGCGTTGCTTGGCGGATATTCCTAGCAGCAATCCTGATTCGTTCTCCTTGGGGAGAATCTCGCCGAGAAAGACAGCGATGAGCGGCTTCTTGATGCTTTTCGCGAACTCAAATTCCGCTTCGACTTCCTCACGACCAAGCGATCGTTCGCTGAGCAGCAGTACGAAAGACTGACTTTGCAGTATGGCGTCGGCAACATCGTTTCGCCACGAACGTGGACTGCCTGGCGTCAACTCTTCATCCCACCATATTCTCTTTCCCTTCTCTTCGAGCCCAGATATCAACGCGCGAGCTAGCGCATCATCTAAATGGCAATAGCTAATGAACGCATCGTAATTCATTACATCAGTTCCTTGACCATCCAGCACTTTCACTTACCAGCGCTTTGTCGAGCTTCGTACAATCGCCTTTGCGTCTCCCGGCGCGCTTCCTGAGGGTCGAGTTGTTCCAGTAGGCGCATTTGAACTTCTTCGAGTTCGTCGTTGGATCCCACCGACCGAATCGCTCGATCTACAGCTTGCTTCGCGGTCTTTAGACGGCTCTCCTGCTCAGCCGCACTGCCGGTATCAATTTGCAGCACGAGAGATGCTAGGTTCTCAACAATATCAGGGTTGTGGGGCGCCAATTCAACTGCTTGCATCGCATCGCGCAAGATACGAAGCTGAATGTCCGGCTTGGGCATTCTAGGCGAGCGGTTCCAATTGCGGACTGCCCGTTGATCTAACAGTCTGGCAATGTGCAGCGCACAACGGTTGCCCGCACCATGCCCCATCAACAAGTGACGAATTTCCGTTGCTGCTTCAATGACACGCTGAACTTCGGGCGGTGGCGGCATTCGACTCCCCTCTGTGCACGCCGTGAGTCGACCGATCAGCAGATCTTCAAGTTTCTCGATTAAAATTAGCGGTTTGCGTACCGAGTCCGTTAAATAGAGAACTTGTGAGGCTGTCGCAGCAACCTCCGTGCATGCCACGTCTTCTCGCCCAAGTTCTTCCCGGAATCTAAGCAGCAGTGCTTCGGACTTCAATTCCAGATAGGCCCGCTCTCGACGGATCTTGCCTCCCTCGCCACTACCAAACCAAGGATCTTCCACCATCGCTTGGATCGTAGAATGTAGCTCGTCGAGCTTTAGCGAGGCGGTCCTGCCATATCCGCTCCAGACTTCGGACCCCGCCTCACCGAGACTGGAAAAGAGCAGTTGCAGCGCGGTGGCTGCCTCACCAGCCCGCTCGAGGTCGGAGTCTACTAGACGAGCCGCTCCGGATTTAACGGCTGTAATCGGCAGGCCACCTTTATAGCCTCGTGAGATCTTCAGAAGTGCCTCGCGCGCTTGTTCTGCTTCGCCCAACTGGGATAGCCCGAGCGGCCCAAAGCCCTTGGTCCATTCGCTTTTGCTATGATTCCAGCAAGCTTTCTGAACCGCTTCGATGGTTGCCATTTCACGATCCCACAGCGAGAACCACGTCGCTCGTCGTTGGTGATCAGATCCCGCGCCTGCTTGAAGCAACTCAAAAATGTTCTTCTCGA
>JACNKX010000096.1 GCA_014381825.1 Planctomycetota bacterium
AGTTGCACATCGATACGAGTGCGCAGCAGGACGAATAACTCGCCGCGAATCTCGATGACGTTGCCCTCCAGAAACCAGTTGCCACCCGAGTCACGCCCGTCTTTCTTTGTCGCTGCCTTTCGTGTCAGCGACGGTGTGTCACGAGGCGGCTCGACCTTGTTCGACATTCGCCACGCCGCCGGATCGAGCAGGTCTTTGGACAGATCGCCCGCCACCACCAGTGACGCCGAACCACGATTCATGTCTTCAAATGCCCGGTAGACGAACCCGTCTTTGACATGCACCGGCGTGGCCGAACCGTGGTAACGCGAGTCATCAAACAACGTCACCGGCTCCGACCACGTCCGGCCATCATCAGGCGAGCGAATGATGCGAATGTCTCTCTTGTGCGGATCGTTGCCGATCATGTGCAATGCGTCGTTCGCGTAGAACAGCGAACCCCACGTGATGCCGTTGGTCGAGATCTGGCGCCACGTCTTTCCGCCGTCGTCGCTGGCTTTGATCTTGCAATGGTTGGGATAGTCGATCCCGCCTTCGTCACCGGACGTGGGCCGCTTGAGCCACAATTCCATCGAGGCAATCAGCCGCCCCGACGGCAACCGCAGTATATCGGGGGTACCTACACACACGGCTTTTGCTGGATGGTCCAGATCTCGCACCTTGTGAACAACGACATAGTCCTGTGCCAGCGGCTCAGCTCCGAGAGCCGACGTCGTGATAAGACCGATCAGCATGAATCCGATTGGGAGCAGGACCGTGCTGGTGTTGTCTGGTTGATTAGTCATTTCAGGTAATGGACACCTTGTTGTCTCAACTGCGAATATGGTCTCGCCCTCACGAATTCAGCACCGGCAATATAAGTCAACCTTACCTTCTATCCCACCAGCGTAATGTCGGCGCTTCGCTCCTTGCTTCAGCCTACTTGCTTGAGCGATCCATTGGCTCAAATGTCAGGAAACAGGAATACTCAAACGAATCGAATTCGCCGGCATCGTTCGCTGGCCAGGCGCGCGGCCATGGTTCCGCAGGATTGAGTTGGATGGCTTTGCTGTCCCAGCGGCCGCGATCCGGTTGGAAATCACTCGGCCCTGACCGTTCTTCGAAGTAGGCGACTTCCACGTTCCCGCCGGAACTCTTCCAGGCGAGCCAGATCGGCGTGTTGGCGGGGATACGAATTCCCTTGGCGTGTTTGAGCGTGTTCCAGCCGGTCTGTCCTTTGGGTGTCTGCCCAAAATCGGTCAGCAGCTTTGCCGGCGAACCGGCATGCGGGCCGCCATCGAGCTGACCGCCTGCGTAGACCGCGAGTCGGACCGAACCACCATCGTTGACGGGAAGCAGGATCGAGACCGCCTTCAGCAGCGTCTCGTGATCCGGCGACATGCCGCCCAACGCTCGTGCATGGTTCACTTTGGTGGTGAAATTCGCCGAGTCCGGCTTGCCCCAACGCGTCGTTCCTGCCGGCAGTTTTGGCAGACCGACGGGTTCGGGGCGGAACGAAGCACTGTCGAACGTGACGGAGCCCGCGTTGGACTCAATCGTGATTTTGCCACTGCCGTAAACCGACTTCATCGGACCGGAATCATGGAGCATCTTCGGTGGATGAGCGCGCGGCTCGCCGTTGATCGCAATGGTCATGTTCGTCAGGTCAACCGAGACGCGATCACCACTCATGGTGACTGCGTTGAGTTTGTCTCCTGAACGCTCCGGGATGGTGAGTGCTGCGACGAACTCTTCGCGACTGGTAAACGTGTCGAGGTCAGAAACCTGCAAAACGTGATAGTCATCGCCCAATGCGATATGCGCACACAGCCCTTTGCCGACCTGATAAACGTGCCACTTTCCAACTCGCTCCGCCTTTGCGCCGCCGTCTTCAAATAATGTGCCCTGACCCAGCAGCCAGTTTTCGTGCTGAACAACCCGGCCGCGGACTTCGCGACGGCGCTTGTGAGGCGGAACACCGAGCACGATCGTTTCCACACGCAGGGCCTGAGACGGATCAGCTCCGAAGATGACGCTGTTGTATCGGCACTGATGAATCCACCCATCGGAATGCACCGAGCCCATCGAAACGTGCGGCGTGTTGTAATAGTAGAGCGCGCCAGGCATCCACTTCTGCGTTTTCCACAACTCATCGCCGGGCCAGCCAATGAAACGTCGTCCTTGATAAACAAGAGCCTTGCGAGTGCGTGCTTCAGTTGCCAGTGCTCGAATCACCGGATGTGGAACGAACCGGCTGCACGCAAAGAACATCCCCTCATCCTGCTTCAGCCGAGGTTCGTTGCCGCTCGCGATATGGACGCCCGCTGGTTCCAGGCCAGGCACTCGCGCGTTCCTGAAGTCGAACTGCGGTTCGCCCATTCCCAGCGCAAGCCATACGGTGGGCAGGAAACCGTCGTAACGCGCGTCGGTCAGATAGGCGACTTTGCGGGCGGTCAGGGAATGATTTACGTCGGCGGTGCGGCAGCGGAGCGACGGTCCGCCGAGGTAGCCGTTGACACTGAGCAGAGCCCGCTCGGCCAGCATGATATTCAGCAAATCCTGAGCAGCTTTCCGGAGCGTTTCATCGGGAGCATGATCGACCAGGATGATGAGCGGATTCGAGAAGTGGTACTGGTAACACTTCGAGTTCCACTCCACGAATCCCCGTTCCATGCGATGCGCGATGAACTTCCTGATCTCTCGCACGTGCCCGCTGATATCACTTTCCCGATATTGCTGAGCAAACAACCCGAGGGTGAGATTCATCAGGTCATGATTCTCGGTGAAACGAGGCGGCCAGTGAGCGCGCGAGGTCAGGGCGTTCTGAGGCCACTGTTTGAGAAAGCCGGCAATTCGTGCTTCGGCCTTGTCAGACAGCCGTGATGAATGGCGGCAATCGAGCAGCGTTCTGAGAAAACGGATGAAGTAGATATCCGAATCCCCACCCGGTGGAGCGAATGATTCGAAGTAGCCATTTGCCCTATCCACGTCGCGCCCCAAAACCAGTCGCGCGTGATTGAGCGCCCACCGCCGACCATCGCGCGGATCCATCGCCGGTTCCAGCTTGCCAAAGTGCTCGACGATCCAGTTGAGATACTCGGTCCGCCGGGTGGAAATATCCTGTTCCCAGTTGTCGGGGTCCGCAGTTGGCGCATCGTCAGCGTGTATCACGGCCAGCGGCGCAAGCAGCAGAGTGACAATGAGAATGAATTTGTGTTTCTCGTTTTCTTTCATGGTTCAGCGGATCCAGATGCCCTTGCCCGTGCCGCCTTTGGGCGTGGTCTTTGGGTAGTCAGAGTTGGGTTGTAGCTCGATCACTTTCACAACTCGGTCGATGGGCAGATCGGTTTGTGAGTCGCGGGGGCGGACGCCTGACACGGCCACATTCCGAACCGTGCAGTCAAGATCGGGCGAGAAGATTTCTGTCCACCGCGCCGGGTTATTGGAGCGGCCGCCTTTATAGGTCAGCGACTTCGGTCCGATGGCGAGTAGATGCCAGTCGTCGTTGATCGGGTGGTTGATCCGGACCTTGCGAATCACCAAACCATCTGTGTTGGCGTGGAGTTCGATCTTGCCGAGCCGGTTGAAGACGAGGTCCTCGAAGCGGAGATTCCTGATCGAGCCGACGCCGATGCTGAAGTCCTTGTCGCGGCCCAGTTCCAGGTTCGGTTGGTCGTAGATCTTGAACTCGCGAATGTCGGTGATGCGGCGCAGCGTGATATTTTCCAGCGGGCAGTCGAGTTCGGTTCCGTCATCGAATCGCTTCACGCCGGGCAAGAGACGGATCGAACTCGTTCCGCTCGATCCGCCTGTGACATTCTCGACCAGCACATCGCGGATGGGGCCGTAGCTCGGCGCGTAGTTCTTCCACTCCCAGGCATTGAGCGCGACGGGGTCGTCGTGGGAGTTGCCGCGAATGTTGCGAATCGTTCCCTGGCTCGCCGGTCCGTTCACATGGACGCCATCGCGATAGTGATCTTCCAGGGTGAGCCCATCGATCTCGAAGTCATGCACGTTGCCGAGATGGATGGCGAACGGTTTGCTCTTCCTGACCGTGACGTTCTTCACGCTGATGCGTCTGGCATTCTGGAACAGAATCACGCCGTGCGTGCCGAAGGCCCAGTTCTGTCGCGACGAATGACCGCGCGCGTTGCCGTTGAGTTCGTTCTTCGCTGTGGCCAGGGTCGTCCAGATCCCGCCTTCGATGTGGATGTCCGTGTCAGGTTTGGTTTCGTCCGGCACGGGGCCGTCTTTGAACCCGACGAGATTCGCATTTCTCACCATGCAGGTGTTACTACCGGGCTTGAGCCGAATCTCCGCTTTGGCATCGGCCGTGAGCCTCTGGCCGGACTTCAACACGAGCGGGCCATCCAGGTAATACGGCTTGTCGCGAGCGGGAATATGCAGCGAATCCGTTTCGTCGAGCGATGCCTGCATCGCGGCCGTCCAGATTTCCGCGGTCACCTCGCGCTCTTCGAATCCGCCGGAATCGTCAGGCCATTTTTCGGTCCAGGATTCCGTGCGGACGAGATGCTGGAAGACGCTCAATTCCTTCCGGCCTTTCAGCCGAAACCGATACTGCACAATCTCGGCGTTCCCATGGAGTCCCTTGCCGCGATAGGAAAGATAGACAAACCAACCGGTCGCCGGATCGTATTCGAGGTCGCCGTAACCTCCGTCCGGGTAGAACTCGTCGATCGGTTTGCCGCCGAGCATCTTCCATGACTCGCCGCGGTCGGTCGAAAGGTAGATCGCATTGGCGCGTGGAAACTTTTTGCCCGCTTTCGGAGTGGTATTGCCGACGCCGATCAGAGTGTCGTCGGTCCACCATTCGGCCTCGCCTTTCAAATGCGCCAGTGTCCAGATGCGAGGACGATCCCACACGCCGGTTTGCGGCAGCGCGTCTTTCCAGCGGCGCCAAGTCTTGCCGCGATCATCGGAATGGGTTTGCAGGACAAAACGCCGACCCGGTCCGTCCGAACCGACGCTGACGATCCGGTTGCCGCCGACATACTCAAACCCCTTCTCGACGGAGTTGTGCTCCGGCACGTTGACCTGTTCGCTGACGACCCGCCACGACGCACCGTTGTCGGGCGACTGGAGGAACCGGCAACGCCAACGCTGCTCGCCGCCGACGTATTCGCGCAGGCTGGTGTAGATCGTCCCGTCTATCGTGGTGTGGTCGTCCGTTGCATAGCAGTGATCATCGTTGTCGATCCCAACGAAATCGACCCGGCGCAG
>JACNKX010000212.1 GCA_014381825.1 Planctomycetota bacterium
AGCCAGCCAGCTTTTTCTTCGACTGGCGAGGCCCTCCGCAGCACTATCCGGAGACAGATGCGTGGTACAGCATGATCCGCACGTACAATCCGGAATGCACACTGATTCTGAACGGCACGAACATGCCCCAGAACGGGGACTGGGATATGCTCTGCGTGGAATCCCGCTCCTCGGTGTGGCATGTCTGGCCGGGAGAATACCTGGGCTGGCTTTATCCCATGCTGGCCGACTGGCCCAAGACCTGGAACGTGGACAGCTGGCTCACAGTGACGCCGACTCCGACACGCGACCGGCAGTGGCAGGACTATGTGAAGGAGATCATCAGTCTGGTTGGAGAAGGATACGTCGCGGACTTTGATCACACCGTCAGCAGCTCAGAGGCCTGGGCACAGGAAGCCGGAAGACCGTTTCCACCAGTCACTCTGCACGACAATGCCACCGTCCATGTCCATCGTCAGATCGCGGACTGGGCAAATCCTGACGGGCAGCCCTCTCTACTGCCGGCATTTACCAACGTGGACCCCGGCCCGCTGCGCGCGGCTGCCTGGGGATACAACGTCATCTCCACCGACCGCCGGAACCTGTACCTGCACATGCTGGAGAACCCCCGCGGCAAGACCGGCCTGCCATCCGAGGGCCAGTTGATTACGAAACCTCTCGCTGTATCCCAGGTCCGGCGGGTGGTCTGGATGAACGAGAACCGGCCGCTAAAGTTCGCCGGCCGGGATGACGGCCTGACCATCGATCTGACCGGGGTGAAGAAGGATGTCGCCGACACCATCATTCGCATCGAGCTGAAGCAACCGTTGCCGGAGAACGCGGTTCCGAGGCTTCCTCCGTTCAAGCCGAAGGCGAGAGATGGGAGAAAGAAGATCCCTGGCAATCTGGCTTTTCAGAAGCCTGCAAGGCTGCTGTCGTTGGACGGCAAGCATGTCCTTGGTCCTTCAAGCGAAGTCTACTTCGCCTCTCTTGCCGTGGACGGCGACCCCAATTCTTTTGCAGTGGCGGGCGGGCATTTCGCCTGGACCCTCGAGATCGACTTTGGCAAGGAACAAACTATTGGCCGTGTAAAAATTCTCTTCGCCGAGGGATATCCCACTGACTACGCGATCGCGGTCTCAGCCGACGGCAAAGCCTGGACCGAGGTTCATCGCGGCGCAGGAACCCCGAACGGAAAATACGATCATACCTTTGCCCCCACCAACGTCCGCTATGTCCGCGCACTCAGCTACAAACCCAACGGGCCCGGCCAGGAAGGTGGGCAAATGTGTGTGGCCGAACTGGAGGTGTACGAGAAGTGAGGGACTGTCGACGCGCTCGTGGTGCCGATCAGCGCGTGAATGAGCTGCATATCGGACGCGAATCTTTACTCGTTTCAATTCAAAGACTCCAACTAGATAGACTAGCGATCATGCCTCGTTTTCGCTTCTCCGCTCCCAACTTGCTGCAGTGTCACTTCTTCTTGTTCCTGCTGTTAACACTGTTCACAGGTCCGCAATTCGGGCTGGGGGAGGATAATAGGCTTGAATTCGAACTGGGTAGACGCCAACTGTTCCTGGATGACTATGCGATCAGCAGTGTGAAGAACCTAACCAGAACGCTGCATCAACCAGAGAAAAGGGGAGCGGTCATCACTCCGCAGCAGCCCTGGGAAAGGTACCTAGTGCAGACGCGCAGCGTGCCAGCCTGGGACGAGGAACGAAATGTTTTCCAACTCTGGGTCAACGCGATTGATCGTGAACCAGAGTTCATGGCCGGGCCCACGTACTTTGAAAGTAAAGATGGAATCCACTGGACGAGACCAATCCTGCGGCAATTCGAATATGGTGGGTCGCGGGAAAACAACATCCTCGCTTTCGATCCAAAGCTGAAATGGCCTGCGCGGGCAATTACGAACGTGATTCGCGATCCACATGACCCGGATCCTGGACGACGTTACAAGGGTTTCCTGGGGAAGGGACGCGACCGGCGGCCGATCGTGAGTCCTGACGGGATCCACTGGAAACAATTGAACGTGCCCGTGCTCCGCTCTAGCGACGAGTCGAACCTCAGTTACGACCCTCTCGCGCGCATTTTCATCGCGACACTGAAACACGGTGGACGCTTCGGCCGCGCACACGCGATTTCAACGAGTCGCGACTTCGAGCATTGGACGAAGCCCAAGCTGTCGTACCAAGCCGACGCCGAGGACCAAAAGCGAGGCAAGGCGAGGATTCTAGCTCGTCTGGCCGACCCCAACCTGCAGGATCCCGTCTACAACAATCCCAGCTATTACAAAGTCGACATCTACAACGTGGGCGTGTTTCGCTACGAGGACCTGTACCTCATCTTGCCGGCGATGTTCCACATTACGGGCCCTCGCCCGAACGGAAACGTGGACGGGTTCAAACATGTTCAACTGGCCTGTAGCCGCGACTTAGATTCATGGACACGGCTCGGTGATCGTCAACCCTTCATCGATACGTCGCCGGTGGGGGATGCCTGGGATACGATGGTCATGCTTCCACCCAGCGCGCCGTTGGTGCGTGACGACGAGCTGTGGTTTTACTATTCGGCAGGCAAATATCGCGGTACACCACCAAGCCCTCCGCCGCACCGCGGCGCAATCTGTCTCGCTGTTCTCAGACGGGATGGGTTTATGTCCCTTGATGCCGGCGACAAGCAAGGTACGCTCACGACGAAACCATTCGTAACTCGCGCTTCGTCGCTGCACGTGAATATCAACGCGGCTGGTGGGGCGAGCGTTGTGGAAGTGCTTGACCGGGAAGGGAGCGTCTTAGCTGTGTCGAAGCCGATGTCAGAAGATGCGCCACGGCGGCGCGTCGCTTGGGCAGAAGGTGGCTTGGCAGACGCTGTCGGGCAAGCGATCAGGCTTCGCTTCCAGCTTCGCAACGCGCGGCTATATTCCTTTTGGCTGGATGAGTAGCCGTTCACAGTTTAGAGAGGATTAGGGTTGGGGTAGGTTGGTTTTGGAGTTGGCCGGAGTTGGGAGTGTGAAGGGTCTTCAGGACGCGCCCACATGTGAGCTTCGGCGTTTCGGTCGCGATCAACAATGTGTGAAGCGCCAGTGAATCGACGCAAATATTCGACTTCGAACGCCCCCGTGTGGTGCAGCTTGACGACCAGCGTCGCGTACAGTTCCTCCAGTGCCCCGCTGAACGAGAACGTGCCGAAGATGCGAGGAGGTTGTCGTAGCGGTGGCTTCCAGCCGCCGTTCTCATTCATCGGCGGCTGGAAGCCACCGCTACGCGTAAGACGGAAACACCAGCATCGGTCCTGCATCGGTCTCCTGCGTGAGACAGAATCCATGATCGACCAGCGTCTGATTCATGGTCCGCAGCGCGATCGCTTCTTGGCGAGGCGGCAGCCGCTGGATGTCCCCAAAATTCAACTGCCCGGCGAGCATGGCCGACTCGTGAATCACCGGTCGCCATTCACTCGCTTGCGCGTCGTGCTTGTATGGACATGCCCCGGCCCGGCCAACAGCCCCACGACGGCCTGGAGTTCCTCGTAGCTGAACGGGTCGTCGGACAGCCTCATTTCGAGCTGCTGCTTCAATACGCTCTCACTCCAAATCATCGAGCCACTCCGCCGGAATCGGATCAACCTGAATCGGCACCTCGCCACCACCCAAGTACCACGCCGCACTCGACCACTTCCATTCTTCCGGTTTCTCGCAAAGCCCACGTCGAACCGGATTCATGTGGATGTAGTCGATCATGTTCATCAGCGTATCCGGCTTGATGACGTTCCGATCAAAGCCGCCGCCCGACTGCCAAAACAGACGCTCAGTCTTCTTGCCGCGTTTGCGAGTAATCCGCGGAATCCAATCCGGCGCGTTCTCCAGCAGATACTTGATCGCCTTGCTACCAACCGGAGCCTTGATCGCTTTTCGGATGTCAGCGATATCGTACTCCGCTTCTCCGGGACGAACGATCAAATGCACGTGTTCGCGCATGAACACGTAAGCCCACAAATCGAAGTTCAATTCAACGCGAGCTTCGTCAATCGCTTCCACCAACCACTCGCAAGTTCTTTCCGCTTTCAGAAACTTGAAACCTTGGTAGCACGAGAACGTCAACTCGTGAGCATGCCCCGGCTCGTTGTAGTTTCGGCGATGCTGTCGTTTTTGAGCCATGATGACGAAGTTGAATGGTGACCGCATTGCTGGGGGCTCGCTCCGCTCGACCCCAGCCACCCGTCACCTGGCGCGCATTACTCGTCTCCGTGCCACCTCTGTTGATGCTCCTTCAACATCTGAGTGACGTTGTCATATGTTGGCATCAATGCGGCACGATGAAATCCTTCGGCAAACAGAAGTCGTCGCAATTCACTGGCCTCTGCCCATGGGAGAGTCATTTTGACAAGACCATCAGAGCAAAATGACTCGATCGATGGCCACGCCCCGGTGTTAACGAAATCGAGGTCTGCACCAGCGACGTATGTGAACAACCCTTCCTGAGCGTGCAGATAACCCACAGAGCTTCGCGGTACGGAAAATGGCTTCACAGGCAACTGACGGAGAGCCAAGTGCCTAAGGTTCAACGCCCACACAGCTAATTCGCCGCTATCCTTTTCCACGCGTTCGGCAGCAAAAAACGTGGCGGTTTCCGGGCTTTGGGTCCAATCGAGAAGTCGAGTTGGGCAGCCATGGTGCTGCGCGAGGGCGACAACAGGCTCAAACGGGTTCCGTTCATCTTCCATCGCGAGTGGATCGTACGATATCGGTACCGGCGCATGAATTGAATATTGTATCGCCGCAAGCGGCAGTCCGAGTTGATCACTCACTTCAAGGAATGCTCGCACGTTTAGAAACTCAAACTTTTTCTGAACGATCAGTTGGTGAACCCGTTTGATAGGAAGGCGAGGGATCGTCTCAAGCCAAGCACGCAGTTCTTCGGAATCGTTGCCGGGAATCGCCAAATGCTCTTGAAGGTCGCCCTGCCATTGTTCCCGAACTTCCTCGGCTGACGCTTCCGAAACGGTTTCCTCGCAGCCGCGATACAGCGGCAACTCTTGAACAACCTTCATGCGCCATGCGGAAGCGACGGGCTCCTTTCCCGAATCTCTCTGGCCTCGGAACACCCACTGCACCTGAGGTTCCCCAAAGTTAGTAGACAGTGAGTCATCTTATGTCATGCTTGTCATGA